>NZ_JCALCQ010000001.1:0-1579994 GCF_059812425.1 Mycobacterium sp. NGS56
CGGGGTAGGGCGCCACCGTGGGTGGGGGTTGAGTGGGTGGGCGTGCCAGCGATCCCGGGCTCAGTGCTCGGCCGGTGTCATCGGTGACGGTGAGCGCGCCGGGGTATCCGGTGATGGTCAGGACGCCTCGATGGTGTGCCCGGTGGTGATAGGGGCATAGCAGCACCAGGTTGGCTAATTCCGTGGGGCCGCCGTCTTCCCAATGCCGCAGGTGATGGGCGTGCAGACCGCGGGTGGCACCACAGCCGGGCACCACACAGCTGCGGTCGCGATACTCGAGTGCGCGGCGCAGCCGCCGGTTGATCAGCCGGGTCGCCCGCCCGGCGCCGATGACCTCGCCGTGGCGTTCGAACCACACTTCACAGGTGGCATCACAGCTCAGGTAGCGGCGTTCGGCGTCGGACAGCAGCGCACCCAGATGCAGGGCCGCGGCGCGCTGCTGCACGTCGAGGTGCACCACCACCGTGGTGTGCTGCCCGTGCGGGCGGCGGGTCGCCTCGGCGTCCCACCCGGCCTCCACCAAGCGCATGAACGCCTCGACGGTGCCCGGCAACGGCGGCCGCTGACCCCAAGCGCGGTCGCCGTCGCCGTGCTCGCGCGTGAACTCGGCGATCAGCGCATCACGATGAGAGGCCAACGCCGCCTCGAACTTCGCGGCATCGGGTTGCGGAAGTCTGATCCGCCAACAGCTGCCCTCGTCGTCGGAGGACTTGGTGATCGAGGCCTGCGGTTCAAGCCCCTCGGGCCGCGGTTCGGGGTCGGGTCGCGGTTCCAGCCTGACCGCGCTGCGCAGCTGGGTAACCGTCGCGACGCTGGCCAGCTGCGCGTAGTGCGCATCAGAACCCTGACCGGCACGCGCCGCGATCACCCCGACCTGATCCAGCGACAGCCGACCCTCCCGCATACCTTGGGCGCAGCGGGGAAACTCCTGCACCCGGCGCGCGATCGTGCTGATCGTGTGGGCATTGGCCGGCGAGCAACCCGTCTTCGGGGCCACCAACGCCGGCACCGACCGCGCACCGGTAACACCACCGAGCTCGTCGCGATCAATCTCGGCCACGATCTCCACGATGCGCCCATCAATCGCGTTGCGCTGACCGCACAACTCCGCCAACTCCCCGAACAACACCTCAAGACGCTCGCTCGCGGTCACCCCCACGGCGCCAGCGGATGCGGTCAACGACATGACCACATCATCGCAGCCACCACCGACAAAACCGGCCTCCCTCGATCCCGGGCCCATACGTGCTGTGCGCAGATCGAGCTTCAGACGCTGATATGCAAGGGTCGGCTGCCACCGCTATAAGGATTCCGGTCTCCACGACGGGTCGCGGCCAAGCCACGCCAGAAGCCTTGCCTGCGCATCGGTCTCGTCACCGACCGGGACGGGCGCACCGAACATCCCGGGCGCGGCCAGGGCCTGGGGGTCCGAGGGAAGGCCGGCGGAAAGCGCTTCACACCAAGCGGGGTCCAATCGATCGTCGGCGCCCACCGCGCGGGCGAGGTCCCAGGTATGCACCAGGACATCACGCGTCAGGTTCGGCATCAACCGGTACTGATCTAGCTGTGTGGCTCCGCCGGATCCGAGAGCCTCCGTCAACGAGTCGTAGGTGAGTTGCCATCGCACCCCAGGATCGTCGCGTGGCCGGTCGGGCTTCAATCCCAAGGGACGCAATAGAAGAACGTCATGGAACCCGATCACGTGCTCGAGCACACCGCGGGCGTCCCATGCATCACACGGCGATGGACGATCCCACTTGCCGTTCGCTGCGGCGACCGCCGCACCGAAGCGGAGGCACACCGTCAAGTGAAATTCGCCGACTTCATCCATCGCCGTCGCGTGGGGATTCGGGCACCTGCAAGGTCAACTCGACCGGACAGCAGAGCGCACCATGCTGATTGGTCACCTGGATTTCGATGTCGACCAGGCAGCGCGGCGGGTCCACCGAGTCGTCTCGCCGCTTCGCGAGGGCACGGCCTCGGCCGATCATCGTGTCGCCGGCATACACGGACCCTGCGAGCCGCATGGACCGTCGCACCACCCGGGAGCGCGGGCCCGCCCAGTCCATCGCGACGCGGTCGGCGAATCCGGCCAGGTGCATCGTGTTCACGTAGATCGTCGGGTTGCCCTGAGCTTGAGCGTATTCCGGATCGAAATGGCCGGGAAAATAGTCCCACGTCGCTCCGGCATTCTCCACCACCCGTTGGTAGCTGATGTGGTCGATCTGCTCGGGCAGGTCGACGGGAACGGTGATGTGATGCCAGTCCAGGCCGTCGCCGCTCATGGGGACGCTCCGGGAGTGAACCGGAACAAGGTGTTGCGGCAGGTGGCCACCACGGTCCCGTCCTGGCGGCGGTACGTCTCCAGTGTCTCGACGAAATGGCCGATGCCCAGCCGTGTCCGCTTTTCGGGCGACACCGAAACCAGCTCGTCGACGACGGTCAGCACGTCGCCTTCGACGATGGGATGGGGAAACTCAACTTCGTTGGCCGCGTTGATGAATGTGGTTCCGGGCAGCGGCACCCGCAGGGCGATCAGCGAAGCCGCCTTCCTACCTCCTGGCGTCCATGGCGGTGCAATCAGCCAGCCCATCAACAGCGCCGGCGGGGCCAGCAACCCGCCCCAGTGCAGCCGGGCGAAATCGGGATCCCAATACGAGCGGTTGGGGTCGCGGACCATCGCGGCGAACAGCTGAATGCGTGCCGCGCTGACGGCGGTGGCGGCGGTGCGGGGTTCGCCTTTCGTTCCGACCATCCGCAGCGCATCGTCGTACGTGCCGAAGGCCAGTCGCTGACCGATATCCTGATCCACGTAAGGGTGCCGCTCACATGACGAGGGGGTGTCGACTCGGGGCCGAATCCCATTGCAACGTGCGGGAAGTGTAATACCAGCCGCCCCGTTCGTAGATCAACAAGTCATGAAATACCCCGGTGGCCCGCAGCACGGTGTCGCCATACATGGCGGCGAAAAGCACGGCGACACAATGCTGCGTCGCATTGATACCGTCGACGCTGATCTCGTGATCGACGGTGACCAGTCGCTGGCCATCACCACCGTCGAAGGCCGAGCGCAGGTCACTGAACAACTCACCGTCACGGGTGTAGCTGGCGCCGGTATGGCGGAAGGTGGCGATCCAGCCGTCGCGGTCGCCGTCCGAAAAAGCCCGATTGTGCCGGGCATTCAGATCGAGGATGTCAGCGCGTCCGGTGGCGCCATGGAGCATTTGCTGTTCCTGATAGGACATGGTCATCGCTTTCCAGCCTCTCTCGGAAATGACTGCCAACGCTGGGCTGACGGAAACATTAAGGCAACTTACCGACTATTAGCTGACATCTAACCTAACGGCTAACGATATACCCCCTGCTCTCACGATCCCACGCTCCCGGATTGACGCCCCTTTCGCGCAACAAGTCTTTACGTATCCGGCCAATCACATTCTTTGGGAGCTCGCTGACGATCTCCACAAATCGCGGCACGCAGAAGTAGGGCATGCGCGCCGCGCAGAAGTCGAGCAACTCCGCGAAATCCACTGTGGCATCGGGTCGTAACGTGATGACGACCAGGACGTCATCCTCTCCCAACTCGCTGGGTACGCCGACGGCGGCGGCCTCCGCCACCGCGGGATGCCGCATGACAACGCTCTCCACTTCGACCGAAGAGATGTTTTCGCCCCGGCGGCGCAGCGCGTCCTTGATTCGGTCGACATATGTCAGATTCCGATCGCAATCGAGCCGCCCGAGATCGCCGGTGCGAAACCATTCCGGATGCGGCTTTATCCGCGAATCCGCGTCGACGTAACCTTCGCTCATCACGTGGGGATACCGTGGCCGACAGGCGATCTCACCCACGGTGTCGGTGGGCAACGAATTTCCTTGCTCGTCGAGGATCCGCACATCGAAATCGGGATTGGGCTGTCCCGAGGTTCCGGGGACCCCGGTGTCGGCAAGGGCCTTGACCGCGATCGGAAACGCCTCGGTGAGCCCGTACATCGTGACGATGCGGCAGCCGTAACGCTTTTCGATGTCCCGGTAAGAGTTCGCGTCGATCGGCGCGGCGGAGATGAACCGCAGGGGCAGCCGTGCGTCGCCGGGATCCGCGGGAAGAGTCTGCAGCATCGAAACCATCGCCCCGGCGCCGGCGAATCCGATGGCGCCGTGGTCGCGTATGTCGTCCCAAACCTCGCCCGGGTGAAAAGCCCCGGCCAGCACCGTCGTCGCGCCTACCAGCATGGGCGCCAATATGCTGGGCGCCGCGCTGAGGTGGAATAGCGGCATCGCCGTCCACAGCACCTCGCCCGCGCGAAATTCCCAGGCCGACGCGACGGTTGCGGCCACCGAAAACAGGTATTGCCAGGTTGTGGCAACCGCTTTGGAAGGTCCGGTGGTGCCCGACGTGTAGAACAAACAACCGATTTCCTCCGGCTGGGCGGGGCTGTCGGCGCGTGCATCGTCGGTCGCCCGACTCAGCATCGCCGTCAGTGAAGCATCCCGCACCACAATGCTTGTCAGGGTCTCCACCGCGTCGGCGACCTCGACGGCGCGCGGGCGGCGTTCGAGGTCGGTCAACACCACCTTGGCCTGTGATAGCCGCAGCGCGTGCAGCAGGAAGTCGCCCTTGTTCGCGGCATTTACCGCCGCGCTCACCGCCCCGATCCGCGCAGCGCCTAACCAGAAGTAGACCCACTCCGGGCACGTGCCGGTGAACAACGCGATGCGGTCACCTCTCCCGACACCCAAGTCCGTCAACAGATTTGCCGCCGCGCAGGACCGCTGGCGCATCTGCTCAAAGGTGACGTCCACACCGGCGATCGACATCATCACCCGATCGGGGTACTGCTGCGCGCGGCGATCGAGCACGGCCGGCACGGTGAAACGATCGACGCCGAAATCGGAGGGCTGCGCGGGCCCGCTGCGGTCAGCGCACATCAGAAGTTCGGCTCTGATCAAGCTTTGGCGGCCGCGGGGTCGGGCTCGCCGTTGGCGCTATAACCGAAGTCGGAGGGTGACGGCTTTGCACCGGGGTAGAACCGGTGCGCCCAGCGGCGCAGGGCCGCGTAGTCGTGTGCCTCTTCGGGAGCCAGATTCGGCTTCTCCAGGTACTTCATGTTCTCCCAGGTGAAAAAGTCTTGCTTGATGACCTCTTGTTGCAGGGCAAGGAACCGCGCGGCCCGCCCCGTGGGCACGTCCCCACCGTCGCCGGGTTCACGCACGGACGCCTGGGTGTAGAAGTAGTCGGTGTAATCCTCGTCGACCGGCGTCTGGCCGGTGACCTGCACGGTGGCCACCAGTTCGCTGGGAAAGCGCACCACGCCCAGGCCCAACGAGTAATTGTCGTAGATGATCTTGGCGTCGACCGGACCGTTCGGGGTCAGCCACGTCTGCGCGCGTCCACCACCGAAGTGGGCGTTGACGGTGGCATGCAGGTGATAGCCGGACACCTCGAACGACGCCGTGGTGGCCGGATTCGCGGCCTTGTGCACGTACTGAACGTGGTAGGGGTCGGCCGCATTCTCGATGATCATCTGCGGATGCACCTTGACCCGGTTGAGCATCTGGGTGTGCGGGTGCAGCGGGTAGTACTCGTTGGTTTCCAGTTCCGGCAGCACCGGCGGCTGCCAGTACGGCGCCCGGCCGTGCCGCTCGTGCCAGGCCAGGATGAAGCCGTACCACTCCATGCTCGGATAAGTCCGGATGCGGACGTTGTTCTTGCAGCCGATCTTGCTGTAGGGAATCAGCGCGTTGGTGCCATCGCCGCGCCACTGCCAGCCGTGCCATGGGCAAACGATGTTTTCGCCTTCCACGCTGCCGCCGACCCCGAGGTTCGCGCCGAGGTGCTGGCAGTAGGCATCCATCACGTGGACCTGGCCCGACTCGGTGCGGAACAGCACTAACTCCTCACCGAAGTAGTGCGCGCGCCTGACCTGGCCGGGAGCCAGGTCGGTGCCGAAGGCGACGATGAACCAGCCCGTCGGGAAGCGGTACGTCGACAGCGCGATGCCGGCCTGACCGAACTCGCGTTCTGACGGATCAGATTCTGGAATCGTATTCGCCACGAGAACTCCGTTTCCCACGCGGCCGGGCGCATTTGGGCCGCTCTTACCTCACCGCGTTTCGACGACTAAAGTCTATTTTTACTATTTTAGACATTGAACGTCAACGCGGCGCCGGCCGGTCGTCGCGTGTCGCCTGAGCCAATGGGGGTTCGCATGACGGCCGCTGCGGTGGACCTTTCCGATTTCACGTTGTGGCGTAACGGTTTTCCCGACGAGCTATTCGCCGAGCTGCGGCGCACCAGGCCGCTCTTTCGGCACGACCTGACACCGGGTGTCGCCGACACGGTCCAGCGTCAATTCTGGGTCGCCACCAAACACCGGCATGCGGTTCGCCTGCACCGCGACGCCGAGTCGTTCACCGCCGCCGACGGCCCGCTCATTCAGCCGGTCGCCATGTTCTCGTCGTTCCCGACCATCATCACGTTGGACCCGCCGGAGCTGAACAAGCGCCGCAAATTGATCTCCAACGCCTTCAACCCTCGTGCGATCGCCAAGCTGGAGAACGGTATCCGGGCGCGTGCGGCGCGGATGATCGACGGCCTGCTCGCGCACGGCGGTGGAGACTGGATCGAGGACGTCGCCGATGCGTTACCGATGTCGGTCATCGGCGACATCATCGGCGTCCCGGAGGAGGACCGGCCCCGAATATTCGACATCTTCGACCGCATCCTCAAGGCGCTCGCGCCCGAGGCGCAACCGAGCGGGCAGGTGGAACTCGAGCTCTTTGGCTCGGTCTTCGAATACGCGATGGAGCTCACCGCCGAAAAACGGCGCAATCCCACAGACGACATCTGGAGCACGCTGGCGTCCGCGGTGATCACCGGCGACGACGGCGAGCAGTTCAGCCTGCCCGAAAACGAACTCGAGTTCTTCTTCTTCGTGCTGGCGTTTGCCGGCAGCGACACCACCAAGAACGCACTGGCCATCGGGTTGCAGGCGTTCGTCGCCAATCCCGAGCAGATGCGGCGGTATCGGGAGCGGGAGGATCTGCGGGCCGGCGCGGTCGAGGAGGTGTTGCGCTGGGCGTCACCGGTGGCGTACTGGACGCGCACCGCAAAGGTTGACGTCGAGATGGACGGTCAGCACATCGCCAAGGGCGAACGCGTGGTGTCGACCCTTCGTTCGGCCAACCGCGACGAGGAGGTCTTCGAGTCCCCGTTCACCTTCGACATCGGCCGACAGCCCAACCCGCACGTGGCATTCGGCGGCGGCGGGCCGCACCACTGCCTGGGCGCGATGCTGGCCAGGGCGGAACTCCGTGCGGTGCTCGACGAACTGTTGCTGCGCTGCGACGACATCGAAATCGGTCCGGCGAAGGTGGCGCATCCGAACCTGGCCACCAATATGTCGATCTACGACGAGATGGCCATAAAGCTGACCGAACGGCGCTGAGGCCGCGGCATGAAACGAACAAATACGTGGCTCGCGTGCGCGCTAGCGCCGGAGCTAGCGCGCGTAAAACTCACCTAGTGGTGCGCAAGCAAGCGGCGCCCCGGCAGTATTCAATCCTGCAACCGCAATGCGGCCTTGGGACATTGGTCCACCGCGGCGCGCACATCGATTTCCAGACGCGGCGGCACTGGGCCGTCCGCGATCTGCACCACGTCGGCGTCGCCCAGCTCGAATACCTCCGGCGCAAGCGATTCACAGAAGCCGTTGGCTTCGCACAAGTTCTCGTCGACCGTTACACGCATCGATTACCCTCCACTTCTCTAGAGGCCCTTGGGTCGGGTCCCGATCACCCCGCCGGTCGCGAGGCGTGTCAATTCTTCGTCGGTCAGCCCGCACCGGTCGCGCAGTATCTCCTCATTGTGCTCGCCCAGCTTCGGTGGCGGCCGCAGCAGCCACTTGTCCTGGCCGGCGAGCCGAGCGAACGGCGGGCACGGATACAGGCCCAGGCCGGTACTCGCGTGATGCAGCGCCTCGAAAAAGCCGCGCTCGCGCAGTTGCGGGTTGTCAGTGACCAGCGACGGTGACACGACGGGAGCCGCGGGAACATTCGCACCCGCCAACCGCTCCACCGTCGGGACAAGAGGCTGCCCGGCGAACCAATCCGCCAGCCTGGCATCGATGTCGTCGGCTCGTTCCAAGCGCCCTGCCACCGTGGACAGCTCCTCGTCGTCACACCATGCTGGTCGCCCCATCAGGTCCACCACTGCCCGCCACTGCGCGTCGTCGCGCACGGTGACCGCGATCCAGTCGTCCGATCCGGCGCACCGGTAGATGTTCTGGATGGCGGCGCTGTGACCGCGGTTGCCGCGACGGCTCAGCGTCTTACCGAAAACCTCGTACTCGATCGCCTGGATAGCGGTCGCGTTGAGCACGGTTTCGAGCATCGGCAACTCGACCAGTTGACCCGTCCCGGTGCGTTCGGCGAAGCTCAGCGCGGCCAGCACGGCGAACGCGGCGTGCACGCCGGCCAGCGGGTCGCAGGCGCCACGCGGGGTCACCGGCGGCGCCTCCGGCAGGCCGGTCACCCAGGCCAGTCCTGCGATCTGTTCCATGGTGGGGGCGAACCCGACGCGCTCTCGCCACGGCCCCTCAACGCCGAAGGCGGGCATCCGGGCGAACACCAGTTTCGGGTTGACCTTGCGCAGCACGTCCTCGGTGAGCCCGAATTGCTCCATCACCCGCGGCGAGAAGTTCTCGATCACGACGTCGGCGCCGGCGACCAACTCGATGAACAGGCGGCGTCCCTGCTCGGATCCCAAATCCAGTGTCACCGAACGCTTATTGGTGTTCATCGCGTGGAACACCCAGCCGTACTCCCACCAGTCGTCCACGTCGGTGCGCATTCCGCCCGAGTATCGGATCCCGTCGGGACGCTGGATCGACTCGATCTTGACGACGTCAGCGCCGTACGCGGCCAGCAGGTGGGTTGCGGCGGGGCCGGCCCAGAACGCGGTGAGGTCAACGATGCGAACACCGGCCAGCGGTAACCCGTCCGCTGCCGGTTCGACATCGGGTTCCGCACGGCGCCACGGGGATTCGCCGTCGGCCTCACCGAGAACGGGCGTGTCGCCGACGGGTGCGGGCGCACAGACCGACATCAGCCAGGGTGGCCGGGGCTGATCGAACCCGGTGGGATTGCGGGTGAAGACCCCGCGCTCGCGCACATATTCCAGGTCCCGAATGGTGGAGCCGTTGCCCAGCGCGGCGATCGGCAGCCGGAACAGCTGTCCGAGTTCGACGATTTCGGCGACGGTCCGTTCGGCCAGCCACGGGCGGATCTGCTCGCGGATCAGGTCGCGGTATTGCCACCGGCCGATCTGAAAACGCAGCTGTTCAATCTCCTCTAACTGCGGACATTCGACCATCGCGGCGAAGTCGAGCCACTGCTGACCGGTGACCATGGTGATCCCGACGTACCCGTCCTTGGCGGGTTCGACCGACGGCACCTCGGTGGTGCGGCGGATCGGCGGGACGCGCAGCAACTGTGAATGCAGCCATTCGCTGCTCTGCATGGTGGTGATGGCTTCCAGCATGGACAGGTCCAGGTGTTCGCCGGGCCCGCCCTGCTCGACACGGCGGCGCAGCGCCAGTACGCCGAACGCGGCGAACACACCACCCATGTACTCGCCGAGGTCGCCGCCGATGGAGATCGGCGGCCCGGCGGGATCGCCGCGGAAGCCGGGCGACCCCGCCCAAGCCTGCAGGGTGAACTCGGTGGCGGCCCGGTCCGCGTAGGGTCCGGTCCAGCCGAAGTCGGAGATGGTGACGACGATCGCGCGCGGCGAGTGTTCCAACAGTTGTTGCGGGTCGACGCCCAGCGCCGCGGCGCGCGCCCGCCCGGCGGTCACGACGACGACATCGGCGCCGGCCAATTCGTCGCGGTGGCGCTGCGAGCCTGCGGCGAAAGTCATGCTGCGCTTGCCCGCGTTGAGGTAACTGAAAAACGGTGCGCTGTGTTCTTCGGCGATGGGGGAACCACTGGCGGAATACCGGCGTAACCAATCCCCTTGCGGCGGTTCGATTTTGTGTACCCGCGCGCCGGCATCGCGCAGCAGCTTGCCGCAATAGCTGCCCGCTATGCGGTCACTGATCTCGACGACACGCAAATCGTGTAGCGGTGTCGGTCGGCTTTCGGAGCGCTCGCTCAAGTGCATCCGCCCTTCCGATCGACGAGCGACCAGAGAAGCTATTTATATCATTACTGCTAAAATAGCTAAGCCAGCGAGTTGCATGTGTTTCGAGGATCGGATGACCGCCTTGGGAATTGGCCCCGACGCCCGGCGCCGGTTGTCGGCGCCGCGGATCGCCGAAATCGTAGCCGATGAGTTGCGCCGTCAGATCATCGACGGCGAGCTCGCCGACGGTGATCTCTTACCGCGCCAAGAGGTGCTCGTCGAGCAGTTCAACGTGAGCTTGGTATCGCTGCGCGAAGCCCTGCGGATCCTGGAAACCGAAGGCCTGGTCTCGGTGCGGCGCGGCAACCGTGGTGGGGCCGTCGTCCACGCCCCGGCGAAGACCAGCGCCGCCTACATGCTCGGCCTGTTGCTGCAAAGCGAGTCCGTCGAGGTCGCCGACCTCGGCATGGCCTTGCAGGAACTCGAGCCGGCCTGCGCCGCCCTGGCCGCCCGCCGGCCGGACCGGGCGGACACCCTGGTGCCCGAACTCACAAGGATCAACGAGTCTATGGCCGAAAACCTGGACGATGGACGGCTTTTCACCGAGATCGGGCGCGAATTCCATGACCACGTCGTTCGGGGCTGCGGGAATCACACGATCATCGCGGTCGTCGGAAGCCTGGAGACACTGTGGAGCAGTCACGAACGGCAGTGGGCCGACGAGAGTGCGTCGCGTGGCACCTACCCGTCGCTCACCCAGCGCCGCGCGGTGCTCAACACGCACGTCAAGCTGACCGAGACGATCGCCGAGGGCAACGTCGACCGGGCCCGCCGCATCGCCGGTCGCCATCTGGCCGACACCCAGACCTATGTCTTGTCCGGTCAGCACGACCAACGCATCTATGCGCTCTCCCCGCAGGCGTTGTCGCGGCCGCGGGATATTCGGCACTCTTGACGAACGGCCTGCAACGGTCATGCGAACCGCATTAGTCACCGGCGGAAGCGGCGGGATCGGAAAAGGTTGCGCGCTTAAGCTGGTTCAGCGCGGTTATGACGTGGTGCTCTCGGCGCGCCGCGAGGCCCCCTTACGGGCGGCCGCAGCGGAGATCGGTGCCCGCCACGTCGTGGCCGACGCGTCTGATCCCGACGGATTCGCCGCCGCGATAAGCACATTGGAGACAATCGACCTCGTGGTACACGCGGCCGGAGCCCTCGGCGGCACCTATGCGCGCAAACAGACCTTCGAGCAGTGGCAAGCCATCATGTCGGCCAACCTGGATTCGTGCTTCGTGGTGACCTCCGCGGTGCTGCCGAAAATGGGAGCGGGCTCGCGGCTGGTGTTTATTTCGTCGTCGGCGGCACACGAGCCGATGCCGGGCCGCACCGCTTACTCCGCCTCGAAAGCCGGCATGAATGCCTTCGCAAGAGCCTTGGCCCTGGAAGTCGATCGCGACGGCATCAGCGTGCACATCGTCACGCCCGGACCGGTGGCCACCGAGATGCTGCAGGACGTCCCCTTCGAGATGTACGCGATCAAAGTGCCGGACGTCGCCGAGACGGTCGCCTGGCTGGATACCGTCGACCCGTCGGTCGACCTGCCGGAGATCCGGCTGTCGGCCGTGGAGCGCGGCCCCTTCGCGCGACCGCCGGTCGTCCCCACCGAAGCCCGGCGCCGCGCGCAACGGGGCTGAGGTCTATGGCGCGGGGAAGGCTTTGATCACCGATTCGCCGAACTCGTGCAGGGATTCGGGGGCGGCGAAGTCAGCGAACCAGACGTAGAACCGCTCCACCCGCTGGGCGGCCAGACCGCTGAAGTGCCCGATCAGCTCGTCCGCATCGCCGCAGACGAGTCCGGACCCGAGATTGCCGAATCGCCGGGCACTCACCTGGCGCACCGTGTCGGGGTCGCTGCCCGACCGGACAAAGCCCACCATCTGCTGAATCGAGATCCGGGCCGTTCCCGCGGCTGGGGCGAGCTTCGGCAGCCGGTCGAGCTGGTTGGCCGGCAGATTCCACCAATCCGCGTATTTGCGAACAAGTTCCATCATCTTGGGTCCGCTCCCACCCAGGATCAGCGGTATCGGGTACGACCTTCGCGGAGCTTGCGGAGTTGGGCCGGCTTGCTCGTCACCGTCACCCCAGTACTGTCTGATCAGTTCCAGGTGGCGGCCGAGTTGCTCGACCCTCGCCCGCGGATCCTGTTGACCGACATCGAATCTCGTGAATTCCGCAGGCCATGATCCCGCGCCCAAGCCGAGCTCGAACCTGCCTTCCGACGCCTCGGACAAAGTGACGGCTTGTTTGGCGAGCACGGCCGGATGCCGAAACGCGTCGCACAGCACCAGGTGACCGATCCGCAGCCGCTCGGTCTTGGCCGCCACCCAGGTGGCAATGCCCAGTGCCTCCCAGATGCTTTCGCCGGGCAGACCGGGGGCCTCGAGGTGATCGATGAAGGCGATCCCGCCGAAACCGCTGGCCTCGGCGTGACGTGCCCGGTCCGCGATGTCGGCCGCCGCCAGCCTCACCTGCGGCAGGAACAGATACCACTCGGCCATGCGCCACCTATGCGTCCATGCGATTGCGACGGCATCGCTAGTTTATTATCTTTACTATGTTAGAGGTCTTATGGATGTCGGACTGAACTCGGAGCAGCTGTCGCTGCGCGACACCGTACGCGACATATTACGTACGGAGTGCCCGCCCGACGCCGCGCGTCAAGCGATCACCGATCCCGAGCGCTGGCGCGCCCTGTGGAAGACCGTCGTCGATCTCGGCTGGACCGAGCTCGCCTCCCCGGCCGAGGAAGGAGCCGGCGACTACGGGCCGGTCGAGCTGGCCGTCGTTCTGGAGGAATGCGGCGCCGCCATTGCGCCAATCCCGTTGCTGGGCAGCGTCGGTCTGGCCGCGGGTGTGTTGCGCAACAGTGGGCTTGACTCGGTGCTGACCGACATCGCCGGTGGTGTCGTGGCCACCCTGGCCGTCCACGCTCAAGGATCGCGGCTGCCCGGCGCTCCGATGGCACTGCATCAGGGACGGCTGCGCGGCACGGCCGTTGCGGTCCCCAACGCGGCGCGCGCGGAGCTCGTCGTCACGCTGGCTCGCTCCGACGACGGTGAGACCGTAGCGGCCGTCGCCCGCTGCGGTGACGGGGTCACCGTGGTGCCGGCGGCCGAATCCACCGATCCCGCCCAGCCGTTGGCCGGCCTCGAGATCGACGCCGCGCCCATCGCGGTTGCACCGGTTGACCTCGACGTGGCGCTGACGGCGCCGTGGGTGGCTTCGGCCGCCGACCTCCTCGGCGTGGCGAGCGCCGCGTTGCGCCGCTCGGTCGAATACGCGAAATCACGACGCCAGTTCGGCCGGCCGATCGGCGCGTTCCAGGGAATCAAGCACGCGCTGGCCGACAACTACGTCAGCGTCGAACGCGCCCGCAGCCTTACCTACGCGGCGGCGGCCCGGCTCGCCGATCCGGCCACGCCGCCCGCCGACGTTTGGACCGCCGCGGCGCTGGCCAAAGCGGCGGCCAACGACGCCGCCGTCGGTTGTGCACGCACCGCGGTGCAGGTACACGGCGCCGTCGGTCAGACCTGGGAACACGATGCGCACCTCTACGTAAGGCACGCCTGGCAGGGCGCCACCATGCTGGGTGACAGCCGCTCCCTGTACTACAAGGTGGGCCGGCGATTTTGCGGGGGTGCCGCATGAACTTTGTGGTAGCGGAATTCAGCGCCTGGCTGGCCGAGTTCCTACCCGATGACTACTACACGAACTATCGGCAGTACCGCTGGGATCTCGGGTTGCGGCGCGCTTACCAGCGCGCCTCGTTCGAGGCCGGGTGGCTGCAGCCGACCTGGCCCCGCGAGCACGGCGGTCGATCACTGGGTTTGCGCGACGCCATGGAGGTCCGGATCGAGGCGGCGCTGCGGTCCGCGCCCAAGTTGCCCAACGTCCAGGGCCCCGGGGTGGCCGCCCCCGGCATCCGCCAGTTCGGCACGCCCGCCCAGATCGAGCGCCTGCTCGTTCCGCTGCTGCGCGGTGACGAGTGGTGGGCGCTGGGTATGTCCGAGCCCGAAGCGGGGTCGGATTTCGCCGGCCTGCGCACCCGCGCCGAGCGCGACGGCGACGTGTTCCGGGTGAACGGCCACAAGATCTGGACCACGCACGCACACGTGTCGCGGTGGTGCACCTTATACGCCCGCACCGATCCCGAAGCCCCCAAACACCGCGGCATCTCCTGCCTGATCCTCGATCTGCATTCGCCCGGGGTCAGGATCGAGCCCATCCGGATGGCGTCGATCTCCGACGAGACGTTCTGCGAAGTCTTCCTCGACGACGTCGAGGTGCCTGCCGAAAATCTGCTGGGGCCGCTCAACGGTGGCTGGACGGTCGCCCTGTCGTCGCTGCACCATGAACGGCAGATGATCTGGATCATGAACTGGGTCGAGATCAAGCGCGGTCTCGACTCGGTGCGTGAAGCCGGAACCGTGGACTCGAGTCCGGACGTGTATGCAGAACTCGGTTCGCTGCTGGCGGACGCTGAGGCGTTGCGTGCCACCGGATATCGCGCTTTGGGCAACGAACTCGCGGGCCGGCCCAGCCCGGAAGCCGACATTATGAAGCTGCTCGGATCGCTTACCCTGCAGCGTGTTTGGGACCTGAGTGCGGCCGCCACGGGTCCCGATTCGGCCACCGATCCCGACCTACTGTTCGAGCGCCAGGACGCGTTGGCGGCGACGATCTACGGCGGAACGTCGGAAGTTCAGCGCAACATCATCGCCGAGCGGCTGCTCGGGCTGCCGAAGGGATGACGACAATGGATTACGACCTCGGCGCCGACGCCGGACAGCTGCGCAGCCACCTGCGCGAGCTGGTTGCCAATCACATCCCGGCCGACTTTCTGGGAGCCTGCACCGAGAACCCGCAGGACCTCGCCACCACCGAGACATTCTGCAAACTGCTGGCGACCGAGGGGCTGCTGGCGCTGGCATGGCCGAAAGAGCATGGTGGCGGCGGCGGTTCGGTCTGGCAGCAGACGGTGCTGCGTGAGGAGATGTGGGCCCAGCACGAACCGCGCGGTCCACAGTACATGGGCATCAACTGGGTCGGGCCCGCACTGATGCGGTACGGGACGGCCGAACAGAAGGCCAAACACCTGGCGGCTATCGCATCCGGAGATGTCATCTGGTGCCAGGGCTTTTCCGAGCCGGAGGCCGGAACCGATTTGGTGTCGTTGCGTACCCGCGCTGTTGCCGACGGTGACGGGTGGCGCATCACCGGTCAGAAGGTGTGGACGTCGTACGCGCTGATGGCATCGTGGTGCGTGTTGGCGGCGTGCACCGATCCCGATGCTCCAAAACACAAGCGGCTCACCCTGTTTCTGATTCCGATGGACCGAGCCGGCTTCACCGTCCGACCGATCCCGTCGATGCTGGGACCGCACCACCTGAACGAGATGTTCCTGGACGACGTGCAGGCGTTTCCCGGCGATGTGCTCGGCGAGGTCGGCGACGGATGGCGGGTGATGCGCGAAGCCCTGGCCTTCGAGCGCGTGGGCATCGCACGCTATGCACGCTGTGAATCGCTGCTCGAAAGGATGCGGGCCCAACTCGGCGACGACTGGGATCGACTGCCCGAAACGATCCGCACCCGATGGGTGCGGGCACTCGTCGACCTACGGGTCGCCCGATTGCTGGCCTATCGCGCGGTATCGCTGCAGGACGACCCGGCTGCGGGGGCGGCCGCCAGTGCCGCGCGCATCATCACCACGACGTGCGACCAACTCGTCGCCGAGCTGCTGTTCGACGTGCTGGGCCCGACGGCGCTGGACAGCGGAAGCTCCGCGCCACTGCACGGGGCCATCGAAGACCACTGGCGTTACGCGCAAGCGGCCACCGTCGCATCGGGCACCATCGAGGTGCAGCGGATGCTGGTGGCGCGGGACGTGTTGGGAGAACACAGGTGAAGACCGATCTACCACAGGATGTCAGCGACTTCGCCGCCGTCGCCCGCAAGCGGCTCACCCGATTGGGCGGACCAGCGGCCGCGCTGCGCGCCGAGACCGACGACGGAATCCGGGACGCGGCGCGCTCCGCCCTGCACGACGTCGGCGCCTTCGACCTCGACGTGCGCTCGGCCCCGGATGACCTACTGGCCGCGGCGGTGCTGTGTCAGGCCGCCGGCGCCACCGCGCTCCCCTACCCGTTGGTGGAGGAGCTGCTGGCGATCGATGGCGCGCGCCTGGCCCTGGTCAATCCGGACGCCCCGCGCATCGACCACGGCGATCTGGACGGTGACTGGGTAGCGGCGGACCTGGACGGAAATCGTTACCGGCCTCAGCCGGCCTCGCGGACCGGCGCCAAGCTGGGACCGTTTTTGGTCCCGGCCACCTTGAGCGCACCCGAGGGAACCGTGCCGGCCGCCGACGTTAACCTTCATCTTGTGCTGGGATCATGGCGGATTCTGGGAGCGGTGCAGCAGTCGTTGCAGATCGTCACCGAGCATGTACGCACCCGGATTCAATTCGGCAAGCCGCTCGCGGACTTTCAGGCCGTCAGGTTCGCCGTGGCCGATGCGGCCGTCGCGGTCCGCGGCCTGCATGAACTTGCGAAGTACACCATTTGTCGCCCGGAATCGCTTCCGGCGCAGATCCATTCCGCCGATGCCCTGATCCTTCGGCTCAAGGCCGCCGACACGGCACGACAGGTGATGCGGTCGTCCCACCAATTGCTCGGAGCGCTGGGCTTCTGTGACGAGTCCGACGTCAGCGTGCTCGATCGGCACACCCAACCGCTGATCCGATTGCCGCTGAGCACCGAGGAACTCACCTTGCGCCTGATGCCCTGCGTGTCGGATGGCTCATTCGAGACACTGTTCAGCGGGCCGGTATCGGCGTGACCGAATCCCCCGCGGCCGCGATGAAGCCCAATCCGTTCGACGAGGGAATCCCATTCGCGACAAAGTTGCACGAACTCGCCGAACGACGCCGCGACGATTTAGGCGTCACGATCGTCGCGCTCGACGGCATCGCGGAGTCGATGACGTTCGGTGAACTCGATGCCCGCGCCAACCAGTGGGGCCGGGCTCTGGCCGGCCTGGGCGCGCAAACCGGTTCTCTTGTCGCACTGGCCATTCCGAACTCGCTACATCTGGTGCTGGCGACCCTGGGGTGCTGGAAGATCGGCGCGGTCCCCGTCCCGATGCACTGGGATCTGCCCGAATGGGAGCGAGACCGGGTGCGCGAGGTGATCGACCCCGCCGTCGTGGTTGACGAAAGCACGCGGTGGGAGTTGGAGACTTGCGCGGCCGGCGAGTCGACAAGCCCGCTGCCCACCGCGGTTTCCCCACACGTCAACGGCATCTGCAGCAGCGGTTCGACCGGCGTACCGAAAGTGATCCTCAGCTTGGCACCGTCGCTATGGACACCTCAGCACGGCGAGCCATTTCTGTCGAACTGGACGCCGGTGGCGCAGCCGCAGACCATCATGGTGCCCGCACCCATGTACCACACCAACGGCTTTGCCACTTTTTTCTTTCTGCTTGCCGGCGACCACCTGGTCATACTCGAAAAGTTCGACGCCGCACTGGTGTTGGATGTGATCGAACGATTTCGGGTCACCAACTTCACCGCCACTCCCACCATGCTGGCGCGCATTGCGGCCCGGCCGGATGTGCGCCAGCGAGACCTGTCCAGCGTCGTCTTCATCCTGCAGGGCGCCGCGGTGATGCCGCCGTCGCTGATGCACACGTGGTTCGAACTCCTGAGTCCGGAACAGATCGTGTCTGCCTACGGCATGACCGAGAACCTCGGACTCACCGCGTTGCGCGGCGACGAGTGGCTCACCCACCCGGGCAGCGTCGGCCGCGGTTTCCGCGACACCGAGATCCGGATCCTGGGCGCCGACAAACAGCCGCTGGGTCCCGGCGAGGACGGCGACGTATACCTGAGGGCGCCGATGAGTGCGGGGTCCCGCTACCTAGGGGGTGCGGCACCGCTGCCGTCGACCGAGGACGGCTTCCGCTCCGCCGGCGATATCGGTCACCTCGACGAGGACGGCTTCCTCTACATCGTCGATCGCCGCGTCGACATGATCGTCACCGGCGGCGCCAACGTCTTTCCGGCGGAGGTCGAGTCCGCACTCGCGGGCCATCCGGGCATCGCCGACGTGGTGGTGATCGGGCTGGCTGACGAACAGTGGGGGCGCCGGGTGCACGCGGTGATTCAAGTCGCGCAGGGCACGCCGTTGACCGAACAGCAGGTCATCGAGTACGCGAAGGGCCGGCTGGCGCACTACAAAGCCCCCAAGACCGTCGAGTTCGTCGACGCCATCCCCCGCACCGCGGCCACCAAGGTCAACCGCTCGGCAATGATCGCGGCCCGGGGCGGTTAGGTGATGGAGCTGCGGCCCAGAATCGACTGTTGTTCGTAAATTCCGCGAGCCGTGGATCGAAGCCAGAGGTGATCGCCCGGTTTGACACCATGTTCGCGCGTCGACGGCTGACGATGCGCCAAGGCTGCGCGGCGCCCCCTGGACCCGCGTAAACCAAAGCCGACGCATCACTCGCAAAGTTTGGTGACAACTGGGTGATGCTCGCGACGGACGGTAGCGCGCCGATATCCTTGCCTCACGTAGCTTGGCTGGCGTCGCCGCGCTGCTGCTCCGACGCCAAGTACTTGACCATTTGGCAAAGGTTGACAACAGCTGCGCTCAACTTGGAGATGGTGGCGTCCCGATCTTCCACACACGACTGCCAGTCCGGGAACTCCTGCGGCAATTTGTGGTTGTCTGCGTTGAGGTGGATTTTCTGCTCGATCTGGTCGCACAAATCCGCGAGCGTTAAGTGTCCTGGCGCAGCGATGTCGGAGAACCATTTATCAGGCATGTTCAGATCGCCCCTCGTCGAAGAAACAAAGCTTCCGCATCTCGCAGGCTATCCCTTTTGTGCAGGTGGGGCGGGTACTAGCCAATTCGCTGACTCGATCCGGCAACGGCCCGAAGGCTGCCAGATCGCCCGCGGAAGCGGGCTGCCTGCCCGGTGGGCGGGTACCCGGCGGTCCGGCGTTCACACGCAAACGGCGACGCTCGGCGATTCCCGGCCTACGTCCTTGTGCGCGCCAACCGGTGAAATAGCCCAGCCTCGGCGGCCCGACCGCCTCACCGATCGCTTCACCAGGCCCCGCTCCACCCGGCGATGGCGACGATGACCCGCCGCCATTCTGACGCGACGGATTCGTCTGAATCACCACATCGAGCATGGTCCCTGTAATACGTTTCGGCAGCATGACGGGGTCTCTGTGTTGCCGAGTCGAACACGAGTCTCGCGCAACACCCGCAGCAATATATGACCTGCTGATGAATGTCGAGCGTTGGCCACAGTTCCTACCGAATGTGTCTGCCGCGTCATGGGAACGGCGCGGAGAGCCCGACACCGAACGGGGTGGCATCAGACTAATGCGCATCGGGCACAGCGTGATTCGCGACACAGTTGTCGATGGAACGCGACCGCACCACCATGCGTATGTCGCATCGTTTCCGTGGTATACGCCGCTGAAGGACTACCGCGGCGATATCCGCATCGAAGATCGCCCAAGCGGGTCGCTCATCATATGGACCGTGACTTTCCAACCGCGCATCCCCGGCCTTCCAAAGAATCTGATGCGGGCCAGGATCACCGCTTCATATACGCGCCTCGCGGCGGGGCTGGCCCGAGAAGCGGAGCGCTCCACCTGAATCCAATAGCCGCTCTTGGCCCGATCCGGCAATTGACTCAACGCGGGCTTCGCGTTACCGGTCCGACGGCGAAGAGGCGCCACTCGCCGGGCACGCCTTTCAGCCCGTGAGAGCCGCGGTCCTCGAACTCGAGCCCCGACCCGATGACAAGGTCGCGCAACGTGCTTGACACCAGCACATCGTTTGGGCCGGCCAGTGCGCTCACGCGCGCCCCGATATGCACCCCGATCCCACCGATGTCATCGCCACGGATCTCGCACTCGCCGGTGTGCAACCCGGCACGCACCTGGATGCCGAGCGCCTGCACCGCATCACGAATCGCCATGGCGCAGCGGATCGCTCGCTGCGGGCCGTCAAACGTCGCAAGAAAACCGTCGCCGGATGTGTTGACCTCGCGTCCCCGAAACCGGGCGAGCTGCACCCGCACGACCGCGTCGTGCGCATCGAGCAACGCACGCCAGTCACGGTCACCCATCTGCGCAGCCCGACGCGTCGAGTCGACGATGTCGGTGAAGAGCACCGTGGCAAGAACCCGGTCGTCGGAGACCTCGGGCTGGTGGCCGGTGAGGAACTCCGCGATCTGCTGAAAGGACTCACGCCACGGCTCGACAATGTGGTAGAGGTTGCGCCCCGGAAGCTCGACATACTTCGCGCCCGGTATGTGATCGGCGATGTACCTGCCCTGTGCGGGAGCGATGAACTCGTCGTCGGAGTGATGGACGACGAGCGTGGGCACGCGAATGGTCGGCAGGACGGCCCGCACATCCTGTTTGGCGAACACTGGCTGCATGAGGGCGACCGTCCGCGGGCTCGACGTCAACCGTTCGAGTCGGGCCCAAGCCGCGCGGATCTCCTCGTTCCACGGCATGTCCGGGTTGGTCGCATGCAGGGTCTCGCCCGTGCCCCACAGGGCGAAGGCCGCAGCGGCGCCTTCCTCGAGCTTCTTTCCTTGGACGCCTTCGGCCAAGGGATCCGCGTAGCACTCGAGGGCGATCAGCGCCGTCGTGCGGGACGGATGCGTGGCCGCGAAGAGCGCGGCCGGCGCGAAGGCGCCGTCGATCGCGACCAGAACCGCTTCGCGGCTGCCCAGATGATCCAGCACCGCGGTGATGCTGTCGGCCCACTGCTCCATGTTCGGGAGCTCATCCGCCGTGACGAAGTCGGATGCGCCGGTGCCCGGCTGGTCGAAGAAGATCAGCCGACCAAGCGAGGTCATTGCCTCGACCCAACCGTGAATAGACGGCGACTCGGGGAAGACTTCGCAGTTCGTGATCCAGTTGGAGACGAATACGATGTCGCGCTCACCCTCGGGCGATGCGCGGTAGGCGACATGCAGGTCGCCGTTCATCGCGTAACGCGTCTCCGAGAACATTGCGGAAGTCTATTTCCGCAGGACCGGATTGGCAGACGTTTCTGCTGCTCAACGGCGGAAAGGTTGGGATCGGTAGCAGAATCAGACGCAAGACTTTTGCTCATCGTCGGCAACCGGCCGACAGCAGTGAAAGCAACGCGTCGTGGCCGCCATCCACACGATGAAAAGGCTTATCGCCGGTGTACTGATGTCGAGCGGCCCGGCGGTTGCCGGTGCCGGACTCACCGCAGGCACCGCCCAGGCGGATAACCCCGATCGGGGCCCGGCACACCAGTGGTGCCCGGGCGAGCCGCTGCCGGCGACCGGTAACCATGTCACGGACCCGTTCCGTGGCTGGGACATGAACGTCTGCCACACCTACTACTACCTCTGGCCCGGGATGGGTAGCATCTCCAACATGATCTAAGACGGCGACAACCCCCGCCGAAGCCGCCACCGCCGCGGGCACTCATCACCAGAGACAACTGCCCGCAAATACTCGGTATCTTGTGCCCCAAGGCGTGAGCCGCACTTCCCTTCGCGGCGACTCGCGGTAACCTCATTCTCATAGCGCGACCTGCGCGCTATGGAAGGGGACCAAGCGCTCATGGCCGACCCCAACGATGACGGCGAAATCACGCGTGGCGACCGCTTCATCAAAACCGCTGTCGCAATACTGGGCGAAACCGGGCGCACCGACTTCACCGTGCAAGAGGTGGTCGCGCGCTCCAAGACGTCGCTGAGAGCCTTTTATCAACACTTCAACAGCAAGGACGAACTGCTGCTGGCGCTGTTCGATCGAACCATCGCCCAATCGGTGCAGACGTGGCGCGCCGAAACCACGGGACTGGACAGCACCTCGGCACTGAAATTGCTGATCGACCGGCTCAGCCGGCAACCGGAGTCGAGCACCCAGGACAGCCTCAATCGCGCATTGACCCTCTACAACCAGCACCTGGCCGAGACTCGGCCGCGCGAATACGCCCGCGTGCTCTCTCCCCTGCACGACCTGATTTGCGACATCGTCGGCCAGGGCATCACCGAGGGCGTCTTCAACCCCGGTTTGGACGTCCGCGCAGCGGCCGCCATCGTCATGCAGACGATGATGGGCGCGCAGCGATTACATTGGCTCGGTTCGGAATTGAACGGGACACCGGTCGATGTCGGGCAGCTCTATGACTTCTGCAGCCGCGCCCTGGGCATCCGCGACGCCGACGAAGAATCGGCCGCCCCGTCCCTGTCCGAGCTGTTCAGCCAGATCGGCATGCGCCCCAGCACCCGCAACGGCGAATTCGCCATGACCATGCCGGTGAGTCCGGCGGTGGTCAACACCTCCGGGGCGTTACAGGGCGGATTGATCGCCACGCTGGTGGATGTGGCGGGGGGACAATTCGGGCTTGATTATCTGCAGCCGGGCACCACGATGACCACCGCGGATCTGTTCATCCGCTACCTGCGGCCAGTACGGCAGGGCGCGGCATTCGCGGTGCCCCGGATGTTGCGGTCCGGGCGGCGCGCGATGGTCATGCAAGTCGACATCTATGGGGACGGCGACGACGAGCTGCTGGCCACGGCGACCGTCAACTTCGCCGTCATCGACGGGACCAGACCCCAGCTTCCAAGCTGGCCGGAGGGCTAAGCCGGCCGAGGGCCGAGACACCTGACTACACAGAAGTGGTAACGTCATTACCAGGCAGTGAAAATCTAGGACTTTGCAAGGAGATCGCCATGCCCTCTCGCGAACTTTCCTTCCCCGTGTTCGACGCCGACAACCACATGTACGAGCCGCAGGAAGCGCTGACCAAATACCTTCCGGACAAGCGCAAGCACGTCATCGACTACGTGCAGGTACGCGGTCGCACCAAAATTGTTGTGCGCGGCCACATCAGCGAGTACATCCCCAACCCGACCTTCGAGAAGGTCGCCAAGCCGGGCGCCCAGGAGGACTACTTCCGCAACGGCGCGCAGGGCAAGAGCTACCGCGAAATTCTCGGGGAGCCGATGAAGGCCATCCCCGCCTTCCGCGAACCCGGCGCGCGCCTCGAGGTCATGGACGAGCTGGGCATCGACTACGCCCTGATGTTCCCGACGCTGGCCAGCCTGGTCGAGGAGCGCATGAAGGACGACCCGGAGATGACCCACGACGTCATCCACGCGCTGAACCAGTGGATGCACGAGCAGTGGTCGTTCAACTACCAGGACCGCATCTTCGCCACCCCGGTGATCACCCTGCCGATCGTCGAGCGGGCGCTCGAAGAACTCGAATGGGTCCTCGAGCGCGGCGCCCGCACCGTCCTGGTGCGCCCGGCGCCGGTTCCCGGCTACAAGGGCAGCCGATCGTTCGGCCTCGAGGAGTTCGACCCGTTCTGGCAGGCCTGCATAAAGGCCGGCATCCCGGTGTCGATGCACGCGTCCGACAGCGGTTACTCGGAATTCGCCAACGTGTGGGAGCCCGGCGACGAGTTCCTGCCGTTCAAGCCGACCCCCTTCCGCAGCCTGGTGATGGGCCACCGGCCGATCATCGACGCGATGGGTGCGCTGGTGTGCCACGGCGCCTTGTCCCGCAACCCGGAACTGCGCATCCTGTCGATCGAGAACGGCGCGGACTGGGTGCCGGATCTGTTCAAGGGACTCAAGGGCGTCTACAAGAAGATGCCACAAGCGTTCAGCGAGAACCCGATTGACGCGTTCAAGCGGTGCGTGTACATCACCCCGTTCTGGGAGGACCGGTTCACCGAGATCGTAAACATGGTCGGCACCGACCGGGTGATGTTCGGCTCCGACTGGCCCCACCCCGAGGGCCTGAAAGACCCCATCACCTTCGTCGACGAACTCACCGATTTCTCCGAAGAGGACGTCGCCAAGATCATGGGCGGCAACCTGATGAAGCTCATGAAGGTTTCCGCGCCGGCCAAAAAGCCGGTGTCGGCCTGATCGTTGCCCGACGGCGGTTCGGTGTAGCCGGACCGCCGTCGGGTACTCGTCGGCATGAGCGTCCCCGGGCCAAGGAAGGGGCTGATGAGCGTGGCATCAGAAGGCCGCTCGCTGGTCAGTATCGATGACGACGTCGCGTTCCTCACCGAGCAGATCGAGGCGCTCCAACACCTCGGACAGCGTGACGACGTCGACGACGAAGAGATCTACGACCTGAGCATCAGGTGGGGCGCCGCGCTTGCGGGACGACTGCCGCGCATGGCCTATTACGATTCGCTGGGGCAACTCGGCAACGACGATCGGCAGCGGTTTCGATCGCTGTGCGACCAGCTTCGCGAGTTGGCTCCGCTGGTAGAGCGATTCGACCTGGCTCGGCCGCGACTTCCGGGATCGGCGGACGGTCAGGCTAGCGGGGGGCGTCGCCTCCGGAAGCGCCCGAACTTGCTGCGTAGGTGAGAAACTCCATGTCGCGCAACGTGATCGCGGTCCGCGGCTTGGGACAGTCCGGGTTGCGACAGGTCAGGGCCACCATGTACGCATCAACATCTTCGTTCAAGAACAGAAAACCCAGATAGAGCGCATCACCGACGGCGAAATCCGTTGCGCCGCATGCTTCGCAATGTCCGCCCTTCGCCGCGATCTGCTCGAGCACGCGATGGTGTGCCACCGTGTCCAAGCTGATCAGCTCAGGCCGTGACCCGATTCCGTCGATCACCCGTTCGGTCATCTCAGATTTCCACGTCCTTGTCGTAGTAGACGCGATCCTCACGCCAACCGCCTGTGCCCATGCCGATCCCGGCATAGTCCTCGACGAATTCGATCTGGTTGATCCACTTGGCCATTTTGAAACCGACCTGGGTTTCCACCCGTAGGCGCAGGGGCGCACCGTGCTTGATGGGCAGCGGTGCGCCATTCATCTCGTAAGCGAGCAGAGTCTGCGGCTTGTCGGCGAACTCGAGGTCGAGCACCTCATAGAACTGACCTCCGCCATGTGACGCCGGCTCGTCGGTGCTGTTGTCCTGCATGGTCAAAAAGCAGATGTAGCGCGCTTGTGGCAGCGGTCGCACCAAGTCCACGAGCTGACTCAAATGAACTCCGGTCCATTCGCCGATGCTGGTCCAGCCCTGAACGCAATTGTGCAGCACACATTGCGTTTCGGACTCGGCCAGCGCGCGCAGCGCACTGAGATCCAGGGTCACCGGGTTCTCCACCAACCCGCCGACCCGCAGCCGCCAGTCCACGAAATTGTGCACCGCCATCACTTTGTATTCCGTGCTGGTGGGCGGCTTTCCGTTGATCCGGTGCTGCTTGGAGATCTTGTGCGCCGGATAGTTCTGCCGTGAATTCAGCGGGCGCAGCAACAGCAGGCGAACCGCGGTGACAACCGCGCCCAGCACGCGCTGTACCGACCGTGGGTTGCGAAGACTCCAGATCGTCGCCGCGACATGGACGGCGACGATCGCCGTAATGATCAGCAGGGAGATGGCCGTCGCCCAATACGTATTGCGGACCGCGCCGAAAATCATCGACGCGGTGAGCCTGCCCCAACCCCAGAAGAAAATCATCGACAGGTGAATCACGATGAAGACCAGGAAGACGAGTAGGCCGAAGAAGTGCAGGCTTCGGGCCCATTGGCGACCGCCCCACATTTGGACGTACCACGGGAACCGTGCCTCGATGGCCGGAGACTGCGCGGCGCCGGTCAGGATCTGAAACGGTGCAAGGACAAAGATGACGCCGGCGTAGGTCAGCTTCTGAATGGCGTCCAACGGCTCACCGGGCAACACCGGCGGCAAATTGAACGTCAGGTAGGTAACGATGTCGTCCCATGCTTCGGGAAAGATCGACCATGAGGCGGGCCAGTAGCGATGCCATTGCCCGGTTGCGAACAGCAAGATGTAGTAAGACAGCCCCAGCAGAATCCAGCCGATGACCACGAAGAAGTGCCAGTGGCGCCCCACTCCGAGCTGCGCGCGGCCGGGCAGCGAGATGAACGGGCTGTAGTCCTCTTCCTCGTCGAGGGTGTCGTAGATCTTGTCGCGTGGCATCACCTTTCGGGTGAATCGTGCCCATTCCGAGCCCGGCCTGCTGTCGTCGTGCCAGTACAACTTCGGGTGGGTGGCCAGAATCTCGAGACCACTTCGCAGGATCAGGGTCACGAACAGAACGTTCAGCCAATGATCGATGCGCAGCCATACCGGATAGTCCAACGTCGTCATGTCCCAGCCCTGTCAGTCGTACCACTGCCGGCGTCGCGGGTAGGCCACGTTGATGCCCGACAGCACGGTCGTGTGCACGGCGATAAACCCTGCCGCACAAGCCATCCCCAATGTTCCGGGTGCGAAGTCCCATCGGCCGGTCACCGTGGCGAGCCCCGGCAGGCTGACCCAGCGGGTGATCAGATACACGCTGAGAAACGCCAAGCAGACCAAGCTGCCGAGATACCAACCGGCCTGGGGCACAGCGGCTCTGATGCCGACCACCGTGGCACTCGCCGCGGTCAGGCACGCCAATGCCAGCGCCAACACGTAGGCGACGAAATATCCGGGCACGTCCGGCTCTTTGATCAGCACGTAAACGTGCACCGCGACCAGACCGGTCAGTAACGCCCCGCCCAGCGCGGTCACCGTCCGGGGCAGGTTGAACGCCACCCAGCCGTTCAGGGTAAGCACCCGTGACGATAGGAGACGCCGCCAAAGCGCCGTCGTACGTCGCGCCACGAGATTGGCCACGACTGCGAGATACCCGCCCTATCCGGCCACAAACGGCCTGCGCGCGCTTTGACAGGTCGTCGATTTTCGCAGCCGTCAATTCATTTGCCACCTAATTCGCCGGCACCCCGCAGGCAGCTATCAAACCGGTGCAATACGCATGCAACAACCATTGCTAATCTGAATAACTGCGTGTCCGAATAGGTCAGCCATTTGACCCGGTTTTCTACTCGGCCCAGCTTTGCGGGGCTGCCCGGAAGCCGCTAGGAGGAACGGCCAGATGGTGGCCGAAAACGACTGGGACAGAACCGTCGGTGCGGCAGGCGACGTACGCCGCGTCTTCGAGAATGTTCCCGCGCTGTTGGTCGGACTCGAGGGGCCCGACCACCGATTTGTCGCGGTCAATGCGGCTTACCGCGCGCTCGGCCCGCCGATCGACCCAATTGGGCTACTTGCACGCGAGGTTTATCCCGAGCTGGAGAGCCAACAAATTTTTCAGATGTTCGACCGGGTGTACCAAACGGGTGAGCCGCAATCGGGTTCCGAATGGCGGGTGCAGGCAGACTTCGAAGGCGCGGGCCGCGCGCAGGAGCGCTTCTTCGACTTCATCGTCACACCGCGACGAGCAGAGGACGGCTCGGTCGAGGGCGTACAGCTGGCCTTCGTCGACGTCACCAGCCGGGTGCAGATGCGGATCGCCGCCGAGGCACGTCTCGAGGAGCTGTCCGAGCGGTATCGCAACGTCCGCGATTCCGCCACCATCATGCAGCAGGCGCTATTGGCGCCGTCGGTGCCGATCGTTCCCGGCGCGGACGTGAGCGCGCAGTACCTCGTCGCCGCCGACGACACCGCGGCCGGCGGCGACTGGTTTGACGCGATACCCCTCGGGGACCGGCTGGTGCTCGCCGTCGGGGACGTGGTCGGCCACGGCGTCAAAGCGGCGGCGGCGATGTCTCAGCTGCGGACCGCGCTGCGGATGCAGGTCCTGTCGGGATATCCCATCGCCGAAGCGCTCGAAGCGGTCGATCGATTCCGCAAGCACGTCCCCGGTTCGAACATGGCCACGATCTGCGTCGCTTCACTCGACTTCGACACCGGAGAATTCCGCTATTGCACCGCAGGACACCCGCCGCCCCTGCTGGTGGCCGCGGACGCCACCGCCCGCTATCTCGAGCCTTCCGGGGCGGGCCCGCTGGGCAGCGGCACCGGCTTTCCGATACGCGCCGAATTCCTTGACGTGGGCGACTCGATCCTGCTGTACACCGACGGCCTGATCGAGAGGCCCGGCCGGCCACTGGGCGCCAGCACCGCCGAATTCGCCGAACTGACCGCAAATATCGTCGGCGGCCAGCGCGGCTTCGTCATCGAGTCGGCGGTACGGCCGATCGACCGGATCTGCTCGGAGACGCTGGAATTTCTGCTGCGCCCCACGGGCTACAGCGACGACGTGACACTCCTTGCGGCGCAACGCCGGACCCCACCCGCGCCGCTGCACCTGACACTGGATGCGACCATCCGGGCCGCACGTACGGTTCGATCCCGCCTGAGGCAATGGCTGTCGGAGATCGGGGCCGATAGCGACGACATCTCCGATGTGGTGCACGCCGTATCGGAGTTCGTCGAGAATGCGGTCGAGCACGGTTATGGCACAGAGGTTCCCGACGGCGTTGTCGTCGAGGCGAAGCTGTCCGGCGATGGCAACCTGCACGCCTCGGTGACCGACCATGGACGGTGGAAGGATCACCGCGAGGGCGAGGCCGGCCGGGGACGCGGCCTCGCGATGGCCGAGGCGCTGGTGTCGGAGGCGCACGTCAGCCATGGAGCCGATGGGACGACCGCCAGCGTGACGCACCGACTCGCGCGGCCGGCGACTTTCGTCACATACGCGCCCGCCGTCCAGACGACCCATCGGCGGTCAATCAATGCAGAATTCGTCTGCGAGGTCAGCGAACCGGGGCGCATCGTCGTCACGGGCGACGTCGACTCCAACACCGCGATCATCCTGGACCGTCAGATCGCAGTCGAAAGCCGTTCCGGTATCGCGCCTTTGACGGTCGATCTCAGCGCGGTCACCCACCTCGGGTCGGCGGGCCTCAGCGCGCTGGCCGCGGCGCGCGAGCGAGCGCACCGACAGGGCAGCGAGTACGTGCTGGTGGCGTCACCGGGAACCCCCGCACACCACGTCCTGTCGCTGGTGCAGCTCCCGGTGGTCAGCGGCCTCGTCGAGAACCTCGTTGCCGAGGGTTAGGCACGGTCGGTCCGTTCGCCGTGCCGCACCTGGTTGAACGGCACCCCGCGATCGGCGGCGTATTCTCGCGGGAAGCCCAGCACCCGCTCGCCGATGACGTTGCGGGCCATCTCGGTGGTGCCGCCGCCGATGGCCACGGTCTGGCGGGATAGATACCGCAGGCCCGTTTCGAGTCCGGTGCCCTGTTCCCCCACAACGCCGGCACTTCCGGCGATAGCCAGGGCCGTGTCGATGCCGGTGGTCGTGGCCTCGGAGTGGAACAGCCGGATGAGCGTCCCGGCGGCCGGCGGCAGCACACCGTCTCTGACGCTGCGATACACGTGTCCGATCAGCTGCTCGGCTACCGCACGGTGCACCAGGGCGCGACCGGCCATCTCGAGCACGCGTTCGTTGTCGGCCTGCCCGGTCTTCTCCGCTAGCGCCACGTAGTCGACCGGAATCGCATTGCCGCCCTCGCTGCCGCTGCCGCTGGCGAACTCGGACCCCTGCCCCACCGCCCGACGTTCGTGATACAGCTGCCGGGATGCCACCGCCCAGCCGCCGTCGACCTCGCCGACGACGGCGTCATCCCCGACGTCGACATCGTCGAGGAACTCCTCGCAGAACTCGGTCGAACCGGTCAGCATCGTGATCCGCCGCAATGTGATTCCGGGATGGGCGATGGGCACTAGGAACATCGTCAGACCCTCGTGCTTGGGCGCGTCCCAGTTGGTGCGGGCCAGACATAGGCCGTAATCGGCGGCGAACGCGCTCGTGCTCCAGGTCTTGGCGCCGTTGATGATCCAACGGTCACCACGCCGCTCCGCCCGGGTGAGGACGCCCGCCAGGTCCGATCCACCGCTGGGTTCACTCAGCAGCTGGACCAGCACCTCCTCGCCGCGTAGCGCGGCGGCGATGTGCTTCTTCTTCTGCTCTTCGCTGCCGGTGTCGAGCAGTGTGGCGCAGCAGATCGTGAACGTAGGGATGTTGAGAATCAACGGCATCTCGTATGTGAGGGATTCGGCGTCGAATGCCTGCTGGTATTCGTAGTCCAGCCCGAGGCCGCCGTATTCGCGGGGAAAGCAGATGCCGGCGAATCCGCCGTCGTATAACCGCTTTTGCAGTTTCCTGGCCCGCAGCCACGATCGCTCCTCATCGCGCGGGGCGGCGGGCGGTGCCTCGCTGTCGATGGCCGGCATGTTGTCGGCCAGCCATGCCCTGGCCCGGGCGGCGAACTGCGCAACGGACTCGGTCGACGTCATCGGTTCTTGGTCATTTCGCGGAGCGACCCGCCTTCTCGAACTCGTATACCCGCAGATTATGTTCCTCTGGAGTGCCAAACATGTTGCGGTATAAGGTGATCCGTCGGAGATAGAGGTGCAGGTCGTGTTCCCAGGTGACGCCGATGCCACCGTGCATCTGCACGCACCCGTGCACGATCTGACCCGCCATCTCGCCCACGTAGGACTTGGCGATGCTGGCTGACAACTTCGCTTCCGGCGCGCGGGCGGCCACGGCGGCGACCGCCACCGACGTGGTGGCGCGGCAGGCTTCCAGCCAGAGCTTCATGTCGGCGAATTTGTGTTTGAGGGCCTGGTACGACGCCAACGGACGGCCGAAGGTGTGTCGGTCCAGCGCCCACTGCACGGTGAGGTCGAATACGGTCTGCAGGGCACCGATCACTTCGGCGCATTGCAGCACCTGGGCGATCTGGCTTTGTCGATCGACGAGTGCAGCCGTCTCGTCGGCAGCTCCGACGGCCGCCGACCTTGGCACCACGACACCGTCGAAGTACACCCGGGCGTACTGCTTGACCAGATCGACCGACTGCTGCGGCTCTATGCGGACCCCCGGCGTGTCCGTCGGAACAAGAAACTGGCAAATCTCGGCGGGATCGGTGCCGCTGCGCGCCACTACCAGCAGCGCCGCGCTCTGGGCGCCCGCTTCGACGCGGTCTTTGACACCGTCGATGCGGTAGCCGACGTCGGTTTGGGTGGCCGTGACCGATGGCTGCAGCGGTGCCCAACCCTTGCCCGGCTCATAGACCGCCCATGACGCCACCTTTTCGCCCGATATCAGCGCCTCGATGGCTTCGGCGTGCTCGTCGGAGTTTGCGCACTCGACAAGTCCGGCCAGCACGGTGCTGACCGGGTACAGCGGTCCGGGCGCGACTGTCTTGCCGAGTTGTTCGGCGACCATCGCCAGATCGGCGAAGCCGTTCTCCGAAACGCTTCCGCCGCCCAACTCCTCCGGCACGAGCAGACCCGTCCAGCCGAGCTCCGCCGCGCGTTGCCACCACGCGGGGTCGAATGACTTACCTGCGGCGTGCAGCTCCCGAACTCGGCGCAGCGGCGCTTCCTTTTCCAGGAACGCTTGGGTGGTCGACGTGAAGAGAATTTTTTCCGGAGAGTCGAGGGTGGTCATAGTGCCGAGGGGATCCTTCTTGACATTCGATCGCTGCGGCTGCAACGGAAACGGTTTGCGTATTTGATCATCCGCCCGATCGGTCCTCGGTTGGCTGGCGATTCTGATGTTAGCAACGTGCAATACGGTAAGAGATACCGGAGTTCAGTCGGTAAAAACCGGGACGAGTCACGCGACCACGAGATACGACACACCGCCAGGGTCGCCGCAACGCGGTTGCGCTACATCGCGAACATGCGGCGCACCGCCTGCGCGTGCAACGCCCGATTCTCCTGTGAAACAACCCAATCGGGGACCATCGAGTCGAAGCCGTTGAAGGTCGCGGTGATCACGTGCAATTCGGTGTGCACGTAGGCGTGCAAGAGCCGGTTGGCATAGTCGATGGCCTCGTCGCGGCACGGATCGATCTCGGAGCAGCTGATGAATGTGGGCGGCAGGCCTTCGAGGTTGGCCCGGTGCGCGGGGACGTGCTGGCCGTTGGCGCTGGCGTGGCCCAGGTAGTGGCTCCATGCCCGGCTCACGGCCGGGCCGTTCAGACCGGGGGTTCGCTGGAATTCGCGGCGTGACGGCGTGGCATCCGAATCGAGCATCGGCTGGTGCAGGATCTGCATCAGGATCGCCGGCCCTTCCTGGTCGAACATGCGCTGGGTCAGACCCGCGACCAGTGCCGCGCCGGCATCGCGGCCCATCACCGCGATGCGGCCGGCGTCGGCGTCCAGCTCCGCGCTGTTCTCGACGGCGTAACGGAAGGCCGCCTCGACATCGTCGAGCGCGGCCGGGCACGGATTTTCGGGGGCCAGCCGGTAATCGACCGAAACCACCAGGCAATCGCCGTCACGCGCCAGCTCCACGCAGTGCGCATGGTCGGTTTCCAGGTTCCCGGTAACGAATCCGCCGCCGTGGGCATACAGCACCAGCGGCGCGGAGGATTCGGTGCGCCCGCGATACAGACGCAGGCCCAGCCGCTGACCGTCCGGACCGGTGATGGATCGCGATTCGATCCAGACCCCAGTGGTATCGGCGGCCGCGGCGCGCTGCGCGGCCAGCAGATTGGCGTGTTCCCGCTCGGCCGGCAGCGTCTCGGCGCGGAATTCGAAGGCGCCCAACTTTACGGCGGCATCGCGCAACACCGGATCGATGCGGCTAAGGCCGTGCGGCCGGGCCAAATTGGTCTGGGTCATATCAACTCGTTTTTCGGGCTCGTCGTGCTGGCTCATCGGCGGTCCCAGAAGGTGCGGCTTACCGGAAACCACTTTCAAGGTAGACCTGCGCTTTTAGGTGCTGACACACACCGGGTGCCCGGCGTCGCGAAGCGCGCCGGGCGACCCGGAAGTTGCGGAGGAAACCGGCCCTACGCAGGAGGTTTTCGGCAGAGCCGAGATGGCCGCGTTCGGCTCGGCCATCCAAGACATTGGGCTTCGTTGCTATCTATACTATGATAGCTATTTTCAGCTCGATCTAACCCGCCGTGGATCTCGCGGGCGCTCGCAATGCGGTCCGCGGAACGGCCTTATCGGTTGTTCAGGAGGAGCGCAGATGACGCTCAGCGCCGACCCGAGTGGTCAGCCTGTTGTACCCTCACTCGATTTCACCGGTGAGACCAGTCCCTACCCGTTCTTTGAACACATGCGGCACACCGACCCGGTGTGGCACGGTTCGCTCAGCGATAACAGCCAATTGCCGGAAGAGCTGCGGCCCAGCGACGAGTGGGTGCTGTTCAATTACGACGGTGTAGCCCAGGCCTTTCGCGACGACCGGATCTTCACGTCGGCCGCCTACGACAAGACGATCGGGCTGGTGATGGGACACACCATCCTGGCGATGGGCGGCAGGGAACACCACGACCACCGCAACCTGGTGGCCAAGGCGTTCCGGGCGACCGCGCTGGAGCGCTGGGAACCGTCGGTCATCGGGCCGGTGTGCGATCAGCTGGTCGACGAAATCAAGGACGATGGGTACGCCGATCTGGTGAAGGCGGTGACTTTCGAATTCCCCACGCGGATCATCTCGACGCTGCTCGGTCTGCCCGCCGAAGATCTGGATTTCTTCCGGCGGCAGTCCCTTGATCTGATCTCGATCCCGACGGACATCGTGGCGGGATTGAACGCCGCCGCGGAACTCTACGACTACTTCCTCAAACAGGTCGAGCAGCGCCGGCGCAAGCCCACCGATGACATCATCGGCGACCTCGTGGCCGCCGAGATCGACGGGGATAAGCTCACCGACGAGGCCATCATCGCCTTCCTGCGATTGCTGCTGCCGGCCGGACTGGAGACCACCTACCGCTCGTCGGGCAACCTTCTGTACCTGCTGCTGACCCACCCCGAGCAGTTGGCGATGGTCACCGAGGACCGGTCCTTGATCCCAATGGCGATCGAGGAAGGCCTCCGGTTCGAAACGCCACTGACCATGGTCACGCGCACCACGACCGAGGAGGTCGAGATCGGCGGTAAGACAATCCCGGCTGAGGCCCAGATCGACATGTGTATGGGCTCGGCCAATCGCGACGAGAGCCGCTGGACCGATCCCGAAAGGTTCGACATCGGCCGGCCGCGCCAATCCCACATCGCCTTCGCCGGCGGTATCCACATGTGCCTCGGCATGCACCTGGCCCGGCTGGAAACGCGGGTCATGCTGAACAGCCTGTTGGACCGCGTCGAACATCTCGCGTTCGCACCCGACGACGGAACCGGAGAGGAGTCCAGGATCGTCGGGCTCACCTTCCGATCGCCGAACAAGCTTCCGGTCACGTTCGTCCCCGCCGCATGAGAAGCCGCGCAGCAATCCTGCACGACGTCGGCGGGCCGTGGTCGGTCGAGGAATTCGAGCTCGATCCCCCCAAGGCCGGCGAGGTCCTGGTGCAGATGGCAGCCGCCGGCTTGTGCCACTCCGACGACCACATCCTCAAAGGCGACATGTCAGCGCCCAATGAGGTGATGCGATCGATGGGGCTGCCGACCATGTTCCCGACGATCGGTGGCCATGAGGGCTCCGGCATCGTGCGGGAGGTCGGCCCCGGCGTCACCGACTTCGCTCCCGGAGACCACGTGGTGATGTCGTTCGTGGCCGTGTGCGGCCAATGTCGTTGGTGTGCAAGTGGAATCGAATACCTTTGCGACATCGGGATCGGCACCATGATCCCCGGGATGCCCACTGACGGCACCTTTCGCCACCACACCGCCGACGGCCGCAGACTGGGTCACATCGCCAAAATCGGCGCCTTCGCGGAACACACTGTGGTGTCAACGAACTCGCTGGTCAAGATCGAGCAGCACCTGCCACTGACGTCGAGCGCGCTGCTGTCCTGTGCCATCCCCACGGGCTACGGTTCGGTCGCCAACCGGTCGAACATGCGCGCCGGCGATACCGTCGCGGTGATCGGCGTCGGCGGGATCGGCACGGGCGCGATCCAGGGTGCCCGGATCAATGGCGCCGCCCAGATTGTGGCGGTCGACCCGGTGGAGTTCAAACAGAAGTCGGCGCTGCGCTTCGGTGCAACGCACAGCGCGGCCACGATCGCCGAGGCGTCGGATCTGGTGCGGGGACTGACATACGGGGTGATGGCCGACGCGGTGGTGGTCTCACCGTCGTTGATCACCGCAGAGGACGTCCGTGACGCGGTGCAACTCACCCGCAAGGGTGGCACCTGCGTGCTCACCGGCATGACCTCGCAGCTGACCCGGTCGGTCAAGATCGACCTGCAGGACTTCATTTTGATGAACAAGACCTTGGCCGGCACCATATTCGGCTCGTGCAACCCGAAGGCAGACATCTCTCGACTGGCCCGGCTCTATGAGACCGGCCAGCTTCAGCTCGACGAAATGATAACCAAGCGTTACCGCCTCGACGAGGTCAATGACGCCTACGACGATTTGCTGAACGGCAGAATAGTGCGGGGCATCATCGATTTCGGGATCTCCTGAGGTCATTGTGGGCGGTTGCGCACCCGCTGCAGTTGACCATACGCGTCGATCGGGCTGTGCAGCGCCAAGCCGCCGTCGGCATGCACGATTTGACCTGTTACCCAGGGTAATTCGAGGACGCCCACGATAACGGCTGCGACATCGGAGGCAGCGCCCAGCCCGCCCAGTGCCGTCCTCTCAAAAAGTCCTTCCACCCACCCAGGCAGGGCCTCCGGATTCGGCAGCATCGGTGTGCGAGTGACACCGGGACCCACGGCGTTCACCCGGATCCCCTGGCTGCCCCATTCTTCGGCCGCGACCTTCACCAGCATGTTCACCCCTGCTTTCGAGACACAGTAGGCTCCCATGTCCCGGTCGGGGACCGTGCCGCTGATGCTGGAGACCGCCACGATCGATCCGCCGACCCCGGCGTCGATCATGGCCCGCGCCGCAGCGCGAATGGTAAGCCAGGTGCCGGTCAGGTTTGTCGATAACACCCGTTCCCACTCTCCGATCGGCTGCTCGAGCAACAAACCCGATGCACCGATCGCGGCGCAGGTCACTAACCGGGTGGGCGTGCCGTGCTCGCGCACGGTACGCTCCATCGCCGCCGACACCGCCTCGGGATCGCTGATGTCGCAGACGATGTCACCACCGGACAGATCCCACACCACGACGTCGTGACCGGCGTCGCTCAGCCGTCGAGTGACCTCTCGCCCGATCCCGGATGCACCCCCGGTCACCACGGCGCTCGAGGCGCTCATTGGGCCGGCCCGTTTGTGAATCCCGGTCCGTCGCGCCAGAAGTTCATCGCGAGTTCGACATTGGCGGTGCAGATCGCCGCGCGATGGATACCTTGCATCGGCTTCCTCTCGATTTCCGAACCTCCGAGGTGGGCGGCTTCTAGGCGATCTTGGCCATCGTGTGATCCCACAACTCGCGGGCTAGGACGGGATCGTCGGCTACCCGATTGGCTTTGGCGGCTTTGCCTTTCACGTAGTACTCGCCGGGCGTCCAGTCGACACCGGGGACGCTCGTCGCCAGCCAGACCAGCTGATCGGCGCCCCGATCGGCGGATTTGATCATCCTACTGACCGGCGTCCGTTGCATGGTGGTCAGGAACCGCGAGCCAGACGATTGACCGATATTGGTATTGACGAAACCCGGGTGGACTACCGCCACCGCAAGACCGTCGGCGGAAAAGCGCCGATGTAATTCCTTGGTGAATAAAATATTTGCCAGCTTCGCCAACGCGTAGGCGGTGCTGGGCCGGCGCCGGTCGGTTGCGTCGAAATCTGCGAGCTTGACTTTGCGCAATAGCCGCTGAGACGAACTGGACGTATTGACGATCGTGGCTCGCGAACCGACCAGTACGTCCAGCAACTGCGTGGTGAGCAAGAACGGCGCCAGGTAGTTGACTTGAAGAGTCATCTCATGGCCGTCGACCGTCCGCTGGGGCTTGGAGAACACTCCCCCGGCGTTGTTGCCCAGCACGTCGATGCGCGGATACTCCGACCGGATTTTGTCCGCCAGCGACCGCACCTGAGACAGGTCGGCGAAGTCGGTGACGAAGTGGTCGGCGTCGAGTTCCGCGGCCACAGCCGCGGTCTTGCTCTCCGAGCGTCCCACCAGTACCACGTTGTCGCCGCCGCGGCTGATCCGGCGGGCCGCCGCCGCACCGATGCCGTCGCTGGCACCGGTGATGACAATCGTCCTTCGCGCCATTGACTCGACCTCCACGGGGAGTGTAGCGGCAGCCGCGCCGGCACCGCCGATACGCGGACCGCTCACACGACCGGCGCGCAAGGCCTCCGATCGAGGGGCCGCGCTCAAGCCAGCGAGTAACGAACCGGCAGATGTTTGAGCCCGCCCACGAAGGTGGTGGCAACCAGTTGCGGGTCACCGGTCAGTTCAATGGATTTGAGCCTCGGCAGCAGCTCGCAGAAGAAGCTGCTCACTTCCATGCGGGCCAGCGCCGCCCCCATGCAAAAGTGCACACCGTAGCCGAAGGCCAGGTGTTTGTTGGGGTCCCGGCCGACGTCGAAGCGGAACGGATCGCCGAAGACGTCCTCGTCGCGGTTGGCCGAAACGTAGGACAGCAGCACCGAATCGCCCGCCGCGATGGGCACGCCACGCACGCTGGTGTCCTTGGCGGTGGTCCGCATGAACTCCTTGACCGGCGTGACCCAACGGATCATCTCCTCGGTGGCCAGCGGCATCAGGTCGAGATTGTCGCGCAATCGGTTGCGCTGGTCGGGATTCTCGATGAGCGCGTGCAGCCCGCCGGAGATGGTCGCGCTGGTTGTGTCGTGACCGGCGGTGGCCACGATCAGGTAGTAAGACACGGTGTCGATGTCCGATAGGGGTTCGCCGTCCACGCGGGCGTTCGCGATCGCCGATGCGAGGTCTTCGGTCGGGTGCTCGCGGCGAGATTCCGTCACGCCGTTGAAGTAACCGAACATGTCCAATAACGCCGGCAGCTGATCCTCGTTCGTGCTCCCCCGTTTGAATTCGGAGTCGTCGCTGCCGAACAACTCCTGCGTCAGGGTGAGCATGCGCGGAAAATCCGCCTCCGGCAGTCCCAGCAGCGACATGATCACGTACAGCGGGTAATTGACGGCGACCTCCTGAACGAAATCACATTCCGGGCCCGCGGCCATCATCTTGTCAACGTAGATCTTGGCTAGCTCGTCAACACGAACCTTCAATGCCCGCATGGCCTTTGGGCGAAACCAGTCGGAGCCGATCGCGCGCACGACCCGGTGTTGCGGATCGTCCAGATGGATCAGCGTGCGTACACCGGCGGCGGCCTGCATCTCATCGCCTGCCGCGGTCGTCAGTAGCGGCCGCGGCCAGTTGGTGAAGAGCATGTTGTCGCGTTCGATGTCCATGACATCGGCGTGTTTGGTAATCGCCCAAAACGGCCGGTAGTCCGGAACGTCGACCCAGGACACCGGAGCGTTGGCGCGCAGGTGCGTCAGCGCCGCATGCAGCCGCTGCTCGTCGGTGTACGCCAACGGGTCCGCCAAGAGCTTCGCGGCTTCATCCATCGTCGGTGCGCTCATTGGTGAAACTCCTTTAGTGCGGCGGTGATACAGGGCGCGGAGGCGCTTAGAAAGATGGGCAAGACGCGGTCGATAGCGCCCTCGCAACGGTTTCTCAGCCCGGCGGCAATGGTGTCCAGCGGTCCGACAACGGCGAAGGCCGCAAGCATCTCGTCGTCGATGAGCGATCCCATCGCGTCCCACTCTCCCGCGAGCGACAGGCGGTGCAGTTCGGTGTGCAGCTCGCCCCACCCGTGCAGGTCGAGGACCTTGCGGTAAGCCGGTGTGGAGCCGTAAAAGGCGATCTGCTTGCGCACCGCGGCGGTCGCGGTGGCCAGTTCGGCGTCGTCGCGACCGGTGGCGATGAGTACCTCGCACGACACCTCGAAGTCGCCGCGGTCGCGCCCATTGCGCTGCATACCGCGCAGCAGCGCCGGCACGGTCACCTCGTCGAGGTAGCGCTTGGATACCATCGGGTGCCCCAGGTGACCGTCGGCCAACTCGCCGCACATCTCGGTCATCGTTTCGCCCACCGCGGCCAGAAAGATCTTCGGCGGCGGATATGGCTGCGGCTCAGGGGTGAACATCGGAGTCATGATCTTGTGGGTGTAGAAATCTCCCTCGAACCGAAGTTTGGTGCCGTCCGCCCATGCCGACCAGATGGCGCGCAACGCGGACACGAATTCGGCCATCCGGCGCGCCGGATGACTCCATGGCATGCTGAACCGCTTTTCGATGTGCGGCTGTATCTGGGTTCCCAGCCCGAGGATGAACCGGCCCTTTGAGTAGGCCTGCAGATCCCACCCGACGTTGGCGACGATCATGGGGTTACGCGCGAATGCCACCGCAATGTTGGTGCCGAGTTCCAGGCGCGAGGTGTGTTCCGCGGCCAGCAGCAAGGGCAGGAAAGGGTCGTGGTTGGTTTCGGCGGTCCAGCCTCCGGCATAACCCCGCTCTTCCAAAGCGATGGACGCGTCCGCCACATCCGCGAGTCGATTGGGGATGCCCCCGTCGACCTTGAGGTGGGCGGCTTCGGGCATGCGGGTAACTTTACAGTAAGCAATCCAGTTTCACTAGAGCCTCGTAGCTGCTGGTTTTCGACGCCTACCTGCTGGTAGACACAGACAGGATACGTCATTGTATGACATAGCGGTACACTCTTATTGTCACGTTGGTTGCACGGAAAGTTGCCCTGATGGCAGGTAAGGCTCGGCGTAAACGCCGTCGCTTCGGTCGGCTCCGTCATCTGCCCTCCGGGCGCTGGCAAGCCCAGTACGTGGGTCCAGACCACAAGCTACACAAGGCGCCCCACACCTTCCCCTCCGACGTGGCCGCGGAAGCCTGGCTGGCCATCGAGCGCCGGAAAATCGACCTCGGCACCTGGGGCTCGGTCGAGCGCAGCGACGGAGTGACGTTGCGCGCCTACGCCACCCGCTGGATTGAGCACCGACAACTACGCCCACGCACCCGCGCCCACTACGAGGCCCTCCTCGAAAGGCTGATACTCCCCGAGCTGGGTGACGCTCAAATCGTCACTGTGACACCGGCCAAGGTGCGGGAGTGGCACACCGGCCTCGGTGCCGACCGCCCAACGCAAAACGCCCACGCCTACGCGCTGTTGCACGCCATCTGCGCCACCGCCGTCCTAGACGAGGTTCTTGATGCGAACCCGTGCCGAATCCGCGGTGCCTCCCAGACCCGCCGTAAACGCGACATCGACGTGCTGACACCGGCCCAGGTGGACAAGCTGGCCGCCAAGATGCCCGCCAGATTGCGTGCCAGCGTCCACATGGCGGCCTGGTGTCAGTTGAGGTGGGGCGAGACCAGCGAACTCCGAAGAGGCGACATAAGCGCCGATTGCAGTGTGCTGCGGGTGCGCCGGGCGGTCACCCACACCACGAAGGACGGCTTCGTCGTTGGCCCACCGAAGACCTCGGCCGGCATGAGAGATATCACCGTCCCACCGCATATCCGGCCAATCATCAAATCCCACTTGAAGAACCACGTCGGCAAGGACGACGACTCACTGCTGTTCCCCGGCGACGACGGTAAACACATGAGCAGCCCCGCCTACCGCTTCTACTTCGTCAAAGCCCGCAAGGCTATTGGTAAGCCCAATCTGACGCCCCACCAGCTCAGGCATACAGGCGCAGTGCTGGCCGCTCAAAGCGGCGCCACCACCAAGGAATTGATGGCGCGGCTCGGCCATACGAGTGTGCAGATGGCGCTGAAATACCAGCACGTCGCCGAAGGCCGTGACGCCGAGTTAGCCGAGCGGCTGTCCGCGCTGGCCAAAGCAAAAGTGTGATTTGCGCCACTGTAGACGTGGCCAGATTTATTGCGGGCACTCCCCTTAGCCCCTACCCGCTCAGGTCCCCCCAGGTTCCCCCAGGTCGCTACAGGTCCTTTCATTCATCAAAACCGCAGGTCGGCTGTCGAGCTAATTTCACCACTTGAGAGTTTGCTGAATCAGCGAAATACGCTGTGTAGCAGGTTACTAATGGCTAGACAAGTTAGCCAGTGGCGGTATTCTTCTGCTTATGACGGAAACACCCGGCCGCAGCAACAAACGGCACGCCACACCCACCGGCCTTCCGGCCCTCATGTCGAAGAAACAGGTCGCCGAAGTAACCGGCCTGTCAGAGCGAACAGTTGACAGGCGAATAGAAGACGGCACGTTCAAGGCACATCGAATTGGCCCGCGCATCATCAGGATTGAGGCCGCATCGATTCTGGGGGTGACGGTCTAATGGATCAGCGCATGACCGGCCCGCCAAAAGAAGAAAGGCCCCCGAAGGGGCCTATCAACAGTTCTAGCGGCGCCCACGCCACACCATTAACCAGTCATCAGTATACAGGCAGCCACCCCCAGGAATGGCACGCAGACCTGGGCCTGATTGACGATGACAACACCCCCGACCTTCGCTCGGAGGGGTGGTCTCAGGGGCAGTCGTGACGCGCCGCCCGCAGCCCGAGGCGGCGCCGGAACCCAACGGCAACCAGATCAAGTTCGCGTGGCTCTACGACCTCTGCGCCAATCCGGCGCTGTCGCCACCGGCCAAGCTCGTTGCCACACTGACCGTACTCAAGCTGGCCGGCCGCAAGGGGCACTTCAAAGCCACCCACAAGGCTATCGGCGCCCTGTGCGGCATGAAGTACATGACAGTGCGCCGCGCCACCGATGAGCTGTACCGCGAAAACTATTGGGACATCACAGATACATCCGGCGGCGCCAACGTGTACACGATCATCCCGCCAGGCGAACGACTGGACTTGTGGGAAACCGAAAAGCACTTTCACGAAGAAGCCTGTCGGAAATGGCTCAAAGCGGAGAAAGGATTCGTCCGAGAATGGTTAGACGCGGAATACGAATTCGTACGGCAGTGGCTCGAAGCGGAGAAACGATTCGTCCAAGAATGGTTAGACGCGGAGAAACAGTGGATCTCTGCCGCGCGCCATGAATACCAGGAAAAGGTGTTCGACGCCGTTTATGACCGCTGCGGAAATGCCAACTTTGCTTATCGATCTGCGGAGGTTGCCTGGGAGGAACACCGAGCCGGAAAACCGCTGGCGGAGCTGCTCGAGGAGATCGCCTCTGCGCCCGACGAGTTGTTCCCGGAGTCGGACCAATCGGCCGAAATGAGCAGACCCCTGCTCACCAATGAACAGACCCCTGCTCACCAGAGAGCAGACCCCTGCTCACCAGTGAGCAGACCCCTGCTCAACTCCGACGCGCCTACCAGCGCAAACAACCATTCCCATAAGTCTTTTAAGTCTGTTAAGACTTTAAAAGAACTTAAAGGGCGCGCTGCGCACCCGCCCGCAAGCGGGCGCTGCGCGCGCCTACCTGAAGACTGTGGGCTCTGCGCTGGCACTGGAACGTTCCTAGATGCCGACGGCTATCCAGTCCAACTCTTAAACGAAAACTGCGAAGCGCGCGAAGTGGACTGCCTGCATTCCATGGGCGAAAACCTCGCGGAAATCCGCCGAATTGAATCCGAAAGCCAAGGTTATTGGAGCGTCGGTAGAACCGGATACCGCGAAATCGACTCTCTATACGGCTTCGAGGATTACGACGCCGACACCCTGGAAGGAATAGCTGATGACTACCGTTAGCCAATCTGGGGCTGCAGCATGAGCGGCTGGGAAATGGACACCGACACCTTCGTCGGCTCCTACTGCTACGGATTGACGACTGAGATCATCACGGATGACTTCGGAATTAAATTCGAGGAATGCGACGAAAGCGGCCTCCGCGCACTGGGCGCCATGTCCTCTGTCGCGTACAAACTAGCCGACAAAGGGGAAACACCCCACGACGGCGCTCTAGCTCACCTAGCGGTCGTCACAGGCGCCCTTCTGCTATGTCCACGCGGCGACCACGGAATCACCCTCACCAAAAAATGGCGCACCGCCCTAAACGAGTTCATTGCAATCCAGCAATCAGCGGGAAAATGGCGCGAGTGATGATGGAACCCTCTATGAAAAGTGGTATCATGGACCCCAAGCGTTAGACCGGTGACTCCGGTTCGCGCCACGACGGGGCAACGGCTTCTCGAAAGACCGGCCGCCGACCCGAAGTCGCTCGAACTTGCCGCCAGGGAAACGCGACGCAGCACGGCTCTTGCTAAGCCTGCTGACCAGCACCGACGGGTGCCATTCCAAGTAGTTCTCCTAAGCACGTCCAGGGAAGCCGGGTCAATCCCGGCTTCCTACGGGCGTCTATCCGTATAAGGACTCATCAGTGAAATCCAAATTCGAAATCCAGCGTCGGCTGGATGAAATCAACAAAGAATCGAAGCGATTCCTCAGCATCCCGTTTACGGAGCTATCCGATAAACAAATCTCACACGTCGCCAAGCTGGCCGACGAAGAGAAATACCTCTTCGAGCAGCTTGACCTCCACAAGAAAGCACAATCAATGGCTAGTTACGCATCGCCCGAGGAGCACGGCTTCGGCGGCCGGAATCCCAGCAATGACTTCGGCCCCTCCTGGGTGCAGCCGTCGAGCAAAGGCGTGATCGACCATCCTCTTGAGCAGAAAGCCGCCGAATACGGCCTGGCCGCGCGTAAGCACATCGCGCCGAGCATGTTCCACATGTCGGACAAGCAATTGCAGGATCTGTATGCCGCTGGCCGGTCGAACATGTCTTTCGGGTTCACCATCGGCAAGGGTGGCGACCAAAACGTGTCGCTCGTTGACAAGACCGTCTCCGAGGGCGCGGTCGGGTCCCTGTTGCCACCGGATCTGTTGCCGAACGCATTCCCGCTCCGGCTGGAACCAACGCGAATCAGTGAGTATTTCACCCAGATCCAGGCCGATGGCCAGTCGGTCAGTTTTGTTCAGCATGCGGCCAATTCGCTCGCCGCCGATGGCTCTGGGATGGCAGTTGCCGAGAATGATCCCAAGCCGGACTTGGGAATGGCGCTGTCCGCCAAGACAATCGACTTCACCGTCGTGGCGGCCATCGAAACGATCTCCCGGCAGTTGTGGGAAGACTTCGGTACGGTCGCCAGCTTCCTGCCGTCCGAGATCTCCCGCCAGGTGGTCATGGGTGAGAATTTCCAGATCATCTCCGGGTCTGGCACAGCACCCGATCAGACCGGCCTGCTAAACCAATCCGGCATCTTGACCAGGGCTGCCTCGACATCGGGTACCGACACGGCCATTGACGACATCCTCAACGCGGCCAATGACATTCGTGTCGGAAGCTCGTACGCCAATGCGAACCTGGTCATCCTGAATCCGTCTGACTGGCTGAGCATTCGACGGATCAAGTCGTCACAGGGCCTCTACGTGCTGGATCAGATGAACCCCAGCCAGCTCGGCGGCATCGACCACCTGTTCCAGCTCCGCGTGGCAGCCACGACCAGCATCCCGCAGGGCACCGCGTTGATCCTGGACACGCAGGGCGTCAACATCTTCCGGCGATGGGGCCTTGAGGTTCAGGTCAACCCGTTCGCTGGTGACGAGTTCAAGGCGAACCAGTTGGTCGTCCGGGCCGAGACCAGGTTGGGCGTGGCCTGCATCTATCCCCACATGGTGTCGAAGCTGACCGGCCTGTTCCCGGAAAGCTAAGTGAACTTCTCGGTGTGCTCGATGTGGAATCACCTCCAAACGGTCTCCATGCCGGGCATTAGGTGCAATGGCTGGCCACGACGGTGACTCCACCTGAGCCAGACCAGCATCGAGCACACCGGGAACCCAGCCAACAGGGAGATCACTGATGGCGCGACAGCGTGATAAGCGGGATACCTCGCGCTACCGCACAAGGCGTGCTGACTTCGTGGCGCAAGCCCGCGCGGTCAACGCACCGTGCTGGCTGTACCCGCTAGGGCATTGCGTGTTCGATGGCGCACCCATCGACTACAACGCGGTAGGTAGAACTCCACGCTCGCCCGAGTTACATCACAAGCGTCCAGTTGCTACCCACCCGCACTTGGTGATGGAGAGCGCCAATTGGGCCATCGGTCATGCCCGTTGCAACCAAGTGTTAGGTGTGAGGTCGCCCCTGACCCCAAAGCCGCGCAGACCATCGACACCTCGACGCGGCAGATGGGCGCGGGCAGCATGGTGACCGCTATTGCACACGGCGGGCAGCCGGTGCGCAGTCAGTACGCACCAGCATTTGCTAGAAAGTTTGCTGGCTACCGCGAGTCTCTGACCTGCGCAGATGGCGAGGGGGTGGGCAAATCGCCCTCCGACCATCCGGCCACCCTAGGGGGCGCCTCGGAGATTTTCGCGCACGCGAATTTATTTGCCAACGAACATGCGCGGACGCTATTGCACACGTCCACGTGTTCTACCTGCGGAAATGGATAAGATTATGGCTGAGCATGGGACTTTGAGCCGGTATAACAACGGTTGTCGCTGCGAACAATGCCGTACAGCAAACTCCCGTTATCGGTCAGCAAAGCGCGCGAACGGGGCGGCTGCGGACGAGGGTGCTGGTCAAGGCCCTGGGATGGTGGAGCAAGCTGTCCGCATTGAGGCGGGGTTTGCTGCAGAGGCTAGGCCGGGGCTCGCCGCTATGGCGTTTCAGCTTGCTGCGTTGATGGATAACCCTCGCGCGACGAATCAGTGGCCGGCCGCGAGCAAGGTTCTCGCGAACCTGCTCGATCAGCTGCAGAAGGTGAACGCGCCTACGCGCCGTTCCCACCTGGCCGTTGTTCGTGAGATGACCAAGGGTGGTGCGTAATGGCCGATTTCCACGCCGCTGATTTGTGGGTGGCCGTGGTGCCCCACACGGATGGCATCTCTGCCGCGATGGAGCGGGCCGGTAAGGACGCGAAGGACAAATTCGGGGGCGCCGTTAAGGGCATCGGCAAGAGCGTTGACGACGAGCTGGATCGTTCCGGCGCGAAGGCGAAGGACACGTTCGACAGCGTCGGTAAGACCGCTAGGGACTCGCTGAGGGGCGCGTTCAGGGATATTCCGACCTCGGTGGACAGCATCAAGCACGCGTTCGCCGGACTGGACGACCTCGCCAAGACGGTGGGAATCGACATCGGCGACTGGAAGCAGCCGTTGGAGGGTGCCGATCCCCACTTCACGGACATGGATAACAAGCTCAAGGACGCTCTGGGCAGTGTTGGGAGTATCTCGTCGACGTTTGAGGGCTTGCCGGGGAAGATCGGTGCGGCGGCCTCCAAAGCGACGCTGTGGGCTGGGGAGATCGGAGCGGTCGTTGCGGGCCTGCAGCTTGCGGAGCCGATCATTGACAGGATCGACCAGAAGATCCATGACAGCAGCGGGTTTGGTAAGTGGCTTGAGGATCTGCCCAAGCCTGAGGACATGGGTAACTGGCTCGGGGAACATCTCGGCGCTAAGCAGTCGCGGAAGTTCTTTGGCAATCTGTTCGGCTATGACCCGGAACGGGGTAAGGGTGGCGCACCGGACTCGGGGTCGGGTACGTCGTGGGGTGGTTTCGGTGGCAGCAACGGGATTGAGCCCTACCCGGAGCATTTCATCGGTCCTATTCCTCCGGGTGCGGTGCGTGCCCCGAATGGTGTTGCCCCTACAGGCCCGGGAGGCGCGCCTGGTGCTTCATCGTCTGGTCCGAGGAACTTCTATAAGGATTGGTACTCGGGCGGCGGCGCAGACAGCACACCTACTCCCGCACCGTCACGCGGCGGCGGGAGCCATAGCAGCGGCAGCTCCTTTTCAATGCCCAAGCTCCCCACCCCCAGCGTCGGCAGCCGTACGGACCTGCGCGCAGCCGGTGGCCGGGTGGCGAACCTCTTTGCCTTCGCGAAATCCCTTGAGGGAACCCCGTATAGCCAAGCGTTACGCAACGACTGTTCGGGAATGGTTGCCAAGCTCGCCAACGTCGCGCTCGGGCTCGACCCGGTAGCCAGCTTCAGTACCGTCAATGAAGGCCAGTGGTTGTTCTCCCACGGCTTTGAGCCAGGTTTGGGTGGACCCAACGACTTCAACATTGGTTGGTATGACCACGGCGGCGGGAACGCCGGCCATACCGCGGCGACACTGCCGGGTGGTATCCATGCGGAATCTGGTGGCTCGCACGGCTCGTTCCTGCTCGGTAAGGGTGCTGCGGGGGCTGAAGATCCCGAGTTCACTCAGCACGCCCACCTGTCGATGGGCAACTTCAAGGCGTCATCGTTGGCGGGCGCTCAAATCCCCACTGGCGCTGAGCATGACCCGCTTTATGTGACGTCGACGGGGCCTGGCGGCCAAAGCGGCGGTAGTCCGTTTGAGTCTCAGGGTCAGCAGCTCGGCCAGGGCCTTCTCAGCGGGATCATGCAGTCACTCGGCCTCGACGGCAGCGTGTTCGGCGGTAAATCCCCGCTGGACTTCGGTGCGGTCAAACTCGGTGGTGGACTGCTGAATTGGGGCATGAAGAGTCTCGCGTCTGGGCCGATGGGTACGCCGGGGATGAGTTCGGGCGGCGGCGGAATGCTCAGCGGTTTGGGTGGTTTGATTCCCCACCCCGGGCCGATGGTCTCCGCTGCTGCGGGGCCTGCGGGCGGGTCAATCAGTCTCGGTCTTCGGGATGCCGGTGTCGGGCCGAACATTCACTACGACCAGTCCATTCACGTGACGGCCGCTAACCCGTCTGAGTGGGTGACGCCCGCGCAGTTCTCGAGGAACGCCAGTGCGCGTGAAAACGAGGGCACCCGCTACGCCGGCCTCTCTAGCGGCGTTCCGACACCGCCTGGGGTTTAACGTGACTCGCCCAGGCTCTCTCATTGCGCCCCAGCCGGGCTGGTGGGTCCGAAAGGGACATATCGGCACGAACTTCGACAGTGCGTTTGGGTGGGCGGCGACCGTGACTGGGGAAACCCCGCACGACCTCGCCAGCGCCTCGGTCAGTGTGGTCCCGGCGATCAGCGCCAGCATCGTCCGCAAGCGGTATGCCAGCGTCTCGAAGGCGGTCACGCCGACTATCGCGGCGACTATGACACCGGTTTCGCTGCCGGCTTTCCTGGGTGCGAGCAGCACCAGCCCCGACCAGAGCACAAGCACGATCACCTGGACCGAAACGGTCCCGGCGGGAACGAAACTCGCGATCATGTGGGTCAACGACCGCAACAGCAGCAGCACCAATGCTGGGGTGAGCGCGAAGATCGGCACCACGTCGATGACGCTCACGCAGGGCTACAACTACTCGACCGTCTCCGACTACGGCTGGATTGACTGCTTCACCCTGTTGAATCCGCCTACCGGGTCGCAGACCATCAAGTTCACGACCTCGAATGTGGTGTGGCCGGGCTGGGCGGGTATGGCCTACTACAGCAACGTCGGCTCCCTCGGGACACCCATCACCTACGCGACTAATTCCACGAGCTTGTCGATGTCGGCGGCGTCGACGAACGCCAGTTACCGCTACGCGCAATGTTTCACCGCGTACGGCGGCGGGGGCGTCACCAGCTACAACCAGACCCAACGCTCACCGTCGCTGTTCGCCAGCTCGGGCACGAACACCGACCCGATGCTCTATGGGGATGCGCTCGGCAACGGCGGCACGTTGACGTTCACGGCCACCCGGACCACCACCTACGGCGGCGGCGGAATCATCCTGCCACTACACCCCTGACAAAAAAACGGCCCCCAGATGGATTCTGAGGGCCGTTTCTGCGTTTCCGGGGGTAACTACTGCCTCAGTTTTGCCACAGCCCGCACCATTGCCCACACCACGGCGATGACGAAGCCGACCGTCACGACGTTAATCACCACCCCCTGACCGGCTGACGGCAGCAGCGCGACCACAGCCAGCGCACCCAGCACAACGATGAGACGCGCCCAGACGGGCATCTTCTGCCAGATGTTCGGTTCGTCGGTGCTCATCGCGTCCAACCATCGAGTGGAATCTGTCCAATCTTGGACACTTTCCTGTGAAACTCGTTAACGGCGTCAAGGATCACGCCGGCCAGCTCCCGCGCTTGCTCAACGGTCAGGCCAAAGCCTCCTTTCGTGTCGACGTGAACCAGCGGCACCTCTATCTCGCCAGTGTCGATGGTTCCGTCCGGGCGCTGCGCGACTGAAGTCCAAACCTCGACCTCACCGGCAACGCCGCGTTTGGGGCCTAGCACCATCCGGTAGTGCTCGGGCTGCCAGTCATCGACGAAGTCGGCACCGGGAGGCAGTGGGACGTCAGGGCTGTTTGTCATACTCATGTCTACGAAACTCCTGTTCGATGTTGTACGAACTTTGCACGGTGCAGTGTTCATACTGGTCAGCGGCTATTTCTGGCTGTAAGCAATCCAGTATGTGACCCCGCAGATCTGTGGCGGTCGCAAGCGCGGCGTAGCCGGGCGCAGCGGGCCGCCACCATAGGACTGGTGGCGGTCGCAAGCGCGGCGTAGCCGGGCGCAGCGGGCCGCCACCATAGGACTGGTCGCGCGACGAGACCGCATGAGGTAGGACATAGGCATGCCGGGAGCCCAGGATTGGGGAGAAACGCTCGAGGACCTCGAGCGGCGCCGTCAGCAGGCCTGGACCATGGGTGGGCCGGAGCGGCTCGACAAGCATCGTAGTAAGGGCAAGCTGGACGCGCGCGCGCGAATCGAGCACCTGCTCGATCCCGGCACCTTCCGTGAACTCGGCACGCTGGTGGGTGGTGAGATCGCGGCCGACGGCCTGGTTGTCGGCTCAGGGTCGATAAACGGTTCACCGGTGATGCTGGGCGCCGAGGACTTCACCACCATGGCGGGCAGCATCGGGCCCGGTGGCAATTCGAAGCGGTATCGAATCGCCGAACTGGCGCTGCGGGACAAGATTCCGCTGGTGATGCTGCTCGAAGGCGCCGGCTTTCGCCCCACCGGCGGCCATTACGGACGGACCCCTACCGACCTGCTCGCCCAGGCGCAGTGCTCGGGCCGCGTCCCGACCGTCGCGGCCGTGCTCGGCCCCTCGGCCGGGCATGGCGCCCTCGTGGCCCCGGTCTGCGACTTCCGGATCATGAGCAGGCAGGGAGCGATCTTCACCGCCGGACCTCCCGTCGTCAAAGAGTCCACCGGAGAAGAGATTTCGAAAGAAGACCTCGGGGGTCCGACTGTCGCGCTGCCCAGCGGGGTGATCCACAATGTCGCCGAGGACGATGAGGCCGTGCTGGACGACATCCGGCGTTATCTGTCGTATTTTCCGTCGAGCGCATGGTCCTACCCGCCGTCGCTGCCCGCGGCGGAGGCCGGCCGGCCACGGCAGACGCCTGAGTTGCTCGACATCGTGTCGCGGGATAACCGCCGCGTCTACGACATGCGGGCAGTACTCGACGTGATCTTCGACGGCCCCGACTGGTTCGAGGTTCAGCCGCTGTTCGGCAAGGCGATCATCTGCGCGCTCGCCCACCTTGGCGGCCACCCGGTCGCGGTGGTGGCCAACCAACCTCGGGTGCTGGCCGGTTCCATCGACGCCGACGCCGCCGACAAAGCCGCGCACTTCATCATGGTGGCCGACTCGTTCCACCTGCCTATCGTCTTTCTCGCCGACAATCCCGGGATGCTGCCCGGCAGCCGCTCCGAGCGCAGCGGCGTGTTGCGGGCCGGCGCGCGGATGTTCGCCGCGCAGACGGCCGCCACCACGTTGAAGTTGCACCTGACGCTGCGTAAGGCATATGGGTTCGGGTCCATGGTCATGTCGCTGTTGGGCTTCGACCATCAGGTCGCGACCTTCGCCTACCCCGGCGCGACGATGGGCGCCATGAGCGCCGCGGCACTCAGCCGCGCGTCACACGCCGGCGAGGATCTCTCGGTCAAGCTGCGCGACGCCGAGCTTCAGGCGTCGTTCCGGTCGGCCGAGCACATGGGGTTCGACGAACTGATCGATCCCCGTGAAACACGTGATGCCCTGCTCGCTTCCTTGAAGCGCGGCCTGTCCAGCAGGCAAGCCGCCGCCGAACCGGTCACCCGGACCGTCATCATGCCGTGATTGGTCCGCCCGACAACGTAAGCTAATCCGCGGCGCGGTAAGCCGCGACGACCGGCTCGAGCTCGTCGGGTGTGCCACCGTGCATGATGACCGCGTCGGCTCCGTAGTCGAATTCCTTGCGGATGCGATCCACGCACTGCTGCGCGGACCCGGTGGCCGAGGGCTCGAGCCATTCGTCGGGAATGAGCGTCGCGATGTGCTCGATCTGTTCGGCCGTGCCCTTGTGATCGATCCCGCCCGCGATCGAGGTGACCACCGGGTCTTCGCGGAACCGTTGCAGCACAGCGGGATCCCAATTGTTGGTTTCGACCAGCAGATCGCCGTACCCCTGCAGGTAGGTTGCCAGCCGCGCCACGGTCTTCTTGAGCCGAAGTTCTTCGGGGAGATGGTCACCGACGGTGGCGAAGCACGACCACACCCGCACGCTGCCCGGGTCGCGGCCCGCCTTCTCCGCTGCCGACTTCACGGCTTTTACGCTGCGCTGCAAGGTCTCCGGGGTGAAATAGGTGTGCAGTATGACGTCGTCGAACACGCGTCCGCCGAGCTCGAGCGTGTTGGGCCCAAAAGCCACCAGCGCCAGCCGGATGTCCTCATTGAAGTCCGGATCAAGAAACAGGATGGGATACTTGCCCATCGGACCGTCGTGATTGACGATCAGCTCACCGTGCCACAGCCGGCGCATGACCTGCGCCCAGTCCTCCATCTGCGCCGTCGTCACCGCCGGGATGCCGAAAGCCCCATAAATCGCGGCGATGCCGCGGCCGACGCCCAGGGTGAACCGGCCGCCGGACAGGCGATGCATCGTGGTCGCCCAGGATCCGGTGATCAGCGGATGACGGGTGTTGTGATTGGTTGCCGCGGTGGCGATTTGCATCTGGTTGGTGACCGCGCATGCCGCCCCGGCCAGAGACGACGCCTCTTTGATGTTCCACCGCTCGGAGATGAAAGCGGTGCCGAAGCCCAGTTCCTCGCCGCGACGGGCCTCGTCCATCAAGGTTGCGGGACCCTCCCCGCCGGCCCCGGCCAGCAGGTAGAAGCCCAATTCATCAAGCGCACGCTCACTCAATTCCAAACCCCTTGCCGGTAGCCGCAGTTCCAGACCTCGGTGATCTTGCCATCGACGACGCGGAACACCTCGATGCTCGCGATGTTGGTCTCGGTGCCGTCCTTGGTGGTTATCGTCGAGTCGTAGACGATGGCCACGTGCTCGCCGTCGTCGCCCTCGATGACCACGTTGAGGTCGAAGTGCAACGAATCGGCCAGCTGCCACATGTCCACCACCCGCTGCACCGCTTCGGTGTGGGTCAGCGTGTGCGCGCCGCCGACCTCATGCCGGATTACACTATCGGCCAACAGTTCCTCGGCCAGGTCGATATTGCGTTCGTTCCACACGACGAGGTTGTAGAGCTCGACCACCGTTCGCGCGGTCCATGTGGGCGCCATCTGTCACCGCCCGTCGGGTCGGCGCCCGGCCGCGGTGGTCAAAAACTGGTCGATGATGCCCTGCACGCGCCGGGAGAAGATGTGGCCGACGTGGCTTCCGTCGTACCAATACAGCTGACCGCCCCAGCGTTCGTGCAACGCGTTGGCGGGCTCGCGCATCGCCATCCGGTCGTGCCACGCCCCGACGATGAGCCGGCGATCCGGCGGCGGAGACGGAGTCACCGCCAACGGGTCGATCACCGAGGTCAGCTGGGTGACCACGGGCGATTCCAGCAACTCGCGGAATCCGTCGCGCGACGATCCCCACCGTTGCAGGTGCCGCGCGATCATCCCGTTGAGCCCCAGGATCGGCGTGCACAGGGCCACCGCGTCGATCTGCTTCTCCAGGTGGGAAACCAGCGCAGCCACCGGAGTGCCCATCGAAATCCCGGCCACTACAACGGCGGTGGCCTGCGGCTGCACCCAGCGCACGACCGCACGAACCTCGGACACCACGCGCATCATGCCCGCCACATTGCCCAACGGATCCATGTCGGGATACGCCGGCCACTGGCGTCGGCGGCAGCCGTGGCCGGGCTGCACCGGTAGCGCGACGTTGAAGCCCAGCTTGTGATGGATGTGTCCAATCCGGGACAACAGCAGGTCTTCGTCGCCGCCTTGGCCGGCCCCGTGCACCCATACCAGCCAAGGCCGGGGCCCGTCGTGGTGCCGACACAGGCGCACCACTGCTCGTGCGGGGCCGCCCAGTCCGTCGGCCTCCAGCGTTGCCGGCAACGCGGGGTCGTGCTCGAAGGTCATGCATTCATATGACAGACCCGCGAGGCTGCGCTTGCGTATCGAGGTTGCCCGCAACGGTTTCGGATCGGCGTGGGCCAGGTCAATACCCAGCGACGACAGTTCGTCGGCCGCCGCGGTACACGCATCCAGCGGCCGAATCGGCGCGGGAGTACCGCTCAGCAGTGAAAAGGCGCTCAGCACCAGTTCGTCGAGCATCGCCTCGCCGAACTGACGCGCACCGCGTGGCGATAGGGGCGCCCAGCCGGTTGACTCACGCAACCCGGCCACGGTGCGCGGCATCAGCATTCCCAATTCGCGGGCCACGCCTTGAGCCAGGCTTAGTCCACTCATTGCCGTCGCCATGTCGCCCGCCCTGCTAGGCCAGTTTGAAACCGGTGTATCCGCCGGCAGCGATTTCATCGCAGCGGCGCCGATATTCGGGTATGCCGCCGGTGTTCTTGCATCGCCCAGTCGCCAGTCGCGAAGGTGTGCGAGGGGGTGACGTTGAGCCCGGGGCGTGGCTTTCCTTCAGTCGCCGGATGTGTTCCAGCTCGTCAGCCGCTGTCGTCATTTCACTCCTTGCTGGGCGCGGGCCGAACCTGCTGAAATCTATACTGTAACGAATTTAGTATCAACGATCTCGAGAGGCGCCGGCCGTGAAAGTGCCTTCACCTGGAAAGTTACGGGTTGGTTCATGGTCGGCTGGTCTCGGGAGTTTCCCGCCGGCGAAGTCCGACCCCTGCACTACTTCAGCGCGAATCTGGTGGCCTACCGCGATGACCGGGGTGAGCTGCACATCTTGGAAGCACATTGCAAGCACCTCGGCGTGCACCCACGGCCGCATCACCGAAATCGATGGCAGAAAAGTTTTCATTGACGCTACTATGACAGCCGCCGATGGAACCGTGCTCACCGAGGCCAACGGCCTGATGGTTCGTTTGCTACCCCACCAGCCGTGAGAGGCATGATGTCCGACAGCACAACAACATTCACCGTTCCGGCGGTCGCGAAGGCCGTCGCCGCCGCGATCCCCGATCGGGAGCTGATCGTCCAGGGGAACCGGCGCTACACCTACCGGCAGGTGATCGAACGATCCAACCGGCTGGCCGCATACCTGCACTCGCGGGGTTTGGGCTGCCACACCGAGCGCTCCGCGCTGAGCGGCCACCAGGTGGGCCAGGACCTGCTCGGGCTGTACGCCTACAACGGGAACGAATTCGTCGAGGCGTTGCTGGGCAGCTTCGAGGCGCGGGTCGCCCCGTTCAACGTCAACTTCCGCTACGTCAAGAGCGAGCTGCAATACCTGTTGGCGGACTCCGGGGCGACCGCGTTGCTCTACCACGCCGCGTTCGCGCCGCGAGTGGCCGAGATCTTGCCGGACCTGCCGCAGCTGCGCGTGCTGATCCAGATCGCCGACGACTCGGGCAACGAGTTGATCTACGGCGCAATCGATTACGAGGCCGCACTGGCGTCTGCGCCCCCCGACCCGCCGCCGGTGCAGCACTCCCCCGACGACCTGTACGTCCTGTACACCGGTGGCACAACCGGGATGCCGAAGGGCGTGTTGTGGCGCCAGCACGACATCTTCATGACGTCCTTCGGCGGCCGGAATCTCATGACCGGCGAGCCGTCGAACTCGATCGAGGAGATCGTCGAACGCGCCGCCTCAGGTCCGGGCACCAAGCTGATGATTCTGCCCCCGCTTATCCACGGTGCGGCCCAGTGGAGTGTGATGACCGCGATCACCACGGGGCAATCCGTCGTGTTTCCCACCGTCGTCGATCACCTGGACGCCGACGACGTGGTGCGCACCATCGAGCGAGAAAAAGTCACGGTGGTGACGGTTGTCGGCGATGCGATGGCGCGCCCGTTGATCGCCGCGATCGAGAAGGGGATCGCCGACGTGTCGTCGCTGGCCGTCGTCGCCAACGGTGGTGCTCTGCTGACCCCGTACGTCAAGCGTCGCTTGATCGAAACGCTGCCGAACGCCGTCGTCGTCGACGGTGTCGGATCGTCGGAGACCGGGGCGCAGATGCACCACATGTCGACCTCGAAAGCGGTAGCGACCGGCACGTTCAACGCGGGGCCGGACACCTTCGTGGCCGCCGAGGACCTGACCGCGATCTTGGAACCGGGCCACGACGGGATGGGTTGGCTGGCGCAACGGGGTTACGTTCCGCTGGGCTACAAGGGCGATGCGGCCAAGACGGCCAAGACATTTCCGGTCATCGGCGGTGTCCGGTACGCCGTCCCCGGTGACCGCGCGCGCCACGGTACCGACGGCTCGATCGAATTGCTGGGCCGGGATTCGGTGACGATCAACTCCGGCGGCGAGAAGATCTTCGTCGAGGAGGTCGAAACGGCCATCGCGTCGCATCCGGCGGTGGCCGACGTCGTGGTCGCCGGCCGGCCGAGCGAGCGGTGGGGCCAGGAGGTCGTTGCCGTGGTGGCGCTCGCTCCAGGGGCCGGTGTCGAGTCCGAGGAGCTGGTGGCGCACGCCGCGCAGACGCTGGCGCGGTACAAACTCCCCAAGGCCATCGTGTTCCGTCCGGTCATCGAGCGCAGCCCGTCCGGCAAAGCTGACTACCGGTGGGCGCGCGAGCAGGCGGTTAATGGCTGACCGGCCACGCCATGTCTCCTACTGTAATGATTACAGTACGATCTTACGAGTCAGGTGTTCGATCGTGCTGAGATCAAGATGCGGGAGATCAGGTGACGACCAACGTTCACACCGCCACCGGTGCCGGCGACGAGACCGTCAGCCTGCGTGACCCCTACCCGTTCTTCGCCCGCAAGCGGCGGGAGGCCGGCGTGTTCGCCGGCACGGTGATGAACTACTCCAAGACGCCGGAGTCGCTGCGGCCCAAGCAGGAATACTCCGCGATGTCGTTCGACGTGGTCAATGCGGTCCTCCGGGATAGCCGGGTGTTCAGTTCCAAGCCGTACAACAAGACCATCGGCCTGTTCATGGGTCCGACGATTCTGGCGATGGAGGGCAAGAAACATCGCGAACACCGCAACCTGGTATCCGCGGCATTCAAGTCCAAGGCACTGGCCCGCTGGGAGCCCACCATCGTGCGGCCGATCTGCAATGCCCTTATCGACGAGTTCATCAAGACCGGTCACGCCGACCTGATCCGCGACTTAACCTTCGAATTCCCCACCCGCGTCATCGCCCAGCTACTGGGACTGCCGGCCGACGACCTGCCGATGTTCCGCAGGCGCGCCGTGCAATTGATCAGCTACCACGTCAACTACGAAGGCGCCCTCGAGGCCTCCACCGCACTCAAGGATTATTTCGTCGAGCAGATCGAACAGCGCAAGTCCAAGCCCACCGACGACATCATCGGTGATCTGGTCACCGCGGAGATCGACGGCGAAAAGCTCACCGACGAAGCCATTTACTCGTTCCTTCGGCTACTGCTACCCGCCGGCCTGGAGACCACCTACCGCTCGTCGGGAAACCTGTTGTATCTGCTCTTGACGCACCCCGATCAATTCGCCGCGCTGCAAGCCGACCGGGAGCTGCTGGCACCGGCCATCGAGGAAGGACTGCGCTACGAGACACCGCTGACCGTCGTGCAACGCTTCACGACCGAAGATACCGAGGTGGAAGGTGTACAGATTCCGGCACGTTCGGTGATTGGAGTATGCATCGGTTCGGCGAACCGCGACGAACACCGCTGGGAACGCTCCGAAGAGTTCGACATCTTCCGTAAGCACACGCCACACATTTCCTTCGCCGCCGGTGAGCACACCTGCCTGGGTTTGCATCTGGCCCGGCTGGAAACGCGCGTCGCGATGGAATGCCTGCTGGACCGGCTGACCAATGTCACCTTGCTGGCCGACGATGATCCGCACATCCACGGCCAGCCGTTCCGGTCACCGAATGCGCTTCCGGTGACGTTCGACGCGAAGTAGGAGTGAGGATATGGTCTTGAAATGACCAAAGTCATGACGGGCTTTCGGGTCCTCGAACTCGCGCAGTTCACCTTCGTTCCCGCGGCGGGTGCCATCCTCGCCGACTGGGGAGCGGACGTCATCAAAGTCGAACACCCGGCACGCGGCGATACTCAGCGTGGGTTCCTGAATATGGGTGGGATTCAAATCGATCCGGAACGGCACCCGCTGATGGAGCATCCCAACCGCGGCAAACGCAGCGTCGGGATCGACGTCTCCACACCGGGCGGTCAGGAAGTGATCTACGAGCTGGCCAAGACCGCGGATGTGTTCCTGACCAACTACATGCCCGCGCAACGCCAGAAGCACAAGTTCGATGTCGAGCACATTCGCGCGGTGAACCCGAACATCGTGTACGCCCGCGGCTCGGCTTACGGCGATAAAGGAGCCGAGCGCGATACCGGCGGCTATGACGGCACGGCGTTCTGGACGCGCAGCGGCATTGGATACGCCCTGACGCCCGAGGAGCTGGGCGGCGCACTGGGACAAGGCATTCCCGCTTTCGGCGATTCGATCGGCGGCATGTTCATCGCCGGCGGCATCTCGGCCGCCCTGCTGCATCGCGAGCGCACCGGCGAAGCCGTCGAACTCGACGTGTCGCTGCTGAGCACCGCCTGGTGGGCGGCCGGCGCGAGCGTGACGCAGGGCATGGAGACCGGCGAGGTCATGCGCACTCCCATGCCGGGTTCCGCCACTGCCATGTCGGTGAATCCGTTCATGGGCAACTACGAAACCTCCGACGGCGGCACGATCAACCTGTGCATCATCAGCCCGACCGGGCTGATCCGCGACACTTTCGAACACCTGGGCATTCCCGAGGCGGCCGACGACCCGCGCTTCGCCGACGTGCTGCCGCTGATCCAGAACGCGAATGCTGCGGCCGAGCTGATTGCGAAGGCCTTCGCCGCCAAGCCGTTTGACTACTGGCGGCAGCACCTCAAGACGATGAAGGGCCAATGGGCGCCGTTCCAGAGCCTCCTCGACCTGGTCGACGACGAGCAGGCGATCGCCAACGACATGATCGCCGAAGTCGGGCTCGCCAGTGGCGGCAAGCCGTTCCGCGTGGTCCGCGGCCCCGTTCAGTTCAATCACGAGCCGTTGACGACGACCCGGGCGCCCCAGGCCAGTGAGCATACCGAGCTGGTCCTGATGGAGCTCGGGATGGACTGGGACCGGATTGAGCAACTCAAGAATGCGGGAGCTATTGCGTGACCCCCAGTAGCAACGATGTCGCCGTCATCGGCGTGGGGCTACACCCGTTCGGGCGTTTCGAGGGCAAGTCGGCGATGCAGATGGGCGTCGACGCCATCCTTGCGGCGGTCGCCGATGCCGGTATCGCTTGGCGGGACGTCGAGTTCGCCACCGGGGGGAGCTGGACGGTGGCCAACCCGGACGCGATCGTCGGCATGGTCGGTCTGACCGGCATCCCGTTCACCAACGTGTTCAATGCATGCGCGACCGCCGCCAGCGCCGCCAAGGCGTGCGCCGACGGTATTCGATTGGGCGACTACGACATCGGGATGGCCGTCGGCCTGGACAAGCACCCCCGCGGGGCGTTCACCGAGGACCCCGCCCTGGTCGGAATGCCGCGCTGGTATGCAGAGAACGGGCAGTACCTGACCACCCAGTTCTTCGGCATGAAGGCCAACCGCTACCTGCACGAGCACGGCATCTCCCAGCAGACCCTGGCCAAGGTTGCCGCCAAGAACTTCCGCAACGGCGCCATAAACCCCAACGCGTTTCGCCGGAGACCGATCTCCGAAGAAGATATCCTGAATTCGGCGATGCTCAATTATCCGCTCACCCAATACATGTTCTGCGTCCCCGACGAGGGCGCCGCCGCCGTGGTCATGTGCCGAGCGGACATCGCGCACCGCTATACCGCCAAGCCCGTCTACCTGCGGGCGGTGGAGGTCCGCACCCGGCGCTACGGCGCCTACGAGGTCAACACCACCTGCGCACCCGTCGAACAGGAAGTGGCGCCAACGGTTTACGCCGCCCGCAGCGCATTCGAGAAGGCCGGGATCGCCCCCGACGAGGTCGATGTGATCCAGTTGCAGGACACCGACGCCGGCGCCGAGGTCATCCACATGGCCGAGTGCGGCTTCTGCGAGCATGGCGATCAGCAGAAGCTCCTAGCCGACGGCGCCACCGAGATCAACGGCGCGATGCCGGTCAACACCGACGGCGGGCTGATCGCCAACGGCGAGCCCATCGGCGCCTCCGGTCTGCGGCAGATCCATGAAATCGTGCGCCAACTTCGCGGTGAGGCGGGCCATCGCCAGGTGCCCGGCCGCCCTAAGGTGGGATTCACCCAGTTGTACGGCGCGCCGGGCACCGCCGCCGCGACCATCCTCACCACCTGACGACAGCCCTTGCGCCGTACGTGAACTGGTGGCGACGACACGCCGAAGGCAGCCGCCGTCAAATCACGTTCGGCGCAAGCTAGGAGGCTTTTCGCGCGAGCGGCGCGTACGCCGGCTTGCCCAGGCCCAGCACGTATTGCGCGATCATGTTGCGGAACACCTCCAAGGTCCCGCCGTAGATCCCGACCAGCGGGGCGAATCGATACACGTACTCCGCGGCCCCGTTGTCGGCCGCGCCGTCCGTGCCCTGCGGCAGCACCGACGCGGTGCCCAGGATGTCCATCAGGTCCGGGGAGATGTCACGCATCGTCTGCGCCAGGGCGACGCGGCCGAAAATGCTGGGCGCGCTCAATGACGCTTCCATCCGCGCGGCGCTGCGCCCCAAGCGATATGCCACCGATGAATCATCGATGAGCCTGTGCCCGTTCGGATCCCGCTCGCCGACCTTTGCTGCGGCCTTGTCCAGGGCGTCGGCCATGAAACCGGCCTGGTGCATCATGATCGACACATCCTGCAGCCCGTCCGGGGCGGCCGCAACGGCTCCGTGCTCGGTGTTGAGGGGTTCACGCAACACCGTCCATCCCGCGTTCACGTCGCCCAGGCGGTACTTGTCGTCGACGCGCACGTCGCTGTAGTAGACGATGTTGGTGCGGTCGCCGTCGACGGTGCGAATGCCCTGAATCTCGATGCCCGGAGAGTTCAACGGAACCAGGAACATGGTCAGGCTCTTGTGCTTCTGCGCGTCCGGATCGGTATTGGTGATGAGGAAAACGTATTGGCAGTTGTGCGCACCGGTGGTGAACATCTTGGAGCCATTGATAATCCAGCTGTTGCCGTCACGCACCGCACGGGTCTTGCAGGTGGCGATGTCGGAACCGCCTTCTGGTTCGGTGTAGCCCAGGCATAGCCGTACGTGCCCGCTGAAGACACCTGGTAGCACTTCGTCCTGCAATGCGGCAGAGCCGAACTTCGCGACCGACCGGGCCACCATGGCGGTGGTACCCCAGGTCACCCAGGGCACATGTGCGCGTCGCTTTTCCAGCTCCCAGATGCGGCGACGCAGCCGGCTGAAGCCACCGTCAGCCTCCGGCTTCCATTCGCGCTCAAGGTAACCGGCGGCACCGAACGCCAGGTGCACTCCTTCGTCGAAGTTGTCGCCCGTTTCCCGGTCCCGGCGCCTGACCCCTTCTGTCACGTGGGTTCGCAGGAACTCACGCGCTTCGTCGAGGAAGCGCTGATCGTCGTCGGACAGCATGACTCGTGAGAAATCCACTTAGGCGCCCTCTCCACTTTCGCGCGCTGCGACCAGCTCACCGATGTACTTGGCGCTGGCGCCCGGATCTCCACCGGCCAGCGCCCAACCACGGGCACGCACCAGATACGCCGTGGCGGCGGCCTCCGACGAAACCCCAAGTCCACCTTGAATATGCACCGCCATCGTCGCGGCCTTGGCCGCCTCCTCCGCCATGAACACGAACGCCGAGGGCGCCAGCTCCGGTCGCTCGTGCGGCTCGTTGTCCAGGAACCAGGCCGCGCGCCGCGCCAGGTTGCGGCCGCCCTGCACGGTGATCGCGATGTTGGCCAGCGGATGAGAGATGCCCTGCAGCGTCGAGATCGGAACCCCCAGTGTGTAGCGCGTTTTGGCGAACTCCGCCGCGATGGTCATGGTCTCCTCCACCAGGCCCACCAACGCGGCCGCACTCAGCACCCGCCATTCATCCAGCGCTCGTTGATATTCCGCCAACGCATCCGATCCGCTGGCCAGTATGGTGCGGGTGTCAGCGGTCGCCGGATCCACCCAGGCCATCGGCAACCGGCCGATGTTGTCCACCTTGGTCGGGCGGGTGCCGAACGTCAGCGCCACGACGTCGTCACCATCGCGCACGATGATCTGGTCAGCGATCGATCCGGTGGGCAGCAGCCGAGCGCCGGACGCGTTGTCCTGCTGCGGCTCGAATGCGGCGAGCCGCTTACCATGCACGACGTCAGGCTCGACGGCACCGAGGCGCGCGAGCAGCCGTGCGGTACAGACCTGGTCGATCCACGGTACCGGCGCCAGCACCCGGCCGATCTCCTCGGCCACCAAGGTCATATCGACGATCGTCGCGCCGTCGCCGCCCGCGGATTCCGGGACCGCCATGGTCGTGGCGCCCATGGCGCACAACCGCTCCCACAGGTTTTTGTCGAAGCCGGTTTCCTCCGCGGCGCGCACGGTTTCGATCGAGCAATGTGTCTTGAAGAAATCGCGGTAGGCGGCCTGCAACGCCTCGTGGTCCGACGTCAGGCTGTAGTCGAGCCTACGTAGTTCATAGCGGTCCATCCTCAGCCTTCCTTCTGGCCACCGAAGAAGAATTCTTGGGCATTGTTGTAGAGATAGTTGTCCAGCACGGCGTCGGGCAGGTCCAGCGCGGCCGCTTCGGGAACGACGCGGTGCATTTTCAGCACCGGCCAATCCGAAGCGAAGATCACCTTGTTTTGTCCGCGAGTCCGCATGTAGTGCAACAGGCTGTCCGGCAACCGCTTTGGTGACCAGGCCGACGTCATCAACCGCAGATTCGAGTATTTGATCAACAACCTGATCGCGATGTCCCACCACGGGTCGGCACCGTGCATCATGCACAACTTCAGTTCGGGGAATCGCACGCAGACCCGGTCTAGGTGAATCGGGTTCTGTACCTCCCCGGGAATGGGGGGCCCGGGAATGCCGGTGTTGATACACAGCGGCAGCTCGAGCTCGGCGCACTTGGTGTACAGCGGGTAGTAGACGGCGTCGCTGGGCGGGTACAGGCCGTCACCCCAAAAGCTCGGGCCGACGGCGGCATAGGCAACGGGCAGATCGTTGACGATGGACGAAAGTTCCCGCAGGGACGGCATCGGCCGCAACAGGCTGACCCCGCCCATCGCCAGCGCAAAGCGGTCGGGCTTCTCCTCGACGAACTTGCGCGCGGTCACTGACGGCTTGGCCAGGTTGTCCATCAGGATCGCCTTGCGCACGCCCTGGGCGTCCATCTCCTCGAGCAGCTTTGACAACCCGACCGGTGAGAACATCGACTCCGGCCCCTTGAAGTAGTCGTCACGCACCTTGAGCATCCAGGCGGGCTGCTGCTCCGTCTCGCCGAAGTGCACGTTGATCAGGCAATCGATAACTTTCATGTCGGCATCGGTGCTTTCGCTGTCGCGTGACGTTTCGCCCAACGGTAATCGGCCTTACCATTGCCCAAGCGCCGAACCTGCTCGACGACGAGGAACTCCTTGGGCGCCTTGAACCGTGCCAGTCGCGACGTGCAGAGCGTGAGCAGCTCCGCGGCGGCCGCGTCGGCTCCATCGCGGAGCTCGACGAGGGCGACGAGCTCTTCGCCCCAGCGCTCGCTGGGGCGACCGACCACCAGGGCGTCGGCGATCGCCGGGTGGCCGCGCAGCACCTCTTCGACTTCCTCGACGAAAACCTTTTCGCCGCCGGTATTTACCACCAGCGAGTCACGGCCGAGAAGCCGCAAGGATCCGTCGGGTTCCAAGCCGGCACGGTCACCGGATATCACCACCCGCTTGCCGTCGATGACGGGAAACGTTTGACAGGTGGCATCGGGATCGTTGAAGTACCCCAACGGTATTCGCCCTTGCCTGGCGGCCCAGCCCACCTCCGATTCACCGGGGGAAAGGAAGTGACTGTAGTCCTCGGAAAGAACCAGTCCACCCTCGCGCAGCGTGAAGGTGTCGGCTTGCGTGCCGATCCTGCTGTGGCCGAAGCCCATGTTTCCCGTCTCCGACGAGCCATAACCGTTGATGAGCGTGATATGGGGTAGCAGTTCCAACAGGGCTTGCTGATACTTCGGATTCGTCGCGGCACCGCCGGTGCCGATCGCATACAGCGCCGACAAGTCGTAGGAACCACCCTGCAACTGCGCCACCAGCGGCGCGGCGTAGGCATCCCCGACCATGGTCATCATCCCGACCTTCTCGCGCTCGGCCGTCTCCCAGACTACGTGCGGATCAAGTTTTTTGGAGGTGTCATAAAGCACCACGGGGGTACCCGCCATGATCGCCGCGAATGCTGTCCACATGCCGGCCGCGTGCATCAGAGGCGAGACGGCGAACCATGGGGCACCGGCGTCACCACGCACCTTGTCGTGGATCTCCTGGGCACAGGCATGGTCGGCCCCCACCATCGACGACACGTAGATGTCGGACTGTCGCCACAGCACACCCTTGGGCCGGCCGGTCGTGCCGCCGGTGCAGATCATCAGCAGATCGTCCGGGGACGCCGTCACGGTATGGTCGGTATTCCCCTGCGCCAGTGCGTCGTCCAGCGAAATCGCACCGGCCGGTTCCCGGTCGTTGCTCGCGTCGTCCACCGACAGCAACAGGTCAACGCCGGCATCGGTGAGCACGTCGGCGAATTTTGCGCCCAGCCCGCGGTGATAGATGACCGCTCGGGGTTTCACGTAGTCGAGCAGCTCGCCGACCTCGCGTGGCGTGTAGTAATAGTTGATGTTCACCGGGACGGTCCGGGCTTTGAGGCAGCCGACGACCATGTCTGGGTACAGATCGTTGTGCATGACCAGCGCCACCCGGTCCTGTCCGCATTCCCAGTTCTGCAGGTTGGCGCGTTCCCGATACGCTCCTAATCCGTTGCCCGCCAGAAAGTTCGCCAGTCGGCGCGTGCGCTCCGCCGATTCGCGAAAGGTGCTGCGGCGGCTGCCGCAGACCGTCATCGTCCGGTCGGGGATAACGGCGGCGATTTCGTCAAGAACCGCCCCTATGGTCCATTCGCTCACGGATGTAGCCGGCCTTGGGTAGTCATCTCGATCAGGCAGCCGAGCCGACTTGGACACCGAGAAGGTCTAGCGCGTTGTCCCGCATGATCTTTCGAATATCGGAGTCGCTGAAGCCTTTCAGCTCGTCGGCAAACGACACCGGCGTCTCGAGGCCTTCGCCGTGCGGCCAGTCGGAACCGAACAGAATCTTGTCGACGCCGATGGCCTCGGCGAGCTCCGGAAGGTCGTCCTCGTAGTAGGGGGCGATCCACACGTTGTTGCGCAGCTGTTGCACCGGGTCTTCGGGGAAATATTGGGGCTGGGTGTTCGCCGCCTTCTTCAGGCGCTTGATCAGCCGGTGCACAAAGTACGAGCCGTTCTCAATGCTGACGGCCTTGAGTTTCGGATGACGGGTGAACACCCCGTGCACGATCATCGAGGCCATCGTGTCGTGGATGGCCCGGTCGTCGAGGAGCACCTGATCCAGCGGATCCTTGGCCCCGAAGCCCTCGAACGTCGCCTTGCCGCCCCAGGCCGCCGCGATGTGCAAATAACCGCTGTCGGAGAGGTGGAACCCCACCGGCACCCCCGCCTCGGCCAGCCGGGCCCACACCGGGTCGTGGCTGCGATCGCCCAGCGACCGCGGCTTGACCAGGCCCGGCACCGGCGCCGGGCGCACCAGCACCAGCTTGGCGCCGCGCGCCAACACGAACTCGACCTCCTCGACGGCCTTGGCCGGGTCGGCCAGCGAAATGATCGGCGCGGCAATGATTCGGTGATCGGGCCGGTCGAAGCCCCAGTCCTCGTCGAGCCACAGATTGAACGCGTGCACCGACGCGATGGTCGCCTCGATGTCGTGTTTGAGCGCCTCCTCGACCCCGCATCCGAAGGTCGGCAGCATGAACACCGTCTCGATGTCCTGGGTATCCATCACCGTGATCCGGGCATCGCGGTTCTGGTACTCGGGATGGTCCGCCAACCGTTCGACCTTCATCAGCGATGCCGGGTCTACGCCGTCTGGAATCTCACCGCGGAACAACAGGTCGAGACAACCCGGGACGATGATCGGGTCGAAGGTGGGATTGGGGATGAAGTGGTTGACGCGGTCCCCGATGACGGCCCACGTCCGCTTGCCCTCGTTGAGCATCTGGACGCCGCGCCGTTTGAACCTCTTGTCCAGGTGGCGGGTAAACGAGTCCAGCGGTTCGTAGTAGTGGTTGTCAACGTCGATCGCCCGGTAACCCAAGCCAGCCATGATCGTCCTTTCCGCCAGTTACCGACACGAACACTAAGCGTCGGTCGAGTCGAGCGATGGGAATTGCGGGGGCCGCTTCTCGAGAAAACTTGTGATGCCCTCGATGACGTCGGGGCGCGGCATGGCCTCATGCAGCAAAATCTCCGCGAGCGCATTGGCCTCTGCGACGTCGCGAGTCGCGTCACCATATACCTGCCTCTTGATCACCGCCATCGACGCCGGAGAGCAATGCGCGGCGATGTCCTCGGCGTAGTCCAGGGCGCGCTTCATCAGACTTTCCGGAGCGACAACCTCTTTCACCAGGCCCATCTCGGCCGCCTCCTCGGCGAGGAACGTCCGCCCGCTGAGCAACAGATCCAGAGCGACGCCCCAACTGGTCAGCCGCGGAAGTATCCACGAAATTCCGAACTCCGCGATCAGGCCGCGGCGGGCGAACACGGCGGCGAACTTCGCTCCGGCGGCGGCGAACCGGACGTCGCACATCAACGCCTGGGTCAACCCGATGCCGACACAAGCACCGTTGACGGCCGCGATGACGGGCTTGCGCAGTGTCGTCAGAAAATGAGGCGGGCGCTCCCCGACCAGGTCCGCCAGGTTCGACCGGCCTGCCTCTTCGAGCTTCTCGCCGTAGGTGGGCGCCCAACTCGGTGCGCCCAAATATGCGCCCGCACAAAACCCCCGGCCCCGCCCGGTCAACACGACGGCCCGGATAAAGGGGTCCTGCTCGGCGCGATCAATCGCGGTATAGAACCCCGCGGCCATGTCGGGGCCCCAGGCGTTGAGGCGATCCGGACGATTGAACGTCAGAATCGCAACACCGGTTTCAGTGGTCTCATACAGCACCGCCTCGTCGGTGAGCACAGGGTCGGCGGCGCTCATCGGACATCCCCTCATAGCCGAACCAACAGGTGAGTTTGTACCCATACTGTATATCTATCGGTACTGCATTCCACAACCGCCGCCATTTGGGTGTGAAACCCCAACTCAACTGCGATTTCGTGCGGGGGAAGCCGGTGCAACGGCGCACAGATCGACATCGCGGCGGACCACGATTTTGACGCGGTGGTAACCCGGCGAAACACCGAACCTCGGCACGGATTTTCGCCGCACAAACGGTCGACGACATGGCAAGACTTAAATTCTGTGGTGTGTGACACGGTCGCGCCACGTTTGCAACGGACCCGCGATCGGGAAACCCCCAAAGAGCCAGCCAACAATGGGAGGTAGTCGTAATGGTTGACGTCAAGAGTGGCCCGATCGAACTGGTTCGCGGCATCGTCGATGATGCCCTGGGTAAGACCAAGCAGGTCATCGGGATCATCATCGGCAACGACAGCCTGGTGGACGAGGGCAAGGCTCAGCAGGACAAGGCGGAAGCCCAGCGCAACGCCGGGAAGAAAGAAGCCGCCGCTGAGAAAGCCCGCGGTAAGGCCAAGGCCTACGAGCAGCGCGAGCGGGCCGAGCAGAACTAAAGGTCCCGGCTAGGCGAGCGGGCCCGGTCACTGACCGGGCCCCTTCGCTGCCTAATCCCTGTTACCGCAACACGGTTTCGAGTAGGCCCAGGCGCTGATAAGCGGTTTCGATCTGCGTCTTTGCCTCGGCGGGAAGTTCGGCCTGCGGGGGACGGGAATGCGGGTACCCGCCGATTGGCAGGCCCAGCAGCGACGCGGCGTATTTGAATGCGCCGCCCCAGTGGGTGAAGTAATCAGCTCGCCCCGGGTAGCACGTCCACCATGATCCGACGTCCAAGTCGAACTGGTCCATGCCGGACTCGCGGCCGTAGTCCATGGCCTCGATGAGTCTGCCGCTCTGAACCAGATCCCAGTATTCGGAAAACAATCGCCGGGTGGGTGTTTCGAAAAGATAACCGGCGGTGCCCAATTGCGCCGCACAGACTATCCCGTCGCGCAGCCAGCCGGCCCGGTAAACCGTCTTGTCGCATTCCCACACCACAAGACCGGGCGCCAGTTCATGCAGCATCCGGCTGCTCGCAGGCCGGAAGGCGCCCTCCTTGGTGGCACAAACCGCCGGAACCTCGTTGTAAATCCGGGCACTTTCGGCCGGCGTCAGCACGTAACCCGACGACGGCGAATTGAACATGCCCAAGGCGATGTTCGTACGCCTCGCCACGTATTTGAAGAAGCGCAGTACGCCGTCGCCGCCGTGCGTCTCCATCATCGGCGTTTGAATGTAGACGATGTCAGCGCCAACCTCCTGGGCATGCAACGTCAAATCCACGCAGTCCTTCGCCGAAGTGGCCACCGTGCACGCCTGCACAACCACATCGGGATTGATGCCGCGCGCTTCCTCGACGGCCACCTCCAACAGACGTTTGCGCTCGTCGAGTGTTAGAGACCAGAATTCGGCGATCCCGCTGGTGCACCACAACATCGGATGGGCGAGATCACCGACGCAGTAGCGCACCAGCATCCGATAGGCGTCCCAGTCGATATCATCGCCGTCGGTGCCGCAGAACGGGGTGTAGAGGGAGTCACCTATCCCCCGCAATGCTCCGGGCGCCCACGCGCGCGCCTCCGCTGCCGTAGCCACAGTCGACTCCTTTTGTCTGCCAGTCGATTTCTTCGATCCGTCGTCAGGTGAAGTCTGAACCACCATCGACGTTGATGTTGGCCCCGGTCATGTAGGAGTTGCGCCGAGAGGCCAGGAACGCTGCGACCGGGCCGATTTCGTCCGGCAGGCCCGCACGCGGCATGTGTGCGGGATGACCGAAATGCTTGGCGATGGCCTCCATCAGGGCGTAGGGGTCGTCGCCGTCGACCCCCACCGACTTCGCCCAGCCGACCAGCGATTCGGACGCAATGCTGCCCGGTGACACCACGTTGACCAGGATCTCGTCTTTGGCCAGCAGCAGTGACAGGTTCTTCGAAACGCTGGCCAGCATCGATTTTGCGGCTGTGTAGGCGGGCAGCATGATGCTTTGCCGCTGAGTCGAGTGCGCCGAAAAGTTGACGATCCGGGCCCAGTGTGCCTTGCGCCGCAGCGGGAGCGCGGCACGCACGCACCGCACCATTCGCAGTACGCCGTCTTCGACGGACTGGCGCCACTGGTCATCGGTCAGATCTTCGAACGTGCCCGCCGCGCCCGGCCCCACCGTGATGACCAGAGGGTTGAGTTCGCCGTCCCAACGCTCGGCGAGTTCGTTGAAAGCACTGTTGACCGCTCCGTCGTCCCCGATGTCGGCCGTCAATCCGATCGCGTCGGGGCTACCACGTCGCGTGAGATCGGTCACCGCGGCATCGAGTGCCTCGCGGCTGCGGCCGATAACCGCCACCCGGGCGCCCTCCTCGGCCAAGCAGCGTGCCGTCGCCAAACTCATACCTCGACTACCACCGACTACCACGGCGGTGGCATTCGCCGGTCCTCGATCCATTGCTTAGTCCGTAGCTCTAGTCTGGTCATTTCGCCCGTCCAGCCGATTTACCAAAAAGCCTACGATAGGTATTACAGTAGCAGAGGAAGAATGCGACACGAAGGCGTATACGCAGGTCAGAAGAGAAGTGCCGGTAAATTCAACTGTACCGGCAGCACGGCTGCCAGACCGCATGCACGGATCAGAATTTGATGGAGGTGCCCGTAGTGGCAAAACAGGCAACCGCCGACAAACGCCAGCGACGCGAACGCGGGTCCATCAATCCCGATGACATCATCAGCGGCGCATTCGAACTCGCCGAGCAGGTGTCGATCGACAACCTGAGCATGCCGCTGCTCGGCAAACATCTCGGCGTCGGTGTGACGAGCATTTACTGGTACTTCCGCAAGAAAGACGACCTGCTCAACGCGATGACCGACCGCGCCCTGAGCAAGTACGTCTTCGCTACTCCCTACGTCGAGGCCAGCGACTGGCGCGAGACTTTGCGCAACCACGCGCGATCGATGCGTAAGACCTTCATGGGCAACCCAATTCTGTGCGACCTGATTCTGATTCGGGCGGCGCTTTCTCCTAAGGCGGCGCGGATGGGTGCCCAGGAGATGGAAAAGGCGGTGGCCAATCTGGTGGAGGCCGGCCTGTCACCGGAGGATGCGTTCGACACCTATTCGGCGGTTTCGGTTCACGTGCGCGGATCGGTGGTACTGCAACGGCTCTACGAAAAGAATCAATCGTCGGACGTCGGGCCTCGGGCCATCGAAGACGCCGTCTCCATCGACCCGGAAAAGACCCCGCTCCTCGCTCAGGTGACTCGGATAGGTCACCGCATCGGCGCGCCCGATGAAACCAATTTCGAGTATGGGCTCACCTGCATTCTCGATCACGCCGGCCGGCTGATCGACGAGAAACGCGGCAAGGCCGCGCCGGCACGGCAGCGCAAGCCGCCCAAGACGGCCACCAGTCGGGGCCGAACCAAGGCGGCAGCGACTCGCTGATTCCGCCCGAAACTCTCTGTCAGCCTTCGGGTTCGGGGACGTGGAAGTGCTCGTCGCGTAACCGAAACGCCTCTCGTGCGCCGTGCTGCGCACGGGTTTTGACGAAGTTGAATTCGCCAGGGCCGAAATGCAGGTTGGTGCCGAAGGCGTGGAAAAGGTAACTGGCGACCTCTTCGCCCTGATAAGCCTGGCTTTGCTCGACAAGCCGGAACGCCTCCTTGGCGATGACGACTCCGTCGGCGGGCATCTTCGCCGCCTTCTCGGCCCAGTATCGCGCTCTGGCCGTCACCGCGGCGGGCGCGCAGGTGTCGGTGAAGATTCCGAGGTGTTCGATCTCAGCCGCCTCGATGATGTCCCCGGTCAGCAGCAGGCGCCGCGCCAGCACCGGCCCGAGCCGGTGAAAGAACATGTGCAGGCTACCGAGCGCGGGGCCCAGGAAACGGGTTGCCGGCATGCCGATCTTCGTGTCACGCGCGATCACCGAGATGTCGGTCATCAACGCCATCTCGAAACCGCCCCCGAGAGCGTAGCCGGCGATCTCGCCCACCGTTACCTTCGGGAAGCCCATGAAATTGTGGTAGAAGCCAAAAGACCTGCGGTCCACGGTCAGTCGTCGGCGCTGGCTCGGGCGACGTTTGTCTGCCCGCTCTTCTGCGTCCGTCTGGCCGGGCGGTGCCGAAGAGCCGTACCAGCCGTACGCATTGTTCATGTCGGCCCCGGTGGAAAAGACGCCCTCGGCACCACGCAGTAGCACCACCGTCAGGTCGTCGTCTTCGGCCACCTGGTCCAGACAGCGGGCGATGGCCTCACGCATCGCGGCATCGTAGGAGTTTTTCTGCTTGGGGTTGTTCAGCGTGATGGTCGCAATGCGCCGATCGGGATCGATGTCGAAGAGCACGCGATCGTCTGAGGTGCTCGAGGCGGTCATCTGTCGGACTCCTTTCGGCGCCTGCCGAATCGCGTTCCGGCGAGCTTTTCCGGCCGTGACGCCAACGTGTTGACCTCGCCGGTACACAGGACTTCGTCGTCGAGCAACAGCCGACCGGTCGACGTGATGCCGCGTTCGTCCTCAGACCGGGTGATGTCGAATCGCAGCTCGGTCAGCACCGGCGTCGGCCGGCGGAAGGTCACCACCAGGGACCGCGTTTTGCCGGAAAGCCCGGTGACGCAGTTGTGGTGCTGAATGACGCAGTCAAAGAAGACGCCCAGGAATCCACCGTGTACCAGTCCTGGCGGTCCCTCGTAGACCAGGGGGAACTCAACAGTGCCCGTTGCATTCTCGGCATCGAGTCGCTCGAACCGGTATTCGGGAAAGCACGGGTTGTAAACGCCGATGTCGGTTGCGTGGTTGAGGTAGACGCGCCGGTGGTCGTCGGGCAATTCGCCGATACGGGGCGCATTGTCCGTCGGCGCCGCGCTCGCCAGTTCGCTTTCCCACTCGGCGAATTTTTGCAGCATGGCGTCCACCGTGGGGTGCGGATGCTCGAGGGATATCAGCAACGAGCTCAGGCGCCGCAGGGCGGCAGCTGCGGCCACGGTCTGGGCAAGCGGCGCCTCACCGAACTTCGCGTCGCCGTTGCTCGTCGACGTCGGCGTGGCATGCCCCTCCGCCATTGTCATCGACGCCACTCCTCCTCATCGCTGCCGCTCTGCATCGTCGCCGGCGCGGCCAATGGTTCTCTCTTTCACCTGAGTTGTTCCGCAGGCAGCGTATCCTTGCTAACTTATACAGCGTATCAATCGTATTGCCTACTGTATGGGTAACCGTATCGGCGGAGAAAGGCCGGATTCGACGGTGAGTCAGGGGGCCGACACGGCCGGTGCCGAGGGTTCGGTAACAGTGCACCGCGACGGTGCGGTGTTACTGGTGACGCTCGATCGCGCATCTCGGCGTAACTCGTTGACACGGTTGATGATCGGCACGTTGGTCGAAACGCTCACGAAGGCCGCCGCCGACGATTCGCTGCGAGCCGTACACATCCGCGGGGCGGGCGACGACTTCTGTGCCGGCTCCGACTGGGTGGCCGCCAACGACCCCGGTGGGCAGCGTCCGCGCAGCGGGGATCTGGTGCGCCGGGTCCCCCACGCCGCGCACCGGGTCATCGAGCTCGTCGCAACCATCCAGCTGCCGGTGGTGTGCAGCGTGCGAGGCTGGGCGGTGGGACTCGGCTGCAATCTCGCGCTGGCCGCGGACTTCACCGTGGCCGCCGACGATGCGGTCTTCTGGGAACCCTTCATCGGCCGTGGATTCAGCCCCGACTCGGGATCCACCTGGCTGCTGGCGCGCATGGTCGGCCTGGTGCGGGCCAGGCGCATGTTGCTGCTTGGTGAGAAGGTGAGCGCGCCTGATGCGGCCGACTGGGGATTGATTCACCAAACGGTAAGCGGCTCGGACCTCGACCACACCGCAGAGGAGTTGGTGGGCCGGCTGGCCTCCGGACCGACGGCCGCAATCGGCCTGGCCAAGCAGGCCCTGGGGTTCGGTCAGCATGCAACGCTGAGCCAATCGTTGACCCAGGAGCTGTTCAACTTGGAATTATCCTGCCGAACAAGCGATTTCAAGGAGGGCCTGGAGGCCTTCCGGCAGCGACGGGACCCGGAATTTCGTGGACGCTGACCAAAGAGGTGACAACTCAAGGGCGCTGGGGTCTGCAAATGGGATTTGCCTCGAATGCGTCCAGAAGCCCCACGCTCGTGGGTTGGCCCCGGCGCCAGACGAAGGGATGATCGATGCCCACTGATTCGTTCGACACGATCAAGTACGAAGTCGACGGGCACACCGCGACTATCACCCTGAACCGGCCGGACGCCCTCAATGCGCTCAGCCCGCACATGATCACCGAGCTGCGGGTCGCCTACGACGAGGCCGAAAACGATGACAACGTCTGGCTCACCATCGTCACCGGCACCGGCCGCGCCTTTTGCACCGGCGCCGATGTCAAAGAGATTCCGGAAGACGGCAAGGTCATCTACGAGCGGCCGTACCTATCGACATACGACCAATGGGAGGCGCCGCAGGAGGGTACGCCTCCGTTTCGCACCACGGCCAAGCCGGTGTTGACCGCCGTGAACGGAATCTGCTGTGGCGCAGGCATGGATTGGGTTACCACGACTGACATCGTGATCGCTTCCGAGCAGGCGAGCTTTTTTGATCCGCATGTCAGCATCGGACTGGTGGCAGGGCGCGAATTGGTGCGAGTGTCTCGGGTGTTGCCCCGCTCGATCGCGCTGCGCATGGCCTTGATGGGCAAGCACGAGCGGATGAGCGCACAACGCGCCTACGAACTCGGGTTGATCAGCGAGATCGTCGAGCATGACCGCTTACTGGAGCGGGCCCACGAGATCGCCGGCGTCGTCAACTCCAATGCACCGCTGGCCGTCCGGGGCACCCGGCAGGCGATTCTCAAGGGCCTGAACGTGCCGCTGCACGAGGCGGAGATACTCGCCGAAACCTTCCGCGAGCGGGTGCTGCGCACCGAGGACGCGCAGGAAGGTCCAAAGGCGTTCGTCGAGAAGCGCAAACCGAATTGGCAATGCCGATGACTTTCGAAACCATTTTGCTCGAGGTGGACGCGCAAGACCATGTCGCCACCATTACGCTGAATCGCCCTGATCAGCTCAACGCTTTCAACCGGACCATGTGCGAGGAGATGGCACGCGCGTGGAAAACGGTCAAACTCGACCAGTCGGTTCATGCCGTGGTGTTGCGTGCCGCCGGAGACCGGGCGTTCAGCGCCGGCCTGGATATCAACACGCCATACGGGCAGCCCGAAAACATCTGGAACCACGATGATCCCGGCGAAGCCCTGAGTCCCAAGTGGCAGAAGATGTGGAAACCCGTGGTCTGCGCGGTCCAGGGCATGTGCACCGCCGGCGCGTTTTACTTCATCAACGAGTCCGACGTGGTGATCTGCTCCAAAAACGCTACCTTCTTCGACTCGCATGTGTCGGCGGGCCTGGTCTGCGCATTGGAGCCGATCGGCCTGATACGACGCATCGGCCTGGGCGAGACCCTGCGTATCGCACTGATGGGCAACGACGAACGCGTCAGCGCCGACACCGCCCTGCGGATCGGATTGGTCTCCGAGATCGTCGCCGCCGACCAGCTCTGGGACCGTGCCCACGAGATTGCGGCGACCATCGCCGCCAAGCCGCCGACCGCGACCGCGGGCACGGTGAAGGCGATTTGGGAATCACTGGACAAGCCGTACCGCGCCGCGCTGGACCAGGGCCTGATCTACACCCGGCTGGGAAACCCGCTGGGCACCGCCGAGCTGGCCGCTCAGAACGATTCCCAAACCCCGGCGCGCAAACCGAAGATTCGCTGATGTCGCGTCACCCACTGGTTCGACGCATCGCCGACGTGCTCGGCCTCCAGCCCGACTCGCATGCCATCGAGTATGGCGGGCAATGGGTCTCGTGGTCTCAGGTCGCCGCGTCGGCGCAACGCATCGCGGCCATCACCTCGGGATCCGAAGTCGGGATGCTGTTGCGCAACCGGCCTGGGCACGTGGCAGCGTTTCTGGGCGTGCTGCTGGGCGGTGGAACCGTCGTCGTCATCAACCCGTCTCGCGGTGATGCGCGCACCAAGTCCGACATCGCGGGGCTGCAAGTTTCCGTGATCGCTGGTGAGCGGGACGATCTGACGAAGCTGGTCCCCGCGGGCACACCGACGGTCCCGATCTCGGGGGTGTTGGACGAGCCCGAGCCATCCGGGTCACCCACCAATGGCGCAGGCCCGCTCTCCGGTGTCGCGGTGCGCATGTTGACCAGCGGCACGACCGGCCCGCCCAAGCGAATCGATCTGGGCTACGACGTGCTGGCGCGCAGCGTGATGGGGCCGGATTTCGAGCATGCGGCGTCGCCTGAAGACCTGCGCCGCGGCATCGCGATCGTGAACTCACCGCTGGTCCATATCGGCGGGGTTTTCCGGGTGCTGCAATGCATCGCCGAGGCACGACCGTTCGTGCTGCTGGAACGTTTCGAACTGAACGCATGGGCCGACGCGGTGCGCAAGCATCGACCCCGCGCGGCTTCGCTGGTACCGGCCGCCCTGCGCACCGTATTGCACTCCGATGTTCCGCGCGCCGACCTGGAAAGCCTGAAGGCCGTCACCTGCGGCACGGCGCCGCTGTCGGCCGAAGACGCCGATAGCTTCACCGAGAAGTACGGCATCCCCGTGCTTACCTCCTATGCGGCAACCGAATTCGGAGGTGGCGTGGCCGGGTGGACGCTCCCCGACCATCAGCGGTACTGGAAGACGAAACGGGGCAGCGTCGGTCGGGCGAATCCTGGCGCTCAGCTCAGGGTGGTCGCCGGGGACGGAACCCCCTTGGGCCCGGATGAAGTCGGGCTGCTCGAGGTCAAACCGGGCCAGTTGGGGCCCTCCGCCCAATGGATGCGGACGACGGACATGGCGCGGATCGACGCCGATGGGTTTCTCTGGATCGTCGGGCGCGCCGACCAGGCGATCATCCGTGGCGGTTTCAAGGTGATGCCCGACGACGTTCGCGCCGCACTGGAAAGCCACCCCGCCGTGGCCGGTGCGGCCGTGATAGCCCGACCGGACGAGCGGCTCGGCGAGACGCCGGTCGCCATGGTTGAGCTACGCGAGCGGGACTGCTCCGACGCCGAGGTGCTGGTGGAGTACCTGCGAGAGCGGCTGGCACGCTACGAGATACCCACCGCAATCGCGATCGTCGACACCATCCCGCGCACGCCTTCGGGTAAAGCCGACCTGCGCGAGATCCGGCGCTACTTCGAAAAGACCGCACCGCAGCACGACCATGCCAGCTGATTTCACCGTCGCCGAGATCCTGCGGCGCCAAGCCCGCTCGCGTGAAACCCACCCTCTTCTCGTCTGCGACCGTGACCGCATCAGCTACGCCCAGGCCGATCGCCGCTCGGCGGAACTCGCCCGCGGTCTGATTGCCCTCGGTGCCGGCAAGGGAACCCACGTGGGGTTGCTCTACCCGAACGGACCCGAGTTCGTCGTCGGGATGCTGGCGGCGGCGCGAATCGGTGCGGTGGTGATTCCGTTCTCCACCTTTGTCACCGCCAGCGAGCTGCGCGAGCAACTGGTCGACGGCGACGTGGAAATCCTGTTGACCGCCAGATCTTTTCGCTCTCACGATTACGTGCAACGGCTATCGGAGATTCTTTCGCAAGCCGATCTCGGTTCTCGATTGTTCTGTGCCGCAACGCCGCAACTGCGCCACGTCGCGGTCACTCATGAGACCGTCTTCGGACTGGCGAACACCGTCGACCGCGCGCTGCTGACGGCGCTCGAGGATGACGTCGCAGAATGCGATCCGCTGACGATCGTGTACACGTCGGGTTCCACCAGCGCGCCAAAGGGAGTGGTGCACACCCACGGTGCCCTGCTGGCGCATCAGCAGAATCTCAATCGGATTCGGGGCCTGACGGCCGACGACAGGCTGTTCTGCAATTCGCCGTTCTTCTGGATCGGTGGGCTCGCATTCGGCCTGCTCGCAACTTTGGCGGCCGGATCGACCTTGGTGTGCTCCAACGCCACCGATGCGGAGACGACGCTCGACCTGCTGGAAGCCGAAAAGCCAACCATGACCAACGGATTCGTGGCCAGCATCGCCCACCTGGCCGATCACCCGAGCTTCCCCCGGCGCGACCTGTCGTCGATGCGGCGCGGCAACCTGTACCCGATCATGGCTCCCGAGGCCCGCCCGGCCGACCCGGAACTGCGACACAACATGCTGGGAATGACCGAGGCCGGCAGCATCGTGCTGATCGGCGATGACGAATCCGACCAGCCCGTGCACCGGCGCGGCTCGTTCGGCCGGCCGGCACCGGGGTTTGAGACCAAGGTCGTCGATCCCGACACCGCCGCGGTCAAACCGGTCGGCGAGGTCGGCGAGCTGTGTATTCGCGGGCCCTACCTGATGCAGCGCTATCACAAGCGCAGCCGCGAAGAGTGCTTCGATGCCGACGGATGGTTCCACAGCGGCGACTTGGTGCGCGTCGACGTCGACGGGTTCGTCTATTTCGTCGGCCGGCGCAGCGCGATGATCAAAACGGCGGGCGCCAATGTTTCGGCGGCCGAGGTGGAGAAGGCCATCAGCAAGGTCACCGACGGAGCGCCGGCTTATGTGATCGGCATTCCCGATGCGCGGCGTGGGCAGGCCGTCGCCGCGGTGGTTGTCCGGGCGGACGGCGCCGCGCCTTTCGACGAAGCCGCACTGGTTGCACTCCTCAAAGCAGAATTATCCGCGTACAAGATCCCCAAGCGATTCCTCGCCCTACGCGGTGACGAGGTTCCGCTGCTGTCCAGCGGCAAGGTCGACGTGCGCCGACTCAGAGAACTCTTCGATGGCTAGCACCATCGACCGGTTGGTGCGGTTACGGGCCGACCACGATGGCGACACGCCGATGGTGATCGATCCCGCCATCCGGATCACCTACCGCGAAATCAACTCGACCACACGTGATTTGGCAGCCACCTTTATCGAAGCCGGTGTGGGCAAAGGCACCCGGGTAGGGCTCATCATGCCCAATAGCGTCCGCTGGGTGCAGGTCGCCGTCGCCGTGACCCGTATCGGTGCGGTGCTGGTCCCGCTCAGCACCCTGCTGACGCCCGCAGAGCTGGCCGCGCAGCTACGCGCGGCCTCGGTGCAATTCCTTATCAGCGTCGACGAATTCCGCGGTCACCGCTACCTCGACGACCTCAAGACGATCCGGCAAACCGACTTTCCAGCGTTACGGGCGGTTTGGTCGGTCGACCTGCTCGAAAACGCCTGCGCGAGCGTGCACGCCCGCAACATCGTCGACCCCATGACAGCGACGGTCACGCCCGCCGACCCCCTGGTGATCATGTTCACCTCGGGCACCAGCGGATCCCCCAAGGGGGTAATCCACTCGCACGGCAGCGCATTGGGCGCCGTGCAGTCGGGCCTAGCGGCTCGCCGCATCACGCCTGACACCCGCCTGTATCTTCCGATGCCCTTCTTCTGGGTGGGCGGTTTCGGCAGCGGAATACTGTCCGCCCTGCTGGCCGGCGCCACCCTGGCGACCGAAGAAATACCGCGGCCGGAAACAACCCTGAGACTGCTGGAAGACATACGGGTCACGCTGTTTCGGGGCTGGCCGGACCAAGCGGAGAGGTTGGCACGGCACGCCAGCGAGGTCGGCGCTGACCTGTCGGCTCTTCAGCCGGGGAGCCTGCAGGCCCTGTTACCACCCGGGCAGCGCGCCCAACCGGGCGCGCGTGCCACGTTATTCGGCATGACCGAGGCCTTCGGCCCGTACTGCGGATACGCCGCCGACACCGACATGCCCGCTTCGGCCTGGGGCAGCTGCGGGAAGCCTTTTCCCGGCATGGAGGTCCGCATCGTCGACACCGACAGCGGCGCCCCCCTCGCCGCGGGCGTCACCGGGATGATCCAGATTCGCGGACCGCACACACTGCGCGGCATCTGCGGGCGCACCCGCGAGGAAATCTTCACCGCCGACGGCTTTTACCCCACCGGTGACCTCGGTTACCTCGACGATGATGGATTTCTGTTCTACCACGGGAGATCCGACGACATGTTCAAAGTCAGCGGCGCGACCGTCTACCCCAGCGAGGTCGAGAGCGCCCTGCGCGCAATCGACGGCGTCGACACCGCCTTTGTCACCAATGTTCCCGGAGCCGGGGGTAATCGGGTGGGCGCGGCGGTGGTGTGCGCTGCGCTGACCGTCGAGCAGCTACGCGGCTCCGCGCGAACTCTGCTGAGCGCCTTCAAGGTCCCGACGGTATGGCTACTGCTGGACTCCGACGAGCAGGTTCCGCGCGGCGGCACCGGCAAGGTCGACGTCCGTCGACTGCGCGAGATGCTGTCAGACCAGACTTAGGGAACTCGCGTCCAGGGCTGACAGTTCTGCGACTCGAAGGCCTTGATCGTTGTGTTGATGTTCGCGAACATCGGACCGACGGACATATTCGTTTGGACCACATGGTCCTTGTTCGCATCGGGCGTGCTGTAGGTGAACCACGCGCACATTGAGTCCTGGGTCGGCACATTGTTGATCCACACCCCGAACGTAGAGGCCGAACCCGCCGTTCGGTAGAGACCCGGCGCGATATCGGGACCGACCACAAACACACCATTTCCGGGGATCGGGTCGACCGGCTCGGCGGCGACCGTCGGCGCAAGGGCGATCGCCGTCAGGGTCACAACGAAGACGGCCGATATGCGAAGTGCCGGCGGCATTGCCTTTCTCCAAACTGTCGCCCACCCTGAGGGCAGCGTATGCCCAAGCGCACTGTGCGACAAGAGATGGAGTGGCTACCGACGGGTCCCGGATACCGCCGAACGTGGTAACCGGCCCGCGCGCGAGTGTCCACTCAGCGCATCACCTTTGACCAGAACGTCGAACGTGAGGTGCAGGCGGATCGGCCTGGTCACCGATTGACGCCAGGTGAGCCGAGTCCCACCATCGACCGGCTCGCTCGTAAAGTCCTGCAACGCAACAGTTTCTTCTCGATACGTCGCCGTTCCGACGATCCCGTCGCAAAGCTGCGTGAATGCATACAGCACCGGCAAGGTGCCGATCGGGGTTTTGATCGTCACGTCCCAGTCGCCTTCGATGCTCAACCTATACCTCCACTGGCTCCCGGCCCACGGGCCGCCACACCGTGCCCCGCCGCTCATATTCGAAGAGTTGCTCGACGGCGTGCGCGATCCGAGGACCGTAGAAGCGATCGAGCAGATGCAGGCCCAGGTCAAGTCCGGACGTCACGCCGCCGGCCGTGACCAGGTCTCCATCGTCGACGACGCGGGCCGCTACCGGATGCACACCGGCGGCCTCGAGCAACTCCAAGCCCAAATGGTGCGTCACCGCGTGGCGCCCTTCGATCAGCCCCGACATCGCGATTACCACGGAACCGCCACACACCGCGGCGACCGTCGTGTCCGGATTGGCAAATGCTCTGTGCAGCAGTGGGGTCAGCTTGGTCTGCGTCGCTCGGGCCAACAAGACCGGAATGGTCTCGACACCCTCGTCGGGGTCACCCACGGTCGGCCCGCTGGCACCGGGCACGATGACGCACCCCCTGTCGCCCGGGTCCAGAACGGCGGTGGCGGTCAGCGCGAGACCACGCGTACCGCTCATCACACGGCGTGGACCCTCAGCCGCTACCAAGGTCACCGCGAGATCTCCGGCCACCATATCGGCGCCGGCGGCGAGAACTTCGAACGGAGCGATGACGTCGAACGGATCGAACCCGTCGTACAACACGATCTGCGCATGCACCCGGCCAATGGTTACCGGTCGCCGCGCTGGGGGCCAGTGGCTAGATTGCCACTTTGCGCCGGTATATTGCCAAGCCATGCATGCGATCGCGATTCTGGCCGAGCCCGATGCCATCGCGTTCGACCTCGCCATTGCGATCGAGGTGTTCGGCCGTGTTCGGCTCGACGGCGGGGCGCCGGGCTACCGAGTTCGTGTGTGCGGCTGCGAACCCATTGTTGCGGCCGGGCCGATCGGGATCGCGACCGACTATGGCTTGGACGAACTCGCCACCGCCGACACCATCGTCGTGCCGGGCCGCAACGATGCCGCGGCGCCGGTGCGCGACGACGTCATCGCCGCGCTGAAGTCTGCCCACGAGAACGGCGTTCGAATCGCCTCCATCTGTAGCGGCGCTTTCACGATGGCCGCCGCGGGCATCCTTGACGGGAAACGCGCGACCACACACTGGTTGGCCGCGGAATTGTTCTCGGCGACCTTTCCGAAGGTCCAGCTCGATACCGATGCGCTTTACGTCGATGAAGGTCAGGTTCTCACTTCGGCAGGGGCATCCGCGGGACTAGATCTCTGTCTGCACATGGTCGCCCGCGACTACGGTTCGGCCGTAGCCGCCGACGCCGCCCGACTGGCGGTCACCCCGCTACACCGCAGCGGCGGCCAGGCGCAATTCATCATCCGCAATCGCCGCATGTCCAACACCGAACTGGATGGCTTGCTGGTCTGGATCGAGAACCACGCGCACCTGCCACTGACGCTGCGTGACATCGCGCGCCGGGCGTCCAGCAGCGAGCGGACGATCAATCGCCGGTTCAAGAGCGAGACCGGTCAGACCCCCATGCAATGGGTGAATCACGTCCGGATCAGACATGCACAGCAGCTCTTGGAGAGGACCGATGACAGCGTGGAAAACATCTCGCGGAAAGTAGGTTTCGCATCGGCGACGAATTTTCGCGAGCAGTTTCGCCGACTCGCCGGGGTATCGCCGCAGAGTTATCGACACACGTTTCGCGACCGGGGTGCCGACGGCGGCGCCTAAACCTGGTCGCTGCGATCCGGTGCAGACGTCGGACCGCCGGCATCGGCCACCACGCCGCGTGCGACGAGGTGATCGATCAGCGGTACCGCACCGGCGGCAAGGTGTTTCGACATCGCCGCGCGAGCGAGCTTGTCGTCGTGCTTCTTCAGCGCGGACAGGATCCGCCGATGGTCCTGCATCGACTGCTCGGGCCAGCCCTCGATGGCGGGAAACACCGATTCGGGCGCATAACGGGTGATCTGCGACATCAGCTGAGCGAGCTTGGGCGAATCGGCCGCGACATTGATGGCGCGATGAAATTCGTGATTCAGCCGCACGGTGCGCTCGTGTGCATCGCCGGCGTAGGCGTCCTCGAGTTGGGCCTGGATTTCCTTGAGCTCGTGCAGTTGCTCATCGGTGACGTTCAGCGCCGCCCGCGCGGCCAACTCACCGCCGACGTGCGCCTGCACATTCGCCACATCGGTGACGTCGCGCCTGGTAACCGGGAGCACCACAAAGCCACGGCGTGGCTGCTGGTTGATCAGGCCCTCGGCGCACAGCGCTAACAGCGCCTCGCGCACCGGTGTGACACTGATACCGAGCTCCGCGGCCAGTTGATCCAGCCGGACGTAGGACCCGGCGGCGTATGCTCCGTCGAAGATCCGGCCACGGATGATCCGCGCGACGTCCTCGGAAAGTTGAGGCCGCGCAGCGAATTCCGGAACGCTCATCTGTCTACACCTGATACTCGGCGAGCAGCCGCTTACTGATGATGTTTTTCTGGATCTCGCTGGTGCCCTCACCGATCAGCAGGAACGGCGCGTCGCGCATCAGCCGTTCGATTTCGTATTCCTTGGAATAGCCGTAGCCGCCGTGGATTCGGAAGCTCTGCTGCGTGACCTCGGTGCAATACTCGCTGCACAGGTATTTCGCCATCCCGGCCGCGACGTCATTGCGCTCCCCCGAATCCTTCAAACGTGCCGCGTTGACCATCATCAGGTGTGCGGCTTCGACTTTGGTCGCCATCTCGGCGAGCTGGAACGCGATGGCCTGGTGCTCGGCAATCGGCTTGCCGAAGGTCTCGCGTTGTTGCGCGTATCGCACCGCGAGCTCGAAGGCACGAATCCCGACGCCGCAGGCACGCGCCGACACGTTGACCCGGCCGACCTCGATGCCATCCATCATCTGGAAGAAGCCTTGGCCGGTGGTGCCGCCGAGCACGTCGCCGGCGCCGGCCCGGTAGCCGTCGAAAATCATCTCCGTGGTTTCGATGCCCTTATAGCCCAGCTTCTCGATCTTTCCCGGAATGCGCAGGCCTGGAACAACTTCGCCGAACCCAACCGGCTTCTCCACGAGGAACGCGGTGAGGTTGCGGTGTGGTTTGTCCGAGCCCTCGTCGGTGCGCACCAGCACCGCCACCAGAGTCGAGGTGGCACCGTTGGTCAGCCACATCTTCTGGCCGTCGATGGTGTAGGTGCCGTCGTCATTGCGCCGAGCCCGCGTGCGGATCGCGGCCACGTCGGAACCCAGCTCGGGCTCCGACATCGAGAAGGCGCCCCGAGTCTCACCGGCCGCCATGCGCGGCAGGAACCGCTGCTTCTGCTCGTCGGTGCCGTGCTGGCGCAGCATGTACGCCACGATGAAGTGGGTATTGAGCACGCCCGAAACGCTCATCCAGCCGCGTGCCAGCTCCTCGACGCATAGCGCATAGGTCAGCAGTGACTCCCCCAGTCCGCCATACTCCTGGGGAATCATCAGCCCGAACAGGCCCATCTCCCGCATCTGGTCGACGATCGCCTGCGGGTAGGTATCGGCCCGTTCCAGCTCGGCCGCGTGGGGAATGACCTCCTTCTCAACGAATTTTCTTACGGTGGCGATGATCTCGGTCTGCAGCTCGGTCAATCCGAGGGTCTGGGCGAGTTTGGTCATGTGCTGTGTTCCCTTCCCGCTGCTGCGCACGCGATGGTTTTGGCGTTCGCCAGACGCTCGACGTCGACGGCGCTCAACCCCAACCGCGCGAGGACGTCTGCCGTGTCCTGCCCCAGGGCGGGGGCGGGGGCGCTGACCGGATGTATGCCGTTGAAAGCGGCCGGCAGGCCCGGCGCGAAGTAGTCGCCGAGGCCCGGTTGCCGCAATCGCGAGAACATTGGATTGTCAGTGACTTTCGGTCCCGCGGCAACCTCGGCGAAGGTGCGGTACCGCTCGAACAGCACCGTGGTGCCGGACAGCGCGGTGGTGATCTCGTCGGCGGTGTGATCGCTGAACCAGGTGGCGAACAAACTCGACAGCACATCACGGTAGCGGTAGCGATCGCCTTCGGACCCGAAGTCGGCGCCCAGCGCCTTGGCGAGCGCCGACACCGCCCTGTCGGTGCCCGTCACCGCAAGCAGGTCGCGAAAATGCCGACCGGTCAACGTAACCACCATGAACCTGGCCCCGTCGCTACTGACGAAGTCCTGCCCGTACTGGCCGTATATCGCGTTACCCAACCGTTCGCGTTGTGTCCCATTGACTTGCGGCTCGGTGAGCAACCCCAGGTTGGCCGCGGTGGCCAGGGCGACGTCCTCCAACGCCAGGCTGATCCGCGCCCCCGCCCCGGACTGGTCGCGCCGGCGGACGGCGGCAACGACCGTCAACGCGGCGTACAGTCCGCAGCATACGTCCCAGGCCGGAAGCACGTGATTGATCGCACCGCCATGATCTGTCGGACCGGTGACGAGCGGATAGCCGAGGCCGGCGTTGACCGTGTAGTCCACGCCGGTGGAACCGTCACCGCGCCCGAGTAACTGAACGTGAATCACGTCGGGGCGTTCGGCCGCCAGAACTTCGTGGCTGAGCCAGGTCAAGCCCGCGGCGTTGGTCACAACGATGCCGTCACCCTCGATGATCAGTCGCTGGACCAGTTCATGGCCCTCCGGAGACCTCAGATCGATGGTGACCGAACGCTTTCCTTTGTTCAGGCCGGTCCAGTAGATCGAGGTACCGTCCGACGCCAGTGGCCACCGCTGCACATCGGATGCGCCACCGATGGGGTCGACCCGGATGACCTCTGCGCCAAGCTGACTCAGCGTCATGCCGCACAGTGGCGCGGCTACGAAGCTCGATACCTCGACGACGGTCAGGCCGCGCAGCGGCAACGCCGAATCGATCATCCGCAGACGACCCGCTCGAAGACGGCGGCCAGGCCCTGGCCGCCGCCGATGCACATGGTCTCCAGGCCGTAGCGCGCCTCGCGGCGATGGAGCTCGCGCGCCAAGGTCGCCAGCATCCGTCCGCCCGTCGCGCCCACCGGGTGGCCCAGCGAGATCCCCGAACCGTGCACATTGGTCCGCTCGTGATCGGCGGGACCGAACTTCCATTCCCGCATCACGGCAAGCGCTTGCGCCGCAAAGGCTTCGTTGAGCTCGATCAGGTCGATGTCGGACAGCCGCAAGCCTGCCTTCGCCAGCGCTACCTCGGTCGCAGGCACCGGGCCGATGCCCATGACATTGGGAGCGACACCCGCCACGCCCCACGACACCAGACGCACCAACGGCCGAAGGCCGTACTCATCGGCCTTCTCCGGGGTGGTTACCACGCACATCGACGCCGCATCGTTCTGCCCGCTGGCATTGCCGGCCGTCACTGTCGCCTCCGGATCATCCTTCAACAGCACAGGTTTGAGCTTGCCCAGCGACTCGACCGACGTGTCGGCGCGCGGATGTTCGTCGGTGTCGATGAGTTCCTCGCCGCTGCGGGTGCGGACGGCGACCGGGATGATCTCCGCATCCAGGATGCCGTCTTTCTTGGCGGCCACGGCACGCTGGTGGGATCGCACCGCGAGTTCGTCTTGCTCCTGGCGTGAAATGCCGTACTGGCGGCGCAGATTCTCGGCCGTTTCCAGCATGCCGCCGGGTACCGGGTAATTGCGGCCGCCGGCTGTCGTGCGCCCGCGGGCCAGCCCGTCGTGCACCTGTACACCGGTGCGGGCTCCGCCCCAGCGCATGTCGGTGGAGTAGAAGGCCACGTTGCTCATGCTCTCGCAGCCCCCGGCGACGACGAGGTCATGGTCACCCGCACCTACCTGCAGGCACGCTTGGAGAACCGCCTGCAGGCCCGAGCCGCAACGACGGTCGACCTGCATGCCCGGAACCGTCACCGGCAGACCGGAATCCAGCGCCACCACGCGTCCGATTGCCGGCGCGTCGCTGTTGGGATAGCAGTGCCCGAGGATCACGTCCTGCACCGCGTCGGGCGCCAGCCCGGTTCGCTCGAGCAGCCCTTTCAGCGCGGTGACGCCGAGGTCGACGGCGCTGCACGCCTTGAACATTCCGCCGTAGCGGCCGATCGGCGTGCGAACGGGTTCGCAGATTACGGCCTGACGATTTGCGCTCATAGGTGGCGGCCGCCGGTGATTTCCAGAACGGTACCGGTCATGTATGACGACAGGTCGGAGGCCAGGAACAGCGCCACGCTGGCGACCTCGCTGGGCTCACCGGCCCGGCCCAGCGGCACCTCGGCGACCTTGGAATCCCAAACGCGCTGCGGCATGGCCTCCGTCATAGCGGAGCGGATCAAACCGGGAGCAATCGCGTTCACCCGGACACCCAGGTAGGCCAGTTCTTTGGCGGCCGCCTTGGTCATGCCGACGATGCCCGCCTTGGCCGCCGAGTAGTTGGTCTGGCCGATCATGCCGACCTTGCCGGACACCGAGGACATGTTGACGATGGCGCCTCGCTTGTTTTCGCGCATGACGGCGGCGGCCAGCCGAGTGCCGTTCCAGGTTCCCTTCAGATGCACGTTGATCACCTGATCGAATTGCTCCTCGGTCATCTTGCGCATCGTCGCGTCCCGGGTGATCCCGGCGTTGTTGACCATGATGTCCAGGCCGCCGAAGCGCTCGACCGCGGTTTGGATCAGGTTTTCCACGTCGGACGACTGGGTGACATCGCATCGCACCGCGACCGCGACGTCATCGCCACCCAACTGCTTGGCCGCCACTTGGGTTTCCTCGAGGTTGACGTCGCCAAGCACGACTCGCGCACCTTCGGCGACGAAACGCTCCGCGATGGCCAGACCCAGCCCTTGCGCTCCACCTGTGATAACCGCGGTCTGACCTGACAACATCGCCACCTGGATCACACTTCCTTCACTGTCATCGCCTCGGTCGGGCGCCCTAAAGGCAATATCATATTTGATATAGGATCCTGCTCTGAACCGGGGTGTCCCGGATCGAGAGAGGAGTGTGGAGCCCATGGCCACGGCCGAAGGCGCTGAAGTCTCCGACGAGGACTTCCGCGAGATCCTCGCTCAGACAAAGCAATTCATCCGTAGCGCAGTTGTCCCTCGCGAGCAGGAGATCCTCGAGGCCGATCGCGTCCCCGATGACCTGCGTGATGAGGCAAAGAAGATGGGCCTGTTCGGCTACGCGATTCCCCAGGAGTGGGGCGGCCTTGGGCTCAACCTCATGCAGGACGTGGAGATGGCGATGGAGTTGGGCTACACGTCACTGGCGCTGCGTTCGATGTTCGGCACCAACAACGGCATCGCCGGGCAGGTGCTGGTGGGGTTCGGCACCGACGAACAGAAGTCCCGCTGGCTGGAGTCGATCGCGTCCGGCGACGTCGTCGCGTCCTTCGCGTTGACCGAACCCGGCGCGGGGTCTAACCCGACCGGCTTGCGCACCAAAGCCGTTCGCGACGGCTCCGGAAACGACGCGGCTTGGGTGATCTCGGGACAGAAGCGCTTCATCACCAACGCACCCGTCGCGAATCTCTTTGTGGTGTTCGCACGTACCCGACCGGCCGACGACAAGGGCCCGGGAATCGCCGTCTTCCTGGTTCCCGCAGACGCCGCGGGCGTCGAGGTGGGCGCCAAGGACGCCAAGATGGGCCAGGAAGGCGCCTGGACTGCCGACGTCAATTTCACCGACGTGCGCGTCGGCTCCGATGCGCTTGTCGGCGGTAGTGAAGACCACGGATACCGGGCGGCCCTGACGTCGTTGGCCCGTGGGCGGGTGCACATCGCCGCGCTCGCGGTGGGCGCGGCGCAACGCGCGCTCGACGAATCGGTGTCGTACGCCGCCACCGCAACGCAGGGCGGGACGCCGATCGGGAGCTTCCAACTGGTGCAGGGCATGCTCGCCGACCAGCAGACCGGCGTGATGGCCGGCCGGGCGCTGGTGCGCGAAGCCGCTCGGCTATGGGTCACGGAGGAGGATCGCAGGATCGCGCCGTCAGCCGCCAAGGTCTTCTGCACCGAAATGGCCGGCAATGTCGCCGATCTCGCGGTGCAGATTCATGGCGGCACGGGTTACATGCGAGGCGTTGCCGTCGAACGCATCTACCGCGATGTGCGCCTGCTGCGGCTGTACGAGGGCACCAGTGAGATTCAGCGTTTGATCATCGGATCCAACCTCGTCAAGGCGGCACAGGGTTGAGCGTGGCCGCGCGACCGAACGCACTAGAGGAGCACCTATGAGCGGCAAGCTCGCCGGAAGAGTGGCATTCATTACCGGCGCGGCCCGCGGTCAGGGCAGGGCGCACGCCGTGCGCATGGCCCAGGAGGGCGCCGACATCATCGCGGTCGACATCGCGGGCAAGCTGCCGCCGTGCGTGCCCTACGATCCGGCGACTCCCGACGACCTGAGCGAGACCGTGCGCCTGGTCGAAGCGGCGAATCGCCGGATCATCTCTTCGGTCGTGGACACCCGCGACTTCGACGGTCTGCGAAAGGCGGTCGTCGATGGCGTCGCCGAGCTGGGCCGGCTGGACATCATCGTCGCCAACGCGGGCGTCGCGGCCCCGCAGGCATGGGACGACATCACACCGGAGAACTTCCGCGACGTCATGGACATCAACGTGACGGGCACCTGGAACACCGTGATGGCCGGCGCGGACAAGATCATCGCCGGGGGCCGCGGCGGCTCCATCATCCTCGTCAGTTCTGCCGCCGGCATGAAGATGCAGCCCTTCATGATCCACTACACCGCCAGCAAGCATGCCGTCACCGGGCTGGCGCGGGCCTTCGCCGCGGAATTGGGGAAGCATTCGATTCGGGTCAACAGTGTTCACCCGGGTCCGGTGAATACCGCGATGGGCTCCGGTGACATGGTCGACGCGGTGGGCAAGACCATGGAGACCAACCCGCAGCTGTCGCACGTCCTCACACCGTTTCTGCCGGACTGGGTCGCCGAGCCCGAGGAGATCGCCGATACCGTCTGCTGGCTGGCCAGCGACGAATCGCGCAAGGTCACGGCCGCACAAATCCCGATCGACCAGGGCTCGACACAGTACTGATCGCTTTTGGCAGGTCACCCGGGAATAGCTCCACCGTCGCGGCGTTTGCACACGGCATGAAAGCCTTCAGTGAAACCGAGCGCCAGAAGTTTCTCGCCGACAAGCATGTGGCGGTGCTATCCGTCGCCGCCACCGAAGGCCGGCCGCCGGCCAGTGTCCCGATCTGGTACGACTACACCCCCGGTGGAAATATCCGGCTCATGACTGGGCCGTCGAGCCGCAAGGCCCGCCTCATCGCCCAAACGGGGGTGGTGACGCTGGTGGTTCAGCGCGAGGAGCCGCCGTATCAGTACGTGGTGGTGGAAGGCACCGTCGTCGAGACCACCAACCCGGCGCCCGCCGACGTACAGGAATCGATCGCGATCCGTTACCTCGGCGAAGAGGGCGGTCGGGCGTTCGTGCGCAGCATGGAAGGCGTCGAGGAGGTGCTGTTCACCATCCGGCCCGACCGCTGGTTGAGCGCCGACTTCACCGGCGATCTCTGACCTCACCCATGTCTAGGCGAAACTCGGGCTCACCTCACGCATGCAGTTGGCACAGGAAGCGGCTCGCCGATCAGTGCTCGATTAATTCCAGCGTCCCCAGCTCGCGGATCGCCTGGCACCCACGGCTGAGCATGGTCAGCACCATGTCGTCGCCACGCTCGGTGGCCGCGGCGAATGCGAAGCCCAGCGCGGAGATCAGGGGTGCCTGCAACACCCCGAGCCGGTAATCGCGCCAACATGTTTCGCGGTCGTAGCCGGCGACACCGCCGGCCGTCAAGGCCCGGTGATAGTCGGCAACGAGCTCTTCTTCAATGTTGGCCCGCAACTGCGAGTTGAGGCTGGTTGCGGTGAAGTAGGCCAGATCTCGGGCCGGCAAGCCGACGCCGAGCGTCTGCCAGTCGACCACGCTGACCCTGGTTCGATCGGGATCGAACAGCAAGTTGTCCAGCCGATAATCGCCGTGCAACAAGGCGAACCGGTCGTAGTCGGACATCAGCCACGGTGCGATCGAACCCATTGCCGCGCTGAAGGTGTCGCGATCTTCCGAGCTCATCCGATCACCCAGCTTCTCCAGGGTGATGTCGGCGCTCATCTTCGCCACCTCACCCATACCGCCGGCACCGGCTTCATCCGGCCGGCCGAACGCGATGCCCGGAAAATCGAGCCAGACGGGATCGCACCAACTCGGCGCGTGTAGGCCCGCCAGAGCGGTAACCGCAAGCCGCGCTTCGGTTTCGCCACACCCGATGAGCTGATCGCCCTGCACCGCCGGCGCCTGGTCGGCGAGTAGCAGGGCGAAGTCCGTTGCATCCTCGGTGATCTCCGAATAGAAGCATCGTGGTGTCGGCACTTGGACCCGATCCGCCACCGAGGAGTAGAAGGCGCATTCGCTGCGGTAGCCGATGACGACCCGGTCACGTACCGCGTCGTCCTGGGCGGGTAGCTTGATCACAAAGGTCTGCGGCAGGTCGCCGGGATCCGTCGCATAGCGAGCGGTGACCCGGTAGGTCGCCCCGGTTTGTCCCGTGCCGATCGCGATCACCTCCACGTCGGCGACCGCGACAGGTGTGCCGCCGCCGCTGAGCGCCGCCGACAACCACTGCGGGGTCACGTCGCCGGGGTAACGCGGTATCGACAGCACGGCACTCATAAGCAGCACGCCTCCTGTAAGCAGACAGCTCGGTCCGACCGACAAACTGTAAGGCATACCGCAAGAGTTGCGGTCGACCGCGGTGTGCTAGTCGGCCAGAATCCGCCATTCGGCGGCTTCGTGCTGCTGGCGCCAGAACTCGTCGAAACGGCCGCCCGCAGCGAGCAATTCGTCAACGGTTCCATCTTCGACGACTCGGCCGTTGTCGACGAACAGAACCCGGTCGGCGTGCCTGATGCTGGCCAGCCGATGGGCGACGATCACCTGGGTACGCGATTGCCGGTCGGCGGTTAGGGCGTCGACCACCGCCGCCTCGTTCTCGGTGTCCAGCGCGCTGGTCGCCTCGTCTACCAGCAGTATCGGCGCGGGCTTGAGTAACGCGCGGGCGATGCTGACCCGTTGCCGCTCACCACCGGACAGTGCCGAGCCGGCCTCTCCAACGACGGTGTCGGCACCGTCGGGCAGCCTCCCGACGAGCTCGTCGACGCGGGCGAGCGCCACCGCCCGCGTCAACTGCTCTTCGCCCGCGCCGGGATCTCCGGCGAGCACGTTGTCGCGGATCGACCCGTGAAACAGGTAGGGATGCTGGAACACCACGCTGCTGGCTGCCCGCCGCGCTGCGCCGTCCAGCGTCACCGCATCCACTCCGTCGATCAGCACCCGGCCGCCGGTGGGCTCATGCAGCCCGGCGATGAGCGCCAGGATGGTGCTCTTGCCCGAACCGGAAGGCCCGACGATCGCCGTGGTGCTACCCGGCTCCAACGTGAAGCTCACCCCGTCGAGCACCGGCGAGCCGGCACCGTCGTAACGAAACACCACGTCGTCGAATTCGATGCGGGGCGCCGCTGCGCCCGCCAGCGTGGCGGCGCCGACGTTCACCAGCGGCGCGGCGAGCACCGAGCGGATGTTCTCGAGCGTGGCGCGGGTGCTTTCCAGCGCCGGAGCCAGCTCGCTGATGGTGGTGAACGGTTCGAGGTAGCGCACGATGACGACGATCAACGCAACGGCCTCGGGCACCGTGACCGTTCCATTCACGGTCAGCGCGGTGGTCGCCCCGGCGAGCAGGATCAGCGCAAGCTGACTGGCGAGGCTGAACAGCAGTTGCCCAGGAACCTGCATGGAGAGCAAGCGCATCGTGGCACCGTGCTGGGCGGCCAGTGCATTACCGACGAGGCTCCTCGCCGGCTCGACGCGGCGCGCGGCTCGCAGCGCCTGCTGGGTTCGGGCGAACTCGATGATCCGTTCGGTGAGCGCGCTGTTGGCGTCGGCTGCCGCGGCATCCGCGCGTCGCGCGATGCGGGCCGATGCCCATAGCGCGCCCAGCAGCAGCGGCAGACCACCCAGCGCGGCGGCCCCGAGCTGCCAGGAGACCGGCAACAAGACCACCGCGATGGCCGCGGGCAGCAGGATGGCGGAGATCAGCGGCGTGAGTAGGTTGACGACCAGACCGACGAGTTCCGGGCCGGTGGCCGCGATCGCCTGCCGCGCCGTCGCCGTGTGCTCGGCGGTGAACCAATCCAGCTTCACACCCGGCAGCCGATCCGCCACGTCGTGTTGGCTGTGGTCCAGCACGGCAAAGCCCAAATCGAAACCGATACGCGCCGTTGCGGTGTCGATCACCCAGCCGGTCACGGTGGCCGCAGTGAGCCACCCCAGCCAGACCAGCGCGCGCCCCGGGTCGTCACTGAACAGCGCCCCGACCAGAGGGACGAGCAACACGCTGGCCACCGCGCGCACCACCACGGAGATCAACGCCAGCACCGTGTAGGTGACGACCCGGTTGCGGCGATCCGCCGGGACCAGGCTCAACCACGTACGAATCATCGTGCCCCCTCGCCAGTCGTGCCGGCGGTCAACTGGTCGCGGCGGCCACCCTCCCATAACCGTCGGTAGCGGCCGTCGGCGCTCAGCAGCTCGTCGTGCGTGCCGCGTTCGACGATGCGGCCGTGGTCAAGCACGACGATCTGATGGGCCCGGGTGATCGTATGCAAGCGATGCGCAATCACCAGCACGGTGCGGTCCTGCGTCAACCGATTAAGCGCCTGCTGCACAAGGTATTCCGATTCCGGGTCGGCAAATGCAGTGGCCTCGTCGAGGATCAGCACCGGGGTGTCGGCCAGGATCGCACGGGCGATGGTGAGCCGTTGGCGTTCGCCGCCCGATAGCCTCTTTCCGGCGCCCAGCCTGGTGTCGTAGCCGTCCGGCAGTCGCATGATGCGATCGTGGATTTGGGCCTCGCGCGCCGCTCGCTCGATTTCCGCCCTGGTGGCATCGGGGACGGCCAGCGCGATGTTCTCTGCGACGGTACCGTGCACCAATTGCGTTTCCTGCAACACGAATCCGACCTGGGCATACAGCTGGTCGGCGGTCATCGACCGAATATCTTGTCCCCCAACACGTATCGCGCCCTGCCCGACGTCGTGGAACCGGGCCAGCAAGGCCGCCAAGGTCGACTTGCCGGATCCGGACGGGCCGACCAGCGCGGTGACCGTGCCGGGCCGCAAGGTCAGCGAGACATCGTGGATGACCGGAACGTCGGGGCGGTAGCCGAAGCCCACGTTGTCGAACATCACTGTGGCCGCCGAACTTTGGTGGACTTGGTCGTCGTCCAGCACGGCGAGGTCGGCCTCGTCGAGCGTGTTCTGCAGGCGCCGCGCGGCGAGCATGCCGGCGCGGATGCCGCCCAGCCCGTAGGCTATGCCGAGCAGTCGTGCGCCGAATGTGGTGCCCAGCAACAAGAACGGCAATAGATCCACCGCATTCATCCGGCCCGTGACCACCAGCAATGTTCCCGTGACCGCGATGAGCCAAAGGAACGTGGAGGGACGGGTGACCAAATCCATGACTGTCTTCTTGCCGGCTAGCGGTCGCTGCCAGCTGACCAGGAAGCCGACGTAATCGTCCAGGCGGCGCCGGAAGCTGGATGCGGCGGCCCCACCGAAGACACGAATCACCGGCTGGCCTTCCAGGTATGCGCCGGCCTCGCCGCTCATCGTCTCCGCCCAGCGTTGCGACTGCGGGATGCGCGGGCCCGACTGGATCGTGAGCGACGACGTCAGGACCAGGTACACGAGGACGGGCACAAACAGCACCAACGCCACCCGCCAGTCGACAACGAACAGGTACACCAACACCGCGACCGGCGCGACGGCCGCGGCGACCGCGTCCGGGATGGCGTGGGTGACCAGGTAGTGCAGGGACAACGTGTCGTCCTGCAGCAGTTGTTTGATCGATCCCGACCCGCGCGCGGTGAACCAGCCCAGCGGTAGCCGAGACAGCTTGTGCAACAGTCGCGAACGCAAATCACGGGCGAACCGCGCGTCGACGACATGGAGCCAGAGAGTGAGGGCGGCACCGAACAACGCCCCGAGGCCCAGCAGCGACACCGCGGCGATGCCGATGTCGGTCAGTCGGGAAGCGGGCGCCCCGGAAACCAGGCGCCGAGCCAGCTCGACCAGCAACACAAAGGGTGTCAGTTGCACCAGCGTGATCAGCGTCTGCAACGCGCCCGAGACGATCAGCGCCGACCGCAGCGGCGCGAGCAATCGGCCGGCGGCCTGGGCACGCCAGTTACCGCGGGCCGCTGGCGCGGGCTTCGTGTCGGCTACCTGCTGTGCCGCCTCCAGCTGCACAGCAGTGTCTTCCGCGGACACGGTGGGCGCGACGCTGTCGGATGCCTCCGGCTCGCCACCGCGCCGGGTACCCATCGCGCGCCCCGCGCTCCAGTAGGCCTGGGCGTGAACCTCAGATTTGGGAAAGCCGAATTCGTCACGCAGCCGGGCCCGCACGTGCTTGAGCGTCGTGGCTTCTGGGGTCGCCCATGCATACCAGTTGGACCAATCCCGGCTCTCGATCGCGGCGGCGAGCGACTTCTCGTCGTGGCGGGCAACCCAGCGCAGCCGCAGCCGAGGATGCTGGGCGACCGGGATCAACGTGTCGTCGTCGTCGTGCTGTTCGAGGTACATCTCGATCGGGACGTCGTCGGGGATTACTCCGATGATCCCGTTCATCCCCGGTATGGATGCGGAGTCACCGATCAGCAGGTAACCGGCCGGCTGCTCGTCGGGTACGTCAAACCGCGACGAACCCATCAGTGCCATGACCGCGATGGTGGCTCCAGGCCGCACGGTGCGCGCCCATAGCGACGCCGGGCCGGCAGGATCGTGCAGCACGATGTCGACCGCGAAGCGTCCGCTGGCAACGTCCGCCTCCGAGATCGTGTACGCGCGCTGGAATTCCGTTTTCGATCCGTCCGGGTCCGGGAACCAGAACCGCAGCCACGCCGCCGGTTCGGCGTCGACGTCTTCGAATAGCGTCGGCGACGTCATGCGGACCCGGACGAAGTGCGGGGCGATCCGAACGGTTTCGGTGACCGTTGCGCTGTGGTCGCGCGCGCCGAAGCTGCGCAGCATCACACCGGAGAATCCGCGTGCCATTGGCGGTCCTTTCTCGCGGCGCTCGGCGGAGCGACGGCCTCGGCGATCTGGACGACCCGGCGGATTCACTGCCACGGGTCACGGATCGATGCGGCCGGCATCGACCGCGCACCCTGAACTCGACATCGGCGGGCGACCCGGCTCGCCCGCGTCCCGCCGCGGATCGCCGACCAGCCGGTCACGACTCGGTACGTTACCCCCACAAACTAAGGGTTGCCTTACCAAAGGTCAATCTTGGTGCCCGTGCGCTGGGCGCTCCGGCCAGTAACCTCGCAATATGAGCGGTGAATCGGCGACGCCCGTGCTGCTGTACGACGGGGTCTGCGGGGTGTGCAATCGGTCGGTTCGGACGATCCTGCGATTCGATCCGACCGGTCCCCTGCGCTTCGCGGCGCTGGAGAGTGTCTTCGCCAAAGGAATCATCGAGCGGCACCCGGAGATCGGCAGCGTCGACTCGGTGGTGTTCGTCGATGATCCCGGCGGGCCATCGGAACGGGTGGCTGTCCGATCCGAGGCCGTGCTGCGTGTCGCGAATTATCTCGGCGGAGCGTGGCGGCTGGTTACGATCGCGCGTGTCATCCCGGCTCCGCTGCTCGACTGGCTCTACGACAGGTTCGCCGCAGTCCGCTATCGCGTCGGCGGCAAGTACGACACCTGCCCGTTGCCTTCGCCGCAGGTTCGCGCCCGCTTCGTGGAGCACTGACCGGCGTCAGTCGGTGAGCGGCGCCGACGCAAGGTCCGCTTCGGATTCCCGGCGCTTCTGCTCGGCCAGCTTGCGGTCCTCTGCCGCCGCTTGGCGGTGCTTCAACGCAGACCTGCGGTGAACCTCCGTGTGCGAGACCCCTTGTTGGATGGTTTGATCTTGGATCTTCGCGACCCGCTCGTGCTGAACTGCGGATTGTTCAAAGCTCCGCGCTGCGGACAGTCCCGCGCGAGCGGCGCGTTCGCGCGCCGCGGCGGCTTTACGTTCGGCGAGCTTGACATCTTCTGCGGTGACGGCCTTTTCGCTTCGTGGTGATGACTCGTTCCCGGTGGGCATGGCGCCTCCTTTATCCCGTGAGTTCCAGGTACCCGCCAGGAAGGATTTGACGCACACCCCGGTCGAGGTCGTCTAGGGCGTGCTGGGGTCGCCCCAGCTCTCGCCGGGGCACAGCCCTCTTTTGTGGATGCCGATGTTTACCTGGCCTAGCGAGTAATATCGAACCCGCGCCCTGAATTACGAACACGACCCGTCAAGAAGCGCGACACCGACACCATCGATTGCAATTGGTGCAATTCTTCGCCCACCGCTCGAGACGATAAACATGAAGCCGTTGCGCTGTCATACGCGCCGGACCATGACAATGAAAAACAATGTCATGAACCGGGGTCCATGCGATTCCGTTCGGTGCTCACCGCAGCGGTCATCGCGACATCACTGACGAAATCAGCCGCCGGGCCGGCGGATGGATGATCTCGACAATCAGCCGCGAAATCGAGCCGCTTCCCGCGACTAGCGATCACCGCTCTACTTGACTTGGCGCCGTCGCGTAAGCGATTGCACGGCAGTCAGTTTAAGCGTCAGCCGACGACTTGACCGTTTGAACAAGCGTGCTCTCCAGCATCGCGCCGGGAGGTCACCTCGTTGCGATTGTGCCTGGCGAAAGGTCGATCGTTATGCAGCCCGACGATCCCAGCATCACGCCCGTCAGCACTGTGGCTAGCGCGACGGCTTTCAGCATCTTCTTGGTGGTCTTCGTCTTCATGAATCAAGCCTTTCTCCTAGTTCAATCACCGTGGCATCGAAGTACGGCTATTTGATGTTATAGCGGTCGTTACGCGCGTGTGCAATACTCTGAAAAACTCCGCAGAAATTCTGATGTCGGCGGCTTTGGACCGTCTTGGGCCGGGTCGTCTGAACCGACCAATTTCACGCCGACACCCAAAGTAGGATTGCCGGTTTTTTCTCCAGTGCAGATAGCCACGATTCGGACGCTCGATGCCCGTTTCGGGTCGCGTGCTGGTCCCGTTGGCCTACCACCAGCCGCGGTGATTTCCGGAATTAAGGATATGGGTGAGCACGGAAGCGCTTATGCTCCCATCGACGATTCGGGGGCAACGTCGCGATCTGCGGAGGCTCCCGATGATTACACGGCGATGGAACCAGTCGGACGAAGCCAAAAGCAGGTACGTCAAGGAGCTGTTCTCTGCGCTAGCGCCGCGCTACGACGTGATGACCGATGTTTGGACGGTGGGGCTGCACCGGGTGTGGAAGCGACAGGCCATCGAGCTTTGCGCCCTTCGGCCGGGCGAACGAGTGCTGGATGTTGCCACTGGAACCGGCGACCTGGCGCTGGCGGAGGAGGCCGCAGTCGGACCGGAAGGCGTGGTGGTGGCCGTCGATTCCTGCGCGGCGATGCTTGAGGTCGCCCGGGGCCGGCAGCACGGGTCCGTCGACTTCCAGGACGGCGACGCCACGGATCTACGGTTCCCGGATGCATGGTTTGACGTAGTCACGATCGGCTTCGGGCTGCGCAACGTTGCGGATCGCCGGCAGGCGCTACGTGAATTCCGTCGTGTTCTACGGCCGGGCGGCCGCTTGATGGTGCTCGACTTCAGCAAGCCGAACGCCAAGCCGCTCAAAGTCATTCATGACCTGCTTTACTTCGGCCTGATGCCGAGGGCGGGCTGGGCGTTTTCCTGGCATCGCGACGCCCACCGTTACACGTCCGATTCCATCCGCACCTGGCTGTCACGCGAGGAACTGAGCGAGGCAATGCTGCAAGCCGGCTTCGAGAACATTAGCTACGTCTCGCTACGCACCGGCTTCGGAACGGCCCATTTCGGTTCGCGTCCCGCAGGATAAGTCGAGCACTCGGCGACAGCCTTGGCCCGATCCCCTATCCGCTGCCGCTGCTTGCGCCCAAAGTTTTTAAACGTCAGCGCAATCCGCTGCGCCGTTGTGCACGTTCTACCACGGAAAGCCTGTGTAATTTTCGTATGCGGAGCGAGCAAGACCGCTGCAGCCTAGACCCTGACGGTCGGGCAACTCCATCCCTTCCGGCTCTGCATGTTCCCGTTTTCGCACCCGCGCCGCGTCTGTGCGTCATACGCTCGCTGCGATAAGCAGAGGCAAGCTAAGGGGCAGCCGATGCGCCTCTCAGCGCGCAGCACGCAATCGGAAACATTGGACGACGAGAGCACCGACCTGGCCACCTATCAGCGATGCCTCGATGAGCTCGCCGTCGTCAATCGCGTGACCTTCACCCACTACCCGACGCTTCGCTGGCTGGCGCGGGCCACAAGAGCACGCCACGCCGGCAGCACGGTCACCATTTTGGACGTGGCCTGCGGGCACGGTGATCTGTTGCGCGCTATCGCCACATGGGCGCACCGGCGCGGGCTGAAGGTCCAACTCTCGGGCATCGACGTCAACCCGCGCAGCACAGCCATCGCACGGGAAGCGACCCCTCGGTGGATGAATATCGATTACCGGACGGCGGATGTATTCCGGTACCCGCTCGCGCAGCGGCCTGACTTCATTGTCAGTTCAGACTTCACCCATCACCTCAGCGACGAGGATGTCGTCAAGTTCTTGACCTGGCTTAACGAAAATTCCAGGCGCGGTTGGCACATCGTCGACCTGCAGCGCCACGCGCTGCCCTACTACAGTTTCCCGGCTCTGGCACGGCTGATGGGCTGGCATCGCATCCTGCGGGAGGACGGGGTCATCTCCATCGCGCGGGGCTTCCGCCGCAGCGATTGGCGCGAGTACCTGGCCCAGGCCGGGGTGCAAGCCGACATCTCCTGGCACCTGTTCAGGTTGTGCGTAGGTCAGGCCGACGGCCTGAGGTAACACGCTCCCCGGAGTAAGTTTTGTCTGTGCGTTCGTCCCGATCGTCAGCAACGTCATGACAGAGTTTTGGACCGGTCATCCCAGTGTCATAGCCTGCATCTTCTCGATGGTTGTGGCCTTCGCAGTCTTCGCTGTTATTGCTGGTGTGGCTCTATTGATGATGATGGCGCTGCTCAAGATTTGCACGGTAGCCCCGTGTCTGACACCAGAGCCCGGGCAGACCCCCGTGAACGGTGAGCCAAGTGAGCGTGAGGTCCTGTAGCGGTTCATGGCAGGAGCGGTCGAGAACATGACAGTTCTTGCCGGTGACCGTGCGAGTACCCGCACCGGGATGGCGGATCGGCTGCTGGATGAACATTTCAGTTCATTACCGATCGATGCGGCGTGTCGATGGCCGGGAATGAGGGTAACCGAGGAGCATCAGGTACGCGCCACTAGGAGGTGCGGATGGTCACCACCAATGTTTGTCCGGATGTGTGCCCCGTGTGCGGCTATCTCACGCTCGAACCTGACCCCTGCTATTTCTGTGGTCCCGTAATAGCCGAGAATCTGCCCCGATTTGCCGACTCGGTGGCGACCTCGACGGATACACCTTTCGCCGCGGCCAGCTGACTTTAAGCACCGCTCCACGAGCATCCGGCCCGTTCAGGCGGATGAGACGGGTGAGCACCATACGGCTCGTCGCAGCATGAGCCATCCGGTTCACCGGATCGAAAAGTCCGTCTACCGTGCGGCCGGTTGCGTTGGACTCTGCACCCCCGGCCAGTCGCGGTCCGCAGGCCGCGCGCATGGTCGGCCTAACGGGCGCGACACCGAGACCATCGACCTTGAGCTGCGACCGTTGGTGGCGATGCACAGTGCTGCTCGAAAGTGGCACGCTGTTGCCTTCGTCAGACGCGGCGGGCGGGTTTTCTCCGCTATCCGCCGTTATGAAAATGGCATGAACTTGTCGGCGCAAGCTTGACACATCTCCTGATGTAATTAAGCCCCACTGGCTTTTACGTTTCCATTGACGAATCGCGCAACCTCATGAACGCAAATGCCAACACACGGAGAGGTTCCGGAGCCATGTTGTTTCGTTATGGGCCGCACCAATGACTGGCACGAACGTCGCGAACACAGCCACATTCGACGAGCAACAGAAATTCCTGCTGCGAACACTCACCGCGCTAGACCGAAAGCTTTGCGCCTACTTTGGGCGAGCCTCGTTGGTCGGCGATCGCGAGTTCTTCGATGAACAGGACTTTCCCTGGGTGAAGGCTATCGAGGCTGACTGGCGCAAGGTCCGCGCCGAGCTGGACACGCTTTTGCCCTATCTGTCGCACATGCCGAACTTTCAGGACATCCAGAAAGGTGTAGCTGAGAGCCTCACCCAGGGCGACGACTGGAAGACATTTTTCTTCTACGCATATGGTGTTAAGTCGGTGGGGAACTGCCGTCGTTGCCCGGAAACAAGCAAAGTACTCCGGCAGATACCGGGCATGAAGACTGCGTTCTTCTCCATCCTTGCCCCCGGCAAGCACATTCCCCCCCATCGAGGTCTATATAAGGGGGTGCTGCGTCTTCATCTTGGCCTCGTCATTCCCGAACCAACGGACATGTGTGCCATCCGAGTGGGATCGCAGACCCGTCATTGGCAAGAAGGCAGAGTAATGATCTTCGACGACGTATTCGAGCATGAGGCTTGGAACCGGACGGACGGAGTACGAGTAGTTCTTTTCGTCGACATCATGCGGCCGATGGGCTTTCTGGCGAATATGCTCAATTCGGTGATCACTCGAGGAATCGCTTTGTCACCCTTGGTGCTCGGGGCCCTCAATAACCATCGTCGTTGGGAGAAGCGTTTCGAGGCGATCACCAATCAGGGTGACAGGCAGTCCGCGGATCTAGTCCGGAGTCCATAGCACGACCCTGTCCGCGCCATCCAGCAATCCTCTCTCATAGCCGCCCGAGGTGGCACTCTTCCGAGCCGCGCCAGACACCGATGCCCAAGCGGTTCGTCATGGCCGAAGCGTCGTTTAGCTGAGGGTGTCTGAGTTCAGACATAGCTGACAGATGAGTTGCGTCATGGGTCACACGTGCTGGGATCGTTGATGAGTCGGGTCATAGGTGACGGTCGCGGTTCATGTCCACAGCGCGGGTCGCTGTTTTTTATGTCCCCTCTGGCCGCTTTGGCTTCGCGCACAGCGCGCTCGCGCAGGTTGGCGACGCGTCTGGGGATCTCGCGCCAAATCGCAATCAGAAGTCGGACGATTTCGCAATGATCGGGCGTCCCGAGGTGCAAACAACTTGTGCGTTATGCAAATCACACAATGTGCGTTACGCTCGGCCGGTGGCGCAACTGACATTTCAGCGCGCTCGCACTGAGGAAGAGAAACGCCAACGTGCGGAGGCCTTGGTGGAGGCCGCACGCTCGCTGGCGATGGAGACGGGCGTCGCGTCGGTCACCCTGACCGCGGTCGCCAGCCGCGCCGGGATTCACTACTCGGCGGTGCGTCGCTATTTCACCTCATACAAGGAAGTTCTGCTGCGTCTGTCCGCCGAGGGTTGGGTGCGGTGGTCCAACACGGTGTCGCAGAAGCTGGCCGAGCCCGGCGTGAAGTCGCCCTCGCGCATCGCCGAGACATTGGCCGAAGCGCTGGCCGAGGACCCGTTGTTTTGTGACCTGCTGGCCAACCTGCACCTGCACTTGGAGCACGAGGTGGACGCGGAGCGGGTCATCGAGGTCAGGCGGATCAGCACCGCGGCCACACTGTCGCTGGCCGATTCGATCGGATGCGCGCTGCCCGAACTTGGACGATCGGGCTCGCTCGACATCCTGCTGGCCGCGTACTCGCTGGCCGCGACGCTGTGGCAGGTCGCGAACCCGCCGGAGCACCTGACCGACGTCTACGCCGAGGAGCCCGAAGTGGTTCCGCCCGAGTGGAATCTGGACTTCGCGTCCGCCCTCACCCGGCTGCTGACAGCCACCTGCGTCGGCCTGATCGCGGAATCCTCATGAACTCAGAAAGGAGCCGGAGCCCTGTGGCTTGGCGAACTGCAGCCGGTGAAGACACCCGTGGTGAAGGACTTGAAGAGCCCATGACGACGACTGAGCCAAGGACCGAGCCGCTGAAGACGCAGAACTCCGCGGGCAGCGAGGGCGACACGGCCGCCCCGCAGCGCGCTGGGAAAAAAAGTTTTCTGGGGCGTTTCTGGCTGGTGCTCACGATCGCAGCTGTCGTCGCGCTCTCAGGGTTCGTGGTGTACCGGTTGCACGGCGTCTTTGGCGTTCACCGCGGTTCGTTCGGTGGCGGCACCTCGGGCGAGGTACTCGACGAGTTCAACGCCAAGACGATCACCCTCGAGGTCTGGGGCCCACCGGGCAGCACGGCAACCATCAACTACCTCGACGAGAACTCCCATCCACAGCAGGCCCTCAACGTGCCCTTGCCCTGGAGCAAAGTATTGAGTTCAACGAAGCCCGGCATCCCGGCGAACCTGGTGGCGCAAGGAGACGGCAGCTGGATAGCCTGCCAGTTCGTGGTGAACAAGCACGACGGGAGCGGTGACGTCATCAAGACTCCGAACCGCTCAGATCCCAACCAAACCGTGAACGCCTTCGTCTATTGCCTGGACAAGTCCGCATGAGCGAGCCGCCGCGCGTCGATCAGCCGCTGATCCCGCCGTTCCTGCCGCGGATGATCCACCGGCTGGCGCTGCCGATCGTGCTGGTGTGGCTGGGCATCGTCTTTATCACCAACACCGTGGCCCCGCAGCTGGAGGCCGTCGCCAAGACCCACTCGGTGTCGATGAGTCCGACGGACGCGGCATCCTTCCAGTCGATGATGCGCGTCGGATCGACGTTCAAAGAGTTTGATTCCGACAACTCGGCCATGATCTTGCTGGAGGGCGACAAGCCACTCGGCGCCGACGCGCACCGCTATTACGACGAGATCGTCAGGCGGCTCGAGCAAGACAAGGAACACGTTGAGCACGTCCAGGATTTCTGGAGTGATCCGCTGACCGCGGCGGGTTCCCAGAGCCACGATCAAAAGGCCGCATACGTCCAGGTTTACCTCGCCGGCAACATGGGCAGCGGGCAGGCGAACGACTCTGCCGACGCCGTCCGCAAGATTGTCAACTCGGTGCCCGCCCCGCCGGGGATCAAGGCATACGTCACCGGCGCGGGTCCGCTGTTCGCCGACCAGTCCCACGCGGGCGCCAAGGGCGTCGCAATAGTCACCATGGTCACGATCCTGGTGATTATTGTCATGCTGCTGTTCGTCTATCGCTCGCTCGTCACCGTCCTGGGCGTGATGTTCATGGTCTTCGTCGAATTGTTGGCAGCCCGAGGCGTCGTTGCCTTGCTGGCCAACTACGACATCATCGGACTCTCCACGTTCGCCAACAATTTATTGGTGTTGATGGCGATCGCCGCCGGCACGGACTACGCGATCTTCGTGGTCGGCCGCTACCACGAAGCACGCGGTCTGGGTGAGACCCGCGAACAAGCGTTCTACACCATGTTCCACAGCACCGCGCATGTCGTGCTGGGATCGGGCCTGACCATCGCCGGCGCGATGTACTGCCTGAGCTTCTGCCGGCTGCCGTACTTCCAGTCATTGGGCGCACCGTGCGCCATCGGCATGCTGGTCGCGGTGCTGGCCGCTTTGACACTGGGTCCGGCGGTCCTGACGGTGGCCTCGTTCTTCAAGCTCATGGATCCGAAGCGCAAGCTGCAGACCCGGGGCTGGCGTCGCATCGGCACCGCCATCGTCCGCTGGCCCGCACCGGTTCTCGCGGTAACCATCGCGGTCGCATTGGTTGGTCTGCTCGCCCTGCCCGGTTACAAGACGGACTACGACAACCGCCACTTCCTGCCGGCGGAGACCCCGGCCAATGTCGGCTACGCCGCGGCCGACCGGCACTTCGACCAGGCTCGGCTCAATCCTGAACTGTTGATGATCGAGACCGATCACGACTTGCGTAACCCGGCCGACTTCATTGTCCTGGACAAGGTCGCCAAGGCGGTCTTCCACATCCCCGGTATCGGCCGGGTGCAGACCATCACCCGGCCATTGGGCACGCCACTCGACCACAGCACCCTCGGTTTCCAGATGGGCGCGCAAGCTGCGGGTCGGATCCAGACCCAGCACTACCAAGAGGAGCAGGCGGCAAACCTGCTCAAGCAGGCCGACGAGCTGCGCAAGACGATGGCAACGCTGCATGAGCAGATGCAGGTGACCCAGGACCTCAGCAACACCACGCACGAAACCACCAGGCTCACCAGAGAAACCGTGCAGATCACTGAGGCGTTGCGCGACGACATCGCCAACTTCGACGATTTCTTCCGGCCGATCCGCAGCTACTTCTACTGGGAGAAGCACTGCTACGACATTCCGTCTTGCTGGGCACTTCGGTCGATCTTCAACGCGCTCGACGGCATCGATCAAGTGGCCCAGAACATCGTGAACCTCAGTGCGAACCTCGACAAGCTGGATCGGATCCAGCCCAAACTGGTGGCGCTGATACCGCCGCAGATCGAGAGCCAGCAGCGCAACCTCGACACCATCATGTCGAACTATGCGATCACACAGGGCCTTAACGACCAGGCGAAAGCGCAGTCCGACAACGCCACCGCCCAGGGCGATGCCTTCGACAAAGCGAAGAACGACGACACGTTCTACCTTCCGCCGGAGGCCTTCAAGAGCCCGGATTTCGCGCGGGGTCTCAAACAGTTCATCTCGCCGAACGGGCACGCCGTCCGGCTGATCATCTCCCATGAAGGCGATCCGGCGACTCCTGAAGGCATCAACCACATCGCACCGATCAAGCAGGCCGTACACGAGGCGATCAAGGGCACGCCCTGGGAGGGCGCCAAGGTCTACCTCGGCGGCACCGCCGCGACGTACAAGGACATGCACGACGGCTCCAACATCGACCTGATGATCGCCGGAATCGCCGCAGCCACTTTGATTTTCGTCATCATGCTGGTGATCACCCGAAGCGTCGTGGCGGCCTTCGTGATCGTCGGTACGGTGTTGCTGTCGCTGGGCGCCTCGTTCGGACTCTCCGTGCTCGTATGGCAGTACATCCTGGGCATGAAGCTGCACTGGATGGTGCTGGCGATGGCGATCATCCTGCTGCTGGCGGTCGGCTCGGACTACAACCTGCTGCTGATATCGCGGTTCAAGGAGGAAATCCACGCCGGGCTCAAGACAGGGACGATCCGCGCGATGGCCGGTTCGGGCTCGGTGGTTACCTCCGCCGGACTGGTGTTCGCCGCCACCATGGCCACGTTCATGTTCAGCCCGCTGCTGGTGATGGCCCAGGTGGGTACGACGATCGCGCTGGGTTTGTTGTTCGACACCTTGATCGTGCGGTCGTTCATGACACCTTCGCTGGCCACCTTGCTAGGGCGCTGGTTCTGGTGGCCGCAGCACGTGCGCCCACGGCCGGCCAGCACCATGCTGCGGCCGTACGGACCGCGTCGCGCCGTGCGCGAGCTGATCCTCAAGGACGTCGACGAGCACCCAGCGGGCGGAGTGGTACAACCGCGCTGACCTGACTAGGCGTGGGTCTTTGAGATCCCTGCTGGCGTGAACTGTGAATGCGCGTCCGTCCACTAGTGTTCCGCTGTTTGGACCCGTTCTAGATGGCCCGTCGCGTTGAAGAATGTCGGCCGGTCGGCTGGACGGCACTCGCGATGCCGTCTAACGGCGTCCTCTAGCTCGGCGATCCGCAAGCGATGGACCTCCGCCTCGGCGCCCTGCGATTCACCACACCGCTGGCGCTCGTTATTGATGTTGTCAGTAAGCCGCCTGCCCGCCTCTCGGTGAGTCAGCAGGTCGTAGTCGTCTTCAGGCGCGGTCAGGCCGTCATCAACCATGAGCTCAGTGAAGTTAACTTCCTGATGCATGTCAACGGCGAGTCGTGATCGAGTTCTAGTGTGCCTTCTCTGCCTGGCCTATGTACTGTCCGGACTCCGTCGGGCGACCGGAGCGCTGTGATATTTTAGACCGACCAGACGGTCGAATGCGTAGGACACCCCGCCTCAATGCGGCGCACTCGGTAACGCGGGGATATGTAATGCGATGGGGTCGCCTCGAATAAGACGGCCGGATCGGACCGAACCGAGGACGGCGTGACTGAAAGGACCCCGAGCATGAAGTTCATCGACGGCTGGTCGAACATGCCGATGCTCACCAAAGACGAGCTGGTCAACGAGTTCGCCGACGAGGTGCTGAACAGCAACGTCAACAAATGGTTCAAGACCGGTGGCGGATCCCGCGGGCCGGGCACCAGCGCCGAGGAACTTGTGGCGATGATGGACGCGACCGGGGTGGAGAAGACGATCATTTCGGCGCTGCACAGCTGGTCGCACCCCGACACCCGACCGCGTGGCGTGTTCCAGGCGACCGCCGGGCAGCCTGACGACATATTCGATGCGTTCCTGGAGCAGATGGCGACGGCGACCACCAACCACAAGGGTCGCCTGTACGGAAGCGCCCTGATCGATCCGATGGGCGGGCTGCGGGCCTACCGGCAGCTCGACCGGGCCGTCAAGGACTACGGGTGTGTCGCGATCCGTGTCATGGCCGCGATGTTCGGTGAGCCCTACGACCACCCGCTCTACTACCCGATCTATGCGAAGTGCGCCGAGCTGGGCGTTCCGATCAGCATGAACCTCGGCTTCCCGGGCCCGATGCGCAGTGCCAAGCTTCAGCACCCGGCTTTGTTGGACGACATCCTGCTCGCGTTCCCCGAGTTGACGGTTGTAGGAACCCACATCGGTCATCCGTGGCACCTGGAAACGCTTGCGCTGCTACAGAAGCACCCGAACTTCTACCTGATGACGTCTGGCTGGTCACCGAAGTACATCCCCGCCGAGATCGTCCACTTCATGAACACCCGCGGCAAAGGACAAGTGATGTGGGCGTCGGACTTCCCATTGCTCAGCGTCGAACGTGCGGCAAGCGACGCACTCGAGCTACCACTCAAAGACGATGCGATGCAGGCTTACTGCCACGACAACTGTCTTGAGGTCTTCAAACTCGGATAGGTCGCATCACAGAACAGCGTTCGGCGTCGCGGAACCGGTCATCGCGGGCACATGATTCGGCATGACGGCGGCCGGGAACGCACTCTCGATCTGATCGAAGGCAGCGGGCAGTTCCCACGGGCCGTCCGTGAATATCTCGCTGACCACCGACGGGACATTGAACAAACCGATATCCGGACCGGATGTGTACAGGATCTGGCCGTTGCACCAATCCGAGCGTTCGCTGGCGAGGTACAGCACGATTGGCGCGATGTTGTCGGGCGAGCGGACGTCTTGGTCCTCGCGCCGGTGCTCACCCATCGAGTCGGTCATCCGGGTGCTCGCGTCGGGGCTGATCGCGTTCGACGTCACCCCGTAGCGCTTAAGCCCCGCGGCACAGGAGTAGGTCAGCCCGGCGATGCCCATCTTGGCGGCCGCGTAATTGGGCTGTCCCGGGGACCCGTGCAGGCCCGAGCCGGAGGTGAAGTTGATCAGGCGGTGGTGAGCGCTTTCGTCGCGCAGCGAACGCCAGTAGACGCTCGCGTGCTTGCTCGTGTTGTAGGTGCCGCGTAGGTGCACCCGCAATACGGCAGACCACTCCTCGGGAGTCATGTTGAAAATCATTTTGTCGCGCAGGATTCCCGCGACGTTGACGAGTACGTCCAGCCGACCGTAGGTGTCGATAGCCTGCTGGACGAGCGCACCGGCTTCGTCGTAATCCGAGATGTCACCACTGTTGGCGACGGCGGCCCCGCCTGCCTCGGTGATACGAGATACGACGCCGGCCGCCGTCTCCTTGTCAGCCCCGGTCCCGTCAACCGCCGAGCCGAGGTCGTTTACCACGATGCGCGCGCCTTCCGCGGCGGCCATGATGGCGATACTGGCGCCGATCCCCCGCCCGGCTCCGGTAATGGCGATCACTCGATCCTGTAGCAGTCCGCTCATGTCTTTGACCCCTTACTCGTTGGAGCCGATCGGCTCGATGACGATGCTGCTGCGGGCGTCGACCGTTGCGCGCTGGCCCTGACGAAGGACGACGGTCGTGTCGATGAATTCGATGATGGCCCGGCCGGTCACCCGATCACCGGGCCGTAACCGGCCACCGTCGTAAACCGGCGTGCGCCGGGGTGTGGTATCCACCTCGTACCAGACGACTTCGCGCCAGCTGGCCGGCTCCACGTCGACGGGCTCACCGGCGTCGGTTGCGATGAACTCGTGCTCGGTGACGCTGGCGCGGGCGGTCACTCGTAGCGACGTGATCATGAATCCGGCCGCTGGGTAACCACTTCCGCGGCCGAAGAGTAGCTCGTACTCCCGCTCAAAAGCAGCGATCAATTGATCGACTTCGGCCTGCCTGTAGATCCCTTCAGGGGCAGGGATTCTCAGCTCGTTTACCTGCTGGCGATAGCGCAACTCCACGAAACGGCCGAATTGGACATCGGCGTCAGCAACCGAGGTGGGAAGCACGGCTCGGACCTTGCCCTCGAGCTGTGACCATGCGTTATTAAGTCCCTCGGGATCGAATGGCGAGGGCATGAGCAATGCCATGTCCTGCACGATCAACGCGTCGGCTGCTGCTACGCCGAACGCCGACCACCCGGCAGCCAGGTCGCCGAGCGGAACGACCGTCGTCGAGATGCCGAGCTTCTGCGCGACCATTGGACAATGCGTCCCGCCTCCCCCGCCGAACGCGTACATGACACAGCCGCGCGGGTCGTACCCCTGTTGTGTGCTGGACAGCTGGATCGCGTCGGCCATCTGATCATCAACGATCCGCATGGCAGCCGCGGCCGTCTCGACGGCGGTGAACCCCAGCGGCGCTCCGGCGCGTTCGAGCGCCGCTGTCGCCGCTTCCGTATTCAGGGAAAGTGCGCCGCCGAGAAAGTGTTTGGGGTTGAGGTAACCCAGCACCAGCGCGGCGTCGGTCACGGTCGCCTTGTCGCCGCCGCGCCCATAGGCAGCCGGTCCTGGAACTGCGGCGGCACTTCGAGGCCCTACGCGCAGGCTGCGGGTGTCCTCGTCGAACGCGACGATCGACCCGCCGCCGGATCCGATCGACCGCACGTCCAGAGTCGGCACGAAGTACTCGTACTGGCCATATCTCGTCGTCGTTCGCGTTACCGGCTCGCCACGACGGATTACGCCGACGTCGAACGTCGTGCCGCCGACGTCACCAGTCAGCACATTGATGTCGCCAGTCGCTACTTCGATGTCGCTGGAGGCAGCCGCGCGCGCGAGCCGACCCGCACCGATCAGCCCGGCCACCGGGCCGGAGCCGATGGTCAATAGGGGCATCCGACGAGCGTGAGCAATATCGATCAGACCGCCTGCACACGTCATGATGGACAGCGACCCTGGATAGTCCAGGGCGGCCAATTCGTCCTCGAGGCGCGCAAGGTACTCGCTGGTGACCGGACCGATCATCGCGTTGATCAACGTCGCCACGGTGCGTTGGTACTCACCGACGCGGGGCACAACCTCGGAGCTGACCGAAACGAAGGCGGTTGGCGCCTCATCGGCGACGATACGGGCAAGCGCCCGCTCGTGGACCTCGGTGGCGGTCGACCACAGCAACGCGATAGCGAACGCCTCGACCCCGTCGGCGACCAAGGAGTGAATCGTTTCGCGGGCTCGGCCCTCATCGAGGGCCATGATGATCTGTCCATCGGCTGCAACCCGCTCGTCGATCTCGACGACGAGCGACTTCGGCACCAATGGCTCGGGCTTGTAATGCCCTGCAAGGTGGGCGATCTCGTGTGCATGGGATCCGACGAGCCTCTCGCCGGCACGCATCATGTAAATGGTGTCACGGTGCCCAGCTGTGACCAGTAGCGCGACTTTCGCGGTGCGCTTCTCCACGAGGGCATTCGTGCCGACGGTGCAGCCGTGCAGGATCGCATCGGTGCGGGCGAGCAGGTCGGTGTGCGAGAGCCCAATCCGGCTTGCGACTTCGCCGATCGATCCAATGAACCCCCGCTGAAACTCTGGCGGGGTCGACGACACCTTGCCGATGGCAACATTGCCGACTGGATCCACGGCAACGCAATCGGTGAACGTGCCACCGATGTCGATGCCTACCGTGTAGCCGCTCACAGGAACATGATCTCGTTAAGGGCAGGCTCGCAGCGGCGGGCGATTTCCACTGTCATCAAGATCTGGCAGCTTGGACAGCAATACCGCCGCAGCACCATATCCTCGTCGAGAAAGAAGCTGGGGTCTTCAACACGGGGCAAGATCTCCACGCCGGTCTCACTGATCAACAACCCGTCTTTGTAGCTGGCTCGATAGTCGGAAAGCACCGTGTCGCAGCGCGCGCAGGCAAGCACCCTTCGGCGGCTGCCGTCGTCACGCGCGGTGACGTGCTCGTGCACGGATCGCGGCGGCTCACCCGTTGCGGCCGTGATTGATTCGTCACTGCGGTGCCCGAACCGCTCGGCGACGGGCGTCCAGGTGCGCCGCTCGGAGCGGATCTCTTCGCGACGTGCAGATGTCGCCTCGTCGTCGACACGACCGTCGTCCCCTACCACGACGCCATATAGGTCGAAACTGGCCGTGGCCGAAACGTATCCTCCGGCAACATCTTCGGCGACCCTGTCCGGTTCACGCTCGATCGGATCCCCGTAGCCACCGCCGCCACAACAGACCATCTTCATCACATCACCGTTAGCAAGCGGTGTGCCGTTCGACTTGGTCCGCAGGCGGTGGTACCCGCCGTAGGTCAGTTCGGCGACCGACCGGGGCATGTGCTGAGCCTTCCAATGCTCAGCCACGTCCGTGGCGCCAAACACGTGGTACTGCGCAGTGGGAGACGGCAGGCCGCCGAATAACCCCATCGCTTGATTCGTCGACACGCCCTGGCCGCCGGCATTGGTGATGGCTTCCACCTGCGCGGAACGGTAAGGGGTAAAAGCTACTTCGATGCCCACCCCACCGCGATAGCGCCCTGGGCCGCCAGTGTCGGTGGCCTCCGTCCGGTACATCATCAGCATCGGGTAGTACTGCTCGGTGTCCTCGACGTTCGGCATCTTCGACATCGGCGCGATGACGAGGCCGGCGGTGTTGATGCCGTCGGAGTGGGCGCGCGAACCTCCGCCGGCACCAACCGCTTCCAGCACCGCCGTTCCGAAAAAGTTGCCGCGATCGTCAGCGCCGGCGAGAACGAGCAGCGGGTGATCGGCGCCGCACACGACAAGATCCTGCTTCAACTCTGGATCGCAAGCCATCAGCCGGGCCAAGGAGTTCTGCACCCGAACGAACGAGCTGATGATGTTCATGACGCCGCCGCTGACCGCCGCGGGATAGTCACAACAAGTCAGCGTTCCCGGCGACGGACGAAAGTCGATCTGGCGGTAGGCCCCGCCGATGGAGAACGTGTGTTCGTGCAGCAGGGTCAGTGCCGAGAGCCCCAACACGATGCCCATGAAGTTGACGAACGTGAACCCGTTGGGGCCTATACCCTGGGCGTCGGTGCCTGCGTTGTCGACGACGAGCCGATCGCCGCGTTTGGTCAGGTTGAACTGAACCCGGTGGGTCTTGCGATCCCCGGGCATCTCCTCGTCGAAGTAGAAGACGTCGCTGACCGTGCAGTCCGGGATGCGCTCGAGCTTGCGTGCGAACGCGAGTTGCGCGTTGTCGAGGATCCTTCGCATCGCCGCCTTGACGACTCCCGCACCGAATTCGTCGCACGTCTCCTGCAGGCGGCGGATGGCGAACTGGCAGCCGGCCAGCTGTGCCCGCAAGTCGAGCGCGACCATATCGGGCACCCGCGACTGACGCCGGTACATCTGCTCGAGATCGTCACGCAGCACACCACTCTCGATCAGCTTGAACGGCCGGAACATGACCGGATCGCTGTACACGTCGGGCGCGTTCTGCGGCCAGCCGCCGGGGACGATCCCGCCGAGGTCGTACTGATGAGCGGCGTTGGACACCCAGGCGAACAACTCGCCATCGATGAACAGCGGTGCGGCCACGCAGACGTCCATCTGGTGAGACGCACCGATCCACGGGTCGCTGGCGAGGTATACATCGCCGTCCTCGATGCCCGGCGCGTCGCTGAAGTGTTCCATCAGGTAACGGACGACGAGGGGCGCGCCAGCGTTGAGATACTGAACGAACGGCGCGCTCATGACGGCCTCACCGTCCTCGGTGAGGATCGACATGTTGAAGTCGAGGCCTTGGAACACCGGTGACCCCGACATCCTCGTCAGCGTGTCGCCGTGTGCAATATTGATGGTCCACAACCGATTTCGCAGCACCTCGAAGGTCACTGGGTCGATGTCATCCGCGGCTTCGGTCGCGAGCTTCAACTTCGGCGACAGTCGGGTCTGCCAGTCATCCCGTGGCCGATAACTGTGGACCAGACCGTCCCAGACGAAATCCTCGACGCTCGCGCCGGTTGCGGTCACCGGATCTCCATTTCGCCGAAGTCCGGATAGCGCATGAGCCTGAAGATGATCCCCGGTGGGTATGGGGACATGACTGCCGAGGGAGCGCCGCCCTGGCCCTGGTAATAGCTGTCGGCGCGCGGATCGCTCCAAGCCTTGGTCTTCTGCCGCTCGAACACTTCGGCCATGTATTTGCGGTAGGCCCGTTCGCTGACGTCGATTGACTTCTCGTCGTTGTTGATGAGACGGTCGATGCACTTCAGCGCGAATTGGGTGGCAAGCTCCACCCACGGACCGGGAGTGATTCCGCCAATTGTGTTCGGGCCATGCAGCATCCACAGATTAGGGAAGCCGTGCACCATGCAGAATCGGTACGCACACGTGCCGGTACGCGCCCACGTCTGCTCCAGCGTCGTTTCCCGGCCGGTGACGCGCATCGGGAACAGATAGTCGTTGGCACGAAAGCCGGTGGCGTAGACGATGATGTCGACATCGTGCTGCTGTCCGTCGACGGTCTTGATGCCGGTTTCGTTGACCTCGGCGATGGCCTCGGTCACCAGGGTCACGTTGTCACGGTTCAGGGCGTCCAACACGTTGTAGTCAGTGTCGACGAGAACCGGGCGGTGTGACCACACCGGGTAGTCCGGGGTCATCTTGGCCCGCAGCGTATCGTCGGGCAGTTTCTCGGCCAGGAACTCGATCGCGTTGTCACGCATTTGCTTGTTGAACTCGCTGATCGCCTGGGGATCTGCGGTGTAGTCGGGATCGCGATCTGTGGTGATGTCCCAGCCGCTGGTCACATCCACGCCGCGCAGCCGCATGAAGTTCTTGTGGAATGGGAGGTTGCGCTCCAACCACATCACCTGCGGGGGGTACGGCGCGCGGTAACCGGGGATTCCGAACACCCATGACGCTTCCTTTTGGAACACGACGACATGTTCGGCGGTCAGCGCCAGTTCCGGGACCATCTGGTATCCGGTGGAACCGGTCCCGATCACGGCGATGCGTTTGCCGTCCGGCTTGACTTCCTCGGGCCAGCGCGACGAGTGCCACGACCGCCCCTTGAAGTCGGCCATCCCCGGTATCTTCGGCATGTTGGGCTGGCACAGGAAGCCGACTGCGGTGATGACCGCGTTCGACTCGATCGTGCGGTCACCGTTGGGGCCGCTGACGTCGATCTTCCACTTGGCCAGGTCCTCATCCCAGGTGAGCGCGCGCACCTCGGTGTCGAACTCGATGTGATCGCGGATGTCGTGTTCGTCGGCGACCCAGTCGAAGTAGGCCTGGTTGTGCGCGCGTGGGCAGAACGGGTACTCGAGATCGACGTTCGCGCCGAACACGTGTGTGTAGGCCCGGCTTGGCGAGTCGACGCGGGCCCCCGGATACCGATTGCGGTACCACGTGCCGCCGACGCCGCCGTCCTTTTCGAGGTGCGTGTAGGGAATGCCTGCCCTCTTGAGCATCACCGCGGCGTTGAGCCCGCCGTAGCCGGCACCGATGACCGTCACCGAGAAGTCCGCGAGCTTGGCGGGATCTGGTGTCTGAGACCACTTGTGGGCACGCACCCAGGGGTCGAGCCCCAACTCCTCGACGAGCATGGCCATCTGGTCTGGCCCCGGTTTGTTTCCCGTCGCCAGCCGGATCGACTCTTCAAGGCGATCGAGGGGGCCGATGTCGAGGCGGCCGCCGCCAGAGTCGCGATAGGACTTCAAGAACGCCACGGCTTTGCGCCGAACCAGCGCGATGTCGTCCTCGGAGGCCGGAATCGCCGCTTCAGCGAACATGACCTGAGCGCGCAGCGTCTTCACCTGGGTTTTGAGCTCCTCGTCGCCGGTGAGCTGATAGAGCAACCCACGCAGGACCAGTGGATCGGCGAACTGAACGATGTCCTCGAGCTGTTCGTCGGTCGTCTCGAGAAGCTCGGACCGCGCCTGCTGCGCGATGCTCACCATTGCCCTCCCAACATCACTGGCACTCACCGCCGTCGTCCCGGCCCCGAAACAACTCCGCCGGGAACGCGGCGTTCTTGCGCAGGGGCCACTCGGGGCACCGCTTCTCCACGAAGGACGCCATCCCCTCGGGAAAGTCGGCGCTGCCGAGCGCCCAGTCGTACAGCTTTTGCTCCAGCCGCGCGTGCGCAGACAGATCGGCCGATTCGAGCCCGCGATACACCAGGCTCTTGGTGACCGCCGCGGCGACCGGCGAGACGTTGCGCACGATGTCGTCGGCGATCTCTCGCGCGCGGTCCAACACGCGATCGGCGGGGTGGGCCTCGTTGGCCAAGCCGATTCTGACCGCCTCGCGACCGTCGAAGATGCGGCCGGTCAGCAGCAGTTCCATGGCGTTGGTGGCCCCGACAAACCGAGGCAGGATCCAGCTGGCCCCGAATTCGGGGGTCAATCCGCGCCTGGTGAAGACGAAACCGAGCTTCGCGTCCTCGGCGGCGATTCGGATGTCGAGTTTCATCGGCAAGGTCATGCCGACGCCGACGGCTGCGCCGTTGATCGCGGCGATCGTCGGCGTGCGCATCTCCCAATAGGGCCGATCCGTCGCTGGCCGAAAGAGCTCCCGCAGCGCGGCGTCGCTGGTTTGGTCCTCGTCGAGATCGGCTCCGGCGCAGAAGGCCCGCCCGGCACCGGTGACGATGATCGCGCCGATATCGTCGCGTACCTCGAATCCCGCAATCGCATGGCCCAATTCGGCTTCCATGCGCCGCGTCCAGGCGTTCATCCGGTCGGGCCGGTTGAGCACCACGGTCGCTACGCGACCGTCCTCCTCGGTTCGTACCGTCTGGTAGGTCATTGCGCCGGCGGACCGCCATCGGGCTGAAAACGGAACAGGGCCTGGCCGTCGTCGCCGGTGGGCATCACTACGCGGACCGGGCTTCCGATCGTCAGCGCTTCGGGATCGCAGCCGACGATGTTGCTCATCACCCGCGGCCCCTCATCAAGCTCGATGTAGGCGATCACGTAGGGCACCACGTCACTCCAACCGGGAAGGCCGCTCTTGCGTACCACCGTGTAGCTGTAAATGCGTCCGCGTCCGCTGGCCTCCTGCCACGCCGTGTCCAGGCTGCCGCACGCGGGGCAGAATCGACGCGGATACCAGATCCAGGCGGCGCAACCGTTGCAGCGGGGCAGCACGAAACGGGATTGTGTGAGCGCCTCCCAGAATTCACGGGTCTCCGCCGTCACGGTGGGCGCCCCAACCGGCAAGCTTGCCGCACTCACGGGAGCCTCCCCATGATCAGTGTGGCGCTTCCCATCCGGGTACCGATCGAGCCGCCGGTGCCGTGCGCCAGCGCGAGCTCGCAATCGGGTACCTGGACTTCGGAGTGCGCCTCGCCGCGCAGCTGCCGCACGGCCTCGATCACCTTGGTGACTCCGCCGCGATTGCTGGGGTGGTTGTTGCACAAGCCGCCGCCGTCGGTGTTGAAGGGCAACACGCCGTGCGGTGCTTGGAGTGCGCCGTCCTGCACGAACTTGCCGCCTTGTCCTTTCGGGCAGAAGCCCAGGTCCTCGATCGCCACCATTGCGGTGATCGTGAACGAGTCATAGATCGACACGTAGTCGATGTCTGCGGGGGTGACGCCGGCCTCGGCGAACGCTCGAGGACCCGACTCCACCGCCGCGGTGTAGGTGAGGTCGACGCCGCCGTTGTCGGTGTGCTTGATCGCCTCGCCCTGCCCGAGCACTGTGACGCAGCGATCGCCGAGATCCTTTGCGACAGAAGGGTCGACCACGACGATCGCCCCGCCGCCGTCGCTCACCACGCAGCAGTCCAGCCGGTGCAGCGGATCGCTGACCATCGGCGACTCCACGACCTGCTCGACCGTGACCGGATCCCGCAGCATGGCGTTCGGGTTGTATTGCGCGTGGTGCGCCGCGGCCACCTTGACCTCGGCCAGTTGTGCCGAGGTCGTCCCGAACTCGTACATATGCCGTTGCGCGGCAAGGGCATATGCGGGGGCGATACCGAACATGCCCCACGACTCCTCGAAGGTCGTTTCGGGAGATGGCTCCGCGGGGGCCGGCATGCCCTGCGGAGCGCTGCGCGGACGGCCCGCCATCGTGATCAACGCGACCCGGCACTTACCGGCCGCGATCGCGGCCGCGGCGTGGCCGACGTGCACGATGTAGGACGATCCGCCGGTCTCCGTGGAGTCGACATAGTGGGGTTTGAGCCCGAGGTACTCGGTCATCGAGATCGGGCCGAAGCCCGCGGTCGAGTCGCAGAAGTAGCCGTCGACGTCGGCCAGCGTAAGACCGGCGTCCGTCAGCGCGCCCACGGCGACCTCGGCGTGGATCTGGGCCGTCGTACGATCGGGGATTTTCCGCAGCGGGTGCTCGAAAACCCCCGCGATACAGGCCTTTCCACGAATGGACACCGTCTCTCACCGACCACGCGTAATCGGCAGCTGCACGGCGGCAGTGCCGATAGTCGTCTTCGCCCCTGCGGGGCCCTCGCCCCAGATCTCGAGTTCAACCGTGGTTACGCCGTCGCCCGGAGAAATCGCGCTCACCTGGCCCTCGAGCCGGTATGCGTCGCCGGGGACATCGGTACCGCGGTAGGACACGTCGACCCGTTGGACGAACGCGTCGGGGCCTGCCCACGTCGATACGAGCTCACCAAGCCACGCCATCTTCAAGTAGCCGTGGACGATGACACCGGGCAGACCCGATTCGACGGCGACCGCGTGGTCGTAATGGATCTCGTAAAAATCGCCGGAGGCTCCTGCGAACATGACGAGCTGGCGCGTCGTCGGCTGTTTGGTGACCGTCGGAAGCCGATCGCCGACAGCCACGGTCGTCGGGTCCAGGGTGCGCGGCGGCACAATCGCCTCAGGCCTCGGAGCGGCTTCCTGCTCGGTCGCGGTGCTCATCTCTGAATTCCGGTGCCGGTACCGATCGCGACGAGGTGGCCGTCACCGTCGGTGTATCGCGTTCTTCCCTGGAAGATCAGCATGCCGCCACCCTTTCCCTGCTTTGCTTGGACGTCGGCGTATTCGGCCTGGCCGATGATGACGTCTCCAGGCCGAACCGGTCGGTACGACTCGAAGGCACTTCCGCCGTTGAGCTTGATGGTGCCGAAGTCGATGTCGGGCGTGGGCAGCGGCGGCAGCAGCAGGCAGAGAAATGTGGGAGGGGCGATGATGCCGCCCCATCTAGTCGCCCTGGCGAATTCCTCGTCGTAATAAAGCGGGTTGGTATCCCCGATCGCTTCGGCGAAGCGCCGGATCGTGGTGCGCTCGACCGTCATGGCGACCGCGGGCCCGACAAGCCCGACGTACTGTCGGGCCTTTTCAACCGCCTGTTCGAGGGTCATGATTCGACCGACCGGTCTGTCGACATAATCGGCATTTCATCACGTTGAGGGCAGAGGGTCAAGCTGCCGGCCCTGGTCTCCGCGGTGTCCACGCGGCCTACTTTTCCGGGCCGCGGCCCGGCGGAAGGCCGCTGGCCCGACCCACACCGGCCAGTGGCCATTGCACGTGCTGGACGGTGAAGAACTCCGCGAATCCGGCCTCACCCCTGTCGAATCCGATGCCGCTCTCGCCGACACCGCCCCACGGGGCGTCGGGCCGGTCGCCGCCACCGCCGTTGAGGGTGGCGGTTCCGGTACGCAGACGGCGCGCGACACCCATCGCGTCGTCCGCCGGTCCCCAGATGTTCGCGTTGAGCCCGTAGCGGGTGCCGTTGGCCATGGCCACCGCCTCGTCGACGGTGTCGTATGGCATCACCGCGCCGACGGGTCCAAAGAGTTCCTCCTGGCAGATTTCGTCGTCGTTGCCGACGTTGCCGACCAACGCCGGTGCCATGAAGAATCCGGTCTCGGCGTCGATGGGCTTGCCGCCTGCCACGATTTCGGCGCCCCGATCCAAGGCGCGATTCACGTAGCCCTGAACGCTGTCCACCTGGGATCGGCGGATAAGCGGTCCCAACACGGTCGACGGCTCGAACGGATCGCCGACCACGACCGTGTCCATGAAAGCGGCGGCCGCGCCCACAAAGCGCTCGTAGTCGGCGCGCGGCACGAGCGTGCGGGTTGTCGCCCCGCAGGCCTGTCCACTGTTGCGGGTGAAGCGCAGGATCGACGGCGCCGCCGCGGCCTCCACGTCGGCACCGGGCAGCAAGATGTTCGGTGACTTGCCTCCGAGTTCGAGTACGACCTTCTTCAGTCCGTCGGCGGCTTGACGCATGACCTGTCGGCCGACAGCCACCGACCCGGTGAAGGTGACGAGATCGACGGCGGGATTCTCGGTCAGTGCGCGCCCGACCTCGGCTTCGCCGATGACGACGTTGACGACGCCGGCAGGTAACTCGGCCTCTTCGACGATGCGGGCGAAGGCGACCGCCGCCAGTGGCGTTCGCGGCGATGGCATGAGCACGGTCGTGCAGCCGGCAGCAAGGGCGCCGCCCACCTTGAAGGCGGTGATCAGCTGCGGGGTGTTGTACGCCGTGATCGCGGCCACCACGCCAATCGGATCGTGGAACAGGATGCTCGTCGACAGGACCGGAGAATGATGCAGGCCGATCCCGTTCTCCCAGCCACCACGCGGGCCGCGGATTGCGGCATCGGCGAACCACTCCCAGAAGTTGATGGGGAGATCGGCGTGCATCGCCTCGCTGAGCATCCGCGGCGAGCCAACTTCGAGCATGCCGAGTTCGACGAGATCGTCACGGTGTGCACGCAGGCGGTCGATAAGGCGATTGATCGCCGCCGCGCGATCACGCGGACGCATCCGCGGCCACGGTCCTTCGTCAAAAGCCTTGCGTGCCGCCATGACCGCCTCGTCGACCTGACTGACAGTGGTCGTCGGCACCCCCGCCAGAACCTGCTCGGTTGTCGGGTCGATGGCGTCTATTTGGCTGTCGCCTCCGCTGAGCCAGCAGCCGTTGACGTAGCCGGCAGGGGCTGCGACTAGGTCACGAACCCCTTCGGACATCCGTGTCTTAACGGCAGACATTTCGTCGCGCTCCAAACCTGATGTCAATCGGCCAATTGCCATCCGACCAGTCGGTTGGACATTACCATATTGCGCAGACCGTCAGGTTGCTGTGATCGTCACCGGCGTATCCCGGCAATATGGCGGCGTGGCAGACACGGATAGAGGGCAGCATGGCCGGGATGAGCTCCTCCGCAATAGGCCCTCACTGCCACCCGACGTCTCGGCGCCAACGGGGCAGCCAACAGATGCGCACTCCATCGAAGCGAGTGCCGTGGGAGATCAGGAGACGGTCATGAGCCAACCCGAATTGTACTACGACCCTTTTGATTTCGACATCGACGACGATCCTTATCCAGTCTGGAAGAGGATGCGCGACGAAGCCCCGCTGTACCGCAACGACAGCTACAACTTCTACGCGCTGAGCCGCTATGACGACGTTGCCCCTGAACTCACCAACTGGGAGGTTTACCGGTCAGGCCGCGGGACCACCTTGGACATCATCATGAGCAACATAGAGTTTCCGCCGGGAAGTATCCTCTTCGAGGACCCGCCAAGCCACAATTACCATCGTCGGGTCGTCTCACGGGTTTTCACCCCGCGCCGAATGGAGGCGATCGAGCCACTCACCCGGGACTATTGTGTGCGGGCACTGGATCCGTTGATGGGCACCGGGCGGTTGGACTTTGTCGAGGACATCGGCGCGACGGTCCCGATGCGCACCATCGGTTACCTGCTGGGCATCCCCGAAGAAAACCAGGAGCAGATCCGCGACCGCGGCGGCCGCATCCTCAGCCTCAGCGATGGCGCATTCAAGCGGGTTGCCGAAGACTTCATGACGCACAGCTATGCCCTGTTCGCCGACTACATCGACTGGCGGATGGAGCATCCTTCCGACGATCTGATGACGCAGCTGTTGAACTCCGAGCTCGAGGATGAGTACGGGACGCGACCACTCACGCGTGATGAGGTGCTGTGCTACGCCAGCGGCATCGCCGGCGCCGCCAATGAGACGACGACACGCCTGATCGGATTCATGGGCCAGCTGCTTGCCGAGCACCCGGATCAGCGCCGCGAGGTCGTGGCAAACCCGTCGCTGATCCCCAGCGCCATCGAGGAGGTCTTACGTTACGAGGCGCCATCCCCGGTGCAGGCGCGCTACGTCGCCCGTGATGTCGAATGCCACGACACCCTGGTTCCCCAAGGCTCGGTCATGTTGCTGCTCAACGGATCAGCCAATCGAGACGAGCGAAAGTATCCCAACGCCGACACATTTGACATCCATCGCGGCGCCGCGCATCTCAGTTTCGGCCATGGATTGCACTTCTGCTTGGGTTCGGCCCTGGCGCGAATGCAGGCCAAGGTGGTGCTGGAAGAGGTAATCAAGCGCTGGCCGGACTGGGAGGTTGACTACGCCAACGCCGTCAGGGCACACACGACGAGCGTGCGGGGATGGTCCAAGATGCCCGTGTTCACGGGCTAGCCCGCAGCCCCTCGCCGCCACCGGCGACCGCAATTATCGACCGTCCGGACGGTCGCCTATGGTTGACGCATGGCCGCTGAATCCGTCGACCACACAGCTGTCACCAACCGCCCCGCAGCACCCTCTGCCGGTAACGGGATTGAGGGTCAAGTCGCGATCGTTACCGGCGCGTCCTCCGGCCTCGGTAGGCGCTTCGCGAAGGTGCTTGTCGAAGCCGGCGCGCTCGTGTCGATCACCGCACGGCGCGCGGACCGTCTCGAGGAACTGCGTTCCGAGCTCGGCCCCGACCGCATCCACGTCGTGGCCGGCGACATCAGCGACGAGGCGTTCCCGGCTCAGCTCGTCAGGTCGACCGTCGAGCGCTTCGGTCGGCTCGACATCCTGGTCAACAACGCGGGGACGGGGTCGATGGTGCGTGCCGAGGAAGAGTCGACCGAACACTTCCAGCAGGTGATCAGCACGAACCTGGTCGCGGTGTTCGTCTGCTGCCGGGAGGCGTACGGACCGATGCGCGACAATGGCGGCGGCAGCATCGTGAATGTCTCCTCGATGCTCGGACAGATCGGCATCGGTCGCATCCCCCAGGCCTCCTACTGCGCCTCCAAGGGCGGCGTCGCCAACCTCACCCGGGAATTGGCCGCCCAGTGGGCCCGCAGCGGCATCCGGGTCAATTGCCTTGCGCCGGGCTGGTTTCCGACAGAGATGACAGCTGCGATGATGACCGACGAAAAAAGTCTCGCCTTCATCGACCGCACGGTGCCGATGCGACGTGCGGGCCGAGACGACGAACTTGACAGCGCACTCTTGTTCCTCGCCGGCCCCGGAGCCAGCTACGTTACCGGGCAGACGCTCGTCGTCGACGGCGGCTACTCCGCGATCTGACGGCGTGCGAGTTGAGGACCAGCAACAACATCGGTGCGCAGTCGGGTGAGTCTCGTCGACTTGATGAGCCAATCTTCGCCTTGCTTTTCATACGTCTCGTGGTAATGCCCAAAACCATGCAGCTCCGTGCCATCCGGGAAGCGGAGCAAGTCCTCCATCGCCCAGATGCCCCTCGCTGTTGACGGCGACAGCACATCGATCTCAGGGGTGTGGCACTGGTGGACAGTGACCACCTCGCCGAGCGTCGGCACGAGCATGGCGAGAAAGGAATCGGCCCCGGCGATCACGGCCCCGGCCGCCTCCGTCGAGTCTTGGCCCTGGCCGGGCACTGCTTCCCCCGCGAGTTCGAGGTCGACGGTGACGTCGTCGGTGAAGAGCTCGCGGTAGCCGTTCCAATCCTTGGTGTCCATCAGCCGACAGTACCGGGCCTTCAGGCGTTTGATCGCTTCGATGTCATCCATCCGAAGTTCCGTCTCCGAAACAGCGGCCAACGCTAGGTGAGGATGCCGCGCCGCTTAAACGTGTCGCGAATGCCGTCGCGCCAATGGATTTCGCACTTGCCGATGAGCTTCTCCCGGCGGGTGTTGTCCGAGATGAAGCTGTCGAAGCTGACGGGACTCTCAACATAGGTCGCGGTCACTCCGGTCAGCTCGGCGACGTAGTCGCAGATTTCACGATCCGAAACCGCTTCATCGCCGGCCCAATTCACGATCGTCGCCGGAACGGTGGCTGCTTCGAGCAGTAAGTGGGCCTGGCGGGCGATGTCCTCGCCGGCGATCGGGGAGCTCATGTTCGACGAACCCACGGGAACCGGCACCGGTTGGCCCTGGGACATGAGGTAGTAGTACGCCACCGGCAAGCCGCCATGACCGGTCCAGCTGTACCCGACGTTCATCCTCGCAATGGTCGTCGGCAGATTGAGGATCCGGCATGCCGACCGGACCGCCCCTTCGGCCGCCAGCTTCCCGACCGCATAGGAGTCGTTGTAACTGGCGGATCCCCCGAGTTTGTCAGTCTCGCAATACGCGTGGTTGGGGTGGTCCTCGTGCTCGTGGTACATGCAGAAGCTCGACACAAACAGGAATGCTTCCGCGTTCTCGCAGTGCTTCATGAGCAGGCCGGAAGACTCGGCGTTACGGTGGATGGAATCTTCGTGTTCGACGGCCGGGTAGATGGCCGAGTGAACCACGTGGGTGAAGTCATCGGGCAACGGCGACATGTCACCGTCACTCATGTCCCACGTACACGTGTGCACGCCCATTCCCTCAAGCTCGGCCTTTCGCGCCGGGTCGCTGAAGCGCGCGGCGCACCAGACCTCGTTATCCCTGGCGAAGTCCTCGACGATAGGGCCTGCAATCTGCCCGGTTCCGCCCGTGACCAGAATCTTCTTGCCTGTCAGCACCTTTGCTCCTCTAAAGTGTCAAGACGGTTCTGTAGTTGTGGGCTAATCCCGATGTGCCAGCGGGCGGACCGGCGCGTCCGCCACGTGACGGCCGACGACCATCGGGAAGTCGAGGATGGTCCTGATTCCGGGCTCGGCAGCGCACACTGGGGCGATCGAATGCACGGCGTGCATCGCAGTGGCCAAGCAGGCCTGATTGGCTTCGTCGTCACCGTGGATGTCGATCTTGGCCTCCACCAGCAACGACGGCGAACCCTCGACCATCAACTTGAACCCTCGTCCGTCCGGCCACTCCGGAGCGGCATCTGCTCGCAGCCGTGTGACGTGCTCTCCGGTGATCATCGGCTTGCCGTTGACGACGGCCGTTGCCGAGAACTTCATCGCGGCTACGGTTCCCGCCTTGATCGTCCCTGCCGCGATCTCGAAGTCCTCCTTGGCCAGCCATGTCTGCCGGTCATACGCGAACCTCTCGATGGTGGCGTCGATGCCGGCAGCGATGAGCGAGAGCGGCGCATGGAAGAACGCCCCCATAACTTCGGGCCTGGTCCACAGGGCCTCGTAATCGGGAGCCATCCCGAAACCCATGTTGTTGAAGAGCATTTCGGCGTTGTCCCAGTGGGCATAGTTGAGAATCTCCTGGTACCGGATCGAGTCCAGCCGGTAGATGCACGACAACATGGTCAGGGGCAGCACCCCCGACGCCCAGCCGGGGTTGAATCCGGTGCCGTGAAAGCTCGAATTGCCTTCGGCACAGGCCTTTTCCATGCGCTCCACGGCCTCCGGGCCCATGACGGCCGGATAAATCAGAGGCGACACCGCGGTGGATACCACATTCTTGCCCGACGCCAGGATGTCGCAGATGTCATCAAGGCCGCCCATGGGATTGGTCTCGGCGTCTGCCATGTAAACGACGCAGTCCGCGTCGAGTGCCAGGATCTCGTCGCGGTTCTTGGTCGCCTTGACGCCGATAGGATCGAGGCCGCAGATCTCACCGACGTCCTTGCCGTGCTTGTCGTCGCTGTAGACGCGCGCCCCGACCACTTCGAGATCCGGATCCTCGATCATGGCGGTCAGGGAGAACTTTCCGACGAACCCCGTCGCCCACTGCACTACCCGAAGCATCGAACATATCCTCCATCGATAACCGGTTGAAACCGACTTCGGCAGGCCAGCTACTACAACCGCACGTTCGCCACTGCGCGCTGCCATAACTCCACGTGTCAGATTAATTTAAGGATAATAAATTATGATTTTAATCACCATAGATAATTCTTGTCAAGGAACTGAACCCGGCACTGAGTGGGCGCGGCGCTGTCCGATAGAAGGCCGACGCGACCCTCGTGTCTGATCAGCGGAACCGATAAATCGACCAGAGCAGGCGACCGTGTAGCGACGAACGAGACCAACGGTGCGCCACGCGCCGACGGATGTGAAATGCCAACGCCGCCAGGCGATCGGGATGCCTGCACGCGCGTGGGAAGGGGTAATCAGCTGAGCCGACGAGCCGCTAGCTGACTTGGGATTGAGCCTGTGCATAGATCAGTCGGCGCTGTGCGTCCGCGGAGCCGAAAAGCTCGTTGCCCGTGACCCACTTCTTCAGATACCGGTGTGACAAATTCTCCCAGGTAAAGCCGGTCCCGCCGTGAAGCTGAATGGACAACTTGGCTGCCGATCGCAGCGCTGTGCCGGCCGACGCCTTGGCGATCCTGGCGAACATGAGGGCCTCCCCCAGGCCGCCATCAGAACCGTCGACGGACGTCGCGTCGGCTCGTCTAGCGGCACGGTAGACGCTCGCCCGAGCCCGCTCAAAGTCAACCGCGGCATCGACGACGGCGTGCTTGAGGGCTTGGAAAGTGACGATCGGTTGGCCGAACTGCTGCCGCAACAACCCATATTCGACCATGCGCTCAATGCACGTACGCGCGGCGCCAACCATCTCTGCCGAGAGCAAGATCGCCCCGAGCATCACCGCCTCGGTGAAAGCGCGTTCGGGAACGGGTAGGTACGTGCACTCGACGCCGTCGAGCACTAGGTGCCCGATCGCCCGCAAGGTGTCCGCGCTTGGGACCTCGGTCACCGAGATCCGGTCGACGGCCGTCGCCGAATCGATGAGCGTGACGCCGAACCCGTGATCCCGTTGCGCAGGCACCGCGAGGAACGGTTCGCCCACCAGCCCCGGCACATAGGTGAATCGAGCCCACGCGGTGTCGCGTATCACCGAGGCCGGCGTCACGTCGCGGATGTTCCACCACGAGTCCACCCCCGGCCACGCAAACACGAACGGACGAGGCTCCTCGGCGATGCGCCGCAACCAAAGGTCCCGGTCCGAAGCCTGGACGACGTTGAGCATATGTGCCGACATGCAGGCACCAAGGAGGTCATAGGGAGCCAGCCCCGCACCCAGTTCCTCGGCGGCGACCGTCGCATATTCGAGGGTGGCACCAAGGCCACCATGCTCTTCGGCCACGAGAATTCCGCCGAGGGCCATGTTGCGGTGGATATCCGCGTTGAGCTCGGCCAGTTTGCCTTGCGCGCTATCGGGAAAGTCGCGCAGTACATCGTTTCGCCACAGCCGAGCCAGCATTCCGCTCGTGGACGCGCGGAACTCTCGCCGCTCGTCACTTTCGCGATAGCCCGCAGCGATGTTCTTCGTCACCTCGTCGCCTCTTGTCGGGAACCGGTTGCGTTGTGAATGGCGAACGCTTCGCGTGCCCCGGCGTCGTCCGCGCCCAGCACTGGGGCGGGGCGATAGCCAGTCCGCGCGCAGCCCGCCACCTTCCACGGCAGGGTGATGATTTCGGCCGGGCCCACCACCGGATGATCGGCGCGCAGGAAGAATTGGCGAGCACGCAACTGCGGGTCGGTCACCACGTCTGCGGTCAACCTGACGAAATACACGGCGAGGCCCGCCTTTTGCAGTGAGGAGACCGCCGCCTCGGGATCCTCGCTGACGGCGCGGGCCACGACCGCATCCACGTCGCCGTCGGAAACCTGCTGCCCGAGAGCGCCGGCAACGCGCTCGCCGTCGCCCTCGGAGAACGAGAGCGCGACGGTACGACCGTCTGTGGTTTCCACAAGCAGATCCCGGGTGGCCTTGCCAACCTCGCGGTGCAGATGGCGCAGTTTTACCGCTACGGTCTCAGCCATCGAAAGATCAACGCGCTGTTCATCATTCGCACCGCCGAGGTACCAGGCCGCGGCGAGCGTGGCCACCCAGATCGCTGCGGCGTAATCGGCTAGCGCGCCGATCAGGTAGACCCTGGATCCAACTGCCTCGTGGATCGCCTCGGTAAGACCCGCGTAGGCGTGCACGTTGGGTGCATAGCCCCGGAAGTCCGCATGCGGTCCGCTGCGGCCGTAGCCCGAGATCGACGCCGCCATTCCCCCGGCTCCACTGCCCACCGTTACCGGACCGGTCCCAAGGCGCGCCAGCCGGCTCGAGCCGACGTTCTCGATCAGCAGGTTCGCCCAGCCGAGCGCCAGTCGAGCGATCTCCGGATCCTCACCGACGCCCTCGGTGACGCTGCGTTTGCAATAGTTCGCGCACATGAAATACGCCGCACGTTCGAGGCCGACCTCACCGTCGGCGAAGGGACCGTTGCGTCGGTAGACGTCGAGTCGGCCTTGATCCTCCAGCCGCACCACCTTCGCGCCCATCGCTCCCAAGATGGAGCCACTGAGCGGACCGGCGAGCACATTGGTTACCTCGACCACCCGCAGGTCATCCAGGGTGCGCTCGGCCGGCCCTTCGCTAGGCGGGGAGGCCGCCGGGTGACGGGCAATGACGGCAGGGACCGGCGGGACGGCGGAGTCGAATCCGCCGCATCGGGCCGTCCAGTCCCGCTCCTGGAATTGGTCGGAAGTGTTGACCTCGGCGACGGTGCGCACGGCGGTCGCAGGAACCCCGTTGGCCTGCATCAGTCGTTCACACTCGACCTTGGGCCGAGTGGCAAGCCAATCTTGCACCACCGAATTGATGGTGTCCCCGTTGGCGACTCGGTCGGGAAGCGTCGGATACAGCGTGATCCACTCCGGTCGCCCGACCACCTCGGCGACGCGGGCGAATTGGTGGTCGTCGATGACGATGATGTTGATCAACCCGTCCGCGCATTCGAACACGCCCGCGGGCGCCGAGTAGCGGGCCGCACCGCCGGCACCACCGCACCGATACAAAATGTGAGCAAGCTCCTGCTGCACGGAAGAGAACGCGGTGGCCTCCTGAGCAGACAGGTCCTGGTGCACGGCGATCCCCTCGCTGCGGCTCAGCGAAACTCCGTGCAGCGCAGAGAGAACCGCCAGCAGCCCCGTCGCCTGCAGCGCCTGCTCACCCGGCATTTGATGGAACCGACCCTCGCCGTCGGTCAGCGCCGCCAGCATGCCGCCGGCCGCCGCGCACACCAGGTCGGAGCCCGGCAAACCGCCAGCCGGGCCGTCAAGCCCGAAGGCCGAGACGCTGACCCACGTCCCGGGGCGGCCGGAGTGACGATTCTCAACCCAGTGGGCAACCTGCGATAGGTACAGCTCGTCGGTCCCCTCGGCGACGCGGTCGCAGATGACGATGTCCGCGGCGTCGGCCCCATAGGTGACGGTGGCGACGTCAGCGCCCAGACTGAGGAGCGTGTCGCGCGCCGTGAGGGCGACTGCGCCATGGCCAAGGACCACACAGTGGAAACCGGCGAGGTAGTCGACTCGGGAAGTCATTTGCGGCCGATCCCAAGGAAGGTCGAAGCGATGATCTCGTGCTGAATCTCATTGCTGCCGCCTGCGATCGGCATGAGAAACGAGTACAGGTAGTCCTCCCAGTGTGTCCACGCGCCGACGTCGGGCCGGTGCGCGGGGGCATCCAAGCCCAGCAGATTGACTCCCACCTCGGACAGCTCGACACCCAGCGCGGAGCTGAAAAGCTTGAAAACCGAGGGCATGTGGGGCGACATTTCGGCCCGGGTTCTGGCCTCGGCCATCTCGTAGGCCATCGCCCGCGCGCCCTCGACCTTCTCGATAAGGCCGCCGAGACGGACCACATCGGCGTCGGACGCGTATTTTTGCGCCCCGGCGACGAGGTCGAGTAGATCGTCGAGCATTCGCCGTAGCTTGGCGGCCACGCCCGGACCCCCGCGCTCGTGCTCCAGCAACGCCCGCGACACCGCCCAGCCCTCGTTCTCGGCACCGACGATGTTCTCGACAGGCACCTTCGCGTCAACGAAGGATTCTTGGCAGAACGTCACGACGCCGGTCATCGCGACCGTCGGCGTCATCTCCACGCCGGGCGTGTTCGCCATATCGACTAACAGCAGACTCAGGCCGCGGCTGCCCGTCGAGCCTTCGCCTGTGCGACACAACAGAATCATCCACGTCGACCGCATCGCGTGGCCAGTCCACACCTTGCTGCCGTTGACGACGTAGTGATCGCCATTGCGGACTGCCGTCGTGCGCAGTGAGGTCAGATCGGATCCCGCCTCGGGTTCCGAAAACCCTTGGCACCACATCGTATCCACGGAAGCGATGCCAGGGAGGTGGCGCTGCTTCTGCTCCTCGGTACCGAAGCGCAGCAGGATCGGCGCCAACATGTCCAGACCGTTGACATTGACCAGCGGGATGCGTCGATATGCCAGTTCCTCGCGGATCAGCATCTGATCGACGTCGGTCAGGCCGCGGCCACCCCACTCTGTGGGCCAGTGCCCGATCAGCCAGCCATCTTCGGCCAGCCGGCGATTGAACTGATGCAGCCACTCGTATTCCTCGTCGCTGGCCCACTCCGCTGTCAGGTCAGCGGCTACTGCGCGCTCTTCCGGAAAGTTCTCGTCCAGGTAGACCTTCAGCTGGTCCAGCATCGCGCGCTGGGCGTCACTTAGCGGAAATCCACTGGTCAGACCTCGCACGTGCCCTGTCCCTTCGCTCGGGGCGTCCTCGAGCCGTCAAGATTGAACATCGACGTTCATGCGTAGAGCGTCGCCCCGGCCGGCGTCAACGTGAATCCCTCGTAGTTGTTGTCGGCCACGCTGTCGCAGGTCTTCCGGTAGTTCCCCACCCCCGCCAGGTAGGCCATGAAAACCCGCGGTTTGCCTGGGACGTTCGCACCCAGGTACCACGAGTCCGCCTTGGTCATCAGCGTCTTCTCCGCGAGCTTGCTGACGAGCTTCACCCAGCTGTCCTCGGCATCCGGCCGCGCCTCGATCGTGGAGATCGAGTGCTCGCGGAGATAACCGATGCACGCGCTGATCCAATCCACGTGCTGTTCGATCGAGACGATCGTGTTACTCAGCACCGAGGGGCTGCCGGGACCGGTGATCGTGAACATGTTCGGGAAGCCGGCGACCGCGAGCCCAAGGTAGGAACGCGCACCGTCGGCCCAGTGATCATTGAGGGAGATGCCGCCTCGACCCCGTATGTTCATCCGCAGCAGCGAGCCCGTGAAATTGTCGAACCCGATGGCCAGCACGAGGGTGTCGAAAGGGTACTCGGCCTTCGACGTGCGAATGCCGTTCGGCAGCAGAGTCTTCATCGGCTCCTTGCGCAGATCGACGAGCGATACGTTGGGCCGGTTGAAGGTCTGGTAATAGTTCGTGTCCATGCACGGCCGTTTGGCACCGAACGGATAGTCGGTCGGCATCAGCGACGCAGCGACATCCGGGTCCTTGACGATCGTGCGGATCTTCTCGCGGACGAATTCCGCCGCGGTATCGTTGGCCGCCTCGTCGACCATGAGATCGGTGAAAGCGCCCAGCAATTCGTTGACCCGGCCCACCCGCCATGCACCCTCGTAGGTGTTGCGGCGAGTCTCTTCATCGACCTCGAGTGCCGCCGCGGTTGGCCTGTGACCGGCGGTCCCGAAAGTCGTCCAGCGCGACTCCTCCCGGTACTGCTGGTAGCGCGCCTTCATCTCCGCGCGCTCCTCCTCGGTGTACGGGCGGTTCTGCGCCGGGATGGTGAAGACCGGCGTCCGCTGAAAAACGGTGAGCTGTTTTGCCTGCTCCGCGATGATCGGAATCACCTGCACGCCCGAGGATCCCGTGCCGATGACAGCGACCCGTTTGCCGGTGAAATCCACTCCCTCGCGCGGCCATTCGGCAGTGTGGTAGCGCTCCCCTGTGAACCTGTCCAAGCCTTCGATGTCCGGTAACTTCGGCGCGGAGATGCAGCCGACGGCGGTCACCAGATACGGTGCCGTCCAGCGGTTGCCATGCTCGGTGCCGACGCGCCAACGCTCGGCATCCTGATCCCAGTGCGCCGACTCCACTCGCATGTTCAGGTGGATATCGCGACGAAGGTCGAACCGATCGGCGACATGGCGGATGTAGCTCAATATCTCGGGTTGAGTCGCGTAGCGTTCCGACCAGTCCCACTCTTGTTCGAGTTCCGGTGAGAACGAGTACGAGTACGCGAGGCTCTCCACATCGCATCGGCAGCCCGGATACCGGTTCAGATACCAGGTCCCACCGATGTCGTCGGCTGCGTCGAGCACTACCACCGACAGACCCATTCCGCGCAACCGATACAGCGCATAGAGGCCGGCAAATCCCGCACCGATGACGATGACGTCGGCTTCGCCGTCGACTCTGGGGTTCTCACCGTTTTGAGCCGCGGTGTTGCTTGACACCATGATCTCTGTCTCCCTAAGTGCGCTGCCGGTGCCGCGGGAGCTCTGGTCCCGAGGACCATCAAGCGCCTACCCATTCCGGGTATTCGACCGTCTGGTCGGTCTAACATAACATGGATGCGGCCGCCACCGGTCACCGTTACGCGGGCCGCAATCGCCCCCCGCCCCGCGGCGACGAAGGAGTCCGAGATGCAAGGGCAGGAACCGCCGGACCAGCGCAGCGCCGCATCGCCGGGAGTGACGTCGCGCGCCGCCGTAGCGTTCGAGCCCGGCGCCGAGCTCGCGATCGTGATGGTCGACGTCGCAGCCCCCAGCGAGCGCGAGGTGCTGGTCAAGTTCGAGGCGGCCGGCATCTGCCACACCGACCTCAACTTCGCCTCCGGCGCCTTTCCGCACGCGTTCCCTGTCATCTTCGGCCACGAGGGGATCGCTCGTGTCGTGTCTTGCGGAAGCGCGGTCACGAGGTTCGCGCCCGGCGACCGTGTGGTGCCGTTCGTGATCCCGCACTGTGGGACCTGCGCCTACTGTCGCTCCGGGCGCACGAACTTCTGCGCGGAATTCCAGCGCACCTTCCGCGACCCGCAGCTGACGCGGTTCTCGTCCGGTAAAAAGCCGATCGCCGACTTCTTCGGCGTCGGCGCATTCTCGGAGTACAGCGTCATGCGCGACGACCAGATCGCAAAAGTCAGTGACGCGCCTCCCGCGATTCCGACCTGCTGCATCGGGTGCGGGGTTACCACCGGACTGGGCTCCGCGCTGCTCACCGCCAAGGTCGGCGAGGGTGATTCGGTCGTGATCTTCGGCGCCGGTGGCGTCGGGGCGGCCGCGATCCAGGGCGCGGCGCTGGCGGGGGCGAGCCGCATCATCGCTGTCGACGTCAACCCGGCAAAGGAGGAGATCGCGAGGCGGTTCGGGGCCACCGACTTCATCAACGCCAAGCAGGTGGACGCCGTGGCCCGCATCATCGAGCTGACCGGCGTGGGGGCCGATCATGCCTTGGAGTGCGTCGGAAGTGTCGAATTGACCAAGCAGGCCTTCGCCTGCGTCAGTCTCGGCTGGGGACAGGTCGTATCGGTCGGCATGATTCCCGAGAGCGCGCCGCTCGGCATCTCTCTGAACACGCTTCGCAACCGCACCTGGCGGCGGTCGCAGATGGGAAGCGCGACAGTCGAGGACGCTGCGCGCTACGTCGACTGGTATGTCGAAGGCAAGATCAGTCTTGATGACGTTGTGTCGCACACGATCTCGCTGGAAGAGATCAACGAGGGCATTGAATTGATTCACCGCGGCGAGTCCGCCCGCGTCGCGATCGACTTTTCACGTGAGGGCTGAGGGTTCGCATCCCGACTCCTGCGCCAGCCCCTCGATGCGCAGAAGCACATAGGTCCACGCGACGAGCCACGGGAAGAACGCGACAGAGGGTATACCGAACGCCACGATGCCGTTCCACGTCAGCACCCCTGCCGTCGCAGTGCCCGTGAACAGGCCGGGCACGCTGAGTAGCGCCACGACCACGTTCAACCACCCGAGCCAGCGGGGGAACATCCGCGATCCGCGGCACTCCCGCAAGATGTACACACCGGTCAGCAGGACGGCCGAGACGGGGCGTACACGAATCCCAGCACCATGATCCACGCCGCATCGACGAATGCCTGGACGACGTCGGGCGAGGCGCCGGGCCGAAAGACGGCGACCTCTAGCAGGTAAAACGGCACCAACGTCGCGATCATCAAGAAAACGCCGAACACGATTTGATAGTTGGCGAATCCCGACCGGCCCCGGTCGGCCAGTTTGAAGGCACGCGCCAGCATTGCCAACCACGGCCCGTAAAGAGCGCCGCCGAACATGGCGACGACCATTCCCACCCGAATCGCATGCCGGTTGCCCGTGTAGAACTCCACCGGCGCGTCCGGCGACGGCGCGACAGCCAGGCCGGCCATCGACAGCCCGACATAAATGATCGCGGTGCCGATCGGGCCGAGCCAGATGCAAGTGCGATTCATCGAACTCCCGATCGCCTTATCTAGATCCCATCAATAAGGGCGTCAGGCCCCGGCGGCGACCGGCCTGGTACCCGCGTTTGCCGACGCTCGCCGCTCCATGCGCAGCAGCACGTACGTCCACGCCAGATACCACGGGAAGAACCCCACTGACGGAAACCCGAACGCCACGATGCCGTTCCAGGCCATCACCCCCGAGGTCACGGTTCCCGCGAAAAAGGAGGGCACTGACAAAAGCGCACAGACGATGTTCAACCATCCGAGCCACCCTGGGAACACGGTCAGCATACGTTGCTCGCGAACGATGTAGATGCCGGTCAGCAGCACCGCTACCACGTGGGTGTAGCCGAAGCCGGCCGCCATTATCCACGCCGTGTCGACCAAGCCCTGGACAACAGCGGCCGGGGTGCCCGCCCGGTAGATCGCAACTTCCAACAGCAAGTACGGAAACTCCACAAGAATCGTGAAGGTGATTCCGAACGCCAGCTGCAGGTACGCCATCCCGGAGCGATCCCCCTCAGCGAGCTTGAACGAGCGAGCCAGCATTGCCATCCACGGCAGGTACAGCGCGCCCCCGAGCATGGCGACCATGAGCCCCGCCTGAATCGCGTCCCGGTGGTCGGTGTAGAACGTCACCGGCGCGTCCGGCGACGGCGCCACCTGGAGGCCTGCTATCGCGAGTCCGATGATCATGATCAGCGTTCCGATCGGCCCCAACCAAATGCAGATGCGGTTCATTGACGCACTCATTCGCGCCTCCTTAGCCCTGTCGGATCGCACCGCACGCTTCAGGCAACCTAACTCGAAAGCCGGTAAGGAAGAGCTTGGATTTCTAAATCTATTCAACAATCGGACTACGATCCGTCCATGCAGAGTCCCGCTGAGTACACGTTCTCGCTTCTGTTCGACATGCGCGCCCCGGACTTCGGCGCTCCGGCGCCCGAGTTGTACCGAGCCGCAATCGAGATGTCGGCGTGGGCCGACAAACGGGGCTTCCGCGACGTGAACCTGCTCGAACACCACGCCTCGAACGACGGGTATCTGCCATCGCCGCTCGTCCTGGGCGCCGGGATTGCCGCGGTCACCGAGAACCTCAGAATCCGCACGAACGTAGCCCTCCTGCCGCTGTACCACCCACTGCGTTTCGCCGAGGACGCGGCGGTGCTCGACCTGATCTCCAACGGGCGAACACTGTTCACCGTGGGCGCCGGCTACCGGGTCGAGGAATACGAGCAATTCGGCCTGGATATCACGAAGCGCCCGTCGATGATGGAGGAGGCGCTCCAAGCGGTGAAGCAGGCCTGGACCGGCGAGTCCTTCGAATTTCGCGGCGCGACGGTGCGCATCCTGCCGCGACCTGCGCAGAATCCCTCTCCGCCGATCTATCTCGGCGGCTCGGTACCCGCCACTGCGGTGCGGGCGGCGCAGTTCGCCGATGGGTACGAACCGCTGGTCCCCCACTTGTACGACCTCTACATCGCCGAGTGCAAGAAATTGGGCAAGGCGGCACCGCCACCAGCGGACAACCGCGCGCGAATGGTGTTGTTCTTCCACGTCGCCGAGGACCCCGAGAAAGCATGGGCGACCATAGGGAAACACGCGATGTACGAGATGAACGATTATGGCCGCTGGGCGGCCACAAACAGCGCCTCGCCCTACTCCGAGATTTCCAACCCCGACCACCTGCGCGCCCCGGGCATGTACGAGGTGCTCACGCCCGACGAAGCGGTGCAGGCCATCACCCAGCGCGGCGGGGCGATGTTCAAGCCGCTGATGGGCGGCATGCCGCCGGCTTTGGGATGGGAATCGCTGGAGCTCTTCGAGTCCAAGGTGCTGCCCAGGCTCGGTGCCTGATGCCAACGGAGGAAATAGTCGACCGACTCGCCATCCACGATGTGCTGTTCCGCTACGCACACGCACTGGACGATCGCGACTCGCAGCTCCTGCGAACGTGTTTCACCGATGACGCCGTGTGTGAGGTCGGGGCCACGCTCAGCGGAATCGATGCGATCGTCGCGTTCGCGGAGGGCGTGCTGTCGGGCTTTGACGTTACCCAACACCTGATTGCCAACCCCCGGTGCACGATCGACGGTGACCGCGCCGATTGCGCCTGCGACCTGCAGGCCCAGCACGTTAGCCGCGGGGCCCCGGGTGGCGAGCACTACGTCATCGGCGGCCGCTACGACGACAAGCTGGTGCGAACGCCCGAAGGCTGGCGCATCGCCCATCGACGTCTGCGAGTGACTTGGTCGCAGGGCAATTCCGTACCCCTGACGAGCCGGCTGAGAGAGATGCGGGCGGGGCCCCAGGAGTCCGATTGAGGATTGTCGCCGGCCAAGCGAAGCGCGGGCACTATGTGCCGGGCGAAACGCTCGAGTTGCTCAGCCGCATCCCGATGCGATTCCCCGACGAGCCGGCTCACGCATCGGGGCGGGCGGCGAGCTCGAACGGCTGCCAATAGCCGCCGTCGACCGGGATCGTCACCCCGGTGGTGTAACTGGCGGCGTCGCTGACCAGATACAGGACAGCGCCGACGATCTCGTCAGGCTCGCCGCCGCGCCGTTGGGCGATTCCCCTGCAATGCCTGGCGAACGCTTCCATGTCCCAATGTTTGGCTACGTCGGTGAAGAACGCACCCGGCTGCACGGCGTTGACGCGCACAACGGGGCCGTACGCGTGGGCGAACGCAGTAGTGAGATTGTTCAACCCCGCCTTGGCCGCGCCGTACGGCATCGCATCGCCGCGCGGCCACTGCGCGGCGACACTGCTGACGTTCACGATCGCCCCGCCCCCGCTTCGGGACATCCGGTCGGCTACGAGCGCCATCAACCGAAACGGCCCCTTGAGGTTGACCGCAATCACCTTGTCGAACAGATCCTCTGAGACCGAGGCAGCAGACCGGTAGATCGGCGACAGGCCCGCATTGTTCACAAGAATGTCGATTCGACCGAACGCGCTCTCCGTCTCGGCCAGCAGATCGTCGATCTGGTCCCAGTCCCCGACATGGCAGGCCACCGGCAGCGCCTCGCGCCCGGTCTCCTCGGTGATCGCCGCGGCGGTCTCGCGACAGCTGTCGATGCGACGGCTGGTGATCACGACGTCGGCGCCGGCCCGCGCCAGCCCGAACGCGATCGCGCGTCCGAGTCCGCGGCTGCCGCCGGTCACTATCGCCACCCGCCCCGCAAGGTCAAAGTTCGGCGAGGTCGCGCGCTCCGAGCCAGCGCCGGCCACTAACTCACCGACAGCCCGGGCCGCGCCGGAAGCTTTGCGGCCCACCGCGCGAAACGGCCTCCGTAGAAGTCCGCTGCGCCACGTAACAATCTCTCGGCGGCGTCGGCGTCCAGACCCGCACTCGCCTCTTTGGGGGTGATGGCGTCCCAGTGCGGAAAACGGCTGCCGTACACCGTCAGTCCGGCCGCCTGCGACGTAAGGCTGGCCGCCGGGAGCGCAGCCCCTTCGGCGCGCTGGACACAGAAGCGCACGTGGTCGGCGAGATACTCCGTCGGGTGCTTCTCGATCCACGGCACCTGGTAGCGGACGCCGCGCCAAGGCTTGTCCATTCGCCACATGAACGGGTACACGACGTCGGCGCCGCCGTCGAGAAATACGATCCGCAGTTCCGGGATGCGTTCGAACACACCGCCACCCACGAAGCTCGCTAGGTGGACCATCGCCGCGGTCCACGGCAACAGGGAGTTGTACTCCACGTAGTGGTCGCAATATCCGGCCATAGTCGGGAATTGGTTGATGCCGCAGCCGCCGTCGGCCAAGATCGTCACGGCGAACCCGAGCTCAGCTGCCTTCTGCCACACCGGCAGGTAGCGCCGGCTACCGTATGGTTCGCGGCCCTGTAATGGCACCGCGATTGTCACGAAGTGTCGATCGTCGGCGACCCGATCCAGCTCTGCGACCGCGGCGACGGCGTCCTCAGGGTCGACCCGCACCGCACCGGCCACGCGGTCGCGCAACGCTGGGTGGTCCAGCCACTGGGCGCGCAGCCACTCGTTGGTCGCCCTGCACACCGCCGGCCCGAGGTCTGGCTCGGGAATCAGACCACGTGTCAACGGGACGAGGATCGCCCCGTCTGTCGAGATCGCCGTATCCCACGACTCGGCGAGCAGCTCGGGGCTCGACGTCGCCGGCCGAGAGTCGTCAGCACTAATCGGCGTCCATTCCGGGATGGACGGCGGGTAGAAGTAACGTCCAATCATCGGGATGGGCTGCCCGTCCCAGCGTGCGGGCAAGAACTCGCGGATGTCCTCGGAGGCGCCCGGCCATGGATGGACCACGCAATCAATCGTGGGTCGTATCGACATTCTTTCGCTTCCTGAGACGTCGGATAACCACGTACACCCGGTCGTTCTCGATGATGACCCGGTAAGACTCCACCTTCTTGACGGGCTTGGTGATCGACATTCCCGTCGCGAGCTCGAACTCCCACTTGTGCCACGGGCACTTGAGGATCTCACCCTCACGCACATGCTCGACCTCGTAGCCGCCCTTGGTCACGTTGGTGCCCGTCACGGGGCCCAGGCACACCGGTCCGCCGTTGTGTGGGCACCAGTTGCGCAGTGCGTACACCGTGACTCCGCGCCGGAAAAGGCCGATGCTCCCGTCCGGCCCGTCGACGAGCGTCATGCCGCCGTCTTCGAGATCGGCGAGCGGACCGCAGTCGAAGTGCTCAACCCGGGGCCCGGCTGGCGCGCTCACAGTTTGTACAGCGCGCGGGCGTTGGCGCCGCGGATCGCGTCGTGGTATTCGGCTGGGAATTGGCGCAGCACCCAACGAGGCTCGTCGGCGTCCCAGTGCGGATAGTCGGTCGAAAACAGAATGTTGCGAGTCAGCAGGTGCTCGGCGCCAGCGAAAGCCTCCATGAGCGGAGCGGGTCCCTCGAGCGGCTCTTCGATCGGTTGGGTGGTGAAGAAAGCCTGCTCGGCGACGTACTCCGACGGCGGTTTCGTTACCCACGGAACCTCCGAGCGCAGACCCTCCCAGTTGCGATCCATCCGGCGCATGAGCGCAGGCACCCAGGCAATACCCCCCTCGACGTAGGCGACCCGGAGATCCGGGAAGCGCGCGAAGACGCCGTTGAAGACCATGCTCACGAGGTGGGTGGCGTATAGCAGCGAGTACATCGGCTGCACTTCCACGAAGTGCTGCGGGAATCCAACAGGGGTGCCAAGCGCCATTCCGGCGGGCCGGGTGAGATGCATGACGACCGGAAGCCTCCGCTCGGCCGCCGCCTCGTAGATCGGCATGTATGGCTCGTGGCCGAGCGGCCGCAGCACATTGGGTACCACGAGCACGGAATTGAAGCGGTCGGAGGCGTCGTGTGCGCGCGCGATCTCAGCGACAGCGCGATCCGGGGCGTCAGCGCACACGCGGATCGCGCCGCGATAGCGGTCGCCAAACTCACCGTGCAGCCAGCGCTCCTGGAGCCACCGGTTGGAGCCCTCGGACAACGCCGACTCGTGCACCGGGTTGGCCACAGGTCGAGCGACGAGCGACAAGAGGATCGCGATATCCACACCGATTCCCTCGAGCAACTGCTCGGCAGTCAGATATGGGTCGGACGCCGCCGGGCCACCGGTGTTCGGAATCGCTTCCTTGCGGGTTGAACCGCCAGGGACGTAGTAGCTGTAGGAGGTGCCTGCGCCACGCGTGCTGTAGGCCATGGCCTCGCGGCTGCGCCACGGCTCCGGCACGTAGCTCAGAAATTCATCGAAATCGTGCGGCGTCGGATGAACGTCGCAATCGATGGTCAACGGTCGATTTGGCGCAGTGCCACTCGAATCGGTGCTGTCCTGTGGGCGGACTTCGGTAGGGCCATGCGCGATCGTCGACGTCATCAGGGCATCACCAGCGCAGAACAGAAGCGATTACGGCGGCTCACAATTCTCTCCCGGGTATTGCTTCCGCCCGACCGTTCGGTCGGGTTGGCATCTCTGATGCTATCGCGACGTGTCCGGAAGTCAAACCCGGACAGCGGCACGACCGGCGCCGCCGAAACCCCGCGGTGCACTGTCAAGCACGGGTTTGCGACGCGGTGATGGTCGGCTCAGGTGGAGATCAGCGCGATCCCGTGCCTGATCATCTGCGGAACCGACGGGGCGAGCTCTTCCCAGAACGGGTCGTGGCGTTTGCCGCGCAGGTGCAGCCCGAGGTTGAGTGCAGCAATGATTCCGAACTTATATGCGGCATGCGCGCGGTACCAGTCGATTTCGTCGACGTCATCACCGCATTGGCGCGCGTACTCGGAAACGAGTTCCCGCGGACTGGGCAACGGAGGCAACACGATCGGGGGGCTCCAACATTGGGGTTCGCTAAAAAGGCACAACCACCCGAGATCGGTCAATACCGGTCCGACGGCCGCCAATTCCCAATCGAGGATCGCTGCGATCTGCTCCTCGCGCACGAGTACGTTGGACCACTGATAGTCGCCGTGCACAATGCCGATCCGCGGCGCCCGCGGCATTCGCGCGCGCAACTTCGAACGCAGCTCGGGGATGTCGACGACGAGATGTGGGTCTCCTGCGCGCTCGACGAATCGGTCCCAGCGAACGATATCCGTCTGCAGGTCCAGTGGTTCATCCAACACGGACGCCGTTCGGGCCGGGTCCAGCCGATGCAGCTCCGCCAGGCGGCGGATCGCGTCGCGGCCAACCTTGTGGACGTCGCCCATTTCACGCGTCCCGTCGGGCTCATCGAGCCCGAACGTTCGCCCGTGGATGTGCTCGACGACATGAAACGGCGTGCCGAAATACCTCGTGTCCGAGCCAGACCATCGCACACCAGGGACCGGCACACCGAGCGAGCTCAGGCAGCGCAGCAGGCGCGCCTGGCGCACAACGTCGGCCGGGCCCGCGGCGCGGACCCCTGGCGGCGCAAGCCGCACGATCAGTGCCTCATTGCGGGGAGTCCGCGCCTCCGGCGTCCAATGAAGATCGAATCCCAGAGTAAGGCCGGCGTGCCCACCAACCGGTCGAAGATCGGTCACCCGCGCCGCTCGGTCTCCCGTGCGTGCGCGGCATAGTCGTTGCAGCCCGACCTCCAGCTCCGCCTTGGACAACGACGGCTTCGAAGGCGCCACGGCGGGTCACGCTACCACAATCTCGACCGTCCAGACGGTCGGTATGGTGGCTCAAACGGAAGGGATCAGCCCCACGAAGACGCGCCCGAACCGAAGGTCTTCCTCGCCGAAAGCCGGGCTCTTCTCGGGGCCGGCCTCAGTCGCCCGATACGGCGATCCCGTCAAAGAAGATGGTCGCAAACATCTCGGCGATCTCGCGCGTCGTCATCGCTCCGCCAGGGTGATACCACTGGTACGCCCAATTGCATGCCCCAAACATGGCCAGTGCGATCATCCGGGGGGGCAGGTCGCGTATCTCTCCGTTGGAGATGCCTCGCTCGATCTTGTCCTCGATAGCCGCGTAGTAATCCCGGTTTTTGGCCAGGATGGTATTGCGCTGGCTGCGAGGCAGCTCGTCGAAATTCTCGTAGAAGACGCGGTGGTGCCCGTGGTGGCTATCGAGCAAGCCGAGCGCGTCGGCCATATCCTGTGTCAGCGACTCGCGAACAGTGCGCGCACCGTCATGCCGGGCCTGTTGCTTCTCGAGTAGGACGTCGATGAATTCCTCGTGGATCGCGAACAAGATGTCGCTCTTGCTCTTGAAGTAGTGGTAGAGCGAAGGTTTCCGCAGACCGGCCGCGGCCGCGATCTGGTCGACGTTCGTCGAAAGGTAACCCTTTTTGTAGAAGACCTTGGCGGCCGCCTTGGCGATGTCGCGGCGTTTGCGGTCATACCCTGTCGTATCTGCCCCACCGGACGCGGCGGCCGCGGTCTTACTCCGGGGAGCCATCGGCGCAGGTTAACAGTGCGCGATCGGTGCGGTCAAGCCGACCGAATAGACGGTCGAGAATCGCTTACCCCGCCCCGTATCGCTTTGGCCGCCCGTCGAGGATGACGGTCTTGGTTTCGAGGTACGGGTAGAGCCCCTCGCGACCGCCTTCCCGACCGATGCCCGACTGTTTGAAACCGCCGAAGGCGATCCCGACGTCGGTGCGGAATGCATTGTGTCCTACGGTACCCGACCGAAGCTGCGCGGCCACGGACCGCGCTCTCTCGACGTCATCGGTGAACACCGACGCGTTGAGTCCGTAGATCGTGTCGTTGGCGATCCGCACGGCGTCGCGCTCGTCTGCCGCCGGGATGACGCTGAGCACCGGGCCGAAGATCTCCTCGCGCGCGATCGTCGAGGCGTTGTCGACGTTGCCGAATACCGTCGGCTCGACAAAGTAGCCCCGTACGTGGTCGGCCGGTCGACCGCCACCCGTTGCCAGGGTGGCACCCTCCTCGACCCCGGTGCTGATAAAGCCGAGTACGCGTTCGAGCTGGCGCTCTGAGGCTAACGGTCCCATCTGGGATTGGGCATCAAAGGGATCACCGACCCGCACTTCGGAGAATATTGACGACAGTGCGTCGACCAGTTCGTCGTGGCGGTGACGCGAGACGACGATGCGGGTCAGCGAGGAGCACACCTGGCCCGAAATCGAGCATTCGGCAGACGCGAGTGCCTGGGCGGCGCGCCCAAGATCGATGTCATCGAGGACGACGGCCGCCGACTTGCCGCCCAGTTCGAGCGTGCAGCGTGCGATCCGCTCGCCGCAGATTGAAGCGATTCGTCGCCCGGCCAGCGTCGATCCGGTGAAAGAGATCTTGTCGACACCGGGGTTGCGCACCAAAAGCTCGGACACCTCACGGTCGGCGGTGACGACGTTGAGCACGCCGGGCGGCAGCCCGACGTCTTCAGCAATTTCGGCGAGCACGTAGCCCTCGCCGGGGGCCTCGGGTGACAACTTCAGCACTGCGGTGCAGCCGGCCAGCAGTGCGGGCGCCAGCTTGCTGGACATCAGTCCGAGTGGCGCGTTCCATGGCACGATCGCACCGACGACTCCGACCGGTTCGCGGACGAGCAGTCCGAACTCGCCACCCGCGGTCGGCGCCATCTCCTCCTCAAAAAGAAACGTGTCGGCAAGCGAGGCGTAGAAGTCGAACCGCCAGGCGGCGCCCGCGGCGATTTCGCGGGCGATGCTGTGCAGCACTCCGGCCTCGCGGGGCCACAGGCCGCCGATCTCCTCACTGCGTTCGCGGAGTGCGGCCGCAATCGCGCGCAGGTACCAGGCGCGCTCCTCATGGGTGAAGCGCGGCCACGGCCCGGTGTCGAACGCCTCGCGTGCGGCCGCCACGGCTCGCGCGATGTCGGCCGCCTGCGCCTCGGGCACGGTGAACGCCGGCATCTCGGTGGCGGAGTCGATCACGGTGATTCTCGCGTCGCTGGACGGCACGACCCACTGCCCGTCGATGAAAAGCTTGTCAAGATGGCGCAGGTTGATCGGCGGGCGATCGATCACGCTCATGTCGCCGGCCTCATATCGTCAGCCTCCATTCCTAAGCCGAGCGACCAACGCGGCCAGCGCCTCGATCGCCGAGCTGCCGTCCGCGGACCGATGCTCGGTGCCTTCGATCCGTTTGACGGCCTCGACGAGCGCCGCGCTGACCTTCGTCTCAAGCCCCAACATCTCACCCTTGGCGACGACAACGCCGTTGAGATATTCGATCTCGGTCGGCCGTCCTTTCGCGACATCCTGCGCCATGGACGGAATCACCCGCGCGAAGCTCAGATATTCCGCGCGGACCTTCGCCGCCACGCGCTCATAACTCGCCGGATCGTTGAGCCCCCGTTCGAAGTCGGTCACGCTGGCGCCATACAGATCGGCCTCGATGAGCGTCACACCGAGCGCGCGCGCGACTCGCACCCCCTCGACCCCGAGGGCCACGATGATGCTCAGCATGTCGTCATCGCCGGCAGCGGTCCCGACGTCGGCGCCGGCCAGCGCGCACACGCCGTTGATCATCCCGTTGCGGATGACCTTGGTCCACAACTCGCCATAGATGTTGCCGCTGATCTCGACGTCCACGGCCGGGCGGAGCCGCCGTGCAATGTCCTGCAGGACTTGCCGCTTTTGCTCAGGGGCAGCACTTAAGTCGCCGATCACCATCTTGCCGTCGGTACGCCGCTGGCGCGCCCGCCCCGGCTCCATCAGTTGGCCGTCGAACAGGCAGATCGCGCCGACCGTGCGTTCAGTTCCGATCAGGTCGGCGATCGTATCCTCGTTGAGCCCGTTCTGCGCCGAAACCACTTGTGTCTCGGACCCGATCAACGGCTTGAGAATCCCGATCGTCTCAGCGGTTTGATAGGACTTGACAGCAAGGATCACCACGTGCGGAGCCGGTCCCCTGGCACCGGCCAGCCGATCGAGGGTCACCGCAGGTGCCCTCGCGATCACCGTCTCGTCCGCATACTCCACCGCCAACCCGCGGTCTTGGATCGCGGCAATGTTCTCTTCCCACCCGTCGACGAGCAGCACGTCGCCGTCGCGGGCCAGGCGGCACCCGAGGGTGGCGCCGATGCCGCCGATACCGACGACCCAGGTGCTCGGACCAGCCTCGGACATGACCTGGGCCATGGTTACGACGCAGTGACGCGGGCGCCGTTGTGCCCGGAGTCGGCGGTGACGGCCTGCGCGGCAGCGGTACGGCGCCTCCATACCTCGATACGGGAGCGCAGTCGATAGGGCAGTGCCATTGGGTCGATCGCGGCTGCGATCACGGTCGACGAGTTGCGTTTGAGTGCATCCCGCAACGACGCGTCGAGCTCGGCCACCGAGGTGACGTTCTCGCCGTGCAGCCCGAACGCCGTCGCCACCGCAGCGAAGTCCGGGTTGAACAGAGCGCAGTCGGACTCTCGGCCCCCGAACACGTATTCCTGGTAGATGCGATCGGCGTTGAAGAAGCCGTCATCGAAGACGACCACGATGAGCTTGATCTCGTTGTGGCACAGGCTCGCCAGCTCGCCGAGCTGGAATAGGAGGCCGCCGTCACCCTGCACGACGACCACCTCGCGCTGTGGCGCGGCGAGCTTCGCGCCCATGCCGGCGCAGAGTGCGGACCCGGTCTCTTTGAAGACATCGGACTGCAGCATCCCGGAGCTGGCAAGGACAGGAAAGCTCTCCTCGCTGAGCCAGTTGCCCGTCGCCGAGCCGTCGGTGCAGACGAGGACGTCTGCAGGCAGCGCCGCACGCAGCGCGCTCACGACATCGCCGGGGTGCATGCCACGACCCTCGTCGACGTGCTCGGCACGGTCGGCCGCGATGGCCGCGATGCCGCTGTCCCTGGCCCGCGAGACCCGTGCGGCTCCCCAGTCGTCTCGCGGCAGGGTGTGGCCGGCGAAAGCGCTGACGAGGTGGGCCAGCGACGCGGCGAGATCACCGGCCACTGTGACGGTGGCCGGGTAGTTGACGTGGAAGACGCCGGGCTCGTCGTTGAGGTGCACGAGCGATTGCGGCACCGGCATCGTCCATGACACCGTCGACCACTCCGGGAAGGCCGTGCCGACCGCGACGCATACGTCGGCCTCCGCGAGCACCTCGGGCATCGCCCGAAACGATGCCGTGCCCATCGCCAGCGGATGATCTTCAGCGAAGACGCCGCGCGCCATCTCGTCGGTGACGACCGGCGCGCCGAGCGCCTCCGCAAGCTCCCGCAGCGCTTCCCGGGCGCCCGCGAAGTGAACTCTGTCGCCGGCCCAGATGACCGGTCGCCGCGCCGTTTGCAGCAGAGCCCGCGCCGCGTCCAGATCGGCGATCGCCGGCTGCTGGACGCCATAGGGTGCGTCTGGCAGCTCGAACCCATCGATGCGCGTCACCAGAAAACTCGACGGGAAAAGCAGCTGTACAGGGCCGTGTCGTGGGGTCACCGCCAGGTCGATCGCACGGGCAAGCCCGGGCCCGAGGTCCTCGGGTGCGTCGACTTCGACCACCGCTTTGACTGTCGGCGCGAACAATGCGCGCAGGTCCGCGTCGTGCAGGACGCCACGGCCCAGCAGCTCGGAGGGCACCTGCGGTGTCGCGACAACGAGCGGGATCCCGTCAGCCAGCGCCGACGCAACGCCGGTCAGCATGTTGGTCGCACCCGGACCCGGCACGGCCAGACAAACCCCCGAGCGGCCGGTGACCTTCGCGTAGCCGATCGCGCCGTAAGCGGCGGCCTGCTCGTGGCGAATGAAAATTGCCCGCGGACCGTCAGGGTTCTCGGCCATCTTGCGCAGCAGCGAGAGCGTTTGCGTCCCAGGGAGGTTGAACAGGTACGGGACGTCGCGAGCCGCGAGAGCGGCGGCGAAACCATCGTCTCCCGACAACGGTGCCTCGGGTGGCGATTCGACCGACTGGTCTGTCGACATGTCCCTATTCAAGCCGTCTGCGCACGCGCCCGTCAAGCCGACGCCGGTTCACCGGGATCGACCGGCGAATGGCCTGATTCGCGGACTGACAGGTGGCTACCACACCGCAAGTCGATTACTCCGACAGCGCTTGAGCCAGCCGTGGTGGTGCGCGGTGTGACTTGCAGGACCGCCGATGCGAGTCAGTGCTCTTCGGACCACCACTGCGTCCGGTACAGCAGATCCCAGACGTGCTCGGTCACGTTGACCGACGCAACACTGAGGCCTCCGTCTTCGGATACGAGCAGACGCGTGACACCCGCATAGTCGGGCTGCACGCTGAACAGCTCTTCAGTCTTCATCACGGCGTGCACCATGGCGTTGATCACGCCGCTGTGGGTGAATACCGCCACCGTCTGACCGTGCTCACCCGATGCGATCACGTCGTCGATGGCCCTCTTGACTCGCTCGACGAACCCCTCCACATCCACCTCGCCCGGCAACCGCCGATCCGTGCACGACGCCTGTTCCACCGACGTCCCCTCCGCCATTCCGCAGTTGTGCTCGGCGAACCGATCGTCGATCTCGACAGTCATGCCGAGCTGGTCAGCCACGGGTGCCGCCGTCTGCAGCGCTTGCAGCCGCGGGCTGCTGACGATCCGCGCGAGAGAAAATTTGCTCAGCGCGTCCGGCAACCGTCGCGCCTGCTCGTTGCCGTCATATGAGAGATTGGGTTCCAAGCCGTCGCCGATGCTGCTCTGCGGCTTGGCGTGTCTTATCAGGAGTAGTTGCATACCTGCCACCAAAACCAAGACACTAGTGCGCCAGCATGACGGCCGGAAGTGCCTCTGGACCGACCATGCCGACGTTGCGCGAGAACGCCTCCTCGATCAGGTCGAAGGCCCTCGGGAGGTCCCACGACCCGAGGGAGGAGATGCGGCTGACCAGATGCGGTTGGTCGTAGAGGCCGATGTGATAGCCGCCCGACAGCAGCACCTGGCCGTTGCACCAGTCCGACCGCTCGCTGGCTAGGTAGGCAACGGCGGGCGCGACATTCTCGGGCGCCCGCCATCCCAGGTCGTGGTGGCCGGACTGATCGTCGGGTATCGCGTCGGTCATCCGCGTGCTCGCCCAAGGACTGATCGCGTTCGTGGTGACGCCGTAGCGGCGCAATGCGTTGGCGCAGGAATAGGTCAACCCGACGACACCGTACTTGGCCGCCGCATAGTTGGGCTGTGTGGGCGCGCCGTGCATGCCCGAAGCCGAAGTGAAGTTGATGATGCGGTGATGCGCGGCTTCGTCGCGGAGTCCGCGCCAGTAGGCGCTTGCGTGCCGGATCGTGTTGAACGTGCCGGTGAGATGCACGTTGACGACGGCGTCCCAGTCTTCGGGTTCGAGGTTGAAGATCATCTTGTCGCGCAGAATGCCGGCCACGTTGACGAGCACGTCGAGACGGCCGTAGGTGTCAATGGCCTGCTGAATAAGCTCACCCGCCGAATCGTGGTCGCCTACGTCAGACCCGTTCACAACCGCCTGACCACCGGCGGCGACAATCTCATCGACAACCTTGCTCGCTGGCGTGGGGTCGGCACCCTCGCCGTCGACAGCCGCACCGAGGTCGTTAACGACGACGGATGCTCCCTCGCGGCCGGCGAGGCGGGCAATGCCTGCCCCGATTCCGCGACCCGCTCCGGTCACGACGATCACCCGACCCTGCAGCATTCTGCTCACGCTTACGCTCCTTGTGGTTAATCGCTACATCCGCCGTCAGCCCGCGCAAGTGCCGCTGTCCGCCGTGGGCCGAGTACATCCTACTTCTCCCGACCGATCGGTCGGATGGTAGTCCGTGCTGCAGACGGGAATCAAGGAACGGCTACGCCCTCGTCGCCGAGGCACGCGCGCAGCGTGACACCGAGCTCGGCGACCGCCATATCGGCAGTCGGCAGAAAGTTCACCATCGTCAGAAACCCGTGGGGCTGATCGTCGTAATGGCGCCGAATCACTGGGACGCCGGCGTCCTGTAGTCGGTGCGCGTACGCCTCCACCTCGTCGCGGAGCGGGTCGTACGCGGGAATGATCAGGTATGTCGGGGGCAGGCCCGATAGGTCGTCGGCGCGCAGCGGCGACGCGTCAACCTGGTCGCGGTCCATGGCTGACGGCGCATAGAGGTCCCAGTACCACGTCATGTCGTTGCGACCCATCAACGGGTTATCAGCCTGTTCGCGGTAGGAGTCGGTGTCGAAGTCGTGATCGACGACTGGGTAAGCGAGCACCTGCATCGCGATCCGCGGACCGCCGTCGTCGCGAGCGCGACGTGCGCACACAGTGGCCAGGTTGCCGCCGGCGCTGTCTCCGCAGACGACGAGCGGCCCTTCGAGTTCCTGGGCGGCCACCCACCGTAGCGCGGCATGGGCGTCCTGGACAGCACTCGGGAAGGGATGTTCCGGCGCCAGTCGGTACTCGAGACTTATTACTTTGCAGCGGGATTCGACGGCCAGCTTGCGGGCGAAGGCGTCGAACATGTCGAGCGTACCGACGACCCACCCGCCGCCGTGAAGATAAAGGATCGTTGCGCGAGGGGGGTCAGGGCGGTAGATGCGCGCCGGAAGGTCACCAGCAGGGCCAGGAAGGCAGGCGTCGCGGACCTGCTCGACGTTCGGCCCGGGTCCCAGCATTCTCGGGAGGTTGGCTGCCCGTTCGCGGCGCTGCGCGGGCGTGCAATGCGGCGCCGGCGGCGCGCCCGCGGCAAGGAACATGTTGATCAGCTCCTGGGAACGCGGATGCAGCGGTGTAGGCGGCACGGCGCGATATTACCGCGTTGCCGACTGACCGGTCGGACGTCTGGGACGACGGCTGTGTAGTCTGACCGTCGGCGCGCCGATGAGCCGCCGATAACGTCAATATTCGAGCCGCAGATTCTGCGAGGAAGCATTGATGGATTCAGAGCGCGCGATTTTCACGCAGACTGAAGCTGATCGCTTCGTTCCCATCAAGCATGTCGATATTCGGAGTCGTTGGGCCGACGATCACCTCCAGGGGGGTGCCATCATCGGGCTGGCTGCGCTTGCGCTGGAATCCCGTTTCGGATTGCCCGATTTCGCACCGGCACGTCTGACGGTCGACCTGTTCAAATCGGCTCGGACCATACCGACAACGACCAGGGCCGAGCTGGTGCGCGACGGACGCAGGATACGGAATTCGGTGTGCACCATCGAACAAGACGGCGCCGAGGTCGCGCGTGCGGTGCTGGTCCAGTACCGCCGCAGCGAGCCGCCACTCGGTGACGAGTGGATGGCCGAGCCACCACTCGTGGCGGCCCCGAACGACGACGACGATTCGTTTGTACAGCTATACAGCGCCGACATCGGTTGGACGTCTTCGCTTTCCGATCACCAGAACGCCAGGCGCAAGCGTGTCGCCGTCCGCGGAGTCAGTGTCGTTGCGGGCCAGAAAAATTCACCTTTTGTGCAGGCGGCCGCGGTCGTAGACGCGGCCAGCCTGGTCACGAACTTGGGCACCGCGGGCCTTGGCTACATCAACGGCGACGTCACTCTCGCCCTCGCCCGCCTGCCCCGCGGCGAAAGGATCTTCTTGCAGGCCGACACACATTGGGCAGCGGACGGCATCGCTGTCGGAACGGCGACGCTGTTGGACGATACCGGGCCGTTCGGCTCTGGCCTCGTGACGGCGTTGAGCAACCGAAGCGCTCAGATTGACTTCGCCAGCATGCCAAGCAGCTCGTGATAGCCGGACAACAATGGCCATTGCTGCTGATTCGGGACTACTCTCGCACAGACGATGCGGATGAGAAGACAAGTTTGTAAAACGAGACTCTGCGAGGAGTGTCGATGTATTCAGAGATCGCCCACTTCTGGCAAACGGACACAAATGTTTTCGTGCCAACGGATTACGCGGAAGTACAGAGTCTCTGGGCTGAGGATCATGTCGTCGGTGCCGCCGTTGCCGGGCTCGCGGCTTTCACGCTAGACACCGCTTTCGGCCTGCCCGACTTCACACCGGCACGGTTGACGGTCGATCTATTCAAATCGCCCCGGCGGGCCCCGATGACCACGGCAGTCGATCTGCTACGCAACGGCCGTCGGGTCCGAAACTCGGTGTGCACCATCGAGCAGGAAGGTATCGCGGTCGCTCGAGCCGTGCTCGTGCAGTACCGCCGGGCTGAGGCGCCGGACGGTCATGAGTGGACTCCAAAGGCCGAAAGCCTGGTAGCGCCCAGCCTGGACGGTCTGCCGGTGCAGAACGGATCGGTGCGGCAATTGCGAAGCGCCGAACTCGGGTGGACGTCAGAGATTGCTGACCACCAGAACGCTGCCCGCAAGCGTGTCGTCATCCGAAGCGTTGATATCGTTGCAGGCCAACCGAATACACCTTTTGTGCAAGCGGCTGCAGCCGCCGAAGCGACCAGCCTAGTCACGAATCTAGGCACCGCCGGCGTTGGCTACATCAACGGCGATCTCACTGTCGCGCTCGCCCGCCTGCCGCGCAGCGACTGGATCTGTGTGCACGCCGACACACATTGGGCATCCGACGGCATCTCGGTGGGAACGGCAACACTGTCGGATGCTTGCGGACCCATTGGCTCTGGTTTGGTGACTGCGTTGAGCAATCGGCATGCTCAGATCAATTTCGCGAACTGAGTGGCGAGCGGGGTCACCCACGCATCAGAGTGCCTTGTCGGTTTGTCGACCGACCGGGACGATAGTCCGGCTCTCGATCAGCCAGGCTCCGTCAGCGCCGCGCCGCATCCGGTCCCTGAAACGACCGACTACGCTGAGCGCGGCTCGTCCTTCGGCGTTGCGGACGACAACCTGAAAGTCGGTCTCCGCGGTGGCACGGTCACCGTCGAGATCGATCACCGGATTCGAGCCAATGTGGAGTGAACGCGGTTGGGCGAAAAGATTTCCCGGATCGGTCCAGCGCCCGGGCGCCGTGTCCGAAAAAGCGCCACGGAACAGCTCGCCGATGGCGTCACGACCCTGGTGGGTCTGACCGGCGGTCTGAAACGTGGCGTCCTCGTGGAACAGGGATGTGAGGCGTTCGGCGTCGCCGTCGTCGTTGTATCGCATGTATCTCTCGATGACGTCCCTAATCCTGAGGCGCTCGAGCCATTCCCCCATATCGTCCACGCGTAACTCCTTCGGCTTCTTTGTGATTCGCTACCAAATCAGCGCACGGCACCACGCCCTGTTATCAAGCCAGCGCTCAGCATAAGTGGCGTAATTCGATACCTCCCGGACACGGATGAAGTCCAGTCGCTCGAGCACACCTGTCAATCGAGGCCGCACAATTCGCCCGCGTCGACCCTGATCTCTCGGGGTTGTGCACGGCCACATCGATGAGTTCGAGACCTGGCTGATCGATGATGGCCCTCAGGCCCACCCGACCGACGTTGCCCGTTCCGCAATGCACGACTCGGTAAGTCATACGCTGACCGCACCGGCTTAGCCGAGGTCGATCGGCCCCGCGTCCGCCCACTCGGGCGAGCGCTTCTCGGCGAATGCGCGTGGACCTTCCTTGGCATCCCCGCATTTCAGCACGATCCGCGCGGCGGCCTGGTTGAGTTTCCACGCGTCGGCCTCGTTGGGTGTTTCGAGCGAGCGCAGCATCAGCTCGCGCGACACGAGGACGGCCGTTGGGGACGCCGCGGCGAAGCTCTTGGCCAACCGCAGCGCCTGCTCTCGTACCTGGTCGGGCGCAACGACCTCGTTGACCAGACCCAGGTCATGCGCGCGTTGGGCGCCGATCGGTTCGCCGGACATCACCATCTGCAGCGCCACCGCCCGCGGTATCCGCTTGGCGAGACGGATAACGCCGCCGGCACCGGCATGCATGCCGACCTTCACCTCGGGCACCGCGAACTTCGCACTCGAGGAAGCGATCGCGCAGTCGGCGGCCAGGACCATCTCCAGACCCCCGCCGAAAGCGGGTCCGTTGACCGCGACCACGACCGGCTTGATGAGTTTGCGGGCAGTGAATCCCGCGAATCCGCCCTTCTCGGTGAAGAATCCGGCCTTGGGGCCGAGCTTGGCGAACGCGCGCAGGTCCATACCCGCGCAGAACGCCTTCTCCCCCGCGCCGGTCAGCACGATGGCGCGAACCTCGCGGTCCGCATCGATTTCATCGAGTGCCGCTTCGATTCCCGAAGCGACATCAGGGTCGACGACGTTGCGGACGTCGGGTCGGTTGATCGTGATCACGCCGACCCCGTCCTCGCGCTCGAGGAGGACCTTGGGGCTTTCCGTATCGCTCATGTCTAACTTCCGGTTTCGCTGTCGAATGGTTCGAAGTGCAGGAAGGTCACGTCTTCGGTCGCGTCGAGGAAAGTGCCGCGTACCCGCTGCCCGATGTGGATCCCGTCGGGGGTGACGTTGTTCACTGGGCCCACCAGTTTGACCTCCGGTGCCGCGTCCAGCTCAACCACCGCAACCGAGTACGGCAGGTCCGAATCGAACTTCGATCCCGTCGCGTGGTGCTGAGTCGTGAACGAGTAGATGGTTCCAGTCGGGTCGACCTCGGTCCACGAGAGCGCGAAACTCGCGCAGTTGCTGCACATTTGGCGCGGATACCACAGCCACGTCTGGCAGTCGTCGCATCTTTGCACCAGAACCTGATGGCGCTTGAGGCCCGCCCAATGCTCCTGGTCGGTTCCCGTCGGTCGCGGCAGCGGTTTTTTGTACTCGATGTCACTCAACGAAGCTTCCCTCCAACAGGACGACGGCGTTGTCGCCGAAGTCACCGCTACCGGTGACCAGCCCCCTCTTGGCGCCCTTCACCTGTGCCTCGCCCGCGGTCCCGCGCAGCTGCTTCACGGCTTCGGTGATGTGGTTGATACCCCACAGATGCGCCTGCGAGAGCAGACCTCCGTGGGTATTGACCGGCAACGAACCGCCCACTTGTGTGCTGCCCGCCATCACGAATTCTGCCGCCTCACCCGGATCGCACAGTCCCAACAGCTCCAACTGCCACAGCACGTTGAACGTGAACGCGTCGTATAACTCGGCGAAGTCGACATCGCTCGGCTTCCAGCCGGCCTGCGCGAAGGCGCGTTGGGCCGCCTCGGCCATGCCGGTGTGCAAGAAGCGCCGGCGGGTGGTCGGCTGGTCGGCCTGGCCGGGGTGCCCCTCGGCCACGCCCCGGATGGCGACGGCGTTGCGGTCGCCGGGCTCGGCCGCGGCAACGATGTAGGCCGCACCCCCGTCGGTTTCGCGACTGCAGTCGTAGAGCCGGAACGGTGCGCTGATCATCCGCGAGGACTGGTGGTCTTCGATGCTGATCTCTTTGGCGCCCACCGCTTTACCGTTCATCACCGCGTGGCGACTCTGGGTTACCGCCACGTGCGCCATCGGTTCGGTCGACTTCCAGCCGTTCTCGTACATGTACCGCTGCGCCCACAGCGCGTAGTACTGAGCCGGCACCAGCAGGCCGTGCACGCCCTCGTAGTTGCGACGCATGCTCGGGGCCTCGCCGAACATCAGCGTTGGCCCCCTGCGACCGAGCCGCGCACCGGAGCGCCCGTTGAACCCATAACACACCAGGATCCGGGAGGCCAATCCGTTTTCGATGGCCGTCTTGGCGTGCAGAAGGGCGGCAGCCGGGCCCGCGCCGCCGAGCATGACCGCCGCGTGGTAGCGCAGGTTCTCGATGCCGAGATTGGTGGTCAAGTCCTCGGTGGTGGCGCCGACGACCGTCGGAATGATGATGCCGTCGATATCGTGGGCGTTGATCTTGGCGTCGGCCAGCGCCGCCTTCGTCGCCTCGAGGCTCAGCCGAAGGTCCGAAACGCCTGACTCTTTGGTGAACTCGGTCTCACCGATGCCGACGATCGCCGCCTGCACCTCGGTCACTTGCTCGTGAGGTTGCGCGGCACCGGCGTCACCACGGGGCCGTCCACCTTCGACGGCAGTAACACGGTGGCCGTGGCGGTCGCGTTGGTCTCGCCACGCTGATTGTCGGCGTGCATGTCGATCGAAATCAGGTGGTAGCCGTCGACGACGTCCTTGCCGGTGACGGTGCCGTGCCAGGTCGTCGTGTCACCAATCAGATTGGGACGCTTCACCGATGCGGAAAGCGTGTGCAGAAAGCCCTCGTCACCCATCCAGTCGGTCAGCATGTGGACACCCCACGAGATGCGCTGCGGGCCAATGTCATACGCGCCACCCATGCCGACGTCCTCGCCGGTCTTCTTCTCCAGGTGACCGCGCCCGGCGGAATCCTTGGCGCCCGTCTTCTCCGAGACGTGGTAATCCTGGTGACGCGTGCGATAGCGCACGGCGTCTCCGTGCGCGCCGCCATACGGCGCTGCGCCCGACCAGCCCGCGTACCAGGCGATCATGTCGGTGGAGGTCAGCGGACCCTTGACGGTCGGCCGCAACACCTCGCCGACCTCGACATCCTCGGCGTAGAGCGTGTCGGCGCCACGTGGCATTTCGTCGATCAGGGCGCGCTCGATCGCTGCCAACTCCTCGCTCGTGTATTCGTAAGCTTCGCGCGCCTTGTACTTCTGCTTGCCATCCTTCTTCAGCGCGGCACCGCGTGGCGTGCGGGCGCACTTGCCGAACGCCTCGCCGACCATGAAACCGTCGGGCTTGCGCAGGTAGCGGATGTGGCCGGTCTGGATCAACCAGCGGCTGGCGAACTCGCCGCCCTTGACCTCCTGCTTGACGAACGTGGCGGGGGCGTCGTAGACATCGCCGCGCCGCACCACGTCGTACCACACCCAGTCGGTGCCGACGTAGAGCCACTGCACGCCGGCGAGGCGCGGCGCCACGGTGGTGCCGTCGACGGAATACAGGATGGTCGGTGGGGCCAGCATCGTGCCCCACCGCGTGGACTTGCCGTATTCGGGGTCGCGCCAAAGCGGGTTGCGGTCACCGAGGCCCTGAGCGAAATGCTTGATCGCGTCGACGTTCACCTCGGTGACCCAGCCGCCCATCCGGTCGCGTCGCAGCGTGGTCCCGAGCAGCTCAGCTGCGTGAGCGATCGTCTCGTCGGTGATCTCGCCCCACGGCAAGTCAGTCCTTTTTTCCGCCACCTCGGTCATTTGTTTCCTCTCTATCTTTCAGCTGTAGGTTTTCTGCTGTCTCATGCGATGTGTCGTCGTGCGGGCTACGCGGATGCCGCGGTGTGAGCCGGTGCCGTGTGCACCACCCCGGCGGCGATCAATTCATCGATCTCGTCGTCTGAAAGTCCGTGCTCGCGGAGGACTTCGACCGTGTCGGCCCCCGTGGCTGCCGGCACGCGGCGCACCGGCTGGGTAAAGCCCGAGAACCGTACGGGACTGCCGATGGAGCGGACCTCTCCGACGCCGGGCATTTCGTAGCGCGCGATCAGCTCGTTGGCGTCGAGCTGCGAGTGCCGCCAAAGCTGGTCGAATTCGAGTACCGGGCCATAGGGGATCTCGCCGGCAAGCAGCTCCGTCCATTCGACCTCGGTGCGGGTGCGGATCACGTCCTGCACGGCGGCAATCGTGGCCACCCGGTGCTCGCAGCGCGCGGAGTTCGTGGTGAATCTGTCGTCAGCCGCGAGCTGGGGAGCCCCGGCCAGCTCGGCGAAGCGCGCCCAGTGCCAGTCGCTGTAGATGCAGAGCATCACGCGCCGATCGTCGCGCGTCGTAAACGCCTCGGCGGGCACGATCTGACCGTGCGCCGTGCCGAGCAGGGGCGGGTTCTGCTGGGTGAACTGGAACTCGGTCTCGCGCATAGTGAGCAGGCCGACCGCGGTCGAGAACAGCGACGCGTCGACGCGCTGGCCGACGCCCGTGCGCATCCGGTCATACAGCGCGGTGACGACTCCGAAGGCCGCCAGGCGACCCGATACGACATCGGTGATGGCCGCCCCGACCTTCGCGGGCCCACCCTCCGGCGTGCCGGTAATCCCGACCACTCCGCCGGCCGCCTGAGCGATCGGATCCATCGCCAGCCAGTCGCGCATCGGGCCCGTCTGCCCGAAGCCGGTGATGGAGGCATAGATCAGCCGTGGGTTGAGCGCGCGCAGGCTCTCGTAGTCCAGGCCGTGGCGCTCCCAGGTCCCGGGCCGCGCGTTCTCCATCACGACGTCGGCGGTGCTGGCCAGTTTCTTGATGAGCTCACGACCGCGCGGGTTGCGATAGTCGATGCTGACGAAGCGCTTGTTGCGCTGGCAGGCGAGGAAGAACGTGCTCCAGCCGCCCGGGAACGTAACGCCCATCCCGCGCTGCGGCTCGCCCGCAGGTGGCTCGATTTTCAGGATGTCGGCGCCGAGGTCGCCGAGCACCATTGAGGCGATCGGCCCGGCTGCCCAGTGCGTCAGATCGACGACCGTGATGTCTCGAAGCGGACCGGGCCGCTCGCGCGTGGTGTCTTTCAACTCGGTCATAAGGTCTCCTTGATCGCGAGGCTGAACGGGTCCAGTCCGTCGAACGCGCCGGATTGGGCCAACTCGGCGATCTGCTCGTGGTCGAACCCGAGCTCGTCGAGAACCTGGAGGGTGTGCTCGCCTAGATCGGGCGCGCGCATGGTCACCTCAGCTATCGCTGGCTGCGCATGCAGCGGCGAGCCGTACACCGGCACGAAGCCGATCAGATGATGGTCGAGCTCGACGACGACTTGGCGTGCGCACGAATGCGGATCGGTCATCAGCTCCTCGACGCCGTATGCCGGCGCTGCCGGAACCCCGGCCTCCTGCAGTTGCTTGGCGCCCTCGTCGGCAGGGCGCGTCCGGGTCCATGCGGAGATCAGCTCCTCGATGTCGTCGGCGACCTCGCGCCGGCGCGCGACATCGGTGCGGCCGGCGATCTCCGCAGGCGCTCCCACGATCGCGGCCAGTGCGGCCCACTCCCGCTCGTCCCGCACCGCGATGCTGATCCACGCGTCATCGCCAGCGCTCGGATACATGCCGTGAGGGAAGTGGACCCGGTGACCGTTACCGATCGGGCTGAGGTCGGTGCCGTCGAGCTGACGCGCGGCGAATAACGGGGCGATAGTCGCCGCGTGGACTTCGATCATCGACAAGTCGATGACCGTGCCTATCCCCCGCGTGCGAGCCCGGTGCAGTGCGGCCAGCAGAGCCACCGCCCCGAAGGAAGCAACCGTGATGTCGCCGAGGTTGAGCGCGACCATCCCAACCGGCGGTTCGCCCAGATAGCCGGCGAGCACGTCGAGCCCGCCGATGGACGTACTTTGCGGCGCGTAACCGGGCAAGGCTGCGTCGGGACCCTCTTGGCCGGCCATGCTGATCCGGAGCACGACGAGCTCAGGTCGAAGCCGATGCAGCTCGTCCATCGAAAAGCCAAGCCGTTCAAGGGATCCAGCGCCAATATTTTCCACCACGACGTCCGCATCCTGAACCAACCGCGTCAGCACCGACCGCCCCGCGTCGGACCGCAAGTCCAGCTGAACGCTGCGCTTGCCGCGATTGACGGCATTGAAGTGCGGCATCATATTCGGCGTTGCACCTGCGTCGCCTGCCTCGACATCTGCGATCAGCGGGAGGCCCTGGCGGGATGCGTCCAGATGAGTTCGGGACTCGACCTTGATCACGTCGGCCCCCATGTCGGCTAGGAACTGAGCGGCCATCGGCCCGCTCATCACCCAGCTGAGGTCGACGGCGCGCAGACCGGCGAGCGGCAGCGCGGAGTTGCCTGAGGCGCGCGCGGTGTTACATGCAGCCGGTGCACCCATCCGGGTGCGCGACGCGGGTCGGTCCAGGAACGGCAGGCCGGGCATATCGATCTTGTGCCCGTCGACGCTCACGGGGCGCAGGAAACCACGCTGCCGGAACTGCTCCGACTCGCGTAGGCCCTCGATGGTCTCCAAGGGCCCGAGCGGAATGCCCCGCTGCACGCTCATCGCACGCAACTCGTCTTTGGTGTAGTTCGCCAGCCACCCGGACACGAGCTCGTCGAGTTCGTCGGCATAAAGCTCACCGTTGCGGCGGCGGTCGGCGTAACGCGGATCCTTCGACCACTCTGGTTGGCCCATCGCGTCGAGGAGGCGCCTCCACTGGTGGCCGGCCAGGAACGCCAGGCAGACACGACCGTCCCTGCACGGCAGAACAGTGAACGGGTAGGGGTTGGGCTTACGGTGCCCGGCCCGTCGCGGCACCTCGCCGGAAAACAACGAGAGGCTGTACAGGCCGGTCATGTGGCTGGTGGCGAGTGCCTCATACTCGGCGACGTCAATCTGCGCGCCCCGTCCGCCGAGCAACGCCCCCAGCGCGCCGGCAAGTCCGGACAGCGCGGCCTGAAAGCTGGCGAGCATGAATGGCGGGACGATCGGCTCACGCCCGGGTTCCCCGACGTAAACGGCGGGACCGCCAAAGGCGCAGACGTTGAGCTCGTCGCCGCGGTATGCCGCGTAGGGCCCAGTGGTGCCGAACGGCGTGATCAGCAGCTGGACGCCGCCGTAAGGAGCTCCGCCACGACTACTCGAAAACGGTTCGCCCGCACCAGTTTCAGCCGAGGTGAGCAGGATGTCGGCGCTCGCGATCATTTCGTCGAGGCCTGCCCTGCCGTGGCCGCCGACCGTGACCGTGCGCTTGTCTCGGTCCCACGCAACGCTCATCGCGCGCTCGTCCACGAGCGGATGCACGCCGCTAATTGACGCCTCCGCAGTGAGCCCGGACTCGACGCGGACGACATCTGCGCCCATCACTGCGCAGATCGAGGCGGCCACCCTGATCGACGGCCGGCCGGCAAGCTCGACCACCCGCACTCCGTCAAGCAGGCTTGGGATAGCCACCCTATGACCCGTCCTCTCCGCACGTATCATGCGAGCCTAGCAGACCGACTGGACGGTCGAAAACGTAGTCCGTGCCGCACTTAGTACGACCAACCGGACGGTATCGCCGTCAGTTCGCCGCCGCGTATTTCCCCAGCTCGCGGCGGGCGACTGTCACGTTGTGCACCTCGTCGGGTCCGTCGGCTAAGCGCAGGCATCTGATAAGCGCGTACATGGCCGCCAGCGGGAAGTCGCCGCACAGGCCGCCCGAGCCGTGGACTTGGATTGCTCGGTCAATGACCTTGGCCGCGATTCGGGGTACGGCGACCTTGATCGCGGCGATCTCCGTTCGCGCTTGACGGTTGCCGGCGGTGTCAATCAGCCAGGCGGTCTTGAGGGTCAGTAGCCGGCCCATTTCGATCTCGGTCCGCGACTCGGCGATCCAGTCCATGATGTTCGCCCGCGAGGCGACCGGTGCGCCGAACGTCACCCGCTCGCAGGCCCGTCGGCACATCAGCTCCAACGCACGCTCGGCCGCACCCAGCGCCCGCATGCAGTGGTGGATGCGGCCCGGACCGAGCCGCGCCTGAGCGATGGCGAAGCCGGCGCCCTCCTCCGCGATGATGTTCTCAACCGGGACTCGCACGTTCTCGAACACGACTTCGCAGTGACTCTCCTGGTCGGCGTAGCCGAACACCGTCAGGTTGCGCAGCACCGTGACCCCCTGGGTATCACGCGGGACCAGGATCATGCTTTGCTGGCGGTGCGTCGGTGCGTCGGGATTGGTCTTACCCATCACGATGAACACGCGGCAATGAGGGTGCATTGCATTGGTGATCCACCACTTTCGTCCGTTGAGCAGGTACTCGCCCCCCTGCCGCTCGATGCGCATCCGGACATTCGTAGCGTCCGACGATGCGACGTCAGGCTCGGTCATCGCGAACGCGGACCGAATCTCGCCGTCCAGCAGCGGCCGAAGCCATCGCTCCTTTTGTTCGGCGGAGCCGAACTGCGTGAGGAGCTCCATGTTGCCGGTATCCGGCGCCGAGCAGTTGCACGCCTCCGACCCAATCGCGCTGCGGCCCATGATCTCTGCCAGAGGTGCGTATTCAATACAAGACAACCCCGCGCCGTACTCGGGGTCGGGGTGGAAGAGGTTCCACAGTCCCCGCCTGCGAGCCTCGGCCTTGAGCTCCTGCATGACCCCGGGTTGCGCATGGGGGTGTCCGGCTTCGCCGAGCTCCCGATGATAAGTCGCCTCGGCCGGGTACACGCACTCGTCCATGAAACCGGTAAGGCGTTCCAGCAAGTCCGCAGAACGACGGCTAACTTCGAAGTCCATGGCCCCTCCTTTGTCGACCGCCCCGGTACGAGACGTACGGCTCATACAAGCGGGTTGTGCCGGTTGGATCGAACCGGTCCATGGCGACGTGCCGACGCATGTCAGGACTTCGGCGCCGCGGGATCGCCCAAGTGTTCGCGCACGATCTCCCACGGATCCGCATACACGCCGGGAGCATCGCGGTACGCGGACCGGCGTTCGAGGACGTTGCGAACCAGCGGTGCAACGACTCGCAGCACATGACGCGCAGGACCGACTTTTCGACGGACCTCCGCCAAGATGTCGCCCCACGAATGGTTCTGGAATTGCAGCAATTCCTGCGCCGGGCCGGTGTCCATCCAGTCGGTGGCAAACCAGGCCGTCTCACTGTCGGGATCGCCCGGACGGCCCTCTGGAAGAACGTTGCCGATGCCGGCGGCAGCCGTCAGATCGTGCGTGGCGTCGGTGTAACGCAGCATGTGAGTGCCGTCGCCGCCAATGAGCAAGATCCTTCCCACGGCGTCCGCGGTGGTGGCTGCGGCGAATGCCTTTGCAACGTCCCGAACGTCGACGGTGTGGATGCGACCGTTCTTTGGTAGCGCGCTTTCGAACAGGAGAACGTCCCAACCGCTCACCATCGACACGAGCCGGGTGCTCACCACGCCGCCCAGTCGCAGTATCACCCAGTCGAGCGTCGACGTCCGAATAACCTGCTCGGCTTCGAGTTTCGTCGAGCCGTACACCTCGTTGGGCGCGGTGACGGTGTTCTCGTCCACCTTCTCCGGATGACGGAAGGGGTTGCGCGGGCCGTAGACGGCGACACTGGAAGCGTGCACGATGCGCGGCGGTTTGGGTAACGCCTGGGCCGCCGACACCAGCGCGCGAGTGATGTCGACGTTGACCTTGCGCCCGAGTGCCGGGTTACGGTAGATCGCGGGAGCGATCATGCCCACGAGGTGGATGATCGCTGACGGTGACGAGGCTCCCAGCAACTCGTCGAGCTGTGACTGGACGGTCAGGTCGGCCCACTTCACCTCGACGCCGGCGGGCAACTTCTTGGCCGCTTTGACGTACGCGGGCGTCTTTAGGTCGGTGGCCACCACCCGGCGACCTTCCGAGGCCAATTGCTCGATCGTCGCGGTACCAACAAGGCCGAACGCGCCGGTGACTAAAACTGGTCCCGCCCCGGTCACGAAAGACTCGCTTTCACAGTGATTTCGGCTGAGCGCATCAGCCGACCGGGTAATGCATGGTCTTGATCTCCATGTACTCGTCGGCTCCTGCGGAGCCGTGTTCGCGACCGATTCCCGATTGTTTGTATCCGCCGAAAGGCGCGGGCCCGATCGGTCCACCAAAGCTCTGGTCACCGCCGTTGATATGGATGTAGCCGGCTCGCAGCGCTCCGGCCACCTCGAAGGCCTTCACCGAGTCGCCGCTCCATACTGAGCCACCGAGACCGTAGGGTGTGTCGTTCGCGATTGCGATCGCCTCATCGGGCCCGTCGAACGGAATCATCACTCCCACGGGGCCGAATATCTCCTCTCTGGCGATCTTCATGTCGTTTGTGACATCGGTGAACAACGTCGGCTCGACGAAGAATCCGCGGTCCAGGTGTGCGGGTCGGCCGCCTCCGAAGGCCAGCGTCGCCCGTTCCGCGACGCCGGACTGGACGTAACCAAGCACACGATCGCGTTGACCGGCACTGATTAGGGGTCCCATCTCTGACGCGGGGTCTGCCGGGTCACCCACCTTCATCGCCTGGATCGCGTTCTTGATCCGATCCGCGACCGCGTCGTAGACCGGCCGCTCCACGAGCAGCCGAGTTTGCAACACGCAACCTTGACCTGCGTGCACCGTGAATCCCATGACCAGCGACATCACCAGCATGGGATCGTCGATGTCCGCATCGGCGAAGACGATGTTGGGCGATTTGCCGCCCAACTCCAGCACTACGCGCTTGAGTGTGCCCGCGGCCTGCCGCATCACTTCCCGGCCAATGGCGTTGGAGCCTGTGAAAGAGACGACGGCCACATCGGGATGCTCAGTGAGCGCCCGCGCCTCGTCGATGCCACCGGTAACGACATTGAAGACACCCGGCGGAATATCAGCTTCCGCGGCCGCATCCGCCAGGATCAACGCCGAAAACGGCGTGTAGGGCGAGGGTTTGAGCACCATCGTGTTGCCGGTCGCCAAAGCTGGCCCAATCTTCCACATGTTCAAGAGAATTGGATAGTTGAACGGGGTGATCGCCCCGATCACGCCTGCCGGTTCCTTCCGTACCAGCGCCTGTCCCATTCCGGTCAGGCCCGCTTTCGGCGGCAATGGTTCGTCGAACTTGAGCTCCGCGGCTCGGTCCGCCCAAAAGTAGGCGAACCGAATAGCTTCTTCGACTTGACTGACCTCCCCGGCCATTCCCGCACAGCCGATTTCGTTCTTCAACAGGAACATCAGGTCATCACGCCGGGCGGCAACGGCATCGGCGAAACGGTGAAGAACTGCGGATCGTTCTTTGGGTGACATCTTCGGCCACGGTCCCCGGCCGTCGCCGAAAGCCTCCCGGGCGGCGTCGACGGCTCGAATGACGTCGTCTACAGACGATTCGTAAACCTCGCCTATGGGTTGTTCGGTTGCCGGATTGATAATCGTCGTGGCCCGCTCGCCGCTACCGTGGTCCCACGCTCCGTTCACGTAGGGTCTCCCGGGGCTCAATGACACGGTCGACATTTCGCTCCTCCCTTCTCCGTAATGCAAGCCCTATCCGGTCAGAAGCCATGAGGCATGGCCCGAATCGTCAGCACGCTTGCAGGACCATCGCGCTCGTCGGCAGGGCCGGCCCGGAGGTCACGACCATGGTGTTGACATCGGGGATTTGATTCACCGAGTTGCCGCGGATCTGCCGGACCGCTTCGACGATCCCGTTGAAGCCGTGCAGATAGCCCTCTCCGATCTGGCCGCCGTTCGGATTCACGGGATGCGCGCCACCTGGAGACGTGTGGCCCTCCGCGATGAAGTCAATTCCTTGCCCACGTCCGCAGAATCCGAGGGCTTCGAGTGACATCGGGATGAGTGGACTGAACGAGTCGTAGATGATGGCGGCGTCGAAGTCTCTCGCTGTCATACCGGTGTGCCGGTAGAGGTTCTCGGCCACGACGTCGAGATCCGGCACCCCGCTGATGTCAGGCGCATAGTAGTTCTGCATCAGAGTTGACCGGTGAGCCATTCCCCTGACCGCGCCGTGAATCTTGACCGGTGTTGCCTTCAGGTCGCATGCACGCGTCGCCGTGGTCACCACGAACGCCGCGCCTCCATCGCTCTCCAAGCAGCAGTCATTAACGCGCAGAACCGGTTCGGCCACCCACTTGGATTCCTGGTGGCCCTCGAACGTCAGCGGCCGCCCGAAGAAACGAGCCGCGGGGTTGGTTTCCGCCCACTTTCGGGCTGACACCACGACATGCGCTAAATCGGCATTGGTCTTGCCGTAATCGTGAAGATAGCGATGAAAAGTCGGCGCCTCCCACCACGCCGGCGTGATGGAGCCGTAGGTAAAGACCTGGCGCAGCACAGCTTGGGTCGTGCCGGCGTCGGAGTCAGAGATTCCCTGCCCGAACCGCCGTCCTGAACGCAAGTTTTCTGCGCGATATATCACCACATGATCGGCCAGTCCCGTGCTCACCGCGAGCGCCGCGTCTTGGAAGGTCATACACGCGCCGCCCCCGCCCGCCAGCGTGATCGAAAACCATTTTAACTCAGGCAATCCGAGTAGTTGGGCGAGCAGGAATGGAGATGTCGGATCGGCCTCATATGTCACCAGACCGTCGACATCTCGCAGCGACAGTCCTGCGTCTGCAAGAGCCATCGAAACGGCCTTCATCGCCAAAGTCGACGACGACACCCCGGAATCCGTCGACATTTCGGTGATACCGATCCCTGCAACCACCACCTCGGTGTCAGAGCTCCGCATGGCTATGGTGGACCTCCGGCCGGAGCGAAAACCGGAACCATGACACCCGAATCGGCGGGCGCGAACTGCACCTCCACGCGCATGCCGAAATCAACCTGCGAAGGGTCGATACCGACGAGTCGGGAGAAATACCGCACCCCTTCATCGAGCTCGATCACGACGAACACGAGGTCTACGTCGACGAGAGCGGCGCTTGGACGACGCGGGATGGCATAGGTATAGACAGACCCACGCCCCCCAGTCGCGACAACATCGAATTCGCTTGCACCGCAGGCGTAGCACGCGTAGGCCGGCAGACTCCACCATGTCTCGCAGGCGCGACATCGCTGAAATGCCAATTGGCCATTGCTGGTGGCATCGAAGAAGAACTGGTTGATGTCGTCGACGCCGGGACCGATGAACTTCAGCGACCTGCCCACCGCCTCGGTACCTGCGGACTCAGAGCATGTCGTCACGGCGCCCTTCTTCGCTGGATAACACAGGTAGACGCTAATACAATTTTTGTATACGCGTCAATGGCTGGGCGAGCATCATGCAGAATGCCTACCGGGAACCGTGGATAGGAGAGGCACGCCGTGGGCAGGTGTGCGCGAAGGGAAGAGGCGCTATGTCTACCAGCCCTGCCGAGTCGGCCCATGACGCTGTGTCGATTCCGATCTGGCTACGTGAGCTGACCGCATCATTTGGGTCGAATTGCTGCGTTATCGCAGAATCCGGATCGTTGTCGTTCGCAGAACTCGATCGCTGCTCGGATGGCATCGCGCGAGGTCTACTCGCGCGCGGCATCGGCAAAGGCACTCGGGTCGGACTGTTGTTCGGCAACGGCACCGACTGGGTGGTGTGGTGGGCGGCCATCGAAAAGATTGGCGCTCTGTGTATTCCGTTGAGCACGTTCAGCCGGCCGGCCGAGCTCGCCCGGCTGGTGCGCCACTCCGATCTACACCTGCTGGTAGCCAGCCGCTCGTTCCTGGACCGCGACTTCGTCAAACTCGTGGCCGAGGCGTTGCCCGGCCTGGCTTCGGCGCAGGATCCCGAGCTGGCGCTCACCGAAGCCCCCTACCTGCGCATGGTGGCGTTCGACGGCCCTGGGCCAGGATGGTCACGCGACGTCGATTGGATCGTCAGCGGGGGGCGGGACGGTCGCTGGCAGCTGATCCTCGATCAAGCACGATACGAGGTTCATCCGGAGGACGAAGCGCTCTGCATCTATACATCCGGACAAAGTGCCGACCCGAAAGGAGCGCTGTTCACCCACCGCGCGATCATCGACAAAACCCACTACCTGCGCGATATGTTCGGGTTCACCGAAGCCACGGTGACCGACGTGACGCTGCCGTTCTTTTGGGTCGGCGGACTCGTCATGGCGCTCTTCCCCACGATGGCTGCGGGTGGAGTAACACGCTGCACTGAGCGGTCGACGCTGGGCGCCAATGCCGTGATCCGGGACCGCGCAACCGGATCGGCATCCTCGGCTACCGCATTACCCGGAATGCAGCTGGTGCCCGCGTTGGGAATGACCGAAACTTTCGGGATGTATGCCTGGGGCACCGAGGTCCCTTCGGGACCGTATTCGATCGCGGCACCGCTCGACAGATTTCAGCCCGGATTCGAGGTCCGCCTCTCCGAAGCTGCCGACCAACGAGGTGCCCGCGAGCTCCTGGTTCGTGGCCCGACGCTGACCTCACGCTTGCACAAATTGTCTCGCGGTGCGGTGTTCGACGCCGACGGGTTCTATCGCACCGGCGATCTCGCAGTCCGCGATGACAATGGACGGTTGAGATTCGTCGGGCGATTGAACGACATCATCAAGACCTCCGGTGCCAACGTATCGCCGGTCGAGGTCGAACGCGAAATGAACATCATCGAAGGCGTCGAGATGGCCCACGTAGTCGGCCTGCCTGATGCGGATCGCGGTCAATTGGTGGCGGCGGCAGTAGTGCCAGTTACTGGCGTACATCTCACCGAGGCGTCGATCAAAGAGGCTTTACGTGAACGACTTTCGCCGTTCAAGGTACCCACGGTCATCGTGTTCCTTGAGTCTGCCGCTGACATCCCGATGACACCGGCATCGAAGGTCCGTAAACGGGAGCTCGTCGATCTGATCGAGAGGCTGCGCACGGAATAAACCACCGACGAAGCAAGGGTGTTGGCGCCACTCCTTACAGGGGCGACACCACAAATTCGCGAATGAATTCGCGTGCGATAAAAGGATAATCGCGCTCCGAATCCCGGCCAGTGGGCAACAGCGCAAAGCCGGCCACGCATCGCGCGACCCACTCCACCGCCCGATCGATGTCTCGACTTCGGTCGATCTCGCCAGCCTTTTGCGCGAGCGCCATTCGAGGAGCCAAAACCTCTGCCAGCACGTCGATGATAACGGCCGACTCCTCGGCATGAATACGAAAGTAGAACGCGTTGGGATTGTCCACCGACCGCATCGTCGAACACCAAACCGTCAGCGCAGCAGCTACATTCCCCAAACTGTCCGGCAGGTCCTTACCCTCGGCCAGTGCGTCTTCGAAATCACGACGCATCAGGTCCACGGCTTTACTGCGGACAGCTTGGTGCAGCTCCTCGCTGGTCGGGAAGTTCTTATACAGGGTCGCACGCGACATACCAGCAATGCGCCCGACGTCCTCCATTGTGGTCTTGTCCCAGCCGATGGTCACGTAGCACCGTCGAGCTGCATCGACGATGCGGTCTCTGCGCGGTGAGTCGTCCGAAACCTGCGCGGCGCGAGATGTGAACACCTTGAAGCGACGGCCGAAGGTGGCGCCCTGTTGAGTGGTCATCAAACGCACCCGACCGGGCTACCGTGCCACACGGGATTATCGCCGTTCACAAACAGCCAGCGTAACAGCACGAGCGAGCTGCACCGACGACCCAAGACCGAGCGGCCGAGTTCAGTTCCGATTTCCCACATCGACTCACGGGAAGGTGTAATCGTGCAACTTGATCCAAGCGCCGAGATCGACTCGCATTTGCGTGCCGGTCACCGCGCGCGATTCGTCAGAGATGAGGTAGACCACAGCGTGTGCGACGTCCGAGACATCGATCCACGGGTCCGGAAACAGATTCAGCGCCGGCAGGACCGGGAGCGCATCCTCGAGCGTCGGTGACTCCAAATCGGGCCGGAATGACTTGTACAGCGGCTCATTGCGCATGATCGCCGTATCCACCGACGTCGGGTGCACCGCGTTCGCACGGATCCGGCGCGGCGCCACCGCAAGCGCCAGTTCGTGGGTGTACGCGGCGAGCAGGCGCTTCGAGGCGACATAACCCAGGCCGCCGGCCCCGCCGTTGGGATCGGCTTTCAGGGCCGACGTGAACGCCGCATAAGAACCCGTGATCACGATCGACGAGCCGTCCTTCAGGAACGGATAGGCGGCGCTGACCGTGTTGAGCACGCCGACCAAGTTGACATCCACGGTGTCGTTGAACGATGCAGGGTCCGTGTTCCCCACTGCCATAATGCCGGCTTGTGCCACAACGCCGTCCAGGCCGCCGAACAATTCAAGACCCTCGCGCAAAACTTCGGCGACAGCCTGCTTGTCGCGTACGTCGCCCTTGACGAGATGGTGTTTTCCACCGGCGTCACTGATGAGGTCTCTCGTTTGGTCGAGTTCCGCCTCGGACGCCATTGGATACGGCACCGTCGGGATATTTTCGGCGATGTCGATGCCGATTATGTTGGCGCCCTCTTCGGCCAGACGAATGGCATGTGCACGCCCTTGGCCGCGCGCCACACCGGTTATGAAGACGACCTTGTCCTGCACTCGTCCCATGTCAATCTCCTGTTCGGTGGGTAGTGGAATCAGTTCTCTGATCCGCGAGGACTACGTATTACAAGACACCAGTCCGTAACAACTGTTCGACCTCCGCTGTGGTCAGCCCTAGTTGCCTTGGGTAGAAGCTGAAATTGTCTTCACCGTAGTTGGGACCGGAACGGCCGACGAAACCACCTATGTAGGAGGGAGTTTCACTGAAAGCAACCGGCAGCGTTCTGACCGGCCAAGTGCCGATCTCGGACTGTGGAACTTCTTCCAGCCACCCCAGGTGAGCGAGTTGCGGGTCGTTCTCACAACGATCCTGCGCCGTCTGACAGACCCCTGCCGGGAAGTGGCGGCGCGCGAGCGTGTGCATCAGCTCGTAACCGTCACACTCGGCGGTACATGCAGCGACGATCGCGTCAAGTTCGTCCTGATGTGCTAGGCGGTCGGCGAGTGTGCCGAACCGCGCGTCGGCCCCGAGTTCGGGTTTGTTGAACACCTCGATCAACGTCGTCCAGTGTTCGTCGCTGAAAGACGACAATGCGATCCAGCGGTCCACGCCGCGCGTCGGATAGATACCGTGCGGAGCGGCAGGCTTGTACGGGGAGCGATTTCCAGTCCGCTCATATACGCGTCCATTGACACTGTGGTCGAGTACCGCGGTGCCGGTCAGATAGATGCCGATCTCGATCTGGGAAGCGTCGATGTGGCAGCCGAGCCCAGTCGACTGTTTTCTGAACAACGCCGCCAACATCGCTGTGGCCATGTTGTAGGCACCGAACCAGTCGAGGTAGGAATAGCCGATACCAGCGGGCGGGAACGGCGCTGGCATGCCGGACATTTCGCTATTGCCGGCGAATGCGGCCGCGGTCGGACCGTAAGTCCGCATACCCTTGTAGCAGCCGTGCTCACCGGTGCCCGACTGCTGGACATAGATGATTCCGGGATTGATCTCCTTTAACCTCTGATAACCGAATCCCATACGCTCCATGGTGCCCGGTGAGAATCCCTCGATCACCATGTCGGCATCGGCGATCAGCCGCTCGAGAATTTGCTTGCCCTCATCTGATTTCAGATTCAGGCTCACGCCGAGCTTGCCCGAATTGATCTCCATGAACGCACCCGATTTGTTCGGCCCACGGTCCCCGGGCGGTACGGCAATCGGCCCCCGGGCCTTATCACGCTCGGCACGTCCGCCCTCAGGAGCAAAGCCGGCACCGAAACGCATTGTGTCCCATCGGCTGGAGTGTTCGACCTTGACAACTTCCGCGCCGTGCGCCGCGAGAAACCGGCCCGCACCGGCGCTGGCAAGCAGCCAGGACAAGTCGATGACGCGAACCCCCGCCAACGCGAATGGCTTTCCCAACGGGGACACCGCGGCTGCCCCCCGGTGGGCCGCATGGCTCGAGGGAAGTTCAGGTGCGCAGCGGGTAGAGATCTCTTCGAATACCTCCGCGGTGTGCTCACCGAGCATCGGTGGCCGAGTGTCCGATTGCCATGGCACCTCAGGGCAGTACCACCGGGCCCCGGTATAGGTGTAACTCTCGCCCAACTCGGGATGCTCGACAACCTTGAATGCCTCTCGCGCGCTGAAGTGCGGGTCGGTGACGTTCTCGTGTGGCGAACGGATTGGCGCCCAGGGCATGCCGACCTGTTGCGCCTCCTGCCAGATCTCCCGGTTGGCGAGGAACTGACCGATGAGGCGGTCGGTGACGTCGCCGATATGCTGGGCGACCACGGGTTGGGCGCGGTAGGCGTCGTCGAGGTACTTCGGATCGTCCAGGTCGGCCTGCATCCCGTGTCGCGCCAGCATGTCGACCAGAGCTTTGAAAAGCGCACTGCCACCGGGCAGGTAGGTCCGGTACGGCAGCAGCCAACGACCGTCTTTGGTCAGTGCCAGCGCCGGGACGGCCGCCGTCGGCATCGAATGCCGACATGTCTGCCGCAGGTTCGTAAGGCGTTGGTACACCCAGTTCGGCACATCGGTTTCGGTGTTCTTGCTGACCGAATCATGGATAGACACCGAAAGGTATTGTCCCCGGCCAGAAGATTGCCGATAGATCAATGCCGTGATGATCGCGATCGATGTCGTCTCGCCGGCAATGCAGTAAGCCTGCCACATCTGGGGCGCGATCGGAGGCGTGTCGTAGTGTCCTGACGGCTCGGGGTCGTAGCCACAGTTCATGGCCACGCCGCCCAGCGCGAGATGGACGAGGTCGCTGCCCGGATACTCGGCCCACGGTCCGTCGTCACCGAACGGCGATACCCGGCAGTAGATCAGTGCGGACGCATCGGCACGCAAGTCCGCCTGATGGAGACCACGGGTACGCATGTAGTCCGCTGATCGGGTGTGTACGAAAACGTCTGCATGGGACACCAAGTCCCGCATTCGCGCCTGATCTCCTGCGTCGTCGAGATCCAGAACAACGCTTCGTTTGCCGATATTGGAGTGCCAAAAATGAAGGCTCTGTTCGGGATTCTCGACGTCATCCTTGAAGGGCCCGTAAGTCCGGGTGACTTCGCCTCCCGGCGGTTCGACCTTGATCACATTCGCGCCGAGGCCGGCAAGCAGCTTGCCCACATATTCGGCGGTCTCGTCGGCAAGCTCGACCACGGTGACGCCGGCCAGGAAGCCCTCGGCTCCGGCTTGGGGATTAGGTGTCACTTCCAGCCCGACCGAGGGAAGCGGAACAGCGCTCTGGCGTTGTCCTCGGCGATTTTTCGTGCATCGCCGTCGGACACCGAGACCAGAACCTCCTGAGCACGTTTACGCGAATTCGGCCAGCTCGAATCGGAATGCGGATAGTCCACTTCGAGCAGCAGGCGGTCCACCCCGATTGCGTCGCGGTTCGCGAGACCGAACTCGTCGTCGATGAAGCAGCCGTAGAAGTGCTGCTTGAACAGATCGGAAGGCCGAGCTTCCTTATCGATCTTCTGGTACCAGCGGTGCCGCTCCCACACGTAGTCCGTGCGCTCGAGGATGTATGGAATCCATCCGATGCCGCCCTCGGCCAGCGAGATCTTCAGGTTGGGGTGACGTTGCAACGCACCGGATAGCAGCAGATCGACGGTGGTCCACATCAGATTGGTGCCGAAGAGCGTGATGGCCACCGCGAACGGGATATCCTCCTGCTCGCTGTGCTGGTCGTATTGATCTTGATCGTCGGTGGTGACCCCGCTCGCACCGAAGCTGTATCCCGGCAGGTACGTCGACGTGCCGAAGTGCATGCTCAGCGGCATGTCAGTGGCCTCAGCGGCACTCCACAGCGGGTCCCAGTATCGAGAATGCAGGGACGGCATACCCAGTGGCACTGGACTCTCGGGAAAACTGATCGTGCGGGCGCCTTTTGCTGCTGTCCGTTCCACTTCCGCAACAGCCAAATCGACGTCCCACGTCGGCACCATTACGACCGGAATGTAGCGGTCCGGCGCTGAGGCACACCATTCATCCAGAGAGAAGTCGTTCCACGCCCGTACGCATTCGAGTGCCAGCGTTTTGTCCTTGGCTTTATGGAACGTCGAACCCGAAAAGCCCGGGAATGAGGGAAAGCACAAGGCCGCCTGCACTCCATCCAAATCCATGTCCCTGGCGCGTTCCACTGAGTCGTAACAACCCGGAATCATGTCCTGGAATCTCATGGGCTCGAGCCCATATTCCTCATAAGGCCTGCCCGCCACCGCGTTCAAGCCGACCTGAGCGTGCAGTTCACCCTCGTACGCCCAAAGATGGTGGCCTTGCTCGTCCTCGACGATCTTCGGCCCATCCTCCAAATACTTGGACGGCAGGCGATCCTGCCAAACACGCGGGTGCTCAATCAGGTGATCGTCCACCGACACGATCTGGACATCGTCTTGCAACGGCACCGCATGCTCCTCTATAGTAGACAAAGAGACGCGTTCTGTATTCGTGTCTACCACTCACTTCTAACCAAGTCAACAGCGCGTCGAGCCTCACCGCGCCCGTCAACTGCCGAAAGGAATGCTCGGGGCGTGACCAATTGGACCGCAGAGGATCTACCGTCATTCCTCGGACGCACCGTCGTCATCACCGGTGCCAACAGTGGCTTAGGCGCGGTGACGGCTCGCGAGTTGGCCCGGGCGGGCGCCAAAGTCATTATGGCCGTGCGTGATATAGACAAGGGCACGGCCGCCGCACAACAGATGACCGGCGACATCGAGGTGCGCGCACTCGATCTGCAGGATCTGTCGTCCGTCCGGAAGTTCGCCGAAGGTGTGGACGCGGCCGACGTCCTGGTCAACAACGCGGGCATCATGGCGGTGCCCTACTCGATGACGGTTGATGGCTTCGAAAGCCAGATCGGCACAAACCATTTCGGGCATTTTGCGCTAACGAACCTGCTACTGCCCAAGCTCAACGACCGAGTGGTAACGGTCTCCTCGATCACTCATTGGCGCGGAGGCATCGACCTTGATGACCTCAACTGGAAGAAACGAAAGTACGCCGGCTATCTCGCCTACGGCCAATCGAAACTCGCCAACCTGCTGTTTACGGGCGAGCTGCAACGCCGACTCGACGCTGCCGGTTCGCGGCTGCGTTCGATCGCGGCCCATCCCGGGTACTCGCAGACCAACTTGATGAGCACTTCTGGGCGCCGCCTCGGTGACGTGTTGACTGCGGCGACGAAACGGTTGTCCACCAGCGCCGACTTTGGTGCCCGGCAGACGTTGTACGCGGTGTCGCAGGATCTGCCGGGCGACACCTTCATCGGTCCACATTTCGTCATGGTGGGCCGCAGCCAGCCAGTCGGCCGCAGCCCGACGGCGCGAAACATCGCGACGGCTGCCGCGCTTTGGGACTTGTCGGAGCAACTTACGGGAACGAAATTTCCACTATGAGCGGTCACACTTGAGCTGGCAGTCCAATGGAATCGACAGTGCGCGTTGAACTCTCGGTCCGTCAAACGCCTTCATTGCGCTCATAACGCCACGGACCATCACTGACAAGGTAAAGCCGGTGGCGTGCGCCGGCGCGTTCGGGATCGCCGGCTTCGAAACCCTCGTCGCCGCGCCACAGGCAGATGTAACCGCTCTCCGTGCGGACCACATGGCTGTCGTACTGCTCCATCGGAGCGGCGTCGAGCCCCGTCCGCGCCGCGGCGACGCTGCGGTATCGCGCGATAGCCCATGCAGTGTCACCCAGGTGGGCGGGAGCAACTCGAGCCTTCGGCGACCGTGTTCGGCGAACGTGGTTGCCGGCGTCAACCAACGATGGTCGATGATCTCACCGCCGTCGACGACCACGTCAGCTCCCGAAACCGTGCCGAACGGTCACCTGCGGACCGGTCGAGCGCCGCCTCGTGTCATCGGCCATTTTCCAGAGTATCCGTTCAGCCGTCGGCTAGCCGACGGTCGCCTCCGCTTCGCATCGTCGCTGCGAGCGCGCAGGAGCGGTAGGGAACGCGGGCAACGCCTGTCACCAGCAAATCATCACGGAAGATTGCGAATCATGGGCGTTGTCCTCGGAACACTACGGGTCGGAACCACAGCAGGGGGACCCATCGGTTGCTGACGAAAGGCGGCCAACATGAGTTAGGCACGTCGTCGGCCAAGCTTAACGCACCTAAAGAAAGACAGCAGAACGGGCTTCTAGACCGCATCGGCCGAGTAACCTCGCTGGCTGTGACCTATTTAGTCTGGCAAGAAAACCCATACCGGTCGAGCCATCGATGCGGTGCAGAGAACGACGGCTGATCCAATGTACGCGACGAGGCTTATTCGCAGCAGCTTTCAGACCGCGGCAGACGTCATGGTCGCCGGTGTGTTGCCGGTGGTCCTCACCTCGGAGCGCTATGTGGTCGGACTGATTCGACAACACCTCGCGCAGCTCGACGATGCGGCAGGCACCTCGGCGAACGGGCCTCCGCTCGCCGAAGCGGCTGCGCTCGCGTCCCCGACCGATGTCCTTCAGTCGTTGCTTGACAGGGCGATTTACAACTCGCCCGACGATAGCCTCGACGATCTCCACCGCGCTCTGCTAGAGGCAATGTTGCCCGACGAAGCACGCATCCTCGCGGCGCTGTCGGATGGGTCGACCTATCCCGTTGTGCACGTCGCGGAACCCAGCGCCGGCGCCAGCTCGGTGATGGCGCTGGAAAACGCGTCAACTGTAGGTCGCGTTGCAGGGGTTTCACTGCCCGACCACACTCCGCTCTACCTCGCCCGGATGGTGCATTTGGGTTTGGCGGTCATCGGGCCTGAGGGCCCGACCTCGATGGAGAGCGACTACGAGATCTTGCTCGCCGATGACGCTGTGAGCCTCGCGCAGGCCAAAGCGCGACGCGGAATACGTCCAGCGCGGGTGATCAAACGAACAGTGCGGATCAGCGCGCTGGGCCAGCAAGTATGGGACGCCGCGAAGTGAGGATCTATGTCGAGTTCGGTGCCATCTTCACCCACCCGTTGTGGGTTTACATCTCGATCCCACTCGGCGCCGCCCTGATCGGCTGGGCCACAAAGATTCTCGCTCTCAAGATGATGTTCTATCCGATCGAGTTCAAGGGCATCAAGCCTTACCTCGGCTGGCAGGGCCAGATTCCCCGACTGGCACCGAAGATGGCTGCACAAATGGTCGACTCGTTGACATCCGAAATCATCGCTCCGCACGAGATTTTCGACCAGTTAGATCCCGAAGAGATGGTCAACGAACTTCAAGAACCATTACGGGGGGCGACCGCAGAGATCGTCGACGTGATGATGATGTCGCTCCAGCCCCAGGTTTGGCGTGCCACTCCCGACCAGGTCAAAGACCTGATCGTCAAAGGCGTGGAAACTCGCATGCCAGCGGCCTCGCGCGCCATGTTCGAGCAGTTCCAGGGTCAACTCGACCGGTTTTTCGACGTGAGGCACATGGTTGTCACAAAGCTGGTCGGGGACAAGAGGAAGCTCGTCGAGCTCTTCGACGACATGGGCAAGACTTCGTTCAAATTCTTCGCCAGGGCCGGACTGGTCTTCGGATTCATCATCGGCCTGGTCCAGGCCCTCGCATTCGGTCTGACCGGATGGGCGTGGACGTTGCCCGCGTTCGGCTTACTGACGGGCGGCCTCACCGACTACGTGGCGCTGCAGATGATCTTCCGGCCGTTGCACCGACGCACTATCTTCCCGGGCTTCAAGTGGCAGGGCGTGTTCCAAGCGAACCGCGTGCAGATCACCCGCGATTACGCCGCGCTGATGGCCAATGAAATCTTTACCCCAAAGGCCATACTGAATGACCTTCTCACCGGCCCTATGTCGGACCAATTTTTTTACGCGATTCAAACCGAGATCCGTGAATCCATCGACAGGCAACTGGGTTTCGCGGCGCGCATCATCAACGCGGTCGGCGGCCGACAGTACCGGGACATGAAGCGGCGGATCGCTGACGTCGTGATCGCGCAGCTCCCGGAGAACATAGGCTATGTCGAGAAATACTTCTCGGAGCGGATTAACCTCGAAGAACTGATGGTCGAAAAGATGAACGAGATGGACGCGGAGACGTTCGAAAACCTGATGCGTCCTATATTCAAGAACGACGAGTGGATCATCATCGTCGTCGGTGCGGCGCTCGGGTTCCTCGTCGGATTGGGCCAGGAGCACCTGATCCTCGCACTGATTGGCAGCTGAGCCTCTTCATCATCGATCAACAGTGAGGATCGCGGTACCTGCGAACGAACCGGTGGCGTTCGACCAGACCGCGACTTCCGCCCCGGGTACCTGCCGCTCCCCACATTCACCACGAAGTTGCCTGACCGATTCGATGCAGAAGTTGGCCCCGTGGCGACGGCCGACATTGCAAGCACCGCCGTCTGTGTTGGTCGGGAGTGACCCACCGGGTCCGGTGTGTCCGTCGTTGATGAATTGTGGCGCCTCTCCCCGGCCACAGAATCCAAGAGCGTCAAGCCATTCGAACGTGATGATTGAGAAGCCGTCGTACAGTCCGGCGCAGTCGACGTCTGCGGGCCGCAGATCGGTTCGGGACCATAGGGTTTCACTGCAATGACCGATCGCGTTCGAAGTGAAGTCGTCGAGCAGTGCCATGTCGATGTCGGCCACCGCGGACATCGCCCACGAGTCGACCAGAACGGTAGGCTTACTGCATTGTCTGGCTCGCTCGGGAGTGGTGAATATGACCGCGGATGCGGAATCCACCGGGTAGTCGCAATCGAGGAGTCGCACCGGTTTGCTGACGTAGCGCGACGCCAGATACTCGTCGGCACCGAGCGGCTCACGAAATAACGCCTCGGGGTTTCGCATCGCATGACTGCGCTGGACGACGGCGTGCCGCGCGAAATCTTCTTCCGTGGCACCGAATTCGCTCATATATCGCTGCATCTGAAGGCCGCCGATGAACGCGGCCGGCAGGCTGCCGCCGAACGGCGCTGTCCACTGCTGTTGCCCGCCGACTCGGGTAGGTCCGTCGGCCGGCCCGCCGGAGGTTATCGCGGCAATCGGGTGCTCCCCCGCGCGCGGCTGACGAATGACACGCAAGGCCAGTGCGGTGTGGCACGAGCCGGAAGCGACTGCGTCCATGGCCATTACTGCCGTCTCGGCGAAAGAGGGTCCGTATAGGCTCGAGGTGAAGAACCAATTCAGGGGCAAGATGCCGAGTAGGGATCCGATCGACATTGAAACGCCGCCGGTCGTCGAAATCCCATCGATATCGCCTTGTTTCAGGCCCGCGTCATCGAGGGCGGCCGTGACGGCCTGCGTCACGAGTTGATCGTCTGAGAACGGCAGCATACGGCCCGTTTCCGAATACCCGATGCCGGCGATCGCGACGCGATTTTGCATCATGGTCGTCACCCGACGACCTCGAACAGCGGCAGGGTACAGCCCGGGGCGACTTCACGGAATGTCACTGCCAGCGGTTGTCCGATCCGCAGCTCGTCACCGGTGCAGTCGACGAGATTTGTCGCGAAGCGCAGCGGCTCCTGCTCGACGAGGTTTACAGTGGCGAAGATGTAAGGCTGATGGGCAGCGAAGTACGGATCGTAGGCCTTGCGGGGCTCTGTCCAGGTGACGAGCGTGGCCTTGCCCGATACCCGCTCGGGCTTCAGGTTTGTGCTCAGACAGGTTCGACAGACCTCCTTGGGTGGATGCAGATAGGTCGCACATGCCTGGCACCGCAGGATCAAGAGTTCATGGCGATCCACGCCGCTCCAGAAGAATTCGCTCACGCTGTCGGGCTTGGGCATCGGCGGGTAGAGCACCTGATCGCTCACGTTTGACCCCCTCCTGTGGCGCGGTCTCACTGAGGCCGCCACGGATCGTCGGATTTTTCAAATATATATAACTAAATCACGGCCAAGGGAACTGACATCGGTTCTTGACCTGTCCGTCCAACGACGCACACAGTCAGACGGCATCGACCACGACGACCTCGCTCAAGGAATGCCCAGCTAAGAGGCTGCTTACCGCCAGGTTTGACGACTGACGCCGTTTACGACACCGGAAGTGCGGGTGTGTAGCGGTCCCAGATGCCATCTCTGCATACCATCGGTATGCCGTCGAGCGATTGGGCCACCCCTCCGCCGGAACAGAGGGCCCCGAAATCACGCACTCCAACGATGCCGGGAACCGGCACCCACGTCGCCGTTGTCGGGTTGCGGTATGTGGCGTAGCAGATGAAGGTATTTCCGCTCGCGTCGAGCCCGAAGGCATAGAGTCTGGACGCTTGGCACTCCGCACCCGCGACTGCATCGGTCCTCACGTGTGCGACACAGCTTGCTCCATCACATGGCGCGGCGGACGCCGTGGCGGGAGTGAATGCGAGGGGGGCTCCGGCTATCAGCCCGGCGAGAGCAGCTCCGATCATTGAGCGGCGTACGAATCGGTTTCTCATTTTCATCCGCCTGTAGTAGGAGTGGCCGGGACTGCGATGCTCAGCTAGCGCCGGGAGGAGACATGGGCGGCATCCATCTGGGCATCTCGCCTTTGTAATATCCCCTACCGGTGCAGGTTGTTTCGCCCTTGTCGGCAATGGATTCGCACAGCATGCTGCCGCGGGTGAAGATTCGGACGATCACCCACTTGTAGCGCACCGGCGATGGCCACGTGACGCGAATCGTCGTGTCGACGCTATGAGCGTCAGGCACTGTCGCATTCATTCGCCACGGCAGCGAAACATTCTGCACCGCGACTTGGCCCGCGCCGTCGGTGTACTCGGCGTCCACCGCAGCGAGTGAGGGCGACTGCGCGAGTACCTCGTACGTCACCGACTCATCGGCGCGAGCGATTGCGGGGGCTCCCACCGCCTCGGAGCAACCCATGATCAGCGCGATCATCACTCGTAAGCCGCGAATCATGGGGTTCTGCTCCTCGGGGGCTTCGGTTCGATGTTCAGTATGACGCCTGTGGGTTGCGACACCGTCGGGTTGAACTTTTCCGCCCGGTCACCGGCCACAATCCACATAACCGGTGGACCATTCCCTCCGCGCCGGGTCCCGCTGCGACTTTCCCAACAAACTTAGGAAAGTCGGTCGCAAGCGGCGAGGTTTGCCCGCCTCTGCCGGTCATGTCAGCCGGCCGTCCACTTTCGGGCGTCCCGCATGACGTCCTTGAACGGCTTTTCGTTGTCGTAGCTCGGCTCGCGGGGGAGGCCGAGAACGCGTTCGCTGATGATGTTGCGCTGGATCTGATTGCTGCCACCCGCGATTGCGAACTGTCGCCCATAGACAAAGTTGTTGGCCGCCTTCTCCCCTGCCGAACCGGCGCCGCGCCAGGCGACCGCATTGCGCCCGGCGATCTGCATGCCGGCGATGGCGCGGTCAGGTCCGCGGGTGCCAATCGACAGCTTGATCAGCGCAGACGTGGCAGGGTTGGCCGATCCCCGCATGAGGCGCGCCGTAACGCGACGCGTGAGCGCTTCGTGAACCCAGTCTTTGGTGCGCTGGGCTGCGATTATCGGGCCGATCCTGCGCCCGCGAGCCGTTTCGCTGCCGGGTGGAGCGCAGGTCAGCGCCAACTCGATGAGATCGGAAGCCTGCTTGTTGCGGGACTGGAAGGTAGAGCGGGACAGGTCGATGTGTCCGGCTCCGCGTTCGAACATGAGCATCGAGTTCGCGACCTTCCAGCCGTCGTTCACCGACCCGATGACCATGTCCTCGCCGACCACGACGTCGTCGAGGAATTCCTCACAGAACTCCTCGCTGCCGTTGACCTGGCGGACCGGACGCACGGTGACGCGCTCATCATGCAACGGAACCTTGAACCAGGTGAGCCCGCGATGTTTGGGCACAGTCGGATCCGTACGCGCCAAACAGATCCCGTAGTCGGCGTGGATTGCGCCAGAGGACCAGAGTTTCGTGCCCTGCAGGATCCACTTGTCGCCGTCGCGACGGGCCTGGGTGCGAATTCCGGCAAGGTCGGACCCCGCGTCTGGCTCGGACAACAACTGAACCCAGATGTCCTCACCGCGCAGGATGCGCGGAATCCACTCGCGCTTTTGTTCCTCGGTGGCGTTCTGCAGCAACGTCGGCAGGACAACCCGCATCGTGACGACAGACGCGATACCGGCCGGCAGTGGCACGTCATAGCCGGCGGACTCGTCGACCCATATCTGTTGATGAGCGTCGCCGAGCCCCTGACCGCCGTACTCGATCGGGATGTTGATGCCCAGATATCCCGCGTCGTACACCCTCCTCTGCAGTGTTCGGCCAGCGGCGACTTCCTCAGCGGTCACCTCGTTCGGGATTCCTCCGTCGGATTCGGCTGTGCGTCGCGCGAGATTCGCCGACAACCATTCCCGCATCGCAGCGCGGTACTGATCGAGTTCGCCTGCCTCGCTCACAGCGCACACACCTCACAGATTCGCTCGTAGTGCCAGGCTTTTTCACACCACATACTCGTGGTGGTCCGAATTCGCCGCATGTACAGATGAAGGTCGTGCTCCCACGTGAAGCCGATTCCGCCGTGCACCTGCAGGCACTCCTGGGCAATCTGCGTTGCATACTCATCGACATACGCTGCGGTCATGGACGCGATTTCGGCGGCATCATCGGCGCCGCGGTCGACTACTCGCGCGGCCTCGGCCGTGGCGGCTTTACAGCTCTCGAGGAAGAGCAACTGGTCGGCCATGACGTGTTTGAGCGCCTGGAACGACCCGATCGGGCGGCCGAAGGCGATACGGTCCTTCGAGTACTCAACCGTCATCGAAAACATCGCGTCGAGCGCGCCCACGGTTTCCGCGCAAGCCAGCACCACAGCGATCTGCAGCTGACGCTCCAGGTTCTGGGTCGCGGCGGCTTCGGCGGAGCCGAGGACGGCCGCGGCCGGCAGGCGCACCCCGTCGAACGACACCTCTGCGACGCGACGCGAAAGGTCGTAGCACGTCAGCGCTTCGACGCCGAGACCGGCGGTCTGGGTCGGCACGATGATCTGCACCGGCTCGCCACCACACCGACCGGCCGCGAGCAGGTAGTCGCAGGACTGGGCTTCCGGGACAAAGCCGCGCACGCCTCGAAGCACGATCTGCTCGCCATCCCGCGACACCTCCAGGCTCGCTCCCGCATCCCACTCCCCTACGGAATCGAACGGGGCCCACGTCGCCACCACGTCGGCGGAGGCGATCTTGGGGAGCAGATCTTCGCGCTGCGCGTCGGTGCCGAACTCCGAGATCGCAGCGCTGACAACGTTCATTGGTATGAACGGCCCGGGCTGCAGGTAACGGCCCACCGAGTCGGCGATGGTCGTCAGGTCGACGAGCGGGCGACCAGTGATGCTGCCGCCGCCGTATTTCTCGGCGATCAGCATTGAGTACCAGCCCAGGTCGGCTGTTCGCGACAACCACGCTCTGTCGTAGCCCATCGGGTCGTCGTGGAGCATTCGGGTCGCCGCCACCGGCAGCTGTTCCTCGATGAACTGCCTGGTGGTCTGATGCAGCATCCGCTGCTCTTCGGTCAGGTCCTCGTCGTCCATCTGTGGCGTCCCTTGTGTCCGTCGTCGACGCCGCACGAGTCCACGACAGCGGCGAAGTGGCTTGCTCCACACGTCTGAGACGGTAAAGTTATGCCGCGTAGATAATAGCCGATGCATGCCCACTGAATCGCCGACGGCAGCCAGATGTTCGTCCGGGCACACATGAAGTTGAACGGAATCGGAAAAGAGGGACGCCATGGCCGATTACAAGTACCTGCTCGTCGAGAGCCATGACGGCGGGCGGGTGGTGCGCATTCTGCTCAATCGACCGGAAACCAGGAACGCCCAGAACCGTGGCCTGCTGGTCGAGCTCGACGACGCATTCATGGCAGCCGAAGCCGACGACAACGTGCGGGTGATCATTCTCGGCGGCACCGGAAAGATGTTCTCCGCCGGTCACGACGTCATGTCTCCCGAGGCGCAGCAGGAGTATCTTCCCGGGCCGAATCAGCACCCTTCGTGGAAGGTCAACGGGGGCACCCGAAAGGGCGCGGAAAGCCTGATGTTGCAGGAGTGGCACTACTTCTTTCAGAACACGCTGCGGTGGCGCAACCTTCGCAAGATCACCGTTGCCCAAGTTCACGGCAAGGTCTACTCCGCCGGACTCATGTTGATGTGGGCATGTGATCTGATCGTCGCCGCCGATAACACCGAATTCGCCGACGTCGTGGGCACCCGGATGGGCATGTGCGGCATGGAGTATTTCGCCCACCCCTGGGAGTTCGGCCCGCGCAAGACCAAGGAGTTGATGCTCACCGGCGACTCGTTATCGGCGAATGACGCTTTCGCACTTGGCATGGTGGCGAAAGTCTTTCCCGCTGACGAACTCGGCGACATGACGCTGGATTTCGCCCGGCGGGTCGCCGAAGTGCCGACGGTGGCGGCGCTGCTCATCAAGGAATCGGTCAATCAAACCGTCGACAATATGGGCTTTCACAACTCGCTCAATGCGTGCTTCTCACTGCATGAACTCAACCACGCGCACTGGGCGCAAGTGCATGACGACGGTAACCCCATGGCCAAGCCCGAGGACGGCGTGCCCGAGTGGGGCAAGACGCCACCGGTCGTACGAGCCCAGCGCGACAAGGTCAGAGACTGAAACGGTGGCCGACAAAGCGCTGCGGGTCGCCGTCACCGGACCGACGGGAACATTCGGGTTCGGTCTGATGCCACTTCTCGAGGCAGATGACCGCATCGGCGAGATCATCGGCATCGCGCGAAGCCACTTCGACCCCGTCCAGCACGGCTGGTCGAAGATGACCTACCGGCCGGGCGATGTGCGCAGCCCCACCGACCTGACCGCGGCGTTCGACGGCGCGGACGTCGTGGTACATCTGGCCTTCGCGATCACCGGTTCGCCGAAGGATCCCGCGACGTACGCGATCAACATCGACGGCACTTTGAACACCTTCAAGGCGGCCGCAGACGCAGGCGCAAAGCGCTTCGTGTTCGCTTCGACCATCTCGGCGCTCGGATTCGATCCCGACATGCCGTACGGGGTCACCGAGGAATGGGCGCCGAGGCCGATCAAATACTTCGATTACGCGCGGCAGAAAGCCAACCTCGAACGCGCTCTGACCGAACTCGAAGCCGACACCCCAGGCATCGATCTCTATGTGCTCCGCACGCCGGGCGTCATGGGTCCCCACGTCATCGGGCACAAGAGCAGCGGTAGCGGCTTGCGGCGACTGCGGCGCTTCATCGACCGAAACCGCCGGCTACCTTTGCGGATCCCAATGCCCGTGCCGCGCTTCGAAACTCAAGCCATCCACGAGGACGACGTCGGCTCGGCTTTCGTCCAATGCATACTCGGCGCCGGCGCCCCCGGCGTGTATCACATCTGCAGCGAGGGCGTGATCAGCAGCGAAGACATCGCGCGCATCTTCGGTTTTCGTCCGGTGCCGTTCGGGAAGGATCTGCTCTACCGGACGATGAGCCAAGTTGCCGCCGCCACCCGATTCCGATTCGTCCCCGATTTCGCCGCCGTCGCCGAGCTGTACAGCGTGCCGGTCATCATCGATTCCACCAAGGCAAAACAGCGACTCGGCTGGACACCGAAATGGACCGTCGTCGACACCTACCTCGACACCCTGGTAGACAGTCCCGTCACCACGAGCACCGGTAATTAGGCTGCCCGCCATGGTGGACCGCAGCGGCGACGGCCGTCTCGAAGGACGCGTAGCGCTGGTGACTGGAGCGGCCCGCGGCCAAGGCCGCTCGCACGCCATCGCCCTGGCCGGCCTCGGCGCGGCTGTCGTCGCGCTGGACGTACCGGACACGATGAACAGCGTCAGATACCCGCTCGCGAGCCGCGACGACCTCGCAGAGACGTGCGCACTGGTCGCCGAGGCCGGCGGTGTGTGCTTGCCGGTGGAGGCCGATGTGCGTGACCCCGCCGCAGTCGATGCTGCGGTGGGAACCGCCGTGGCCGATCTGGGAAGCCTCGACGTGCTCGTCGCCAACGCCGGAATCGTTTCGCCGCCGACCAAGCTCTGGGAGATTACGGACACGATGTGGGCCGAACTGGTGGGCACAAATCTCACCGGCGTCTTCCACTGCCTACGCGCCGCCGTAAAACCGATGCGCCAGAAGGGTTTCGGCCGCATCGTCGTCACGTCATCGATGGGCGGACGCATGGGCCTCCCCGACATCAGCGCGTACAACGCCACCAAGTGGGGCGTTATCGGCATGGCCAAGTCGCTCGCTCTCGAGGTGGCGAAGGAGGGCATCACCGTCAACGTGGTGTGCCCATGCACGGTGGCCACCCCGATGGCGATACCGGTGGGCAAGATCCCCGACGAGGCGATCGTGCAGCGCGCTACCCGGGTCAACCCGATCCCCGAGCCATGGCTCGAAGCCGAGGACGTCACGCGAGCGGTCGTGCACCTTGTCACCGACCCGGGCGTGCTGACCGGCGTGGTGATGGAGATCGGGCTTGGCTCCAGTGCGCGGCTCCATTGACGGGCATCACAGCGATGATGAAATTCAAACGGTGAGAGCCCATCCGATGAGCGCCCCTGCGCTGGGCTATATCGGCCTCGGGAATTTGGGCGCACCCTTGGCCAGGAGGTTGGCCAACTGGCCCCAGGGGCTGACCGTCTTCGACGTGCGCACCGAGGCGATGGCACCGCTCGAAGAGGCAGGTGCCGCAGTTGCCCACAGCGTCGCGGGTGTCGCCGCAGCCAATGCGCGGAGTGTTCTAGAACGGAGGGGCCGTTGACTCATCCAGTGAGTGTGATCACCGGCGGCGCCGGGGGTATGGGATTCGCCACAGGCAAAATCCTCGGGCGAGACCATTCGATCGTCATCAGCGACGTTGATCAGAAGGCCCTTGACGCGGCGGCAACCCAACTCGACGCCATCGGCATCCCATGTACGACCGTGTTGTGCGACGTTACGGACATCGAGTCCGTGGCGCAATTGGTCAGCGCTGCAACGGCGCTCGGGGCCGTTAAGTCGGTCATCCATACCGCGGGCCTGAGTCCCAGCATGGCCACACATGAGAAGATCATCAGGGTCAACGCCCTCGGTACGGTGCACGTGAACGAGGCTTTCTACGCGATCGCCGGTGAAGGCTTCGCGATTGTGAACGTCGCGTCCGTGGCTGCCAACGTGCTCCCTAAAATCCTGATTCCCACACGAGGGTTCAAAGTCGCGCTGCGGGATGAGGACGCGTTCATGAGGAAAATGACAGCAGTCTGCAAGATCATTCCGATGGGGTACGCCATCAGCAAGAATTTCGTAACTTGGTACTGCGCGTCGCAGGCGGAGCGCTTCGGCCGGCGTGGTGCAAGAATCCTCTCGGTGTCTCCGGGCAGCATCGATACCGCGATGGGCCGACTGGAGGAAAAAGCCGGATCGGGTGCCATGGTGGAGTTCGGCGCATTGAAGCGATTCGGCCGGCCGGAGGAGGTCGCAGAAGTGCTGGCATTCTGCGCCAGCGACAAGGCCAGCTACCTCACTGGGGTCGACATTCCCTGCGACGGCGGGGTTCTGGCGACGATCAAGCTGAGGGATGTAGTGGCCCTGGCCCGATTCGCGTTGGCCTAGCGCTGGAGCGCGAAACCTTCCTTTGCGCGAATAACTCCGATCCTCGCGGTGTCGTTTCCGACATTTCACGCAAGGATTGCCGAGGTGTCGGGGCCGTGCTTGCAGTCGCTGATGACGACGCGGGCATGGGCCAGGGATCAGAAGCTGTTGATGTTGAGGCATTCGTCACGTGAACGATTAGACGTAGCCGTTGCGCCAGGGTTCGCCGGGCGGGATGACGTGCACGCCGACTTTTCCGTCGAGCCGGCCGACCATTGCGCTGCAGGCTAATTCGGGCCCGTTGTGACACCGCAGCACCGCTGGGTTGGCGCCGCGGGAGGTGGTCACGCGGTCGAGTTCGTCGATGAGGCGATCACCGGTGATGCTGCGCTTCACCATGCCGTTGAGAAATTCGCGGGTGTGCGGCCGGCTCCGCGATGGACTACCTGACTTGTGGTGAACTATCGCAGAGTGCCGGAGCCCAGCGGCCGTGCTTCATCACGGCGGGCAGGTCCCGTAACTGTTGCAGATGTAGGAATCCCGGTCGTTCCACGCTTTGAACCACGTACCGTTCGGCGTCGTCAGGAACTTGAATTCGCCGTGTCCGCAGTAGGTGTTCCCTTCTGGAGTGACGGCACACGTCGTCTCACCTGCGCCTGGAGTGGCGTAGTTGACGTAACTGCCGGGCGGCAGCGGACGCTGCGCTTGGCCGCCGGGAAATTGGATGGCCGCCGTCCAACCGTGGTGTACCGAGCGGTTCCCGTTGAACCAGGCGATGTGTCGTTCGCCGGGAGGTATTCCCGGGATGTCACCGGTGCAGCCGAAGCTCCCCCACGTCCATATGCCGCAATTTAGTCCGGTGGGCGACAGGAACCAGACGCCGGAACTGTTGGGTATGAAGAAATCTTCGGCGGGCAGTTTGGTGTACCAGGCCGTGATGGTGTCCACAGCCGGGAACGGCGATATCGACGGATCAGGGGCCGGGTCAGCGTGTCCAGGGATCGCAGTGCACAGACCTAACGCGATCGCGGACCCGATCGCTGTCAGCCATCGACGGAATGGCATTGTGCGCATCCTTCCTCACGTTCAGGAGTTGTTGAATCCTGTAGCGCCATAGCAAGACGCGTCCCCTACATCGAGGGTGTTGGCGCAGCGGACGGTGTCTCCGAAGTAGACGCGTACCGTCACCCACCTGTTCGGCGCGGCTGCCGGCCGCCAATCAGCGCGGATCTCGGCGACATCGGTTCCCATGCTGCCAGGGTTGTCCAGCATGACCGTGGTCCGCCACGGCAAGTGCACATTCGGCAGAGCTTGGCGCCCATGTCCGTCGAAGAACTCGACGTTCGCCGACCCCACGGCGGCTGATACCACCTCGTAGGTGACGGGTACCGCAGCGTTAGCGGCGGGGGCCGTCGACAGTCCGGATGCGGCCGCGATCGCCGTGACAATGACCGCGCGACGGCGACTCATCGAATTTCCCCCATCACGGGCCGGCCAACACCACGGCGGTCAACCAGTAGCCGGTTCGCTCGTTTTGTTGCATGTTCGCGCCGATATCGGCGAAGCTGCAATCCGGAATCTTGTTGTAGCCCTGCAAAATAAGCGCCTTGATCGAGTCAGCATCGGACGTCGACGCCCCTTGGAGGAGACTGGCCTTGCTGCCGCGGTAGCCAAGAATCTTCAGGCCCGTCAGCGGGTCAGTCAGCGGTGTTTGCGTCGCCCGGTGTTCCATGTAGTCCTGGGTCGACTGGTTGATCTTGGCCGCGACCTGTTCGGCAACCGGATCGGCACGAAGCGCTCCGCACGACGTTGCGGCACGGGCCTGTGTCACCGCCGACCGCAGGTTTTCTGTGGCGTCGGCACGCGCAGCGGGCGCTGGCGCGAAACCGATGGCGAGAAGCGTCATGGTCGCGATAACCGACGGCATCCAGCGCCTGGGCCTGCCCCCTAATCTCGACATTCGTTTCTCCCGCCGCGCTTCACCAGCACACGTGGGATCGGTTGATCTGGCTGCCCGCGCGCTTGACAAATTGCACCGACGGACCAGTAAACCAATCGGGCTGGTGGGCTTTGATGCCGTCGTTGACATTACCCAGGCTCTGCCACAAGGAGTAAAAATTCTGCGCTTGGAATAGCGGCAGGTAGATGTCGCCCACATAGTCGTGGTCTATGGTGAACGCCTGCACGCGAGGGGTGATGAACTCCATCGATCGATCGATGTTTCCCGTGACAATGTCGACTTGCTGTTGGATGGGCCCGAAGCTGTAATCCCAGTCGGTACCCGACCCGATCCGGACACCCGGTCCGTTCTGCTGGATCCTGTTGAACTGCAGCCTGTCGATCTGATCTCTTAATATTTCGTATTGAGCGGTATACCACTGGCACAGTTCACGTTCGGCGTTGATGTCCGCGTCGGTTACTCGGTTGCGTGTCTTGTCGAAAGGAAACGGGAACTTCGGCACCCAGTTCGTGGGTTTGACAACGACGACCGGCAGTGGCCGGATCAGTTGGTCATCGGAAGGCATCTCCCCACCGGACACCGGATCGGCCCCTGCCGTCGCCGATGTCACCGCGACAGCCATCAACACCGCGACCGCGGAGGCGACCACCGCGGTCGTCATTTGACGCAGCGCCCTGATCATCGGCCCGCTCCCTTTATCGTCCTTCTATCGCGGCGCCGATCCCGCCGACGTCGGTGATCTGCCAGTCCTTATTGCTGTCGACGGTCACGCTGTAGGTAGCGGTGGATTGCAGGGGGTCTGGACCCTGCGCCGTCTTCGTCGTCACGCTGACAAACGCGTCGACGACATAGGCGCCACCAACCTCCGATCGCACTTTGGACGTCAGCGGCCGCGCCGTCGAATCCCATTGCAGCGGAACGAGAATCTGCTCCATCTGGTCTGCCGCCGCGCCCAGCCTTTTCTTGAGGTCGGGACTGGTTCCCGCGACGAGCTTGTCCTTCCAGGCCGGAAGATCTTTGAAGTTCATGGCCGCGGCGTTCTTGGCGTAGTCGAGGGCAATCTGTTCGGCACGCTTGGTGTTCGCCGCTTGCCGGGCTTGCTGGTCCAGTTCGTGCTTGGCGCCGACGTACAACCATGTCATCACGCCGATGCCTGCAACGAGGGCAGCGATCAATCCGGCAACGAGCAGCGCGCGAACCGAAATAGACGCCTGCAGTCGCCTGCGCTTGGCCTTGGGCTCATCCTCCGCGATGGGTGGTCCCTCGCCGTTCTTCAATGCGTCCTGCTTCGACGCTTCAGTCGTGTCCACCTCGCGCTCATCGGTCTCCTGATCGACGGACTCGGGCGCGGAGCGTTCTTCGTTGTCTGTCTTCTTATCGGTCATCATCGGATTTCTGAACTCTCATCTCAGTTATTCACCTGGGGGTCAAGAGGTTTAGGGAATATTGACGTTCAATGTGATGGTGCCGTCGGCAGGCACCGATTCGAGAACGTTGGACAGCATCTGACCGGTGTCGAAGTTCATCAGCGAGCCAGCAATCCCCCGAAGATGGGGCAGAAGTGCTTGGCCCAGCACCTTGATGTCACCGCCGCGGTCGTCCAGAAGCTTCTGGATCCGGTCGATCAGACGGTTGACGGTGTCGTAGATGGCCACTCCACCCAGTGCCCTGTCGATTTCCAATCCCGAGAACAGGACTCCGCTGGACAGGCCGATGGTTCGAAATCCGGGTGTGACGTCGGCAATCCACGGGCCGACCCAGCTCGCGTTCTGCAGCAGCGCCTGGAAGTTGTCGAGCAGTATCCGGCCCCTGCCGTTCATGTCCGCGGAGACATTTCTGAGCAGCATCGACGCCCGAGAAAGGTTGGGCAGCACGGTATTTGGTTGCGGCAGGCCGGTATCGAGTTCATTGACGACCCGCTTGAGCGCTTGTGGATCCGCTTGGTTGAGGAGTCGGGTGACGCTGACGGCTAACTCCGAAATCGACGGTGGTTGCACGATCCTCTGCGTGGCGATGCGCTGGCCATCGCGCAGCATCGGACCGTGGTCGACCCGCGGAACCAACCCGATGTAGGGCTCACCGAGTGCTGAGAGGTTTTCGAGTCGCACTTCGCTGTCCACGGGGACGTGGTAGCGGCCGTCGATGTAGAAGTCGATGGTCGCCTCCTGCAAGGACGAATGGATACCCGTCACTTTGCCGACCGGAACCCCTCGGAGCAGGACATTCGAATCGAGCAGGATTCCGTTGATATCGGCGACTTGCATGGAAAGGTTCGTCCGGTCCGCCGGGGGCGCGACCCGGACACCGAGCGACCAGATATAGCCCACCCCAAGAGCGATCATCGCCGCAAACGCGATGAACGTGGCGAGATCTCGTATTCTCACGGCGCCGCGCCCAACATCCGTAGCACATCCATCACATTGCCCGACAACTCGCGACCGTCAGGGCCGACGATCGAGGTGATGTTGATCGCCGGGTATTTGTCCTCCGGTAGGAACGTGTCGGTAAACAGCTTGCGCCACGCAGGCTCCTCGTCCTCGAAAGCCCATTTCGAACGTCGTAACGCGTCGGTCGACTGGACGAACGATTGCAGAAATGGCGCCAGCCAGTATCCGCCGGTGTAGACGCTGCCGATCGATGGGAAGAGTCTGCCGAGGTAGTTGGACGTCTGCATGGCACGGTCGAAGCCCCGCATGCCTCTCGGCGAGAACCAATACTGCGCGGACGAAAGCCGGTCGTGCAGGACGGTGCCGGTTCCGGATACTCCATGCAGAAAATAGTCGACGACATCTATGTTGTCGGACAGATCCTTCAAATCGGCGGTTACCCGCGAAGCCAAGTTCCGAAGCGCGGGCTCCGGCGGGGTCACCCGGTTTATGCCGATGATCGTGTTCTGCAGACGTTGGATGGAACCGCTCGACACGAAGTCGGCGAGATGTGCCAGCGTGTCTTCCAGTTGGGGCGGGGATCTGGTTTGCCCCAGCATGATTGTGCCGCCCGGGGCCAATGGTGGTGCTGCGGATTGACCATCAGGTGGATCGAGGCTCAGATAGATGTCACCGAGAACGGTGGCTTGCTCGAGTGCCGCATGAGTATTCGACGGAATAGAGACGCTGCGGTCGATCTTTGCGGTGACATCCACCTGCCGGCTCGTAACCTTCACATCGGTGACGGTCCCGACCTGAGTACCACCCATCACCACTTTGGCGTGGTTGGGCAGGTTGAGTACGTTCTCGAATTGAAGGACGACGTTGTACCCGCCGTTGTAGCTGCCGCCGGGTTCGGGCAGCGAATTGACATTGAGTGCAGCGCATCCCGACGCGGTCGTTGACATGGCCACGGCGGCGACGGCGACCGCGGCGATCGAGCACAGTCGGCGGTTCATCGGTTCGCCGCCTGTGTCAACACGTACTGCAACAGCGCAACGTCGACGGCGTAGGGCGTCCCCTGGACATTGGCGCAGCTGCCCGGCGCGCTCGCGTTCATGATGTTGCACATCCCGACTCCGTCGGGCGTGCGGATGCGGTACATGGGGGGCCGGTACCTGATGACGTGGCGAGCCGCATGCGCGTTGAAGTAATTGGCTGCCGTATTGATCCACCACGGTATGGGGTTGAGAAGGTTGGCCAGCCGGGGAGCGTGGGCGGCTAGTTTCCGCAGGGCCATCGCCGTCGCGTCCATGGTGTCCTGCATCGGCTCGCCGAGCGTCACTTCGATATCCGACGTCATCTTGAAGAGGTACAAGGTGCCGAACAGCTGTTGGCCAACCGGTTCGACCACCCTGATGATGTCGGGCAGGGTCCTTTGCAAGTCCAGCATGATCTGCTTAATCGGCCCGCTCAGTTCCCGGACGAAGGTGGTCAGCTGACCGAGGTTGACGATGACGGATGCCATCGAACTGATCGCTTGGTCGGGACTGTCCAGCACCGCCGCCGTGTTGGTCATCAATTGGTTGAACCGCGGACCGGTGCCATGCAAGGCCTGATCGATTCCACGAACGGCAGCGGCAACGTTGGTCGAACCCTCGGGGCTTATCGAATTGAGCAGTTTGGCGGTTGAGCCCACTACCTGCGAAAGGCTCTTGGGGGTGAAGGAGCGATCCAGTGGGATACACCCGCCAGGGGGCAGTTGGGGCGCCGATCCGGAGTTGCCGACCAGCTCGAGAGACCGATCGGCGAGCAGTGATGTCGCGCGGATAATGGCCTTGACGTCGGCGGGCAGCCGACGAGGCGCGGTCACCGTAAAGTGCACCTGGACGTCGGAGTTTCCCGGTGTGACCGATGTGACCTTGCCGATCGGATAACCCATCTGGGTAACCGGATTACCCACGTACAGCCCCACGGCGTCGGGCATGATTGCGCAATAGTCGGCGCTCGCGCCCTTCGGCGACGAGCCACACGAGCCGACCGTCGACACCGTCACGACGGCCGTCACTGCGACCACGACGATCCGACAAAGGCGGCGCGACTTCGGCCCGGCCATCAGCACGGACTCCCCGGCATCGGCACACAAAGGTCGGTGGCCAATAAGTCTGGAGGCGCGTTCTGCGCGTCGAACACCCGTTGGAACTTGTTCTCGATGAGCCGTAGTGAACGGACCACCACCCCGTTGTGCTCCGCATACATCCGCGCGGTCTCAAGGTAATGCCGCACCTTCTCCATGAAGTCGGCACGATGGTCGCGGTAAAAGTATGCGATCGGAGAAAGCTGACCCAGAACGTCGGCGAACGCAGTGATTCCGTCGCCGAATTTCTTGCCGTAGATCACGAGTGTCTGAATGACGATCGAAATCTTGTGGACCAGCGTCCTGATTCCGTCGTTGTAGCCGTTTAGCGCGTCAATGTACTCGTTGGAGAAATTGAGGATGGCCGTGAGTTGACCGCGTTGTTTTTGGATCGTCGACACCAGGCTGTTGCCCGCGTCGATCACCGAGGAGAGCGCCTCGGCGTTGTCGCCGCTGAGCCCACTCTGGAGTTGATCCAGTGACTCCTTGAGCGGGTTGCCTTGGAGCTTGTCGGTGATCTTCGTGGTATCGGCGAGGATGGTCATCAAGCTGTAGGGCATTGTCACTCGCTCCAGCGGAATGGCCTTGGTGCCCAACGGTTTGTCACCCAACGGTACGAGGTTCACGTAGTAACCCCCGACAGCGGTGAGCATCCGGACCTCGACTTGCGACTGATCGCCGACGAACGCGTAGCCGTCGACCTTTGTCCGCACACGCACCCGGTTGGATTCCAATGAAAGGTCGGATACTTTGCCCACGTTGATGCCTGCGATCCGAACTAGGTCACCGGAATGGAGCGACGCGGCGTCGTCGGTATAGAAGGTGACGATCTTCTGGCCCGGAGGACTGATGTACAACCAGGCGGCAACGAGCGACACCACGGTGGCCAGCACCAATGCGCCGGCACCCCAAGCGGTGGGGTTACGCAGCAGTTTCAGCGGTTGCATAGCACCACCCTTTGTCCGTTCAGAAGGACGTCCATCTGCTCTGGAAGCTGGAAGCGACCCCGAGAGCACGGCAGCGGGTCGTTAGGTGCCGACGGCGGTCCGATGTTCTCCCACATGACCGGCACGAGCTTGAACGCATCCATGAATTTATCGATGTTTCCGAAAAACCGGTCCATCCCCTCGTTGATGTTGGTTACGTTGCTATCCAATGCCTGGTCGGGGTGTTGATAGATGAAGCTTTCCGCGCTGTTGCCCCTTACCGGGAATCCGACGTTGGTCAGAACAGCCGTTAACGGCTTCAAGAAATCGGTGCTGTAGAGCTCGGTCTTTCGGAATTCGTCTAGCACCCCGAGCACACCGTCCAAAGGGCGGTTGATCCAGTCCAACATCTGAACCATGTCGGGTGATTTGCCGCCCATCGCGTCGGCGACGGCGGAGAGGTTACGCATCAGGACTGCGATCACTTGCTGGCGATCCGACACGAATCGAGTGAGAGTGTCGATGCTTTTCAGCATGGGTCCCAGGCCGCCTCCGTCACCGGCCAGAAAAGACGCAGCGTTCTGGGTGAATCTGTTGACTTCCTCGGGACTGAGCGTCGCGAGCACGGGTTGTAGCCCGTTGAACAACCTGGTGACGTCGAACGACGGCGACGTCATCGCCAGGGGCACGTGTTTGACCAGGTCGGCTCCCGTGTACGACTCCGACGAATTAACCACGTCGAGGTACCGCGAACCCGTCAGAGACTGATACTTGACGGCAAGCCGGGTGTTCGCCACGATGCCGTAGCGGTTCTCGAGCGTGAACGTGACTCCTGCGACGCTTTGGCCGTCGTGGCGCTGCAAATCGATGGATCGGACTTTCCCCGCGGGGACTCCGCGGACGCGCACGTCGGCCCCCGTGTACAACCCGGACACGTCGGTGAACTCGGCAGTATAAGAGCGCACAGACGGCGCCACGGGCCTGGTGATCGCGCTCGCGAGCAGAATGAGGCCGCTAACCGCCACAACACCGACTAACACGAGTCGCCACGCCGCCGCAAAGGGTTTCATCAGGCACCCCCCATGGCATCGACGGGAGCGGCGATGCCGGGAAGTTTGTCAAGGACGATGCGAACCCGGAGCGCCCGCTGCTCAGGGGTACCGCCGTACAACTTCTCGAAGCGGTGACGGAGTTCGACCAGCGTGTCGCCGACGCCCTCAGGGCGCAGCAACGGGGCCGTCGTGTCCAAGATCCCCTGGAAACCGTTAATTAACGGCAGCAGGTCACCGACATGCGACGACTCGACTTTTCCGACCGATCCGAAAATTCCGTCGACGATGGCATTCCAGTGAGGGACTCCATATTCCTTGTACCACTGCTTGTCGCTAAGGTCACCCATGCCTTCGTGCATCCAGTTATTGTCCCCATGCGTGACGACGTCGCCTGAATCCGTGATTGCATTGAGTAAACCAGGAGTGGTCACGCTGATACCCGTCGCATTGGCCAGGAGCCGCTCGGTCGGCACCGTCTGCACCTCCGCCAGCGTATTAGTTGCGATGAACACGGTTTCGATCAGCGGATTCAGCGCATCGGTATATCTGGTGATCCGGTCGATGACGCTGACCAGTTGCGGTGTAATAACTTTGTTGGAAAGCTCGCCAAAACGAGTGAGCATTGTCTGCAGCGTGTAATTTCCTCTCGGTACAGCATGTATGAGTAGACCATTCCGGAGCGCCTGACCACCGGCCCCGGGAACTATGTTGATTCCGCTGACGCCGAAATAGTTGATGGGCCGAAAATCAATCTGCATTGCGTCAGTCAAACCGGCGGTGGGCGATCTGTGTAAATTGACACCCAGCCGGATGCGCCCGCCGGCAATGCTGGAAATCTCTGTGACTTTCCCGAGCTCCACGCCATGCATGACCAACGGGGTACCTTCGATGATGCCCTGAGCGATATAGGGGGTATCGATCGAAATCGAAAGCTGATCTTTGGGTTGACCTTGGAATGGCTTCAGGATGACCAACGTCAAGCCGACAGCAGCTACGACCGCCACCGCCGCGCCGATAATTGTCAGCGCTCGTGTTTCGGATTCGGCCGAAGTCTGGAGTAGCAAACTTACCACCTAGCCTTTGAACACGAACACTGGCTGGATGCCCCACAGTAACACGGTCAATGTGAAATCCATCACCATGAGCATGACCATGCTCGCGCGCACCGCGCGGCCCGATGCAGAACCCACACCCTCGGGGCCGCCAGCGGCGAAATATCCATAGTAGCAATGGATTAACGTCACCGCGGCACAAAACACAGCGACCTTGATCACGGAGTACGCGAGGTCCCTGGGCGTCAGGAACTCGATGAAGTAGTGGTTAAACGTGCCGGCATGCTGGCCGTAGAACTTGACGACGACTGTGTCCATTACGACGAACGTTGCGATCAGCGTTAACGCGTATCCGGGGATTACGCATGCCATAGCGCCGATCAACCGTGTACCGACTACGAAGGGTATTGGTCGTACTCCTAACGATTCGACGGCATCAATTTCTTCGCCGATCCGCATGGCGCCGATCTCGGCTGTCATCCGACAACCCGTTTGTGCTGCGAACGCGATTCCCCCTACCAGCGGAGCGATTTCCCGAACACATCCCACCCCGGAGATCAATCCCGAAAGCGCACCGAACCCGATCTGATTCAAGATCGAGAGCGCTTCGATGGCAAGCGAAGCGCCGAGGGCAATTCCAAGGAGCAGCAATACACTTATCACGCCGCCGTCCACTATGATCGAGCCTCGACCCCACGCAAGACTATTGACTTGCCTGAGCGTTTCTCGTCTATATTTGTGGACAGTCAGCGGCAGCAACCATAAACTCTGGGCGGCAAATAGCGCCACTTGTCCGATCATGCGGAAGCCCCGAAAAGGGAAGGCAGAGACCTTAGATACCAGTCGTGTGGTCCAATACGCGGAGGGCGCGCCGGCTTGAGTGGTGGTCACTATGCCACCTCCATCGGAAAAAACATTGTCTGCAATTGCGTTATCGCAAGATTCGCAAAAACGATGCAGATAACGTTGAGTACTACCGATGAATTCACAGCATCGGCGACACCACGCGGCCCGCCCTTTGCCTCCATTCCACGAAGCGACGAAATTATCACCACAATCGCGGCAAAGACGAGTGTCTTACCCAAGGCAAACCAAACGTCCACCATTTTTGCGAACGCTCCAAACGACAGCCAGAAACTACCGGGTGTTACTTGGGTGAAATTGACGGACATGATGTATGCCGTCGCGGTGCCCGACACCATGATCAACACACCCAAGATAGGAGCGATCGCGAGCAGGGCAAAGAACCGAGGCACTACCAGACGGCGGGCCGGGTCGATACCCATAACCCGCATTGCGTCGAGTTCCTCACGGATCTCGCGCGCTCCGAGTTCCGAGGCAATAGCCGACGCGGCAGCGCCACCCATCAGCAGGCCCGCAGTGATGGGCGCGCCCTGGCGAATGACGCCCACCCCGCTTGCGGCTCCGAGCAGCGAGGTCGCCCCCAATTGGTTGACGAGGCCGGACGTCACTACCGTCACCAACGCCCCGAACGGAATGGCCATCAGCAGCGCAGCGACCGCGGTCACCTTGAATAACGTCCATGCTTGGACGAGCGCCTCGCCGAGAGGCAGCTTCAGGGAGAAGGCGTCGACTGCCGCGTAGCGCACCACGTCCACGAACAATTGCAAGCCACGACCCGTTGTTGCCGCGCTACGCAGGGGAATCCTGACGCCCCGGTGTACCGCTCGGCGCCCACCAGCGAAAGCCGGGGCCAACGGTCGCTGCAGCCTGTGGCCGGTGATCCCGGAGGTCACATCTGAGCGAACAGCGTTAGTGGTTCGGGGCGCGGCTGCGGCCGCGTCGACGTGCTGCTGCGCCACTGGCCCTCCCCTACCCCCTATCTGCCCTGCTCGCTCCACATAATGTGTGTGAAGATGCTAATCCGCGGATCCCGACTGCACGGCACGTTCGAGAACTAGGTGCCGACCGGACGGTTGGCCTTGAGCATCGACCCGGCGTCGACGCGAATGTTCTGTCCCGTGATGAAGCGTGAGTCATCGCTCGCCAGGAAAGCCACGAGGTTGGACATGTCTTCGGGCTGAATGAACGGGACCGGCATGGCCTGCATCATGGTGAACGCGGGAATCGCATCCTCCCTGCCCGGGTTTTCCAAGTCTGGCCGGAACGCTTTGTACACGGTTTCGTGATTCAGCAATTGGGTGTCGCAGTTGGTGGGGTGGATGCAGTTGATCCGGATGAACTTGGGGGCGAGGTGCAGCGCTAACACCTCGGTGTACTGGGCGAGGATCCGCTTCGACCACGCGTAGGCGGCTCCGCCGAAGCCGAGCGCCGGGTTGTCCACGAGCCCAGGAATCATTCCGGCCGTCGACCCGGTGATGATGATGGAGGCACCGTCGTTCAGGTGTGGAAATGTCACGGCCATTGTGTGGTGTACGCCAAAGAGATCGATGTCAACACCATCGATCCACGACTGCCCGAGGTATTCGTCGTACATCGACTGCACGCCTGCGTTGGCGCACACGATGTCGAGCCGACCGAATTGGTCAACGCCCGCCCTGACCGCTTCTGCGAGCTGCTCTCGCGAACGGACGTCTCCGACACGGGCGACGATGCGACCCCCGCGATCCTCAACCTCCTTGACCGTCTGTTCAAGTTCCTCTTTCGAGGCCATCGGATAGGGAACACTGGGGACCGGTTCGCAGATGTCGACCGCGATGATGTCGGCGCCCTCTTCGGCAAGGCGGATCGCATGGGCACGTCCCTGCCCATGCCCTGCGCCGGTGATAAACGCAACTTTGCCTTTCAGGCGCATCAGTTCTCCTAGGGTGATCTGATCTGAAATGTGCGACCGACTTTTCCTAAGATAGCTAGAAAAGTCAAGGGCTCCCGACGGCCGCTACCCGCACCCTGGCTAGCGATCGCGCTCGACCTGGCGCGCTGAACGGGGGCGGATCGCAGACCACGCGCGCTTACTTGCTCGGCGTGCGATACTTGGCGGTTGTTAGATATTGCGCGAAATTTGACGCTTGTCAGGAGGGCTGACCACAGCATGGCGCGACCGAGCCGCAAACGTAGTGCACCCTCGAACCGCGCGTCGTCTGAGCCACGACGGCCCGCATCCCTGGGGCGTCCGCCGGTAATCAGCCTCGACGACATATTGGAGACCGCAACCAAACTCGCCGGACAAGTCGGTGTGGGGGCACTGACCATGAGCATGCTCGCCGACAGCCTTGGCGTGACTGCCGCCGCGCTCTACCATTACATCCGCAGCAGGGAAGCTCTGGTTGCTCTAGTGGTTGACGCGGCTTTAAACCGTGTCAAGGAGCCGCCGCCTGGACCGTGGGACCTCCGGCTACGGACGTTTGAACGCTCAGTGCGGAGCGAGCTAAGACGCATACGCTTAATGCTCCCGGAAACCTTCGAAGCCGGAAAACCGCGTGCTGCCTACCAACGTCTGTTTGAGACGGGCGTAAAGATACTGTCCGAGACGGGTGCGGGCACGCAAGAAGTGATGCTTGCATATGCAACCGTGGCCGCATTTATGACGGGTCAGCTGTGGTTCGACAACTCAACACAAAACGCGGGCAGCGGAGAAGCCACGTATTTTAGTGTGTCGGGCGCCGAGGGTGTCTTCGATAGCGACGACCTGTTCGAGTATGGGCTAGCCACAGTCATCGATGGCGTCCGGAAACGCTTGGTCCCCTAGGCGAATTCATCTAGCATCATGGCCGCACGTGGAGGCAATTGATGGATACTCCCCGCTATTCCACAGTCCTGTCATAGAAATCCAGGGTCTGCATATGGACGAACAACGGTCACAAACAGCCAGATCGCGCGGCACAGAATTGCGGTGCCACGGATACCAACCACGCGGGTATTCGCCCCCGAAGCTGTGCAAGACCGCCCTTTTAATCCCGGATCGAGTTGCCGGCAAAGACGTTGCGGCGCAGATGGTTCAGGCACTCGGGGTGCCGCTGCCACGATCCGCCCGTCACCTCGTGAACGGCGCAACCTCGCACTGCCCAGACCATGAAAGTGGGCTACGCTCAAAGGATTCGAAGGCCGCTACTCCACGACGGCGCCCGGGCCGGAGTACGGCGCCCCCAATCCCTGCACCGGCCGGTACCCGCGCTTGCGTGCCCGGGCGGCAGCCTGCCGGATCAGCGCGTACACACCGACGAACCCGCCGAAGTCGGCCGGCCCCAACGGCGTCATCAACCGGTTGTGCACCACGCTGATCGCCAGGCCCATCTTGGGGTAACTCCAGCCGAATGAGCCACCCAAGCCCATGTGACCGAAGCCCGGCATGCCGATCGGGAACGCATGGTAGCCAAGGTGGAAAGCCAACGGTATGAAGATGTTTCGGTCCCGCTGTAGATTCCGTTCGCCGACAAGACTCGTGACCAGGCGACGCGACAAGAACCGCGTGCCGTCGACCTCTCCCCCGTTGGCGATCGCCCCGTACATGCGGGCCAGCGCCCGGGCCGTCGCGAAGCCGGTGACAGCCGGAATCTGCGCATCCAGCATGTCGTTGTCACCTTTGATGGCCGAGGTGACACCGGGAAAGTACATTGAGCGGTACGCGCCCGAAACGCGGTCGGCGACCCGCTGTAGGGCACAGGTGAGGATCGGATGTGCCGTCATGTTCTGTGGCGCGATGATGTCGGACGCTCGGGTAGGTGATTCGGCGGGTGGCCGGCCCAGGTGGAAGCCGTCGGTGTTCAGCGGTTTGGCGAGCTCCTCCCGGAACAGGATCCGCATGTCCTTGCCGGTGACCGCCCTCGCGAGTCCAGACATCAGCCAGCCGAACGTGAGTGCGTGATAAGCGGGTTGGCCGAAGAGGCGGCCCGGCGAGGCCGCGGCCAGCCGCTCCTCCATCTCGATGTGGTTAAACACGCTTGCCTGCGTGGCCCCGCGAAGACCCGACAGGCCGGCGGTGTGCCTCATCACCTCACGAACCGTCAAGTCCGCCTTGCCGTTGGCAGCGAATGCATGCCAGTAGTCGGCGACGGGTGCCTCGTAGTCGATCAGCCCTCGGTCGGCCAGGCGATGGATCACCGTGGCGGCCATGCCCTTGGTCGCTGAGAACAGCATCGGCGCGGTGTCTGCAGACCAGCGCACGCGGCCGTCCCGGTCTGCCCGCCCCTTCCAGACATCGATGACGGGCTGTCCGTCGAGATAGACCGCCAAGGCTCCACCGCCGAGGCGACCGCCGGGAAACAATGTGGAGAACGCACGAACGACACATTCGAAGTGGGCATCCGCGGCGCCGAACACGCCGTGCCCTAAGTCGAGGGCGTCGTGGGACGGAACTTCGCGGGAATGGGCTGCGACGTCTGCCATCACGTGCAAGCACCCTCGACTTTCAGTTGGATCATCTCATCCTCGGTCTTGCCGAGCTCGCGAAGGATATCGTCGGTGTGCTCCGCGAACAGGGGCCCGCGCGCACCAGACGGGGGACGTTCGTCGAACTGGACGGGGTTCGCAACGAGTTGGCGACTGGTTCCCTCGGCGTCGATCACATCAACGAGGTAGCCGTTGGCCAGAACCTGCGGATCGGCACCGACCTCCAGCTGATTCTGCAACGCAGCCCACTGGCCCTCCAGTGTCTGCAGTCGGTTCAGCCAGTACGAAAGAGGTTGGGACGCAATCGCGCGCGCGACTTCGTCGGCGATTTCCTTCGTGTGCTCCATAATTCCCTCGGCCGTCGCGAAACGCTGATCATCCAGCAAATGGTCGAGGCCAAGGTGTTTGCAAGTGTCGGCGAAGTAGCGTCCTGGTTGCAGGATCGCCAAAGAAAGCCAGCGATCGTCCGATGTGCGCAGCAAGCCGACGAACGGGTTGGCTACGGCCGCAACCGGAGCAGTTAGCGGCGGGGGTTCGATATTGGTCCCGGTCATCAGAGCATTCGAAACATTTAACGCCATGGACCACAGCCCGAGGCCGAGCAGTGATACGTCGACCACCGAAGGCTCGCCGGTCGCCTCGCGGGCAAATAGCGCAGCCGCGATTCCACCGGCAATGGTCATTCCGCCGATGGTGTCGCCATACGCCCCCCCTGGCATCGAAATCGGTCGGGGGCAGTCCGGGGGCGTCGCACTCCATGCACTACCGCCGCGACACCAGAACGTCGTGCCGTCGAAGCCGCCGCTCTCTGCGTCGGGCCCACGCTGACCGTTGGCGCTGCCCCGTACATAAATGATGTTGGGATTCACCTTTCGCAAGTCGTCGACGTCAATTTTCAGTCGACGGCGGGCATCGGGAAGAAAATTGGTGAGGAAGACGTCTGCGGTGCGAGCAAGATCCATCAGCACCCCATAGCCGGCCGCCGTGTCGACCGCTAGGCCGATGCTGCGCTTTCCTCGATTCGGATGGTCCATGATCGGCGCGAACGAACCCTCCGCCGGGGCGTAGGGACCGATGCGAAGGCCGCGTTGCGCGTCGCCCGTCTCGGCATGTTCGACTTTGATGACGTCTGCGCCCCACTCCGTCAATACGGCGCCAGCCGCCGGCGTGAAAGTGAACTGCGCAACTTCCAAGACCCTGACACCCGCCATGGGTAGATGAACCACGGAACCTCCTTGTACCGGTACCCGAAACTTCTTCGTACGTGGCGCGAAAACAATTGTCTGAGGTCCAAGACGCATGCCCCGCAGCCGCAATTTTCTAACTATACTAGAAAGCCCCAAGTTATCCACGCCCACCACTCGCCCGTAAGAGTCTCAGGCACTACCGCATCTCGATCGGCGTGAGAAAAATGCCCTGTGGCGTGCCCTGGCGCGTTTTCTAATCTTGTTTTACAACTGCTCGCGTGCGGATCTACACTCACATCGTGCCGATCCGATCCCAGATGCGGTTCCTCAAGATGTACGCGCCAAGCCTTGCAGTCGGATTCGCCGACGACGCGACGCACATTATTGCTCGCAAGGTGCGCAGGAAACCCCCGCCGGCCGGCGTCGAGATCACCGACTTCGATCCACTTGATGCGGAGATGGCCGCGGACCCTTACCCCCACTATCGGAACCTCCTGGCGGGTGGGCCCGTTCACTACAATCCGAGACGCGACATCTTCATCCTGAGCCGATACGAGGACGTGCGCGCCGGCGCCCGGGCCAGTGACGTGCTGTCCAGTGCGGATGGCATCGCTTATAGCCGGATGCGTGCAGACGCTCTGTTGACGGTGGATCCACCGCGGCATACGGCAATGCGCAAGCAGGCGCAACCGGCCTTCACCCGCGGAGCCCTGCAGTCATGGCAAGACACGGTTGAGAGGCTTTGCGTCGACCACACGGCCCCTTTGTTCACCGGCTCGTCGGTGGACGTCGTACAGACACTCGCCGAGCCATTGCCCACCGCCGTGATCGCGCACATCCTCGGCATCGCCGATGACGATCTCGCGGCCTTCAAGGAATGGTCCAACGAGACGGTTCGCTTGGCCAACGCGAATATGTCGCCGTCCGGGCTGCGGCAAGGGGTAGCGGGGATCCGAGCGATCGGACATTTCCATGCGTACTTCACCAGGAAGCTAAGCCAGGGGGAGTTACTCGATGACCACACGGTGTTGGGCAGACTGGTGGCGAACAACCACGAGGGCAAACTCAGCAACGATGAGTTGTTCTTCTTTGCCTTCTTGCTGCTGCTCGCCGGCAACGAGACCACCACGAACATGCTCGGCACACTGTTTTTGACGTTGTCCGAAAACGCCGACCAGCTGCGGCTCCTGCAACAGCGCCCAGAGCTGATCGGCAGCGCCATAGAAGAGCAGCTGCGCTACTTTTCGCCAATCCAAGGCCTGTACCGCACGGCGCGTTCCGACTACGTCGTGGGCAAGGCGACAATTCCCGCCGGGTCGCGCGTGTTGCTGCTCTGGGGGGCGGCCAACCGGGACCCCCGTCAGTTCGAGGATCCCGACGAGTTTCGAGTGCAACGCAATCCCACCGGACACGTCGCGTTCGGCTCGGGAGTTCATCTGTGCCTGGGCGCCCATCTGGCCCGGTTGGAAGGCCACACCGTGCTGCGCGAGATCGTCGATCACGTGGACCGCATCGACATACTGGGAGCGCCCGGCTGGCGCACGAATCCCACCCTGCGGGGGCTCGCTAAACTCAACGTGCGGGTGACTCGCCGCGACGCAGCCACCGACCCCGCCGATTTCGCGGACGCCCAGATATGACTCAGCAGACCAACTTCCGATGTCCTGACTGACTGATTGCAATTCAGGGTGGCGAATTCCAATGTTTCATAGGGTAATTGGTGCCGAGCTCCAAACGCCTTCGGCGCGTGGGCGCCCATCATCGATCGTGACGCTCATGGCCGGTCGATGTGCGCCGTTGTAGGCCGCAGCGCCACCACCTTCGAGCGGGGCCTGTCATCGTCCTGGCCTCGAATACAGGGGGCCGAGTGTGTCGAACCGGGTGATGAGATCACTCTCGACATTGAGCGGGTGGTTAAGCCCACGACAGAGAGGAATGGTCAGTGAAAAAGGAAGACATGATTTTGATCAGTGTCGATGACCACACCGTCGAGCCACCGGACATGTTCAAGAATCATCTGCCACAGCGGTATGCCGATGATGCGCCGCGGCTGGTGCACAACCCGGACGGCTCCGACGTCTGGAAGTTCCGTGACACCGTCATCCCCAACGTCGCGCTGAACGCGGTAGCGGGTCGCCCCAAAGAGGAGTATGGGCTGGAACCCCAGGGCCTCGACGAGATTCGGCCTGGCTGTTACAACGTCGACGAGCGCATCAAGGACATGAACGCCGGCGGCATCCTCGCCTCGATCTGCTTCCCCTCTTTCCCCGGCTTCGCCGGGCGGCTGTTCGCCACTGAGGACCACGACTTCTCCATCGCGCTTGTGCAGGCCTATAACGACTGGCACATCGAGGAATGGTGTGGCGCCTACCCGGCACGATTCATCCCGATGGCAATCCCGGTGATCTGGGACGCCGAGGAATGCGCCAAAGAGGTGCGGCGGGTCGCGAAGAAGGGCGTGCACGCGCTGACCTTCACCGAGAACCCGGCCGCGATGGGCTACCCCAGCTTCCACGACGACTACTGGAAGCCACTATGGGATGCGTTGTGCGACAACAACACCGTGATGAACATCCACATCGGTTCCTCAGGCCGGCTCGCGATCACCGCACCCGATGCGCCACTGGACGTGATGATCACCCTTCAGCCGATGAACATCGTCCAAGCTGCGGCGGATCTGTTGTGGTCCAAGCCGATCAAGGAATATCCGGACTTGAAGATTGCCCTTTCTGAGGGTGGCACCGGCTGGATTCCTTACTTCCTCGAGCGTGCCGATCGCACCTATGAGATGCACTCGACGTGGACGCACCAGGATTTCAAGGGCAAGTTGCCCAGCGAGGTGTTCCGCGAGCACTTCCTGACCTGCTTCATCAGCGACAAGGTCGGCGTCACGCTGCGCAACATGATCGGCATCGACAACATCTGCTGGGAAGCCGATTACCCGCACAGCGACTCGATGTGGCCCGGCGCGCCGGAAGAGCTGTGGGCCGTGCTGTCGGCGAACAACGTGCCAGACGACGAGATCGACAAGTTGACTCACGAGAACGCGATGCGCTGGTATTCCTTCGACCCGTTCGCCCACATCAGCAGGGACCAGGCGTCAGTCGGTGCTTTGCGCAAGGCCGCCGAGGGCCACGACGTATCCATTCAGGCGCTCAGCCACCACAAAGACACGAAGTCAGGCTCGTCGGTCGTCGATGTGGTCGCTATTCAGAAAGAACTATCCGGCATCAAAGACTGACGCACCGCCACAGCGCACGACGCACCGCGGCCTGAGCTAGATTTCTAGAACCACTAGAAAATGCTGTGTCGGCTCGGCTAGCATTTTTCGCATGCCCAAACCGCCGTTGTCGATGAAGCCCACCGGCTGGTTCCAGGTTGCGTGGTCCGATGAAATCGGCGTTGGCGACGTCCGCAGGATGACCTACTTCGGCGAAGAAATGATCGCCTGGCGGGCCGAGTCCGGCCGATTGACGGTCATGAGCGCCTTCTGCGAACACCTCGGCGCACACCTTGGTTTCGGTGGAAAAGTCGTCGGCGAGGTGTTGCAGTGTGGGTTTCATGGCTGGCAATGGAGCCAGGAGGGCCGCAACGTCTGTATTCCCTACCAGAATCGCCCGAATCGAGGCAGGCGGATTCGCACGTATCCGGTGGTGGAGCGCAACGAGTCGGTCTATATCTGGCATGACGTACAAGGTCGAGAACCGTATTTCGACGCGCCCGACGTGTTCGCCGACTTCAACGACGGCAGCAGCCCCGACGACTTCCACCGACCGCGCAGGTTGTACTGCGAGCGACTGGAAATACATCCGCAATACGTGCAGGAAAACGGCGTTGACTTCGCCCACTTCAGGTATGTGCACGGTACTCCTGAGGCAGTCTTCACCCGGCACGACTTCGCCGAGCCGGTCTCCTTCGTCGACTTCAAGCTCGCTTTCGCCTTCGGTGCGGCAGATAGCGACGAGGCACAAACCGAAGTCGCCGAAAGCTACGTAGAAGCCATCAACGGCGGCCTTGGAGTGACAGTGACCAGGAGCTATGGCTTGCTCGCCGGCCGCACGGTTCAGGGGGTCACCCCGGTCGACGACTACACCAGCGACGTCCGATTCACCGCTTACATCGGTCGAGATGACGCCGCCTACTCCGAAGCCGATGCGCAGGTCTTCAGCCAAGAAGTGATTAAGCAATTCGAGCAGGACATCGTCATCTGGCAGCACCAGCGCTATTCGGACCCGCCCGCGCTGGCGACCGCGGAATACGAGGGATTCACCGCAATTCGACGGTGGGCCAAGCAGTTCTATCCGGACGGTATCGGCGGAAGTGCCGCCGAGGTGTACGCCGCACAGGGAAGTGGGGGCACACGTTGACGCTGCGCGTCGTTCACTGCGGTACCGGGGTCACGGGACGTGAGGCGCTGCGCGCCATCATCGAGGACCCGGCACTCGAACTCGTCGGCCAGTACGTCAGCACACCGGAAAAGGTAGGTAAAGATGCCGGGGAGCTCTGCGGGCTCCCTACCACCGGGGTCCTCGCGACTGGCGACCTGGACGCTGTGGTGGGATTGAAGGCGGACTGCCTTTGTTATGCGGGCAATGCCGTGGGTCGTGAGCTCGAAGCCGTCGGAGAGATGGCCAAGTTCCTGCGTGCTGGGACTAACGTGGTCACGTTTGCCGTGGTCGAGATCAGCTACCCAGGCGCGACGCCACCCGAATTTCGAGAGATCATCGAGTCGGCATGCGAGAGCGGCGGCGCGTCGCTGTACGCCACCGGAAGCGAACCCGGAGCGATGAGCATGAACGTCCCGGCGGCGCTGCTCTCGATGTCCGGCGAGGTGACCGGATATCGCGAGCAGCAGTTCACTCCCGACCTCGCGAACGACTACCCGCTCGAGGCGGTGCTGCGCGAATCGATGGGATTCGGGAAGCCCGACGGCTTTGTGCCGCCGCGAATTTCCGACGGAACGGTAGAGACCCGGTGGACGCCGGAGATCTGGTTTATCGCAGACCTTTTGGGGATCAAGCTCGACGGCATCAGACTGGAATGGGAGACGGCGGCCTCCCCTGTCGACATCGTGACCACCAACGTCGGGACCTATCCGGCCGGCACAATCTGTGGGTACTACTGGCAGCTCGCCGGCGTCGTGGGCGACAAGCCGGTGGTTTCTATCGAATACATCGCCCAGATCACCCGTGACGCGCAGGTTCCCGATCACTGGCCGCGTCTGCCGGCGGGCATAGACGGAGCGATCGCTTATACGGTGGAAGGGCGACCAACGTATCGAGCACTGTTGATGCCGGATCCGATGCCCGACGGGATAACCTCTGGCCTCCCCATGACCGCACTTGCCGCGACGAATGCGATCCCCGCGGTCGTCGCAGCCCGGTCCGGGCACCTGTCACCGGTCGATCTACCCTTCTACGCTTCCCGGCGCGCAGGATCGCGACGGTGAAGCACTCCGTCCGAAGGCCTCGAATCACCGGGGTCGCGCAATGAGCTCAAAAACGTACCGCGTCGCGCATTACGGCACGGGTGACACCGGCGCACAGGCCCTACGGGAGGTGATCGCTCGCCCCGACCTCGAGCTGGTCGGGCATCTGGTGCACACGCCGGAGAAGGCCGGCCGCGATTCAGGAGAAATCGTCGGCATCAATCCGGTCGGGCTCAGTGCTACAACTGATTTCGACGAATTTCTCTCCTGCGACGCTGACTGTGTGACCTACTTCGCGACCGATTTCGGGCGCGAGGACAGTCAGGTCATCGATGAGATGGCCGCCATACTCGCGTCCGGGAAGAACATCGTCACTTCGACGATGCCAATGTTGTCGTACCCGCCCTTGGTGCCACGCGAGATCACCGATCGTCTCGAGGATGGCTGTAAGGCTGGTAAGACCTCCTTCTTCTGCAGCGGTATCGCACCTGGGTACACCACCGACGCGTTCATCATCGCCTGTGGCAGTGTCTCGCATGCGATCAAGTCGATCACTCTTTCCGAGCGGGTGTTCATGGCCACCTACCAGGATCCAATGGTCTTCAGCTTCATGGGATTCGGTCAGGGACCCGACGAGCCCGCGATGGTCGACAGCGCAGGAATCGGCGGGTGGTTGGGGCCGTTCGCGGCCGTGGCCAAGACGCTCGGTGCAACGTTCGACGAAGTCCGCACCCGACGCGAGGTTGCAGTGGCCGACGCCGACTACGAGTGTTTGGCCGGCCCGATCCCCAAAGGGACTGTGGCGACTGTGCGCTTCGTCCACGAAGCGTTCGTTGGCGGCACACCGCGCATCACCATGAGCATCATTTACTCAATGATCGACAAGGTAGTTGACGACTGGGCCCCGGTCGTCAACGGGACACCTGATGCCAACGTGCGCACCAGTCAGGTCGTCATCGACGGTACGCCCAAGGTGGATGTGACTCTGAGCCTTTCGGGCGGCGATCAACCCGGAGTCGACGCGACCGCCGGGCGCGTCGTGAACGCAATCCCCACTACTTGTGACGCGGCGCCGGGACTTTATAGCTGCCTGGACATGCCCGTATGGGGCCGTGCGGATTTCGGCCAATGAGAACCCAGACAATACGACCGGCCATCTGGGAGGTTTATGACATGGCCAACGGTGTCCGTCCATGAAGGGCGCCGCAACGGAGCTGACGCGATGACAAGCGAGCTAAAGCGCATCGCGGTGATCGGTGCTTCGAGCGGCCTCGGTCGCAGCATCGCGATCGGTTTGAGTAAGCGGGGTCATCAGGTCGCCCTACTCGCGCGCCGGCGTGAGCGCCTGACCAATGCCGCCCGCGAGGCCGGTAACGGTGCGGTCGCCGTGGTGTGTGACGTTACCGATCCCACCTCGTGCCAGCGGGCCACAGACGACGTACTGAGTGAATTCGGTGGCTTGGACACGCTCGTTTACAGCGCCGGCATGGGCGTCCTTGCTCCGCTGGCCGAAACGACCGCGGAGCAGTGGGCGGCGCTGTTCGCAACCAACGTGACCGGAGCGTCGCTGGTCACCGCGGCGATGCTGCCGCACCTCGGTCGCAGCAACGGATCGGCCATCTATCTGTCCTCACTCAGCGCGGACTACACCACCCCGTGGCCGATGCTCGGTGCCTACGCAGTTACCAAGGCCGCGCTGGACAAGCTGGTCGTGGCATGGCGGGTGGAACACCCGGGAGTCGGCTTTACCAGTATGGCCCTCGGGGACTGCCCTGGCGGGGAAGGCGAGTCGACCACGGAGATTAATAAGAACTGGGATCCGGCGGTTCTCGAGGCGGCAATTCAAACCTGGATGCAGGAAGGCCACTTGCACGGTGGAATAGTCGATGTCGAACACCTCACCGGTGTCGTGGATTCCGTTATTCGCTGTGGCAACAGCAGCTTCATCCCACAGCTGACCGTCGCTGCGCGAATCCAACCCACGGCCGCTCCGTAACCACTACTCCGCCAACAGGTTAACGTGGCCGATAAAATCACCCTCACTGACCGTGTGGCTATCGTAACCGGCGGGGGTCGAGGGCTGGGCGAGGGATATGCCCACGAACTCGCTCGTCGAGGCGCGCAGGTGGTTGTGCACGACAACGGATCCGATCCGGCAGGTAACGGGTCCGATTCCGCACCAGCGGAATCCGTGGCCGATGCGATCGTGGCCGCCGGCGGTCGAGCGGTTCCGTGCACCAGCGACGCGAGCACCGAGTCGGGAGGCGCTCAAGCGGTCGATCTTGCGCTACGTGAGTTCGGCAAGCTCGACATCATCGTCGCGAACGCGGGCAATATCGCTTCTGCGCCGCTCTCCGAGTACTCCACCGGAGCGTTCGAATCGGCACTGAGAAACCACCTTAAGGCCGCATTCCATGTTGTCAGGCCGGGCTTCGCGGCGATGAAGAACGCCGGTTACGGACGGTTGGTCTTCGTGTCCTCAGCGGCCGGCGTATTCGGGCAGCCGGGATTGCTCGGCTACGCGACCGCGAAGACCGGGATGCTCGGCATGATGAACGTCGCGGCCATCGAGGGAGCCGAATTCGGCATCACCGCCAACGCGATCATGCCGATGGCCTCGACCCGAATGGCCGCCGCGCTTTTCGGTGAGGCAGTCGAAACACCCGAGGCGCGCGAGTTTTTGGACTCGTTGCGCGTCGATCAGGTCGCGCCTGTTGTCGCGTATCTCGCCAGCGAGCGGTGCACGAGAACGCACACGGTCTTCAGCGCGTTTCAGGGGCGTGTGGCCAGACTGCAGATCGGCGTGACACGAGGCTGGTTCAGTCCCGACCGCGCTTTCACTGCCGAGGACGTCGAAGCCCACCTATCGGAAATCGACGATACGAAAGACCTTCTCGTGCCGACCATCATCTTCGACGAGATCGCCCATGCCGCCTCGGCAGCCGATGCGGCCATGCCGCCCGAGCCCGATCCGGGCCCGTGATCGGTCGCGGCCAGCGGGGCGTGCGAACCAGGAGGATGCGTTGCTTGTTCCGAGCCATTCCGGTACCTTCCCTCGGCTGTGGGCCGACTCATTCGTCGCCGAAACGGCCGACCAGTGTCGACTTCCAGTACTGTCCGAGCTCCTTTCCGTCCGGGTCCAGTGTCCGTGCAACCAGGTAACGTGACCCGACCCATCCCCGGTGCATCCAGCGCCCGAAAGAGATTCGGGTACCGGCCGATCCACACGCAGCAGGCAGCATCTTCACCCGTTCAATGGATTCCTTCACGGCGAGCGGGGATAGCGGCTTCGCGCCGGCCAGCGCATGCAGGACGACCATTGCCAAGTCTCGAAACAGCAACGGAGCGTAGAAGGCTGGCCGATGGCCGTACACGGCCTCATAGTCGTCGAGGAACTGCTGCGCGACTTGATTGCCCTCGTCGTACTGTTCAAGGCCGATCCATCCCCTGGTGGCATCCCACAGGTGCTCGTTGAACGCAGTCTCGAAAGCGGTGCCTATGTATCTCGGTGGATTCCACCCCAGCTTGTCGAGCGCGGCGTTGATCCCGGCGTGGCCGAGCCCGAAGCCGCAGTGAATGATGGCCTCAGCTCCAGATCGATGGATCCGCTCGATCGCTGCTGAGACGTCCTGACCCGTCTGCGATACGTTCTCCTCGACCAGGATCTTGATACCTTCCGCGCTGGCGGCGCGGCGGAAGTTCTCTGCGTAGTTGTGGCCGATGTATGCCTGCTCGATCAGCATCCCAACAGTGGAGTGGCCGTGTTTCTTCAACATCTGCGCCCAGAAGATCGGCTCGTCGGTCATGGATCCGTTTGGGAGCACGAAGGTCCACTTGCCGAGCCATTCCTCAGACCCGCAAACGCTGATCGCCGGCACGCGGAACCGGCGCTCGATCTCGGGGCGAAGCGGGATGGCGTTGTCGCTGATGCCCGGCCCGATGACTACAAGGCATCCCTCGTCGACGAGCTCACCGAACGCGTTGACCACCGCCCTGACGTTGCCCCGCGGCAGACCCTGCACCGTCCTGGAAACAAGCTCTACGGGCCGGTGAATCACCCCCGATTCGTATCCCCGACCAAACACCAAGTCCATCGGGTTGGTGTATATGGTCTGGTCGTCGATCGCAGCGCTCCCGGCGATGTAGTCGGTCAGGAAGCCCACCTTGATCGGCTCGATTCCGGCCGCATCGGACATCCCAAACCTCCGTAGAACGGCGTTCAGAACTGCACTAGGTGGGCAGGGCGAGCCGGCTCACGACAACAACTTTGATCGGTGAGACAGCAGGTCGCCCGGTTTACGGCGGCAATCATAGCCCTGCCGAGCCAGTCAGGTCATTTGGCTTCGTCACCGACGGGCCACCCCACAAGCTTTGTCTCGGTGAAGATCTCAAGCCCCTCTATGCCACACTGACGACCGATGCCCGACATTTTGTAGCCGCCGAACGGTGCGTCCGCTCCGTACCATATTCCGCCGTTGACGCTCAGTGTGCCGGTCCGGATTCTGCGGGCGACCGCTAGCGCCCGTTCGTGATCGGCCGAGTGGATGCCGCCCGAGAGGCCGTACGTGCTGTCGTTGGCGATGCGAACGGCGTCGTCGTCACTGTCATGAGCGATCACACTTAGAACGGGTCCGAAAACCTCTTCTTGAGTAATGCGCATATCGTTGGTGACATTCGCGAACAGAGTCGGCTCGACGAAGAAGCCTTTCTCGAAATGTGTCGGGATTCCACCCCCGAATACGGTGGCAGCTCCCTGTTCGCGCGCACTGTCAAATAAGCCGATGATCCGCTGTTGCTGAGTCTTGTTGATCTGTGGACCCTGCATGTTCTCGAATACGCTGGGGTCACCGTACTTCCAGTTCTCGAAACTGGTCTTGCAGATCTCGACCGCTTCGTCGTACCTGCTGCGAGGCACCAGCAGCCGAGAAGCTTGTGCGCAAGCCTGACCGCCGTGGATGCACGCCATGGCAGCGGTGGCCAACACCTCCTCGAGCGGCGCGTCATCGAGTATGACCAGTGCCGACTTACCGCCCAGCTCCAGGAACACGTCTTTGATGGTGGATGCCGCCGCCTCCATGATGCGACGCCCTGTACCGGTCGACCCAGTGAACGCGATCATGTCGACGTCGGGCGAGCGAGTGAGTACCTCGCCGACCGAGTGGTCTCTCGACGGCACCACGTTGACGACGCCGGGCGGAATCTCGGTTTTCTCAGCGATGAGCCGACCGATGCGGGTCGCATTGAACGGTGTGTCCGGGGCGGGCTTCAGCACGCAGGTGTTTCCCATCGCCAGGATTGGCCCGAGCTTGGTGAGGGTCAGCTCGGCGGGAAAGTTCCACGGGACGATGGCCCCGACGACGCCCTTCGGCTCCTTCCACACCACCCGCTCGGTTTGCATACCCCAACCCAGCGCGTCGGCCGGCCCCAGCGATCGAGACCACTCGAACTTGTCGATCATGTCGCGTGGCCAGGTGATGGCGTGCTTGAGCGGCGCGTCGAGATGCGGGCCGTAGGTCAAGGCAATCGGGGCGCCCACCTCGGCCACGAGCTCCTGTCGAAGTTCTTCCTGCTCACTTTCGAGCGCCGCCTGAAGCTGATCGAGACAACGCTTGCGAAGTTCCGTGTCGATCGCCCAGGAGGTGTTGTCGAAGGCGTTCCGTGCGGCGGCCACCGCGTTCGCCATATCCGACGCCGAACCGTTGGCAACGTGCCCCAACGACTCCTCGGTCGTCGGATTGATGTTGTCGAAGACATTTCCGCCGTCCGCTTCAACGAGTTTGCCGTCGATCAGCATGCGCATTTCACCCATGCGGGTAGCCTAGTCGACTTAGTAATGTATATTCAATAATTCACCGTAGGGTTTCTGTGGACGGATCTTGGCCTCGACCGACACCTGAAAAGGTTGCCCGGCGGCCCTAAGCGGACTTCTCCAAGATGTGTACACCACATGTCGAACCAAGGCCGATGACATGGGCCAGGCCCACAACGGCATTCGGGATCTGCCGCGGGCCTGCTTCGCCACGCAGATGGTGGCAGATCTCCCAGACGTTCGCGATTCCCGTCGCGGCGATGGGGTGGCCTTTCGACTCGAGCCCGCCCGAAACGTTGACCGGCGTGCTGCCGTCTCTGCCTGGCGCTCCGGACTCGAAAAAGTCGACGGCGCCACCCTCGGGGCAGAGCATCAGGTTGTCGTAGTGGACCAACTCCGCGGTGGCGAAGCAGTCGTGAAGCTCGACGAGATCCAGATCTTCCGGACTTACACCTGCCTGTTCGTATGCCTGCACCGCGGCGTTCCGTGTCAGCGTGTTGATGTTGGGCAGTACCTGACAGCCCTCTTCCCAGGGGTCGGTCGTCAGGACCGACGCCGACACCTTCACTGCCCGCTTCTGCTGTTCAGACGACATCGATTTAAGCCGTTCCCCGGTGACCAGGACGGCCGCCGCCGCACCGTCGCAGTTCGCCGAGCACATGGCGCGGGTATTCGGATAGGCCATCATCGGCTCGCCCATGATCTGCTCAACGGTCATCGACTTCGTATACGCGGCAAGCGGATTGAGCGTGGAGTGGTCGTGGTTCTTCGCAGAGATCCGGGCGAACAATTCGAAGCTCACTCCCCCGTACCGGTGGCCGTATTCCAGTCCCACCTGAGCGAAAACGCCTGGCATTGCCGCGGTGCCGATTCGGCCATCGAGGGGTGCCACGGCACCGAACCGACCCTTGGGGACCCAACGGTCCTCACTCGGAGCCTCGGCGAGGCCGAGCATGCCTGCCCCAGAGAGTTTCTCGGCACCGACGGCCAGACCGATCTCGCACTCCCCGGCCTTCAACGCCATCATCACCGTACGCAGCGCGGTGGCGCCGGTCGCACAGGCATTCGCCACATTGAATACCGGTATCCCGGTCTGCCCTACCTGCTTCTGCACGTCCTGGCCAAGTCCGGTGCCCATGCCCGACAGGTTCCCGGCCGCAATCACGCCGATGTCACGGATGGATACACCCCCGTCGGACAACGCGCCCAACGTCGCTTCGGAAGCCAAGTCAAGCACGTCAAGCGTGGGGTGTTTTCCGAACTTCGTCATCCTGATACCGAGAATGTAGATGTCGTCGGAAGCCATTCGATACCTCTTATTTCAGCTCTTAAGGGGACAGCAGTATGTGATCACGCCGCATCGACAGGCTCGAAGCCGAAGCCGATCGCCTCGACGCCCTCTCCGTCCTTCCCGATCGAATACGTCGCTAGCCGGAGCTTCATCCCGGTCTTGACGTGGTCGGGGTGGGGGTCGACGTTGATCACGTTCCCCCGCACGCTGGTGCCATCACAGTCGATGACGCCGGCAACGAACGGAACGGGAACCCCTGGCATAGCGAAGTTGACAATCGTGAATGTCCTTAGTATGCCGGTCTGCGACACCCTTGCACTCTCGAATGTCGTTCCGCCGCAACCGGCACAAGCGTTGCGATGATCAAAGAACTGTGCACCACACGACGTGCATTTGTGCGTCACCAAGTGCGGATCGTCACCAAGCACCAAATAGTCCACCAGCGGCACAAGTGCGGTCATGCGGCGCCTACTTCCCCCCGGCCATGCCGTGGCCGCATATTCATCGATCCGTTATGCATGTTCGAGCGTCCCGGTAACGGCGGAGCTCTTCAGTGCTACTCCCGCCAGTCCGGCGGCCTCGAAGAGATCGGCGATCTCCTTGCGCCCCGCTTCGCCGAGCAGCGCCTGGGGCGGACGCGAGTACGGGTAGTCGCCTACAGGCAGGCCAATCGTGCTCGCCGCAACCTTCACCACCTCACCCCAATGCGTGAGATAGCCTGGCCTGCCCGGGTACTCGCCGAACTTCGGCGACAACGGCATTCCGCCAACATTGGCGCCGCGGTGGGCGCGCGCCTCGTCCAGCTTGCCGTCCCAGATCAGTTGCCAGTACGCGCTGAACCACTTGTTGTCCGCGCTCTCGTAGAGCCACGCGATGTTCCCGAGTTGTCCGGAACAAACGATGCCTTGTTGCAACCAGCCCGCCTCGTAGACCAACGTGTCGCACTCCCAGATGGCGATGTCTGGAGCGAGCGCGTGCAGCACCATGGTGTTCACCGTGCTGTCCATTACGCCTTCCTTGACGGCCACTACCGCGGGGACCGCGTGATGGACAGCCGCCATCTCCTCGCCCGTCATGACGTATCCCGACGAATTGCTGTTGAACATCCCCAACGCGATGTCCGTCCGGTCGGCGACATATTGGAAGAATCGCTTTACCCCCTCGCCGCCGTGCACCTCCATCGTCGGCGTTTGGATGAAGGCGATGTCGGCGCCGTTCTCCTGAGCGTGCAGCGTCAAGTCGACCACGTCCTTGGCGCACTCGGCAGTCGTGCAGGCCTGGATCACCACTGCCGGATTGATCGCGCGCGCCTCCGCCACGGCGACCTCGAGGAGTCGTTTGCGCTCGTCGAGTGTCAACGCCCACCATTCGGCGCATCCGCTGGTCAGCCAGAGCATGTTGTGACCGAGGTCGCCGATGCAGTAGCGAACGAGTGTGCGGTAGGAATTCCAATCGATCTCGTCGCCGTCTTTACCGCAGAATGGTGTGAAGAGCGAGTCTCCGATTCCGTGTAAGCCGCCGTCCTTCACCCACTGTTGCGCATCGCGTGCCGCGACCATGATGTACCTCCTCTGATCCCAGAGCTCTATTGGGCAACTGCTTGCCGTCGACGTTTCAGACGAGAGGTGTGACTTCCGCGGGGTCGAACTTGAAGACCTCGAGAGCGTTCTCGCGGAACACCTTTCGGGCGATCGCCGGGTCCGGAATCAGCTTGGCCTGCTCGGCGACGATCTCGCGCGAGTGGGGATACGTCCCTTCTTCGTGGGGATAATCGTTGCCGAACATCAGCATTGACGGGCCGGTATGCGCGATGTTGCCGATTCCCACGGTGTCTCTCGCGAACGTGGAGTGCACCTGACGCTTTGCGTAGTAGCTGGGCGGGTGCTCCAGGTCGGGATAGACCGACGGCTGGCCCTTCTGGCCGCCGTAGGACACGAACTCGTCGTAGCGGCGAAAGGCGATGTCGGAGTTGTCCATCGCCTCGTTCGCCCACGCCATCCACCCGACGTTGTACTCCACGAGCACCACGTGGATCCCCGGATGGTCGGCGAGCACTCCGGAGGTTGCAAGCAGGGTGGCGACCTGGGGAGCCATCGACTGGATATAGAGGTTGTTGGCGACCGTGGCGCCGGGACCGCGGAAGGCCCTCATGGGGTGCCCGGTGCCCTGGTGCATGGCCACCGGAAGGCCGGTCCGCTCGATCGCGTCCCACATCGGACCCCATTGCCGGTGATTCCACATCGGGTTCGCCAGCGCCGGAAGCATAATGGCGCCCAGACCGATCTCGGCGATGCGCTCGACCTCCGCGACCGCCATCTCGGGGGTCCAGGTTGGCACGATGCCGGCACAGCAGAACCGGGGCGAGTGCCGGTGCAATTGATCGTAGATGTAGTCGTTGTAGATGCGGCAACTGGCCTGACCGCCTTCGGGGCTCTCCAGCATCCAGACCTGAAGGGCGATGGTCGGGAAGATGCACTCGCCGGCGACGCCGTCTTCACGCATGACCTCAAGTCGCTTCTCGGGCTTGAGGACCGCCAGCCGGTCCTCTTCGGCCTGCATGTCCTTCTGGAACGCGTGCTGGCCGTCCATGATGAGACTCCAGCCACCGTCACCCGAGGACGCGAGCCCTCGCATGGCCTGATCCTTCAGCGACGCAGGCAGATTCGACGACCAAAGGTCGCGCGGTTCGTTGACGTGCGAATCCGCCGAGATGAATCCGATCGAGGCAATCGAGTCGTCGGTATGCGGCGCCTGGGGCGCCACGACGTTCGTCATGTTTGTTCCTCTCAGAAGTCGGTCGCGGTCACCAGACGCCGATGCCGGCGGCCTCGTTTTGCTTCTTCCACTCGGCACGCGGCATCCGGCTCACGTCGACGTCGGTGGCCCTGGCGCGAAGCGCGCCGACGGTGGCCTCCTCGCGCGGGGTGTACTTGAACGGATCCCAGTCGAAGAACCGGCACGCGTTCTCGAAAGTGATCTTGTTGATCTCGTCTGGCGTGCAGCCGGCGTCCATGAATTCACCCCAGGCCAGCTCGGGTGAATAGGGCCAGGTGGTGTCGGTGTGCGGGTAGTCGCACTCCCAGGCGATGTTGTCGATACCGATCCGATCGCGGAGCTTGAGACCGGCAGGATCGGTGATGTAGCAAGCCAGGATGTGCTCGCGAAAGATCTCGGACGGCTTCTTGCCGTTGAAGTCGTTGCCATGGTCGAGCCAGGATTGGTTATCGACGTGGCGATCGATCCGATCCATGTAGAACGGAATCCACCCGATTCCGCCCTCGGACAGCGCAACCTTCAGGTCGGGGAAGTTTCGCAATGTGGGACCGAAGAGCAGATCTTGCGCCGTGATTGCGCTGATTTGGCAGGCGAGCACCATCATGTGGTCGACCGGCGCTTCCTTAGGACTCTGAATGACGTCATAGCCGGCACCGATGTGCAGGCAGAGCACCATGTTTTCGTCGCACAGCGCCTTGAGCATCGGATCCCAGTAGCCGGACAGAAAGCTCGGGTACCCCTTGGTATGCGGGGTCTCCAGGAAGGACATCGCTTTGTGGCCCTTCTTGCCCATCCGGTGCACCTCTGCGGCCGCCAGCTCGACGTCCCACATGGGCACGACGCCCTGTGGGATGAATCGTCCCGGGTACTCAGCGCACCATTCGTCGACGACCCAATCGTTGTATGCCTGCAGCATGATGTACGCCAACGGCTTGTCGGGCGCTTCGGCGAACGTCCGCGCGTTGAAACCCGCCATCGTCGGAAAGTTGAGCGACGCCAGCATGCCGTTGGCGTCCATGTCGCGCACCCGCGCATGCACATCGAAACAGCCCGGCCGCAGTTCCGACAGACTGCCCGCGTTGAAGCCCCACTCGTTCTTGGGCCAACCGACGGTCGCGCCCAGCCCTAACAGCGTTGAGGCCTTGTCGCCCTGGAACACCCACTCGTCGATGCCGTGCTCGTTGCGGACAAGCTTGGGCGCCTGGTCCCTGTACTTCTCGGGCACGTGCTTGTCGTACATGTCGGGCGGTTCGATGTAGTGGTCGTCGATGCTGACCATGATCATGTCGTTCAATTCCATGGGAAGCTCCTGTCGGGTGTGGCATTAGAAAGCCGAGATGGCTCAAAGGTGTTTGGTCGCCGTCCGCTCCCGGGCCGCCTGCGCAGTCGGACGTTGGGAGCGGCACTCAAAGTCGGCAAGCCGCCTGCGACCGCGCCACCATGGGTTCGCGCGCCAAAAGTCACTCCACAACCCCATCCCGGCCCGCATGTCGAGCGGAAACCAAACGACCGCCTCTTTTTTATACCAATTCGGGAAGTCTGTCGAGTATCGGCGGAGGGCCTAGCTCAGCCGACCCTATGTCCATGGCGCCGGCCCTCTGCCTGCGCCAACGCCCCCGGGTCAAGATTCGACCTGCTCCGTCGGCTTTAAGGGCGTCCCCGTGCATCGCGCCGTCACCGGGCAACCGACCTCAATCCTCCCAAATTCCCACGACATTGACTTTTTTAGTCGCCTATTATAATCTCCATCAACCCACCTTCGGCTTTTACCCGCAAGAGCGCGCGTCCACCGGCGAGAAGGAATGGTTCGTGGGAGGGTGCTGTGGCGCGGCGTTACACATCCAACGCCAGACGGCGGCACCGAACTGAACAGACACGAGGGGAGTGCACGTGGTCGCAGCAGTTGACGAGATTTACTGGGATCCGTACGACGCCGAGCTCGACAAAAACCCGCATGCCGTGTGGCGGCGATTGCGCGATGAATTCCCCGTGTACCGCAACGACAAGCACGATTTCTGGGCACTGAGCCGCTTCGCCGACGTGCAGGCCGCCTCCTGCAACACCAAGACGTTCTCGTCCTCTCATGGCACGGTGCTCGAGTACATGGGTAACGACTTCGGTGAGTTGGAAGTACTCATCTTCATGGACCCGCCTTCGCACACTGCGCTGCGAGCGCTGATCTCCCGAGCGTTTACTCCAAAGCGGACCTCAGAGATGGAGGACCGAATCCGCGCCCTCTGCGGCAGACTGCTCGACCCCCACCTCGGAAGTGCCGGCTTCGACTACGTCACCGACTTCGCCCAGCAACTGCCCTCGATGGTCATCTCGTCCATGCTCGGCGTGCCGGAGTCCGATAGCGAAGAGGTCCGGCTCAAGATCGACGAGATCTTCCACATCGACCCGCAGGCCGGGATGATCAACGAGATCTCCATCAATGCGCGCATGTGGGTGATGGGCTACATCCTCGACGCGCTCAAGGAGCGACGCAACAATCCCAAAGACGACCTGTTTACCGCCCTGACCCAGACCGAGCTGACCGATGAACAGGGTGTCACCCGAAAGCTGACAGACAACGAGGCCGCCGACTTCGGAGGTCTGCTCGTCACCGCAGGCACCGAAACCGTTGCACGACTTCTGGGTTGGGCTGCAGTCACATTCCCCAAGCACCGCGACCAGCTCCGCTTGATGGTCGAGGACCACAGCCGCATCCCGGGAGCCGTCGAGGAGCTGCTGCGCTATGAGGCGCCGTCACCTGTACAAGGCCGGTGGACGCTCGACGAGGTGGAAATGCACGGGACGGTGATTCCCGCGGAGTCCAAGGTACTATTATTGACCGGGTCGGCCGGTCGCGACGAGCGCCAGTATCCGAACGCAGATAAATTCGACATCACCCGAGAACCCAAGCAGCACGTCGCCTTTGGGATCGGAGCCCACTACTGCCTTGGGGCCGCACTGGCCAGACTCGAGGGTCGAATTGCGCTGCAGGAAACGGTGCGCCGCTTCCCTGAATGGGACGCCGACATGTCCGCTGCGGTACAGGTGCACACAAGCACCGTCCGCGGCTGGAGTTCTGTACCGATCACCTTATGAGACATGCCAATTTCCCGTTCTCACGATAAGCCGGGTTACCGGCTTTTGAAACCACGCTCATGGTGAAGGGTAGGGTGAGGCAGCTGTGAAAGTCGTTGTGGATTGGGAAATCTGCGAAAGTAACGCCATGTGCGCGACCGAGGCGCCAGAAGTGTTCGAAATGCAACCCGACGATACTCTGAAAGTCCTGCAAGAGCAGCCTGACGAGGCACTGCGCAAGAAGGTGCAAGCAGCAGCTCACGCCTGTCCTAAGCAGGCTATTCAAATCCGCGATTGAGTCAGGTCTCAAGGGGCACAAGGGGTTCGAAACGGCCCGTGAGCGACGCGAGGGTTTGGCGCAGACCCACGCAGTCAGTCGCTGGCGGGCAGCGGTTTGGCTTCCTTGATGACCAAGGGGATGGTTCCGATCGACAGCGAACCGTTGCCCGCCTTGGTGACGAGCACCTCGGCGCCGGTGTCATCGATGTAGCGCTTGCCCATGAGCGTGCCTGCCGAGAACTCGGGGTCGAAAGTCACGCCCGCGGCGGCCTCGGTGCCAACGGGGACCATCGGTACACCGCCGGCTCGAAGGTCATCGAGACTGTCGGCGCTACGCACCACGATCACCTGGGTGTCGCATACCTGACTCTGTAGACGCGTTCCGTTCTTGATCATGCAGGCTCCTTACTGAAATTCAGCTCGCTGACGAGATCGCGCCGTAGCACCTTGCCGGTCGCGTTGGTGGGCAGTTCGTCGCGGAAGACGACCTTGTCCGGGGTCCGTGACCCGCGAAGCTGCTGGCGAACGTAGGAGCGCAGGTCCTCCACGTCGGGTGTGGCACCTGAGGTGGGCACCACGACGGCGACGATGATCTGACCCCACTCGGAATCGTCGGCGCCCACCACCGCGCAGTCGCGCACGCGTGGATGCTCGACGAGGATCTCCTCGATTTCGGCCGGGGCAATGTTCTCGCCGCCTCGAATGATCGTGTCATCCGAACGCCCCCCGATGAATAGGTAGCCCTCCTCGTCGAGGTAGGCCACGTCCCTGGTCGGAAACCAGCCGTATTCGTCGAGTACGGAACCGACGCCTGTGTAGCGGCCCGACACCTGCTCGCCCCTGACGAAGAGCTCACCCACCTCACCGGCGCCGAGCACCGTGCCGTCCTCACCGCGGATCTGCACCTCGACACTTGGCACCGGTTGACCTACCGAACCGAGCCGACGCACGGCTGCCGGATCATCGGATGCAAGCGCTACCCGATGGTCGTCGGGTGTGAGAACAGCGATCGTGGAGCTGGTTTCGGTGAGCCCGTAGGCGTTGACGAATCCAACCTCGGGTAGCAACGAAAGTGCCTTGCGCACCAGCGGCGCGGCAACCTTTGAACCGCCGTAGGCCAGGGTCCGTAAAGTGGGCAACGTCGGCCCCTTTCCGGCAGACTCTTCGAGCACGGCGACGATCCGATCGAGCATCGTTGGCACCACCGTCGCTGACGTAACCCCTTCCTCGCCCACGAGCCTGACCCAGGCATGTGCATCGAAGTTGGTCAGATAAACCATCTTCCGGCCCGCGTAGAGGTTCGACAGTGCAGCTGAGACGCCGGCGATGTGGTACGGCGGCACGCAGATCAGCGCCGCGTCATCGCGATCGGCTGAGCCAAACTCCACCGCGCCGGTGATGTAGCTGGTCAGATTATTGTGGGTCAGCTCAACTGCTTTCGGGGCTGATGTTGTGCCCGACGTGAACAGCACGACCGCAACCGCTTCCGGATCGGCGAACTCAGCAGAGGGTTCGGCGCTGCGTGCAGCGTGCAGGAACTCGGCCGATGACAGCACCTGCTTGCCGGCTGCGCCGATCATGTCTCGGTACTCGTCGTCGACTATCACCAGTGGTTCGGCGAGCCGACCGATGAGGGTACGCAGACCATCGGCGGAAAGTCGGTAGTTCAGTGGGGTTATCGGCATCGCAGCCCGCGCCGAGGCGAACAAGAGCAGCGGCAGCATCGCCCCGCCGGCGCCGAGATAAGCGACATGCTCGGCGCCTGAGGACGCGATGGCACCTGCTCCACCGTCGGCCAAATCACTCAACTCCGCCACCGTCAGCCGAAAGCCATCGGACACCACAGCCGTCCGGTCCGGATCCGCCGACGACGCCATCTCCAACAACACCGAAATGCTCATAGTCGCACCGGACCAGCACTGGGAACGTCAGTGCCGGCTCGGCAGCCGTCACTGGCCTGACAATGAACGACGGTACCGCCGTAGGGTCTCAGAACCATTGTGGATTCCCGCTTATCATGTCGGCGCAGTGCTCGGCTACTCGGCCCTGGGACGCGGCACGATATGGACTGTCTCGATTCGGACCGACGGCGTGCGTCGAGCGTTTGCGATCAGCGACAGCAAAGTGTTGGCGACGTCAACGACGTCGCATACCGACTCGGATGTGATTCCCTGCTGTGCCCACGTGTTATTGAGGTCGGCAAGCAGATCCTGGTCGGCTCCTCGCAAAATTTCGGTCCCATTCGTAGGGCCGAGGTTCACCCGGACCACGTTCACCGAAGGGTGCTCTACCCCCCATGAACGCCAAATCTCATCGAGAGCAGCCTTACTCGCGTTATATGCTGCAACCCCTACCCGCGGACGTCCAGTCTCGTGGCTAGAGGTGACTAGGGCGACGGCGCCACGGGCGAAGTAGGGCGCGGCCGCTCGCATCACGTGAGATGCGCCGACGGCATTGACAGCGAATGCGTGCATCCAGGTGGTGGAGTCCGTCTCCTCAATACGGGCGAACGGAACAACAGCACTGGTATATACGAGGGCATCGAGCCCGCCGAGGCGGGTATCGACGGCCCTGAGCACTTCTTCAACCGCTGCAGGGTCGGACACATCGAGCTCGTGCGCCGATCCACCAAGAGCCTTGGACAGCCGTTTCAACCGGTCGAAGCGGCGAGCGGCCACACACACGCGGGCCCCTCGGGCATGCGCCGCGACCGCCACCGCCTCACCGATTCCGGAGGACGCGCCAACGACCAGTGTGCGGACCCCTTCCAGGTCCTGACCCCAGTTCGGCACCTACTCGCTCCTCCGTTGCAAACCGACGTCGGGCGACATCGCGGATACGTGCTCCGTTCAGGCCGGAGATCAGCTCTGAGCGCTCATTGCTATTTTCCTAATTCAGATAAATAAGTCAAGCAAACGCCTACAACCGCTTGAGACCTTGCCCTCCAGATACCGCGCGAATGTCGTCGATAACGTTCTGTCCGTGGCATTGTCTCAGCTCCGGCCGAGCCGCTTCAGCGTCCTGAACGTAATCGAAAAGCCCGCGCCGACTTGCTACGAGCGCACCTATTTCCTGCGACAACGGCATTGGCTTGGAATGTATCGCAAGCGAAACGGCACAAAGTCTATGATGTTTAGATATTTACAGCCTGCAGGGGCCGTTCTAGGCTTGACCACCATGCCCATCCGATCGCAGTTGCGATTCCTCAAAATGTACGGGCCCAGCCTTGCCATGGGCTTCCTCGACGACATGGCTAACGGCGTCGTGCGTGCGGCTCGCAGGCGGCCGATTCCCAGCGGCGTCGAAATCACAGACTTCGATCCGCTCGATCCGGCGACGACGGCGGACCCCTATCCCCACTACCGTGAGCTCCTGTCACGCGGGCCCGTTCTATTCAACCCGCGCAGAGGCATCTACATTCTGAGTCGCTACGAGCACGTACGCGCTGGTGCCCGAGCCTCTCATGTGTTGTCGAGCGCTGACGGTATTTCTTACAACCGCATGCGCTCGCCGTCGCTGCTGACGGTGGATCCTCCCCGACACACCGCAATGCGCAAGCAAGCCCAGCCCGCCTTTACCCGTGGCGCGTTGGAGTCGTGGCAAGCCATGGTCGAACAACTCGCAGTCGACCACACCGCCCCGCTGTTCGCGAATCGTCAAGTGGACGTTGTACATACGCTCGCCGAGCCATTGCCTACGGCTGTGATTGCGCACATCCTCGGCATCGCCGACGACGATTTGGCGGCCTTCAAGGATTGGTCCAACGAAACTGTACGCCTGGCCAACGCGAACATGTCGCTCTCGGGCGTGAAGCAGGGGATCGCCGGTATGAGGGCGATCGGCCATTTCCACCATTACTTCACCAACAAGCTGAGCCAAGGACAACTGCTCGACGAGCACACCGTGCTGGGTCGACTGGTGGCCAACGCGCACAGCGGCAAACTCACCAACGACGAGCTGTTCTTTTTCGCCTTCCTCCTGCTGCTGGCCGGCAACGAAACCACGACGAACATGCTCGGCACACTCTTTCTGACGTTGTCCGACAACCCCGACCAGCTCCAGCTTCTTCAAGATCGCCCAGATCTGATCCCCAGCGCCATCGAAGAGCAGCTGCGGTACTACGCGCCGATTCAAGGTCTGTACCGTACGGCGCGCGCCGACTATGTGGTCGAGAAGGCGACGATCCCCGCAGGATCACGGGTGTTGCTCCTCTGGGGCGCGGCGAATCGAGATCCACGTCATTTCGAAAACCCGGACGAGTTTCGGGTAGAACGCAACCCCACCGGCCACTTATCGTTCGGCTCGGGGGTTCACCTGTGCTTGGGCGCGCAGTTGGCGCGGCTGGAGGGCCACACCGTGCTGCGCGAGATCGTCAAGCATGTGGACCGCATCGAGATCGTGGGAGAGCCCGGCTGGCGTACCAATCCCACACTGCGGGGCCTGGCGAAACTCAATGTGCGGGTGACTCGCCGGGACGCTGCCGCCGACCCAGCCGATCTGGCGGACGCCCACTCGTGAAGGCCGCAACCTCTTAGCACGCGAAGTCGAGAGTGACCCCGCATGATCAATGAAGAGGCGACGGCGCCTCAACTGGTGCGATTCAACTGCTTTCTCTGCGCAGCGTGCTGCGGAATGTACGCAACAGTGGAGGGCGACCAGATCACCAAGGTCGTCGCCGATCGTGACCATCCAGCATCGCACGGCTACAGCTGCAAAAAGGGCCGGAACATCCCACGGGTGCACCATGCCGCGCACCGAATCGACCGGCCGCGCATCGGCGGTCTCGAGGTCGAATGGACCGAATTTTTCGACGATCTGGCGACCAAGCTGCATCGGCTGAAGGACGAGTATGGCCCCGACAGCATTGCGAAGTTCTCCGGTACGGGAACCTTCTCCGTCAACGAGCTGTTCGCGATGCACACCTTCTTTGGAATGGTCGGCACGAAGTCGCTCTACAGTTCACTGACACTCGATGTGGCACCGCTGATGCGGGCGGCTGAGTTGGTGACCGGCTTCACCCAAGCCGTGCCGGTTTGGGTCCCCGATGAGCCGGCCTCGACGTTGACGGTCGTCGTCGGGCAGAACCCGTCGGTGTCCGGCGGCTACGTCGGAACGCCGGCCACCAACTTCAACGACCGGGTCCGCGCGTTCCGCAAGCGCGGCGGCGAGGTGTGGGTCATCGATCCACGAGCCACGCGCACCGCCCGGATTGCAGATCGACACCTCGCGCCCCGGCCGGGGTCAGACGTGTTCATCTTCGCCTGGCTCGCACGCGAGCTCCTGCGGGATGGCTTCGACGCCGACGAGCTCGAAACAGCCTGCGATGCAGGCGATGTCGAGAATCTGCGCACCGTGCTTGCACCCTTTGATCTCCAGGTGGCGACGCACCGGACGGGACTCGAGGAACGGGACCTGCTCGATCTGCTCGCCGCTATCAAGCGGCACGGCAAAGTCTCGTTCCTGCCCGGCACCGGGATTTCCTTCTCTCCCGACGCGGTAGTGACGTACTGGCTGATCTGGGTAGTGAGCATCCTCACTGGCTCGCTGGACCGCCAGGGCGGAATGCGCTTCCTGCCCGGGAACAACGCGATGATGGACGGACCGCAATGGGAAGGGCATGCGCCCGAAGGCGGCTCGACGGGCCCGGGCCCAGCCAGTCGGCCGGAACTTGGCGAGATCTTCACTGAGCGACCGTCCGTCGCCATGGTCGACGAGATCGAGGCGGGAAACATTCGTGCGCTGATTGTCGTGGGAGCCGATCCAATCGGGGCCGCACCTGACGCAGCGCGGCTCCGTGCGGCCCTCGCCACCCTCGAGGTGCTCGTGGTGATCGACATCCTCGAGTGGGAGCTGACGGAGATCGCCACACACGTCGTCCCGTGCACTTGGCAAACCGAACGCCACGACATGCGCTTCCTCCCGCAGTACGGATTCGAACGAGCCTATGTGTCGACGGCGATCGTGGAACCGGGCGCGCAACGCCGGCACGTGTGGCAGGTCCTCTCCGCGGTGGGGTCCCGCATGGGTTTCGACATTTTGTCAGTGATCCCCGGAGTCGACGCCGAGACCGTGACGGACCGAGAGCTGATGTACGCCATTACCCGCCTGACTTGTGCAGACGCCGAGGCCGTCTTCGAGGCGGGTATCGATGGCCGCGACGTCGACTTTCGCTACGGGTGGTTTCACGAGAAGGCGCTGCCGGGCGGGAAGTGGAGGCTCGCGCCTCGCGTGCTGACCGAGCGCCTGCCCGGCCTCGTGTTGCGCAGCGACGTTGCCGGACCCCGCTTGGTCAACGGTCGCACGATCGAAAGTGTCAACAGCTCGCACTACGGGATAACGAATGGCGAAGGAGCTCCTCGCATCCGGATCAGTGCCGACGTGGCGCGGGAACGCGCGATAGAGACCGGAGATCGGGTGCGGGTGCACACGGGACGCGGCGAGGTGACGGGAGAGGTGCTCGTGGATCCGTCGATGGCCCGCGAGACCGTCTGGATCGCGCACGGATGGCACAGCCAGAACGTCAATCGATTGACAGATCCCGCGCCCGATCTGCTGACCGGCCAGCCCAGCGTCACCGCCGTGCCCGTCGAAGTGGAGCGCATCACCACCTGACTATCTCCCCCGTCGAGTCGACGGCGGCGACTTACTTAGGCGCGAAGCGCAGGCACTGGCTGTTGAGCATCAGGTGGTTGACGATGGCCGCAACCGACGTGGGGTACTCTTCGGTCTATTCAACTAAGCGTCAACAGATTCGGGCCGCAAAGCCTGGTTTCTCAGCGTGCTCTGGATCGCCTCGCGCTGTCGCAACCCGGACGACAGATTCAGATCGTCGAAGAGAATGGCACCACCCATCTTGTGAAAGTTGCTGCTGACGAAGACAACTCACGACCCCTCGACGGTCAACATGTTCTCCGACGGCAGTCCCGCGATTGCAAAATAACCGAGACTGTTCGTGCCAAAATGCAATTCGAAGCTATCTTCGGTGACCTGCTTTGGTGGAATGTGATCGGCGGTCGCCTAGTTGGGCGCGAACCGTTGTCCGGCGTCCAGACGCAGGCACTGAACCTTTGGAACCTGACCCTTGTCGGCCCACGGCGCCGGCATCGACAGTGTCTTTTAGCGGAAGACCACAGACACGCAGGCCGTCGAAGTGTCGGCTCGGGTCCTCGCGGTGCAGTGGTGATACCCGACGTGACCGCGCGATCGCGGTGTCCATCGCTCCAATCAAGCTGGACGTATTGATACAAAAGCCAACAGATTCAAGTCGCAAGGCCTGGTTGGCGGCATGCGGTTCAGCCAGGCAACCGTCGGTGGTCCCCGGCCAGAACAGCCCCGCCGGAAATGATACCGAACGCGCAAGCTCGACACTCGCTGCAACCGGCGGTCTCGGCAGTACCTTAGGCAGTTGTGACACCCGGCAATGCGACACCTTTTCCTCTATGCGAATTTTCGAAGCGCACTAGACAAGTCTGGCTCACGCGTAAACCGGCGGGACAAACGTCTCGCGTCGCAGTGCAGCGGTGCCGGCAAAGAACCGTATCGGTGTTCACCAGCCCATAGACCCACAGAACGAGTGCGGGCGGAGGGACTCGAACCCTCACGCTCTTTCGAGCACCGGCACCTAAAGCCGGCATGTCTGCCAATTCCATCACGCCCGCGGCGTGGCGATCGTATCGCTTGCCAAAGTTCCAAGTTGCCGCGAGCTGACCCGATGAATTCGTCGGGCCCAAATCGTGAGCGGTACGGTCAAGGGGTGTCCACTACGCATCGTCGCAGGCCGGCGCTGATCGCGCTGGTGTTCGTCGCGGCGTGCGGATGCCTTGCCCTGGGCTGGTGGCAGTGGACCAGGTTCAATTCCGTCTCCGGCTCGTTCCAGAACCTTGGCTATGCGTTGCAATGGCCGCTGTTCGCTGGGTTCTGCGTGTACGCGTACCGCAAGTTCGTCCGCTATGAAGAGAAACCGCCACCGCCGCGAAGCACAACGGCGATGACGGAGATACCCGCCGGGTTGCTGCCCGAGCGAGCCAAGCCCGCGCCGCAGTCATCCGACGATCCCGCGCTGCGGGAGTACAACGCCTACCTGGCCGAGCTCGCCGCACAAGACGCCGAAAAGCAGAAGAGGACAGCCCAATGACGACACCGGAGACGCCCGGATCATCAGTGCCTGCAGTCCCCGTCGACAAGATCCGCACCGCGTTGCTCGGCTACCGGATCATGGCGTGGACGACCGGTCTGTGGCTCATCGCGTTGTGCTACGAGATCGTCTCGCACCTCGTCTTTCACCACGAGATCCGATGGATCGAAGTCGTGCACGGCTGGGTCTACTTCATCTACGTTTTGACCGCGTTCAATCTGGCGGTCAAGGTGCGCTGGCCGCTCGGCAAGACGGTCGGTGTGCTGCTTTCCGGGACCATTCCGCTGCTCGGCATCATGGTCGAACACTTCCAAACCCGGGACGTCAAAGCGCGTTTCGGCTTATAGGTCACCACCGCCACACCGATCTCGCCGGGCGTGACAGCGCGAATGCCCACCTCTGAGCGACAACGGTGGGCAGAGACGAGTTTGTCGCTAGAAGGCGGGCAAAAGGTCAACCCCCCTCCGCCGCGTCTGGTGGGGCGAAAGTCAACGACGCCCGGCCGGACCTCGCCAACGTAGCTAACCCCCGGATCGAGCCAGCTTTTCCAGCGCCGGCAACAACAGCCTCAGTGCGCGACCGCGATGCGAGACGGCGTCCTTCTCGCTCGGGCTCAGCTCCGCTGCCGTGCGGTCATGCCCTTGCGGAACGAAGACGGGGTCGTAACCAAAGCCACCGTCGCCGCGCGGTTCCCGCGCAATGCTGCCGGGCCACTCGCCGCGCACTACGACCTCCCCTGCGGCAGAGACGAGCGCACAGGCGGACACGAACGCCGCGCCGCGACGTCCCTCGGGCACGTCGCGCAATTGCGATAACAGCAACGCGGTGTTGCCCGCGTCGTCGCCGTGCGCGCCCGACCAGCGCGCCGACAGCACACCGGGCATGCCATTGAGCGCGGCGACCTCCAGCCCGGAGTCGTCGGCCATCGAAGCCAACCCGGTCGCGGCGAACGCGTCGCGCGCCTTGGCCAAGGCGTTGTCCTCGAAAACCGCGCCGGTCTCCGGCGCTTCCTCGAACGGCGCAACGTCATCGAGCGACACCAAGCTCAATCCGGTCAGACCGGCGGCATCGAGCACCCGGCGCAGCTCGGCCAGCTTCTTCGGGTTACGGCTGGCGACCAGCAGGCGGGTCATCATCTATTCCTAAACACGCGTCTGGGCCGTTGCCGATGCACCCCGGCCACGTTACGCACTGCGAGATATGAGTCGGCGGCGCGAATCGCATTAAGCAGCGCCGGTACGACGTACAGCGCGACACGCCGCAAGGAATAGACAGGGCGACGAAGTAGCTTCGTCCACAGTGAGCCAAAAACCCGATAACGAGACGCTCAAGGCGCTCAATAACAACATCACCGACGAGTTTCGCGCCAACGCCGGCAAGGTCGGTGGGCGATTCGAAGGCAACGAGCTGTTGCTACTCACTACGAAGGGCGCGAAGTCGGGCGAGCCGCGCGTCGCGCCGCTGGTGGTCTTCCGTATCGACGGCAAGCTGCTGATAGTCGCGGGTTACGGTGGCGCCGACGTCAACCCGGGGTGGGTGCACAACCTGCGGGCCAACCCGCGGGCCCGCGTAGAACTCGCCACCGACTCGTTTGACGTCGTCGCGCACGAGCTCGACTCGTCCGAACGTCAGGCGATCATCCCCAAGATCAACGCGACCGTACCCGCGTTCGCGTTCGCGAATTACCAGTCAAAAACCACACGCACCATCCCGATATTCGAGCTGCAAAGAACGAGTCGTGACCGACCGGAAGAGGCTCGTCTTGGCCGCGGTGTCGGCGGTGGGTAAACCGCGGGGCAGTTAGGCCAAGGTGCGGCTGGCGACCAGCAGCCGGGTCAGCTGCCGAACGCCTTCGGCGCCGGGGCTCCCTCGGGAAGGACGCCAGGATACGGAAGCTGGAGTGCTTCGCGCTGCGCGGCGAACAGCTTGTCGCACGCGACCAGCGCCACGTCGAGCAGTTTGTCCAGCGTCGACCGCGGGAACGTCGCTCCCTCACCGGTCCCCTGCACCTCCACGAGGGTGCCGGTGTCGGTCGCGACGACGTTCATGTCGACCTCGGCGCGGGAGTCCTCCTCATACGGCAGATCGACGCGGATCCGCCCGTCGACCACTCCGACGCTGACCGCCGCGATCGCACAGGACAGTGGGCGGGGATCAGACAGCTTGCCCAACGCCGCGAGATAGGTCACCGCGTCGGACAACGCCACGAACGCACCCGTGATGGCCGCGGTGCGGGTGCCGCCGTCGGCCTGCAAGACGTCGCAGTCGACGGCGATGGTGTTCTCACCCAGTGCCGCCAGATCGATGCAGGCACGCAGCGACCGCCCGATCAGCCGACTGATCTCCTGGGTGCGTCCGGACAGGCGGCCCTTGACCGCTTCGCGGTCCGAGCGGGTGTGGGTCGCCGACGGCAACATCGCGTACTCCGCGGTCAGCCACCCAAGTCCCGATCCCTTGCGCCAGCGCGGCACCCCCTCGGTCACGCTCGCGGTACACATGACCTTGGTGTGACCGAATTCGATCAATACCGAACCGGCGGGGTGGTCAGTGAAACCGCGGGTGATGACTACGGGCCTAAGCTCATCGTCAAGGCGGCCGTCTTCTCGTCTCGTCACGCCGCCAACACTAGCGGGCAATGCAGCATCGCTGCGGTTAGCTCACACCCGCTCAGAGCGGCGGATATCGAATGTCTCCCCGCACACCACCGCGTGCACGGGACCATCGAACTCGGCCTTGGCCTCGCTGATCACGTCCTCACGCGAGGTCCACGGCGGGATGTGCGTCAGCAACAGTTCGTGAACGCCGGCCTCGGCCGCGGCCAACCCGGCCTCGGTGCCCGACAGATGCAGCGCGGGCGGACGCTCCGGCGAGTGCGTCCATGACGCCTCGCAGAGGAAGACATCGGCGCCGCGAGCCAGCTCGACGAGCTGATCGCAGGTACCGGTGTCGCCGCTGTAGACGAACGATGCCCCAGAGCGATCGGTGATCTTCAGGCCGTAGGACTCCGTCGGGTGAGCAACCACTCGCGGTGTCACCGTCAGCGCACCGATGTTCACCGGCTCACCGTCGACCCAATGACGGACGTCGAAAATGTCCGAACAGTCGTCGATCTCACCGCCGTAGGGCGACGATGCCGCGCCCAGGCGCGACCAGGTGTCGCCGGGGCCGTAGAGCAACGCCTTACCCAGCGGACGCGTCGGGTGGTAGCGCCGCCACACGAAGAGCCCGGGCAGATCCAAGCAATGGTCGGCGTGCAGATGGGACAAGAGGACGTGCACGGAACCGGGATCGGCGTACCGCTGCAGCGCGCCGAGAACGCCACCTCCGAAGTCGATGACCAACGGCGGAGTATCCGGTGCCCGGAGCAGATAGCCCGACGCGGGCGAATCCGGACCGACTACGCTGCCCGAGCAGCCGAGCACGGTTATTCGCACGGACACTACTGTGCCATGCCCGATACGAGCGCGACGAAAACATCGCCGCATTGGTGTGACGAGAATCTCGTGCAGTCGTTAATCAATGCGCACCTGATGTACGGGCTGGACACCGGTGACCGCGGGCCCCAGGAATCGCGCCGCCAGCGCGGTGAATGCCTCGGGGTCGCCGGTGGCTTCGAAAACCCGGGTCGCGGGCGGTGCGTCGTGGGGGCGAAGCAGATCCCGTTCGGTGAGCACCCGAAGCACTTCCTTGGCGGTCTCCTCGGCGCTGGAAACCAGGCTCACGTTGTCACCCATCGCCAACTGAATGAGCCCAGACAGTAGTGGATAGTGCGTGCAGCCAAGCACGAGCGTGTCGACCTGCGCGCGCTGCAATGGCTCCAGATAGCCCTCGGCCAATCCGAGCACCTGGCGCCCGCTGGTCACGCCCCGCTCCACGAAGTCGACGAAACGCGGGCAGGCCACCGCGGTGATCTCGGTGTCGCGGGCGGCGGCGAACGCGTCCTGATAGGCGTGCGAGTTGACGGTCGCCTGGGTGCCGATGACGCCGATGCGCCCGTTGCGCGTGGTGGCGACCGCCCGGCGCACCGCGGGCAGGATCACCTCGACGACGGGCACGTCGTAGCGTTCGCGAGCGTCCCGCAGGCACGCCGCCGATGCGGTGTTGCAGGCGATGACCAAAGCCTTGACGCCGCGGCCGACGAGGTCGTCACCGATGGCCAGCGCGTGCGCGCGGACCTCGGGGATGGTCAGCGGACCGTAGGGACCGTGTCCGGTGTCGCCAACGTAGATGATGTCCTCGTCGGGCAGCTGGTCGATGATCGCCCGCGCGACGGTTAGTCCCCCGACACCGGAGTCGAAGATCCCGATGGGTGTTAATGCCGAGCTCATATCTTGGGCCGCGGCACCGGGCTGCCGGCCTTCCTCGTCCGGCCCTTACGCTCCGGTGCGGACAACATGTAGGCGGCCACTACGCCGGCGATCGCTCCGCACAGATGGCCCTGCCATGACACGCCTCCGCATCTGCCGAGCACCGGCATGGCTCCGAGCAGGACGCCGCCGTAGGCGAACATCACGATCAGCCCGATGATGATGTCGCGCATCCGGCGGACGAAGATGCCGAACACGAGCAAGAAGGCCAGCCAACCGAAGATCAGGCCGGAGGCGCCGATGTGGTCGGTGGGCCCGCAACTGCTGCCGATGTCGCCGATGAGCCAGGTGCCGAAGCCGCCCAGGATCCACACGATGGCGGTCGCCCAGACGAACCGGGACAGGCCGGCCAGCGTCATCAGAAATCCCAGGACCAGCAGCGGCACGGTGTTGGCCATCAGGTGTTGCCAGTTCTCGTGCAGCACCGGAGCGAAGATGACGCCCCACAGGCCGTCGGCTTCCAGTGGCCTGATGCCGTTGGCATCCAGCGAGTGCCGGGTCAGCTGGTCGATCAGTTCGATCAGGTACAGCAGCGCGACGAAAGTGAGGATCGTGGCGGCTCCCACGGTCGCGGTGGACCGCTTCCTGCTCGGGGCGGCGGGCGCCCCGGGACGTCCCCGCGAGGGGCCGCCCGCGCCGCTCCTCGTCATCGCTCCGCTCTACATCGTCGCGACGCGGTCTTACCCATGGCTGCCCTTCTAGCGTGTTTCCGGCATCGTCAAGGCTACCGGCGCTGCGGCCCGGTCGATCTCATCGACCGAAGGCCCCGGGCAGCACGTCGCGGTAGCTCGGTATGCCGGCGATCGATGTCGCCGCAAAGACGCCACCCAGCACCGCTTGGGCGAGGCAATCGGCGGCGGCGATACCCACCTCGGTGGCAAGCGGGGTCTCGGGCGAAAACGCGGCGGGCACCGGTTTCGAACTGGCCGCCGCGTCTACCTCGACCGCCCCGGTGGCCAGCACGAACACCGTGTCACCGTCGACCGGCGTATGCGCCGGGCGGATGCTGCGGGCCAGGCCGTCGTGGGCTGAGATCGCCACCCGCCGACACGCCGCCGGACTCAGAGCGGCGTCGGTGGCCACCACCGCGATGACTGTGTTGAGAGGCTTGTCCACCGGATTCGATGGGGAGGGCAACTGAGCGAAGGCGTCGACCTGCTCGGCCGGCGGCGGCTGCAGACCGAACTCCCGGGTCTGCTCCGCCATCCACGGCAAACCGGTAGTACGGTCGACGACCTCCCCCGCGGAGTTCACCACGGCCAGCGCTCCTACGGTCACGCCGGACGGCAGCGCCCGCGACGCGGTCCCGACACCGCCCTTGAGCGCCCCGGCCCGGGCCCCCACCCCGGCGCCTACGGTCCCGACTTCCATCGCCGCTGCGTCTTCGGCGGCGGCACAGGCCGCGTAACCGAACTCGGCCGTCGGACGGCACTCCCAGCCGCCGACCGGTAGATCGAAGATCACCGCCGCCGGCACGATGGGCACCACGCCGCCATCCATCGCCACACCGCGTTCGCGTTCTTCCAGGAAGCGCATGACACCGTCCGCGGCGGCCAACCCGTAGGCACTGCCCCCTGCCAGCAACACTGCGTCCACGTACCGCACGGTGTTGGCCGGGTCCAGCAGATCCGTCTCCCGGGTTCCGGGCGCGCCGCCGCGGCAATCCACCGCTGCGACAGTGCCCGGCGGAGTGAGCACGACGGTAACGCCGCAAGCCCAGCCGGCGCCCAGGGACGCGTCGGGATCTAATCGTTGGTGGTGCCCGACGCGGATGCCCGCGACATCGGTGATGGCGTTCATCTGCCGCCAGTCATCGGGGCCCCATCAGCACCAGGACCAGATACTCCTGCAACACCGTCAGCCACTGATACACGTCGAAGTGCACGGCCAGGGGATGGTCGGCCGGTAGGCGTTCCGGGCCCTCCGGCCCGACCTCGAGCATGACTCCGAGGGTCAACCGAATGTCGTTGACCGCAGCGACCCAGGAGTTCGCGTCGTCCTCGGTCAGCTCGAAACGGCCGCCGTCGTGGGGAACCGTGCTCAACAACCGCTGTGCGGCAAGGCGTTTGGCGTCGACGATGTCGGGCTCGTGCAGGCTGCGCAGTGCCGCGTTCAGGCTATCCGCGTCATCGGGCGGCGCGGTGTCCCCGTCGTGGTACCGGTAGAAGTCGGGCAGCAGCCGACGCAACGTGGGGTCCCTCGGGGGATCGGCGTTGCCGGTCTTGATGCCCGTTATCTCCTCGAGTTCGTCTGCGGGCGATGAAGATTCACGTTCGTCGAGCAAGCCGATCATCGCCGTTGCCAAGTTCTTGAGCAGGGCGGCCTCATGCGATGCCAGAGACGACCGAAAACGGGGACCGCTAGCGGTCTCGACCCGCTTCCATTTGCGCACAGGGAATCGCCAGCGCCTCGACGTTCAGCGGTCCTGCTGCATCGTCGCCCACAAACCGGCGGCGTGCAGCTTGGACACATCGGCTTCCATGGATTCGCGGCTGCCGGCGGACACCACGGCCTTTCCTTCGTTGTGCACCTGCAACATCAGCTTGGTGGCGTGCGGCTCGCTGTAGCCGAACAACTTCTGGAAAACATACGTCACATAGGTCATCAGATTGACCGGGTCGTCCCAGACGATCGTGACCCACGGACTCGCCGTGGTCTCTACCGGAGCGGTCTCTCGTTGTCCTGTAGTGCCCGGCTTAGTGGGCGCTGACATAACAACCATGGCCTACACGATACCGAGGGATGGACGACGTACCGAGCCCCAACGGCAGCCGATACCGTTATGGAATGAACGACCCGGTCGTTACTGGGCTGCTGACCGACAAGTACGAGTTGACGATGCTGGCGGCGGCGCTGCGAGACGGCACCGCCGATCGACGAACCACTTTCGAACTTTTTGCCCGCCGACTTCCCGCAGGCCGCCGGTACGGCGTGGTCGCCGGAACCGGCCGGCTGCTCGAAGCGCTGCCGCAGTTCACCTTCGATGACCAGGCATGCCAGTCGCTGGAGCAGTTCCTCGACCCGGATACGTTGCGGTATCTACGCGAATTCCGGTTCGGCGGTGACATCGACGGCTATGCCGAAGGCGAGCTGTATTTCCCCGGATCCCCGGTGCTGTCGGTGAGTGGGACATTCGCCGAATGCGTGGTGCTCGAGACGCTGGCACTGTCGATTTTCAACCACGACACCGCGGTCGCGTCCGCCGCGGCGCGCATGGTGAGCGCGGCCAGGGGACGCCCGCTGATCGAGATGGGGTCACGGCGAACCCACGAACAGGCCGCCGTCGCGGCCGCCCGCGCCGCCTATCTGGCCGGCTTCGCGGCGTCGTCCAATCTGGAGGCACAACGCTGTTACGCAATCCCCACCGAGGGCACCGCCGCGCACGCGTTCACCATGCTGTACGCGCACACCGACTCTCCCGCGGAGTCGACCGAATTGGCCGCATTCCGGGCGCAGGTCGACGCGCTCGGAGTGGACACCACCCTGCTGGTCGACACCTACGACGTGACGACCGGGGTGGCCAATGCGGTGGCCGCCGCGGGGACCGGACTGGGCGCGGTGCGCATCGACTCCGGCGAGTTGGGCGTGCTGGCCCGCCAGGTGCGTGAACAGCTCGACAAGCTGGGGGCGACCCGGACCCGCATCGTGGTCTCCGGCGACCTCGACGAGTTCTCCATCGCGGCCTTGGCCGCCGAGCCGGTCGACAGCTACGGCGTGGGCACGTCGTTGGTGACGGGCTCGGGCGCCCCAACGGCAAACATGGTGTACAAACTGGTCGAGGTGGACGGCTTGGCGGTCCAAAAGCGCAGCAGCCACAAGGAATCCCCTGGCGGGCGAAAGGAGGCGATACGCCTGTCGCGCGATTCCGGCATCATCACCGAGGAGGTGGTGTACTCGGCCGGCCATCCGCCCACCGTCTCCGAACCGGCGCGGGTGCTGACCGTCCCGTTGGTCCGCGGTGGCGAACTGGTTTTCAAACCGAACCTCGCCGCAGCGCGCGAACTGGTAACTTCCGGGCTGCGCAGTCTGCCGTGGGAGGGATTGAACTTGTCGCACGGCGATCCCGCGATCACGACGACCCAGATTCCCGCCGGCCGGCGCTAGCGCCGCGCGAAAAACGACGCGGCGCGAGCGCCGCCCCAAACAGCGAAGAGGGCAGCCACGTCTGACGTTTCCGTGTCCGAGCTGCTGGCCACCGCGGTGGCCGCGCTCGGTGGTAGTGAACGCAGCGGCCAACAGGAGATGGCCGCCGCAGTGGCACAGGCCTTCGCCACCGAGGAACACCTGGTGGTGCAGGCCGGCACCGGTACCGGTAAATCGCTCGCGTATCTGGTGCCGGCGATCGTCCACGCCCTGGACGACGACTCCCCCGTCGTCGTGTCCACGGCCACGATCGCTCTGCAGCGCCAGCTCGTCGATCGCGATCTGCCCCGGCTCGTCGACGCGCTGGCCGATGCGCTGCCCCGGCGTCCGCAGTTCGCGTTGCTCAAGGGTCGGCGGAATTATCTGTGCCTGAACAAAATTCACAACGGCGGGGCGGCCGACGATGAAGAAGGTGACGGCCGGCCGCAGGAGGAACTCTTCAACCCCATGCCGGTCAGCGGGTTGGGCCGCGACGTGCAACGGCTCACCGAATGGGCGTCGAACACCGAATCCGGTGATCGCGACGATCTCAAACCCGGCGTCCCGGACCGATCCTGGTCGCAGGTCAGCGTTTCCGCGCGGGAATGCCTCGGCGTTGCGCGCTGCCCGTTCGGCGCCGAGTGCTTTTCCGAACGGGCGCGTAGCCGGGCCGGCCGTGCCGATGTCGTCGTCACCAACCACGCGCTGCTGGCCATCGACGCCGTGGCCGAATCGGCGGTGCTGCCCGAACATGCGCTGCTGGTCGTCGACGAAGCACACGAGCTGGTGGATCGGGTGACATCGGTGGCTACCGCGGAGCTGACGTCGGCCTCCCTCGGCGTGGCCGCCCGGCGAATCGCCCGACTGGTGGAGCCGGAGTTGATCCAGCGTCTGGAGGCGACGACGGCGAACTTCGCCTCGGTCATCCACGACGGGACCCCGGGCCGCATCGATCGCCTCGACGAGGAGCTGGCGACCTACCTGACGGCGCTGCGCGACGTCGCGACGGCGGCGCGCTCGGCGATCGACACCGCCAACGACCCCAGGGCGGCGTCGGCGCGCGCCGAAGCCGTTGCGGCACTGAGTGAGATATCGGAGACCACGTCGCGCGTGCTGGAATCGTTCGGCCCGGCCATCCCCGACCGCACCGACGTGGTGTGGCTGGAGCACGAGGAGAACAGGGGCTCATCGCGCCCGGTGTTGCGGGTGGCGCCGCTGTCGGTCGCCGGGCTGCTGCGATCCCGGGTGTTCTCGCGGTCGACGGTGGTGCTGACGTCGGCGACGCTGACCATCGGCGGCTCGTTCGACGCCATGGCCACGGCCTGGGGATTGACGGCCGGGGACGGCGACGACGCGCACTGGCGCGGCGTCGATGTGGGTTCGCCGTTCCAGCACGCCAAAGCCGGAATTTTGTACGTGGCAGCGTATCTGCCGCCCCCGGGGCGCGACGGCATTGGCTCCGCCGAGCAGCTGAACGAGATCGCCGGGCTCATCGCCGCCGCCGACGGGCGCACGTTGGGCTTGTTCTCGTCGATGCGGGCGGCCCGGGCGGCGGCCGATGCCATGCGTGAACGGTTGTCGACGCCGGTGCTGTGTCAGGGCGACGACAGCACGTCGGCACTCGTCGAGCAGTTCAGCGCCGACCCCCAGACGTCCCTGTTCGGCACGCTGTCGCTGTGGCAGGGCGTCGATGTGCCCGGGCCATCGCTGTCATTGGTGCTGATCGACCGCATTCCGTTTCCCCGGCCCGATGACCCCCTGCTGGGGGCGCGACAGCGGGCCGTCGCCGCGCGCGGCGGCAATGGGTTCATGGCGGTCGCGGCCAACCACGCGGCACTGCTGTTGGCGCAGGGAGCGGGGCGGTTGTTGCGCCGCGTCACCGATCGCGGCGTGGTTGCGGTGCTCGACTCGCGCATGGTCACCGCCGGTTACGGCGGCTACCTGCGTGCCTCGTTGCCGCCGTTTTGGCAGACCACGAATGGCGACCAGGTGCGCCAGGCGTTGCAGCGTCTGCGCGCCGCAGCGCCGTCGGAAGAGGGCCTGTCGGCGTGAGCCCTATTGCCAGCAGACCTCGTACACGCGTTGGGGATCGCGTAGGCCTTTGAGCTGTTCCTCGCGCGTTTCGCCGAACTGGAACTCGTGACTGCCCGCAACCAGCCCACGCAGCACCGCCGAGACGAGGATTCCGTTCCCATCTGCTTTCGCCCCGATCCGAGCCGCGAGGATTACGGTGTGCCCGAAAAAGTCCTCCTGTTCGCGAATCACCTCTCCAGTGTGGAGTCCGATTCGCACGCGCAGAACCTGGGTACCGGACTGATCGCGGTATGCCGCTAAATCACGCTGGATAGCGATCGCGCAGCGCAGCGCGCTGCGGGCGCTGGCGAAGGCGACCATGAACCCGTCGCCCTGTGATTTGACCTCGAAGCCACTGTGGGCTGCCAGTTGGCGACGGATGACCGCGTTGTGGCGGTGCAGAAGCTTTAACCAGCGTTCGTCGCCGAGTTGCTCGGCAAGTACCGTCGAGCCTTCGATGTCGGAGAACATAATCGTGACTGTTCCGTCGGGAGCGGCCGCCTTGCTGAGGTCGGGCCGGTCCGCCTCGACGGACTCTGCAACGTCGTCTATCACCGACCACCCCTGCATCGGCTTCTGTTCCCGCTTCACCTCGTCCTGCTCTCGGCGTAGCCGCAGCAGTCGCTCGACCTCGACGCGCATGCCGTTCCGCTGTGCGACGGCATTTCCGTGGTCAATCAGGCCCATCGCCTTGTCCCGATCCGCCGGCTCAGACGTGCTGAGCAGCATGCGTGCGTACTCGTAACAGACCCGAGGCGTCACGTAGTCACAGCCGATCTCCGCATTTCGCGCCAGGGCCAGCTCGAAGTGACGCACCGCGTCCTCATGGCGGTCCGCTGCCGAGGCTGCGAAGGCGAGGAAGGTGTGATTGGAGCCGAGGCACCCGGCTCCGGCCAAAAACAGAGTGCAGCGATCTTCATAGGGCACCAGCAGCTCGTAAAGCGAGTTTGCGGCTTCGCGGGCACAGATGGGGATCGACGCCATCGACAGCACGCAGACCGAGGTCAACCAATCACTGCCGCGCCTGAGCGCCTCGAAGCCGTCGGCCGTAAGCTCCGTGAACCTGGCGCGAGCCTCATCGAGCTGGCCGATCTCGGTCAGCAACCACACGTACGACGCGGGCCACGCCTGCCCGTAACGCGCGGCGGCTTCGCGGCCGACGTCGCGCAGCTGTTCGAGAGTGCCGTCCGCGAGCCGGGTCAGGAAAGAATGCGCGCCAAAGACGACCGTTGCCACCTCACGCTCGGCGCGCTGGCCGATCGACAGCGCAGTCCGCGCGAGCCGCTCCGACTCCTTATAGCGGCCCTGCATCAGCGCTCGCATCGTGCGGAACACCGCCGTCTGCCACAGATAGCGGGGCTGGCGCAATTCGTTGGCCAGTCGGTCACAGGTCGCGATCTCCTGATCGACCGCCCGAAAATCACCCAGCTGGGCAAGCGCGATCAGCCGCAACTGGTGGCCCTCGAACTCCATGTCACGGTCACCGACAATCCGAGCGAGCCGCGCCATCTCCTCGCCCGATGCAATCGCCTCTTCGATCCGGTCGGGACCCAATGTCGACCACTGCCGGCTGTGCATGGCCAGCAGCAAGATCTTGGTGTCACCGACGCGTTCGGCCATTTCGATGGCCAGCGCGCTGGCCCGGTCGGCTTCTGGCAGCGCACCCTTGCAGCGAAGCTCGAGGGCAAGCCGGGAAAGGACTGTCACTCGAAGCGCGCTGTCGCGCGCCGGCAACACCTCGAGGGCCTCATCCAACATCGCCACCAGCTGTTCGTCGGCACGGTCCGTGATCGAGAAGCCGCCCGGGCCACCCCCGTATCCGAGAGCCGCACGCGCGTAGTGGTCGTTCAGCGCCAACTCACGCGCGATCGTCGCCGCCTCGCTGAATGTCTTACGGGCACCTTCGGCTTCGCCGGCCCGCCATCGGGCGTCCCCGAGCGCCAGCAGCAGATCGCATCGGCGTTGCGGCACCACCTCAGACGTCGTGTCGAACAGCCGGAGCGCCGTCGCGTAGAGGCTCACCGCGTCTTCGTAGGCATACGTCGCCGCCGCCCGTTCGCCCGCCCACCACGCGTAGTCGGCTGCTTTTGCGGCATCGCCGTAGGGAGCCGCCTTCGCGAAGTGGAAAGCAATCGCAGACAGGTGGGATTCGATCCGGTCCTCGTAGATCACCTCGATTGCCTCGCCGGCGGCGATATGCAGCTGGGAGCGGCGCAGCGTGGGCAGGTCGTCGTACAGCGCGTCGCGAGTCGCACCGTGCGCGAAACCGTACCGGCCCGGCTCGCCGGCAGACTGCCGCACGATCGCCCCATCGAGGGCCGGCTGCATCCGCGCCAACACTGCGTCTGCTTCGAGCCCGCTGATGTGCGTCAGAATCGGGAGATCGAACTCACGGCCGATCACCGCCGCGGTCGACAGCAGCTCGAGTGTCTCAGTGGGCAGCTTCTCCAACCGACGAGAGACCACTTCGTGGATACCCCGTGGGATGCCCAGCTCCTCACCGTCTCGGATGTTGGTAACCCACCGGCCATCGCGCCAGTCGAGGACTTCCGAGTCGATCAGGTGGCGGACGATCTCTTCGGTGAAGTACGGATTGCCCTCCGACTCTCGGCAAACGGCGTCGGCAAGTGCGAGTTCTTGGCGTCGCTCGAGCGGCTGCTGCAGCACCGCTTCGAGCATCGCCTTGACGTGTTGATCGGAGAGCCCTCGCAACTTGATGCGGGCGTAGCCCCGCTCCTTGCTGAGCCCGGCGATCACTTCGTTCAAGTAATGGCCATCGGGAAGCTCGTCGTCGCGGTAAGTGCCGAGCACGAGCACGCGTGAGTGGGCCAGTTCGCGTACGACGAACGCCAACAGCATGAGCGATGGTTGATCGGCTTGTTGCAGGTCTTCGAGGAAGATGGCAAGCGGTTGGCGATCGGAGGCGCCGATCAGGAACCGCGCCACGGAGTCGAACAGCCGAAAGCGCGCCTGTTCAGCGTCCAGCGGTGGCGATTCGGGGATCTCCGGCATCCGTTCGCGTACCTCGGACACGATTTGTGCGATCTCGAACGCTCCAGAGCCCAAGTCACAAGCGACCGTCTCGGCATCGTGACCGCGTGCATAGTCTCGGATCACTTGGACCCACGGCCAGTACGCAGGAGCACCCGCGCCCGCATAGCAACGCCCCCATAGGACCTGCGCGCCCCGGAGGGCGGCATATGCCACCGCCTCCGACGCGAGCCGGGTCTTGCCGATTCCCGACTCGCCACTTATCAGCACCGTGCGGCCGCGGCGCCCCACAGCGTCATCGATCGCGGCGCGAAGCTCGTGTGTCTCTCGCTCGCGGCCGAGGAAGGTGCTGTCGGTGATCCGGTCGAGCGCCGCCATATCCTGATTCGCGCTACCGCCACCGCTAACCGCAGCGGTGATGGCCGCCAAGGCATCGCGAACCTCGGCTGCTTGCTGGGGACGCGCCTCCGGCGACTTCGCCAGCATTCTGAGCAGCAACTGGTCGAGCGGCGCCGGCACACCGGAGCGATGCCCGCTCGGAGCGACCGGAGCAGTCGAAACATGCTGGGAGACAATCGCTGCCGCTGACTCACCCGCGAACGGTATTTCTCCACAAAGCAATTCGTACAGGAGGGCACCAAGGGAGTAGATGTCCGAACGCGCGTCGGAACCCCGTCCGAGCGCCTGCTCCGGCGGCATGTAGGCAACGGTTCCGATCACCGTCCCCACGGCCGTCACTCGGGTTGCGCCCTCTGCGACCGCGAGCCCGAAATCTCCGATCTTGGCGGTGCCGTCAGGTGCCAGCCACACATTCTGCGGCTTGACATCACGATGCACCACACCCTGGGCGTGTGCATGCGCGAGCCCACTGGCGATGTCCCCACCGATCCGGACCACCTCTTCGACGGCGAGCCGATGATCCGTTGCGTCTGAGAGCAGGCCGTAGAGGTCACCGCCGGACATGTATTGGCTGATGAGGTATAGCTGTCCCTGCTCCTCGCCGAAGTCGTAGACGTTGACGATGTTGGGGTGTTCGCCAAGCTTCGCCATCGCCTCCGCTTCCCGGCGCGCGCGGCGCATGGCGGTCTCATCCGAGCCGCCGGCCTTGAATACGGCGGCGGCGACCTCGCGTTGTAGTCGGGTGTCAATGGCGAGGTACACCCGCTTGCCGGCACCTTCGCCGAGCAGGTGGCCGAGCTTGTAACGGCCGTCGGCAAGCGTTTTAGGGACCGGCGGGCCGGCGGGCTGCGCCGGCGCGGACCGCCCGCTCAGCGCGGTGCCGCACTCGTCACAGAAGCGCTGGGAACCCGGATTACGGGCACCGCATCCCGGGCATGCGATGTCGACCGCAAGCGGGCCGCCACATTCGCCGCAGAACTTGGCCTGAGGCCGGTTCCCAGCCCCACACCTGCCGCACTGCACGTTTGCGGGCGCACTCATCGGTTACCTCAGCGCCGCGCCCGGTAGTCCGCCCACCAACAACGTCCCCGGACCGACGTGCGTTGCAACAACGGGTCCGATCTCGGAGATGAACTCCGGTTCGGTGCCCAACAGTTCGCCGAGACGCTCGGCCAGCCGGTTTGCCTCCTCGCGCGCAAATGCGTGCTGGACGAACCACCGGTCGGCCCCCGCAGCGCGCCGCTGAACCATCAATTCGATCAGCCGCTCTACACCTCGCCGGTAGGTGCGCACGCGCTCGAGGGCCTTGAGCTCCGATTCGATCGTCAGGATCGGTTTGAGGTCGAGCGCGGATCCGACCCACGCGGCTACGGTGCCCACCCGGTTGCTGCGGCGGAGGTAGTCGAGCCGGTCCACCAGGCCCCAGCCTTTGACTTCCTTGCGGGCTTGGCGTATGCGCTCGACAACACCTTCCGAGTCGGCTCCCCCGGCGGCGGCTCGCGCTGCCACCAGCGCCTGGAGGCCAAGGTGTCCGCCGAAGCCGGCCGAGTCGATCACGACCACATGTTCGCCGCCCTGGCCCTCCAGTTTTGCGGCTGCCTGTCGAGCCATCGAACACGTCTCGGAAACGCCAGAGGAGATCAGCACCGAAACCACGGCGGCGTGCTGCTGCAGCAGCCGGTCGAAGATCGCGAGAAAATCCTCGACCGCAGGCGCCGATGTTTTCGCGATGTTCTTCGACGCGTCCAGTTCCGCATAGAAGCGTCCGAAATCGCCGTCGAACTCCGACTCGCGCCGCAGTCCGTCGCCGGTGTCGTAGTACTGCGGCACTACCGTGATACCGAGCTTGTCGACGAGCGCGGGCGGCAGGTAGCCAGTGCTGTCGGTAACCACCGCGACGTCGGCCATGCGCGCACTCCAGTCGGTTCCCGAACACCGTGAACATGTCCGGCCACGACCTTTAACCGCAGCAAGCGTACTGCCGCAGATCCAATGCCGGGGCCAGTCTGCTGACTTTCGTTAAATAACTTGGCACTCAGCCGGGATCAGCGGCCGAGAGGTTCGCTAACCCAACGCCGCACTGGGAAGACCACCCACGGTCAACATCCCGGGGCCGGTATGAGTTGCCAGAACCGGTCCGACCGCAGAAACGAACTCCGGCTCGGTGCCCAACAGCCCGACGAGACGCTCGGCCAATCGCTGCGCCTCCTCGTGCGCATGGGCGTGCTGGACGAACCATCGATCGGCGCCGACCGCCCGGCGCTGCCGCATCAGCTCAACCAGGCGTTCGACGCCGCGCTTGAACGTGCGCACTCGTTCGACGGCCTTCATCTCCGATTCGACCATCAATATCGGCTTTAGGTCCAGCGCCGATCCGATCCATGCGGCCGCGGTACCTACCCGGCCGCCGCGCCTCAGGTATTCAAGGGTGTCGACGAGGACCCATTGCCTGATCTCCTGGCGAGCCCGGCGGACCTGCTCGGTCACGCCCTGCAGGTCGGCTCCCGCCGCGGCGGCACGCGCCGCAGCCAGCGCCTGACAACCCAGGTGGCCGGCCACGCCGGCCGAATCGATGACCACTATCCGCTCGGGGTCCACCCCCGCCGCCGCCTCCCGTGCGAACTCACACGTCGGCGATAGGTTTGAGCCAAGCATGACCGCGACCACGGCGCTGTGCTGCTGCAGCAGGCGTTCATAGGCCGCAACGAAATCTTCGAGCTTGGGAGGCCCGGTCGTCGCAACGGACTTCGACCCGTCCAGTTCGGCAAAAAAACGTGCCCAATCACCGTCGAAGTCCCACTCACGCTCCCCGCGCCCGGGTAGCTCATGACCGCCGGTGGGCGAGGCGGCACCGGTGATGTCGTAGTACAGCGACACCACCGTGATGCCCATGCTGTCGACGAGCGCCCGCGGCAACGCGCAGGTGCTGTCGGTCACCACCGCGACGTCAGGCATACGCACCCTCCAATGCCGCTCCGGCAAGGCCTCCGGCAACCAACGTCCCCGGACCGGTGTGTGTCGCGAGCACCGGGCTGAGCTCCGAGATGAACTCTGGCTCGGTGCCGAACGTCTCAGCGAGGCGCTCGGCCAACCGCTTCGCGTCCTCGCGCGCATCGGCGTGCTGGACGAACCACCGATCGGCGCCGACCGCGCGCCGCTGTTGCATCAACTCGACCAATCGCTCGACAGCTCGCCTGCGCGTGCGCACGCGTTCGACGGCCCGGAACTGTGATTCGACCACCAAGATGGGCTTGAGGTCGAGCGCCGATCCGAGCCATGCGGCGGCGCCGCCGATCCGGCCGCCGCGACGCAGATATTCAAGCGTGTCGAGAACGACCCATTGTCTGACTTCCTGACGTGCCCGGCGCGTCGCCGCAACCACCCCCGCCGCGTCTTCCCCAGCGGCGGCCGCCCGCGCGGCAGCGAGCACCTGAAGCCCCAACTGGCCGGCCGCACCGGCAGAGTCGATCACCACCACCCGCTCGCCACCGCGGCCCTCGGACTCCAGCCGTGCAGCTGCCTGCCGGATCATCGAGCAGGTCTCGGACAGGCCCGATGAGATCAGGACCGCGACGACTGCGCTGTGCTGCTCCAACAGCCGGTCGCAGACAGTGACGAAATCCTCGACGGTAGGCGGTGACGTCTTCGCAACGCTTTTCGACGCGTCTAAATCCGCGTAGAACCGTCCGAAATCACCGTCGAAGTCCGACTCGCGCAGCGGGCCACCGCCGACCTCGTAGTACAGCGAAACAACCGTGATTCCTTGGCTTTCGACCAGCGCACGCGGCAACGCGCAGGTGCTGTCGGTCATTACCGCGACATCAGCCATGCGCAGATCCACCCTGCGCGACCTCCATGATGCGGGGCAGGGCTTCACGGGTCGCGATTCGGCCGGCCTCGCGGGCGCGGTCAATCTGGTGCCATTCGAGGAAGCCGATGCTGCTGGTGTCGGGGTGGATCGCCAGATCGGCTTGCTCGAGCATCGTGGACGTCGACATCGCGCTGCCGATGGTCATAGTGCGCATGAGGGTGTCGACGACATTCGGCACCCGCGGTGAGTGCGCCAGATTCGTGGCGACCGCGGGGGTTGCCTGCTGACCGGTGCCTATGCTCACCGCGAGCAGTGGGCCCTCGTGGCGCGCCAGCGTCGTTACCGGGAGGTTGTCCAGCACACCGCCATCGACGTGTAGCACTCCGTCGTAGACGACCGGTGCGTACAAACCTGGCACCCGCAGGGAACAACCGACGACATCGGCGAGCGGACCTCGTCGATGCACGACGGCCCGGCGCGCCAGCAGATCGACGCTGACACAGCGGAATTCCTTCGGCAATTCCTCGACTAGCTGTCCCCCGAAGACACTGTCGAGAGCGCCCAAGGTACGCCGCCCCCTAATCAGTCCCTTGCTCGGTAACGTGTAGTCGCTGGTCGGGTTGCTGCGAATGAAGTACTCGTAGATATTGGCGTCCACGGCCGCTGCATCCTTACCGGTCGCCGCGAGCGCCGCGATGATTGCCCCCATACTGGTCCCGGCGTAACGATCGACCACGACCCCTGCGGCCTCCAGCTCGTCCAGCACTCCAAGGTGCGCAAACGCCCGGGCCGCGCCACCGCTGAGGACCAACCCCAGCGAGCGGCCCGCGATGCGGGCGGCGAGCGGGCGCAGATCGGCAGCCGCGTCGGAGCCGACGGCATGCACCGAGCGAGGCGCTATCAACTCCTCCCACAGGCGCCGATGTTCGCGGCTGGCGGGCGCTCCTGCGAGGACTAGGTCGGCGCCCGCCGCTCGTGCCGGCAGCGGCGCCGACGGCGGTGCCGGATCAGCGGTGACCAGAACTATCCGGTCGGCCGACCGCAGGCAGAAGTCGCGCCATTCCGCCTCATCGGCCGCCGCGCGCAACACCACCTTGTCCGCGATCCGTTCGGCGCGCTCCAACCCATCGCGATCGACCCGGCCGGGATCGGCCACCTGCAACCGCCCCGATAGCGCGGTGACCAGTTCGGTGGCCACCATCGCTACAGGTGCGTGTTCATCGAGGCCGATGACCCCCACAACCGCCTCAGGCGCCGGGGCACGGGGAAATGCCGGGGGCGGGGCCTGGTGTAGCCGGGTCGCCAAGACCCGGACCAAAGCCTCGAGGACTCCTGAGTTTGCAATCTTGTCGAATTGGGTCTTTGTCAGCCGCACGAGCGTCGAGTCACGCACTGCCCGAATGGATGCGGAACGGGGCGCATCGATCAGCAATCCGAGCTCTCCGACGACCTCCCCGCGGCCCAATTCCGTTAGTACGACGTCATTCTGGAGCACTTGTAGGCGACCATTCCGTACAACGTACAAAGAATCGGACGCGTCGCCAGCATGAAACAGGTACGACCCCGCCTCCAAGTCGATCTGATCCGCGTGGTCTCGCAGCTCTGCCAGGCTGACCGGATCCAGCCCCGCAAACAGCGGGAGACCGCCGAGCGGATCGATCTCACCATCGGAGGCCGACCGCACCTCGGGTAGGGACACCAGCCCGGGCGCCCAGGGCGACTTCGGCGAATCGACTTGCGGCGGAAGCTGTGATGCGTCGGCCATCGCGGCGAGGTGGCGAGTACGGCCAAGTAGCACCCCGCCGATAGCGACGATCGCAAAGCAGACCGCTGCCAGCACCCAACCGCGTCGCAACGTCGCTTCGGTGGCACCGTGAGCCGGCGTTCCGACGACAATGACCAACAACGCGATGCCGACCACGGCGCCGAGTTGGCGCGTGCTGCTGACCACCGCCGAAGCGGTGGCATAGCTGCCGCCCGCTGCCAGCCCAGCCAGGGCGGCGCTGCCGAGCATCGGCAGCGTGGCCCCGACCCCGATGCCCTGCAGTATTTGACCGGGCAGCCACTGCCCGAGGAAATCGGGTTTGGACCCGACGCGTCCGATGTACCACAGGAGGCTGCCCGTCCACATCAACGCGCCCGCGACGATGATGAGGCGGTAACCGTGCCGGTCGGCGACGCGACCGAGTACCGCGGCGACGATAGCGGCGACGAACGCGGCCGGCGCCACCGCCAGGCCCGCGCGCAACAAGTTGTAACCCCACACGTAGTTGAGGAACAACACGTGGGTCAGCAGGTACGCGTAGAAACCGGCGCTGGCGATCAGCGTCAGGGCGTTGCCGGCCGTGAAAGACCGGATGCGCAGAAAAGCAGGCTCGATCAGCGGCGTCGGATGACTCCGCGAACTCATCACGAACCCAAGCATCGCGACCACCGCGGCTAGGAATGACCCGACGGTTGCCAGGCTGACCCAGCCCCAGTCCGGACCCTTGACCAAACCGAGGGTCAAGCAACCGAGCCCGACGGCGAGCAACACCGCCCCCCGTAAGTCGGGCACGCGACGGCGACCCGAAGCGCGGCTCTCGACCAGTCGCCGCCGGGCCACCGCCACAGCTACAACGCCCAGCGGCAGGTTGACCAAAAAGACCCAGCGCCAACTCGACGCCTCCACCAGAGCGCCGCCGATCGGCGGCCCGAGACCGGACGCGATGGCGGCTGCCGCGCCCCATAAGCCGACACCGTGCGCGCGGCGCGCCTCGTCGAAACTCTCGACGACTAGCGCCAGCGACGCCGGCACCAGGACCGCGGCGCCCATGCCTTGCAGTACCCGGAATGCGACGAGCTGGCCGACGGTGTCGGCGGCGGCGCACAAGACGGACGCGACGGTGAACAACACCACGCCGTAGATGAACATCCGCTTGCGACCGAGCAAGTCGGCAAGCCTGCCACCCGCCACCAGGAACGCGGCGAAGGCGATGTTGTAGGCGTTGAGTATCCACGACAGGCTGCTGATATCGGTGCTGTGGAAGTACCGCTGGATGGCTGGGAAGGCGATGTTGACGACCGTTGAGTCAAGGAACGCGAGGAAGGCACCGAACGCCGCGACCAGCAACACCGCCGTCGGTGAGGGTTGTCGACGTCGAGTGAGCGGAACCGCCGGCCGTCTCGCGCCGAGGCGTCGTCCACCGAGCAGGTGCATGACCGAGTCGAATTTAGCGACCGCTCCGGTATCCCCGGGCATCGCGTGAGCGCCGGTCTGATTCCCGCGAGTGGCGGAATGAGCAGCGGTTTTGTTCGCCATGACGCATCTCCGCTCAGTGAGGCTATTGCGCCGATGTGCAATTGTTGCCCAAAAAGCACGGTGGAGTGGGGCTTTTTTAATAATGAGGATTGGACATACGACAGACCGGTTCGCCCCGAGCTGGGGGTAAACCTGCGTCGGTCGAATCTTGTTGAGCGCGAGCTGGATTCACTCTTTGTGGGCGCCGGCTAGCGCGCCAGCGTCACCAGACCGAGCTCGTTGCTGGCGGCCAGCATCGGATTGTGCGGCAGCACGCGCACGGTGTAGCCGACCGATCCCGCCAGCGGCAGCGGGGTCGTCGTCGAAAAGACCTGGTTGCCGCCCTCGGCGGTGCCCGTGTAGGACATCTCGACGGTGATCGGGTCCAGCAGCGCATCGCTGGCGTCGACCCGGCCCAGCAGCGCCTGGACCGTGACCTCGTCGGTCGCCAGGCCGGCCAGTTGCACGGTGGCGGTCAGGGTCAGCTTCGAGCCAAGCACCGGACTGTCCGGCAGGCCGGTGCTGTCGACGTCGGTGATGACGATCTTGGGCCAGGCCTCCTGGGCGCGCCGGCGGTAGGCGGCCAGCGCACGGGCCGCGCCGAACTCGCCGCCGCTGGCCGCGTCTTCGGTGGCCTCGACGGGTGCGATCGTCTTGCGCAGCGACTGGGCGGCCGGTGTGTAGTACTGCTCGACGTAGTCGCGCACCATCCGCGACGCCAACACCTTTGGTCCCAGTGTCTGCACGGTGTGGCGCACCATCTCGATCCAGCGCGGCGGCACGCCGTGTTCATCACGCTCGTAGAACTTCGGTGCGACGGCTTCTTCCAGCAGTGTGTAGAGCCCACTGGACTCCAGGTCGTCGCGCCGGTTCTCGTCGGCGATACCGTCGGCAGACGGTATCGCCCAACCGTTTTCGCCGTCGTACCACTCGTCCCACCACCCATCGCGGATGGACAGGTTCAGCCCGCCGTTGAGAGCGCTCTTCATTCCCGAAGTGCCGCAAGCCTCCAACGGCCGCAGTGGATTGTTCAGCCAGACGTCGCAGCCCCAATACAGCAGGCGCGCCATGGACATGTCGTAGTCGGGCAGAAATGCGATGCGGTGGCGCACCTCGGGCCGGTCGGCAAAGCGCACCACCTGTTGGATCAGCGCCTTGCCGCCGTCGTCGGCCGGGTGCGACTTGCCCGCGACGATCAGCTGAATGGGCCGCTCCTGGTCGAGCAGCAGCCGTTCCAGCCGTTGCGGATCACGCAGCATCAGCGTCAGCCGCTTGTACGTCGGCACCCGCCGTGCGAACCCGATGGTCAACACCTCTGGATCGAATGCTGTTGCTATCCAACCCAATTCGGCTTCGGAGGCACCGCGTTCCAGCCATGAGCGACGCAGCCGCTGCCGGACGTCGTCGACCAGCAGGGACCTCAGCTGCGAGCGGATCCACCACAGATGACCCGCATCGACCTGCTTGAGACGCAGCCAAACTCCCGGATCGGCAAACGAATCCGACCCGGCCAGCTCACGGCCCAGCTGCAGCCACTGCGGCGCCGCCCAGGTGCGCGCATGAACACCGTTGGTGATCGAGCCGATCGGTACCTCACTCGGGTCGAAGCCGGGCCACAGTTCGTTGAACATGGATCGGCTCACCCGTCCGTGCAGCGACGAGACGCCATTGGCGCGCTGGGCCAGCCGTAGACCCATGTGGGCCATGTTGAACTTGGTGGGGTCGTCCTCGGCGCCGAGCGCCAGGATGCGAGCCGTCGGCACCCCCGGCAGCAGCACGGGTGAGGCATCCGATGTCCCGGGTTCGGCTTCGTCGCCCGTATGGTCGTCGAAGTACAGCTGCACCATTTCGATGGGGAATCGGTCGATGCCGGCGGGCACCGGGGTGTGCGTGGTGAACACCGTGCTGGAGCGCACCACCGTCAGCGCGGTGTCGAAGTCCAGTCCGGAGCCGGTCATCAGCTCGCGGATGCGTTCCGCTCCGAGGAAACCCGCGTGGCCCTCGTTCATGTGGAACACCTCGGGCGCGGGCAGGCGGTGTATATCGGTGAAGGCACGAATCGCCCGCACGCCGCCGACGCCCGCCAGGATCTCCTGCCTCATCCGATGTTCTTGGTCACCCCCGTAAAGGCGATCGGTGACGCCACGCAGATCGTGCTCGTTCTCGGGGACATCGGAATCCAGCAACAGCAATGGAACCCTGCCCACCTGCGCAACCCAGATCCGGGCGTGCAGCTGCGCTGAGTCCGGCAGCATCAACTCGACCAGGGCAGGCTCGCCGGTCGCATCGGTCAGCAGCCGCAGTGGGAGGCCTTGCGGGTCCAACGAGGGGTAGGTCTCGTTCTGCCAGCCGTCGGCCGTCAACGACTGACGGAAATACCCCGAGCGGTAGTAGAGGCCCACCGCTATCAGCGGCACACCCAGATCGGACGCGGACTTCAAGTGGTCGCCGGCGAGAATGCCCAACCCACCGGAGTAGTTGGGCAGTACCTCGGCGATGCCGAACTCCATGGAGAAGTACGCGATCACGGCCGGCATTTCGACGCCCTGCTGCTGGTACCACAGCGGGCGACTCAGGTAATCGTTCAAATCGGCGGTCAGCGCGTCGAGTTGGCCCAGGAACGCTTCGTCCAGCGCCAACTCGTCGAGCCGCGCCGGGCTGACCGCGCCCAGCAACGCCACCGGATCACTGCTGCAGCGCTCCCACAGGCCCGGGTCGATGGTGGCGAAAAGCTCCTGGGTGGGCTTGTCCCAGGACCATCGCAGGTTGGTCGACAGCTGGTCCAGCGCGGTCAATCGCTGCGGAAGGTGAGCACGGACGGTAAACCGGCGGAGGGCTTTCACGCGTTAATACCTTACTGAGGTTCTCAGCCCGCGCACGGTGGGAAGGATCGCTTTCCGTCGGCGGTGTGTGACCGAAGACTAGGGTGGGTATCGGGTAGTTATCGGGGTCGCAACGATGCCTCCCCGCACAGAATGTTTCCCCACGACAGGAAGTTTCCCGACGAGCGGCATTCCGCACGGTGCACATCGCGGGGTTGGCCGCACACAATCGGAACGGAGTGGTGGTGCCGGGTCGTGTCGAGATCGATGACGTCCAACCGGTCGTTTCCTGCGGCGCGTATCCCGCGAAAGCAGTGGTCGGCGAGGTCGTGCCGGTCAGCGCTACGGTGTGGCGAGAAGGCCATGAGGCCGTCGCGGCCACCCTGGTCGTGCGCTACCTCGGGCCGAGCTATCCGCAGGTAACCGAGACCCGCCGGGCCAAGGCGGTTCAGGCGCCGGCGAAGCCGATGACCGAAGGCGATGGCAAAGTCAATCAGCAGCGGATCAAGCCCCTGTCGCTGCCGATGACGATGGGCCTCGAGCCCTACGTATTCCACGGTCAGTTCACCCCCGACCAGGTCGGGCTGTGGACCTTTCGGGTCGACGGGTGGGGCGACCCGATCCATTCGTGGCGGCACGGGCTGATCGCCAAACTGGACGCCGGTCAGGGCGAGACCGAACTGTGCAACGACCTGTTGATCGGCGCCGGGTTGTTCGAGCGTGCGGCGACGGGCGTGCCGCGCCCCCTGCGCGAGCCGCTGCTGGCCGCCGCCACTGCGCTGCGCAAGCCCGGCGACCCGATCACCCGGACCGTGCTGGCGCTCGGGCCGGAGATCGAAGAAATTCTGGCGGACTACCCCCTGCGCGATCTGGTCACCCGCGGCGAACAGCACGCCGTCTGGGTGGACCGGCCGCTGGCCCGGTTCGGCTCCTGGTATGAGATGTTTCCCCGCTCGACCGGCGGGTGGGACGCCGAGGGCAACCCAGTACACGGCACCTTCGCGACGGCCGCCGCCCAGCTTCCGCGCATCGCGGCGATGGGATTCGACGTCGTCTACCTGCCGCCGATCCATCCGATCGGCAAGGTACATCGCAAGGGCCGCAACAATTCCCCGACCGCCGCCCCCGGGGATGTGGGCTCCCCGTGGGCAATTGGCAGCGACGAGGGCGGCCATGATGCCGTCCATCCGGATCTGGGCACCATCGAGGACTTCGACGCCTTCGTCGCCGCGACGCGCGAGCTGGGCATGGAGGTAGCGCTGGACCTGGCGCTGCAATGCGCTCCGGACCATCCCTGGGCGCGTGACCACCGCGATTGGTTCACCGAACTGCCCGACGGCACCATCGCTTACGCGGAAAACCCGCCGAAGAAATATCAGGACATCTATCCGATCAATTTCGACAACGACCCAGCCGGCCTTTATGACGAGGTGTTGCGCGTGGTCCGGCACTGGATCGACCACGGCGTCAGATTCTTTCGCGTCGATAACCCGCACACCAAGCCACCGGATTTCTGGGCCTGGCTGATAGCGACGGTCAAGGCCGCCGATCCCGACGTGCTGTTCTTGTCCGAGGCGTTCACGCCACCTGCTCGGCAGTACGGTCTGGCGAAGCTGGGTTTCACCCAGTCCTACACCTACTTCACCTGGCGCACGGCGAAGTGGGAGCTGACCGAGTTTGGCAACGACATCGCCAAGCTCGCCGACTTCCGTCGGCCCAATCTGTTCGTCAACACCCCCGACATCCTGCACGCCATCTTGCAGCACAACGGGCCTGGAATGTTCGCCATCCGTGCGGTGCTGGCAGCGACCATGGGACCCGCGTGGGGAGTGTATTCGGGCTACGAGCTGTTCGAGCACCGCGCGGTGCGGGAGGGCAGCGAGGAGTACCTGGATTCCGAGAAATACGAGTTACGGCCCCGCGATTTCGCGGCCGCCCTCGCCGAAGGACGATCACTCGAGCCATTCATCTCGCAGCTCAACGCAATTCGCCGAGTGCATCCCGCGTTGCAGCAATTGCGCACGATCCACTTCCACAGTGTGGACAACGATGCGCTGCTCGCCTACTCGAAGTTCGACCCGTCGACCGGCGACTGTGTGTTGGTGGTTGTGACGCTCAATGCCTACGGCGCCGAGGAAGCGACGCTGTTTTTAGACATGGCAGCTTTGGGTATGGAGCCCTACGAGCGGTTTTGGGTGCGCGACGAGATCACCGGCCAGGAATTCCAATGGGGTCAGGCCAATTACGTCCGCATCGATCCGGGGCAGGCGGTCGCGCACATCATCAACATGCCGCTCGTGCCGCATGACTCACGGATGACACTGCTACGAAGGCGATGAAACGGACCGGAGGTGAAAGGGACATGAGCCAAGCCGATCAACTCGCTCGGACACACTTGGCGCCCGATCCGGCCGACCTGTCGCGCCTGGTCGCTGGCACACACCACAACCCGCACAGCATTCTGGGCGCCCACGAATACGGCAATCACACCATCATTCGTGCGTACCGGCCGCATGCGGCCGAAGTCGTCGCGCTGGTTGGCGACGATCGATTTCCCATGCAGCACATCGAATCCGGCCTTTTCGCCGTGGTGTTGCCATTCGTCAACTTGATCGACTATCGGCTACAGATCACCTACGAAGGTGCCGAGCCGTACGTCGCCGCCGACGCATACCGCTTTCTGCCGACGTTGGGTGAGGTCGACCTTCACCTGTTCGGCGAGGGACGCCATGAGCGGCTGTGGGAAGTCCTCGGCGCACATCCTCGCTCGTTCACCACGGCCGACGGCGTCGTCACCGGGGTGTCGTTTGCGGTGTGGGCGCCCAACGCCAAGGGCGTCAATCTGATCGGTGAGTTCAACGGCTGGACCGGCGATGAAGCTCCGATGCGGGTGCTGGGGTCTTCGGGCGTCTGGGAGTTGTTCTGGCCCGGGTTCTCCCTCGACGGGCTCTACAAGTTCCGCGTGCACGGCGCCGACGGCGTCGTGACCGACCGAGCCGACCCGATGGCGTTCGCCACCGAGGTGCCGCCTCACACCGCCTCCCGGGTTACGCGCAGCAACTACACGTGGGATGACGCCGACTGGATGACCGAGCGCGCGCAGCGCAACCCGGTGTTCGAGCCGATGAGCACCTACGAGGTCCATCTGGGTTCGTGGCGTCCGGGACTCAACTATCGGCAGTTGGCCCGCGAGCTAACCGATTACGTGGTGGAGCACGGTTTCACCCACGTCGAGCTGCTGCCGGTCGCCGAGCACCCCTTCGCCGGATCGTGGGGCTACCAGGTGACGTCGTACTACGCGCCGACGTCCCGCTTCGGGACACCGGACGAGTTCCGGGCCCTGGTCGACGCCTTGCACCAGGCCGGTATCGGCGTGCTGGTGGATTGGGTGCCGGCGCATTTCCCCAAGGACGCCTGGGCGCTGGCGCGCTTCGACGGCACGCCGCTCTACGAGCATTCCGACCCGCAGCGTGGCGAGCAACTCGATTGGGGCACATACGTATTCGACTTCGGTCGTCGGGAGGTCCGGAACTTCCTGGTGGCCAACGCGCTGTTCTGGCTCGAAGAATTCCACATCGACGGTCTACGCGTGGACGCGGTCGCTTCGATGCTCTACCTCGACTACTCACGTCCCGAAGGCGGCTGGACCCCCAACATCTACGGGGGCCGGGAGAATTTGGAGGCCGTACAGTTCCTGCAGGAAATGAACGCCACGGTGCACAAAACCGCCCCGGGCATCGTCACCATCGCCGAAGAGTCAACCTCATGGCCCGGGGTGACGCGGCCGACCAACCTTGGCGGCCTGGGCTTTTCGATGAAGTGGAACATGGGCTGGATGCATGACACGCTCGATTACATCAGCCGCGACCCGATCTATCGCAGCTTCCACCATCACGAGATGACGTTCTCGATGCTGTACGCGTTCAGCGAGAACTATGTGCTTCCGATCAGCCATGACGAAGTGGTCCACGGCAAGGGCACGCTGTGGGGCAGGATGCCGGGCAACAACCACGTCAAGGCGGCCGGGCTGCGCAGCCTGCTCGCCTACCAGTGGGCGCACCCGGGCAAACAGTTGCTGTTCATGGGACAGGAATTCGGGCAGCGCGCCGAATGGTCTGAAGAGCGCGGCCTGGATTGGTGGCAGCTCGACGAGCAAGGGTTCTCCAACGGGGTCCTGCGCCTGGTCCACGACCTCAACGACATCTATCGCGGTCACCCGGCGCTGTGGAGCCAGGACACCGTGCCCGACGGCTACTCCTGGATCGACGCCAACGACTCGGGCAACAACGTATTGAGTTTTTTGCGGTACGGCACAGACGGCTCGGTAATGGCGTGCGTCTTCAACTTCGCGGGCACCGAGCACAGCGGGTATCGATTGGGTCTACCGTCGGCCGGTCGCTGGCGCGAGGTGCTCAACACCGACGCAACGGCCTATAACGGTACGGGGATCGGCAATATGGGCGGCGTCGACGCCACCGAAGACCCGTGGCATGGCCGGCCGGCCTCTGCACTGTTGGTGCTGCCACCCACGTCGGCGCTGTGGCTGGAACCCGAGTAAGGCCGCTTCAGTACAGCGCGTTGGCGAGATTACGCCGTCCGACGACAACCTCGGGATCAGCGGGGTCGAAGAGTTCGAACAGCTCGACCAGCCGGGTACGCACCAGGGTGCGATCGTCCCCGGATGTGCTGCGCACCAAGGCGATCAGACGGTCGAATGCGGCTCCGACATCCTGATTGAGGATCTGCACGTCGGCCGCAGCGAGGGCGGCTTGGATGTCGCCGGGCGCGGCATCGGCGACGGCGACGGCATCCGGGCGTTGCGCGGTTGCGCGCGTGAGGAATTCGATCTGCCGGATCGCGCCCTTGGCTTCGGTGTTGGCCGGGTTGGCGTCCAAAATCGACTGATACGACGCCTTGGCCGCGTCGAAGTCGCCGTCCTCCAGCTGTTGGCGCGCCGCGGCCAGCTCGGGATCGACGGCCTCCGCCTCACCGGAACCCGTTGAGCCCTTGAGCTTTCCGGCGGTCGCCGAGAGAATCTGGTCCAACCAGCCGCGCAGCTGCTCGGGCGGCTGCATTCCCTGGAAACTCGAGATCGGCTGACCGGCGGCCAGCGCCACGACGGTCGGGACCGCGTCGACACCGAATATCTGCGCGACCCGGGGCGCGACATCGACGTTGACCGTCGTCAACGACCACTTGCCGTCGTCCTGCGCGGCCAAGCCGGCGAACGTGTCGAGCAGCTGGACGCACGCGTCGCTGCGCGGCGACCACAGCAACACAACGACTGGTACTTCTTCCGACCGAAGCAGCACCTCGGCCTCGAAGTTAGCCTCGGTGACGGCGATGATTCCGCGGTCACCCCCAGCGGACGACGGCGCGGACCCGGCGGCAGGATCGCCCGCCGGCTGGGGCCGTTGCTTGAGACCGGAGAGGTCGACCGCACCAGCCAGGGCGGGGCCGATAGAGGGTCGCGGACGCGTCACACCGTCAAGTTTGTCATGTGCCCGGGCTACCCATCCACCCGGTCACGACCGCTGTCCGGCAGCCCCCGACAGGGGCGCAAATGCCCCCGCAGCAGGGTCGTGATCGGCAGATATGACGAAGATCACAATTGGTCATCGGCGGGCCGCGCCAGCAACGTCGGCGACAGCCGGCTAACCCGCGCGCAGGATCAGGGCGTCGCCCTGCCCGCCGGCCCCGCACAGCGCCGCGACAGCGTATCCAGAGCCGCGTCGTGACAACTCCAGGGCGGCGTGCAGCGTGATCCGTGCTCCGGACATCCCGATTGGATGCCCCACAGCGATCGCGCCGCCATTGACGTTGACCAGGTCGGGATTCACGCCCAGTTCACGGGTCGATGCCAGCGCCACCGCGGAAAACGCCTCGTTGATCTCGATGACATCGAGCTGGTCGACCGAGATGCCCTCTCGGCTGATCGCCTTCTTGATCGCGTTGGCCGGTTGCGACTGCAACGTGGAATCCGGTCCGGCCACCACGCCGTGCGCGCCGATCTCGGCCAGCCAGGTCAGCCCCAGTTCCTGAGCCTTGGCCTTGCTCATCACCACCACCGCCGCCGCGCCGTCGGAGATCTGGGAGGCCGAACCGGCGGTGATGGTGCCGTCGCGGCGAAATGCCGGCTTGAGGCCGGCCAGCGACTCGGCGGTGGTGTTGGCGCGGATCCCCTCGTCCTCGGTGAACTGCAGCGGATCACCTTTGCGCTGCGGAATGTTGACGGGCACCACTTCGTCGGTGAAGACGCCGTCCTTCCATGCAGCGGCCGCCTTCTGGTGGGACCGCGCAGCGAACTCGTCCTGCTCCTGCCGGGTGAATTTGTCCGCGTCGTTGCGCTGCTCGGTGAGCGCGCCCATCGGCTGGTCGGTGAACACGTCGTGCAGCCCGTCGTAGGCCATGTGGTCGAGCACCGTCACGTCGCCGTACTTGTAGCCCGAACGGCTGTCCATCAGCAGGTGTGGTGCCTTGGTCATGGACTCCTGGCCGCCGGCCACCACCACGTCGAACTCGCCGGCGCGTATGAGCTGGTCAGCCAGTGCGATGGAGTCAATACCGGACAGACACATCTTGTTGATGGTCAGGGCTGGAACATCCCAGCCGATGCCGGCCGCCACGGCCGCCTGGCGTGCCGGCATCTGACCGGCCCCGGCGGTCAGCACCTGGCCCAGGATCACGTAGTCGACCGCGGAGGCCGGAACATTGGCTTTCTCCAGGGCGGCGGCGATCGCGATGGCCCCCAGATCGCTGGCGGAGAAGTCCTTCAGCGAACCCATCAACTTGCCGATGGGTGTCCGCGCTCCAGCAACGATCACCGACGTTGTCATGACTATCTCCTAAGGCCTGCTGGGCGCTCCCTCGATGGCCGTTTCAGCATCCCGGAGAAGCGCAATCTTTGCCGCCAGGTTACCGTTATGTGATGACGACCGATCAAGTTGACGCCCGTCAGATCCTGGCCACCTCCCTGGTGACGGCGATCGATCACGTCGGCATCGCAGTCGCCGACCTGGACGCCGCCATCACCTGGTACCACGACACCCTCGGCATGATCCTGGTGCACGAGGAAGTCAACGAGGAGCAGGGAATCCGCGAAGCCATGCTGGCTGTGCGCGGCGCCCCGGCGGGCACCGCGCAGATCCAGTTGATGGCCCCCCTTGACGAGTCCTCGACGATCGCGAAGTTTATCGACAAGCGCGGTCCGGGCATCCAGCAGATGGCCGTTCGAGTCAGTGACCTCGACGCCCTGTCCGACCAGCTCCGTGAGCAAGGCGTGCGCCTGATCTACGATGCGCCCCGACGCGGCACGGCAAACTCCCGGATGAACTTCATCCACCCCAAGGACGGCGGTGGGGTGCTGATCGAGCTCGTCGAACCGGCGGCCTGACACTCCCGACCCTCACGACCACCTCCTGGTCGGACCGCGGGTAGCGCGGTGCGTCCAGCATGGCGTGTGCCAATGCCGGCGGTCCTCGACTTGACCCGAGCCACCCCCCACCGTCGAATCGATCGGCCATACCACCAGATGTGCTGAGCCGGAGCGTATTTCGTGATCGCAGCCGGGGCACCTATAGGTTTTGACCGCACGGGCCGCCGGGACGGGACGGACTTCGTACTCGTGGCCGTCGGGGCCGGGTTCCACCCGGCGCGGGGCCGACGGCGCCAACGGCCGGCGTGGCGGGGTACGACGGCGAGCCATGGGTTCAGTCTAGTGGCGACATCTCAGAACAGCCGGTACTCGTCGCTATCCATGCCGCGCATCTTGTCGTAATCCAGTGTCAGACAGCGGATCCCGCGATCGGTCGCCAATGTGCGGGCCTGCGGCTTGATCTGCTGAGCGGCAAACACCCCTTTTACCGGTGCGAGCACGCTGTCGCGGTTGAGCAGGTCCAGGTAGCGGGTGAGCTGCTCAACACCGTCGATCTCGCCGCGGCGCTTGATCTCCACCGCCACCGAGCCGCCTCGTTCGTCACGGCACAGCAGATCGACCGGGCCGATGGCCGTCATGTACTCGCGGCGAACCAGCGTGTAGCCCTCGCCCAACAGTTGCACGTGCTCGGCGAGCAGCGCCTGCAAGTGCGCCTCGACGCCGTCCTTCACCAACCCGGGGTCGACGCCCAGCTCGTGGCTGGAGTCGTGTTCGATCTCCTCGACCGTGATGCGCAATTGTTCCCCGGCCTTGTTCTCAACCACCCACACCGGGGCCCGATCACCGGTTTCTTCGGTCAGCCAGCACGGCGGGCTCATCCAGTTCAGCGGCTTGTAGGCGCGGTCGTCGGCGTGCACACTGACCGACCCGTCGGCCTTGAACAACAGCAACCTGCGGGCGGATGGCAGGTGGGCGGTGAGCCTGCCGACATAGTCAACGGTGCATTGGGCGATCACTAGACGCACCCGACTCACCTTAAAGGCTCGCCGACGACATAGGCTGACGCCACGATGTTGGCCAACCAGACCATCGCAAAACGCCTGGGCAGGGTGCTTGAGAGAGTCACCCGTCAGAGCGGCCGCCTGCCGGAAACCCCGGCGTACGGGTCGTTCTTACTCGGGCGGGTCTCGGAGAGCCAACAACGCCGACGCATCCGCATTCAGGTCATCCTGACCGTGCTGGTGCTGGGCGCAAACCTGATCGGCATCGGCGCCGCGCTGCTGTTGGTGACGGTCGCCATCCCCGCACCGAGCGTGTTCCACGACGCGCCCTGGTGGGTCACCTTCGGCGCCGCGCCGGCCTATATCGCACTCGCACTGACCGTGGGTGTCTACTGGATCACTCGCCGGACCGTGCTCGTATTGCGGTGGGCGATCGAGGAGCGCCCGCCGACCCCTGAGGACGAGCGCAACACGTTCGTCGCCCCGTGGCGAATCGCGCTGGTCGACCTCATTCTGTGGGGCGTCGGGGCGGTAGTGCTGACGGTCCTCTACGGCCTGGTCAACACCTTGTTTATCCCGCGGTTCCTCGTTGGGGTGGGCTTCTGCGGCATTCTGGTGGCCACCGGGAGCTATCTGCTCGCTGAGTTCGCGCTGCGGCCGGTGGCGGCCCAGGCGCTCGAGGCGGGGCCACCGCCACGGCGACTGACGGCCGGCATCATGGGCCGGACCATGACGGTGTGGTTCCTCGGGTCGGGTGTGCCGGTCATCGGCATTATCGTGCTGACCACATTCCAAATTCTGATGCGAAACTTGACCGAGACCGAGTTCGCGGTCGCGGTGCTGATGGTGTCGTTTGCGACGCTGATCTTCGGATGCGTCTTGATGTGGATCCTGGCCTGGCTGACGGCGACACCGGTGCGCGTAGTCATGGCGGCGCTGCGACGCGTCGAGCAGGGAAACCTCCGCGGCGATCTGGTCGTGTTCGACGGAACCGAACTCGGTGAGTTGCAGCGCGGTTTCAACGCGATGGTCGATGGTTTGCGCGAACGGGAACGCGTGCGTGACCTTTTCGGCCGGCACGTGGGCCGCGAAGTCGCCCTGGCCGCCGAGCGCGAGCGGCCGAAGCTGGGTGGCGAAGAGCGCCACGTCGCCGTGGTCTTCATCGATATCGTCGGTTCCACGCAGTTGGTGACGAACAGGCCACCGGCCGAAGTCGTCAGTGTACTGAACCAATTTTTCGCCATCGTCGTCGAAGAAGTGGATCGACATCGTGGGCTGGTCAACAAGTTCGAAGGCGATGCGTCGCTGGCGATCTTCGGAGCACCGAACCACCTCGACAACCCGGAGGACGCGGCACTCGCTGCCGCGCGCCGCATCACCGAGCGACTGGCCAATGAAATGTCTGAGCTCTCGGCTGGCATCGGTGTCGCTGCGGGTCGTGCCGTTGCCGGAAACGTCGGCGCCAGGGAGCGTTTCGAATACACCGTGATCGGTGAGCCGGTCAACGAGGCGGCCCGCCTGTGCGAGCTTGCCAAGTCGCACTCGACGCCGCTTCTCGCGACGGCGGACGCCGTCGAGCATGCGAGCGAAAACGAGCGAGCCCGTTGGTCTTTGGGCGACACCGTCACCCTGCGCGGGTATGAGCGTCCCACTCAGCTGGCGTCGCCGGTCGACCGGTGAATGATTGGTTTCGAGTTGAATGGGCGCGGCGACAATTGCATAACGTCTGATCGAAAGTTTCACGTACTTGCAATGTCGGTGAGCGGTCCCGCGGACAAGGCCGGGCGGTTCGCCCAGTCCGGTATTGCGGGCCCGCCACTGCGTGCGCCAGGTGGGCGATCCCGGTCGGCACCTGAGCGGGTACGTGTCTTCTTGGCTACGCGCATTCGTTGGTGATCCGGGCTCAGACCGCTGTCTGGTAATAGTCAGGTCCCAAACCGGCCGTCACGACGATGTCGCTTTTCCGCCAGTTTTGTCGGTGGACGGGTGTAAGTCTGGAACCGTGCACAACGATTTCGAACGCTGTTACCGCGCCGTCCAGTCCAAGGACGCCCGGTTCGACGGATGGTTCGTCACCGCGGTGCTGACCACCCGCATCTATTGCCGGCCCAGCTGCCCCGTGCGGCCGCCGTTCGCGCGTAACGTGCGGTTTTACCCGACGGCAGCGGCCGCGCAGCGAGCGGGCTTTCGAGCATGCAAGCGCTGCCGCCCCGACGCGTCCCCAGGCTCTCCGGAGTGGAATGTGCGCGGTGATGTCGTGGCGCGGACGATGCGCCTGATCGCCGACGGCACGGTGGACCGCGAAGGTGTCGGCGGCCTGGCCGCCCACCTCGGTTACACCGCCAGACAGCTGGAGCGCCTGTTACAGGCTGAGGTTGGGGCCGGCCCACTCGCGCTGGCCCGCGCGCAACGTGCGCAGACCGCCCGAGTGCTCATCGAAACCACGGACCTGCCATTCGGCGATGTCGCCTTCGCCGCCGGTTTTTCCAGCATCCGTCAGTTCAACGACACCGTGCGCTCCGTCTTCGAGAGCACACCGCGCGCGCTGCGCCAGCGCGCGACGACACCCCCCGGCTTGACCTCGAATTCCCCCGGCCCCGTGTGCCTTCGGCTCCCGGTACGCACACCCTTCGCCTTCGCCGGGGTCTTCGGTCATCTGGCCGCAAGCACGGTGCCCGGTTGCGAGGAAGTCCGCGACGGCGCCTACCGTCGCAGTCTGCGCCTTCCGTTCGGCAACGCAATCGTCACCCTGACCCCCGCCGTGGATCATGTCCGGTGCGTGCTCGTGCTCGACGACTTTCGTGATCTGACAACCGCTATCGCGCGTTGCCGACGGCTGCTGGACCTCGATGCCGACCCGGAGGCGGTGGACGAAGCGCTGAGCGACGACGCGGAGTTCTGCGCCGTCTTAGCCAAGGCGCCGGGGCAACGGATCCCGCGCACGGTTGACGAAGCCGAACTGGCGGTGCGCGCGGTGCTGGGCCAGCAGGTGTCCACCAAGGCGGCGAGCACCCATGCGGGGCGCCTGGTCGCCGCCTACGGGCAGCCGATCAACGATCCCGACGGAACGTTGACCCACACCTTCCCCGCCGTTGAGCAGCTCGCGGACATCGACCCCATCCATTTGGCCGTGCCCAAGGCCCGGCAGCGGACACTGAGTGCTCTGGTCGGCGGCCTCGCCGCCGGAACTGTCGTGTTGAGCGCCGGCTGCGACTGGGAAAGCGCCCGAAGGCAATTGCTCGGCTTGCCGGGGGTCGGCCCATGGACCGCGGAAGTGATCGCAATGCGCGGCCTGGGCGATCCTGACGCGTTTCCCGCCAGCGATCTGGGCCTGCGCATGGCCGCCAAACAGCTGGGCCTGCCGTCCGACGAGCGCTCGCTCGTCGCGCGCAGTGCGCGGTGGCGACCCTGGCGTTCCTATGCCACCCAATACCTTTGGTCCACTCTCGAACATCCGGTAAACCGTTGGCCGCCACAGGAGGTCGCATGATCGAGTACCGAACCATCGACAGCCCAATCGGACTGCTGACCCTTGCTGGTCGCGGCTCGGTGCTGACGAATCTGCGCATGGTCGACCAGACCTACGAGCCGAACCGCACCGACTGGTCGCCGAACCCGCGGGCGTTCGGCGAGGCCGTCGAGCAACTCGGCGCGTATTTCGCCGGCGAACGCACCGACTTCGACTTCGACTTCGACCTGCGCGGCTCCGAATTCCAGCGCAAGGTATGGGAGGCGCTGCTGACGATCCCGTATGGGCAGACGCGATCCTATGGACAGATCGCCGATCAGATCGGAGCTACCGGGTCGGCACGCGCGGTGGGTTTGGCCAATGGACACAACCCGATCGCGATCGTCGTTCCGTGCCACCGGGTCATCGGCGCCAACGGCAGCCTTACCGGCTACGGCGGCGGACTCGACCGAAAACGAACGCTTCTCGATATGGAGCGCAGGCACACGACCGCCCAGATGGATTTATCGCTATTCGATTGAAAATTCCGCCATTTATTTGCAGATGCAAAAACACCCCCGTTGCCGGGGGTGTTTTTGTGTATGTTCGGCGGTGTCCTACTTTTCCACCCGTATGGGCAGTATCATCGGCGCTGACAGGCTTAGCTTCCGGGTTCGGAATGGGACCGGGCGTTTCCCTGTCGCTGTGGCCGCCGTAACTCTATTTAAATTTGTTTGGTGGGGGGTGTGGCGTCAAAGTTGTTCTGCGGCGAATAGCCGTCGAACTGGAGTGTGGTTGCGATTGTGTGTTGGTAAGTTTTCGGCCGGTTAGTGCCAGTTCCCTGCACCCATTACTGGGCTTCCAGGTCTGGCCTATCGAACCCGTAGTCTGCGGGGGGCCTTATCCCTCTAAAAGGGTGAGAAACCTGATCTTGGAGAAGGTTTCCCGCTTAGATGCTTTCAGCGGTTATCCTGTCCGAACGTGGCTATCCAGCCGTGCCCCTGGTGGGACAACTGGTATACCAGAGGTTCGTCCGTCCCGGTCCTCTCGTACTAGGGACAGGTTTCCTCAAGTTTCTGACGCGCGCGGCGGATAGAGACCGAACTGTCTCACGACGTTCTAAACCCAGCTCGCGTGCCGCTTTAATGGGCGAACAGCCCAACCCTTGGGACCTGCTCCAGCCCCAGGATGCGACGAGCCGACATCGAGGTGCCAAACCATCCCGTCGATATGGACTCTTGGGGAAGATCAGCCTGTTATCCCCGGGGTACCTTTTATCCGTTGAGCGACACCCCTTCCACTCAGAGGTGCCGGATCACTAGTCCCGACTTTCGTCCCTGCTTGACTTGTAAGTCTCGCAGTCAAGCTCCCTTGTGCACTTACACTCAACACCTGATTGCCGTCCAGGTTGAGGGAACCTTTGGGCGCCTCCGTTACATTTTAGGAGGCAACCGCCCCAGTTAAACTACCCACCAGGCACTGTCCGTGAACCGGATATACGGTTCGACGTTAGGTGTCCAATACGATCAGAGTGGTATTTCAACAACGACTCCATACAAACTGGCGTCTGTACTTCACAGTCTCCCACCTATCCTACACAAACCGTACCGAACACCAATACCAAGTTGTAGTGAAGGTCCCGGGGTCTTTTCGTCCTGCCGCGCGTAACGAGCATCTTTACTCGTAGTGCAATTTCGCCGAGTCTATGGTTGAGACAGTTGGGAAGTCGTTACGCCATTCGTGCAGGTCGGAACTTACCCGACAAGGAATTTCGCTACCTTAGGATGGTTATAGTTACCACCGCCGTTTACTGGGGCTTAAATTCTCCGCTTCACCTTACGGTTAACGGGTCCTCTTAACCTTCCAGCACCGGGCAGGCGTCAGTCCGTATACATCGTCTTGCGACTTCGCACGGACCTGTGTTTTTAGTAAACAGTCGCTACCCACTGGTTTCTGCGGCCGGATCCCGCTCCCACCGCAAGGGTGTTCACGGTATTCCGGCCCCCCTTCTCCCGAAGTTACGGGGGCATTTTGCCGAGTTCCTTAACCATAGTTATCTCGTACGCCTTGGTATTCTCTACCTGACCACCTGTGTTGGTTTGGGGTACGGGCCGTGTATGTGCTCGCTAGAGGCTTTTCTTGGCAGCAGAGGATCACCGAATTCGCCTCAATCGGCTATGCATCACCTCTCAGGATTAATGAGCGACGGATTTGCCTATCGCTCTCCCTACAGGCTTGCCCCAGTATTACCACTGACTGGTACGGCTGCCTTCCTGCGTCACCCCATCGCTTGACTACTACCAGCGAAGGTCCCACGCAGCCCCGAAACTCCATGCCCCCGAAGGGGAATGGTCGATCCGGTTTTGGGTGGTTAGTACCGCTGATTCATCAGGGACGCCTATACACGGGTACGGGAATATCAACCCGTTGTCCATCGACTACGCCTGTCGGCCTCGCCTTAGGTCCCGACTCACCCTGGGCGGACTGGCCTGGCCCAGGAACCCTTGGTCTTACGGCGGGCAAGGTTCTCACTTGCCTTATCGCTACTCATGCCTGCATTCTCACTCCCCCACCCTCCACCACCGGTCACCCGGCGGCTTCGCTGAATGAGGGACGCTCCCCTACCCACATCCACGTAGACGTGAATGTGCCGCGGCTTCGGCGGTGTGCTTGAGCCCCGCTACATTATCGGCGCATAATCACTTGACCAGTGAGCTATTACGCACTCTTTCAAGGGTGGCTGCTTCTAAGCCAACCTCCTGGTTGTCTCTGCGACTACACATCCTTTTCCACTTAGCACACGCTTAGGGGCCTTAGCCGGCGATCTGGGCTGTTTCCCTTTCGACGTACGGAGCTTATCCCCCGCCGTCTCACTGCCACGCTTTACACCACGGCATTCGGAGTTTGGCTGACGTCAGTAACCTAGTAGGGCCCATCGGCCATCCAGTAGCTCTACCTCCGTGGTGAACCACGTAACGCTGCACCTAAATGCATTTCGGGGAGAACCAGCTATCACGGAGTTTGATTGGCCTTTCACCCCTACCCACAGCTCATCCCCTCAGTCTTCAACCTAAGTGGGTTCGGGCCTCCACGCGGTCTTACCCGCGCTTCACCCTGGCCATGGGTAGATCACTCCGCTTCGGGTCCAGAACACGCCACTACACCCCAAAGGGGATGCGCCCTATTCAGACTCGCTTTCGCTGCGGCTACCCCGCACGGGTTAACCTCGCGACGTGTCCCTGACTCGCAGGCTCATTCTTCAAAAGGCACGCCATCACCCCACGAGGAGGCTTTGACGGATTGTAGGCACACGGTTTCAGGTACTATTTCACTCCCCTCCCGGGGTACTTTTCACCATTCCCTCACGGTACTAATCCGCTATCGGTCATCGAGAAGTATTTAGGCTTACCGGGTGGTCCCGGCGGATTCACAGCAGATTCCACGGGCCCGCTGCTACTCGGGAACTGATACAAGGTAGGTGACGGGTTTTCGCGTACCGGGCTCTCACCGTCTGCGGCAGACCATCCCAGGCCATTTCTGCTAACCACGACACTTTCTGACTACCCCTCAGCCAGGTAGAGCTGAGACATATCACTCCCACAACACCGCGCGCACAACCCCTACCCGGTTATACATGCGCGCGGTTTAGCCTGTTCCGCGTTCGCTCGCCACTACTGACGGAATCACAATTGTTTTCTTCTCCTACGGGTACTGAGATGTTTCACTTCCCCGCGTTACCTCCCGCACCCTATATATTCAGATACGGGTAACACGACATCACTCGTGCTGGGTTTCCCCATTCGGAAATCCTCGGATCAATGCTCGGTTGACAGCTCCCCGAGGCATATCGCAGCCTCCCACGTCCTTCATCGGCTCTCGATGCCAAGGCATCCACCATGCGCCCTTAAACACTTACTTACACACAAGAGTTAAAAAAGAAATTACACATTTCGATGAACATGTCAGCCACGAAGGACTACGCGTTCATCTAGATGCTCGCAACCACTATCCAATACTCAAACACCACACCCCACCACCAAGATGGAGGGACTCCACACGGATCGACCGAGTGTTGTCTCAGGGCCCAATAGTGTGTCTGGCAATCATTTGCTGTTGTGCACCCGGCTTTCGTCCACTACAGACGAAAACCCCTCACGGCTCGCACCCCACCAATTGGAGTGCTTTTCGTGGTGCTCCTTAGAAAGGAGGTGATCCAGCCGCACCTTCCGGTACGGCTACCTTGTTACGACTTCGTCCCAATCGCCGATCCCACCTTCGACAGCTCCCTCCCAAGGGTTAGGCCACTGGCTTCGGGTGTTACCGACTTTCATGACGTGACGGGCGGTGTGTACAAGGCCCGGGAACGTATTCACCGCAGCGTTGCTGATCTGCGATTACTAGCGACTCCGACTTCATGGGGTCGAGTTGCAGACCCCAATCCGAACTGAGACCGGCTTTAAAAGGATTCGCTTAACCTTACGGCATCGCAGCCCTTTGTACCGGCCATTGTAGCATGTGTGAAGCCCTGGACATAAGGGGCATGATGACTTGACGTCATCCCCACCTTCCTCCGAGTTGACCCCGGCAGTCTCTCACGAGTCCCCGGCATTACCCGCTGGCAACATGAGACAAGGGTTGCGCTCGTTGCGGGACTTAACCCAACATCTCACGACACGAGCTGACGACAGCCATGCACCACCTGCACACAGGCCACAAGGGAACGCCTATCTCTAGACGCGTCCTGTGCATGTCAAACCCAGGTAAGGTTCTTCGCGTTGCATCGAATTAATCCACATGCTCCGCCGCTTGTGCGGGCCCCCGTCAATTCCTTTGAGTTTTAGCCTTGCGGCCGTACTCCCCAGGCGGGGTACTTAATGCGTTAGCTACGGCACGGATCCCAAGGAAGGAAACCCACACCTAGTACCCACCGTTTACGGCGTGGACTACCAGGGTATCTAATCCTGTTCGCTCCCCACGCTTTCGCTCCTCAGCGTCAGTTACTGCCCAGAGACCCGCCTTCGCCACCGGTGTTCCTCCTGATATCTGCGCATTCCACCGCTACACCAGGAATTCCAGTCTCCCCTGCAGTACTCTAGTCTGCCCGTATCGCCCGCACGCTCACAGTTAAGCCGTGAGATTTCACGAACAACGCGACAAACCACCTACGAGCTCTTTACGCCCAGTAATTCCGGACAACGCTCGCACCCTACGTATTACCGCGGCTGCTGGCACGTAGTTGGCCGGTGCTTCTTCTCCACCTACCGTCAATCCGAGAAAACCCGAACCTTCGTCGATGGTGAAAGAGGTTTACAACCCGAAGGCCGTCATCCCCCACGCGGCGTCGCTGCATCAGGCTTGCGCCCATTGTGCAATATTCCCCACTGCTGCCTCCCGTAGGAGTCTGGGCCGTATCTCAGTCCCAGTGTGGCCGGACACCCTCTCAGGCCGGCTACCCGTCGTCGCCTTGGTAGGCCATCACCCCACCAACAAGCTGATAGGCCGCGGGCCCATCCCACACCGCAAAAGCTTTCCACCAAAAGACATGCGTCTAAAGGTCCTATTCGGTATTAGACCCAGTTTCCCAGGCTTATCCCGAAGTGCAGGGCAGATTGCCCACGTGTTACTCACCCGTTCGCCACTCGAGTACCTCCGAAGAGGCCTTTCCGTTCGACTTGCATGTGTTAAGCACGCCGCCAGCGTTCGTCCTGAGCCAGGATCAAACTCTCCAAACAAAAACTCCTCGCAGAACGAGGTGAATTCAAATCAGAGATACCTGACAAGACGCCAAAAACTGGCATCAAATACGGCCATACCGACACACGGGGAGTGTTTAGGTATGGCCAAAAAAACAACAACAAAATAAAAAGACCAAACACACTATTGAGTTCTCAAACAACACTTGTTTCGCCCGTTTTGGGGCAACCCTGCCAGCTTAATACAGGTCTGACGGGTCCGTCAACTCCCAGGATCTGATCTTCGGGAGACCATCTCGGGAGCGGCCGTGCCAGGCTAGTACCAATCCAGCGAGGGAGTCAAGGCCCCGCTTTCGTCCACCTTCGCGTTGGTGATACGCGGCTGTGGAGGCCTGGGGGACTTGGCCTTTGGTTACTGTACCCGCTCGATCTCCGCTCCCAAAATCGCCAGGTTTTCCACGAACAGCGGGTAGCCACGATCGATGTGGAAGACGTCGTGGACCTCAGTGTCTCCGTCGGCGACGAGGCCGGCCAAAACCAGGCCGGCACCCGCCCGGATGTCCGAACACCACACCGGCGCACTCGACAATTGCGGCAAGCCCCGCACGACGGCGTGATGTCCGTCTGTCCGGGCATCGGCGCCAAGGCGGATCATTTCTTCAACGAATCGAAAGCGCGCCTCGAATACGTTCTCGGTGATCATCGACGTACCGTCCGCGATCGAGGCCAGGGCGATCGCCATCGGCTGCAGGTCGGTCGGAAACCCCGGAAACGGCAGGGTCGCGACATTGACGGCCTTCGGACGCTCGTACTGCGCCACCCGAAAGCTGTCGTCGGTTTGGGTCACGGTGGCGCCCGCGTCGTGCAGCTTATGCAGCACCACCTGCAGGTGCGCGGGGTCGATGCCGGTCACCGTGATGTCTCCGCGGGTTATCGCGGCGGCGATGCCCCACGTGGCGGCGACGATGCGATCCCCGATCACGCGATGCTCGGTCGGGTGCAGCTTTGGAACGCCGATGATGGTCATCGTCGGCGAGCCCGCCCCCTCGATCTGCGCGCCCATCTGGTTCAACATGGTGCACAGATCCACCACGTCGGGCTCGCGCGCCGCATTGTGGATGGTGGTTACGCCCTCGGCGACGACCGCGGCCATCAGGATGTTCTCGGTGGCTCCCACCGAAGGGAATTCCAGCTGAATCTCCGCGCCGCGCAACGTATCGGCCTGGGCCACCACGCATCCGTGCTCGATGTTGCATTGCGCACCGAGCTGACGCAGGCCGGCCTGATGCATGTCCAGCGGGCGTGATCCGATCGCGTCGCCTCCCGGCAGCGCGACGCGGGCGCGCTTGCACCGGCCAACCAGCGGTCCCAGCACGCACACCGACGCGCGGAATTGTCGCACCGCGGCGAAATCGGCGTCGTATTTCGGTTCATCCGGAGAGGTGATTCGGGCGACATCACCGTCTAATTCGACGGTCGCGCCCAGGCCGCGCAGCACCTCCGCCATCAGCGGCACATCGAGGATGTCGGGGCAGTTGGTGATCGTGCTGGTGCCTTCGGCCAACAGCGTCGCGGCCATCAGCTTGAGCACGCTGTTTTTTGCGCCCCCGACTGCGACTTCGCCTGACAACCGGTTGCCGCCGGTCACCACGAATCGCTCAGCCACCCGGGTCAGTCTAGTGAAGCGGTATCGGCTTGTCAGTCAGCCAACCCACACCCGAGTACGGTTTGCTCATGGCTGTACACCTGACTCGCATCTACACACGAACCGGCGATGATGGAACGACGGGATTGAGCGACTTCTCGCGGGTCTCCAAGAATGATCCTCGCCTGGTGGCCTACGCCGATTGCGACGAAGCCAACTCGGCGATAGGCGTAGCCGTCGCGGTGGGTCAGCCGGACGAGAAGCTCATGGGCGTGTTGCGGCAGATCCAAAACGATTTGTTCGATGCCGGGGCGGATCTGTCGACCCCTGTTGTCGAGAATCCCGAGTATCCTCCGCTGCGCGTCACCCAGCCCTACATTGACCGACTCGAAAAGTGGTGCGACGCATACAACGAGCCGTTGCCGAAGTTGAATTCCTTTGTACTGCCCGGTGGTTCGCCGTTGTCGGCGTTGCTGCACGTGGCCCGCACCGTGGTACGCCGAGCCGAGCGCTCGGCGTGGGCGGCCGTCGATGCCGCACCGGGGCAGGTCAACGTCCTGCCCGCGAAATACCTGAACCGTCTGTCAGATCTGCTTTTTATCCTGTCGCGCGTGGCCAACCCCGACGGCGACGTGTTGTGGAAACCGGGCGGCGACAACGCCACCACGAGTTAGTCCCGCCGGTCGTCGTCCTTCCCCGTCTAGGGTGGCGCGGTCTACAGGCTCCGCCGACGGGAACGCGGCGATGGACGTGACTCCAGCCAGGACAAGAACGCGGTCAACGCGCCCTTATCCAAGGCGATCTCGTAGCCAGACCTGCGGTCCTGGGTCGTATCGCGCAACTCGATGACGACGATCTCGTCGGTCATGATGTCGAACTCGTCGCCGCGCGGTGCCCGCCTGGACACGATCTCCACGCCTCGCCGGCTCAGCCGCCGGTCCGGCCACAGTCGCACACTGGAGAGCCGGTAGAAAGCGGCTTCGCCTCCGCGATAACGGATTACGCCGTGCCGCCAACCGTGGCCCCCGACCGCGGGAATGTCTCGCATGATCCCCGCGGTGCCGCCCTGGCGCAGCTTCCACAGCCGATAACTCAGCCCGATGACGGCGCTCGCCAGCACGACGACCAGCACGACCATGCCGACCATGGGCGCGCTCATGGGCGGTTAGTCGATCGCGCCGACGGCACGCAATCTCGCGCGCCCCTTGGCGGCGATGCGCGGATCGTCAGACTCAGCGGCCTCTCTGGCGGCGCTCTCGTCGATCTCCGACTCGAACTCGGCGGATTCGGCGAGGATCGTCACCGATTCCTCGGTGACCGATAAAAATCCGCCGTCCACCGCGACCCGCAGATCGTCTTCGCCCTCTCTTTCGACGCGCACCATTGCGTCGTCGACCAACTGCGCTACCAGCGGGATGTGCCGCGGCAGGATGCCGATCTCACCGACGGTGGTGCGGGTGAACAGAAACGTTGCCTCACCCGACCAGATCTTTCGGTCGACGGCGACTATCTCAACGTTCAATTCAGCCATGCCACAGAGCCTTTCAGAGCCTTCTCGCCCATGCCTCAGGAATCAAGTTTGGCGCCAAAGCCTTCGGCCTTTTTAGCCAAGTCATCGAGGCCACCGATCAAGAAGAACGCCTGCTCCGGGATGTGGTCGAAATCGCCCTTGGTCAGCCGGTCGAATGCCTCGATGGTCTCCTTCAGTGGCACCGTCGAGCCGGGCTGACCGGTGAACTGCTCGGCCGCCATCATGTTCTGCGACAGGAATCGCTCGATGCGCCGTGCGCGCTGCACGAGCTGCTTGTCCTCTTCCGAGAGCTCGTCGATACCGAGGATCGCGATGATGTCCTGAAGGTCCTTATACCGCTGGAGGATTCGGATGACTTCCTGCGCCACCCGGTAGTGCTCGTCACCAACCACACTCGGGTCCAGGATGGTCGAGCTCGAGGCCAGCGGATCCACCGCGGGGAAGATACCCTTGGAAAACACCGAACGTGACAACTCGGTGGTGGCGTCCAGGTGCGCGAATGTCGTTGCCGGCGCTGGGTCGGTGTAATCGTCGGCGGGCACATAGACGGCCTGCATCGACGTGATCGACTTGCCTCGCGTCGAAGTGATGCGCTCCTGCAGCTCACCCATCTCGTCGGCCAGGGTCGGCTGGTAACCCACCGCGGACGGCATACGACCGAGCAGCGTCGACACCTCCGAACCTGCCTGGGTGAATCGGAAGATGTTGTCGATGAACAACAGCACGTCCTGGCCGGCCTCGTCGCGGAACCACTCGGCCATGGTCAGCGCGGACAGCGCCACCCGCATACGGGTGCCGGGCGGCTCGTCCATCTGGCCGAACACCAGTGCGGTGTCCTTGAGCACGTCGGCTTCCTTCAGCTCGACCCAAAGGTCGTTGCCCTCACGGGTGCGCTCTCCCACGCCGGCGAAAACCGAAGTACCACCGAAGTTTCGGGCGATACGGTTGATCATCTCCTGGATCAGCACCGTCTTGCCGACGCCGGCACCACCGAACAGCGCGATCTTGCCACCGCGCACGTACGGGGTGAGCAGGTCGACGACCTTGAGGCCGGTCTCGAGCATTTCGGTGCGGGGCTCGAGCTCTTCGAACGCCGGCGGCTTGCGGTGAATCGACCAGTGCTCGAAGCCCTCACCGTATCCCGGCTCGTCCAGGCAGTCACCCAGAGCGTTGAAGACGTGGCCCTTGACGTCTTGGCCAACCGGCACCGAGATCGGCTTGCCACTGTCGGTTACCTCTACTCCGCGCACCAGGCCGTCGGTGGGCTGCAGCGAGATGGTGCGTACCAGGTTGTCGCCGAGGTGCTGCGCGACCTCGAGCGTCAGGGTCTTCGCGAGCTCCTCGAATGTGATCTCGGCGTTGAGCGCGTTGAACAGCTCCGGCACCGAGCCGCGCGGGAACTCGACGTCCACGACGGGGCCGGTGATTCGCACCACGCGGCCGCTGGTCTCGGACTTTGTCGACTTGTCGGTCTTTTCGTCAGTAGCAGTCATTTTCTTCTTCCTCGTGTGCTACTTAGCGTCGGCCAGTGCGTTTGCGCCACCGACGATTTCGCTGATCTCTTGGGTGATCTGAGCCTGCCGCTCGCGGTTCGCCATCAGCGTGAGCTCTTTGATCAGGTCATCCGCGTTGTCCGTTGCCGACTTCATCGCTCGTTGACGCGACGCGAGCTCCGATGCCGCCGACTCGAGTAACGCCGCGTACACCCGGGTCGTCACATACCGCGGCAATAACGCCTCGAAAAGCGTTGTCGCGTCTGGCTCGAACGAGTACAGCGTATGGAGTTCCTCGGTGTCCTCGACGTACTCCATGACCAGTGGAGCGATGCGGTGCGCCACCGCGGCCTGCGACATCATCGACTTGAACTCCGAGTAGACGATGTGCAGTTCGTCGACGCCCTGGTCATCCTGTGACTCGTCATCGCCGGTCCCCGCCATGAAAGTCTCGACCAGCGTGGACGCAATCTCCGCGGCGTTTTCATATTGGGGTTGCTCGGAGAAGCCCGTCCACGATTCCGTGATGTCCCAGTTGCGGAACTTGAAGTAGTTCTGCGCCTTTCGGCCCACCGTGTAGACGACCGGCGTCTTACCTTCCTCGCGCAGCAGGGAGAACAGCTCCTCGGAGCGGCGAAAGATGCTCGAGTTGTACGCGCCGCACAACCCGCGATCCGACGACACCACCAGCACGCCGGCGCGCTTCGGCTCTTCTCGTTCGACCAGCAGAGGGTGGTCCAACGCGGCTTCGGAGGAGAGCGTGGTGAGCATCGACGTGATCTGGAACGCGTACGGCCGTGCGGATTCCAACCGGGCCTGCGCCTTACCGATGCGCGAGGTCGCGATCATCTCCTGGGCCTTGGTGATCTTCTTGATCGACCCCGCCGACCGAATCCGGCCGCGTAATTCGCGAAGTGTTGCCGCCATCGGTAGCTACTTCTTGTCCTTGCCGGAGGTTTTCTTCTTTTCCTTCGGCTTTTCCTTCTTGACCTGTACGGACTCTTTTTCCAGCTCCTCTTCGTCCAGGGCCTCGACGTGCTCGTCAGGCACGACCGATCCACCGCCACTGGCTGCGAAGCCCTTCTTGAAGTTGTTGATGATCTCGGTCAGCTGGTTCTCGCCCTCTTCGGAGAGTTTTCCGCTGTCGCGGACACCGCCCAGGAACTTCTCTTCCGAAGCCCGCATGTGGTCCAGCAGCTCGGTCTCGAAACGCCGCACGTCCTCGACGGGAACAGAGTCCAGGTGACCGCCGGTGCCCAGGAAGATCGAAACCACCTGCTCCTCAACCGGCATGGGCTGGTACTGCGGCTGCTTCAGCAGCTCGACCAGGCGCTCACCGCGCTCCAGCTGGGCCTTGGACGTCGCATCCAAGTCCGAGGCGAAGGCGGCGAACGATTCCAGCTCGCGGTACTGCGACAAGTCGAGTCGCAGCGAGCCCGCGACTTCCTTCATCGCCTTGATCTGCGCCGCACCACCCACGCGCGACACCGACACACCGACGTTGATGGCGGGCCGCACACCCTGGTTGAACAGGTCGGACTCCAGGAAGCACTGCCCGTCGGTGATCGAGATGACGTTGGTGGGGATATAGGCAGAGATGTCGTTGGCCTTGGTCTCGATGATCGGCAACCCGGTCAGTGAGCCACCACCGAGGTCGTCCGACAGCTTGGCGCAGCGCTCCAACAGGCGCGAGTGGAGATAGAACACGTCGCCGGGGTACGCCTCACGACCCGGCGGGCGGCGCAGCAGCAATGAGATCGCGCGGTACGCCTCAGCCTGCTTGCTCAGGTCGTCGAAGACGATCAGCACGTGCTTGCCGTCGTACATCCAGTGCTGGGCGATCGCCGAACCCGTGTACGGCGCAAGCCATTTGAAGCCCGCGGAGTCGGATGCCGGGGCCGCGACGATGGTCGTGTAGTCCATCGCGCCGCCCTCTTCCAGGGCGCGCCGGACCGAGGCGATCGTGGTGCCCTTCTGGCCGATGGCCACGTACACGCAGCGCACCTGCTTGCGCTCGTCGCCGCTCTCCCAGTTCTCCCGCTGGTTGAGGATGGTGTCCACGCAGACGGCGGTCTTGCCGGTCTTGCGGTCACCGATGATCAGCTGGCGCTGGCCGCGACCGATCGGGGTCATCGCGTCGATGGCCTTGATACCGGTCTGCAGCGGCTCGCTCACGCTCTGCCGCTGCACCACCGACGGCGCCTGGATCTCGAGCGCGCGGCGAATATCGGTGTCGATGTCCCCGCGTCCGTCGATCGGCTCGCCGAGCGGATTGACGACGCGCCCCAGGAACGCGTCGCCGACGGGAACCGACAAGACCTCGCCAGTGCGCTTGACTTGCTGTCCTTCTTCGATCTTCTCGAAGTCACCCAGGATCACCGCGCCGACGCTGTGTTCGTCCAGGTTGAGCGCGACGCCCAGGACGCCCCCGGGGAACTCGAGCAGCTCCTGGGTCATGACCGAGGGCAGGCCTTCAACGTGCGCGATGCCATCCCCCGCGTCGACGACGGTACCGACCTCTTCCCGGGCGGTGTCGGACGTGAAAGAGCCTACGTACTCCTCGATGGCGCTCTGGATGTCATCAGCGGAGATTGTCAACTCGGCCATAGCTTTTCGTCTTCCTACTTGATCTTGGTTCGCATGTGGTGGTGATAGGTCGGTCGTGGTCAATCAGGTAATTGAGCCTCGGCCGCGGCAAGGCGAGAAGCGAGTGTCCCGTCGATCACTTCGTCGCCCACGGAGATGAGCAGGCCGCCCAGTAGTTCCTCGTTGATCTGCAGCTGGACCGCCACCGTGTTCCCGTAGATGCGGCCAAGCACGTCGGTGAGCCGAGATCGTTGGTCGTCGCTGAGTTCGGCCGCCGCCCCGACCTGAGCGACGATCTCGCCGCGGCGGGCCACGGCGACTTTTGTCAGGAACTGAACAGCCTCCTCGGCCGGCTCGCCTCTGAGCAGTTCGACCGTCTGGGTCAGCAGCGCGACCACGATGCGGTTCACCCTGCCGCTTGCGCTGTCAAGGACCTTGCGCAACAACGCAACCCGGTCTTCCACGGGAACGGAGTAGTCGCCCAGCAGGATGGAAAGTTGCGGCTGCGCGTCGAGGATGCGGGAAAATCGGAACAGCTGTTCTTCGACCTCGTCGACTTCGTCCTCACGTTCGGCGACTTCGAGCAACGCTTGCCGAGACACGTGTTCGATCGCGTCGATGAGGTCGGAGTTGGCCGACCAGCGCTCCGATACGGCCGAGCGCAGCACCTCGAGGGTGGGGTCGCCGACCTTGCCGGAGAGCAGCCGGTCGATCAACTTGACCCTGGGGGCGCCGTCCTCGGCGGGGACGGTGAGATACCGCGTGACGACGATCTCGCGGTCCAGCATCTGGGCAACCTCTACCAGTTCACTGGAGAGAGTCGAAAGCCCCTTGTTGTCAAGGTTTTTGGCTATGGTGCTGAAGTTGTCCGACAGGTTTTCCAGTGCGACACGACTCGACGAGCGCATTTTGCTCAGCAAGGGATACTGGACGTCGACCGAGGCGGGCGCCATCTCGTCGAGCTGTTCGAGGAACCGGTCGACGGTCGCCGACCGCTGTTCGGCGTCGGCGACGTAGTTCCGCACCAACTCACCCGCCTGGCGCACCGCTTCGTGGCCCAGTTCCAAACGGAGTTGCCGGCTCAGCTGGGTGCGCAAGAGATCGACCTGCCGGCTGCCCTGCGAACCGATGCGTTCGGCTTCGACATCAGCCTGGGCCCTTAACTGTTCCACGATGCGCCCGGCGTCAGTCTGGGCCTCCTCGACGATCCGTTCGGCCTCCTCCTTCGCGGCTTCCACAGCCTTGCTGTGCGCCGTGGTCGACTCGGTCAGCCGATCACTTGCCGTCGCAGCATCTTTCAGTTGTTGGCGCACAGCGTCTTGCCGCGCGGCCATCAGCCGACGTACCGGCGGCACGACATAACGCACCACCAGGAACACGATGGCCGCAAAGCCCACCAACTGGCCGATGAAAGTCGACATACGTAATTACCGTCCGGATGTCTTGGTTGCTGATGTGGTCGCCGCGGCGGGGGCGACGTCGACGCCGAGGATTCGACTTGCCAACGTCGCCGACATGGACGCCACGTTGGCGCGCAGATCCAGTTCCACGGCGTCCCTCTCCCGCTTCAATTGCTCGGATGCCATTTGCAACGTCGACATCACCTGCTGTTCGGCACGGGCGCGCGCGTCTTCGACCACCTTACGACCTTCGGCGCGGGCATTGTCGCGCAACGACGACGCCTGAACCCGCGCCTCGGTCAGGGCTTCTTCGTAGTCGGCCTTGGCCGCCTCGAATTCCTCGGTCGCCTTCTTGTTGTCCGCAGCCGTCTTGGCGACCATGGCGTCGCGCTCGCGCAACACTTTCATGACCGGCGGCACGACGAACGTGCCGATGACGGCTAGCACGATCAGGAAGATGGCCAGCACGAAGAAGAATGTGCCGTTGGGGACGAGGAAGTTGTTGCCTCCCTCGGCCACCATCTGGCTGGAAGCCAGAATGCTCAGGTTCGCGTCTCGCATTGCAAGCGAATTACTTGACCGGGGTAGCGAAGACGAACAACGCCATGAACGCCAGGTTGATGAAGTAGGCCGCTTCGACCAGACCGACGGTGATGAAGAACGGTGTGAACAACCGGCCCTGCGCCTCGGGTTGCCGGGCGATACCCGAAACCAGCGCGTTACCGGCAATGCCGTCACCGATACCGGCGCCGATCGCGCCGCCACCCATGATCAGCCCACCGCCGATGAGAGCGGCGGCAGCGATTTGAGGGTCCAGGGCTGCCATTCTTTCCTCCTTTATTCGGGGCCTATCTGGTAGCGGTCTACCAGGCCTCTGTAATGGTGCGTGGGACAAAACACTTCATGACGCTCTCAGTCATGGTGATCCTCGATCTCCATGGCTTGGCTGAAGTACAAGATGGTCAAAATCGCGAAGATGAACGCCTGGATCGCGCCGACGAACAGGTCGAAGGCCTTCCAGATCGCGTTGGGTGCCCACATGATGTACGGCGGGAAGAGCGCGATCAGCGCGACCAGGATGCCGCCGGCGAAGATGTTGCCGAAAAGTCGGAGCGACAACGAGATCGGCTTCGCGAGCTCTTCGACGAGGTTGATCGGCGCCAAGAACGCCACATGCCCCTTGACCACCGCCAGCGGATGCCCGAGTATGCCGCGGCGCCAGATGCCCGCCACGTGGTAGCAGACGAAGACGAAAAGGGCCAGCGCCAGCACGTAATTGATATCCGCCGCCGCCGACTTCAGCAGCTCGGTCGCGTGTCCGGATTTGTCTTTGTACTGCAGCGGGAGCACCGAAAGCCAGTTGGAGATCAGGATGAACACGAAAATCGTGACGGCCAACGGCAGCACGAACGGGGCGATCCGCATGCCGATGGCGCTCTCGATCTGTCCGCGCATCTGCTCGGTGATGGCCTCCCAGAACAACTGAACACCACTGGGCACGCCCTTCGAGGTGATCTTCGCACGCAAGAAGAAGGCCAGCCCGAGCACGATCACCGCGGCGATCGCGGTCGACAGAATCGTGTCGGTGTTGACGGTCATGCCAAGCCACGTGGCTTTAGTGTGCTCGCCAACCTCGATTGCCGACTCGGCCAGGAACGTCGTCCCAGTCATCGTTGCTGTTCCTTACCTTCCGTTCCATCCGATCCGGTGATCACGCCGCCTTGGTCGGCACCATTCGAAGACTCCGTCCAATCGCCGGCGCGCAGCTTCTTCCACACTGGAAGGGCTGTTGAGGCGACTAGTAAGACCTGAAAAAGCGCCAATCCGAACACGACGCCCAGGCCGGCGGGCCGGAAGACGTAGGCGATGATCAGCCCGACGACGGTAATGATTGCCAGCCGCGCCGCCGAGTTCACCGCCATCGACCTTTTCAGCGGGTGATCCTTCGCGGTGATCGATTCAACCGAGCGACGCACCAGTACCGCGTTGAGCAAACCCAGGAAAAGCCCGATACCGAAGAAGGCCCCGACCATCAGGTGACCGGACAGCCCGGCTGCGAGCACCGCCACCGCGGTGACGGCAACGCTGATCGCGAAGAGTCGAACCGGACGGAAAGCAACAGAGGGAAACACCAACGGCGCGTCCTGCGCTGGTGTCGTCACTGCAGCACCTCAATCCCAGGTTGGTAAAACGGAACCCCCCCGACCGACTGATCGGTGGTCCGCCGAGCGTATCGCACGTCACAGTTGAATCACCCAAGGGGTATCTCCCGACGCCGGTCTCGAACCAGCCCACTCGGATTGCCCTCCGATGGACCGGTAACCTGCACGGCTTTTTGGGGTTCTACCAGCACCGTACCACACAGTTGACCCCACTACTACTCCTCGTCGTAGTACTCGTCTCCGCGCCGCAGGAGCGGGATCGCCGTCGCGATGCCGGCCACCACGATGGCACCCAGCATCACCGCGGCGGTATCGCGGGGGCGGAAAAAGATCGTGCTGGCCGCGCCGAACGCGACGATCCCGACCCACAGATAGATCAGCAACACCACCCGGCGGTGCGAGTGGCCGATCTGCAGCAACCGATGATGCAGGTGCATCTTGTCGGGGCTGAACGCGCTGCGGCCCGCACGGGTACGGCGCACGATCGCCAACAGCAAATCGAGCATCGGTACGAAAATGACCGCGGCCACCAGCAGGAACGGCGACAGCAGCACGAACACATCGCGGGCACCGTAGGCGTTCTGCGAGACCGGGCCTGCGGCGGTCGTCGACGCGGCCGACAGCATCAGGCCAATCAGCATGGAGCCGGAGTCGCCCATGAAGATTTTGGCGCGATGGAAGTTGTGCGGCAGAAAGCCCAGACAGGCCCCGGCGAGCACCACCGAAATCACCGCGGGCGGATAGAACAGGACATCACCACCGTGGTCGCGCAGCAGGCCGACCGAGAACATGCAGATCGCTAACGCCGTGATCAGTCCCAGCCCGGCGGCCAGACCGTCGAGCCCGTCGACGAAATTCATCGCGTTGACGACCGACACCGTCAGCGCCAGGGTCAGCAGGATCGACGAGGCCTGGTCGAGCACGATCGTGCCGACGCCACCGATGGGGATGTACAGGACGCTCCACGCCACGCCCATGGTGACCAACACGCTGGCCGCCGTGATCTGACCGGCGAACTTGGTCAACGCATCCAGACCCCAACGGTCGTCGATAAGGCCGATGCCCATGATGACCGCGCCGGCCACTAAGACCGCGGGCATGCCGCTGGAGTAGACGAACCCACGGGTGAGCGCCGGCAGTTGGGACGCCAGAAACACGGCCGTGATGACGCCGAGGAACATCGCCAGCCCGCCCATCCGGGGGGTGGGCGTCACGTGGACGTCGCGCTCCCGCGGATAGGCGACCGCGCCCAGCCGGGTGGCCAGCACCCGCACCGGTCCGGTCGCGAAGTAGGTGATGATCGCTGCGGTCAACCCCACCAGCGCCAGCTCTCGAAGCGGAACACCGGCGCCGCGGTCGGCCAGCGCGAGCAACCCATCGGCAAGGTAGGTTGCGTCGCTGGACATCATCGAGACCGTACTGGACAAACCTGGCACCTCGACACCCGCTCCAGTCAGGCCGGCGCGGTCAAGCTTTCCGGATCGACGGCGAGTACTTCTGCGATCCGCTCGGCGCTCACCGGACCCGGCCGCAGAATCCGCGGCGTGGCGGCGGTCAGATCGACGATCGTGGAGGCGGCACCTTGATCGGATTGGCCCGCTTCGAGATAGACGTCCACCAGATCGCCGAGTTGGCTGCGCGCCTCGCTGGCGTCCACGGCGGCCGCACGGCCGGAGACGTTGGCGCTCGACACCGCCAGCGGCCCGACTTCGCGCAACAGTTCAATGGCAACGGGGTGCAGCGGCATGCGCAACATCACCGTGCCGCGGGCATCGCCGAGATCCCACTGCAATGACGGCGCCTGGTTGACCACGAGGCTCAACGCCCCCGGCCAGAAAGCGCGAATGAGGTCACGGGCCCCGTCCGGCATGGTGTACACGAGTCCCTCGATAGTGTGCCAAGAGCCGACCAGCACACCGACCGGCATGTCGCGACCCCGGCCTTTCGCCGACAGCAACGCGGAGACCGCGGCGCTGTTGAACGCGTCGGCGGCGATGCCGTACACGGTGTCGGTCGGCATGACGACCAGCCGGCCACCCTTGAGCGCTTCTGCCGCTGCGGCGATTCCGAGTGAGCGCCGATTGGGGTCGGCGCAGTCGAAGACGTCAGTCATCGGCGCCGTTGTCCCCCGTAGTTGCTCTCCTGCGGGCCGTCACGAATCGTGGTCGGCCGGTCAGATCTCGCCGGGCTAGGACGTCTTCGAAACATCCTGCGCGACCGAATAACTGAATCGTCTGCGCGGAGGTGGTGTCGTCGTGCTCGACGCCGATCACTCCGCCAGGGCGCAGCCAGCGACCGGCGAGACGGACGAGTGGGGCGATCACCGCCAACCCGTCTGGACCGCCGAAGACGGCCCGCCGCGGATCATGTTGCGCGACTTCGGGATCCAGTACGGCATCGTCGGGGACATAGGGTGGATTGGCCACCAACAGATCGACTCGACCGTCCAGTTCGGCGAGCATGCCCGGATGAGAGGCCAGCTCGGTGACGTCGGCGCACAGCAGCTCGATCGTCGTGCCCTGCGCATTGCGGCGCGCGTACCCCAGCGCGGTATCGGAGTTGTCGATGGCGACGATGCGCGCCGCCGGCCGGTGCTGGGCCAGCGCCACGGCCAAGGCGCCCGAACCGGTGCACAAGTCGACGATGAGGGGCTGCGCCGCGAGTTCTTGTGCGGTGGCCCATTCCAGCAGGGCCTCGGTCTCGGGCCGGGGTGTGAAGACCCCCGGACCGACGTGCAGCGTCACGGGGCCGAATGCCGCCGTCCCCAGGAGATGTTGCAACGGCACCCGCCGCGAACGAGCGGCCACGGCGTCGCGGTAGCGCCCGAGAAAGTCGTCGTCGGGCGATGCCAGCAGGGCCAGGCGGCCGCGGTCGGTTCCCGCCAGGTGCGCGGCCAGCTGCTCGGCATCCCAACGCGCAGAATCGATTCCCGCTTCGGCAAGGGTGACCGCAGCATCGTCGATCGCACGCCGCAGGGCGTTCATGCCTGTTGCAGCCTGGACTGTTTGTCAGCGGCGGCCAGGGCGTCGAACAGGGGGTCGAGGTCGCCGTCGAGAACCTGGTCGAGGTTGTGCGACTTGAAATTGATCCGATGGTCCGCAATCCGGTTTTCCGGGAAATTATAGGTGCGGATGCGTTCGCTGCGGTCGACGGTGCGAATCTGGCTGGCCCGGTCCGCCGAGGCGTCGGCGAGCGCCTGCTCCTCGGCCAAGGCCTGCAGGCGCGCGGCCAGAACCTGTAGCGCGCGGGCCTTGTTCTGCAGCTGCGATCGTTCGTTCTGACAGGTGACGACGATGCCGGTGGGCAGGTGCGTGATGCGCACCGCGGAGTCGGTGGTGTTGACGCCTTGACCGCCCTTCCCCGACGAGCGATAGACATCGATGCGCAGGTCCGACTCGTCGATCTGCACCTCGCCGACTTCTTCGGGTTCGGGATATACGAGCACACCCGCCGCCGAAGTATGAACGCGGCCTTGGGATTCCGTCACCGGGACGCGCTGCACCCGGTGCACTCCACCTTCGAATTTCATCCGCGACCAGACCCCGTCGGCGGAGTCGCCCTTGCTGGCGATCGCCAGCGTGGCGTCCTTGTAACCGCCGAGGTCGGAGGTGGTTTCGTCCAGCACGGTGACGGTCCAGCCGTGCCGTTCGGCGTAGCGGATGTACATCCGCGCCAGATCAGCGGCGAACAAGGCCGATTCTTCGCCGCCTTCACCGGATTTCACTTCGAGCACGATGTCGTCGGGGTCATGCGGGTCGCGCGGTGCCAGCATGTCGGTCAGCTGGGTGTCCAACTCCGACACCTGGGTTTCCAGATCCGTCACCTCGTCGGCGAAGGATGCGTCGTCGGCGGCCAACTCTCGTGCCGCTTCCAAGTCGTCGCGCGCGGCCACCAGCTTGCGGTAGGTGCCGACGATCGGAGCCAGCCGCGCGAACCGCCGTCCGGCCTTGCGGGCCTCATCGGGATTGCTGTGCAATTCCGGATCTGCCAGCCGCCGCTCGAGGTCGGCATGCTCAGCCAACAGCACATCAATGGTCTGTACCGGCTTGGTCACTGCCACACCTCCTGCCCGGGTCGCCTGTTGTTACCGCAAACAAAAACCGACGCCCGGCCCGTGCGACGGTGCGCACAGTTCGGGCGTCGGTAACCGAGCTATTTGTCGGCAGCAGCGCCGGCGCCGCGCTTGCCGTACCGCTTCTCGAAGCGGGCCACGCGGCCACCGCTGTCGAGGATCTTCTGCTTGCCGGTGTAGAAGGGGTGGCACTGCGAGCACACCTCGACGACGATCCGCCCGCCGTCCTTGGTGCTGCGCGTCTGGAAGGTGTTGCCACACCCGCAAAGCACCGTGGTCTCCGCGTAGGCGGGGTGAATGTCAGCTTTCATCATGTCCTCTTCGATCGTTTGTCGCCCGCTCCCGTTCGAAACCGGACGGTGGGCGTGAACTCCGAACCTCACGCGGTCAGCGCATAATCGAGCCTCGATTATGCCAGGTCAACCACCATCATCCCAAACAGCGGGCCGCTCCCGCGCATTCCCGCCAGACCCCATCTGGCTTCGAGTCCGCCCGCTGGGCTAGTCGTTATCCATCGCCCCGGGGGTCGTCTTGGACACCTGGACCAGGAACTCGTAGTTGTTCTTGGTCTTGCGTAGCTGCGACATCAGCAGGTCAATGGCCTGATGCGAGTCCAGGCCGGACAGCACGCGGCGCAGCTTGTGCACGATCGCGAACTCATCCGGCGAAAGCAGCAACTCGTCCTTACGGGTACCCGACGGGTTCACATCCACCGCCGGGAAGACCCGCCGCTCGGAGATCTTGCGGTCCAGCTTGAGCTCGGCATTACCGGTGCCCTTGAACTCCTCGAAGATGACCGTGTCACCGGTCGACCCCGTCTCGACCATCGCGGTGGCGATGATGGTCAGCGACCCGCCTTCCTCGATGTTGCGCGCGGCGCCCAGAAACCGCTTGGGCGGGTACAGCGCGGTGGAGTCGACACCACCGGACAGGATCCGGCCCGAGGCGGGCGACGCGTTGTTATATGCGCGCCCGAGTCGGGTGATGGAGTCCAGCAACACGACGACGTCCTTGCCCTGCTCAACCAGCCGCTTGGCCCGTTCGATCGCGAGCTCGGCGACCGAGGTGTGGTCCGAAGGCGGCCGGTCGAAGGTTGAGGCGATGACCTCACCCTTGACCGAGCGCGTCATGTCGGTGACCTCCTCGGGCCGCTCATCGACGAGCACGACCATGAGGTGGCATTCCGGGTTGTTCCTGGTGATCGCGTTGGCGATGTCCTGCAGGATCGTTGTCTTACCGGCCTTGGGCGGCGAGACGATCAGCGCGCGCTGGCCCTTGCCGATCGGCATGATCAGGTCGATGACGCGGGTGGTCAGCCGGTCGCTGGTGGTTTCCAGACGAAGGCGCTGGTTGGGGTACAACGGCGTCAGCTTGGAGAAATCGGGCCGCTTCTTGGCGTCCTCGACCGAGCCGCCGTTGACGCTGTCCAGGCGCACCAACGGGTTGAACTTCTGCCGCTGGTTGGGCTGTTCGCCTTCCTTCGGCACGCGCACCGCGCCGGTGACCGCGTCACCACGACGCAGGCCGTTCTTGCGCACCATGTTCATCGACACGTAGACGTCGTGCGGGCCGGCCAGGTACCCGGAGGTGCGCACGAAGGCGTAATTGTCGAGAACGTCAAGAATGCCGGCTACCGGCTGAACGACGTCGTCCTCGCGCAGCTCGGTGTCGCCACCCTCGCCGGATCGCTCACCCCGGCGACGGCGGTCACGGAAGCGGCGGCCCCGCCGGCCCTGACGGCCCTCACCGTCGTCGTCCTGCTGGTTGGAGCCTCCGCGGCCCTGCTGACCGCCGGAATTCTGATCCTGGTCGCCGCCGCCGTCCTGGCCACGGTCGTCATTCTTGTTGTCTTGCTTGGTTTTCTCGCGGCGGTCAGCCTCACCGGGAGCGGCGCCTTCGCGGCTGCCTGAGCTCTCGCGGTCGGCCTCGTCGTTGCCGCGAGCGGAAGATCCCGCGTCGCGGGACGCGCCGCGTCGTTCGCGGCGGGGCGCTTCGGTCGTCGCACCATTCTGGTCGCGCTCGGGTGCCGGCGCCTCGGCGCTGTTATCGTCGTTCTTGTCCTTGTCGTTGTTGTCCGACTTGCCGCTGGCCTCAGCGGACTTGATGCCATTGGCGGGAGCGCCGTTGGCCTGCCCCCGGACTTCCTTGATCGCGGCGATCAGTTCGTTCTTACGCATACCCGACGTCCCTTTGACGCCAACTTCATTGGCCAGCGCGCGCAGTTCGGGCAGCACCATCGTGGACAGTGCACCACCGGAGACGTTGCGTTTCGCGTCTGGAGTGTCAGCGGTCACGGCGTTCGACAGTTGATTGGCATCAGTGTTTTCGCCAGCCGTGAACAGGTCCGTATCAGTCACGGATTTCCTTTCTTCCCCCGCTGATCAGGTCATACGGGGGGTTCGTTGCATTCAGGCAAATTGCCGAGTGCGCCCAATCATCGACATTGCAACGGTGATCGCCTGGATTGGCGGAGTAAGCGGCGAACCTCGTCCACAAGAAGAATTGGTGTTGTCCTAGCGGCAAGGCAGTAGGGATGCAGATGCAGATGCTGCGATTGCTGGACGGCTCCGAGGATAGCCCGCATCCTTGCCGGAAGCAAGCAAACCCTCCGGCCATGCCGTGGATCAACCGACGACGGTTACTCCCGGGCTCCAGCGAGCTGGTTCGCCGGCGGTCATTTCGGTGATGGTGAATCCGATCGTGGCGCCGTAGTCGATGACTTCCGGAGGTAACTCGGGCGCGGTGGTCAGCGCGATCAGCGAAGGTCCCGCCCCCGAGAGCGTCGTCGCAATGTCATGACGCCGCAACAGTCGCAAATATTCCGCAGAGGACGGCATGGCAGGTGCGCGCTGCGACTGATGCAACACGTCTTCGGTGGCGGCCATGAGCAGGTCCGGGCGTTCAGTGAGCGCTACCACCAGCAGCGCGGCCCGGCTGACGTTGAAGCGCGCGTCCTCGTGGCTGATCTGCTCGCGCAGCAGCACACGGGTGTCCGCGGTGAGTGAGCGTTCCTCGGGAATCGCGGAGTACAGGTGGATATCGGGATGGAGCCGCAGCGGCACCGCCGCATACTGCGGGTGAGTGCCACTGCGATCAACCCACGCAACGACCGCACCACCCAACACGGCGGCAGCCGCGTTGTCGGGATGACCCTCGAACTCCGAGGACAGCTGGATCAGTTGACTGTCGCTGAGCGGTTTCCAATCCGTCTGTGCGACAAGGCCGTTTGCGGCCGCCAGCCCGCCGACCACCGCCGCGGCCGAGGAGCCGAGGCCGCGCGAATGCGGGATCGCGTTGCGGCAGCGCACCACCAGGCCCGGCGCACGGACCCCCATGGCCCGCAGCCCGCAGTCCAGGGCACGGACCACCAAATGTTCGGGCCCCACCGTCAGCTGGCCTGCACCCTCGCCCTCGACCTGCACAACCAGCCCGGAATCGGTGGTCTCGACGATGATTTCGTCATAAAGGCTCAACGCCAGACCGAGAGTGTCGAAGCCGGGCCCAAGGTTGGCGCTGGACGCCGATACCGCGGCGCTGGCCACTAAGCCGGCAGGCAGCATCGGGGTCGTCAGCAGCCCTTCGTTCGTCACTAGGCCAGCCCCAGCTTTTCGACCACCAGTACCGGGTCCACCGGCAGCGGAGTCACGGTTGGCATATCCCGCAGCGCGGTGTCGGGGTCCTTGAGGCCATTGCCGGTCACCGTGCACACGACCGTCGACCCGCGGGCCACCCAACCGTCGTCGACGGCCTTGAGCAGTCCGGCGATGCTGGCCGCCGAGGCGGGTTCGACGAAGACGCCTTCGGACTCGGCAACAAGGTGATAGGCGGCCAGGATCTCTTCGTCGGTTGCGGCCAAGAAGCGGCCGTTCGATTGCTGCTGCGCGTCAACGGCAGCCGTCCATGACGCGGGCGCGCCGATGCGGATCGCGGTGGCGATCGTTTCCGGGTTCTTGACCGGGGCGCCACGCACCAGGGGGGCCGCGCCGGCCGCCTGGGTGCCCAGCATGCGCGGCAACTTCTCGATCAGGCCCTCGTGGTGATACTCCGTGTAGCCCTTCCAGTACGCGGTGATGTTCCCCGCGTTGCCGACCGGCAGGGCGTGCACGTCCGGCGCGGTGCCGAGCGCGTCGACGATCTCGAACGCCGCAGTCTTTTGTCCCTCGATTCGCACCGGGTTGACGGAGTTGACCAAGGCGATCGTCGGAAAATCGGTGGCCATCTTGCGGGCCAACTCGAGGCAGTCGTCGAAGTTGCCGTCGATCTGAATGATCTTGGCGCCGTGCATAACCGCCTGCGCCAGCTTGCCCATCGCGATCTTGCCCTGCGGTATCAGCACAGCGCAGGTGATACCGGCTCGCGCCGCATATGCCGCCGCCGACGCCGAGGTGTTCCCGGTCGACGCGCACAACACCGCCTGCTGGCCACGGGCCAACGCGTCGGTGACTGCCATTGTCATGCCCCGGTCTTTGAAAGAGCCCGTGGGATTGAGGCCTTCGACCTTCAGATGCACCGTGCAGCCGGTTCTTTCCGAGATCCGGCCCGCCGCTATCAGCGGTGTACCCCCCTCGAGCAGGGTGACCGGGGTCCAGTCGTCGCCGACCGGCAACCGATCCCGGTATGCCTCGATGAGACCGGGCCACGGCTGATGAACGGCGGTACGCGGTGCGCTCACAGGGTGGTCCCTTCCAATCGCAGCACGCTGGTCACGGTCTGCACCGCATCCAAATCAGCCAGCGCCTCGACGGTTTCAGACAGCGCCGCATCGGTGGCGGTGTGGGTGACCACGACGATGCGGGCCCCCACCCGTCGCCCGCCTTCGTCCACGACGCCTTCCTGACGGACCTCGGCGATGCTCACCTCGCGCTTGGCGAATTCGGCTGCCACTGAGGAGAGCACACCGGGCTTGTCGGCGACGTTCATGCTGACGTAATAGCGCGTGGAGATGAAACCCATTGGGGCCACCGGAAGCTGGGCATATCTGGATTCCTTCGGCCCGCGACTGCCCAGCACCCGGTTGCGTGCGGCCATCACCATGTCACCGGTTACCGCGGACGCGGTCGGCGCGCCGCCGGCACCCTGGCCGTAGAACATCAACCGCCCGGCCGCCTTTGCCTCGACCACCACCGCGTTGAAGGCGCCGTTGACTGCGGCCAGCGGGTGTGACAACGGCACCAGCGCCGGATAGACGCGGGCCGAAACCCGCTCCTGGCCGGTGTCGGTCGTGATGCGCTCGCAGATGGACAGCAATTTGATGGTGCAGCCCAGCGCTTTGGCCGACTCGAAGTCGGCCGGGGTGACTTTGGTGATGCCTTCGCGGTAGACGTTGTCGGCGGTCACCCGGGTGTGGAAAGCGATGGACGCCAGAATCGCGGCCTTGGCCGCCGCGTCGTAGCCCTCGACGTCGGCGGTGGGGTCGGCCTCGGCGTAGCCCAGCGCGCTGGCTTCGGCAAGCGCCGTTTCGTAGTCGGCACCGGTGTCGTCCATCGCGGACAAGATGTAGTTGGTGGTGCCGTTGACGATTCCGGCCACCCGTAACACCGTGTCGCCGGCCAACGACTGCGTCAGCGGACGGATGACCGGGATGGCACCGGCGACGGCCGCCTCGAAATACAGGTCGACATTCGCACTTTCGGCGGCCTGCGCCAACTCGCCGGTGGAGGTGGCCAGCAGCGCCTTGTTCGCGGTGACTACCGATTTACCGTGCTCGAGGGCACAGAGGATGGCTTTGCGGGCCGGCTCCACCGGTCCCATCAGTTCCACGACGATGTCGACGTCCTCGCGCGCGGCGAGTTCTTCGATGTCGTTGGTGAGCAGTTCGACAGGGACACCGCGTCCCTCGGCGACGCGGCGCACTCCGACGCCGCGTAACACGACGGGCGCGCCGACGCGAGCGGCGAGGTCATCGGCGCTGTCCCCGATGATTCGGACAACTTCGCTGCCGACGTTGCCCAACCCGAGTACCGCCACGCCTACCGGCCTTTCGTCACGGGGCACAGGTCACCTCACTTCCAGACTCAATAGATCGTCGACCGTCTCACGGCGCAAGATCAGACGCGCGCGCGCGTCCCGCACCGCGACGACGGCCGGGCGGCAAATCATGTTGTAACGACTCGACAAGGAATAACAGTAGGCGCCGGTGGCAGCCACCCCGATCAGGTCGCCGGGTCGCAGGTCCCCCGGGACCCAGGTGTCGCGCACCACGATATCGCCGCTCTCGCAATGCTTTCCGACTAAACGGGCCAGCTCCGCCGGTGCGTCGCTGAGCCGTGAGACCAAACGGGCATCGTACTGCGCGTCATACAGTGCGGTGCGGATGTTGTCGCTCATGCCGCCGTCGACGCTGACATAGCGCCGATGAGCGGTGGCGCTGACGTCGACATCCTTGACCGTGCCCACTTCGTAGAGCGTGATGGTGCCGGGCCCGGCGATGGCGCGCCCCGGCTCGACTACCAGCCGCGGGGCCGGCAGGCCCACGGCCGCGGACTCGTTCCGCACGATCTCGCTCAGCTTGGCCGCCAGCTCATCCATCGGCGGCGGATCGTCCGCGGCGAGATAGGAAATGCCCAATCCACCACCCAGATCCACGGTGGAGATCTGCGCGGTTTTCTCGACACCGAATTGTTCGACGGCCTTGTGCAGCAGACCGATGACCCGGCGCGCGGCGAGTTCAAAGCCGGCGACGTCGAAGATCTGCGAACCGATATGGCTGTGCAGACCTACCAGCCGCAGGTGCTGCGTGTCGAATACCCTGCCGACCGCGTCCAAAGCCGCACCGCTCGCCAACGACAACCCGAACTTCTGGTCCTCGTGTGCCGTGGAGATGAACTCATGGGTGTGCGCCTCGACACCGACCGTGAGGCGAACGAAAACATCCTGGACGATGCCCGCCTCCCGCGCGATGGTATCGAGCCGCTCGATCTCAACCATCGAGTCCAACACGACATGGCCGACACCCGCTTTGACCGCTGCCGTCAGCTCGGCAACGGATTTGTTGTTGCCGTGGAAGGTGATTCGCTCCGGCGGGAAGTCAGCGTGCAGCGCGACGGCCAGCTCACCGCCGGTGCACACGTCGAGGGAGAGTCCTTCTTCGTCGATCCAGCGCGCTATTTCGCTGCACAGGAACGCCTTGGCGGCGTAGTGGACGTTTTTGCCGCCGCCGAAGGCCGACGCGATCTCTCGACAGCGAGACCGGAAGTCGTCCTCGTCGACGACGAACAGTGGGGTGCCGTACTCCTGGGCGAGATCGGTCACCGCTACTCCCGCGATGCTGGTGACTCCGGCCTCGTCGCGAGCAACGTTGCGGGGCCAGACGTTGGGCGCCAGCAACAGCAACTCCTCGGGGGATTGCGGTCGTAGCGGGCTTTCGGCGTGGCGGGTCTCTTCGGCGTGCCGAGGACCGGCGGGGTGAACGTTCACATTCGCTCCGGAGCGGTGACGCCCAGTATGGCCAGCCCGTTGGCGATCACCTGGCGGGTCGCTTGGCACAGCGCCAGGCGCGCGGTGTGCAGATCGGTCGGTGACTCGTCGCCCTGCGGCAAGACCCGGCACGAGTCGTAGAACCGGTGGTAGTCGCCGGCGACGTCTTCCAAGTATCGGCATACCCGGTGGGGTTCGCGCAGCGTTGCCGCGGTGGCGAGCACCCGCGGGAATTCGCCGATGGTGCGCAGCAGCGCCCCCTCCTTATCGTGGCTGAGCAGCTCGAGGTGCCCGGTATCGGGGACCAGGCCGAGTTCGGCGGCGTTGCGGGCCAGCGCCGAGAGCCGCGCGTGCGCGTATTGCACGTAATAGACCGGGTTTTCATTCGACGCCGAGGACCACAGCGCCAGGTCGATGTCGATGGGGGTGTCCACCGAAGAACGGATCAGGCTGTAGCGCGCGGCATCGACGCCGATCGCCTCTACGAGGTCGTCCAGCGTGATCACGGTTCCGGCTCGCTTGCTCATTCGGACCGGCTGGCCGTCGCGGACCAGGTTGACCAGCTGCCCGATGAGCACCTCGACCGCGGCCGGGTCGTCGCCGAAGGCCGCCGCCACGGCCTTGAGCCGGGCGATGTATCCGTGGTGGTCGGCCCCCAGCATGTAGATGGACAGGTCGAAGCCCCGCTGTCGCTTGTCCAGGTAGTAGGCGATGTCACCCGCGATGTAGGCCGGCTTGCCGTCGCTTTTGATGACGACGCGGTCCTTGTCGTCGCCGAAGGCGCTGGTGCGCAACCACGTTGCGCCGTCCTTCTCGTAGATGTTGCCCGTTTCGCGCAGCCGGGCGATGGCTTCGTCGACCCGACCGCTGGTGTGCATAGAGTCTTCGTGGGTGTAGATGTCGAAGTCGGTACCGAACTCGTGCAACGACTCCTTGATGTGGTTGAACATCAGGTCGACACCGATTTGGCGGAAGGTCTCGCGCATCTCGGCGTCGGGCAGACTCAGCGCCTCTGGCGCCTTCTGCAACACCTGGGCGGCGATGTCGTTGATGTAGGCGCCGGCGTACCCGTCTTCGGGGGTGGGCTCGCCCTTGGCCGCGGCGATCAGCGAGCTGGCGAACCGGTCGATCTGGGCGCCGTGATCGTTGAAATAGTATTCGCGCACCACGTCGGCGCCCTGGGTGGATAAGAGCCGGCCCAACGCGTCGCCGACGGCGGCCCAGCGGGTCCCGCCGATATGGATCGGCCCGGTCGGGTTGGCCGACACGAACTCCAAGTTGATGTGGCGGCCGGCCAGTGCGTCGGAGTGGCCGAAGCGGTCGCCGGCGTCAATGACGTTGGTGACGACGACGGCTTGCGCCGATGCCTCGAGACGCAGGTTGATGAAGCCGGGTCCGGCGACCTCGGCCGATGCGATGCCGTCCGCCTGTGACAGCGCCTCGGCGAGCCACCCGGCCAGCTCGCGGGGATTGGCACCGATCTTTTTGCCGAGTTGCAACGCCAAATTACTGGCGTAATCGCCATGCTCGGGATTGCGCGGACGCTCCACTGTGACCGTCTGCGGTAGCGAGGCAGCATCCAGCCCGCGCTCGGCCAGCACCGCGACGGCGGTGGTTTTGAGCAGCTCAGCGAGGTCAGCGGGGGTCACGACCATTCATCCTATTGGCTGGGGCGTCCCCGCCTCGAATCCATTGCGGTGGCGGGGCGGCAGCCTCAATGCGTTAGTCTGTCTCTGCTTGTTCGCAAGCCCCATGGCGCAACAGGTATGTCGGTGCGCCCCCGTAGCTCAGGGGATAGAGCGTCTGCCTCCGGAGCAGAAGGCCGCAGGTTCGAATCCTGCCGGGGGCACCATTAGCACAGGCAGAATTCCGTGCGGCATTCGTGCAATTCAGTGGCGTAGCTTCCTGCTTCTAGTGACGTGCCGTCTCCAGCTGTTTTCGCCACGCGAATTCCATCACGCACTTGTGATCAGGATTTCATCGGCGATATGGGGCCACCGCCTCTGGCTCGCTTCGGACGGTCACTTGGGGAGATTTGCAAACCCGTCGGTATGGCGTGAATATTTGCGCTTAATGCCAACTGCTGTTCTGAATAGCGACCATTGTCGCTTGATGGGTTTGGGGAGCTCGGCGATATGGTCTGGATCGCAACCATCGGGCGCACAAGGGAAAAAATTCGCCCTACTGCGGAGGAGCACTGGCTCCGCCCAATAGTTCCTGTCTACCTTCTCGATAAACCGTTGAGCGGCATCCAAGGTGTCCATGACGTCAACCACACGCTCGTTGCGGATATTGGTGTATTCGACAGCCCATACCTCGGTGGGCCACTCTGTCGCGAACAACACTGTCATGACGTTGGACCGATCGCCACTGACTCAACTTGCATGCGCCGCGGCTCGCCTGGATTGCTGTCCAGAGGTGATTGGCAGGCCTCGTCGTAGCAAGTCGAAGTTGTCGGGACGATAGGTAAATTCAGCATAAGCAAAGTAGGCATCTGCTGGTGAGGATAACCAGATGCTATCGCCGCTGCGGAAATCACGTTCGCGAACGCGACAGCACTGATCATCGCTATTTTCGTAACGGTCATTGGCCAACTGTAAAGACATCAATCGCCAGACTCGCCGGTCGTGTTTTCTTCGTGACTTATTTGGAATGCTTCTTAGACACGCGTATAAAGGTCCCCAACCGGGGAGTAGTCGGCCGACCAGTCAAGACACAGCTGCCAGCGCAAAAAACCGGCACTAGGACGCCATGTCAGTGCCCCTCTTCGCCCTAGATGACGCGGTGTTGCGGTATATGGATCGCGGCCCGCCGAAGCTCTGCCGTAGGCGGACGATTCGGTTTCCGGCGTGAGGGATATCACCGCCCGCCGGTGCGGGTCGGTTCAGCGTCGTGCCAGCACGAAAGCCTCAATGTGTCGATCTCCGGCCCGCACTTCGTACTTTCGCCAGCCGGGATACAGCGCCACACCTTTGGCCCAGATCTCGTCGCGCTCCCGTGGCGTCGCGAGCCGCGCGGTGGCACGCCAGGTATCGCGGCCGATGGTGACCGTCGCTTCCGGGTTCGCTTTCAAATTGTGGTACCAGGCCGGATGCTTGGTACCGCCGAAGTTGGACGCGATGAGGCCCACGCCGTCCGGGTGCGGGATGCCGTAAACGGCGACGGTGCGTGGTTGACCCGATTTGGCGCCCGTGGTGGTGAGCATGACCACGGGGACCCCGGTCGCGACCTCTGCGAAGCTGCGCCTACCACCGGTGGCCTTGGTGATGAGGCGGTCGAGGTGGTGCGCGGTCGGACGAAGAAGCGCCACCCCTACGGTCGTGGAGGCGAAGCGGCGCATCGCCCGATGGAAGGCATTCGCGTCGTCAAACGATCGCCCAGGCATGGTGTCATTGTGGTCCCCACGCCCGGTCGTGAACAAGCAATCGGAAAACGCACCCCACGCGTCACAAACGACATTAAGCTGCTGGTCGTGGGCGTGAAAGTGTTCGCTAACGGCCGGGGCCGATGGCTCGCGGTAGCGGCTTCGCTCGTCGTCTCCGCCGCGATGATCCACGCGCAGGGCACCACGACGCGGTGCTGTGTCGAGACCCCCGAGGCGGCCCCCACGACCAGCGCCGCCGCGGCTCCACCACCTGCCGGCGCGGCGCGGGCCGCCAGCCAGGCCGAGGTGGAAGCATTGATGGCGCTGGCCCCGCCCGCCCCTTCTGCGGGTCAGCAATTTCAGCTCGCATTGCCTCGCGGCGTCGCGTCCGAGGAACGGTTGCAGGTCAAGACGATTTGGGCGGCGCGCGTCATCAGCGTGCTCTTCCCTCAGATCAAGACAATCGGCGGATACCGCGAGGACGCGCTGCCGTGGCATCCCAACGGGCTGGCGATCGACGTGATGATCCCGAACTACCACAGCGCCGAGGGCATCGAACTCGGCAACCAGATCGCCGGCTACGCCTTGGCGAACGCGAAACGATGGGGCATCAACCACGTGATCTGGCGGCAGAAGATCTATCCGGGCGTCGGCGGGGGCAACTGGATGGCGGACCTGGGCTCAGAGACCGCAGACCATTACGACCATGTTCACATTGCCACCGGCGGCGGCGGCTACCCGAACGGGCACGAAACCTATTACATCGCCTCGATGACCCCTACGCCGCGGGACTGATCCGCAAGTTATTACCCCGCTGATCTCGCTCGGCCGTGCCATGCGGCGCCGCGGCAGGGGTCGACGTCATGCTGACCCGGCGGCGAACGCCGCGACCGGCATTTCGACGCTCCCCTGGCAGGGACCGCCGTGGATGTCTGTGTGCCAGGTCCCGCGCAGTGACCCGTCGGGCTGCGGTGCATAAAAGGCCCACGACCTCGCGGGCGCCCACACTTTCGAAAGACCCTCGCCCATGTAGCAATCCCATTGGAAGTCGAACCGCTCGACCCACTTGGCTCCGTCCCAGGTGTAGCGCGAAGGCTGGGGCAGCGTCGGATTCTTCGGCGTTGGGCCGTTGGTGGCGGTGGCCACGCACGTGCCCGAGGAACATGCGGTGGTGAAGACGTAATCCGCGCTGAAGGTCGGTTCGGCCTGCGTGGCCGCGACGCTGCTGCCGGATTTACTCGCCGCGTACCTCACCAGTGAGTATTTGCCGTTCCACGAGGGTGGCACCGCATTTGCACACATTCCGGGCGCCCCGACGAGCAACGCGGCGACGGCAGCGAGCACTGTTACCACCCGAACCCGCGGCCGCATTGGGTCAATGCTGGGCGTTCGATGACGCGGCGTGATCTCGGCGCGGACACGATCGCGGTGTCGTCGCGGGATTCATCACACTCGCAGAAGAAACAACCCGTAGGCCGCAACCGACTGCGCGTCGACGATGTCTCCCCCGCGGATCATCTGCTCGACCTCGTCGCGCGAAAACCACGCGCTGCGCATGTCCTGCTCCTCGTGCTCGCGGTCGGCTTCTCCTTCGGCGATACCCGTGGCCAAGAAAACCCAGCCGCGTTGACTGGTCATTCCCGGGGCGACGTCGAGCCGGCCGAGCGTTTCGAAGGACGTTGCGCGCAATCCGGTTTCCTCACGCAACTCGCGTTCGGCCAGCTCGGCGGGTTCCGCGTCGGCCAGATCGGGAGCCGTGCCTTGCGGAAACTCCCAGCGCCGCTCGTCGAGGGGATAACGAAACTGCTCGACCAACCGGAAGCGCTGGCCGTCGTACGGCATGACGAGCGCATAGGCCGGTTTGTCGACGACGCTGTAAATACCGACGCTGCCGTCCGGGCGGCGGATGTCATCCTCTCGCAGCACCATCCAAGGGTTCCGGTAAATTTCACGGCTCGCGAGGCGTTCGATGAAAGTCACGACGCCAGTATTGCCGCGAATGCCATCACTCATTCGGTGACGGCGGTGGGGAGTAGCGTCCAAACCTATGCCGTCCCCGGAAGCCATCACCGAAACCGTCAATCGCTACCTCGCGCTGGTGGCCACGGGCACCGCCGACGAGATCGTGACCCTCTACGCCGCCGACGCCACGATCGAAGATCCGATCGGATCCGACATTCGCCGCGGTCACAATGCCATCCGCGAGTTTTACGCGGGATTCCAAGACGCGAAGAAGGACACCGAACTGGCCGAATTGCGGATCTCCGGCAGCGAAGCCGCCTTTTTCTGGCATCTGACGCTCGACGCCGGTGATACCCGTACCCGGATCTCGCCGATCTCGACGATGTCGTTCGACGCGGACGCCAAGATCGCGTCGATGCGAGCCTTCTGGTCACCCGCGGACGTTCAGGCCGTGTGAATCGGCCGAAGACGTCGCCAAGTTTGTTGATCGACAACTTAACTCGGAATCCGACCACGGATGCTCTGCACGAGCATGGTGGCGTCGTCGCCGAGATCGCCGCCGATGACCTCGATGTCGACCACGGCGTTCGACTTGGCCGCCAGGGCCCGCAGTGCGCTGGTGTGCTGGCCGCCGACGTCGGTGGTCCGCCCCTTGTCCTGCACGGTCCCCGGGGTGCTGCGCACCGATGTCATCGGGCCGGTTTGCACCGGGGTTTCAACGTCATAGATGCCGGACATGCCGCCGTGCGAGTACGTCAACTGCCTTCCGGCGCAGCTGTTGCTGATTGATGGCGCCAGCGACGAAACTTCTTGCGGCCGCGGCATTGTCGAATGTCGCGACGAACTCCGAAACGCCATGCGGGAAACCATTGGTGTGTCGCCCCAGATCCACGCCGTAGATGGCACGGTAGCCGCTGCCGCGATGGGACGCCGTCAAGCCGTTGAATACCGCGTCGGTGCACTCCGGAGGATCAAAGCTGTCATCGTGTTGCAGCTCGTGCGTCTGGGTCCATGTCTTGTTGACGTACATGCCAGGCGTCCTGGTGAGGCCGTCAACATCTTTCCCGGTGAGCACCAGCGACTGGAGCCCGTCGGGCGTCACCGACGGTTCGGGCGGCGCGAGCGAGGGCACTCGGCGAGACCCACTCGCCAACCGTCTTCGCGTTTGAGGACATGTCGCGCTGGCGTCAACCGGCATAGTGCCCGATAGTCGTAGCAGCAAGTGAGCGCCAATGTCATCAGAGGTGGGATTTATGCGTGATGACTCACCACGCGGGAACGGCCGCGATTGCGAGGCGGCCGTCGCGGCGGAACGCGAATGAGCACACGCCGCCACATCATCGTCAGCGGTGACGACGCGCTCGCGACCACAATCGCCGAGGAACTGAACCGCGCGGGCGCCACGATCATCAAGCTGCACAGCGAGGAGCTCACCGGTGCCGACCTTGGCCGCGCAAGCGCGATCGTGTGCGCGGGGGCCGATGACGCGAAGAATCTCGAAATCGCCTTGCTGGCAAGGAAAACGAATCCCCATGTGCGCGTGGTCGCCCGCCTGGGTAACGACGTGCTGCGCGCCGCGGTGGCCGACGACAACGGTCCGGGAGCCATTCTGGACGTCGCCGACCTCGCGGCGCCGTCGGTCGTCGAGGCCTGCCTATCCAGCCACACGCACCCGGTCGAGGCGGCCGGAATCAAATTCCTGGTGTCGGGGGCCGAGGCACCGCGCGACGCGACCCTCCGCGAGATCTACGGCGACCTGGCACCGGTAGCCGTGATTCACGGCGAGAACTCCGCTGCGCCCGACGAAGTGGTGCCATGTCCGGGACGAGACCATCCGGTGCGTGCCGGAGACTGGACGGCCATGATCGGCAGCGCCGATGAGCTGGCCGCTCGCGGGATAAAAACGCCCCGCCCGAGCGCGACACGCTCTCGCCAGTCGTGGATGCGGCGAATTTCGGACGCCGCGCGGGCGATGCGCGATGACGTCAATCCCATGATTTTCCCGGCCATTCTGCTCGCGCTCAGCCTGCTGCTCGCGTCGACGATTGTGGTGCACACCTCCTATACGAAGCCGCGGCTGTCCTGGCTGGACGCCCTGTATTTCACCGCGGAGACCATCACCACCGTGGGCTATGGCGAATTCGGCTTCGCACAACAATCGGCGTGGTTGCGGATATTCGCCGTCGGCTTGATGTTCGCCGGCGTGACGACCACCGCACTGCTCGTCGCGTTCCTGGCGGACTTGCTGCTGTCGCGCCGCTTCCTGCAGTCGGCCGGGGTCCGCCGGGCACGCCATTTGCGCGACCACATCATCGTGGTCGGCCTGGGCTCGTTCGGCAGCCGCGTCGTCGGTGACCTGACCGCTGCCGGATACGACGTCGCGGTGATCGAGCGTGACGAGAACAACCGATTTCTGTCGACCGCGGACGAACTGGACGTGCCGGTGATCTTCGGGGATGCAACACTGCGCCAGACGCTGGAGGCAGCCCGCGTCGACCGCGCCCGCGCCGTAGCGGTGCTGACTCAGGACGACATGGTCAACATCGAGACCGGAATTGTGCTGCGCGAGATGCTCGGCCCCCGGGTGATGCCTGAGGTCAACCGGCCCGACGTCCCGATCGTGCTGCGGATCTATGACCGCACCCTCGGCGAGGCCGTGGCCAAGCGATTCGGTTTCGAGAACGTTCGATCGACTGTCGACCTAGCCGCGCCCTGGTTCATCGGTGCCGCGATGGGTCTGCAGGTGCTGGGGACGTTCTCGGTCGGGCAGCGTTCGTTCATGGTCGGCGCCATGCATGTGGCGGCGGGTAGCGAACTCGACGGGCTGCGGATGTTCGAGCTGTCCACCCAGACTCGTGTCGTCGCCATCACTCGCCGGGATGCGCCCGTCGAGCTGCACCCGCGGCGGGACGCGTGGCTTCGTGGCGGCGACACCGTCTACCTGGTGGGGCCGTACCGCGAGCTGCTGGAGACGCTGCGCAAGGGACAGCCGTCGCAGGAGTCCGCCGTCACCGACGAGCACCGGACCGATAAGGCGGCGACCTGAGGCACGCCGGTTCGGACAGCGGGGCGACCGGAGACTACAGCCGCGCTGCCACGTCCGCGGCGCGACGAAGCTGATCGACATCCGAGCTCGTCGGAATGAGCTGAACTTCGTCGGTGCCGATCGCCTCGAACCTGCGCAACACGTCCACGAGCTCGTCTTCGTTGCCGGCCCAGCCCGTCAGCGGCGCCATCGCATCGACGTATTCCGCCGGAATCCAGTTCATGTAGCGCCGCAGATGACGGTGGATCTGGCCGCGAGACGCCTCGGACGTTCCGAACGCGAACCAGAACGAAGTGATCAAGTGGGGTTGGGGCTTGCCGGCCTGGGCCCAGGCTTCTCGGGTGACGTCGAACAGCTCGTTCTGCTTGGCGACGTCAAGGTCGAGGGTGGTGCCGGCCAGCCCGTCGGCCCACTCGGCCGCACTGCGGATGGTTTTGGGTCCGATGCTTCCGACGAACAGCGGCGGACCGCCGGGCTGGACCGGCGCCGGCCCGACGGGCAGCACCGATTCGGAGGTCTTCTCCCCCGCCCAAACGCGCTTCATCACAGCTACGCGTTCGGCCATGCCGCGCATCGTCTGTGTCGCCGGATCGGCACCCACGGCGTGGTAGTCCTCGTGCCGGCCGCCGACCCCTATGCCCACGGTCAACCGGCCGCCGCTGAGCAGATCGCCGGTCGCCAGACCCTTGGCGAGCATGACGGGATCGTGCAGCTGCGGCACGATGACGGTCGTCAGCAGCCGCACCCGGTTGGTCCAGGCGGCCAGCGCTCCCAGCAATGTCAGGTTGTCCGGATTATCGAAGGCGATCCGCTCGCCCCAGCACAACGACGAGAACGGGCCCTCGTCGATGGCGCGCGCCCACGTCTCGAGCACCGTGGCGTCCAGATCCGGCTCCATCACCGGCATCGTCATCGCAATCTGCACGACGGCGATTCTGGCATGTTTAACATGCGGCCTTTCAGTGGAACCATGGACCGAATGGCGTTCACGAGTAGTTCCATCGCACATGTCCGACTGACCGTGACCGATATCGAGCGGTCGCGCCAGTTCTACGAGAGCGTGTTCGGTTGGCCGGTGCTGCTGGAGGTCCCCGACAACGCCAGCGAAGCTGCCCGTAATCAGTTGAGCTTTCTGTACGGCGGCGTCATCTACGACCTCGGCGGCACCCTGCTCGGGCTGCGGCCGGTCGCCGCTGACCGCTTCGATGAAGACCGTGTCGGGCTGGACCACATCGCCTTCCGACTCGGCAGCAAGGATGAATTAGATTCGGCGGCAGCGCATCTCGATGAACTTGGCGTCGTCCACGAGCCGGTCAAGGACATCGGGCCGTCCTACATCCTGGAGTTCCGCGACCCGGACAACATCGCCCTGGAGCTAACCGCGCCGAAGTAGCGCAGCGTTGTCGAGCCGGCATCGGAGTGGTTGACTGGAAAGAACTATGGCCATCAGTTTCAACCACACCATCGTCGCGTCACGCGACAAACACGAATCCGCCGAGTTTCTCGCCGAGCTCTTCGGGCTGCCCAGCCCAAAGCCCTTCGGCCACTTCATGGTTGTCGAGCTCGAGCACGGTGCAAGCCTCGACTACGCGGATGCACCCGAGGGCGCGGATATCCCCCGGCAGCACTACGCGTTCTTGGTCTCCGAGCAGGAGTTCGACGCCATCTACGACAGGATGCGGTCACGCGGTCTGCAGCACTGGGCCGATCCGGGCGCGACGCGCCCCGGCGAGATCAACCACAACCACGGCGGGCGGGGAGTCTATTTCCCGGATCCGTCCGGCCATGCCATGGAGATTCTCACCAGCCCGTATGGATCGGCGGGCTGAGCGAGCAACCGCTGCGCCTAGTCGCCGCTGCGCGCGGCGCCGTGCCGGCGGCTTTCCTGCTCGCGATAGTCGTCGGCCAGCTGCACGACATGCTTCGGCAGGCCACCCGTGGCGACGTCGGCCAGCGTGGTTTCCTCCAACACCGACCGCATGCTGGCCCGCAACGCCCGCCAGACGTCGGTGAGCGCCGCCGTCGGTCCCGAGTACGGCAAATCGCCCAGCCCGATGTCACGCACACTGGCCAGCGGTCCGTCGATACAGCGCAGCACGTCGGCAATGCTGATGTCTTTCCCGGAGCGGGCCAATTCGTAGCCACCTTCGCGACCGCGATGGCTTCGCACCAGCCGGTCAGTGCGTAGGTTGGTCAGAATGTCGACGAGAAATTGCGGCGGAATGCCCTGGGCGTGGGCCAAATCGTCCGTCTTGACCAGGGTTCCGTCGGGAACCGTGGCGAGCTGAATCATCGCCCGCACGGCATACTCCGCTTTCGCCGACATGCGCACTTACAGGATTGTGCCATCCAGCGACACAATTTCGGTGCAGCCTGGCTGATGCGGCGCCTATCCGAGTGAATCGAGCAGGTCGACGACCCGCTGCGCCTGATCGTCGACGGTCTCGTCCGGGGTGAGCCGAAGATCGGGGCGCAGCGGCGGCTGATACGGGCTGTCGATACCGGTGAACTGGCTGATCTCCCCGGCGCGCGCCTTGGCGTACAAACCCTTGGGATCGCGTCTTTCGCATTCCTCGAGCGGGGTGTCACAGAAGACCTCGATGAAGTCGAAGCCGGCGTCGGCGTGCACATTGCGGGCGAGTTCACGTTGCCCGGCCAGCGGACTGATCGCCGGCACCAGCACGACGCTGCCGCAGTCGGCCAGCAACGCCGCCACATGCGCCAGCCTGCGCAGGTTTTCAGCCCGGTCGGCCATGCTGAAGCCCAAGTCGGCGTTCAAGCCATGCCGCAAATTGTCACCGTCGAGAACGTAAGCGGGCGCTCCCTTTTCGAGCAGCTTCTGCTCGACCAGCATGGCCACCGACGACTTGCCGGAGCCAGACAGGCCGGTGAACCACACCGTCCTGCCCCGAGGCCGTGCCTCGGCGATGGTGGATGATTTGTGCCGCACCGTGTTCGGGCTCGCGGTCTGTGCCGAAGCATCGCGCAACACCATGCCGGCCGCCACCGTTGCGTTGGTGTTCGGGTCGATGAGGATGAACGAACCGGTGCTGGGGTTGCGGGTGTACTCGTCGAGCAGCAGCGGCACCTGGGTGCGCAACGAGATGCGGCCGAGTTCATTGAGCTGCAACGCCGTTGCCGTCTTGTCGCGGTGCAGCGTGTTGACGTCCAGCCGGTAGTCGAGCGCCGTCACCCTGGCGTGCGTGGTTCGCGTGGTGTGCTTGATGACGTAGCCACGGCCGGGTTCCAAAGCCGCATTGTCGGCCATCCAGCACACCGTCGCATCGAACTCGTGCGCGACCCGGGGCTGATTGTGGGTGCGCGCGATCAAATCGCCCCGCGAGATGTCGATCTCGTCGGCCAGGGTCAGCGAAACCGCCATCGGTGGGAAGGCTTCTGCCACCGGACCATTCGGCCCATCGATCGCAGTGATGCGGGTGCGTTTGCCGACCGGCAGCACCACCACTTCGTCGCCGGGACGCATGACCCCGCTGGCGACGCTACCCGCGTAGCTGCGGTGATCCTGGTGCTCGCGAGTGTGCGGGCGGATGACGTACTGGACCGGGAACCGGACGTCGACCAGGTTGCGGTCCCCCGCGATGTACACCTCTTCGAGGTGCGACAGCAACGCCGGCCCCTCGTACCAGGGGGTCTGCTCCGACTTGCTCACCACGTTGTCGCCGTGCAGCGCAGAAAGGGGGATGGTGGCCACGTCGTGCACGTCCAGGCGCGCGGCGAAGGCGTGGAATTCGTCCCGGATCGCTTCGAATTTGTCTCTGTCCCAGCCGATCAGGTCCATCTTGTTGACCGCGAGCACGATGTGCCGGATGCCAAGCAGGGAGGCCAAAAAGGCGTGCCGGCGGGACTGTTCGAGCAAGCCGTGCCGCGCGTCGACCAGCACGATCACCAGCTGGGCGGTCGATGCGCCGGTCACCATGTTGCGTGTGTATTGGATGTGGCCCGGGGTGTCGGCGATGATGAATTTCCGCTTGGGAGTGGCGAAGTAGCGGTAGGCGACGTCGATCGTGATGCCCTGTTCGCGCTCCGCCCGCAGGCCGTCGGTCACCAACGCGAGATCGGTGTAGTCGTGTCCACGGTCCTTGGACGTCTGTTCCACCGCCGCCCACTGGTCTTCCATGACGGCCTTGGAGTCATACAGCAGGCGACCGATCAGGGTGGACTTGCCGTCGTCGACCGAACCCGCGGTCGCCAGGCGCAACAGCGTTGTCATCAGAAGTATCCCTGCCGCTTGCGGTCTTCCATGCCGGCCTCCGAGATCCGGTCGTCAGCCCGGGTGGCCCCGCGTTCGGTCAGCCGCGACACCGCGGTCTCAGCGATGACCTGGTCCACCGTGGCGGCCTGGGATTCCACGCACCCGGTGCACGTGACGTCCCCGACGGTGCGGAAACGCACCATTGTTTCGAACACCGGCTCGTCGGCACGTGGCTGCATGTTGCGGTCGACAGCCAGCAGCATGCCGTCGCGGCGAAACACCTTGCGCTGATGCGCGTAATAGATCGACGGCAGCGCGATGTTCTCGGCGCCGATGTAGGACCAGATGTCGAATTCGGTCCAGTTGGACAGCGGGAACACGCGGATGTGCTCACCTTTGTGATGGCGGCCGTTGTAGAGGTTCCACAGCTCGGGGCGCTGGGCCTTCGGATCCCACTGACCGAACTCGTCGCGGAAGCTGAACACGCGTTCCTTGGCGCGGGCCTTCTCTTCGTCGCGGCGCGCTCCCCCGAACGCGGCGTCGAACTTGTTCTCCCCGATGGCCCGCAGCAGCGTCACGGTCTGAATCGAGTTGCGCCCCTGGCGCGGCTCGACGACGCGCCCGGCGTCGATGTCCTCCTGGACCGAGGCGACCACCAAGCGCACACCGTGCTCGGCCACCAACTCGTCGCGGGTCGCGATCACCTCGTCGAAGTTGTGCCCGGTGTCGACGTGCATCACCGGGAAGGGCAGCCGACCGGGGCGAAACGCCCGCAGCGCCAGGTGCAGCATGACGATGGAATCCTTGCCGCCGGAGAACAGCAGCACCGGCCGCTCGAACTCCGCGGCCACCTCGCGGATGATGTGGATCGCCTCGGCCTCCAGCGAGCGCAGATGACTCAGTTCGTACTGTCCGGCGGCGGGGGCCACCTTGAGCTCACTGGGCATAGCTCCCTTTGCTAAATCCTGGTCGATTTGACCATATTTACTATCTTAGACAGCTATAAGACCAGCTCGCCCCCGCGCTGTCAACCGCACGAACCGCGGTCGCCTGACCGCGCGGCGCGCGAGCCCGCCACCGGACACATCGCGCCAAGAGTCGCGGCCGCCCTTTCACGGCTGCCGGGGGTGCGAAAACATGGACGAATGGCTGCCTCCCCCGAACCTCTCCCGTCCGCGCCGAGCGGTCGCGACGTCATCGCGCAGTTCCTCCCCCAATCCCCGTTCGTCGTCAAGCTGGGCATCGTCGCTGACCGGCTCGCAGCAGACGAAGTGCGGCTGCGGCTGCCCTGGGACCCGTCCAACGTGACCATCGGCGACATGGTCCATGGCGGCGCCATCGCCACACTCGCCGATCTCACCGTCATGGCTGCGGCGTGGTGCGGTGCGGAGGCTCCGCCCGAGCTGCGGGGCGTGACGGTGTCGATCACCCTGGACTTCATGGCACCCGCCCGGGCCACCGACTTGATCGGGGTCGGCCGGGTGCTGCGGCGCGGCCGGTCGTTGGTCAACTGCGAGGCCGAGATCGTCGACCCACAGGGCACGCTGGTGGCCAAAGCGCTGGCAACCTACAAGGTGGGTTGAGAACGCCCGGACAACTCTCGCCGAGCCAGGCCGTTGCCGGCTCCTCCTCACCCGTTAAGCGGGCCGTGTCAATGCCGAGCTAAAGCGTGACTTCGTCGAGCTTGCCGGTGGCCACATCGAAGATGAATCCGCGCAGCGAGACGTGCTTGGTGACGAACGGGCTGCCCTCGATGCGGCGCAGCGATTGCCGGACATCCTCGGCAATGTCGCCGAACGCCTCGGGCGCCCACGGCGGTTTGATCCCGGTCTCCTCCTGGATGCTGCGCTTGAAGTCGTCATCGGTAAAGGTGAGCATGCCGCAATCGGTGTGGTGGATCAGGATGATCTCCCGCGTCCCCAGCAAGCGCTGGCTGATGGCCAGCGAGCGGACAACGTCGTCGGTGACGACTCCCCCGGCGTTGCGGATGACGTGGGCCTCTCCCTCGTTGAGCCCGAGGAGGCGGTAGACGTCGAGCCGGGCATCCATGCATGCAACGACCGCGACGTGTTTGGCCGGCGGCATCGGCAGGGGGCCCTCGAAGGTGCTCGCATAATCCGAGTTGTTGGCCAGGTATTCATCGGTAACCGTCACACAAGCCTCCTAGACAATGTCCGGCCCGAACCGTGCTGCGTTGCTAGACGACCCGGCACCGCGGTGGATCCTAACAATCGATCACACGCGATTCACGCGTGAGAATCAACCCGATCCGAAGGCGAGCGATTGCGCCGGGCAACCGCAACGCGCGACGCTTCACTGCCGGCTCGATAGCCTGTCCCAATGCGACGTGGGGTGTGCGGACGGGCATGACTCGGTTTCTTGCACGCCGGTTGCTCAACTACGTTGTGCTGCTGGCGCTGGCATCGTTTCTGACGTTCTGCCTGACGTCGGTAGCCTTCAAGCCACTGGACAGCCTGTTGCAGCGCAACCCCCGCCCGCCACAAGCCGTGATCGACGCCAGGGCCCACACGCTCGGCTTGGACGAGCCGATACCGATCCGCTACGCGCATTGGGTGTCGCATGCCGTGCGCGGCGACTTCGGCAAGACCGTCACCGGGCAGCCCGTCGGAACGACGCTGTGGCGCCGCATCGGGGTAACCGTGCGCCTGCTGGTCATCGGTTCGCTGGTGGGCACCGTGCTTGGCGTAGCGGCCGGGGCATGGGGCGCCATTCGCCAATATCGACTCAGCGATCGCGTGGTCACCGCGGTGGCGCTGCTAATTCTCAGCACGCCGACATTCGTGATCGCCAGCCTGCTGATCCTTGGCGCGCTGCGGGTGAACTGGGCCGTGGGCATCAACATCTTCGACTACACCGGAGAGACCTCACCGGGGGTGACCGGTGGGACCGGCGCGCAGCTGCTCGACCGGTTACGGCATCTGATATTGCCGTCACTGACCCTGGCGCTGACCGCAGCGGCTGGATACAGCCGTTACCAGCGCAACGCGATGCTGGACGTCCTCGGCCAGGACTTCATCCGGACGGCGCGTGCCAAAGGGCTCACCCGCCGCCGGGCGCTGGTCAAGCACGGGCTGCGCACCGCACTGATCCCGCTGGCCACCCTGTTCGCCTATGGCGTGGCCGGCCTGGTCACCGGCGCGGTGTTCGTGGAGAAGATCTTCGGCTGGCACGGCATGGGTGAATGGCTGGTGCAGGGCATCACGACGCAGGACACCAACATCATCGCGGCGATCACCTTGTTCTCCGGCGCGGTGGTACTGCTGGCCGGCCTGTTGTCCGACCTGTTTTACGCGGCACTCGACCCCCGGGTGCGGGTGTCATGACGTCTGAGGCAAATATCGCTGCCGCCCAAGGGTTTTCGGGCCAAGAAAGCGCGGTCTTCACCTCACGCCGCACCTTGGTGCTGCGGAGGTTCGCCCGCAACCGGTTCGCTGTGGCATCGCTGACGTTGTTGGTGTTGCTGTTCGCCGGCTGCTACGCCCTGCCCGCGGTCCTGCCCTATTCCTACGAAGACCTCGATTTCACCGCACTGCTGCAGCCGCCGAACGCGCGCCACTGGCTGGGCACCAACGCGCTGGGTCAAGACCTGCTGGCACAAATCCTGCGTGGGATGCAGAAGTCGATGCTGATCGGTGTCTGCGTCGCGGTCATCTCCACCGGCATCGCCGCCACCGTCGGGTCGATCGCAGGCTATTTCGGTGGCTGGCGCGACCGCGCGCTGATGTGGGTAGTCGATCTGCTGCTGGTGGTGCCCAGCTTCATCCTCATCGCCATCGTCACGCCGCGACTCAAGACCTCGTCCAACGTCTTGATGCTGGTCCTGCTGCTCGCCGGATTCGGCTGGATGGTCAGCTCGCGCATGGTGCGCGGCATGACCATGAGTTTAGGTGAGCGCGAATTCATCCGGGCCGCAAGGTATATGGGGGTCTCCAGCCGCCGCATCATCGTCGGTCACGTGGTGCCGAACGTGGCGTCCATCCTGATCATCGACGCCACTCTCAACGTCGCCTCGGCCATCCTGGCCGAAACCGGCCTGAGTTTCCTCGGTTTCGGCATTCAGCCACCGGACGTGTCGCTGGGGACGTTGATCTCCAACGGCACCCAGTCGGCGACCACCTTTCCCTGGGTGTTTCTGTTTCCCGCGGGCGTGCTGGTGCTGATCCTGGTGTGCGCGAACGTCACCGGCGACGGCCTGCGGGATGCGTTCGATCCGGGCAGCGCGGTGCTGGGCGGTGGTGGGTGATGAGCGCGCTGCTCGAGGTGACCGACTTGGCGGTCACCTTCCCGACGGGCGGCGCCCCGGTGACCGCGGTCCGCGGTGTCAGCTACCGCATCGAACCCGGCGAAGTCGTCGCCATGGTCGGCGAATCCGGTTCTGGCAAGTCCGTTTCGGCGATGGCGGCCATCGGCCTGTTGCCCGAGTACGCGCGCGTGTGCGGGTCGGTGCGGTTGCACGGCACCGAACTGCTGGGCCTTGGCGACGACGCGATGTCGCGATTCCGCGGCAAGACGGTCGGCATGGTATTCCAGGATCCGATGTCGGCCCTGACGCCCGTCTACACCGTCGGCGACCAGATCGCCGAAGCGATTCAGATCCACCAGACTCGAGTGGGCAAAAAGGCCGCCCGCCGACGAGCGGTGGAATTGCTCGAGCTGGTGGGAATCGCGCAGCCGGAGCGACGCGCCCGCGCTTTTCCGCATGAGCTGTCCGGCGGCGAACGACAGCGGGTGGTCATCGCGATCGCCATCGCCAACGACCCCGACTTGTTGATCTGCGACGAGCCCACCACCGCGCTGGATGTCACGGTGCAGGCGCAGATCCTCGAGGTGCTCAAAACGGCGCGTGACATCACCGGCGCCGGAGTGCTCATCATCACGCACGACCTCGGCGTGGTCGCTGAGTTCGCCGACCGCGCGCTGGTGATGTATGCCGGGCGAGTTGTCGAATCCGCTGACGTGAGAACCCTTTACCGAGGCCGCCGGATGCCCTACACCGTCGGGCTGCTGGGCTCGGTCCCGAGGCTCGACGCCGCCCAGGGCACCCGGTTGGTGCCGATCCCGGGTGCGCCGCCATCACTGGCGGCCCTGGACCCCGGTTGCCCCTTCGCTCCGCGCTGCCCGCTGGCCATCGACGAATGTCGGCTCGAGGAGCCGAAATTGCTTTCCGTGGGCGCCGATCACCGGGTGGCGTGCATCCGCACCGATGAGGTCGACGGGCGAAGCGCCGCGGACATCTACGGGGTGAGCACCGAATCCCGCCAACCCGAATTCGCAGGCACCTCGGTCGTCGTCCGGGTGCGTGACCTGACCAAGACCTACCGGCTGACCAAAGGCTTGTTGCGCCGCAGCGCCGGTGAAGTTCGCGCTGTCGACGGTGTCAGTTTCGAATTGCGGCAGGGCCGCACCCTGGGCATCGTCGGCGAGTCCGGTTCGGGCAAGTCGACCACCCTGAACGAGATCTTGGAACTCACCAGGCCCCAATCGGGTTCAATCGAAGTGCTGGGCACCGATGTCACCGCGCTGAACGGTGCGAGCAGGCGATCGCTGCGGCGCGACATTCAGGTCGTGTTTCAGGACCCGGTCGCCTCGCTGGACCCGCGGCTACCGGTGTTTGATCTGCTCGCTGAGCCCCTGCGGGCCAACGGATTCGACAAGAGCCACACCAACAACCGCGTCGCCGAGCTGCTCGACATCGTGGGACTGCGCCGCGCCGACGCAGTCCGCTACCCCGCAGAGTTCTCCGGTGGGCAAAAGCAGCGCATCGGCATCGCTCGCGCTCTGGCACTGCAACCGAAGATCCTGGCGCTCGACGAACCGGTTTCCGCGCTCGACGTGTCCATCCAGGCCGGAATCATCAACCTGCTGCTCGACCTGCAAGAGCGGTTGAACCTATCCTATCTGTTTGTCTCCCATGATCTTTCGGTGGTAAAACACCTGGCGCACCAGGTCGTCGTGATGTATTCCGGCGCCATCGTGGAGCAGGGCGACAGCCGACAAGTCTTCGCCGATCCGCAACACGAATACACCCGACGACTGCTCAGCGCGGTGCCACGACCAGATCCGGGCGGACGTGTCTAGCCGGGCGGTCAAAGCGGCCACGGGCACCCGCGTCGGGTCGCTGTTCTTCGCGGTCGCGCTGGTTCTCCCGGGCTGTTCGCCGGCCGCCGAGTTGATCCCCGAAACCGGCCATAACGCGCAGGTCGGCTCGACGAGCGACGTCAACCCTCACGACCCGGCCACCCTGCAGGATGGCGGCAACCTGCGACTCGCGCTGACAGAGTTTCCGCCGAACTTCAACATCCTGCACATCGATGGCAATTCGGCCGACGTCTCCGCGATGATCAAGGCCACCCTGCCGCGGGCCTTTGTCATCGGACCGGACGGCTCGACGGCGGTCGACCACGACTACTTCACCAACGTCGAGCTCACCGGCACTGCGCCGCAGGTGGTTACGTACACCATCAATCCCCGGGCGGCGTGGTCCGACGGCACGCCGATCACCTGGGAGGACATCGCCAGCCAGATCCACGCCCTGAGCGGCGCCGACAAGACCTTCGAGATCGCCGGGCCCGGCGGCGCCGACCGCGTCGCGTCGGTGACTCGCGGTGTCGACGATCGCCAGGCCATCATGACCTTCGCGAAGCCTTACGCCGAATGGCGGGGCATGTTCGCCGGCAACGGAATGCTGCTGCCCAAGAGCATGACGGCCACCCCCGAGGCGTTCAACAAGGGCCAGCTGCAGGGGCCGGGTCCCTCGGCCGGCCCGTTCGTCGTCTCGTCGCTGGACCGGACCACACAGCGGATCGTGTTGAGCCGCAACCCGAAATGGTGGGGCGCCAGGCCCCGCCTGGACAGCATCACCTACCTGGTGCTCGACGACACCGCGCGGCTTCCGGCGTTGCAGAACAACACGATCGACGCCACCGGGGTCAGCACGATCGACCAGCTGACCATCGCGCGGCGCACCAAGGGGATCTCGATACGGCGCGCCCCCGCCCCGGCGTGGTCGCACATCACGTTCAATGGCGCCCCGGGCTCGATCCTGGCCGACCGGGCGTTACGTGTCGCGGTAGCCAAGGGGATCGATCGGCAGACCATCGCCAGGGTCGTCCAGTACGGCCTCACCAACGATCCGGCCGCGCTGGGCAACCACATCTACGTCGCCGGGCAGCAGGGCTACCAGGACAACGGCTCGGTGCTGCCCTACGACCCGGCCGCCGCCGGCCGAGAGCTTGACGCGCTCGGCTGGAAGCGGGCCGGACAATTCAGAGAGAAGAACGGCCGGCAGCTGGTCATCCGCGATCTGTTTTACGACGCGCAGGGCAGCCGGCAGTTCGCGCAGATCGCCCAGCACAGCCTCGCCCAGATCGGCGTCAAACTCGAGCTCGTCTCGCGGTCGGGCAACGGCTTCTTCACCAACTACATCAACGTCGGAGATTTTGATATGGCGCAATTCGGTTGGCTCGGAGACGCTTTCCCGCTCTCGTCGCTGACCCAGATCTACAAGTCCGACGGAGAAAGCAATTTCGGCAAGATCGGCAGTGGGCAGATCGATGCCGCCATCGAAAGCACGCTGGAAGAGCTCGATCCGGCCAAGGCGCAAGCGTTGGCCAACGATTTGGACAAGATGATCTGGGCGGAGGGATTCAGCCTTCCACTGATCCAGTCACCCGGTGACGTCGCGGTGCGCAGCTCGCTGGCCAATTTCGGAGCAACCGGCCTCGCCGACCTCGACTACACCGCAATCGGTTTCACGCGGCGTTGAGCCGCGGTAGCCGACTCGGAATCGGCAGGGCCCCCTCGACGATGGCCGCCGCTGCGAGTGCCTTCCACAGCAGCCGCACCTCCGGACGCGGCGGCAGCGCGTCCAGCGCCGATGCCTGTGCGGCGAGGCCCTCCAGGTCGCCCCGCCGAACCGCGTCCGCCGTGGCGAGCGCCACGGGCTCACGAAAATCCAGCGCGCTGTGTGCCATGCTCGGCAAGCTCAACAGCACCGCATTCGGCAGCAGCGACGCGACACGGTGCGCGACGGCCGGCGGGGTGATCAGGTCACGACCTCCAGAAACCACCGCGGTGGGCCAGTCGAAATTCGGCATCTCGGCCGCCAGGTCGTAGGGCTCGTCCTCGAAAGTCACACGTTGGGTGCGTGCTCTACTTTCGGCGATCGCGGGATCGAGCGGTAGGCCATCAGGTTCGGCCGCGTAGTCGAGTTCACGGAACGCAATGCGGCTCACCAAGTCTTCCTCGTAACGGTATGGCAGGTTGCTCAGGGTAATAAATCGGGACAGCGCCCACCACAACAACTTTCGTTCGTCAAGCAGCAGGTCGAGTTGACGCTCGAGCAGGTCTGTTCCGCCATACCCGTAGATTGTCGCGACGACCTGGGTCGCCGTGGCATTCATGACGCCGGCGTCGACGAGTTTGCGCATTTTCGGTGCTACTGAGGCGGTTTCGGGGCTGTCACCCTTCAGCAACAGCCGGCGGATCGCGCGGCGCACGATAACGATGTCGTGGCGGGACAACAGGGGTGAATCGAGCACCATGCCGCGAACCCGGTGCGGATGGCGCACCCCGACGCCCGCCGCGATGTAGGTGCCATACGAGGCCCCGTAGATGACGGCCGACTCGGCTTGAGCGTCGTCGAGCACCGCGGCCACATCGTCGACCACCTGGTTGACGGTCATCGATTGCGGCGGCAGATCGGCGCCCGAATCGTCGTGGCGCGACATTCCTACCCCGCGGTGCTCGATCATGATGACGTCGAGGCCGGCCGCCGCGGCCCGCCGCCGCAGCCCCTTGTACATCTGCACGGAGGCGACTCCCGGCCCGCCGGGGATGATGACCAGCGGATGGGTGGACTTGCGTCCCGAGCGAACGTAGTACAGATCGAACTCTTCGGCGCTGTGCGGGGAGATGGGCCGGCGCACGGGCCGTACCCCCGGCAGTTTCGCCAGTCTCTCCTGTATTCGGCTGCGTTTCCCGTTCATCGTCATCAGCGTCGGCCCGCCATGGTCCCATTCTGCAGGCAAGGCGACCAGCCGGCAGCAAATCTGGCTGACCAGTGGTCGGCTATCGGCGGCCGCCAGGGCTAGGCGCTGAGAACGATGCGGTGTGCGCCCTTGACACCGTTGTAACGCTCGGGGCTACAGGTGAGCACGATTACCTGTCCGTGGGTCCCCACGGTGTCGAACAACTCGCCCATCTTGGTCAACCGCTCCGGGTCGGTGAAACCGAGCGCGTCGTCGACCACGACCGGGACGGCGTCCTCCTTAGCGACCAGGGCCGCGCCGGCCAACCGCGCCAAGATGCCGAGTTGCTCCTTCGCGCCACCCGACAATGATTCGTATGGCACCGTAATGCCGTTGATCGTGCGGCTGCGGATGCATAAGTCGCTGTCGATATCGACCTCGAAACTCGGGCCGAATACCGGGCGGCCAAGCCGCTGCAGTTCCGCTCGGTAGGGCTCAACGTAACGCCGCCGAGTGGTGTCACGATGGCGCGTCATGACCGAGCGCAACAGCTGCGCCGCCCGCGCGCGGCCGCCCACCTGGCCGTGTTCGGTGGCGGCGTGCTCGCGTTCTGTTTCCGCGGCGTCGAGCTTGCCCTGGCGTCCCTCGGTGCCGAACACCGAGAGTTCGATGGTGACCTCACGCAACGCCCGGCTGGCTTCTTCGTAGCGCTCACGCAGCGTGTCGGCTTCCTTCTTGGCATCGGTCAACTCGAAGGCGACCGCATCCGGTGATGCCGCGGCCAAGGCGTCGGTGAGCTCGGCGACTCGTTGTTGCGCTGCCTGAGACGCAGCCAACGCTGCGACCGACGCGGCCGCGAGTTCGTCATCCTCGGCCGACGCGCGCTCGGCCGCCAGCCGGGCGGCAGCCGCGTCCAGCTCGGCGCGCCGAGTCTCCAAGGCGTTTTGCAGAACCGTTGCCCGCGTGGCCAACTCGGCGAGCCCGGTCGCGGCGGCGGCAGCGGCCTGACGACGGGCCTGGCATTCGCTTGATGCGGCCGCTCGGGCCTGGAGGACCGCGGCGAGTTCGGCACGGGCAGCGCCGATATCCACGAAAACAGGTTCGGCCCCGGCGAGTTCTTCGGCGTGCAGCTGCGCCAGCCGCGACCGCAGCTCGTCGACCTGTTCGTCACCATGCAGGCCGGCCAGAGTCGCCGTGAGCTGATCGCGGGTGCTGTGCAGCTCGCGGCGATGCTGATCGGCGGACCGTGCTGCGGCAAGGTCGGCCACGTCACCGGCGGCCAGCGCCGCCGCAAACTCTTCTTGTGCTGCAGCATGTTTGGCGTGAATGTCCAGTGTGGTCGCACCCGGGGTGACCCTGGCGGTCAGAACGCCGGGAACCTCCACCGCGGTAGGCCCGGCTGCGGTGATCGACCAGCTTTGCCCGGCCGGCAAGGAGATCTGCTGGTCGGCGACGACCAGTTGAATGTCTGCGGCGGCGCTGAATTCGATGGCCGTCGAGGTCAGTGCCAGCTGGTCCCCGGTGCGGTCGACCGCGGCCGCGGCGTCCTCGATTCGCCGGAGCGCTGCCTCGGTGACGGCGATGACGCTGAGCTCAGCGCTAATCCGCTCGCGTTCTCGCTCGATGGCCTCGATCTTGGCCAACCGCGCGGTCAGCCGGTCGGCCTCTTCGCGGGTGGTGAGTTGGTCGACCGTGCGCCGAGCAACTTCCGTGCGGCGTTCCAGCTCGGCGAGAGTCTCGGTGGCCTGTTGCAGGGCGGCGCCGGCTGTTTCGGCCTCCGCGCAAGCGGCGGCTTGGGCAGCCGCGGCTTCCAGTGCCTGCGTTTGCATTTCGGCTACGGCACCGGCCCGGGTGTCGATCTCGGTGAGCAGTTGCCGGCGTGCTGTGTGGGCGCCGTTGGCCGCCGCGACGGTGGCGGCAGCTGCCTCGGCGACAAGTTGAGCTTCTCGCCGCTGCGCGGTCAGCGCTGCGATTTTGTCGGCGGCTTCCTGCGCGGCGGTAACCCGCGGTCCGGCGGCGATCCGGCGCTGGGAGAGGTCGGCCACCTGCTCGGTCAACACGGCATGACGAGCCACCCGATCGTCGACCTCGGCAACGGCCGCCGCGCACTCGGCGACCGTCGCCTCGGCGTCGGCCAGCCGGGTTATGGCGGCCGCCCACTCGCCCGTCGGCCGTCCGGTTGGGGTGAAGTAACGCCCGTATTCGGCGTCGATGCGTTCAATCAGCAAAGGTTCCGTGCCGCATAGCCCCCCGCTGTCTCCGGCGGCCACATCGAGCGCCCGCGAGAGCGCGTCGCACCCGGACAAATCCACCGCGGCGGTCGACGTCGCCTGCAGCACCCGCTGGGCGTGCCACAGGTCGCTGTCCACCGTCTCGGCCAGCATCGCCCGGACCCGTTCGTGGGCTTCGTCGCCGGTCAGTTGTTCGCGGCACGGCCGGACCACCGTCAGCTCCGTCTCGCATTTCTTGTGAAAGCGCTTCCGGTAGACGAAACGGTAAGGGCCGCAGCTGATTTCCGCGGATACCTCCGAACCCACGTCACTGTGGGTGGGCTTGACCTGCTTGACTTCCTTCTTCGTCGAGCGGTCGCGGGCTTCCAGGAGCAGATCCAGGGCCTCTATCATCGACGACTTGCCGATCTCGTTAGCGCCGCACACCACCACCACGCCATGGTCGGGGAATTCGATTTCGCGGTGCGAAATGCCGCGATAGTTGGTCAGGGTCAGCCGGTGCAGTTTCACGCCACGCCCCGGTCGGTAAGGCGCAGCAGAAGCGCCAGCGCCGCCTGCGCATCCGCGGCGGTCGCGCAGCCCTCCTCGCGCGCGGTGGCCATCAGTTCCTCGACCGCCGCGGCGGCGAAACCTCCGATACCGAGGTCGCTGAATTCGCCGTCAGCCGGGATCACCGCCAGGTCGGTGCGACGTTCCCACAGGCCCAGCCAGGCGAACAGCCGCGCGTATTTGTCCAGGCAGGCATCCAGCGCGGCGCGGTCGGTGACCGTCAACGAACCGGTCAGCCCCAGACGCACCACGGTTCGATCCTTTTCGGTGATCAGATCCAGGTTCATGTCGAGATCGGCGATGTCGCGGCTGGTGTCGACCTGCCGGTGCATCGTGACGAACCGCCAGCTTCCGACGTGCCGTGGCGTCACGACGACCGCCCGCTGCGGGTCGGCCTCGTCGATGTCGACGATCAGGACATGACCGGGGTCGGATTCCACATCGTCGAAGTTGGTCACTTCCGGGGAACCGGAGTACCACACCCGGCCGGTGTCACCGACCTGGGTGAGCGAGTGCTTATCCCCCAGCGCCACATAGTGCACCGCGCCGCGGCTCAGCGCGTCGTCGACCTTGGCGAGCCGGATCAAGGAGGGCTTGTCCCGATCGGGATCCAGGACGTCGACACCGCCGTGTGCGACGAGGATCCGGGTGCTGACACCCGCGGTCAGGTCGTCGAGGACGTCGGCGACCAGGTCGGTGGTCGGCACCTTTGACCGCCACGGCGCGGCCACGATCTGGACCCCGGGACGGACCTGATGCACACCGCCCCGATCGAGCACCACGACGTTGTCGGGACGTTCGCCGGCGAACAGCGCGCTGGTGTACACCGATGCGGCGTCCAGAGGATCGTGGTTGCCGGGCAACAGGTACACCGGAATCCCGATGGCGCGCATGGCTTCCAGGGATTGCCCGACCACGTTGGGCGGAAGCTGATTGTGTTCGAAGACATCACCCGACACGACGACAAACTCGGCGCCGACTTCTGCCGCCAACACGCCCAGACCGGCAACCGCGTCGCGGCGCGCCGCCGAATAACGGGGCTGCGCGTCACCAGCGAGGAAGTGCCTGGTCATGCCCAACTGCCAGTCGGCTGTGTGCAGGAATCGCATGCCGGCGACCTCCTAGCGAAGTGCGTGTTTACCAGGGCATCGCGAGTTTAGGTCTGCGCACCGACAACAAGCGGGACCTCCACCGGCACGTCTAGGTCTGAGAAATCCGACAAGTGATCCACCAGCGGGTGCCAGCGTTATCTGCGTCGCCCCAATCCTCAGCCCAGTCGCCGACGCGGCAAGCGCAGCGAGCGGGACCATGGGGACGGCGCGCGACGCGAGGCGGCCGGCGCGTCGTGTCGACCTGCCTCAATCAGCGTTCGGGTACGGTGACGATTCAGCTGCGTCCGTACCCGACGGCCACGATCAGGCCCACAGCCGCTAGCAGGAGAAACATTGTCGCCACCGGGTCGATTAGTTCGAACATCATGTGATCACCCCCGCCCGGGCAGGACCGCCAGTGATGGACGATTGAACGCGTCGTGTCTGAGCTCCCGACGTATATGGTTGTGGTTCAACATCTCCGGGCGCCGTGTGCTGAATCGCGGCTAGATGATCGGTCGTCACGTCACACCGGCCGTGTGAACTCCGTACGGCACGGCTTCAAGCAGTGTGACGGTCAGGGTCGCGCCACTGGGCAGGGTATAGGTGCGCCGTTCGCCGGGGCGTGCGCCCGCGACCGCGGCGCCGAGCGGGGATGCCTTGGAGTAAACCTCGATGTCGCTGCATTCCGTGCCGCGCACACCTAAAAGGAAGGTTTCGGTGTCACCGGTATCGTCGTAACGGACGGTCAAAACCATGCCAGGCTCGGCGATCCCGTCGTCGGGTGGGTCTTTTCCCACGACGGCATTGACCAACAAATCATGAATTCGTTGGATTCTGGTTTGCGACGCGTGTTGGACGGCGATGGCGTTGTCGTCCGACTGACTGTCAGCGGCTGCGCGGCCGTGCAACTCACGTAACCTGGCCAGTTCCCTTTGTAGCCGCTCATAGCCGCGCGGTGAAATCCACACGGGTTGGGTGCTGGTCATGGTCGTTGCTCTCCTAATGTGAGGGGGTTTGCGGTCGCGGCCTCGGGGACGCGAAAGTCGCTGGTGCGGTTGGTCTCCGGACGATATCTGTTAGTAAGGTGCTTGAGTCGCTGTTGACATCGGCGCGCGGCGGGCTGACTGCGACCGGGCGCACTTCGTTCGGTACATCTCATAGGGCACGGCCTCCAGCAGCGTCACCAGTCGTCCTGTCTCATCGGGAATCGAGTAGATGCGCTGGTCGCCGGGGCGCGCGCCGGCTATTGCACGGCCCAACGGCGACGCCATCGAGTAGACCTTGACGTCGGCGCCTTCGCTGCCGCGTCTGCCCAAGAGGAACGTTTCGGTCTCGCCGGTGACGTCGTAGCGGATGGTCAAAACCATGCCCGGTTCGGCGGTGGGGTCATCGGCAGGATTCTCGCTGATGACCGCCTTGGTCAGAAGGTTCTGGATTGCGCGGATACGTCGTTGCAGCGCTATGCGATTCGCGTCGAAGTCCATTGAGTCGTCCGGAATTTCAACGATCAGCCCTGACCGCAACGCGTTGAGTTGATTCCGCAGGCGGTTGTAGTGCTGTCGTGTCATCCAGACGGATTCAGTGCTGGTCATTTTGAGTGGGTGTCCTTTCGTTTATCGAGGGAGCGTCGTCAGAGGCGGGCCAAGGTAGGCAGCCGCCGCTGACGACTCGGAGGCCCTTGGTGGGCGAAGCTCCGGTGCGGTTGGAGGTTTCTCGTGAGCGGTTAGCGTCCGGTTCGGCGCAACGGATCGAAATCGCGCAGTGCCTCGGGTTGCTTGCCGGTGGTGATCTGTTCGGCTAGCAGTCGACCCGTCACGGGGCCGTGCGCTAAGCCCCACATGCCGTGCCCGCCCGCCACGTACACGTCACGGGCCACCTCACCGATCAATGCCCGGCCATCGGGGGTGACCGGGCGCGCACCCACCCACAGATTGCTGCGCACGTCCCAGCGTGCTCCATCCAGCAAGGGGCTGACTGACGCGACGATGGCCTCCACCCGTTGGGCGGCGCGAGCTTCGCGCGGCCGGCGGAATTCCAGGGTGCCCGAAACCCGCAGCGCGCCTTTGTAGGGCGTGCACGCTACCCGTGCGTCCGGCAGGTAGATGGGGCCCGATACCGGGCGATCCACGGGGACGGTGAACGAGTAGCCGCGACCGGCGTGCACCGGGACCGGCAGCCACCGGCTGGCCAACCGTGGCAGCCGTGCCCCGGTGGCAATCACCGCGGCGTCCGCGAACAGCGGGTTGCTGCGGCGCGGGTAAACCATAGCGCCGTAGCGCGTGCTGACCACGTCGTCGATCTCCAGAGTGCGCACAGCGGCCCCACGAGACACCACCGAACGGCCCAGGGCTTCCACGAACCGTCGCGGGTCAACGAAGCGCTGACCATTGATGTTCAGCCCGGCGGTGACCGCCGGCGATGCCAGGGGCACTTGCTCGCGCAACGCCTCGCCAGCCAGGGCGGTGACATACATTGTCTGACCGGCGTTTTCAAGCTGATGGAGCGTGTCCATCAGGCGCTGCGCCGCTTCGGTGCTGCGAAACACCGCGGTGATTGGCGAGTCGGTCACCGGAGCATCGACTCCATTGGCGGTGAGCACGTCGAAAGCTTCGATGCTTTCCTCGTTGAGCGCGACGTTGGCTCGCATCGCCCGTTGCCACGACGATCGCCGGCAATTGGCCAGAAACTGCATCAAGAAGACACCCAGGTGCGCGTCGGCGGTCAGCTGCATGTGTAACGGAGCTGTCGAGTCGAAAAGGGAACGGAGCCCCCCGCGAAGTACCGCCGGGGAGTTCAACGGAAGGGTCAGCCCCGGGGCGATCCAGCCGGCGTTACCCCACGACGCACCGGCCGCAACGCCGGTGCGGTCGATCACCGTGACATCGACGCCGCGCTCCTGTAAGAACCACGCCGTTGACAATCCGACGATGCCGGCGCCGATGACGATCGCCGACCTGGGTCCGCCCTCAATGCGCTCGACGCTACCCATCGCACACCTCCGCAACTGAATTTGACTTGGTAATTCCATGGTGGGCTGCACGGGCACATCGGTGTTTGCCGGAAACCGACAACGACAGTGCGAAGCATTGTCGCCGCCCGACAACGTGTTGCCGCGGCGCACCCGAAGCGACCACAGCCTGAGCGACGAGAGCGCCTCGTAGGTAGGAAAACTCAATCCCGCGGACGCGCACCGCGGGACTGGGTTGGGGATCGAAGCAGGCGCGCGCTTGCTTATCGTCGCTCGACGAGGCGGTCGAAGCTCTGTTGCCATCCGTCGTAGCGGAGCCGGTCAAGCGTGATACGTACCCGGGCGAACAGGGCGACCGCCAAGAGGCTCACGGCCCACCAGGTCGCTACTGCGAAGGCCAGCGCGTCGTCGCGGGCCGTGTTCACCGGTCGGGCGACCGGGACGCCCTCGTCATCGACCCATATCTCAATATCGTCGCCGATGTTGGCTGTCAGCGGCGCGGTGACGTCGCCGGTGCGTTCGGTCCCGGCGGCAAACCATCGGGCCGGAACGGTCACGGTGGGGCTTTCAAGGTTGCGGCCAGGGTGACTGCCTCCGGTAACAGTCGCGGTCACCGGGTGACGAGTTTGGACCTGCTCGGCATAGAGCCGGCTTCGAGAATCGTGGACCGCTGTGCCCACGGCTGCACTGATAGGCACGGCGATCAGCGACGCCGCAACGACCAACGCCAAAACCATTGCCTCCACCCGGTCCGTCGTGCGTATCAGCGGATTACGGCCAAACAGGCGCATGAACAACCTCCACGGCAAACGCACGCTGAAGGTCTCCATCGCGGAGTCATCATCCGGTCGGCGGTCGGCGATCGATCGATGATCGGGGTCTGAGGTGGACATCGAACGTTTCCTATCGGCGATTCTTCGTGGGTTTGAGGTATGGCGAGGGCGGCGTGAACCCGCCTTCCCTCAAACCTGCCCTCTGAGTTGGCAACCTTCATGATGGTGTGGATCGCTGCCGAAAGCTTTGCCGCAACCGGACAACGACGCCGCCTCGGTTTGTCGGGTGCCGACAGCGGCCTCGATCAATCTGTGTCGATGGCCGCGAGTTCTATCATCATCGCCAGCCGCTTCCTGGCATCGTCTAGCGGCAGATTGGTGATTTCGGCCATCTTGCGCAGTCGGTAACGCACGGTGTTTTCGTGCACTCCCAGCCGTTCACCGGCCTCGGTCGGGTCACCCTGGGCCTCCAGCCATGCGCGCAGCGTGGCCACGTAATCGGTCCCGTGGGCGCGGTCATGGCGGCCGAGCTCGACCACCGGGCCACGGGATGGCGAGCGGCCTGAGCGCGCCGCGGTGCGCAACCGCTGCAGCAGGATGTCGGCCCATGACTCGTCATAGACCGGAGGCGTGGCCTCGGGTGACATCTCATGCAGCGCAAGACATTCCTCGGCTTCCCGGCGTGCGGCGGCGAGGTCCGTCACCTCAGCCGCACCACTGACGCCGGCCAACATCGTCACCTGTTCGGGGAGGGCCGCGCGCAGACCGGTTACCCAGCGCCTCGCCGACGCCGCCTGCCCACCCGGAAGCAGCGTGTAGACGATATTGGCCGCCAAAGCGCTGCGACCAGGCCGTGACCAGCCGAACCCGGCAGTGGCGCGCTCGAACGCCATCAACAGGGCGGCATCGCGCTCATCGCCGATGAACGCCTGCAGCGCAATAACTCTCAAACCGTCATGCGGCAAACCCAGCCTGCTCGCCACCATCGCGGCATCAGCCGTGCCCTCCAGCAACCGCATCACCAGTTCGGATTCGACTTGGCGCTCCAAGTCCGCGCTGGCTCGTGACCGCAGAAGATGCAGGGCCACCGTGTGCGCACTGTCGGCCAAGGCGGTGCGCGCCGCTTCGTCCAGCGGCGCCGAACACGCCACCCACACCGACCCGATCAGCTCTCCCCCGGAGCGCACGGCCACCACCATGCGCCCGATCAAGCCATGTTCGGAGTCCTCGGGGACAAACAGCGGCTCGTCGGAGACCCCCAGGTGTGCGAATACGCCCCGCGCATCGAACACGGCGCGCAGCTGCTCCGGTGTCTGTCGTGCCAAGATGGTCTGCACCCGCGCCGGGTCGGCATGCTGTTGCAGTTTCGAATACGCCAGCACCCGCAACCGCCCATCGTGAATGACAACCGGGCTGCCCACGGCGTCCGCGAGGCTATCGGCCAGCGCGAACAGATCCGTTGGGCCACGACCGGATTCAGTCTCACGGCCCTCGAGCACCAGTCCGTAGACGACCGTACTCACCTCGCTCCACGTCAGCGTCGGGTCGACGACCATGACCGCGCCGATTTCGGCGTCCTCGTCAAACGCGATCGGTTCCTCACCGGCGCGCACCAACACCACGACAGCGCGCGCTGAAGCAGCCCACTGCACCGCTTCGCCAAGGGAACCGGCACCGATGGCCAGCAGAACATCGCCTACCGCCACACGGTCCGACGCGGGTTCGTGGATCACCACGCTGCGCAATTCGGTCGACCTGGGCACCGACGACCAACGCAAGCGGACTCCATAACCACCCAGCACGTTCACCAAGCGGTCCAACGTGATCACCGGCGGCTCCTCATGCCGAACTGCTAGTCAGCCTAACCAGGAGTCAAGCGCGTCCCAGGGAAATGTCTTGCCCGATTTTCTCAGTCAGGCCTCGCTACGGGATTGCCGCGCGTTCAGGAGCGGGTCCTGTCAATCAGGCAATGATCATGATGATGGTGACGAGCACTCGGCGTAGCCGTCTCGGGGCCGCACTGATTAATCTGATTTTTCGTGACTGGTCACCGCACCTTGCTGTTGATGCGGCATGCGAAGTCCGATTACCCGCCTGGCGTGGCCGACCATGAGAGGCCGTTGGCACCGCGCGGCATCCGGCAGGCCGGCCTCGCCGGCGACTGGCTGCGTGCTCATGCGCCCACTGTCGAGCGCGTGCTCTGCTCCACGGCGACACGCACCCGTGAGACGCTGCTGAACACCCGTATCGAGGCGCCGGTGCGATACAGCGAACGTCTCTATGCGACCACCCCGGGCACGATGATCGACGAGATCACCACGGTGGACGACGACGTCGGCACGCTGCTGGTGATCGGGCATGAGCCGACGATGTCGGCCCTGGCACTGGGCCTCGGCGCAGCGCCGGATACGAACAATACTGCAGCCGAACGTATTTCGGCCAAGTTTCCGACGTCGGCGATAGCGGTGCTCACGGTGCCGTGCGCCTGGAAAGAGCTGGAACTCGGGACGGCGACGCTGATCGACTTCGAGGTGCCGCGCTGAGGTCGGCAGGCTAGTCGTTGGCGGCGACCCGCCGCGCCCGGCTTCGCCGCGCTTGCGATCGCCGCTAGGAGTTGGTGGCCAGCGTCAGCTCCATCAGCTTGATGGCCTGTCCGCACGCATCGATGCCCGGCGCCTGCGGGTTGATCCACCATCCGACCACCCCGGCCGCATCGCTGGCAACGCCGCACGCACCGTTCGCGTCGTCGGGCCGCATCACGATCGAGTCGATGCCGGCGATCGAACGCGTCTCGATCTTGTACTTCAAGAATTCGGCCACCTTGCGCTCGTTGGACAGGCTGCCCTGCTCGAACCAGAACCGGGTGATGTCGATCAGGCCGGCCGGGTTGGCTGCCTGCCAGCGGCAGATCGCACCGACGAACGTGCTCTGGATGTCGAGCGGGTCGGCGCCCACGGTTTTGGCGAGGATATCGCTGGTCAAGACCTCGCATTCCTTGAGCAGGTTCGGATACTGCTGCTGGGAGTTGTTGTTGCGGGGCACATTGCCACCAGCCTTGACCGCGTTGCCTCCGATCGAGCGGGAGCAGCCAGTCAACACCAGCAACGCGGCAAGCAATGCCGTTGCCGCATTGCGGGCTGTCCTTCTGCTGCGCGATCCGGCGCGCATCGCGGCCGTCATTTCGAGTTCGCAATCGATTGACGAGCCAACTCTTTCGCTATGTCACATGGCGGCGGGAACGGCTTCTGACTGAAACTGATTGACCACTCGATGAAGTCGTCCTGAAACTGAATGCCCACCTCACACAGCGAGTCGCCCAGGTTGGGCTCGTTACCGATGGCGATGAAACCGCTGTGGCCGTTGATGTTGATGTCGTCGACGCTGGCACGCGAGAGTTCCTCGGTTTTGCGCTCGCGCCCGATGGGGCTACCGCGATACCACGAGAAAGAGAAGTGCGGACCGAGGATGCCACCGCCCGCGAGCCACTGGCACCCCACGGAGTTGCGGGCGGTGTTGATCAGTCCGTTGACCCTGGTGAGCTCGGCCACGGTCTGGTCGCTGATGCCGCCGCACTGCGGGAACATCGCGCCGTGGCTGCCCTGGCCGCTCTGCGGTGTCGACGACGCCGTCGCTCCCGGCTTGTTGCCGCCGGAATCCGAGCAGCCCGCGGCCGCGGGGATCAGGATCGTCAATGCTGACGCCACGAGAGCCAGCGCCCTCGTGTCACGCCGCACCGCTGCCCTGCTTCCGTTCCGCCCGCTGCTGGTCCACACGATGCACTGTAGCGGCAGCCCAGCGGGTCAACCACCGACGCGCCTGAGCAGGTAATTCCAGGCTGCCAACAAGCGCTGGGCGAACCTTGACCGTCCGGCGGTTGGCGAGGACGGCCGGGTGGACGGTATGCGACAGTTACCCAATGCTCCTGGCACTGCTGCGCCAGTACATCCAGCCGTACCGACGGCTGGTCGCGGTGCTGATGGCGCTGCAGCTGGTCAGCAACCTCGCATCGCTGTATCTGCCGACGGTCAACGCCGCCATCATCGATCAGGGCATCGCCAAGGGCGACACCACCACGATCGTCCGGCTCGGCATGGTGATGCTCGGGGTCACCGCCTTGCAAGTGTTGTGCTCGGTCGGGGCCGTCTATTTCGGCTCGCGCACCGGGATGGGCTTTGGACGCGACCTACGCGCGGCGATGTTCGAACACGTCACCACCTTTTCCGAGCGCGAGACCGCCCGATTCGGAGCGCCGACGCTACTCACGCGCAGCACCAACGATGTGCGGCAGATCCAATATCTGGTCCAGATCACCGGCACCGTTCTGGTGACGGCCCCGATCATGTGCCTCGGCGGGATCTTCATGGCCATCCGTCAGGAGGCCGCGCTGACGTGGCTCTTGTTGGTCAGCGTGCCGATAATGGCCGTGGCCAATTACTGGGTGATGTCGCACATGCTGCCCCTGTTCCGCCGAATGCAGGGCCTGATCGACGGCATCAACAGGGTGATGCGCGACCAGCTGGCGGGCGTCCGGGTCGTCCGCGCATTCGCCCGCGAAGATTTCGAGCGCGACCGCTTCGCCCGCGCCAACACCGCGCTGTCGAAGACCGCACTGACCGCGGGCAACTGGCAGGCGTTGATGCTGCCGGTGACCACGCTGACCATCAACGTGTCCAGCGTCGCGCTGATCTGGTTCGGCGGGTTGCGCATCGACCGCGGCCAGATGCAGGTTGGCTCGTTGACCGCCTTCCTGGCCTACTTCACCCAGATCCTGATGGCGGTGTTGATGGCGACGATGACGCTGGTGGTGTTGCCGCGGGCCGCCGTCTGCGCCGAACGGATCACCGAGGTGCTCGCCACCCGCCCCGCCGTAATTGACCCTCCGAATCCGCTGTCCCCCCGCGGAGCGATCACCGGGACGATACGTTTGGACGGCGCGACGTTCACCTATCCGGGCGCCGATCGCCCGGTGCTGCAGAATATTTCGTTCACCGCGCTGCCCGGAGCCACCACCGCCATCGTCGGCGGCACCGGTTCGGGCAAGTCGACGCTGGTCTCGCTGATCTGTCGGCTCTACGACGTGACCGGCGGAGCCGTCACGGTCGACGGCATCGACGTCCGCGATTACCAGACCGAGCGGTTGTGGTCGGCGATCGGGCTGGTTCCCCAGCGCGGCTACCTGTTTTCCGGAACGGTTGCCGACAACCTGCGGTACGGCGCTGCACCACACCAGTCAGTCACCGACGAACAGATGTGGGAAGCGTTGCGGATCGCCGCGGCAGACGATTTCGTGCGTGCCCACGACGATGGGTTGCACATGCGCGTGGCCCAGGGCGGCATCAACTTCTCCGGCGGTCAGCGGCAACGACTCGCCATCGCACGGGCGGTAATCCGCCGGCCGGCCATTTATCTATTCGACGACCCGTTCGCCGCGCTCGACGCGCGCACCGACGCCCGGGTCCGCGCGTCACTGCAGGAGGCTTCCGGCAATGCCACCATCGTCGTTGTCACCCAACGTATCTCGATCGCATCCAAAGCCGACCAGGTGATCGTTATCGACAACGGAAACCTGGTGGGCGTGGGCACGCACGAATCACTGCTGGCCGATTGCCTCACCTACGCCGAATTCGCGGACTCGCAGTCGGTCGGCGCCGTGCGGTCGGGCCAAGTCGGGGGCACGTCGTGACCCGGGCGGCCACCACGACGGCCAGTCGGCCCGTCCCCGTCACGCGTTCGCGTGACTTCTGGGGCGCGGCCGCCCGCCTGGTGAAACAGCTTGCGCCGCAACGACGATTGTGCATAGCGGTGATGGTCTTGGGAATCACCGGCACGGCGATCGGAGTGGTCGTGCCGCGGGTCCTGGGGCATGCCACCGATTTGCTGTTCAACGGCGTCATCGGCCGCCGGCTCCCGGCCGGAATCACCAAGGCGCAGGCCGTCGCCGCCGCACGCAGCCGAGGCGACAACACTTTCGCCGACTTGCTGTCCGGAATGAACGTGGTGCCGGGCCACGGCGTGGACTTCGGGGCGGTCGCCCGAACCCTCACGCTGGCCCTCGGGCTTTATCTCGTTTCCGCGGTGCTGATTTGGGCGCAGGCCCGGCTGCTCAATGTCACCGTGCAGCGCACCATGGTGACGCTGCGTTCCGATGTCGAAAACAAAGTCCACCGATTGCCGTTGTCCTTCTTCGATGGCCGGCAACGTGGTGAACTGCTCAGCCGCGTCACCAACGACATCGACAACATCCAAACCTCGCTGTCGATGACGATCAGCCAGCTGCTGACAGCGGTTTTGACCGTCGTGGCGGTGCTCGCGATGATGCTGTCCATCTCGCCGCTGCTGGTGGCGATCACCGTGCTGACGGTGCCGTTGTCACTGCTGGCGACGCGAGCGATCGCGCGACGTTCCCAGCGGCTGTTCGTCGCCCAGTGGACAAGCATCGGGCGCCTCAATGCCCACATCGAGGAGACCTACAGCGGTTTCACCGTGGTCACGACGTTCGGCCACCAGGCCGCCGCGCGCGAGCAATTCCGCAACCTCAACGAGGACGTCTACCACGCCAGCTTCGGCGCCCAATTCTTTTCCGGGCTGGTGGCACCGGCGACGACGTTCATCGGCAACCTCGGCTACGTCGCCGTTGCGGTGGTGGGTGGCCTGCAGGTGGCCACCGGTCAGATCACACTGGGCAACATCCAGGCGTTCATTCAATATGTGCGGCAATTCAATTCACCACTGAGCCAGCTGGCCGGCATGTACAACACTCTGCAATCAGGGGCGGCCAGCGCCGAACGCGTCTTCACGATGCTCGACGAACCCGAGGAATCGCCGGATCCCATGCCTGCCGCCCAATCCGGCCCGGCGGGCACCACACCCCGACCGGGTGGACGCGTCGAATTCGCTCACGTGAGCTTTGCCTACCGCCCGGGCATCCCGGTGATCGAAGACCTGTCCATGGTGGCCGAGCCGGGCAGCACGGTCGCGATCGTCGGTCCGACCGGAGCGGGCAAAACCACGCTGGTGAACCTGCTGATGCGGTTCTACGACGTCGACGCGGGCCAGATCCTGCTCGACGGTGTCGACATCACCACGATGGACAGGCAGTCGCTGCGGTCTCGAATCGGCATGGTGCTGCAGGACACGTGGCTTTTCGACGGAACGATCCTGGAGAACATCGCCTACGGACGTCCCAATGCCAGTGAAGACGATGTTCTCGACGCCGCCAAAGCCGCCTACGTCGATCGTTTTGTGCAGGCGTTGCCGGCCGGCTATCAGACCCGAATCAGCGGTGACGGCGCCAACATCAGCGCCGGCGAAAAGCAACTGATCACCATCGCACGCGCATTTCTGGCCCGCCCACAATTGTTGATCCTCGACGAGGCGACCAGTTCGGTCGATACCCGCACCGAGGCTCTTATTCAGCACGCGATGTGTGAACTGCGTCGCGATCGCACGAGTTTTATCGTCGCGCACCGACTTTCGACGATCCGTGATGCCGACCGAATTCTGGTGATCGAGAGCGGTCGGATTGTCGAACAGGGCAGTCACGCCCAGTTGGTCGCCCGGCGGGGCGCGTATTACGCGATGACCCAGGCCTAGCGCCGGATCTGCGGCCGCGAGGGTGGGACCTCGGCAAGCCGACCCGTGCTGACACGCGCGGCAATTGTTCCCGTTATCGTGCGGTGAGACGGGTGGGCGCTTACCGTCATGATTGCTCAGTCACGGGTTGCAATCATGTGTCTGTCCACAAAGTCTTGGATGAGACCGGCAGTCCAGGGGTCGGTTTGGAAGGATTAGGAATGAGTGACGAGCAGTCCTCGCGGGCGGGGTCGATGTTCGGCCCTTACCACCTAAAACGGCTGCTGGGGCGTGGTGGGATGGGTGAGGTCTACGAAGCCGAACACACCGTCAAGGAGTGGACGGTTGCGGTCAAACTCCTCTCCGAAAGCTTCAGCAGAGACCCGGTCTTTCGTGAGCGGTTGAAACGCGAAGCACGCACCGCCGGTCGTTTGCAGGAACCGCACGTGGTGCCGGTGCACGACTACGGCGAGATCGACGGCCAGATGTTTCTGGAGATGCGCTTGGTCGAGGGCACCGATCTGGACAGTGTGCTCAAGCGCTTCGGCCCGCTGACTCCACCCCGCGCGGTCGCCATCATCACCCAGATCGCATCCGCGCTCGACGCCGCCCACGCTGCCGGAGTGATGCACCGCGACATCAAACCGCAGAACATCCTGGTCACCCGCGATGACTTCGCCTATCTGGTCGACTTCGGCATCGCCAGCGCAACCACCGACGAGAAGCTCACGCAGCTCGGCACCGCGGTCGGCACCTGGAAATACATGGCCCCAGAACGGTTTTCCGATGCGGAGGTCACCTACCGCGCCGACATCTACGCGCTGGCCTGCGTGCTGTTCGAGTGCTTGACCGGATCCCCGCCCTATCGAGCCGACAGCGCCGGCGTGCTGGTCTCCGCGCACATGATGGACCCCATCCCCGCGCCCAGCGAGCAGCGCCCGGGCGTCCCCAAGGCCTTTAACGCGGTGATCGCCCGTGGCATGGCCAAAAAGCCCGAAGACCGCTATGCCAGCGCGGGTGACCTGGCCCTGGCCGCCAAGGAAGCGCTCAGCAACCCCGATCAAGACCGAGCCGCCACTATATTGCGTCGCAGCCAGGAAGCCGCCCTGCCCACCGCGGACATCCCCGGCGCGCAGGCCCACGCCGCTTTAGCGCCTCCACCGGCGTACCAGCCCACGTACAACACCCCGCCACCATCGCCATTCGACCCGACCCCCAGTTCCGGTCCGATACCGTCGCAGAGCCCTCAAGCGTGGGCCCCAACCAGCGGCCCGATCCTCGCGGCCGGACAACCCGCGCCGCCCTATTACCAAGGCGGCAACGCCAACTGGGGCGGCCCGCCCCAGTTCACCAGCTCGACGCCTTGGGGTCAGCCCGCGCCCAAGCCGCAGCGCAATGTCTGGCCGATCATTGTGGCCGTCGCCGTGGTGCTCGTGGTCATCGCGAGCGGGGTCGGTATCTGGCTGGTCGTTCGACCCAAACCGGAACCGCCGCAGGCCGCGCCGTTGGGGCCCGAACGCCTCAGCGCGCTGCTGCTCAGCGCGGCCGATATCAACGCGGTGATGGGCTCGTCATCGATGCAGCCGGGCAAACCAATCACGTCGACGGACACCTCCTCGGTGACGGTGTCCGCGCCCGATTGCCAGGGCGCGCTCTACACCACCCAGGATCGTGTGTACGCGGGCACCGGCTACTCGGCCGTCAGTGGACTGGTGTCTTCGGAGCCGGGCGATAACTACGATCACTGGGTCAACCAGGCCGTGGTGCTTTTTCCGTCCGCCGACAAGGCCAAGAGCTTCGTGGAGAACTCCGCAGAAAAGTGGAAGGGCTGCGCCGGCAAGACGGTGACCGTCACGAACAAGAGCAAGACCTATCGGTGGACCTTCGCCCAGGTTCAGGGCGCCCCACCGAAGGTCACGCTGATGGACACCCAGGAGGGCGCGGACGGCTGGGAGTGTCAGCGGGCCCTCAGCGTGGCCAACAACGTAGTCGTCGACATCAACGCGTGCGGGTACCACATCAGCGATCAGGGCGGCCAGATCGCCGACAAGATCGTCGCCAAGATCGACAGCGAAAAGCCGGAAGGTTAACCGTCGCACCACTAAAGCGCTGCGGCCTTGTCACGACTGCAGGTCAGGTCCCTGGGCGCGTAGATCGTCGACCGCCGACATGGCGTCGCGCAATTTGGCCAGCCACTCGTCGGCGTGTTCACCGACCAGCTTCACCGACCACGCGAGGGCATCCGCGCGGGAGCGGGCGACACCGGCATCGACCAACGTGTCCAGCACCTGGCGTTCGGGTTGCTTCAGCCGAGTCATGACCGGTACTGCGATGTGGGTGAACAGAATTCGCTCGGTGCCTGTCCTAGAGCTGACCTCCACGCCCCAGGAAACCTTGCGTCCATAACGATCTTGCGCTTCGTCGGCGATGCGCATGCGCTCCGACCGGGTTTCTTCGCGGAATCGTGAAGCTCGCCCGGCCGCGCGGGCCTCGCTCGCTTCGCCTTCCGCGCTCGTCGGATCCGGGAGCTTCCCGATGACGGTGATTTCTTCGCGGTCGACGACCACCGTGGGGTCGTCGTCGAACCAATCATCCGGAAGACGTCCGGCGAACCATTCCGCGGCGTCGCTGGCGTCTGGTTGCTGGGCTTGCTGCCAACCCCCGGGGCGGCCGTACCGCCGCCCGTGTGTGTGGTGGGACTTCATGATTACATGATTACATCGTTGCAAAGTTAGGGGAACACCGTTTCTCCAGCAGCGAAACACTGGGCAGAAAGGAGGAGCGCCTCCCCCCTTGTCCGGCGCCAGGCCAGGGGTTTCCCAGGGCACAACCCGACTGAGAAAAGCCGTTGATCTGGGCTGTTCGACGGCGTATTTTGGTTAGCGAAGCAGGCCCGGAAGCGACCAATTCGAAGTGCCGGAACACGGGGTAGGAATCCGGCCGCGTAGGACACGCGTAAGACGGAGTCAGACGCCCCCTAGAGTCGCGCCGGGCCTGCCCTTGTGTCATCCTTGCGGGCAGCGTGCCCGTTAGTCCCCGTCGCCCCGCCGGATGCGAAAGAGTTTCACCTCGTTCTTCAGGCCCTTGAGGCGGCGGGCGCCGGCGAACGACCCGGAGAACTCACCGCTGTCGCCGATGTCGTCCCACACCGAATCGGCGACCAAGACGGTGCCCGGGCGCGCCACATTGGTGACGCGACTTGCCACATTGACCGGGCTGCCGAACCAGTCGCCGGCGCGGCTCACCGCCATTCCAGAGGCCAATCCCGCTCGCAATCGGGGAAAGTCATTGTCGGTGTCGATGGCTTCCACGAGTTTCAGGATGACGTCGAGCAAGGGACCCGGGGTCGGGCAGACAAACATCACGGCATCACCGATGGTCTTGATGAATCGCACCGGTGGCACGCTCAAGTCCCGGGCGAGGACGGCCAGCCGGTTGGCCAGGTGACCCAGCTCCTCGGGCGATACCGCCTCGCCGATCCGGGTGAAGCCGACCAGGTCCGCGAAGGCGACGGTGATTTGGCGCGCCCCAGGGAGCGGCTTGCCGGCCGCGCGCTCCGCGGCATTGACCGCTTCGGTCTCCATCATGTGCCGCAACTGCATGAACAACATCTGCTCGATCATCGGACCCAGCATCGGCGCGATCTCGGTCACCAAAGCCTTTGACGCCTTGGCGATTTCGAGCTCACTGGCCCCTGGGCGCATGATCGCCGAAAGCGCCGAGTACCGCATCACCTCAGCCGCCCGCGACAGTCCTTCGGCGAGCACCTGCACCACCAGAACCACCTGTTCGGGATCCAGCCCCACCTCCACGAACCGCTGGGCGAAGGCCGCGGCCTCACCGTCGGCGCGCATGTGCACTACCGCGTCGGGGTCATCGACTCGGACCAGACCGATCGCGCGCTGCACGCGTTGAAGCAGCCCCAGGTCGATGCCGTGGGCCTCACTGATTTCGCGGGTGGACACGTAGGTACCGTCGTCGCCGATGAGATGGCGCGTGGCCAGCAGCAGGGGTGGATTCGTCGTGCGGATCTCCTCGGCGGTGACGCCCTGCTCGAAAAGCCATTTGATGAGTTCGGCCCGTTCGGTGCGTGCGCTTCCCTCGAGCCCCTCGAGCAAATCGTCGATGTTGTCGTCGGCACCGTCCTGCACGTCGCCAACGTACAACGAAGGCGAGCCATGATGTGAGGTGATGAGCACACCGTTGTTGCGGGGACTCCCGCCGGTCGTCGACGAGCGCGCCAGGACGCTGATCCTGGGTTCGTTTCCCAGCGCGCAATCACTGGCGACGGGCCAGTACTACGCCAACCCACGTAATGCGTTCTGGTCGATCACCGGTGAACGGTTCGGTTTTGACGCGGCCGCACCCTACAACAGACGACTGGCGGCCCTGCGGTCCCATGGTGTCGCGCTCTGGGATGCCCTGCACGCGTGTCGGCGGGTCGGCAGCGCCGACTCAGCGATTGAACTAAAAAGTCTAGCCGCCAACGATTTTGGTAAGTTATTCGCGCATTATCCGACTATCAAGACGGTGTACTTCAACGGAGCCAAGGCCGCCGACCTTTTCCGCAGGCTGGCGACGGCGCCCGATCGAATCCGATATCAACGCCTGCCGTCGACCAGCCCGGCTCACGTGATGCGGCCGGGCGCCAAGCTCGCGGCCTGGCGGGTGATCGCGAGCGCGGCGCAGCCGGGCGAAGCGGGTCACCGCCGATAGACCCAGCGGGTGATCGCGAGCGCGGCGCAGCCGGGCGAAGCGGGTCACCGCCGATAGACCCAGCGGGTGATCGCGAGCGCGGCGCAGCCGGGCGAAGCTTGGAGCTTTATGAAATCGGCGGCAAGTGGACGGCCCACGGTCGGGCCGCTTCGATCTGTGCGGACAGCGACAACAGGGTCGCCTCGTCATACGGCCTGCCGACGAGTTGGACCGACATCGGCAGGCCGTCCCGGTCGAAGTCCCACGGCACCACCGCCGCGGGCTGACCGGTCAGGTTCCAAATCTGTTGATAGGGAACGTATCGTCCGACCCTCAGCAGTGTCGACACGGCGCCGCGGCGTTGATATGCACCGATACGGGACGGGCCTGTCGCGGTGCCGGGGGTGACGACGACGTCAACATCGTCGAAGATCGCCTGAATCCGCGAGATCACAGCATCCTCGTTCGCTCGGATGGCCTCCATTCGCCGGTCCGAGAAGAATGACCCCAAGCGGGCGATGTTGCGGGTGCGCGGTTCCAGCCGTTCCGGGTGGGCGAGGGCGTCCGCGTCGTCGCAGATGCCGCGCAAATAGCGGGGCAGATAGTTGGCGAACATCGCTGAAATCGGATATTGGGGGTCGGCGGTGATGACTTCATGGCCGAGGTCGCGAAGCAAAGCACCGGCCTGGTCGACCGCCGTTAACTCCGCCTTGCCGACTTTGACCGGCAGTGGGGTTGGAACCTTGGTGCTCAACGCGATTCGCAACCGGCCGGGGCTGCGCCCTGCCGCGCTCACAAACTCCCCAGCGGGACCGGGCACCGTCGACGTCGCATCCAGAAACAGGGCCGCGTCGATCACCGTGCGCGCGATCGGCCCGTTGACGCTCAGCCCGTACCAGGCGTCGTCGTGCGGTTCCAACGGCACGCGATCGCGTTGCGGCTTCAGGCCGAACACCCCGCACCACGTCGCCGGGATGCGAATAGACCCGCCCCCATCGGACCCCAATGCCAGTGAAGCCAACCCGGCAGCGACCGCGGCGGCACTCCCACCGCTACTGCCGCCCGGCGTACGGGTCAGATCCCATGGGTTACGGGTGGCGCCAAAGGCCGTTGACTCCGTGTAAGGAAACATCATGAGCTCGGGCACATTGGTTTTGCCGATGATCACCGCACCCGCCGAACGCAACCGGCGCACCACCTCCGCATCGGAGGTGACAGCGGGTCGATGACCGCCGCTGCCGAACGTCGTCACCTGGCCGGCGACGTCGACATCGTCCTTGATCGCGACCGGCACGCCGAGCAGCGGTAGCCGCTCGCCTGCATCCAGGCGCTGCTGCGCCACCGCAGCCTCATATCGAGCCTGGTCGGCGAGCACCACGCGGTAACAGCGCAGCTGGCTGTCCAGCCGGGCGATCCGCTCCAGGTAGACCTCGAGCAACTCCGGCGCGGTCAGTTCACCATTGGCCAGCATGCGCGCGTGTGCTGCCGCGCCGGCGAAGGCGACATCGTTCACTGCGGCAGCGTATCGGAGAAGCTGGTGGCGGCCCCAGACTGGTCTCGCGTGGCTAGAACGCAACAACCAGTACCGTGGGCGACATGTCCTGCGTGTTCTGTGCGATCGTCGCCGGCGAGGCCCCGGCCATCCGGATCTATGAAAACGACGACTACCTGGCCATCCTCGACGTTCGTCCGTTCACCCGAGGTCACACGTTGGTGGTGCCCAAACGGCATAGCGTCGATCTCACCGATACCGCGCCGGAAACGCTGGCCGGGATGGTGACCCTGGGCCAACGCATCGCCCAGGCCGCGCGCACGACCGAATTGGCCGACGCTACCAACATCGCCATCAACGACGGCAGCGCCGCTTTCCAGACCGTGCTCCATATCCACCTGCACGTGCTGCCCCGGCGCAACGGCGACAAGCTGTCGGTAGCCAAGGGATTGCTGTTGCGTCGCGACCCCGACCGGGAGGCCACGGGCCAGATTCTGCGCACCGCGTTGACCCGCATTGATGCGAGTCAGTCGGATTGAGCCTATCGTTCGGCGCCCAACGAAAGATTAGCCGCGCGCCGAAGCACTTCAGCGGGCGCGCTACCAAACGAGGGCTAGAACAATTCCTTCGCCAGTAGCTCCAGCGTCACCACCCGCCCCGGCGCGGTACGGGGATCGGTACCGCGGCGGGCCGAGGCCACCGGGTTCACCATGACTTCGTCGACGCCGAAGCGGTCGGCCAGTGCCCGGATCTGGTCGGCGGCGGCGGCCGGCGTCCCCAAAACGGCTCGCTTGAAACCGCTTTCGACGATCCGTCGTTGTTGTTCGGTCAACTCGGCGACCGCCGCCTCCTCGACCAGCGGCACCGGCCCGAGCGGCTGCCCGGTCCGCAGCCGGGCCATCATCTGCAGATTGGGCAACATCAATGCCGTTGCCTCTTCCCGGGTTTCGGCCACCGCCGCGTTCACCGTCAGAAACGTCAACGGCTCGGCGGCGAGCTCACTCGGCCTGAACCGCGAACGGTAGACCTCAAGCGCTTCTTCGGTTCCGTTGCCGGAAAAGTGATGCGCAAACACGTACGGCAGCCCTTTGGCGGCGGCCAGATGCGCCGAATACATCGACGATCCCAGCAGCCACAGGCGCGGTTCGCCGGCCGCGGCCGGGGTGGCCTTGAGCGTGTAATCACCCGAGCGCAACGGAACCCGTACGCCGCGAGCGCTCATCAGGGCCGCCACGTCGTCGAGATATTCCGGGAAGTTCTCGATGTCGCGGTCGTCGCGACCGCCGCGCAACGCATACGACGTCACGGGATCGGATCCGGGCGCCCGGCCGATACCGAGGTCGATCCGGCCCGGGGCGGCGGCTTCTAGGAGCGCGAACTGCTCGGCCACGGCCAGCGGGGCGTGGTTGGGCAACATCACACCACCCGAGCCCAGCCGCAGTTGCGAGGTCTGCGCGGCCAGGTAGGCGATCACCACTGGCGGGCTGGTGGCACCCACCGACGGCATGTTGTGATGCTCGGCGACCCAGTAGCGGGTGAAACCCAACCGATCTGCGGCCTGCGCCAGCTGCACCGTGGCCGCCAGCGCGCCACCAGTCGTCTGGTCGGTGCGCACCGGAATGAGATCTAGGACGGAAAGACGCACGGAAAAGTCAACGCACGCGGGCCGGCAAACGTTCCCGCTGCGGGCCGGGCCGGCTCAGTAGTCCTTCAGCGTGATCGAGGCGACGATCCGGTCGAATACCTCTTGCGGTATCGGCGCACCGCCCGGAATGTTGTCCACCACCAGCCACTGGTTGCGCTTAACATAGTCGCTGAACTCGCGGTGATAGTTGGCGAAGCCGGCTTCGTGGTCGACCGTTTCGCCCTGGGTGGCGGCCTTGAGCTCACCCGCCAGGATGTAGGCGCCCAGCAGGGCAACGCTGGTCCCCTGTCCTGAAAGGGGCGAACAGCAATACCCGGCGTCGCCGACCAGCGCCACGCTGCCTCGCGACCAGCGATCCATCTTGATCTGTGACATCTCGTCGAAGTAGAAGTCCGGCGCGCTGCGCATGTACTCGAGCAGTTGCGGACGAACCCAGCCGTCACCGGCCATCCGCCGCTCCAGTTCGGCGAATTGGACCTCGACGTCGCGGTAGTCGATCCGCAGATCGGTTTCCATGAAACCCAACATCGCCCGCGCCTCGGCGTTGTTACGCGCGCTGTAGACCCCCGCCATGGTGGAGTCGCCGTAGTGCCACGTCTGCCAGTAGTCCAGATCCAAGAAGTTGGGCACGGTGAAAATCGCCGCGTGCGTCCCCAGCTTCTCGATGAAATTTTCTTCCGGTCCGAAGATCAGACGCCGCACGTTGGAGTGCAATCCGTCCGCGCCGATGACAAGGTCGAAACTGCGCGGCGCTGCCCGCTCGAAGGTGACGTGGACGGCGGCGCCATCGTCGTCCACGGCGGTGATGGTGTCGTCAAAGAGGTATTCGGCCCTCCATTGGCTTGCGCCGTAAAGCAATTCGACCAAGTCGTCGCGCAGCAGCTCGATGTCGGGGCTATCGATGGGCCCACCGGTGGGTGTCGCCTCGGTGTCCCGGGACAATTCGTTGCCATCGCGGTCCACGACGGAGGAGCCCCGGATTTGCGTTCGGCGCTTCTGCGCGGCGCCCAACAGCCCCATCCGCTCGAGCACAGTCAGCGCCGGTCCCCGCACGTCGATCGCCTGACCGCCCGGCCTCGGCCCGCGGTGCCGCTCGACCACGGTCACCGAAAAGCCATACCGCTCAAGCCAAAAAGCCGTCGCCGCGCCCGCCACGCTGGCGCCGGACACCAGCACCTCTGTCACTTGATCCCTGCCAGTTCTTTTGCCTCGCGGAAGACGTCGTCAAGCATCACTGGAGTCAACCTACCGGTGAACATGTTTTGCTGGCTCGGGTGGTAGCAGCCGAGCAATCGCACCCCGGGCGCCAGGTCAGCGACGACGCCATGACCGAACCGGGGCTTGCGCCCGGTCGAGGTGCCCGGGAGCCGCAGCGCGATCTGCCAGCCGAATCCGCCCAGGGCCACGACCACGCGAACATCGTCGGACACCAGCCGCCACTCAGCCTGCAGCCACGGCCAGCAGGTGTCGCGCTCCTCCGGCGTCGGGGCGTTGGCGGGAGGCGCGCACCGCACCGGCGCGACGATGCGAATCTTCTTAGTCTGCAACCCATCCGCGGCGTCGACACTGGTCGGTTGATTCACCAGCCCGGCCCGGTATAGCGCCGCGTACAACTGATCGCCCGAGCGGTCGCCGGTGAACATCCGTCCCGTGCGGTTGGCGCCGTGCGCGGCCGGCGCCAGCCCGACGATCAGCAGCCGGGGCCGCGCCGACCCCCAACTGGGTACCGGCCGCCCCCAATACGGTTGGTCGGCAAACGCTCGGCGTTTGACGACTGCCACGTCCTCGCGCCAGCTCACCAACCGCGGGCAGGCCCGGCAGACGCTGACCAGGGCATCGATTTCGGGGATTGACGCGGCATGCTCGGCAAGTTCGGCGACGGCTTCGGCATCGGCTGCCACCGGTGTCTGCGGTGTGGCCGGATCGCCTGGCCATCCGGTGCCGGCGCCAACCGGCGAGCTGAACTCCTGGCCGGTACGGGGGTGGGCGAGCACATGAACATCCTGCATGAGCCGAAAAATTCGGTCGCTGCAAACGGCGCTTTGGCATACATTCAGCGGCGAATTCCCATGAAAAGTGGCCCTGCACTCCTGATCCTGTTCGCCACGTTGATGGCGACGGCGGGTAGCGGCATCTCGATAGTCGCGTTCCCGTGGCTGGCGTTGCAGCACCACAACAGCGCGCGCGACGCCTCGGCCGTGGCCCTGGCCATGACGCTGCCGCTGGTGCTATCCACTCTCGTCGCCGGCGCTGCGGTCGACCGCTTCGGACGCCGCCGGGTGTCGCTGGTCTCCGATTCGTTCTCCGGAGCGGCGGTGACCGCGGTCCCGCTGATCGCGTGGGGCCTCGGTGCAGACGCGCTCAGCCTGGCGGTGCTGGCCGTCCTGGCCTTCTTCGCCGCCGCCTTCGACCCGGCCGGAACGACGGCGCGCGAGTCGATGCTGCCCGAGGCCGCCGCCCGCGCGGGCTGGTCGCTGGCCCGCACCAACAGCATGTACGAGGCGATTCTCAACTTGGGGTTCATCGTGGGCCCCGGCCTCGGGGGCCTGATGATCGCGACCGTCGGCGGCATCAACACGATGTGGGTGACGGCGGGGCTGTTCGGGCTGTCCATCTTGACGATCGGGTCGTTGCGGCTCGAAGGCGCTGGAAAGCCCGCGCGCGAGTCCCGGCCCGGATGGATGTCCGGCATCGCCGAAGGGTTGCGCTTCGTCTGGAATATGCGGGTGCTGCGGACGCTGGGCTTGATCGACCTGGCCGTCACCGCGCTCTACCTGCCGATGGAAAGCGTGCTGTTTCCGAAGTACTTCTCCGATCGCCAGCAACCCGCGCACCTGGGGTGGGCGTTGATGGCCATCGGGTTCGGTGGTGTGGTGGGAGCGCTCGGCTATGCCGCGCTGTCCAAACGTCTGCGACGGCGCGCGGCTGTGCTGACGGCGACCCTCACCTTCGGGGCGGCGACCGTCGGGCTCGCGTTCCTGCCGCCGTTGCCGGTGATCCTGGTGCTGTGCGCGGTCACCGGCGTGGTCTACGGACCGATCCAGCCGATCTACAACTACATGATGCAGACCCGGGCCCCGCATCGGCTGCGCGGCCGAGTGGTCGGGGTGATGACCGGGTTGACCTACGCGGCAGGCCCGCTGGGCTTGCTGGTGGCCGGGCCGCTGACCGACGCGGCCGGGTTGAAGGTCACGTTCTTGGTGCTGGCGGTACCGATCCTGCTGATCGGCCTGGCCGCCTGCCGGCTGCCGTCGCTACACGAACTGGACCGCGCGCCGGAGTTCGCGGAAGACTCGGGCCCGTCAGGCGGGGCTTAGTATCGGGCCGTGAGCTCCGACGCCCTGGCCAGCCTGATCGCTGACCTGCCCGATGGGATGATCGTCACCGACCCCACGGTGACCGAGGGCTATCGCCAGGACCGCGCCTTCGACCCGTCGGCCGGCAAGCCGCTTGCCGTGGTGCGGCCGCGGCGCACCGAAGAGGTGCAGACTGTGCTGCGCTGGGCCGCCGCACATCGAGTACCCGTGGTGACGCGCGGCGCCGGCAGCGGCCTCTCCGGTGGAGCGACCGCGCTGGACAACGGGATCGTGCTTTCCACCGAGAAGATGCGCGACATCGCCATCGACCCGGTGACCCGCACCGCGGTATGCCAACCCGGGCTGTTCAACGCCGAGGTGAAAAAGGCCGCCGCCGAGCACGGCCTGTGGTATCCGCCGGATCCGTCGTCGTTCGAAATCTGCAGCATCGGCGGCAATATCGCCACCAACGCCGGCGGGCTGTGCTGCGTGAAGTACGGCGTCACCACCGACTACGTGCTGGGCATGCAGGTGGTGCTCGCCGACGGCACCGCGGTGCGGCTGGGCGGCCCACGGCTCAAGGACGTCGCGGGCCTTTCGCTGACGAAGCTGTTCGTCGGCAGCGAGGGCACGCTCGGCGTGGTCACGGAGGTGACGCTGCGGCTGGTGCCCAAGCAGAACGCGTCCAGCATCGTGGTGGCCAGCTTCGCGACCATCGAAGACGCGGTCGAGGCGGTGCTCGGCGTCACCGCGCGGCTGCGCCCCTCCATGCTCGAGTTCATGGACTCGGCGGCGATCAACGCCGTCGAGGACACCCTGCGGATGGATTTGGACCGCGGGGCGGCCGCCATGCTGGTGGCCGGGTCCGACGAGCGCGGCCGCGCCGGCAGCGAGGACGCCGAAATCATGGCCGAGGTTTTCGCGGAACACGCTGCCACGGAGGTGTTTTCGACCGATGATCCCGACGAGGGCGAGGCGTTCGTCGTTGCACGGCGAATGTGCATCCCGGCCGTCGAAGCCAAGGGTTCGTTGTTGCTCGAAGACGTCGGGGTGCCGCTTCCGGCACTGGGCAAGCTGGTCACCGGGATCGCGCGCATCGCCGCCGAACGTGACCTGATGATCTCGGTGATCGCCCACGCCGGCGACGGCAACACCCACCCGTTGATCGTCTATGACCCCGCCGATGCCGACATGACCGAACGCGCCCACCTGGCGTTCGGCGAGATCATGGACCTGGCCGTCGGGCTGGGCGGCACCATCACCGGCGAGCACGGCGTCGGCCGGTTGAAGCGGCCCTGGCTGGCCGGCTATCTGGGCCCTGACGTGATGGACCTTAACCGGCGCATCAAGCAGGCGCTGGATCCGCACGGCATTTTGAACCCGGGGTCGGGGATCTAGTTTCACCGCTGAGCGCCCCGATGGTCAGGGAGTCGGTACCCAGCGCCCGACCGCCTGGGGACGGTGTCGGGGGGCGGGCTGCACGGGACATTTCTCTCCGACGGCGGTTGACATATTGCCGCCGCTGTCGTACGAATGAGACATGGCTGCTGTTATGTCTCACGACGCACCGGTCAAGTTTCAGCTGCCCACTGCCGACACATGGTCCAATCCGTGGCCCATGTACCGCGCTTTGCGAGATCACGATCCGGTGCACCACGTCGTTCCGGCGAACCATCCCGAAGATGACTACTACGTGCTTTCCCGGCACGCCGACGTATGGGCCGCGGCACGCGACCACGAAACCTATTCCTCCGCACAGGGGTTGACCGTCAACTACGGCGACCTGGAAATGATTGGGCTGCAAGATAATCCACCGTTTGTGATGCAGGATCCGCCGGTGCACACCCGGTTCCGCAAGCTGGTCTCGCGCGGCTTCACGCCGCGGCAGGTCGAGGCGGTGGAACCCAAGGTCCGCGAGTTCGTCGTTGAGCGCATCGAGGGGTTGCGCTCGGCCGGCGGCGGCGACATCGTCACGGAGCTGTTCAAACCACTGCCGTCGATGGTGGTCGCCCACTATCTCGGTGTGCCGGAGGAGGACTGGGTCCAATTCGACGGCTGGACCCAGGCGATCGTCGCGGCCAACACCGCCGAAGGCGGCGTAGCGAGCGCACTGCAAACCGTTGGCGATGCGGTCGGTTCGATGATGGCCTACTTCAATGGACTGATCGAGCGGCGCCGGACCGAACCCGAGGACGACACGATCTCGCACCTGGTGGCCGCGGGCGTCGGCGCCGACGGTGACATCGCCGGCACGCTGTCGATTTTGGCGTTCACGTTCACCATGGTCACCGGGGGCAACGACACCGTCACCGGCATGCTCGGTGGCTCGATGCCGCTGCTGCATCAACGACCCGACCAACGTCAGCTGCTGGTCGACAACCCGGGCCGCATTCCCGACGCGGTCGAGGAGCTGCTGCGGCTGACCGCGCCGGCCCAGGGACTGGCCCGCACTGTGACCCGCGACGTGACCGTAGGTGAGACCACCATCCCGGCCGGGCGCAGGGTGTTGCTGCTCTACGGTTCAGCCAACCGCGATGAACGCCAATATGGTTCGGACGCCGACGAACTCGATGTGACCCGCTGCCCGCGCAACATCCTGACGTTCAGCCACGGCGCGCACCACTGCCTAGGCGCCGCCGCCGCCAGGATGCAATCCCGGGTCGCGCTGACCGAACTGTTGGCCCGCTGCCCGAACTTCGACGTGGACGAATCGGGCATCGTCTGGGCCGGTGGCAGTTACGTCCGTCGTCCGCTGTCGGTGCCGATTCGAGTGAAATCCTGATGCCCGACTGGCTGGGAACCCACCGGACCGAGGCGGCCGCCGACCGGATCCTCGATGCCGCCGCGCGGCTCTACACGCAGCGCGACTCGGATTCGATCGGCATGAACGAAATCGCCAGGGCCGCAGGCTGCTCGCGAGCGACGCTGTACCGCTACTTCGAGAATCGCGAGGCGCTGCGCACCGCCTACATCCACCGCGAAACACACCGGTTGGGCCGCGCAATCATCGCGCGCACCGGCGAGATCGAAGACCCACGCGAACGGCTGGTCGCGAGCATCCTCGTTACGTTGCGGATGGTTCGCGAAAACCCCGCGCTGGCATCCTGGTTTGCCACCTCCCGCCCGCCGGTGGGTGGCGAACTGGCCGGGCAGTCCGACGTGATCACGGCCCTGGCGGTGGCGTTCTTGCACTCGCTGGGAACCGATGATCCCGCCGCCATCGAACGCCGCGCCCGCTGGACGGTGCGGGTGATCGTCTCGCTGCTGACCTACCCGGGTCGCGACGAAGACGACGAGCGGGCGATGATTGAGGAATTCGTCCTGCCGATCGTCGCACCGGTTTCCGCCCGCGGCTAAGCCCGCGCGTCACGCCGGGCGGCCCGCGACCATCGTTGGAAGTGCCCGCCTCCGAGCGACAACCTGTTTCCGCTGGTCACGCCGGTAAACGAGGTTGTCGCTGTGAGGCGGGCAAATCGCCTCTCCAGCCGCGCAGAGACTCCCGGGGTCGGTGTTACGGACGGTGCACCGCGGCGCCCGGCTGTGCTCCGACGGGGCGGCGGCCGGCTCAGTCCCGGATGCGGGTGAACCGGTGCAGCAGCCATGCCAACGGGATGGTCACCACCACCGTCGCCACGTAGAGGTACAGCATCGAGCCGGTGTAAACGCGCGCGCCAACGATGTAGTCCATCGCGAATTCCATGGTGATCAGGTGGATCAGGAAGATCTCGTAGGAGATCTCTCCCAGCCACACCATCGGGCGGCTGGCCAGTATTCGGGAATACCAGCCTTGGATACTTGGAGCGCCGCCCAGGGCCAGCGGTGCCACCGCAAGTGCGGCGATGACGGCATAGAAACACGTCTTGAACAACGCTTCACTCATTGTCGCCGGGGAGGTCGTGGGCGCCCCGGCAATGGGCGTGGACACGATGAAATAGCAGATCACCGCAAGAGGTATGGCCACGAACCCGTACGCGCGCAGCCGCATCTCCTGCAACACGGTCAGCATCATGCCGGCAAGGAACCAGGCCAAATAGGTAGGCAGCCACAGCCGCGCGCCGTCGGGAAACCAGTGATCGGTGTGCACCAGGACCAGCCACGCCGGGCTGATCAACGCCATTGCCGCCATGGCACCCAGCACGAGTTTCGGTTGCCACTGCCGTCGGCAAATCACCACCAGCAGCAGGTATGCCAGCAGCGGCAGCACGACGTAGAACGAGCCCTCCACCGCGAGGCTCCACATCTGAGTCAGCCCTTGGTGCAGATACTTGCCCAGGTAACCGTCGCAGTAGATCTGCGTCAGCGTCAGATTGCGTGCCAGCCCCAGCCAGCTGTGTCCGGGGTTCGGCCCGGCATCGCGGAAGTGGTACAACACATAGGCGAATAACACGGTAATCACGTAGGCCGGCATGATTCGTCGAACGCGGTGCCACGCATAGCGACTCAACGACGGCGGAACGCGGCTCTCGGCCGCCGACTTAACCCACGGACGAAACAACAGGTAGCCGGAGAGCACGAAGAAGATCGGCACCCCGATCTCCATCCGGGAACCGACCAGACCCCAATACCCGTGCGTGTATTTGCCGGTGGTGTAGGCCGCGTGGGTGCCGACAACGAGGAGCGCTGCGACCGCGCGGATTCCGGTCAGCGAGGCGACCCGGTCGACGCGGGAGGTCTGCTCGAGCCCGCCCTGGGCGTCTTGCTCTTCGGACAGCGTCATCCGCCGTGTTTCCTGCGCGGCTTGCCACCGTCTCGGCCGCGGGGCTTGTTGGCGGATGAGCGCTCCGGCTGAAGGTTGATCAAAACGCCCGAGATCCGGGTCTGCTCAAGCCTTTTCAACGTCGATTTGCCCAACTTTGCGGGCAGCTCCACCAAAGAGTAATCGGGCCCGATCGCGATGTGGCCGAAGTCGCTGCGATGCAGCCCACCCTCGTTGGCGATGGCGCCGACGATCGAGCCCGGACCGATCTTGTGCCGCTTGCCCACCGCGATGCGGTAGGTGGCCAATGGCTGTGCATTTCTTGGTCTTTCGGGACGGTCACGTCGCTCGGTGCGCCGCTCGCGGCGCTCCGGTGGCGGTTCGGGCGCCATCAGGAATTCTTCACCGTCGCGGGATTGCAGGGCCAGTGCGGCAGCGATGTCGGCCATCGGGGTGTCGTGCTCGCGTTCGTAATCCTGGACCAACTTGCGGAACAGGTCGATTCCGGGTGAACCCAGCGCCGTGGTGATGGAATCTGCGAATTTGGCCACCCGTTGCGCGTTGACATCCTCGACGGTGGGTAATTCTGTTTCGGTGAGCGTTTGCCGCGTGGCCTTTTCGATCGCCTTCAGCAGGTGGCGCTCGCGGGGGGAAACGAACAGCAGCGCGGTTCCCGAGCGACCGGCCCGACCGGTGCGCCCGATCCGGTGCACGTAAGACTCGGTGTCGTGCGGGATGTCGTAGTTCAGCACGTGCGATATCCGCTCCACGTCCAGTCCGCGCGCGGCCACGTCGGTGGCGACCAGGATGTCGATGCTGCCGTCTTTCAATGCGGCGACGGTGCGCTCGCGCTGGGCTTGCGGGATGTCGCCGTTGATGGCGGCCGCGGAAAAGCCTCGGGCCCTCAACTTTTCCGCGACTTCCTCGGTGGCCTGTTTGGTCCTGACGAAGACGATCATCGCCTCGAACGGCTCGACTTCCAGAACCCGTGTGAGCGCGTCCATCTTGCGCGGACCGGCGACCTGGATGTAACGCTGCGAAATGTTCTCGGCGGTGGCGGTTTTCGCTTTGGTGCTGACCTCGAGCGGATCGTGTAGGTACTTGGTGGTGATCTTGCGAATCGCCGGCGGCATGGTCGCGGAGAACAACGCCACCTGTTTGTACTCGGGGGTTTCGGACAGTATGCGATCGACTTCCTCGGCGAATCCCATCGTGAGCATCTCGTCGGCCTCGTCAAGCACCAGGTAGTCGACGTGGGACAGATCCAGCGTCCCGCGCTCGAGGTGGTCGATGACCCGGCCCGGGGTGCCGACCACTACGTGTGCCCCGCGGCGCAGCCCGGCCAGCTGCACGCTGTAGGAGGAGCCGCCGTAGATCGGCAGCACGTTGATCTTGGGCAGGTGCGCCCCGTACCGGCTGAACGCCTCGGCCACCTGCAGGGCCAGTTCCCGGGTGGGGGCGAGCACCAGCGCCTGGGTGGCGGAGCTGGTGACGTCGATCTTGGACAGGATCGGGATCGCGAACGCGGCGGTCTTGCCAGTGCCGGTCTGGGCCAGCCCGACGACGTCGGAGCCCGCCATCAGCGCCGGAATCGTCGCCGCCTGAATGCCGGTGGGCGACTCATAGCCGACGTCGGCGATCGCCCGCAAGACCGAGGGATTGATCTGCAGGTCGGCAAACGTCGGTAAGGCAGCTTCAGTCGAGCTGTCCGAGGGGGTCATCGTCCAAGGAGTCTAGTGGTGATCGCGAGCTCAACGGAGTTGAGCGCTGCGGGTCACCACCAGACGGCCCAGTGGTGGTCGCGAGCTCAACGGAGTTGAGCGCTGCGGGTCACCACCAGACGGCCCCGTGGTGATCGCGAGCTCAACGGAGTTGAGCGCTGCGGGTCACCACCAGACGGCCCCGTGGTGATCGCGAGCTCAACGGAGTTGAGCGCTGCGGGTGATCGCCGGCACACCCGGCCGTGCCTGCCGCAGCCGCGGACCCCATGAAGGTACGGTGCCCGATGTGTGGTCGTTGCCATGTCGTACCGAGCCACTGACCGGCTCGGCCGCTGTCGTTCTACTCGCCGTCACGCTGACGGGCTGCGGTTCGGGGGACTCCACCGTCGCCAAGACGCCCCAGGCCAGAACCACTTCTGCCGCGTCCGTCACGGCTCCGGCCACCCTCCCGGCGGCCGCGCCACCCGGCAACGCCCCTCCGCTTGATCCCTGCGCGGTCAACCTCGCCTCGCCCATCATCGCGAAGGTGGTCTCCGAGCTGCCTCGCGATCCGCGCAGTCAGCAGCCCTGGAGCCCCGAACCGCTGGCGGGCAACTACAACCAGTGCGCGCAGCTGTCCGCGATCATCGTCAAGGCCAACACCAACGCAGTGAGTCCGACCACCCGCGCAGTCCTGTTCCACCTCGGCCAATTCATCCCGCAGGGCGTGCCCGACACCTATGGATTCAACGGCGTCGACGCGGCGCAAACGACGGGCGACACCGTGGCACTGACCTATCCCAGCGGGATCAAGGGCCTGAACACCGATGTGAAATTCCACTGGAACGGCAACGCGGTCGAACTGATCGGCAACACCCCCGCGCACTGATCCGGGGCACGCCCGCCCGGCACGGCCCTGTTGTCGGAGCGCTGACCTACAGTGGCTCCAGTGTTGGTCTCCGGCGACAGCATCGTGTACAGCGCATCGGATCTGGCCGCCGCCGCCCGCTGCGAATTCGCACTACTACGGGAGTTCGACGCGAAGCTGGGCCGCGGTCCCGCTCCCGTCACCGTCGAGGACGAACTGCTCACGCGGACGGCTGACCTCGGTAGCGAACACGAGCGACGCGAACTCGCGTCGCTGCGCGACCGGTACGGGCCGGCCGTCGCGATCATCGGCCGCCCGGCCTACACGCCCGCGGGCCTAGCGGCGGCCGCCGACGCCACTCGGCGCGCCGTCGCCAACCACGCTCCCGTGGTGTATCAAGCCGCCATGTTCGACGGCCGCTTCGTCGGCTTCGCAGACTTCCTGGTGCGCGAGAACGAACGGTACCGGGTCGTGGACACCAAACTGGCCCGCTCAGCTAAGGTAACCGCGCTGTTGCAACTGGCCGCCTACGCCGACGCGTTGGCCGCCGCGGGCATCCCGGTCGCTGCGGAGGCCGAGCTGCGCCTTGGCGATGGAACCACGGTGCGGCACCGGGTTCGCGACCTGATCCCGGTGTACCGCTCGCAGCGCGCCCGCCTGCAGCGCCTCCTCGATGAGCACTACGCGGGCGGCGCCGCGGTTCGCTGGGACGACGAGGGCGTGGCCGCCTGCTTTCACTGCCCGCTGTGCCTCGAGCAGCTGCGGGCGGCCGACGACGTGCTGCTGGTGGCCGGTTTGCGAGTAAGCCAGCGCGACAAGCTCTTTGATGCCGGCATCAGCACTGTCGCCGACCTGGCCGATCTTCGCGGACCAGTGCCTGGACTGGCGACCAGCGTGCTGAACAAACTCGCTATCCAGGCCAAACTACAAGTCCGCCAACGTGAAACCGGCGTCCCACAGGTCCAGGTCATCGATCCGCAACCGCTGGCCCTGCTACCCGAGCCCGACCCAGGGGACCTGTTCTTCGACTTCGAGGGCGACCCGCTGTGGACCACCGATGGACGTGAATGGGGCCTGGAATATCTGTTCGGTGTTTTGGAAGCAGGCCCGATGGGCAAGTTTCGCCCGCTGTGGGCGCACAACCGGGCCGACGAACGCAAGGCGCTGATCGAGTTCTTGGCGCTGGTGGCCAAGCGCCGCAAGCGCCGCCCCAACATGCACATCTACCACTACGCGCCATACGAGAAGAGCGCGCTGCTGCGACTGGCCGGTCGCTATGGAGTGGGCGAGGACGAAGTCGACGAACTACTGCGCAGCGGCACGCTGGTCGATCTTTACCCGTTGGTGCGCAGGAGCATTCGGGTGGGTGCGGAGTCATTCAGTCTCAAGGCGCTAGAGCCTCTCTACATGGGGGCTCAACTGCGCGTGGGTGACGTGACCACGGCCACCGGTTCGATCACCTCCTACGCACGATACTGCGAACTGCAGGCAGACGGCCGCGGCGACGAGGCCGCATCGGTGCTCAAGGAGATCGAGGACTACAACCACTACGACTGTCGCTCGACCCAGGAATTGCGGAATTGGTTGATGTTGCGCGCCTACGAATCCGGCGTGGTACCGATGGGCGCTCAGCCCGTGGCCGACGGCAACACTGTCGACGACCGCGACCAACTGGCGGTGACGTTGTCGAGGTTTACGGGAGCCGCCGGCGTCGACGTCCGCACCCCCCAGCAGACGGCCGTAGGGCTACTGGCCGCGGCGCGCGGCTACCACCGGCGCGAGGACAAGCCCTTCTGGTGGGCGCACTTCGACCGGTTGAACTTTCCCATCGACGAGTGGGCGGATGACACCGACGTGTTCGTCGTCGAGCACGCGTCGGTCAGCGTCGACTGGCACACGCCACCACGCGCGCGTAAACCGCAGCGGCGGCTGCAACTGCGCGGCGAACTGGCGCGCGGCGACTTGAAGAGCGATGTCTTTGCCCTCTACCACCCTCCGGCCCCGCCCGGCATGACCGAGAGCCCCGACCGGCGGGCGGCCGGGCGGGTCTCGGTCATTGAGGCCGACGATCCAGCGGTCCCCACCGAAGTGGTGGTACTCGAACGAGTTGGCGCCGATGGCAAGACTTTTCACCAGTTGCCGTTCGCGCTGACTCCAGGTCCGCCCATCCCGACGACGGCGCTACGGGAGTCAATCGAGGCAACCGCGGCCGGGGTGGCGGCCGGATTGCCGCAACTGCCGCGCAGCGCGATCATCGACGTGCTGCTGCGGGGCGCGCCCCGCGCGCGGGGCGGCACTCCCCTCCCCCGTAGCGACGACATTGTCGCCGATATCACCGCCGCGCTACTCGATCTGGATTCGTCATACCTGGCAGTGCACGGTCCGCCGGGCACCGGCAAGACGCACACCGCGGCGCGGGTAATCCACGACCTGGTCACCGAGCATGGCTGGCAGGTGGGTGTGATCGCGCAGTCGCACGCCACCGTGGAAAACCTGCTGGACTGTGTAATCGATGCCGGTCTGGATCCGCAACGGATCGCGAAGAAGCGCAACGACCACCGAGCCCCGCGCTGGCGGGAGATTGACGGCGGCGCCTACGCCGCGTTCCTCGCTGACACCCCGGGATGCGTGATCGGCGGAACGGCATGGGATTTCGCCAACGCCAATCGGGTGCCGCCGGGAAGCCTAGATCTCCTGGTAATCGACGAAGCAGGCCAGTTCTGTCTGGCCAACACCATCGCCGTGGCCCCATCCGCCGCAAACCTGTTGCTGCTCGGAGATCCTCAGCAGTTGCCGCAGGTCAGCCAGGGCACTCATCCCGAGCCGGTAGACGTTTCCGCGCTGGACTGGCTGGTCGACGGCCAGCGCACCCTGTCCGACGAACGCGGTTACTTCCTAAACCTCACCTACCGCATGCACCCGGCCGTCTGCGCAGCGGTTTCGGCGCTCTCCTACGAGGACAGGCTGCATTCGCATGAGTGCACCGCCGCCCGCCGCCTCGACGGATGTCAACCCGGTGTGAAACTGCTTTCGGTTGAGCATCAAGGCAATTCGACCGAAAGTCCCGAGGAGGCCGATGCGATCGCCGCCGAGATCAACCAGCTGCTCGGCGCGGCGTGGACCGACGAACACGGCACAAGGGGGTTGGCCGCCACCGATGTGTTGGTGCTGGCGCCCTACAACGCCCAGGTCGCGCTGCTACGTCATCGGTTGACCGCCGCGGGGCTCGCCGGAGTGCGGGTGGGGACGGTCGACAAGTTCCAGGGCGCACAGGCGCCGGTGGTCTACATCTCGATGACAGTGTCATCCGTGGACGCGGTGCCCCGCGGAATGTCCTTCCTGCTCAACAGGAACCGGCTCAACGTCGCGGTAAGCCGCGCCCAGTACGCGGCCGTGGTCGTGCGCTCCCCGTCGCTGACGGAGTATCTGCCCGCCACACCCGCGGGCCTGATCGATTTGGGCGCCTTCCTGGCGCTCACCCAGCGCGATCTGCGGTGACCGCCTAGCCGGTCGACGAGTGCCGGCCCGAACCGGTGGGGTCGTCATCGGGATCGGAGCGGTGATGCTGACCTCGCAGCGATTCGCCTTCGGGGAAGTACCGGCCCCCCGAGCCGTTGACCTGGCGGCGTGGCGGCCTAGTGAGCCGATCACCGGGCGGGAGGGATTTGGGCGGGCGCCGCACCGCCACCTGGCGAAGGCGTTTGCCGTTGTCCACGTGAGACCCGTTGTGGGCGTAGCCGATTGGTTCAAACGCCGCAGCGGAATCGCCGAGCGACGTGCGCCACGAATCGGCGGGGTCACGGCGCGGCACTCCGGTGGGCGCCGGTTGCGGACGATCAATTCGCTGCCGGGGCGGCTGCGGATGGCTTCCCCACCGTGCGTCGGGCTCGCGCACCAGGACCAACTCTACGTACTGGTCGTCGTCGTAGTCGTCGTCGATCACGCCGTCGTCGGGCCCGAGGGGATCGTCGCCACCCCCGTTATCGCCCTTGCCCGCCCACGGCGCGAAGCCCACCAGGAACAGTGCGGTGATGATCCCGAACAGCGCGATGAACGCCGGCAGCAGCACCGATTGCGACATCGCGGCCGCGAACGGTTCGCGAAGGAACCCGGGCAACTGCAAGGTGAGCGTGTCCTCGCCGGTGGCCCCGCCGGACGGCTGCCGCGGCATCTCATCGCTTATCCGCCACGTCATGAACGCGGCCATACCGGCGCTGCCGAGCACAGCACCGAGCTGGCGCACGGAGTTGTATACCGCCGAGCCCGCGCCGGCCAAATGCGCCGGCAGGTTACGCGTCGCGGTGGCGGTCAGCGGCGACCACACGAACGCCATCCCGACCCCCATCGCGAAGAACGGCAACACCAGCCGCCAGATCGGTGTCGTCGGTGACATCTCGAAGGTGATCCAGGTCAGCGCGATGGCCAGCATCGAGAAGCCGAAGCCGAGCACGGGCTGCGGATGGTACTTGTCGACGAGCCTGCCGACGAACGGCGCGAAAACGCCATTCGCAATCGCCATCGGTGCGATCAGCAGCGCCGAGCGCGTCGGTGAGAGCCCGCACACGGCCTGGGCGTAGAAAGTCAGCGGCAGCATCATGGCCGTCGCGGTGAACGAGATGATGGCGACCCCGACGTTGCACAGGGTGAAATCTCGGTCACCGAAGATCGCCAAGGGAATCAGCGGCTCGTCGGCGTTCAGCGACTGCCAGAACGCGAAGGCCGTCATCAACCCGACGCCAGCGACTATCAACGCCCAGATCCAGGGTTGCCAGTGCGCGGCCTGCCCCTGCTGCAACCCGAATACGATCAGGAAGATGCCGGCACCAGACAGCGCGACCCCGATCAGGTCGAAACGATGCGACTGGGTGGGCAGCACCGGAATCAGCCAATACGCCAACACCAGGCCGATGACACCGATGGGGACGTTGACGAAGAAGATCCACTTCCAGCCCAGCCCGTCGACCAGGACACCGCCGGCCAGCGGGCCCACCAGGCTGGCGACACCGGCAGTGGCGCCCCACAGGCTCACCGCGACACCGCGGCGCTCCGACGGGAAAATCCGGGTGATGGTCGACAGGGTCTGCGGCGTGAGCAGCCCCGCGCCGACGCCCTGTACGACGCGTGCCGCGATCAGGACCGCGGCACTGCTGGCCAACCCGCACCACACCGAGGAAACGGTGAATACGACCAGCCCGATCAGGTAGAGGTTCTTGGGACCGAACCGGTCACCGAGGCGCCCGGCTACCAGCAACACGACCGCGTAGCCCAGCAGGTAGGCGCTGGTCACCCAGACGACGGTGTCGTAGCCGATGCGCAAGCTGGCCATGATGGTCGGGTTCGCGATGGCGACGATGGTCGAGTCGACCATGATCATGAAAAAGCCGATCATCATGGCCCACAGCGGGTTCCAAGGATTCTGCGACTGCTGCGAGCTTCGGGTGAAAAAGTCCCAGCGGTTGGCGGCCCGGGCCGGCCCCGATGCCGCGCGCCTCCCGGGCGTGCGGGGCGTAGCCGTCGTCATCCACCCCACCTCGTTTCGGTTTCGCGCCCACCCGCTGCTGTTCAGCCGTATCGGCGCGGCTCGTCGACTGGTCCCACCCACGCAGATACACCACGCGCGCTGCGCGGTAAACAGGATGAGGACCGGCCGACGGCCCGGACCGTCGCAGACATCCAGCCTGCATTATTCCCGGTGAGGCAATAGGGCAGGCAGCCAAGGACCCGGTCAGGGTGCATAACGCGTCAGGATTTGCCGCGGGCACGTTAGCCTGGGGGAACGCCGTTTGCAGGAGAGACAATATGCGGGGTCGACGGAAAAGGTCGCCGAACCGGTTCTTCACCATGTCCGACGCGAGACAGCAGCCGACCGCCGGAAACGGTCGACCGAAAATGTCGGCGCGGGCATTGGCGCAGGTCATCGAGCGGAGCTCGTGGCTGCAGGGCCCGGCCGCCGAGGCCTATGTGACCCGGCTGCGCAACGCGAATCCGAACGCCAGCCCGGCGGAGATCCTGGCCAAGCTGCAGAAGAGATACCTGGCCATTGTGACCGCCGGCGGCGTTGCCGTGGGTGCCGCCGCAACCGTCCCCGGCATCGGCACAATCAGCGCCCTGTCCGCGGCAGCCGCGGAAACGGTGACGTTCCTGGAGGCCACTGCGTTCTTCGTATTGGCGGTGGCGGTGGTTTACGACATCCCGGCCGATCACCGGGAACGCCGCCGCGCGCTGGTGCTGGCGGTCCTCGTAGGCGACAACAGCGAGCGCGCCGTCGCCCAGCTGATCGGTCCGCGCCGCACCAGCGGCGGTTGGGTCTCCGAGAGCCTGGCCGCCCTGCCGCTGTCGTCGATGTCGAAGCTGAACTCACGGCTGCTCAAGTCGTGGGTCCGGAAGTACACCTTGCGGCGCGGCGCCCTGTTGTTCGGCAAACTGTTGCCGGTCGGCATCGGCATCGTGGTGGGCGCCATCGGCAACTATCTGGCCGGCAAGAAGATGACCCGTAACACCAACCGGGCGTTCGGCGCTCCGCCCGCGCGCTGGCCCCGCGCGCTGCACTTGGTGCCTCCGATTCACGAAGCCGGCTAGCGCGGCCGTCCGCCTGTTCCCTCGGTCAACCTGGCGGATCGGCGGCGAAAGGTTAGCCTTTATAGGGCGGAAACAATGGGTACCGCCATGGGTGTGAGGCGTTCGGTCGTCCGGGGCCGACAAGGGTGCAAGCGCCGCGGGAATGCGCTTGCGGAACAGAAGGATTGAGGCGAACTGCGGTCGTGAGCAACATAAGTTCACCATTCGGGCAAAACGAATGGTTGGTCGAGGAGATGTACCGCAAGTTCCGCGACGACCCCTCGTCGGTCGATCCGAGCTGGCACGAGTTCCTGGTCGACTACAACCCGGAGCCCGCGGGCGAATCCACGCAGGCTGCTCCGACCAGCGGTGATGGAACGCAGGCCGCCGCGGCGGCCCCGCCGAAGCCGGCTCCGGCGTCCCCGCAGACCACCGAGACCGCCAAGCCCGTAGCCCCTCCCGGCAATGGGGTCGCGCCGCGACCGGCGAAAGCCGCTACTCCTGCGCCGGCGGAAGGCGACGAGCTGCAGACGCTGCGCGGCGCCGCGGCGGCCGTCGTCAAGAACATGTCCGCGTCCCTCGACGTGCCGACGGCGACCAGCGTCCGGGCCATACCGGCCAAGCTGATGATCGACAACCGCATCGTCATCAACAACCAACTCAAGCGCACCCGCGGTGGCAAGATCTCGTTCACTCACCTGCTGGGTTATGCGCTGGTGCAGGCGATCAAGAAGTTCCCGAACATGAATCGGCACTACGCCGAAGTCGACGGCAAGCCCACCGCGGTGACGCCGGCGCACACCAACCTCGGCTTGGCCATCGACCTGCAGGGCAAAGACGGCAAGCGTTCCCTGGTGGTCGCCGGCATCAAGGGCTGCGAGACCATGCGGTTCGCACAGTTCGTCACCGCCTACGAGGACATCGTGCGACGCGCCCGCGACGGCAAGCTGACCGCCGAAGACTTTGCCGGCGTTACCATTTCGCTGACCAACCCGGGGACCATCGGCACGGTGCACTCGGTGCCGCGGCTGATGAACGGCCAAGGGGCCATCATCGGTGTCGGCGCCATGGAGTACCCCGCGGAATTCCAGGGCGCCAGCGAGGAACGCATCGCCGAGCTGGGCATCGGCAAGCTGATCACGCTGACCTCCACCTATGACCACCGCATCATCCAGGGTGCGGAGTCCGGCGACTTCTTACGCACCATCCACGAGATGCTGCTGTCGGACGAATTCTGGGACGAGATCTTCCGCGAGCTGGGCAACCCGTACCTGCCGGTGCGCTGGAGCACCGACAACCCCGACTCGATCGTCGACAAGAATGCCCGGGTGATGGAGCTGATTGCGGCCTATCGCAATCGCGGTCACCTGATGGCGGACGTCGACCCGCTGCGATTGGACGGCAGCCGGTTCCGCAGCCACCCCGATCTCGAGATCCTCAACCACGGCCTGACGCTGTGGGATCTCGACCGGGTGTTCAAAGTCAACGGCTTCGCCGGTAGCGAATACAAGAAGCTGCGCGACGTGCTGGGCTTGCTGCGCGACGCCTACTGCCGCCACATCGGCGTGGAGTACACCCACATTCTCGAACCCTCGCAACAGGAATGGCTGCAGCAGCGCGTCGAGACCAAGCACGTCAAACCGACGGTGGCCGAGCAGAAGTTCATCCTGAGCAAGCTGAATGCGGCCGAGGCCTTCGAGACCTTCCTGCAAACCAAATACGTTGGCCAGAAGCGGTTTTCACTGGAAGGCGCGGAAAGCATCATTCCGATGATGGACGCGGCGATCGACCAGTGCGCCGAGCATGGACTCGACGAGGTGGTCATCGGCATGCCGCACCGCGGCCGGCTCAACGTATTGGCCAACATCGTCGGCAAGCCGTACTCGCAGATCTTCAGCGAGTTCGAGGGCAACCTCAACCCAGCCCAGGCGCACGGCTCCGGGGACGTCAAGTATCACCTGGGCGCCACCGGCGTGTACCTACAGATGTTCGGCGACAACGACATTCAGGTGTCGCTGACCGCCAACCCGTCGCACCTGGAAGCCGTTGACCCGGTGCTGGAGGGTCTGGTACGCGCTAAGCAGGACCTGCTGGACCGCGGGGCCGACGACCACGGCGACGAAAAAGCCTTCTCGGTGGTGCCGATGATGCTGCACGGCGACGCCGCGTTCGCCGGGCAGGGCGTGGTCGCCGAGACGCTGAACCTGACTAACCTGCCCGGTTACCGCGTCGGCGGCACTATCCACATCATCGCCAACAACCAGATCGGCTTCACCACCGCGCCGGAGTACTCACGGTCCAGTGAGTACTGCACCGACGTCGCAAAGATGATCGGAGCGCCGATCTTTCATGTCAACGGCGACGACCCGGAAGCGTGCGCGTGGGTGGCCAAGCTGGCCGTCGACTTCCGACAGGAGTTCAAGAAGGACGTCGTCATCGACATGCTGTGCTACCGCAAGCGCGGCCACAACGAGGGCGACGACCCGTCGATGACCAACCCCGCGATGTACGACGTCGTCGACATCAAGCGTGGCGTCCGCAAGAGCTACACCGAAGCCCTGATCGGCCGCGGCGACATCTCGATGAAGGAAGCCGAGGACGCCCTGCGCGACTACCAGGGCCAACTGGAGCGGGTGTTCAACGAGGTCCGCGAGCTCGAGAAGCACGGCGCGCTACCGAGCGAATCGGTAGAGGCCGACCAGATGCTGCCGGCGGGCCTGGCCACCGCGGTGGATAAGGCGCTGCTCTCGCGCATCGGCGACGCGTTTCTGTCCCTGCCCGAGGGCTTCACCCCCCACCCACGCGTGCAGCCGGTGCTCGAAAAGCGGCGCGAGATGGCCTACGAGGGCAAGATCGACTGGGCCTTCGGCGAACTATTGGCGCTCGGCTCGCTGGTGGCCGAGGGCAAGCTGGTGCGGCTATCGGGTCAAGACACCAGGCGCGGCACCTTCTCCCAGCGGCACTCGGTGATCATCGACCGCAACACCGGCCAAGAGTTCACGCCACTGCAACTGCTCGCGACGAACGCCGACGGCACTCCTACCGGGGGGAAGTTCCTGGTCTACGACTCACCGCTATCGGAGTACGCCGCCGTCGGCTTCGAGTACGGCTACACGGTGGGCAACCCGGACGCTCTGGTGTTGTGGGAAGCGCAGTTCGGCGATTTCGTCAACGGCGCGCAGTCGATCATCGACGAGTTCATCAGCTCGGGTGAGGCGAAGTGGGGCCAGCTGTCCAACGTCGTACTGCTCCTGCCACACGGCCACGAGGGGCAGGGGCCCGACCACACCTCGGGCCGCATCGAGCGCTTCCTGCAGCTGTGGGCCGAGGGGTCGATGACGATCGCCGTGCCGTCGACACCGTCCAACTACTTCCACTTGTTGCGGCGCCACGCCCTTGACGGCGTGCAGCGGCCGCTGATCGTGTTCACACCGAAGTCGATGCTGCGCAACAAGGCTGCGGTGAGCGATGTGCGGGACTTCACCGAAATCAAGTTCCGCTCGGTGCTCGAAGAGCCGACGTACGAGGAGGGCATCGGTGATCGCAGCAAGGTCACGCGGGTCCTGCTGACCAGCGGGAAGCTCTACTACGAGTTGGTGGCACGCAAGGCCAAGGACAACCGCGAAGACGTAGCGATCGTGCGCATCGAGCAACTCGCCCCACTGCCCAAGCGCCGGCTGGGCGAAACGCTGGACCGCTACCCGAACGTCAACCAGTACTTCTGGGTGCAGGAGGAGCCGGCCAACCAGGGTGCCTGGCCGCGATTCGGACTGGAGCTGCCAGAGCTGTTGCCCGACAAGCTGACCGGGATCAAGCGGATCTCGCGCCGGGCGATGTCGGCTCCGTCGTCGGGCTCGTCAAAGGTGCACGCGGTCGAGCAGCAGGAGATCATCGACACGGCCTTCGGCTGATCGGGACGACCACTGGATCCGCGACCCGCGGGAATCGGGGACCGCTCCTACCGGCTAGCCTCAACGCAAACGTGCCGATAAGGAAGGGTGCTCATGCAAGGGTTCGCCGGAAAGGTCGCGGTGGTGACGGGCGCGGGTTCAGGTATCGGGCAGGCGCTGGCCGTCGAGCTGGCCCGCTCGGGCGCCAAAGTGGCGATCAGCGACGTCGACCTGGAAGGCCTGGCCCACACCGAGGAACAGCTCAAGGCAATCAATGCCTCGTTCAAATCCGATCGGCTCGACGTGACCGAGCGGGAAGCTTTCTTGGCCTACGCCGACGGCGTCAAGGAGCACTTCGGCAAGGTCAACCAGATCTACAACAATGCCGGCATCGCCTTCACCGGCGACGTCGAAGTCAGCCAGTTCAAGGACATTGAACGGGTGATGGACGTCGACTTCTGGGGTGTCGTCAACGGCACCAAGGCGTTTTTGCCGCACCTGATCGCCTCCGGTGACGGGCACGTCATCAACGTATCCAGCGTGTTCGGGCTCTTCTCGGTACCCGGGCAGGCCGCATACAACTCGGCCAAGTTCGCCGTGCGCGGGTTCACCGAGGCGCTGCGCCAGGAGATGGGGGCGGCCGGCCACCCGGTGGCGGTGACCACGGTGCACCCGGGAGGCATCAAGACTGCGATCGCTCGCAACGCGACGGCCGCCGAGGGGCTCGACCCCGAACAACTGGCCAAGCTGTTCGACAAGCGGCTCGCCCGGACCAGCCCGGAACGCGCCGCGAAGGTCATCCTGGACGCGGTCCGCAAGAAGAAGGCCCGGGTCCTGGTCGGCACGGACGCCAAACTCCTGGACGTGATGGTGCGGGTGGCGGGCCCGTACTACCAACAGCTCTTCGGCCCAGTCATGGGCCGGTTGATGCCAAGGGTCTGACCCTCAGCGCCCGAGCGGATGCTCGGCCAGCCAGCCGCCCGCCACCGCCTGCGGATCGGCACCGTTGCGCACTTGCCGGCGCATCTCGACCAAGGCCGCGGTATCCAGCACACCTGCCACTTCGTTGATCGCCAGCAACTGCCGATCGCTCAGCGCATTACGGCGATAAAGCGGCACCACATTCTCCGCACGGATCAGTGCGGGTTTGCCGTCGGACAGCGCGACCAGGTCGCCGGGGATGCCGGGGTCGGCCGAGGTGGTCCACCCCGCCGTCAGCTGCCCGGTCCGAATTGCGGCGAACATTGTTGCGCCGTCCGGGAATTCACGTGGCTTGGGCAGGCGGCAGGGGCCGACCGACGACGGTTCCTGCCGCCCGACGACACTCCCGACAACGAGGCCGTCGCAGTGGCGGGGCAGGGTGCTCAAGTCCGCGCTGACGTCACTACCGCCCCACGCCTTGGCGGTCGGCCGACTGACCAGCAACACGGGCTTGTCTTCGGCAGCCGTCGTGTAGTCGCCCGCCACGACTCCTTCGGGCAGCGCAGCGATCATTGCGCGGTAGACGTCTTTGTCCGACATCGCCGTCGCGCCGGGCTGCAGAACTAGCAACGTGCGGCCGGTGAAGGCGGGTACGACGGTGAACGCACCGGAATCCAGCTGCGGCATTGGGTCGGCCGCCGTCGCGGCCCGCGCACCGAAGCCATAAGACCGCAGGGCGGCGACGTAGATGCCGGCCAGCAGCGCCGCATCGGCGTCAGCCCGGGATCCGACCACAGTTTCGACACTGGCCCGACGGTCGCCGGGGTCAGCGCCGGCTGCGCAACCCGCCACCGCGAGTACGGCGGCGAGCAGCGGTGCCGCCAGCCTGCCGATTCTCAACCCCGAGCGACGGAAGTGTCTGAGGCTTCCGTGGCGAGCGCCACCGCCTTGGCGACCGCGTCCCCGACCCGGGTGTCCAGTGCGCTGGGGACGATCCGGTCGAGCGCGAGGTCGTCGCTGACGACGGAGAAGATCGCCTCGGCCGCAGCGACCATCATCTTCTCGGTGATCCGGCGCGCGCCGGCGTCCAGGGCACCGCGGAACACCCCCGGGAAGGCAAGCACGTTGTTGATCTGATTCGGGAAATCGCTACGGCCCGTGGCCACCACCGCGGCGTGTTTGGCCGCGATCTGCGGGTGGATCTCCGGATCGGGGTTGGACAGCGCGAACACGATCCCGTCGGGTGCCATGGTGGCGATCATCTCTTCGGGGACCACGCCGCCCGACAACCCCAGGAAAACGTCGGCGCCCCGGACGGCTTCGGCCAGGCTGCCGGTCAGGCCGGTGGGGTTGGTGCGCCGCGCCAGAGCCGCCTTGACGTGGTTCATGTCGTCGCGACCGGTGTGCAGAACCCCACGCGAGTCGAGCACGGTGATATCCGAAACACCCATCGCCATAAGAAGATTGGTGCACGCGACACCGGCCGCGCCGGCTCCCGACACCGCCACCTTCAGCGAGGCCATGTCGCGACCGAGTACCTTGCTGGCACCCATCAGCGCGGCCAGCACCACGATCGCCGTGCCGTGCTGGTCGTCGTGCATCACCGGGCAGTCCAGCGCTTCGATGAGGCGCCGCTCGATTTCAAAACAACGCGGCGCGGAGATGTCCTCGAGGTTGACGGCGCCGAACGTCGGGCGCAAGCGCACCAGGGTTTGCACGATCTCGTCGGGATTCTTGGTGTCCAGCACGATCGGGATGGCGTTCAGCCCGCCGTACGCCTGAAACAGCGCGCACTTGCCCTCCATGACCGGCAGCGACGCCGACGGCCCGATATCCCCCAGGCCAAGCACTGCGCTGCCGTCGCTGACGACGGCCACCAGCCGGTTCGCCCAGGTGTACCGGGCGGCCTGCGCGTGGTCGGCGGCGATCGCACGGCTGACCTGTGCCACGCCGGGGGTGTAGGCGATCGACAGAGCGCGCTGGGTGTCCAGCGGGGACGTCATGCCTACGGAAAGCTTGCCGCCTACGTGTGCCTCGAAGATCTCCGCGTCGGTGATCACGCCGTTCACGGCTTGCGCCGGTATCGATTCAAGCAATTCGGACACGCGCTTCAGCGTACTGACTACCCATTAGTAGCCCTAATTGGTGATGTGGGTCATACCAGCCGACCCGCGGTGATCAGATCAGCTTCAGCTCAGTAACCGCGTTGCGCTCGTCGACCAGCTCGGCGGTGGTCTTGTCGATGCGGCCGCGGGAGAACTCGTCGATCTCCAGCCCCTGCACGATCGACCAGTTGCCGTCCTTGGTGGTCACCGGGAACGACGAGACGATCCCCTCGGGCACGCCGTACGAGCCGTCGGAGAAGACCGCCATCGACACCCAGTCGCCGTCCGGGCTGCCCAGCAACCAGGACCGGGCGGCGTCGACGGTGGCCGAGGCGGCCGAGGCGGCCGAGGAGGCGCCGCGCGCGTCGATGATCGCCGCGCCGCGCTTGGCGACCGTCGGGATGAAGTCGTTCTCGATCCAGTTCTGGTCGTTGACCACCTCAGCGGCGTTCTTGCCGCCGACCTCGGCGTGGAAGATGTCGGGGTATTGGGTGGCCGAGTGGTTGCCCCAGATGGTCATCTTCTTGATGTCGGTGACCGGGGCGCCGGTCTTCTTGGCCAGCTGCGAGATCGCCCGGTTGTGATCCAGGCGGGTCAGCGCGGAGAACCGCTCCTTCGGGATGTCGGGAGCGTTGCTCAGCGCGATCAGCGCGTTGGTGTTGGCGGGGTTGCCCGTCACGCCGATGCGGACGTCGTCTGCGGCGACGGAATTGAGCGCCTTGCCCTGCGCGGTGAAGATCGCGCCGTTGGCCTCCAGCAGGTCGCTGCGCTCCATGCCCGGGCCGCGTGGCCGCGCGCCGACGAGCAACGCGAGGTTCACACCATCGAAGACCTTGTTCGCGTCCGCGCCGATCTCCACGCCAGACAGCAATGGGAACGCGCAGTCATCGAGCTCCATCACGACGCCCTCCAGCGCCTTGAGGGCGGGCTCGATCTCAAGGAGACGCAGCTCGATCGGGCGATCGGCGCCCAGCAACGAGCCGCTTGCCAGGCGGAACAACAGGCTGTAGCCGATCTGGCCGGCGGCGCCGGTGACAGCGACCTTGAGAGGACTTGCGCTCACGTCGATTACTCCTTGTGGAGAAGTTCGTGCAGGTTTGGGTTTGGGCTCGAAACTAGCGCACTGCGCTCGACGGACAATCTCCGGTCCGCTACCAGGGCTTTCTGGGACCTGATGGTCGCGCTTTGAAAAGCCGGAACGCGTACCATGGACCACCGCTTGGTCGGACCTGCGCAATGCTGGGAGGTGGATGTGTTCCAGGGATTCGACGCCTTGCCCGAAGCGCTTCGACCCGTCGCGCACCAGCCGCACGCCAAGCCGGTCCCGGCCCCAAAACCGCCCAACGAGACGCTGGTTGACTGCGCCGTCTACGAAGACGGCCACCGGTTGCCCGGCAAACTCGGTTACGCGGCCGCGCTGGATAAGGTGCGCGAAATCGAAGCGCTGGGGCACGACGGATTCGTCTGGGTCGGATTGCGCGAACCCAACCAGTCCGAGATGCAGGAAGTGGCCGATGTGTTCGGGCTGCATCCGCTGGCCGTGGAAGACGCCGTGTGCGCCCATCAGCGGCCGAAAGTGGAACGCTACGACGACACCTTGTTCCTGGTCCTCAAGACCGTCAACTACGTCCCCCACGAATCGGTGGTGCTGGCCCGCGAGATCGTCGAGACCGGCGAGATCATGGTCTTCGTCGGCAAGGATTTCGTGGTCACCGTGCGACACGGCGAGCATGGCGGACTGTCCGAGGTGCGCAAGCGGATGGACGACGACCCCGCTCAGATGCAGTTGGGCCCCTACGCGGTGTTGCACGCGATCGCCGACCACGTGGTAGACCACTACCTCGAGGTGAGCAGTCTGATGTTGTCCGACATCGACAGCATCGAGGCGATCGCGTTCGCGCCGGGCAGCAAGATCGACGTCGAGCCGATCTACCTGCTCAAGCGCGAGGTCGTCGAACTGCGCCGCTGCGTCAATCCGCTGTCGGCCGCCTTCCACCGCATCCAGACGGACAACAAAGATGTGATCTCCAAAGAGGTGCGACGCTATCTGCGCGACGTGGTCGACCACCACTCCGAGGCCGCCGACCAGATCGCAAGCTACGACGACATGCTCAACTCGCTGATTCAGGCGGCATTGGCCCGGGTCGGGATGCAGCAGAACAACGACATGCGCAAGATGGCGGCCTGGGCCGGTATTTTGGCGGTGCCCACCATGGTCGCCGCCATTTACGGGATGAACTTCCGTTTCATGCCCGAGCTCAACTGGACGTGGGGGTACCCGGGGATCATCGCCTTGATGACGGCCGCTTGTGTGGGCCTGTACTTCCAGTTCCGGCGCAACAACTGGCTCTAGGCCGCGCGCTGGAGCGGAGTCAATCGGGCTGTGCGGCCGGACGATTCGGATTCAGCACGTCGACGCCGTCGTTGTCCCACGCTTGACGCATCGCATCGGCACCCTTGAGCCGCACCCACGCCGCTTCGGTGGCAGTGATGGGGGTGGCCGACAGAAACTGCACCGGGTCCCGGGGCGGGTCCAGCGGCAGATCGCGAATCCCACTGCGGCCCAACAAGACAGCGGTGAAGGGCACCCGCGACGACGGGGATGCCCACAGCGGCGAGCCGAGATCGACCAGCGCGTCGGCGCACAGCACCACACCTTCGACCGTCGGCGTCGCCGCCAGGATCGCCAGGCTGCGGGCGATGCCGGAGACCGGACCGGGATCGCGCAACTGAAGCACGATTTCGGCGCGCGGACCGCGCAACGGATCGCTGATGTCAAGCGTCGGTTCGGTCATCGGGTGGCGCGAGCAGCCCAGCGTGACGTAGTGCACCGTCGTGTCCGGCTCCCGGAAACGCAACACCTCGATGGTCTCGGTGCCCAGAAATGTCACACTCGCCGCTTCGGGGTCGGCGTCGGTGAAGTGAGCCTGCAGATGCGCGCGCACTCGACCCAGCGTCACGGTGTCCCCGACGGCGCGATGGTCAAGTTAGCCCCGGAATCCGCATCGAAGACCACCAGCTTGGTCGTGTCTAAGGCCAATTCGATCGATTGCCCGATGGCCGCCTTCGATTCGGCGGGAACCCTTGCCACGAACTGGTCTTTATGGCCTTCCGACTCGGCCGCCAGCTCGTCCAACTGGGCAGAGTGTGCCGCCCACGCCGCGGTGGAGAAGTAAATGTACTTGTCCGCGCCCAGCGACTCGACCAAGTCGATCTTCACCTGAAAGGTCAGCGCCCTGATGCGCTGGTAACCATCGATCAATCCAGCGTCGGACAGATGCTCGGGCCGCACGCCGACGATGACGTTAGCGGGTTCCGGATGCCGGGCGACCACCTCTTGGATTTCCGGCGCCAGCACCACCTCGCCAAATGGCAGCTTGAGCCCGACGGGCGTCAGTGAGGCCGGGAAGAAATTCATCGCCGGCGAACCGATGAACCCGGCGACGAACAGGTTGGCCGGATGCTCGTACAGCTCGTCCGGCGCGCCGATCTGTTGCGCAACACCGGAATGCATCACCACCACGCGATCGCCTAGTGTCATGGCCTCGGTCTGGTCATGCGTGACGTAGACCGTTGTGGTGCCCAGCCTCTTTTGCAGCCTGGCGATCTCGCCGCGCATCTGGACCCGCAACTTCGCGTCCAGGTTGGACAGCGGCTCGTCCATCAGAAACGCTTTGGGATGCCGTACGATGGCCCGACCCATCGCCACCCGCTGCCGCTGCCCGCCCGACAATTGCGACGGCTTACGATCCAAAAGTTCCGTCAGGTCAAGGGTTTTCGCTGTTTCCTCGACCTTCTGCGCGATCTCAGACTTCTTCATCTTGGCCAGCGTCAAGGGAAACGCGATGTTCTGTCGCACCGTCATGTGTGGGTATAGCGCATAGGACTGGAACACCATCGCAATGTCGCGGTCTTTGGGGGCCTTCTCGTTCACCCGTTCGCCGCCGATGCGCAGCTCGCCGGACGAGATGTGCTCCAGCCCCGCAATCATGTTAAGCGTGGTGGTCTTCCCGCAGCCCGAAGGGCCCACCAGGATCAAAAATTCGCCGTCGGCGATGGTGAGGTTGAGGTCATGCACCGCCGTGGCGCCACCGGGGTAACTCTTGCTGACATGGTCCAGCACGATCTCGGCCATCGAGTTATCCCTTCACGGCGCCAGAGGTCAACCCGGCGACGATTCGTCGTTGGAAGATTAAAACAAAAACGATGATGGGGACCGTAATCACGACGGCGCCGGCTGCGATCGATCCCGTCGGCTCCTCGAACTGCGAACTGCCGCTGAAGTTCACGATTGCCACCGGCGCGGTGATGGCCGCTTTGGTGGCTGTCAGCGTCAACGCCAGCAGCAGATCGTTCCAGGCGAAGATGAATACCAGGATCGCCGCCGTCACCACGCCGGGGGCCGCCAGTGGCACGATCACCTTGCGGAACGCCTGAGCCGGTGTGGCGCCGTCCATTTTCGCCGCCTTCTCCAGATCCCAAGGGATCTCGCGGAAAAAGGCCGACAGCGTGTAGATCGCCAACGGCAGTGCGAAGGTGATGTACGGCAGAATCAGGCCCGGCCAGGTATCGAACAAGCCGATGAATCGTTCGATGTTGAACAACGGCGTCACGAGTGAGATCGCGGGAAACATGGTGATCAACAGGGTGGCCCCGACGAGCAATCGCTTGCCTGGAAAGGCCAGCCGGGCAATGGCGTACGCCGCCATCGCACCGAGCACCACCGCGATCACGGTGGTGATCAACCCGATCCCGAGGGAGTTGAGCAGCGCCGAGCTGAAAAAGTCGCCGCGAAAGATGCCGCGATAGTTATCCAAGGATGCCGATGACGGAATCAGGTTGCCGTCTTTGACAGTTGAGCTCGGCTTCAGCGACAGACTGAAGATCCACAGCACCGGAAGTAGCGCATAGACCGCCACCACGGTGTCGACAACGGCCCAGATCGCGGTGCGCCGCGCGCCCCCTCCGTCAGCGGCCATCGTTGTCACCTCCGGGGGCCGCGCCGAACACCTTGATGAACACCCACGCGATCAGACCGGCACAGACGAAGATCAGCACGCTGATGGCAGAGCCAAGCCCGACGTTGAATCCCTTGAACAGGTTGTCGTATCCCAGCATCGACACCGATCCGGTGTTGTTGGCGCCGTTGGTGATGACGTAGATGTTGTCGAAGATGCGAAACGCGTCCAGTGTCCGGAATAGCAAGGCAACCACCACCGCCGGCTTGATGATCGGCAGCGTGACCGCGGTCAGCCGCCGCCACGCGCCGGCCCCGTCGACTTGGGCCGCATTCAGCAGATCTTCCGGGACCAACGCCAAGCCGGCCAGCAACAGCAGCGCCATGAACGGCGTTGTTTTCCAGACCTCGGCGAGGACGACGATCGCCAACGACGGGATCTGATCGGTCAGTGGTGCGCTGCCCCGCGGCAGCAGGTTGGCCAGATAACCTGTTTCTGGCGTCCACGCGTAATACCAGCTGTACGACGCGACGACCGTGACGATGCCGTACGGGATCAGGACCGCGGTGCGGACCAGGCCCTTACCGACCACGGTGCGGTGCATGACCAGTGCCAGCGCCAAACCCAGCACGAATTCCAGGGATACCGAAACCACCGTGATGGCCAACGTCACCGCCAACGCGGTCCACCAATAGCGGTCGGTCAGTATCGTGACGTAGTTGTTCAGCCCGACGTACGCGGTGTCGTCGGGGACGGCAAGGTTATTGCGCTGCAGGCTCAACCACACCGCGTAGCCGATCGGATACGCCGTCACCGCCAGCATCAAGACTGACGCCGGCGCGATCAGAATAAACGCCAGCCGCTGTTCGGCCCGCCGGCCGGGACACCGCGGTGGCACGGAAGACGTTCGCGCGGTGTCGGTTTCGGCATCGACTACTGTCATAGCCGCCGCTTCTCGTCGCGTCGCTCTGCATCGTCGCCGGCGCATGTCACGGCAGCAGCCCTCTTCCGTCGATCGCCTTCTGCACCTCGGTGCTGAGCTCGTCGGCGGTCCGCTCGGGGTCGATCCTTGTGATCGGGCTCAGCGTCGCCGCGAGCCGGATGGCCACACCCTGGTAGACCGGCGTTGCCGGGCGCACCGCGGCATCAGTGAGCTGGCGGCGGATGATGGTGTACATCGGATATTTGCTCTGGAATTGCGGATCGGAATACAACGAGCTGCGCACCGGCGGCAGGCCGCCCTCGATCGAAACGTACTTCTGATGTTGCAGACTTCGCAGGCAGCGGATGGCTTCGAATGCTTCGGCGCGGTGACGGGTGGTGCTGGCCACCGCCAGGTTTGCGCCGCCGATCGTCACCTTTGCCGGACGGCCCGGTGCCACACCGGGATACGGCGCGAAGCCGAAGACTTTCTGGCTGGCTTCATATGCGATACGGAACTGCTGGTCGTTCGGCACGAATGTCCCGGCGTCGTTGATGGTGCCGGCCAGCTTCGGATCCCGGTTGAGCGGCAGGAAGGGCACCCCGCCCTTCACCGCATTCTCCAGCATGGACGCCAGCGCGTACGGCCAGTTGACCGCGAGCGCGGCCCGACCTTGTTCCAGCGCCAACCGAGCAGTGCTCTCGTCGGTTCGGCTGATCGACGGATCGGCTCCGGGCGCGATGGCCACCGACTTGAGGATGCGCAGCGCGTTGATGGTGGCCGCGCGATGCAACGGCGTATCGGTGAGCGTGACGCGGCGACCATCCTCGGAGAGGACCTGACCGCCACCGCTCACCAGCAGCGTGTTGAACCAGACCACCAGACCTTCGCCCTCGTTGGCCTGCACGCCGATCCAGCTGGGCTGCCCCGCATCGTGCAATCTGGCGGCCTCAGATACCATGCCGTCCCAGGTTCGCGGCGGCTGAGTCACCAAATCAGGCCGATACCAAAGCAATTCGGTGTTCGTGGTGACGGGTGCTCCGAACAGCTTGCCTTGCCAGCGCGCCGTCGACAAGGGGCCCGGCAGCGTGTCGACCGTGGCGTCGGCCTCGGCTCGCCCTTCGGGATCGGCGGACAACGGCAACGCCCAACCGGCCTCGGCGAACTCGGCCGTCCACACCACGTCCAGCGACATCACGTCCAGTGTGCGGTCGCGTCCGGTCAGCCTCCGGGCCAGCTGCAAGCGCTGTTCGCCGGGAGCCCGCGGCAGACTGATCTGCCGAATGGCGAAGCGGCCGTTGAATTGCCTGGTGCAGTCCTGGGCCACCGCGGTGAACGTCGCACCGTCGGCGGCCGTTGTGTAGAAGCTGATGACCAGCCCGCGACTTTCCGATCCGCACGCCGATACCGCCGCGGCGATGATCGCCGTCGCCAGCGCGATAGCGCCCATCCGGCGCACGCGCCCGCGCCGACTCACCACTAATTCACACCTCTCGCGCGCGACTCAAATCGCCAAGCGCGCCAACAGGTCCCGCGCCTTCTCTGCGTTTTGCGGATCACAGAGCACGTCATAGCGTCCGGCCACCAACTGCATGGTCGAGCTGAAATCCCGTGTGCCGCGCGCCATCGAGTAAGGAACGGCCGAAGTGATCAGTCCGAAGAAGATACCGGCGACCAGACCCGTGGCCAGCGCCCCCCACGGGTTCGGGCTGAAGAAGCCCAGCACGAGCCCGATGAACAACCCCAGCCACGCCCCGCTCAGCACGCCGCCGCCGAGCACCTTCGGCCACGTCAGCCTGCCGGTGACTCGCTCCACCTGCATCAGGTCGACACCGACGATGGTCACCTGCTGCACCGGGAATTGCTGGTCGGACAAGTAGTCGACGGCGCGCTGCGCCTCGGCGTAGGTGGGATACGACCCGACCGGCCAACCCCGCGGCGGCGTCGGCAGTCCGGGCGTCCCACGGCGCCCCGGCGCACCCGGTGGCGTTGCGCCGGGAACCTGCCCAGGCTGGAAAGAATTAGTCATCGCCGCTCATTGTCCTCCGCCTCGGGCGTCATTTCATCTCAGGCCTGCCAACCTATCCACCGACCTTTCACCACCTGCGCAAACGCGACGCGCCGTGCGGTGCGTTTGTCGGACGCCGCTGCCACGACGAGCCGAGTTTCCGTCCGGCCGACGCTGACACGTCACGGCATCTTCGTGTGTCCCGTCGGCGATTCGCGGCGGCGCCGGCCACCTGCGGATGGGCTAGGTTGAACACCATGACAGCTCCCGGCGGCGGCTTCGGCGAGGGTGGCCATGACGAAAAGGCTGACTCGTCCGCCGGCAGCGGAGCCGGCGAGCAGCCGGATGCGACCGCGCCCTGGCCACCACCCGCCGCGCCGCCGCCAGCCGAGTCGACGCCGCCGCCGTACCCCCCGCCAAGCCCCGACTACGCATCCGGCTACCCGCCGCCCGTAGCTCCCCCGCCCGGATACGAGCAGCCGCCCGGCTATGGCGCTCCCGCCTATCCGCCCCCGCCCTATGGCGGCCCACCCATCTATGGGCCTCCCGCTCATCCGGGCGGCTACTACCCAACGCCGGATTACCAGGGCGCTTACTATTCGACGCCCGATTACGGCGGCTATGGATCTGCGCCGCCACAGAAAGCCGGGACGAACGCGCTGGCGATCGCCTCGCTCATCTCGTCGTTCACCGGCCTGCTGTGCTGCATTGGATCGATCGTGGCGATCGTCCTGGGCGCGATCGCCATAAGACAGGTCAAGCGGACGGGGCAGGACGGCTTTGGTCTAGCGGTCGCGGGCATCGTCATCGGAATCGCCACGCTGGGCGTATCTTTGGTGTTCCTGCTCTTCGCGATGCACACGCGTTAGCGCATCAGGCCCCCCAGGCGATCGCAAGCAGGGCGCAGCCCGGCGCGCAGCGGGTCGCCACGCATCAGGCCCCGGCCGGCCCGGGTTGTCTGCCATCGGACCGACGGCTGCCTAGGCTCTACTCCCATGGGATCGGTCAACAGGGTGTACGTCGCGCGGCTGTCGCGGATGTTGGTGCTGGGTCCGCTAGGCGAATCCGTCGGGCGAGTGCGCGATGTCGTGATCAGCATCAGCATCGTTCGCCAACAACCGCGCGTACTCGGCTTGGTAGTCGACCTCGCGACGCGCCGCAGCATCTTCATCCCGATCTTGCGCGTCGCCTCCATCGAGCCCAACGCCGTGACGTTGAGCACGGGCAACGTGTCCTTGCGTCATTTCGTCCAGCGGCCCGGGGAGGTGCTGGCGATCGGCCAGGTACTCGACACCGTCGTCAAGGTCAACGACCCCGAACTGCCCGAGTTGGCCGGCCTGGACGTCGTGGTCACCGACCTGGGCATCGAGCAGACCCGAACGCGGGACTGGATGGTGAGCCGGGTCGCCGTGCGCAGCCAACGCCGGCTGGGACGGCGGGGCCCGGTTCACGTCGTCGACTGGCACAACGTGCAAGGCTTGACACCTTCGGCCCTGGCGCTGCCGGGCCAAGGTGTGGCGCAACTGCTCGACCAGTTCGAGGGCCGCAAACCTGTCGACGTGGCCGACGCAATCCGGGGGTTGCCGCCGAAACGGCGCTACGAGGTGCTCAAGGCGCTCAACGATGACCGGCTGGCCGACATCCTGCAGGAACTGCCCGAGCTGGATCAGGCCGACGTGCTGTCGCAGCTGGGTACCGAGCGATCCGCCGACGTGCTCGAGGAGATGGATCCCGACGACGCCGCCGACCTGCTCGGCGTGCTGAATCCAACCGACGCCGAGATGCTGCTGACCCGCATGGATCCCGGGGATTCGGCCTCGGTGCGCCGGCTGCTCACCCACTCACCCGACACCGCGGGCGGCTTGATGACTTCGGACCCGGTGGTGCTGACCGCCGACACGGCTGTCGCCGAGGCGCTGGCCCGCGTCCGCGATCCCGACCTCAGCACCGCGCTGTCGTCCATGGTGTTCGTGGTGCGTCCGCCCACGGCCACCCCCACCGGGCGTTACCTGGGTTGTGTGACACTGCAGCGACTCCTGCGCGAGGCACCCGGGGAACTGGTCGGCGGGATCGTGGACAGCGACCTGCTGACGTTGACGCCGGAGACACCGCTGGTCTCGGTGACCCGCTACCTCGCCGCGTACAACCTGGTGTGCGGGCCCGTGGTCGATGACGAAAACCATCTGTTGGGGGCGGTCACCGTCGACGACCTGCTCGATCACCTGCTGCCGCACGATTGGCGGGTGGACATGCAGGAACTCGACACCGCCGGCCGGCTCGAAGGACTGGGAGGGCCCTCGTGAGCAAGTCCACGGCTCCGCGGGGGCTCTACACGCCGCGAACATCCCGCAGGTACTCCCCGCGGCTGGATCCCGAAACCGTCGGACAGTTCACAGAGTCGATCGCACGCTTCTTCGGCACCGGCCGGTACCTACTGCTACAGACGATCGTGGTCATAGTGTGGATCGCGCTGAACCTGTTCGCGGTCGGGCTGCGCTGGGACCCCTATCCGTTCATCTTGCTGAATCTGGCCTTCTCCACGCAGGCGGCCTACGCGGCGCCGCTGATCCTGCTGGCCCAGAACCGTCAGGAGAATCGAGACCGCGTCGCACTTGAAGACGACCGTCGCCGCGCGGCCCAGACCAAGGCCGACACCGAGTACTTGGCCCGCGAACTAGCCGCCGTGCGGCTGGCCGTCGGCGAGATGGTGACGCGTGAGTACCTGCGCCACGAGTTCGATGACTTGCGCGAATTTTTGGCTAAATTGCAGGCGGAAACCGCAGGTGCCGACCCGATTCATGGCGGCGACTCCCTTGAGCGCACGGCTAAGAAATCCAGGTGAGAACCATTTCGACCATTGCGCCACTCGTGTCACAAGAGTTATGTATGGTGATCTGGTTCACCGAGCCAACAGAAAGTGGACCCAGCTCACATATCTAGGACGGTCGAGTGCGCATAGGGGGAAGCCGGGGTGAAAGCCCCGCCGCCGCGTCTGTACGGCAGCGAGCACTTCGGAACACGCGCAAGCCGATTTTCGGCGTGGCAATGATCACTCCTTTGGTCTTCGCGGGGGCGGTCAGCGCAGCGTCCCCTTCGCTTCCGGTGCGAATGCCCTCGAGGCATGCCGCCGTCACCCCGGTGGCCGCGGTCTCACCGAGCTTCCCCGACCTCACCGGCCCCGCCGTGGTCGCGATGGACCGCGGTCCCAGCGCATTTCACGTCGCCGAGCCCGCGTTGTCCGCCCCGCCGCCGGCGATGATCGTGAACGCGCGTGGCGCACTGGGCATTCCAAGCATCGCGCTGGCCGCGTACCGCAATGCAGAACAGAAGATGGCCGTCGCGGCGCCGGGCTGCGGCGTCAGCTGGAACCTGTTGGCCGGGATCGGGCGCATCGAATCGGGCCACGCGGGCGGCGGTGCGGTCGACTCACGCGGCACCGCAATCAGCCCGATTTACGGCCCGTCCCTGGACGGTTCGCTGCCCGGCAACGAGACCATCATTCAGAGCAGCGCGGGCAACCGCGTCACCTACGCCCGCGCGATGGGGCCGATGCAGTTCCTGCCAGGGACGTGGGCGCGTTACGCCTCCGATGGCAAGGGCGACGGCGTGGCGGATCCGCAGAACATTTTCGACTCCACCCTGGCGGCCGCCCGGTACTTGTGCAGCGGCGGGCTCAACCTGCGCGAGCAGTCACAAGTCTTGACCGCGATCCTGCGCTACAACAACTCGATGCCCTACGCGCAGAACGTGTTGGGCTGGGCGGCGGCCTACGCCACAGGCGTCGTGCCGGTCGACCTACCGCCGATGACCGGACCACCGCCGCCGCTGGGTGACGCGCACCTCGAGCACGCCGAAGGGCTCGGCCCCAACCTGCCGATGAACATCAACGGCCTGCCGCTCGACGACCCGCTGGCTCGTGTTCCGCTGATCGACTTGAGCAGCCCGGGGCTCCCCGGTTCCCAGCCGATGTTCCCGTGGATGACACCAACACCTCAGCAGGCGCCGGCCCGGGTTCCCGGTTGCACGGTGATCTGCATCGGTTCGCAGAACACGCCGCCCGCGGGTCCGTCGCAGCCGTTCGCGCCTCCACCGCCGTTCGCGCCCCCCGCGCCGGCGCCGTTCGCGCCCCCCGCGCCGGCGCCGTTCGGAGCGCCCGCTCCGGACGCCGAGCCGCCGCCGACACCCCCGGCCGCGGCGGCAACGCCTCCGGCCGCCGGACCCACGCAGGCGGCTCCGGCGCCCAGGTCCCCCGGACCGTCGGGCGCGGCGCTCGGCGCACCCAAGCCAAAACATCCGGGGCCCGGTCCGGCCAGCTAGCCCCGCGCAGCGGGTCGCCGCCAAACCGCATCCTCGCGCACGCCTACACTCGGCGGTGATGTCCCGCCATGACTCTCCTGATTCGGCAGCCGACCTGAGCGCGGCTATCCGCACCGCCCTGGGCAAGGTGATTGACCCCGAACTGCGGCGTCCGATCACAGAACTCGGGATGGTCAAGAGCATCGACACCGAGTCCGATGGCGCGGTCCATGTCACGATCTACCTGACCACCGCCAGCTGCCCGAAGAAGACCGAGATCAGCGACCGCGTAAGCCAGGCGGTCGCCGACGTCCCGGGCACCGGCGCGGTCAAGGTCACCCTGGACGTGATGAACGACGAGCAGCGTACCGAGTTGCGCAAGCAGTTGCGCGGCGACGCCCGCGAGCCGATTATCCCGTTCGCGCAACCGAATTCGCTAACCCGCGTCTACGCCGTCGCGTCCGGAAAGGGCGGTGTCGGGAAGTCCACAGTCACGGTCAATCTGGCGGCGGCGATGGCGACCCGCGGCTTGTCGGTCGGTGTGCTGGACGCCGACATCCATGGCCATTCGATCCCCCGGATGATGGGCACCACCGACCGGCCCACCCAGGTCGAGTCGATGATCCTGCCGCCCATCGCCCACGACGTGCGGGTCATCTCCATCGCCCAGTTCACCGAGGGCAATACCCCCGTGGTGTGGCGCGGACCGATGCTGCATCGCGCGCTGCAGCAGTTCTTGGCCGACGTCTACTGGGGTGATCTGGACGTGCTGCTGCTCGACCTGCCGCCGGGAACCGGCGACATCGCCATCTCGGTGGCGCAGTTGATCCCCAACGCGGAGATCCTGGTGGTGACGACGCCGCAGCTGGCCGCGGCCGAGGTTGCCGAGCGGGCCGGCAGCATCGCCCTGCAGACCCGCCAACGTGTCGTCGGCGTCGTGGAGAACATGTCCGGACTCACCCTGCCCGACGGCTCCACGCTGCAGGTGTTCGGTGAGGGCGGTGGCCAGCAGGTGGCCGAGCGGCTCTCCCGCGCGGTCGGAGCCGACGTGCCTCTGCTGGGGCAGATCCCGCTGGATCCCGCGCTGGTGGCCGCGGGCGATTCCGGCACGCCACTGGTGCTCAGCGCACCCGATTCGTCCGTCGGCAAGGCGCTGCGCGCGGTGGCCGATAGTTTGTCGGCGCGAAAGCGCGGGCTCGCCGGCGTATCGCTCGGGCTCGATCCGACCCGGCGCTGAGGAGGCGCGATCCCACAGCTGGGGGGCTCGATTGCGTTCAGGTCGCGTCGGCGTCGAATGGCGTGTGACCGCCGGGCCGCTGTTCTGCCGCCGGCGGCTGCCCGTTCGCCCCGGCCGGGTCCGCCAGCGGAGTCTGCGACAGCGCCCCGTTGACCGGCTTGTCAAAGGCGTGGGTCAGGAAGGAGTCGTCGCCGTCGAGCAGGTGCTTAGTCAACGCCGCGCGCGGAGTCATCCCGCGTAGCTTCTGCAGTTCGCTGAGCGGGACGCGCAGATCGTCGAACTCCGGTCCGAGGTCCTCGCGCAGCTGATTGGTCACACCGCTGAGGTAGTCACGCGCCTGACGCAAGGCATTCGACGTCCACCGGATGGCACCCGGCAGCCGCTCCGGCCCGAGGACCACCAGCCCGACCACGACGAGGACGAGCATGTGCTCCCAGCTCAGGCTGCCGAACATCAGCTGCCGTCAGGGTCTGGTTTCACGGTCAGCGTGACGTGCCGGCCGTCGCGGACGACCTCGACCGGCGAATCCTGGCCGATGGTCAATTGCCGGACGGCGACGACGAACTCGTCGGCGTCGGCCACCTTGCGGTTACCGACCTTGACGACGACGTCGTTCTCCAGGATTCCGCCCTTTTGCGCGGGGCTACCGGCCTTCACGTTGGCCACCTGGGCACCGGACGCGATCGCGTTGCTCACGGACCGGGTGCTGACCCCCAGCGTGGGGTGCACGATCTTGCCATCCTTGATCAGCGTCTCGGCGACCTGCTTGGCCTCGTTGATCGGGATGGCAAAGCCCAGCCCACTTGCGCTGTCGGACAACGACTTACCCGCGGTGTCGATGCCGATCACCTGGGACTCCATGTTGATCAGCGGACCACCGGAGTTTCCATGGTTGATCGACGCGTCGGTCTGCAGCGCGTCGATCACCGTATCGGTGTCCGAGCCCTCCCCCGACAGCGGCACCGGTCGGTGCAGCGCACTGATGATGCCGTGCGTCACGGTGCTGCGCAGGCCCAGCGGCGCACCCGCGGCCAGAACTTCGTCACCCACCCGCACCTTGTCGGAATCGCCGAGGCGCGCGACCGACAGATTGTCGACGTTGTCGACCTTCAGCACGGCCAGGTCGGTCTTGGGGTCGCGGCCCACCAGGTTTGCCGGCACCTCTTTGCCGTCGTTGAACACCACCGTCGTCTTGAACTGGCTCGGGTTGTTCGCCGCCTCGGAGATGACGTGGTTATTGGTGACGATGTAGCCGCGGCCGTCGATGACCACACCGGAGCCCTGCATGCCCTCTTGGTCGCTCTTGGACTCGATGGTCACGACGGCTCCGGCCGTCGCGGCCGCCACCTTTGCGAAGCGACCGGCCGGGGCTTCGCCGTTGCCGTTGGTCGACAGCGTCACCTTGGAGGTGGTGAAAGCCTCGGCGACCTCGGCGGTCTTGCGGCCGATCACACCGCCGAGCATGCCGATGACCAACGCGATCAACAGCAAGACCAGCAGCGCGAGGTAGGACACCTTGCCACCGAATAAGACGTCGCGCACGCCCAGTTTGCCGCCGTAGCCCAGCGCGGTCCCCGGCCGCGACGGTGCGACCGCCGGGGTGCCCAGCGCCGCAGCGGCGCCCGGGTCTCGCCAGGGATCGTCGAACTCGTCGGGCTCGACACCGTCTTTTTCGGCGGCCAGAGCGTTAGCGTCCACCGGGTGCCGCTGTAACGACTCGGGGCTGCCGTCGGGACGGTGGAATGCCTCCTGCAGGACGGGGTCGGCCACTCGGTCACTGGGCCGGAATTCAGCCTGGTCCCGATACTTCTGCGGACGGACCCGTTCGGCCACGAACGACCCACGCAGGCCCGCCGGACGACCGAACTCCCGACTCGATGCGGGGTCGACCGGCGGACGCGAGATGGGGCGCGGCGCCAAGCGGTTGCCGCTGTCTTTTGCTTGGTCGGAGGTCACGTCATCCCTTTTGGGTCCTGTAATTGAACGCTCGAGACAGGCCTTCACCGGGCGAAATACGCGGCACCGGCGTTGTCCGTGTCCACCCTAGTATCCACGGCGCGCCGTCGGTCGGCATGAACGCGCGTGTGAGGTGACCGATGCGTTGGCCGCCGATCGATCGGTGGGTATCGGTCGAAAGCGGCACCCTACCGGCGCTTGCGCCGAGGACGGCCGTCGCGGTCCGCGAAACCGTCCGATACCTGGGCGGAGGAGTCGTCGGGCGACTCATAGGGAATGTCAGCCAACATGCCCAGCAGCGTGCTGGGGATGCGGATAGGGCGCGAATCGCGTAGCGCCGCACGCGTCCGGCTCTGATCGTCGACCTCGGCCGCACACTGGGAGCACAACGAAAGGTGATGTGCGGCCCGCAAATGCGCGTTCATCCGCAGCTCGCCGTCGACGAAAGCCGCGATCGCTTCGACGGACAGGTGTTCGGTGGAACCGAACTGGCGCGGTGCGCCGACCGGCGCGTCGCTTTGGGAGGCGAACTGAGCGGGAAGCCACGAGAACGCGCGACGGAACACATGTGCTCGATCGGCCATCACCAACTCCTCGCCATTCAAATTCTTATTGCCGCCTTATGTCGAATGTAGCGCGAGAGGGCACCCGATACCGAGGCCAAGGCCGCAAAACCGCTGAATAGCTGCCCGAATGTTAGGTGGCTGGTCGATTATTACGCCGATTTGACACGCAGCAAGTCGTGGTCCGGGTGCGCGGCCAGGTAGTCCCGCAAGGCCTGGCGTCCGCGGTGGATCCGGCTGCGCACGGTGCCCAGCTTGACGCCCAACGTGGCGCCGATTTCCTCGTAGGACAGACCCTCGATGTCGCAGAGCACGACGGCGGCACGAAACTCCGGTGGCAACGAATCCAACGCCGCCTGCAGGTCAGGCCCTAGACGGGAATCGTGGTAGATCTGCTCGGGGTCGGGTTCGTCGGCGGGCACGCGCTCGTAGTCCTCGGGCAGCGCCTCCATCCGGATGCGTGAGCGCCGGCGCACCATGTCGAGGAACAAATTCGTGGTGATGCGGTGCAACCACCCCTCGAACGTTCCCGGCTGATAGTTCTGCACCGACCGGAAAACCCGGATGAACGTCTCCTGGGTGAGGTCCTCGGCATCGTGCTGATTGCCGGAGAGCCGGTACGCCAGCCGGTACACCCGGTCGGCATGCTGGCGCACTAACTCGTCCCACGACGGCATGGCCGCCTTGTCTCCAGTCGCGTCGAAAACCGCGGTCCCCTGCAGCTCACCGGACGGCTCCACCCACTCGTTGGCGGGGAGCTCCTGGGCGTGGGACATGCTGGACGGGCTCAGAAATGTGGTGATGATCAAGTCCTCCGAGTCGGGCGCGCCAATCAGTGGCACTTCGTCATTTGCGGCAACAGGTAGTTCCCATTCGGTATTCCCGGTCGAACGCCCTCCGCGATGCATAGGGCTACCGTCGCGTACCGGAGTATGTGCGATATATGAACAATCTGAGCTGAACCTGAGAAACCGTATCGTTACCTGCGCTGTGCAGGAAATATCCATCGGGCCGTGACCTTAAACGCTCCGAGACCGTTGGGCGTGTCACCGCAAGCGGATTCAGGCGCGCCTGCCGAACGGCGCGGCGAAGTGGAATACGCTGCGGGCATGGACGGCACCGACGCAGAAGCCCCCGGCCAGGCAGCGCCCAGCCGGGCCGAATCGCTCTTCGCACACGCCGAAAGCTCGATATCGGAGGACGCGCTGTTGGCCGCCGCCCGCGAACGGGCCGTCGATATCGGCGCCGGTGCGGTGACACCGGCGGTCGGCGCGTTGCTGAGTCTGCTCACCAAGCTCAGCGGCGGTAAGGCCATCGCCGAGGTGGGCACCGGCGCGGGCGTCAGCGGGCTGTGGCTGTTGTCCGGCATGAGCGACGACGGCGTGCTGACGACGATCGACATCGAGCCCGAATACCTGCGCCTGGCCAAGCAGGCATTCACCGAAGCCGGCATCGGACCGTCGCGCACCCGGCTGATCGGTGGTCGCGCCCAAGAGGTGCTCACCCGGCTGGCCGACGAGTCCTACGACCTCGTGTTCATCGACGCCGACCCGATCGACCAGCCGGATTACGTCGTTCAGGGCGTGCGACTGCTGCGGCCGGGTGGCGTGATCGTGGTGCATCGCGCCGCGCTGGGCGGACGGGCCGGGGATCCCGCCGCGCGCGACCCCGAGGTGGTCGCGGTGCGGGAAGCCGCACGGTTGATCGCCGAGGATGAGCGCCTCACCCCCGCGCTGGTGCCGCTCGGCGACGGCATTCTGGCTGCCGTCCGCGACTGAATCGCGGCCGACCCCACTCTGTTACGTCCCACCCGTTGCCCCGTTGACCCCGCCTTTCGACGGGCGAACCAAACGTTGATGAATTCGTGACGCGCGTCATGCTTGACCGCGGGCTGAACGTGTGTTTAGTGTACTGAACATGCGTTCAGCCGACTTGACGGCAGCCGCCCGGATCCGGGATGCGGCCATCGAACAATTCGGCGAGCACGGGTTCGGTGTCGGGCTTCGCGCCATCGCCGAAGCGGCCGGCGTCAGCGCCGCGCTGGTCATCCACCACTTCGGTTCCAAGGAGGGCCTGCGCAAGGCCTGTGAGGACTACATCGCCGAGACGATCCGCGGCACCAAGTCTGAAGCGCTGCAATCCAACGACCCGGCCACTTGGTTCGCCCAGATGGCCGAGATCGAGGAGTACGCGCCTTCGATGGCCTACCTGGTGCGCAGCATGCAGGCCGGAGGTGATCTGGCAAACATGCTGTGGCGCAGGATGATCGACAACGCCGAGGAATACATGGAAGAGGGCGTGCGCGCCGGGACGATCAAGCCCAGCCGCGACCCCGAGGCGCGGGCCAAATACCTGGCCATCACCGGCGGGGGCGGCTTCCTTCTCTACCTCCAAATGCATGAAACGCCGACGGATCTGCGTGCGGTGCTGCGCGACTACTCGCGCGACATGATTTTGCCCGCGCTCGAGATCTACACCGAGGGCCTGCTGACCAACCGGACCATGTACGACGCGTTCCTGGCCGCTGAAGATCAAGGAGAATCTGATGCAAACTGACAAATCCACCCGCTCAGCGCCAATCGAGATCCGCGGTCTGACCAAGAATTTCGGTGCGGTGCGGGCGTTGGACGGCCTGGACCTCACGGTGCAGGAAGGCGAGGTCCACGGGTTCCTCGGACCCAACGGCGCCGGGAAGTCGACGACCATCCGCATCCTGCTGGGCTTGGCGAGGGCCGACGGTGGCAGCGTGCGGCTGCTCGGTGGTGACCCATGGACTCAGGCCGTCGCGCTGCATCGCCAAATCGCCTACGTGCCGGGCGACGTGACGCTGTGGCCGTCGCTGACCGGGGGCGAGATCATCGACCTGCTGGCCCGCATGCGGGGTGGCATCGACAAGAAGCGCCGCGCCGAGCTGATCGAGCTCTTCGACCTGGACCCGCACAAGAAGGCCCGCACGTATTCCAAGGGCAACCGTCAGAAGGTTTCGCTGATTTCGGCATTCTCGTCGCACGCCAGGCTGCTGCTCCTAGATGAGCCGAGCAGCGGACTGGATCCACTGATGGAGAACGTGTTTCAGCAGTGTGTGGCGCAGGCCCGGGACCGGGGCGCGACGGTGTTGTTGTCCAGCCACATCCTGGCCGAAACGGAAGCTTTGTGCGAACGGGTGACGATCATCCGAGCCGGCAAGACCATCGAAAGCGGTTCGCTGAACTCCATGCGGCACCTGAGCCGTACCTCGATCAAGGCCGAAATGACCGGTGACCCAGGTGATCTCAGACGGATAAGAGGGGTTGAGGACGTCAGCGTCGAGGGCAACACGCTGCGTGCCCAGGTCGACAGCGAGAGCCTGGGCGAGCTTATCCGCGTGCTCGGCGATGCCGGAGTGCGCAGTCTGGTCAGCCAGCCGCCGACTCTCGAAGAGCTGTTTCTGCGCCACTACGACACATCGGACGGTGACGGTCAGCACGGGCGTGATGAAGCAAAGGTCTCACTGTGATGAGCACCGCCACACTGGACCGGCGATTCGCATCGGCATCGCCCGCGCCGCTCGCTAATTCGAGCTTCTCCGGAACGCTTTCCATGTTGCGGCTCTACATACGGCGCGACCGGGTCTCGATGCCGCTATGGGTGCTGTTGCTGTCGGTGCCATTGGCCACGGTGTACGTCGGCAGCATCGAGAAGATCTACCCCACCGCTTCCGCCCGCGCCGGTTTCCAGGCCTCCATCATGGCCAGCCCGGCACAACGCGCCCTCTACGGCCAGGTGTACGACGACAGCCTTGGCGCCGTGGGTATTTGGAAGGCCGGGATGTTTCACACGCTCATCGCGGTGGCCGTCATTCTCACGGTGATCCGGCACACTCGCGCCGACGAGGAGAACGGGCGGACCGAGTTGGTGGACTCGACCGCTATCGGCCGCTACGCCGCCCTGACCGCGGCGCTGCTGCTGTCGTTCGCAGCGTCGATCACCACCGGCGCGATCGGTGCTGCCGGCTTGTTGAGCACCGACGTCCCGGCCGCCGGGTCGCTGGCGTTCGGGGCCGCGCTGGCCTGCTCTGGCCTGGTGTTCACCGCCGTCGCCGGGGTTACCGCCCAACTGTCGCCGAGTGCCCGGTTCGCTCGCGGTGCCGCCTTCACCGTCCTGGGCGCCGCGTTCACCCTGCGCGCCGTGGGGGACGCGGGCGACGGCACGCTGTCGTGGCTGTCTCCGCTCGGGTGGTCGCTGCAGGTCAAACCGTATGCGGGCGATCGCTGGTGGGTGCTGCTGCTGCATCTGGCGACGACGGTCGCATTGACCGCCCTGGCGTATCGGCTGTTGGCCGGCCGCGACGTCGGTGCCGGGCTCATCGCGGAACGCCCCGGCCCCGCTGAGGCCGCACCGGCATTGGGCAACGCCTTTGGACTGACATGGCGGCTGGACCGTGCCGCGTTGCTGCTGTGGACCGTGGGCCTGTGCCTTTATGGCCTGCTCATCGGCAGCGTGGTGCACGGCATCAGCGACGAATTGGGCGACAGCGGCGGCGCGCGGGACATCGTGGCACGGATGGGCGGCACCAGCGCACTCGAGGAAGCCTTCATCGCTGTCGCGTTCGCCATGATGGGAATGGTGGGCGCCGCGTTCGCCGTCTCGCTGACGCTGCGGTTATACCAGGAAGAGTCGAGCCAGCGAGCCGAGACGGTGCTGGCCGGTGCGGTGTCGCGAACCCGCTGGCTGGCAAGCCATTTGGTGACGGCGTTGGCCGGATCCGCGGTGGCGATGCTGGCCAGCGGAGTGACGGCCGGTGTCGTTTACGGGATCGCGGCGGGTGATGTCGGCGCCAAACTGCCCATGGTCGTTGCTAGCGCTGCCGTCCAGGTGCCCGCCGTGTGGCTCCTGTCGGCCGTGACCGTGTGCGTCTTCGGCATTGCGCCGCGCCTGACACCGGTGGCCTGGGGTGTGCTGATCGGCTTCGTCTCGCTATACCTGATCGGGTCGTTGGCCGGGCTCTCGCAGTGGTTGCTCGACGCGGAGCCCTTCGCACACATCCCGCGGGTCGGCGCCGATTTCACCGTCGTACCACTGTTGTGTTTGTCAGCTATCGATGTGGGGCTGATGGTACTGGGGGCCATGGCTTTTCGTCGTCGCGATCTGCGTTGCTAGGAGGATGAATGAAGACCGGGATACGGCTAACGGCGACCTCCGTGTGGGGCATTCTCTCGTTGCTCTTGATCCTCCTCGTGCCGGCCGGCACGCTGCACTACTGGCAGGCGTGGCTCTTCGTCGCCGTGTTCACGGCGGTCACCATCGTGCCCGCCGCCTACCTGGCCCGGACCAATCCCGCGGCCCTACAACGCCGCATGCGTGCGGGCCCGCGGGCCGAACCCCGCAAGGCACAGAAGTTCATCATCACCGGCTCGTTTCTGAGTTTTTTCGCGACGATGGTCTTCAGCGCGCTCGATCATCGGTTCGGCTGGTCGTCGGTGCCTGCGCTGATGTCAGTGCTCGGCGAAGTGCTCGTGGCGACGGGTCTGGGCATCGCCATGTTGGTGATCGTGCAAAACGGCTATGCCGCCGCGACGGTCACGGTGGAAACGGGCCAGACAGTCGCCTCAGACGGACTCTATAAGTTCGTGCGCCACCCGATGTACGTCGGAAATGTGATCATGATGACCGGTATCCCCTTGGCGCTTGGCTCCTACTGGGGTTTGCTCTTCGTCGTCCCGGGCACCCTGGCGCTCGCGCTACGCATCGTCGATGAAGAAAAGCTGCTCGCCCGAGACCTATCCGGGTACCGGGAATACACCCAACGCGTGCGCTATCGGCTGGTGCCCTACATCTGGTAGCCACCGGATCAGCCGCTTAAGGTATTGGCGTGCGGCACAACCGGCCACCGGCCCAGGATCGCCCGTGGCGTCGCCCCGGCGCGCTGCGCTACGCGCTGAACAGGATTCGCGGCGTCGTCAAACCCCCGGTCACCGTCACCGATCCCCCCGCCGACCTGCAGTTCGAGCGTGACGTGGCCTTTGCCACGCGCGATGGAACGGTCCTGCGGCTCAACGTTTTTCGCCCCGAGGACGCGATGGGCGCACCCCGTCCGGTCATCTTGAGCATTCACCCGTACGGCAAGGACAACTTGCCGACCCGGCGCGGCAACAAGTCGACATTCTCGGCGCAGTACCGCATGATCCGTCAGCCACACCGCGTGACCTTCTCCGCCCTGACCGGTTGGGAGGCACCGGATCCGGCATGGTGGACCGCGCACGGCTTCGTCGTGGTCAACGCCGACTCTCGCGGCTGCGGCCATTCCGACGGCACCGGCAATCTGCTGTCCCGCCAAGAAGCCGAGGACACCTACGACCTGGTTCAGTGGATCGCCGAACAGCCGTGGAGCGACGGCAACGTCGTGATGCTCGGGGTGTCCTACCTGGCCATCAGCCAGTACGCCGTGGCCGCCCTGCAGCCGCCGGCGCTGCGGGCGATCTGTCCGTGGGAAGGCTTTACCGATGCGTACCGCGACCTGATGTTTCCGGGCGGCGTTCACGAGATCGGCTTCAGCCGATTGTGGTCGCGCCACCTCACTCGCGACACGCGGCAGAGCTACGACATCGCCCAAATGCAGGAAGACCACCCGCAGCGCGACGAGTTCTGGCGCTCCCTGGCACCCGACCTGTCGGCGATCAAGGTACCCATGCTGGTCTGCGGCAGCTTCTCGGACAACAACCTGCACAGCCGCGGTTCGATGCGGGCATTCGTGCATGGCGGCTCTGCCCACGCCCGGCTTTACACCCATCGCGATGGCAAGTGGAGCACCTTCTATTCCGAAGCCGCGCTTGCGGAGCAGCTGAAGTTCTTTCGCGAGGTGTTGGACGGCGCAACGGCGTCGCGCAGCGTGCGCCTGGAAGTACGCGAGGACCGCGTCACCGTCGCCGCGGTGCGCGAAGAGGCGGACTGGCCGCTGGCCCGCACGCATTGGCGCCCACTGTATCTAGGCGAAGACGGCACCCTGACGCCCGAGCGGCCCGCGGCCCCCGGGCACATCTCATTCAAAACACGTTGCGATGCAGCCTCTTTCACCTGGACCGTTCCCGAAGACATCGAGCTGACCGGGCCGATGGTGGCCCGGCTGTGGGTCAAGCTGAGCGGCTGCGACGACGCGAACTTGTTCGTCGGTGTGGAGAAGTGGCGTGATGGGCGGTTCGTCGGCTTCGAGGGGTCCTATGGTTACGGCCGCGACCGGGTGACCACCGGTTGGCAGCGAATTTCGCTGCGCGCCCTGGACCCCGAGCTGTCCCGGCCGGCCGAACCCGTCATCAAGGGCACCGATCCACGGCCACTTTCGCCCGGCGAGTCGGCCGCGCTGCAGGTGGAGCTGGGCCCGTCGGCGACGCTGTTCCGCGCCGGCGAACAGTTGCGGCTGGTGGTCGCCGGGCGATGGTTGTCTCCGAGAAACCCACTTACGGGCCAGTTTCCGGCGTGGTACGAAGGCTCGTCTCGTGGTCGCGTCACCTTGCTTTGGGGTCCGGAGCGCGAAGCCCACCTGCTGATCCCCGAGATTCCGGAGTAGACCGATGGCGCAACGTCTCAGCGGCCGCGTCGTCGACCGTTGCGCTAGATCCAGACGCCCTTACCCACGGCAACCACACCGCCTGCGCTGATCGCGAAGCGCTCCCGGTCCCTTTCCAGATCCACGCCCACCATCTCGCCGGGCCCGACAACGACGTTCTTGTCCAGGATCGCGTGGCGAACCACCGCACCGCGGCCGACCCGGGCGCCGGGCATGATCACGCTGCCCTCCACGATCGCGCCGTCGTCGACCACCACGTTCGACGACAGCACCGAATTGCGCACCGAGGCCGCCGAGATGATGCTGCCCGCACCCACGACCGACTCCTGCGCGGAACCACCGTTGACGAATTTGGCCGGTGCCAGGTTCTCCGACTCGCCGCGGATCGGCCAGCGTTTGTTGTACAGGTTGAACACCGGATGCACTGACACCAGGTCCATGTGCGCGTCGTAGAACGCGTCCAGCGTTCCCACGTCCCGCCAGTAGGCCCGGTCACGATCCGTGGCGCCGGGCACCTCGTTGTCGCTGAAGTCGTACACCGCGGCCATCCCGTCGTCGACCAGGCGCGGGATGATGTCACCGCCCATGTCGTGATCGGAATGGTCGTCGTCGGCGTCCGCGCGGATCGCGTCGATGAGCACCTTGGTGGTGAAGATGTAATTGCCCATCGACACGAAAGTCTGCTCGGGGTCGTCCGGGGTCCCCGGGGGATCCAGTGGCTTCTCGACGAACTCGCGGATCCGGCCCGACTCGTCGGAGTCGATGCAGCCGAACGCGGTGGCTTCGCTGCGCGGTACCCGGATGCCGGCCACCGTCGCGCCGGCGCCGCTGTCGATGTGGAACCGGACCATTTGCTCGGGGTCCATCCGGTACACGTGGTCGGCACCGAAAACAACGATGTAGTCGGGGTCTTCGTCGTAGATCAGATTGAGCGATTGGTAGATCGCATCGGCCGAGCCGGTGTACCAGCGGGGGCCCAGTCGCTGTTGCGCGGGCACCGGGGTGATGTACTCGCCGGCCAGGCCGGACAACCGCCAGTTCTGCGAGATGTGACGGTCGAGTGAATGCGACTTGTACTGAGTGAGAACACAGATGCGCAGATACCGAGCATTGACGAGGTTGGACAGGACGAAGTCGATCAGTCGGTAGGCGCCACCAAAGGGAACTGCGGGCTTGGCGCGGTCCGCCGTCAGCGGGTACAGCCGCTTGCCCTCACCGCCGGCCAGGACGATGCCCAGCACGTGTGGCGCTTCCCTCATGGTTCCAAACCTATCGGCCGTGGCGAAGGGCTGCCAGGGGCAAGGGGTGATTGGCGAGGTTCTGTGGGGCTGTCCGTCAAGGTATTTGGCTGCGCACGCCCGCGCAGACCACCCCCGGCGTGCCGCACCCGGCTCGCGGTGGGCTCCGTCGCCGAACTACCGTTCGGGTATGCGGGTGGCGATGATGACGCGCGAATACCCACCGGAGGTCTACGGCGGAGCGGGAGTCCATGTCACCGAACTCGTCGCCCAGCTGCGCCGGCTGTGTGCGGTTGACGTGCATTGCATGGGCGCACCCCGCCCGGGTGCCCGTGGAGTGCACGTGCACGAGCCCGACCCGCGGCTGCAGGGCGCCAACCAGGCGGTGTCGACCCTGTCGGCCGACTTGATGATGGCCGATGCCGCGTCAGGGGCCAGCGTGGTGCATTCACACACCTGGTACACCGGTATGGCCGGGCATCTGGCGGCGCTGCTCTACGGCATCCCGCACGTCTTGACTGCGCATTCGCTCGAGCCGCTGCGCCCATGGAAGGCCGAGCAACTCGGTGGGGGTTACCGGATCTCGAGTTGGGTCGAGCAGACCGCGGTGCTGTCCGCGGACGCCGTCATCGCGGTCAGCACCGCGATGCGCGAGGACGTCCTGCGCGTCTATCCCGCACTGGATCCCAGCGCCGTGCACGTCATCCGCAACGGTGTCGACACCGAGGTCTGGTACCCGGCCGGGCCGGTGCAAACCGGATCGATGCTGGCTGAACTCGGCGTCGATCCGGTCCGGCCCACAGTGGTGTTCGTGGGCAGGATCACGCGGCAGAAGGGACTGGCGCACCTGGTGGCGGCCGCCCACCGGTTCAGCCCGGAGGCGCAGGTGGTGTTGTGCGCCGGAGCTCCCGATACCCCGGAGATCGCCGACGAGATTCGCGACGCCGTGACCGCTCTCGCCGGCAGCCGCACCGGGGTCTTCTGGATCCAGGAGATGCTGCCCATCGCGGATCTGCGCGAAATCCTCTCGGCGGCATCGGTTTTCGTATGCCCGTCGGTTTACGAACCGTTAGGCATCGTAAATTTGGAGGCGATGGCTTGCGCGACGGCGGTGGTGGCATCCGATGTCGGCGGGATCCCGGAGGTGGTCGCCGACGGGGTCACCGGCACGCTGGTGCATTACGACCCCGACGACGCGCAGGGCTACCAGGCCGGATTGGCCGACGCGGTCAATGAGTTGATCGCCGACCCCGACAAAGCGCAGCGCTACGGCAAGGCAGGACGCCAGCGCTGCGTCGAAGAGTTCTCCTGGGCCCACGTCGCCGAGCAGACCCTGGAGATCTATCGGAAGGTGTGTGCGTAGCGCCGCCGCTATCCGTCCGGCGGCAGGCCCTAGGTGGAGCTCGTGACGCCCTTGAGTTCGTCACCGAGGGCGGCGGCTTCGTCGGGCGTCAGCTCGACGACAAGTCGACCGCCCCCCTCAAGTGGTACTCGCATCACGATGCCGCGCCCCTCCTTGGTTGCTTCCAGAGGACCGTCTCCGGTCCGGGGCTTCATCGCCGCCATCGAGTGCTCCCTCCGGGTTCGAGCTGGCCCGCCCGTGCGGACCTGGTCGGCGCCGAGCATGCCCCGCCAGCGAACTTCAAGCCATGCCCGACATCGAACTGCCTAATCACCCCTCCATTGTTCCCTATCCAGGTCGCCACTTGAACAAAGACCCACATCTGTGCGCTCAGCGGGCCGTTGCCGGCACCCAGCAATCGCGAATGTGGTCGTCGACCATCCCGGTCGCCTGCATCAGTGCATAGGCGGTGGTCGGGCCGACGAAACGGAACCCGCGCCGCTTGAGTTCACGGGCCATGGCCTTCGATTCGTCAGTGGCCGAGGGGATTTCGGATGGGTCGGCCGGCCGTGACCGCGGCGACGGCGCAAAGGACCACAGCAGGTCGGCCAGGTCTTCCGGAGTCCCCAGTTCAGCGGCGGCGCGCGCGTTGGCGATCGTCGACTCGATCTTGGCGCGGTTGCGGACAATTCCCTGGTCCACCATCAGCCGCCGCACGTCGGCGTCGGTGTATTCAGCGACCGTGGTGATGTCGAAGCGGGCGAACGCGCGCCGAAAGTTCTCCCTTTTGCGCAGGATGATCAGCCACGACAGGCCACTTTGAAAGGCCTCCAGACTCATCCGCTCGAACAACGCAACCCCGTTGCGCACCGGCTGGCCCCATTCGCGGTCGTGGTAGTCGCGATAGAGCTCGAAATCGGGGCCGGGTCGCCCGGTCGCCCAACTGCAGCGAACCAGTTCGTCCTTGTTCACACTGAGTCCTGACGATCCTCGCCGTCGTCTGGTTCCTCGGATTGGCCCTCGGTCGCCGGCCCGGCTGGCGACGCGGGCACAGCGGCTAGCTGACCGCGCAGCGCCTCGAGCTCACGCGCGAGCCGATCCAACACCCAGTCCACCTCACTGGTCTTGTAACCGCGGAAGGTTTGGGTGAATTTGACGGCGTCGACGTCGGACCCGGTCACCCCGAACGCGGGAAGCATGGTGGCCGTCGTCCCGCGCGGCAGGGGCGGCAGTTGCTCGCCGCGACCGAACAACAGGCTGGCCGCGCCGAACAGGACGATCGCCACCAGCACCAGGACCACCAGGTACAGCAACACCAACGCCACGTGATCGATATTGCCCTATGCCACCGACACCGCGGCGGTCAGCGTGACCTCGGCCGGGCCTACCGGGGCCTGATGGCCTGCATCGGCGGCCGGTCCGCCAGCGACACCGCCGAGGTGCGCTGGGTGTAGCCCTGGAAGTCGGAGCCCCCGGGACCGTCGGCCACGAACTGCGTCAGCCCGACGCCGGAGTCGGGGATCCCACAGCGCGACAGCAGCGTCGCGATGACCTGCCGGCTCATCACGCCCAGCTCGGCCAGCGGCCGGTTGCGGTGCGCGCGGACACCCAGGTTGGCCTGGGCGATCGCGTCCAACCCCAGCCGGTCGAAGGTGTCCACCAGCAGGCCGATCTCCACGCCGTAGCCCGGGGCGAACGGAACCGACGTCAGCAGCTCTCGGGTCGCCGCGTATTCGCCGCCGAGCGGCTGCACCATACAGCCCAGTTCCGGCCGCAGAGCCGCAAGCAGCGGCCGGGCCACCAACTCGGTCACCCGCCCACCGCCGGTGGCACTCGTGTCGGCGGCCACGTCGCCGACGTCGGCGAGCTCGCTGCCCCGAAAAGGCCTCCGATAGAAGCTTTTGACCAGGTGAATGCGGTCATCGGTGAGCAGCGGAGCGACCAGCCACGGCACGAACATCGGATGCGGATCGATCAGGTCGGAGTCGACGAACACCACGATGTCGCCCCGGGTGGCGGCCAGCGACCGCCACAATGCTTCGCCCTTGCCGGGTCGTATGGGCACCTCGGGCAGCGCCTGTTCGCGGCTGACGACGCGGGCGCCCGCAGCGACGGCGCGGATCTCGGTCTCGTCGGTCGAACCGGAGTCCAGCACGATCAGCTCGTCGACCAGTCCATCGACCAGCGGTGAGATGCTCTCGATCACCGCCTCGATGGTTTCTTCCTCGTCGAGGGCGGGCAGCACCACCGAGATGGTTCGCCCGGCCTTCGCGGCCTCCAGCTCGCCGATGGTCCAGCTCGGCCGGCTCCAGCTGCGGTTGGCCAGCCAGATGTCACCGGGCCGGGCGGTGCGCATGCCGTTGTTGGCGAGATCGCCGGTGACCAGGTCAGATGTCGTCATGCCAGTCCCCTGACCGAGCGCGTCGGGGGGCGCGTTCCCTGAATGGAGGCCACCATTTCCAGCACCCGGCGGGTGGCCGCGACCTGGTGTACGCGAAACATCCGCGCGCCGGCGGCGGCTGCCAGCGCGGTGGCCGCCAACGTTCCCTCGAGCCGCTCGGTCAATTCCACACCCAGAGTCTCCCCGACGAAGTCCTTGTTACTCAAAGCCATGAGGACCGGCCACCCGGTATCGACAAGATCGCTCACGTGGCGCAACAGCAGCAGCCCGTGGAAGGTGTTCTTGCCGAAGTCGTGGGTGGGGTCGATCAGCACCCGGTCGCGGGCCACTCCGCACGCCACCGCCCGCTCGGCAGCCGCGGTGACCTGGGCGATGACGTCGCCGACCACGCCGCGGACGGTGATTCCGTAATTCACGCGGAAGGGACGCGTGCGCGGCAGCGCGTTGCCGGTGTGCGAACACACCAGGCCGGCCCCGAACTCGGCGGCCACCTCCGGCAGCGCCGGGTCGATGCCGCCCCAGGTGTCGTTGATCAAATCCGCGCCGGCCGCGCAGGCCACCTTGGCGACCTCGGAACGCCAGGTATCGGCGCTGATCAGCTGATCCGGATAGGCGTCGCGCAGCCATTCGATGAAGGGCACCAGCCGGGCGATTTCGGTGTCGGCATCGACCTCTTGACCGGGGCCCGCCTTGACACCGCCGACGTCGATGACATCGGCACCGTCGGCGACGGCCTGGTGCACGGCCGCCCTGGCAGCGTCGTCGCTGAAGGTCGCGCCCTTGTCGTAGAACGAGTCCGGGGTGCGGTTGATGATGGCCATGATCAGCGCACGATCGCCTGCGACCGGGCGGCCACACAGCGTGGAACGGCCGGCCGACGCCGGCGATGTCGAGTGCACACGTATATGGTGCCCGGTCGCCGCCGCCCGCGCGGCCCGGGGATCGAGTGCGCGATGTCGCGGCGTGCGGTCGCCATGAGCTCAGCGCGCACTCACCCCTTGGGCCGCTTGCCTTCGCCTATCTCGCCCGGGTACTCGTCGTAGTAGGGCACGTAGCCCTCATCGCGTCCGGCCAGCACATACAGCGGGTCCTCGACGTCGGAACCGTAGCCCTGCTCGCGCAACTCCACCTTGCGGCTCTTGAAGGTCGTGGTCTGCTCGATGGAATCCACCAGCCGCACGAACAGCGGCAGCGCATAGGCGGGCAGCTGGTCATACACGGCACGGGCCAGCGACTGCCCGTCGAACTCGGCGCCCCCGCGCAATTTGACCGCGGCCATCCCGGCGCGGCCGCCCGTGCGCGGAACCTCGACCCCGAAGACGGTGCAGTCCTCGACGGAGTCGTCGGACGCCAGCGCCGCCTCGACCTGCGTGGTGGCGACGTTCTCGCCCTTCCACCGGAAAGTGTCGCCGAGTCGGTCGACGAACGCGGCGTGGCCCATGCCCTGCGGGCTCATCACATCGCCGGTGTTGAACCAGCAGTCACCCTCACGAAAGGCGTTGCGCACCAACTTCTTCTCGCTGGACTCCTTATCGGTGTAGCCGTCGAAGGGCTGCAACCGGTTGACCGGGCTGAGCAACAAACCGGGCTCACCGGCCGGCACGCGACGGACCCGCCCGTCGTCGCCGCGCAGGGGGGCGCCGGTGTCGGGGTCGTACTCGACGTAGGCCAGCGGCATCGGGAACACACCGGTGGAACGGGGCACATTGAAGACGTTGATGAACGCCGCGTTGCCTTCGCTCGAGGCGTAGAACTCGCAGACACGGACGATGCCGAATCGCTGTGTGAATTCGTCCCAGATTTCCGGGCGCAGCCCGTTTCCGGCGATCACCCGCACCTGGTGTGCACGGTCGGTCGGCTTGGCCGGCTGGTTGAGCAGGTATCGGCACACCTCGCCGATGTAGATGAACGCGGTGCCGTCGTTGGCGATCACCTCGTCCCAGAACCTCGACGCCGAGAACGACTTGCCCAGCGCCAGCGTCGCCCCCGAGTTGATCACCGACGACAACGCCACCGTCAGCGCGTTGTTGTGGTACAGCGGCAGGCAACAGTAGAGGGTGTCGGAGCTCTTCAGCCGCAACCCGATGCCGCCGAACGCCGCCAGCGCCTTGAGCCATCGCAAATGTGTCATCACGCTGGCCTTGGGGAATCCCGTTGTGCCCGAGGTGAAAATGTAGAACGCGGTGTCCCTGGCGTGCACGGCCGCCGCCGAGGCGGGGTTGGTGGCCGACGCGCTCACCGCGAACCGCTCGAGATCCTCGACGGTCAACGTCTCGGTGCTGCCCGAGCCACCGCACTCGGCCACTGCGCTGACCAGATCGGTCTCGGCGATGAGCACCTTGGCGTCCAGCAGGCCGAGGCTGTGCGCGAGCACCTCGCCGCGCTGGTGGTAGTTGAGCATGCCGGCGACGGCGCCGCACTTGACCGCCGCCAGCATGGCCAACACGGTGTTGGGCGAGTTGCGCAGCATGATGGCCACGACATCGCCCTGCCCGACACCGCGCGCGGCCAGCACGGCGGCGTACCGATTGGCGGCCGCGTTGGCGTCGCGGTACGTCAGTTTCTGATCGCCCATGCGCAGGAAGATCCGGTCGCCGTAGCGGGCGGCCCGCTCCTGGAACACCGTGCCGATCGATTTCTTGGAGCCCGGCTGGGCCAGCAGCCCGGTCATCGCGCCCCGCACGATCACCGGCAGGTCGGCCAGCACGGCCGGCGCCCGAACTGCGATGTCGGTCAGTTTGACCGGCGTGCGCGCTCCTCCATCACGATCGGACACGTGATCCCCTCGATTCGTTTCCAAAGTCAAGCTCGGCGGACAGCCTAGTAGGGAGGCAAACCCGTCGGCGGCCTCAGCCGGGTGCGCACGCTTCCAGCGCCGCACCCACCTTGTCGACCAGCACCAACCGGTCCATCGCCAGTTGGGAGATGTAACCGTTATCCAGCAATCCGCACAACCAGGTCCACAGCCCTTCGTAGTGACCGAACGGATCCAGCAGCACGATGGGTTTGCCGTGCAGACCCAGGAAGGCCGTCGTCCATGCGTCAAGCAGCTCGTCGAGGGTGCCAAGGCCACCCGGCAGCACGACGAACGCGTCGGAGCGCTCCTCCATGAGCTGCTTGCGCTCGTGCACGGTGTCGCTGACGATCAGCTCGTCGGCGTCCGCGTCGGCAACCTCACGGCGCATCAAGATCTTGGGGATGACGCCGACGGTCCGGCCGCCGCGGGCGCGCGCCGCGCTCGCCACCGCGCCCATCGCCGATACCCGGCCCCCACCCCACACCAACGTCCAGCCGCGCTCGGCGATCGCCTCACCGAGTTCCGCAGCGACTCCGAGCAATTCGGGGTGCTGCGGGCCGGACGCGCAATACACACACACCGACCATTCGCTTGGAGAATCGCGCTGGCCGGACATATCCGCCAAAGGTAGACCAACCGCACACCAGCCGTCATATCTGGGGCTTTCGCCGTCCGGCCGACTACGCACCATAAAATTCGGCGGTGCCGATTCGATGGAACGTCCCCCAACATGCGACGGCCTCAGAACGGTTGGATGCGGCACTGGCCGACGGGGGCCGGGGCGCGGTGGTGCTGGGTCCCGACGGCGTCGGCAAATCCACCCTGGCCCGGCTCGCCGCCGAGCGTTTCACCGATCAGCACCCGAACACGCTCGTCCGCTGGGTCACCGGCACCCCGACCGAACGCACGGTCCCGTTCGGGGCCTTCAGTCATCTGGTGCAGATCGCCGACATCGGCAAGCCGGCCGCGCTATTGCGCGCCGCCCGGGCGTCGCTGGGCGGTGACGACCTGCTGCTGATCGTCGACGACGCCCAACACTTGGACGTGTTGTCGGCGACGCTCGTCTACCAGTTGGCGCGCGATGGTGCGGGACGGCTCATCGTCACCGCCCGCGCCGAGGCCGCTCCCGAAGCGATCGCGGCGCTGTGGAACGACGGCCTGCTCACCCGGATCGACATCGAGCCGCCGGGCGGGGCGACCGTGCCGGCGGAGATTGACACGTTCCTCGCCGAGCTCCCTGAGACGGCTCGCTTGGTCCTGAAGTATCTGGCCGTCGCGGAGCCGCTTTCGGCCGCCGAGTTGACCGCGCTCGCCGGCGACGGCGCGGTGGCCGAGGCGGTGACGTGGGGAGCTGCGGAGACCCGGGCGCGCGGCGGGTCCTCCGACGACCCGGTCGTCTATACAGCCCACCCGCTGTTCGCCGAGCGGATGCGGGCCGCGCTCGACCTCGACGAGGCCCGGCAGCGACGCAGCGAGCTCATCGAGCTGCTGTCGCAGCGTCGGTCCGAGCACCTCAGTGACCGGTTGCGACTGGTTTTGCTGGCGCTGGACAGTGACACTTCCCCGCGGGTGGCCGACGTCGTCGCCGCCGCCCGAGAGGCGCTGCGGCTGGGCGATTTGGCGCTGGGCGAACGGCTGGCCCGATCGGCGCTGCAGCGTTCCGGCGGGTTGGTTGCGCGGCTCGCGCTGGCGCATGCCCTGGCGTGGCAGGGCCGTGGCCGCGAGGCCGATTCGGTGCTGGCCGACGTCGACTCCACCGCGTTGACCGAGGCGGCGCTGATGGACTGGGCCCTGCTGCGGGCGGCGAACCAGTTCTGGATGCTGAGCGAACCGGAGCGCGCCACCGCGTTCCTGCGGACCGTGCGCAACCGGGTCACCGACGCCGGACCGCGGACCACCCTCGACGCGCTCAGCGCGACCTTCGCGATGAACGCCGGCAACGTCAGGCACGCCGTTAAGGTCTCCTCCGACGTCCTCGCGTCGCCGGCGGCCGATGACCAGGCGGTGGCATGGGCGGCCAGCGCGGCCGCATTGTGCGCGGCGCGCGAGGGTCGATTCGAGGACGTCGAGCCGCTGGCACAGCGCGCCCTGGCCGCCGAACATCCCGGGCTGTTGCGCTTCACCATCGGGCTGGGTCAGACCACCGCGCTGTTGATGGCCGGCCACCCTGACCAAGCCCGCCAGCTCGCTCAGCAGTTCACCGACTTCGCCGAATTGCAACAACCGGGTCGCGCAATCGGTGAGGTATTGTTGGCTCACGTGCTGATCGCTGGCGGCGAATTTGCCGCTGCCGCAGCAATATTGGCCCCGGCGTCCGCCACCCTGGAGCGCACCGGTTATTCATGGGGGCCGCTGTCACTGACACTGCTGGCCACCGCGCTGGCCAAGCAGGGTGACACCGCCGCCGCAGCAAAGGCATTGAGCAGGGCCGAATCCCGGCACGGCACCAAGTCGGCCCTGTTCACACCGGAGCTCGGTGTGGCGCGGGCATGGCGGCTGGCCCTGGTGCGGGACGCGCATGGCGCGGTCGCCGCCGCGCGTGACGCCGCCCGGACGGCCGAACGCGGTGGGCAGCGGGGCGTGGCGGTGCGCGTCTGGCACGAAGCCGTGCGGCTGGGGGACGGCCGGGCGGTAGATCCTCTGGCTCGGCTCTGTGACGAGATCGATTGTGTTGTAGGCAGAATCGCACTAGCCCATGCCCGCGCGCTGGCTGCGGGCGATGACGCCGGTTTGCGGGCGGTGTCGGACGAGTTAACGTCGATCGGCATGCACGCGGCCGCCGCCGACGCCGCCGCGCAGGCGCAGCGGTGCGGGGCCGGAAAGGCTTAGCCGCTCAGGTAGCCGCGCAGCACGTCCACCGCGGCGGTGACGTTGGCGACCGCGACCCGCTCGTCACGCTTGTGCGCCAGGTTGGGATCACCGGGCCCGAAGTTGACCGCCGGTATGCCCAGTGCGGCGAAGCGCGCCACGTCGGTCCAGCCGTACTTGGCCCGGACGTTTCCGCCCGCCGCTTCGATCAGCGCTTTGGCGGCGGGTTGGGACAGGCCGGGCAGCGCGCCGGCCGCCGCATCGGTCTGCTCGATGTGCACGTCGAGCCCGGCGAGCACGTCGTGCACGTGTTGCAGCGCGTCGGGGAGCGACCGGTCGGGGGCGAAACGGAAGTTGATCGTCACCGCGGCCGCGTCGGGAATGACGTTGCCCGCCACGCCGCCGTCGATGCGCACGGCCGACAGGCCTTCACGATAGACGCAGCCGTCGATGTCGACGCTGCGTGGCTCGTAGACGGCCAGCCGCTCCAGCACGGCGCCGAGCTTGTGAATCGCGTTGTCTCCCAACCAGGCTCGCGCCGAATGCGCACGGGTTCCGCTGGCGCTGACCACTACGCGCAGGGTGCCTTGGCAGCCTGCTTCGATGTAGCCGCCGGTGGGCTCGCCCAAGATCGCCACGTCGGCGGACAGCCAGTCCGGCAACTCGCGTTCGATGCGGCCCAATCCGTTTGCCGCGGCCTCGATTTCCTCACAGTCGTACATCACCAGTGTCAGATCGTGCACCGGGTCGGCCACCGTGGCGGCGAGATGGAGGAAGACCGCGTCCCCGGATTTCATATCCGCCGTGCCGCAGCCGTACAGGTCGCCGCCCTCGCGGCGGCTGGGCAGGTTTCCGGCCACGGGGACGGTGTCCAGGTGGCCCGCCAGCAGCACGCGCGACGGCCGCCGGTGGTGCGTGCGCGCCAGCACGGCGTTGCCGTTGCGGATGATCTCGAACCCGAAGGTTTGTGACCGCAGCGCGGCCTCGACCTCGTCGGCCAGCCGCGCCTCGTCCCGCGATTCGCTGGGGATGTCCACCAGCGCCGCGGTCAGCGCGATCGGATCCCCGCGTAAGTCCAACACGGTCTCAGGGTAGTGGCGATCGCAAGCGCGGCCCCGCCGGGCGCAGCGGGTCGCCACCATCAACCCCGAGGCGATCGCAAGCGCGGCCCCGGCGCGGCTCAGACGAGGACCTGGGTGGGCATCACCTTGGGCTTGACGCCATAACGCGGCCCCATGCCGTAGCCGCCCCGGCCCGCCGAGGCGACCGCCGGCATGCCGGACGCCCAGGTGGTTTGCACGTCCTCGGTGGGCGCGGTCCACCCCGCACCCGCGATGGTCGCGGCGGGGACCCGCGGCGTGGCCGCCGACCACGTTGCGGGCGTCGACAATCCGCCGATTGGGGACGCCGAGCCCATGCTCGCCAGTACCGGTCCGGCCCCGACGCCCGCAGTGCTGACCGGTGCCGCTGCACTCACCAGGGCGCCGGAGCTGACCGCGCTTCCCAGGTCCGTGGACAGGCCGGCCGAAGCGGCCGTGTCGACGGTGTGGTTGTACAAGATGTTGGACACGATGGTGTTGAACACGTTCCACGACACGACGTCGGTTCCGGCGTTGCCGATGTTGGACACCAGAGGGTCGCCAAGGATGCTGTCCAGGGCGCTCGCGCCCGGCGGGTCCGCCAGTGCGGCGGGTGCGGCCAACGTCTGCACAGCGTTGGGCACGTTGGAGACGACCCCGCGGAGCCCACTGGTCTGTGCGGCCGTGGCCGCAGTCTGCGCGCCCAGTCCACCCGGGTTATTGGTGGGCGCCGGAGATGTCAATGGACTCAGCCTTGCCGCGGCCGCCGACGACGCCGCGTAGCCGTACATGGCGGCGGCGTCTTGCGACCACATCTCGCCGTATTGCGCCTCCGTGGCCGCGATGGCCGGGGTGTTCTGTCCCAGGACGTTGGTCGCGACCAAAGCCGCGAGCTGGGCCCGGTTGGCCGCGACCAGCGGCGGCGGCACAGTCATCGCAAAGGCAGCCTCGTAGGCCGCCGCGGAGGCCATGGCTTGAGCGGCCGCCTGTTGCAGTTGTGCGGCGGTGGTGTGCATCCACATCACATACGGCGCGATGGCGGTGGCCATCGCCACCGACGACGGCCCCATCCAGTCCTCGCCGGTCAAATTCGCGATCGCCGCCTCGCTGGCTGCGGCGGTGGTACTCAGTTCGTCGGCCAAGCTGCTGAACGCCGCCGCCGCGGCCATCATCGGGCCCGCCCCCGCACCGGTGTACATGCGCAGGGAATTGACCTCTGGGGGCAGTGCTCCAAAGTCGAAAGTCATTGTCTTGCTCCTGTTCTCGCTGTGGGTCGGGGGTGCTAGACGCCCGGCTTGGGCATTACGGTGGGTTTGACGCCGTAGCGGGGTGCGCCGAGGCCGTAGCCGCCACGTCCGGTGGTCGCCATCGACGGCACGCCAGCCGGAATGGTGCCCACCGTCGCGGTCTGGGGCGCGGCGCTGGCGAACCCCGCACCAGTCAGCGTCGCCGGGGCCGGGGTCACCGCCGAGACTTCGGTTGCCGCCCAGCTTGGTGGTACCGACAACGCGCCGATCGAGGGTCCCCGACCCATGCTCGCCAGCAACGGCGCCCCGGCCGCGGCTGCGGGCGCCGCCGGGGCGGGGGCGCTCGCCGGGGTTGCCGACGTGAGACCACCGGTGAAATTAGGGATGCCGGCCGCGCCGGGGACCGGAGCGAATTGCCCCTCGCCCAAGGTGATGAAGTCCGAGGCCGCGGCGCCGACGTTCTGACCCCACTCGATGGAGGTGCCCAGGGCCGCGTCCCCGGCCGGCGGGTCGGCGGCAGCGGCGGCCGGGGCGGCGGCGGGCAACGCCGCGGCCCTCGTGGTGACCTGGTTCACGGCTTCCGTCGTGCCATAGGAGTCGGCGTTGCTGTCCAGGTTGTTCACCAAAGTTTGGTGAATCGCTTTTGCCTGCGCGCTGACCTGCTGGTACCAGGCGCCGTAGGCGGAGAACTGCGCGGCCTGCAGTGCGGACACCTCGTCGGCGGCCGCCGGAGCGATGCTCGTGGTGGGCGCCGCGGCGGCGGCATCCTGGGCGGCCATCGAGGCGCCGAGGCCTTCGAGTGTGCTCGCCGCGGCCAGCAGCGCCTCGGGCCGGGTGGTGACAAAGGACATGTTCTTCTCCTCGGGCAATCAGGCGGCCACGACGGCCGGCGACATAGGGACCTGCGGCAGGCCCGGAAGGATCCCGGAAGCTGCGTACCCAAATCGGCAAAATTCACGCCTGACCTGCTAGGACTGGGGAAGCCGAACGCTCACGGCCGTGGAACCACCCGGCGATGACGAGTTACCTTGCCCGCGTCGGTCTTTGAGTGCGGACCGGGCCCGGCTTTGCGGATGTCGATTCCGCACCTCCACAGGGCGGGCGGGAGCTGCGCGCAGCCCACGAAGTAACCTGTCCGCCGTGACTGGAGCTGCAGGAATCGGGCTGGCAACGCTGGCCGCCGACGGATCGGTCCTCGACACGTGGTTTCCCGCGCCGGAACTGACCGCACCGGGCACCAGCGCGACGTCGCGGCTGGCGCTGTCCGATGTTCCCCCGGAGCTGACCGCGCTGATCGGTCGCGACGACGACCGCGGCACCGAGACCGTCGCCGTGCGCACGGTCATCGGCTCGCTGGATGACGTGGCCGCCGACGCCTACGACGCCTACCTGCGATTGCATCTGCTCTCGCACCGGTTGGTGGCGCCGCACGGGCTGAACGCCGGCGGCTTGTTCGGGGTATTAACCAATGTGGTCTGGACTAACCGCGGACCGTGCGCCGTCGAGGGTTTCGAGGCAGTGCGAGCCCGGCTGCGGCGCCACGGATCGGTGACGATCTACGGCGTCGACAAGTTCCCGCGGATGGTCGATTACGTCCTGCCGACCGGAGTGCGCATCGCCGACGCCGACCGGGTGCGGCTCGGTGCCCACCTGGCGCCAGGCACGACGGTGATGCACGAGGGCTTCGTCAACTACAACGCCGGCACCCTGGGAGCGTCGATGGTGGAGGGACGCATCTCCGCCGGCGTGGTGGTGGACGACGGTTCCGACATCGGAGGCGGAGCCTCGATCATGGGGACGCTGTCCGGGGGTGGCACCGAGGTGATTTCGATCGGCAAGCGCTGCCTGCTCGGCGCCAACGCCGGCCTGGGTATCTCATTGGGCGACGACTGCGTCGTCGAAGCCGGCCTGTACCTCACCGCGGGCACCAAAGTCATTACGCCCGAAGGCAAAACGATCAAGGCGCTCGAGCTGTCCGGAGGCAACAACCTGTTGTTCCGCCGCAACTCGGTGAGCGGCGCGGTGGAAGTGGCGGCCCGCGGCGGTCAGGGCATTGCCCTCAACGAAGATCTGCACGCCAACTAAGGACGCACCTATAAGTCGGCAGGCACCCGCTCGGCGGCCGGCGCGCCGCCCAGCGCGGTTCCCTTGGTTTCCGGCAGCCGCGAGACGCACACCAAGCTGGCGGTCACCAGGGTCGCCATCATGAGCCCGATGGCCCAGCTGCCGTAGGTCGCCAACAAGGTGCCCGCCAACAGCGGCGGCACGGCGGCGCCGAGGATGCCGGCCAGGTTCATCGCCACCGCTGCGCCGCTGTAGCGGTAACGGGTGGCGAACAGCTCGGGAACGAAAGCCCCCGTGGGGCCGTTGGCTGTCGCCGCGCAGGCGAACATGCCCAGGACGGCTACCGCGTACATGGCGGGGCTGCCGGTATCCATCAGCGGGATGACCACAAACGACCATGGCAGACACGCCGCCAGCCCGCTCAGCATCACCCGGCGACGCCCGACTCGATCCGACAGCCAGGCCCCGAACGAGACGAACACGATGCTCGTCAGCCCAGCCAGCGCACCGACGCCCCAGACGAAGCTGCGCGAATAGCCCAGGTGGGAGTGGGCGTACATGACGAGGAAGGTGTTGCCCAGGTAGACAAAGCCCATGCCGCCCAAAAAGCAGCCCGCGACGAGCACGATTTCGCGACGCTGCAGCCGCACCAGCTCCGCCAGGGGCGCTTTGGGCACTAGGTTGCGGGCCTTCTCCTCCACGAACAGCGGCGTCTCGTCGATGTTGAGCCGCACGTAGAGAGCGATGGCGATCAGCCCGCTGCTGATGAGGAAGGGCACCCGCCAGCCCCATTCCATGAACGCGGGGCTGCTTTCCCCCATGGTGAGACTGACCGCGAGGAACGTCAGGCTGGCCAGTACCCCCGCCGTACCGCCGCCCAGCGAGGTGAACATGCCGTACCAGCCGCGTTTGCCCGGAGGCGCGTATTCGGCGCTCAGCAACACCGACCCGGCCCATTCGCCGCCGACGGCGAAGCCTTGCAGCAACCGCAGGACCACAAGGATCAACGGTGCGGCGACCCCGATCGACGCCGTGTTGGGGACGAGGCCCACGCTGACGGTCGATGCGCCCATGATCAGCAGCGTGGCGACCAACGTCTTCTTGCGACCCAGCCGGTCGCCGAAGTATCCGAAGACGGCGGCGCCCAACGGGCGCGACAGGAACGCCGTCGCGAACGTTGCCATCGAGGCGATAGTGGCCACCGTCGGGCCCAGGTGGGGGAAGAACACCGTGGGAAACACCAGTGCGGCCGCGGTTCCATAGATCAGGAAGTCGTAGAACTCGATGGCCGAGCCCACGAGGCAGGCTGCCGCGATCCGTCGCATAGGGCTACGCCGGGCAGGGGCGGCGGTGCCCACGAATCGAGTCGGGTCACCCATTCTGGCCGCTCGCCGTCCAGTGAGATCGATGCACGGTTCCGACGGTAGGTGAAGCGCCGCGGGCACGCTCGGCCCCAAGCCTGACAAATTGCTGCGTGTCTGGGCGCCCGGCCGAACGGGCGTCACCCGTTGAGCGTCCGCTCAGCCGTCGGTCAGCAGTTGCTTCTTGAGGACCTTGCCCAAGGCGTTGCGCGGCAGCGCGTCGACGATACGCACCTCGCGTGGCCGCTTGTGCACCGAAAGCTCTTGGGCGACATAGTCGATCAGCTCATCGCCGTCGGCCGATCCGACGACGTACGCGACGATGCGCTGACCCAGGTCCGCATCGGGCAGCCCGATGACCGCCGCCTCTTGGACGCCGGGATGCCCGAGCAGCACCGTTTCGATCTCACCGGCCCCGATGCGGTAGCCGCCGGATTTGATCAGGTCGACCGACTCGCGTCCGACGATGCGGTGCATCCCGTCGGCGTCGATCACCGCTACGTCGCCGGTGCGGTACCAGCCGTCGGTGTCGAATGCCTCGGCGGTCGCTTCCGGCCGGTTCAGGTAGCCGTCGAACATCATCGGGCCGCGCACGTGCAGCTTCCCGACGGTCTCGCCGTCGTGTGGCACCACCGCGCCGTCGTCGTCCACCACCCGCGTCCGCACACCGGTGAGCGGCAGGCCCACCCACCCGGGGCGTCGCTCGCCGTCGGCGCGCGTGGACAACGTGATCAGCGATTCCGAGGCGCCGTAGCGTTCGATGGGCTGATGTCCGGTGAGTCCGGCCAGCCGCTCGAACACCGGAACCGGCAGCGGCGCGCTGCCGGAGACCAGTAACCGCGCGGGGCGCAGCGCTCGGGCGGCTTGTTCGTCGGCCCCCACCCGCGACCACACCGTGGGCACCCCGAAAAACAGCGTGCCGCCGTGCTCGGCCGCGGCCTGCGCGTAGCCCGCCGGTGTCGGCTTGCCGGTGTGAATGAAGCGATTTCCGATCCGCAGCGAGCCGAGCAGGCCCAGCACCAGACCGTGCACGTGAAAGAGCGGCAAGCCGTGCACCAAGACGTCGTCGGCCGTCCATTGCCAGGCTTCCGCCAGGGCGTCGAGGTCGGCCGCGATCGCTCGTCGGCTCAACACCACGCCTTTGGGCGGCCCCGTGGTACCCGAGGTGTAGATGATCATCGCGGTGGCGTCCGGCGACGGTTCGGCATAGCGGTGCCAGGAGCGGGCGTGCAGCCGCACCGGGATGTGCGGCAGGCCTTCCGGCTCGTCGGGCGCCGTTCCGAGCCAAGCCCGCACACCGGAGTCGGTGAGCATGTGACGCCGTTCGGCTGCGCCGACATCGGCGGGCACTGGGACAAACGGCACCCCGGCGATCAGGCACCCGGCGACTGCCAGCACCGTCGGGGCAGTCGGTGCGGCCAGGATGGCAACCCGGCCTGCGCCGCCCACCCGCTCGGCCACCGAGGTGCCGGCACCGACGAGGTCGCTGCGGCTGAACACGGTGCCGTCGATGCGCACCGCATCGGCGATATCGGTGGCGCTCAGCGCCACGGGATTCAGGGAGGCCAGCAGCACGTGAGCAGGCTACCCGGCCGCGGAGGCGGTCAGCCTCGCTCGTCCCAGATCTTCGTCAGGGTGGACAGGATCTCCTCGCCGCGGCCCAGCCCGCCGAGGTGGCTTTCGCCGGGGAGCACGATCAGCTCGCAGTCGGGCAATAAGGACACGACGTGCTTGCCGTGGGCGAATGGCACGATGTGGTCGCTGTCGCCGTGCCACCAGCGCACCGGGACCTTGACCTCGTCGAGTCGGAATCCCCAGTCCCGGGTGAACAGGATGATGTCGTTGAACGGGGCCGCCAATTGCTTGCGGCTGCCGTTGAGCAGGTCGTCGAGGAACATGGCCCCGAACTCCGGCCGGGTCAGCAGGCGCCGGTCGCCCTCCGGCGATATCGCGGCATACAAGAACAGCGCCGGATTCGCGACGGGACGAATCGCCCGCACTACCAGGCTCGCGCCGATGCGCAGCGGGTCACCGCCCAGCCGCAGCAGGGGTGCCACCCGCTTGCCCAAATTCATCAGGCCGCTGGTGATCCCCTCCTCGCCGAGAAACGGCGCGACGCCGCCCAGCACACCGACCGCTACCACCCGATCGGGCAGCACCGCGGCGGACGCGAGTGCGTAGGGGCCGCCGCCGGACAGGCCGATAACGGCCATATCGTCGATGCCCAGGATGTCCGCAATGGTCTGCAGATCGTCCCCGAACGCCCGGATGTTCTCGTAACGATGCGGCGTCGACGAGCCGATCCCGGGCCGGTCCAGGCCGATCAGCCGGATCTTGTGCTTTTCGGCGTACAGGCGGGCTTCGGTGGGAATCTGACGGCGGGCGCCGGGGGTGCCATGCAGCCAGAAGAACGCCCGGCCTTGCGGGTCACCGAATTCGGCGAACCCGATTTGGCGGTCCTCGCCGACAGCGACGTTTCCTTCTAGCTTGGGGCGGGCGATCTCGATGACCATGTCGAGCAGCTTGGCATGTCGTGTTCGGTTCACCAAAGGGCGGTCAGGTGTCGCGGGCTGCTCAGCGATGGACCGCGGGCGCCGCGCGGACCTATCTACGTCGGAGATCCGTCAAACAGCAGTGGGATTTGCGGGCACATCGGGCTCGCCGCGGGTTGCCTTAGGCGGGAACCCCGATCGCCATCTGTTCCATGTACTGATGGAGTCCACCGATGCCGCCGCCTTCGCGGCCCAGGCCGCTGAGCCTGAAGCCCCCGAACGGCGCGCCACCGGGACTGACGCCGTTGACCGCGACCTGGCCGGTGCGGATGCGGCGCGCCACGCCGACGGCGCGGTCCATATCCTCACCCCACACCGCACCGGAGAGCCCGTATTGCGAGTTGTTCGCGATCGCCACGGCCTCCTCGTCGTCTCGGTAGCGCAGCACGCTCAACACCGGACCGAACACCTCCTCCTGCGCGATGGTCGAATTCGGCTCCACGCCGGACAGAATCGTGGGTTCGACGTAGTAGCCGACGTCCAAACCCGCCGGCCGCCCGCCGCCGGTCACCAGCTTCGCCCCATCGCGACGTGCGCCGGCGATGTGCGCCTCGACCCTGTCGCGTTGCGCCGCACTGATCAGCGGCCCCATCTGCACGTCCGGGTCGGTGGGATCGCCCACCTTGACCTCGCCGGCCAATGCGGCGAGCCGATCGACGACGTCGTCGTGCAGCGAATCAGGCAACAGCAGCCGGCTGTGCAGGATGCAGGCCTGTCCGGCGTGCAGCGAACAGGATTCGAACAGCATCTGCCGCAGCATTTCGTCGGTGATCTGCGCGTCGTCGAGGACAATGCTGGCCGACTTGCCGCCGAGCTCCAGCAGGATTCGTTTCATCGTGTCGCCGGCGGCGGACATGACTTGGCGGCCGACGACCGAGCTGCCGGTGAAGCTCACCATGTCGATGCGCGGGTCGGTGGTCAGCAGCCTGGCCGCCTCGACTCCCGAGGGTGTGACCACGTTGACCACACCGGGCGGAATGTCGGTGTACTCGTCGATGAGCCGCGCCAGCGCCAGCCCCGCCAGCGGTGTCAGCGGAGACGGCTTGAGCACGACCGTATTTCCTGCGGCCAGAGCATGATTCAGCTTCATCACGTTCAGGCAATGCGGAAAGTTCCACGGCGTCAGCACCGATACGACACCCAACGGCACATGCCGAAGCAACGTGGTTCCGGCGCTGATTCCGGTGACCTCTTGGTCGACCAGCTGGGTGGCGAGCTGGGCGGCATGCATGGACATGAACCCGGCGGCGTCGATCTGCATCATGCGCTCGTTGGCGATACAGCCCCACTCCGCCTGCGACAGCGCGAAGAAGTCGTCGGCGTGCTTGCTCAAAGCCTCGCTCAGCTGATTGAGACACCCGGCGCGCTGCTCGGCGGACATCACGCCCCACGGTCCGCTGTCGAAGGCGCGCCGCGCGGCCGCGATCGCGTCGCCAACCTGCGCGACGCTCGCGTCGGGCGCGGTGGCGATGACGGCCTCGTTGGACGGCGAGAGGTCGTCGTAGCGGCCGTCCTGCGGCTCGACCCAGTTGCCGTCGATGTAGAGCTGATAGGTCTGGACAAGAGCGGGCGAATCGGCCATCTGCTTCCTCCGGTCATCTGATCACTTGGTGTACTCGCCTCAGCGGCCGCCGTCAATCATCATCCGAGCGAATTCCGCGCTATCCCATACTTTGCCGTCATATTGACAGCACGCGACGGTGCAGAGTACACACAACTCGCAGGACAGATGGCATCGATCTGTCGGATCAGGCGTGCTGCGAGAGGGGCTTTGCTACGTGACCGACTCAGAAACCGTCAGCGCCAAGGTGCGTGCCCTCGTCGGACATCCGACCGGCGGCACCGGAAAACCTTCGCTCGCACCGGACCCGGTGAACCAACCTATGATCCGGCACTGGGCGTACGCGATGGCCGACATGAATCCTGTCTATCTCGATCCGGAGTTCGCCGCCTCGTCGCGATTCGGCGGCATCGTGTCGCCGCCGGTGATGCTCCAGACCTGGACCATGCCGTCGCCGAAGCTGGAGGGAATCGGCGAGCGGGGTGGGGCTCCTGTCGAGATCCACAGCAACCCAACGGCCTTCCTCGACGAGGCCGGCTACACCAGCACGGTGGCGACAAACTCGGAGTTCGAGATCGAACGGTACCCGCGACTGGGCGACGTGATCAGCGCGACGACGGTCTACGAATCCGTCTCCGACGAGAAGAAGACGGCGCTGGGCACCGGCTTCTTCCTGACCTGGTTGACGACCTACACCGACCAGCACGGTGAAGTGCTGGGGCGGCAGCGATTTCGGGTGTTGCGCTTCAGGCCGGCAGGCTGATGGCGGCCCGGCTGGCCCCGGCGATCACGCCGGACACCGAATTCTTCTGGAATGGATTGCGGGAGAACAAACTCCTGATCCAACGCTGCGGCGGCTGCGGGCAGCTGCGTCACCCGCCGCGCCCGATGTGCCCGCACTGCCGATCGCTGCGGTGGGAGGCGATCGAGTCCTCCGGCCGCGGCACGGTTTACAGCTACGTGATGCCGCACGAGCCTAAGTTTCCGTTCTTCGAGTACCCCTATGTCGTCGTGCTGGTGGAACTAGAGGAAGGGGTGCGCCTGGTGTCCAACCTGACCGGCATCGAACCGTCCGACGTGACGCCCGGATTACCGGTACAGGTCTACTACCAGAGCTTTGATGATGGACTGGTGCTGCACCAGTTCCGGCCAGCAAGCTAGGCATGGCAATGGATCTCGATTTCACCCTACGTCCCGATCCGGCGCTGTCAGGCCTTTGCGCAACCTATCCGAAAGGACGAGTATGACGACAACCACCAGCCGCACCACCACCCTGCGCTGGCGGGACATCTCGGTCGGTGATGAGTTGACGCCGCTCGAAATCCCCATCACCACAACGATGATCGTGGCGGGCGCGATCGCCACCCGCGATTTCATGCCGGTGCACCACGACCGCGACTACGCCAAGCAGCAGGGCTCGCCCAACTTGTTCATGAACATCCTGACCACCAACGGCTACTGCGTTCGCTTCCTCACCGACTGGGCCGGCCCCGAGGCAATGGTGAAGAAACTGTCGATTCGCCTCGGCGTGCCATGCTTTCCGGACGACCCACTGCGGTTCACCGGCAGTGTCACCGGCAAGACCGAGGGATCCGACGGCGAGAACTTCGTCGAGGTCACCTTTTCCGGCACCAACAGCCTGGGTGACCACGTCTCCGGGACCGCGGTGCTGAGTCTGCTCGACGGACCGGGCGCGTGAGCCGGACGCTGCCGGGCGCCGCGGCCATCGTCGGGATCGGCCAGACGGAGTTTTCGAAGGAATCGGGGCGCAGCGAGCTGCAATTGGCGTGCGAGGCGGTCAGCGCCGCACTCGACGACGCCGGCCTGGCGCCCACTGACGTCGACGGCATGGTCACGTTCACCATGGATTCCAGCGACGAGATCGACATCGCCCGCAACGTGGGCATCGGCGACCTGAGCTTCTTCTCCCGCGTGCACCACGGCGGCGGCGCGGCCGCCGGCACCGTCGTACACGCGGCGATGGCCGTCGCTACCGGTGTCGCCGACGTCGTGGTGTGCTGGCGCGCGTTCAACGAGCGCTCCGGCTTCCGGTTCGGGGGCAGCGGTCGCAGCATGGCGGAAACACCGTTGTTCATGGCGCATTACGCTCCGTTCGGGTTGCTCACCCCTGCGGCGTGGGTTGCCATGCACGCCCAGCGCTACATGTCGACCTACGGCGTGACCAACGAGGACTTCGGCAGGATCGCGGTCGTCGACCGCACGCACGCGTCGGCCAACCCCGACGCGTGGTTCTACCAGCGCCCGATCACGCTGGAGGACCACCAGAATTCGCGCTGGATCATCGAACCTGTACTGCGCCTGCTGGATTGCTGCCAAGAGAGCGACGGCGGCGTGGCTCTCGTCGTCACCAGCGCCGAACGCGCCCGCGACCTGCGCCAGCCGCCGGCGATCATCACGGCGGCCGCCCAGGGCGCGGCGGACAACGGCGAGATGATGACCAGCTATTACCGCGACGAGATCACCGGTCTTCCGGAGATGGGTATGGTGGCCCGCCAGCTGTGGCGCGACTCGGGTCTCAAACCCCAAGACATCCAAACCGCCTTCATCTATGACCATTTCACTCCGTTCGTCTTCACCCAACTCGAGGAGCTCGGGTTCTGCGGGCGCGGGGAGGCCAAGGACTTCGCCACGATCGAGCGGTTGTCGCTGGGTGGAGAGTTCCCCATCAACACCAATGGCGGCCTGCTCGGCGAGGCCTACATCCATGGCATGAACGGCATCACCGAGGGGGTGCGACAGGTGCGCGGCACCTCCTACAACCAGGTCGACAACGTCGAGCACGTGCTGGTCACATCCGGAACCGGCGTGCCGACCAGTGGTCTGATTCTCGCGCCGGCCGGTTGAGGGGACCCGTGACACCGAGCTCGGCCCACAGCCAGATGACCGACACCCGCGAGCTGATCGTGGAGTCCGCGTTTGCGTGTTTCGGCAAGCAGGGATTGCAGAAGGCAACCATCGTCGACATCGCCAAGCACGCCGGGGTTTCCCGGAGCACCATCTACGAGTACTTTTCCGACAAGGCGTCCATCGTCGAGGCGTGCGCCGAACACGCCTCGCAGCAGTTCTATCGCGAGATGTCCAAGGCGATGGACCAAGGTGGCGGCACGCTCGAGGACAAGCTTTGTTCGGCAGCGATATTCGTCACGCGGGCGCGCCGGGCCATCTCTACGGAGAAGTATTTCGACGAGGATGCGATCAGCTTGCTGCTGACCAAGGACGCCGCGGTGCTGCTGCGCGAATGCGTCGAGTTCTTCGCCCCCTACCTGTCCGCGGCCAGACTCACGGGCGAGGTGCGCAAGGACCTCGACATCGAGGCCGGCGGTGAATGGTTTGCGCGCATCCTGTTCTCGCTTTTCAGCACGCCGTCCTCGACGCTGGACATGGATGATCCCGACGTGGTGGCGGAATTCGTTCGCGCCCATGTGGTGCGCGGCTTCGCCGGCGACCGTCCACGACCCCGTCGCGGTTAGCAACGCGTTCGGGGTGTGAATCCGGGGCGTCCTGTGTGAAACCTCGGCGGGAATTATCGGCGTGTCGCCGCCCGGTATTCACGTTCAAAGCCGACGATTCACACTCGGTGACCGCGCTTCGCCAGCGCACGCAGGAAGAACGCCACATTTGCCGGCCGCTCGGCCAGCCGCCGCATGAAGTAGCCGTACCACTGCGTGCCGAACGGGATGTACACCCGCAGCTGGTTGCCGGCCGCGGCGAGACGCCGCTGCTCGTCGTCGCGAATGCCATAGAGCATCTGATATTCGAAATCACCGCTACGGCGGCCCGATTCGCGCGCCATCGACGGCACCACGCTGATGATCTGCGGATCGTGAGTGGCTGCCATCGGGTAGCCGGACCCTGCCATCAGCACCCGAAGGCACGCCAGATAGGAGTCAGTGATTTCGGCGGGCGAGCGGTAAGCCAGCGAGCCAGGTTCGTCGTAGGCGCCCTTACACAGCCTGACCCGGGCGCCCGAGGCGGCAAATTCCTCGCAGTCATCCAGGGTACGCCGCAGGTATGCCTGCAAAACCAGTCCCAGCCAAGGGAATTCGGTCCGCAGGTCGCGCACGATGCGCAGCGTCGAATCGGTGGTGGTGTGGTTCTCGGCGTCGACGGTCACCCATACACCCGCCCGCTCGGCGGCGGCGCAGATCGACCACGCGTTCTCCCGCGCGATCTTGTGCCCGTCGCGATTCAGGGACTGCCCCAGCGCCGAGAGCTTGACCGACACTTCCAGAGGCCGGACTGGGCCGGGTGCCGCACCGAGCCGGCCCAGCGCGTCGATCAAATCCAGGTAGATCCGCACGGCCGCCTCGGCGTCGTCGGGGCTCGCGACGTCCTCGCCCAGATAGTCGATGCTGACGAAACGGCCCGAATCACGCAGGGCGGCGGCACTATTCAGCACGGAATCGATCGTCTCGCCGGGAACGAACCGCCGCATCACTTTGCGGGTGACCGACAGCCGTTCGGCGGTGCGGCGCAAGCCTTCGCGGCGGCTCGCGGCCATGATCGCCGGGCGCAGGGTGGTGGCGAACAGTCCGGCCATCAGTCGTCGCCCATATGCGGATAGGTGTGCTCGGTCGCGGGGATGAAGGTCTCCTTGATGGTGCGAGCCGACGTCCAGCGCAACATGTTCAGCATCGATCCGGCTTTGTCGTTGGTGCCCGAACCACGCGACCCGCCGAACGGCTGGCGTCCGACGACAGCGCCGGTCGGCTTGTCGTTGATGTAGAAGTTGCCGGCCGCGAACCGCAGCCGGTGTTGAGCGGTGAGCACGGCATCGCGGTCGTCGGCGATGATCGCACCGGTCAGCGCGTACCGAGACCCGGCGTCGACGACACCGAGGATTCGCTCGTAATCGTCGTCGGGGTACACGTGCACCGACAGCAGCGGGCCGAAGTATTCCGTCGCAAACGACTCGTCGGCCGGATCGTCGGACAGTAAGACCGTAGGACGCACGAAATAGCCTTCGCTGTCATCGTATTCGCCACCGACGGCGATGGTGACGTGCGGCGCCCCCTTGGCCCGCTCTATGGCGTCGACGTTCTTGATAAAGGCGCGCCGGTCGATCAGCGCTCCACCGAAATTGGTCAGATCGGTGACGTCGCCGTAGCGCAATGCCGCGGTCTTGCCCAGGAAGTCGTCACCCATGCGGCGCCACACCGACTGCGGGATGAAGGCCCGTGACGCTGCCGAGCACTTCTGGCCCTGGTAGTCGAACGCGCCGCGGATCAGCGCTGTGCACAACACGTCCGAGCGCGCCGAAGCATGTGCGACGACGAAGTCTTTACCACCGGTCTCACCGACCAGCCGCGGATAACTCTGGTAGCGACCGATATTGGCGCCCACCTGCTGCCACAGATGCTGGAAGGTAGCCGTCGACCCGGTGAAATGGATTCCCGCCAGCCGCGGATCGGTCAGCGCCACATCGGATACGGCGAGGCCGTCACCGGTCACCAGGTTGATCACCCCGGGCGGCAACCCCGCCGCCTCGAGCAATTGCATGGTCAGATAGGCCGACAACGTTTGGGTGATCGACGGCTTCCACACGACGATGTTGCCCATCAGTGCCGGCGCGGTCGGCAGATTGCCGGCAATGGAGGTGAAGTTGAACGGCGTGATCGCATATACGAAGCCGTCCAGCGGGCGGTATTCGCTGCGGTTCCACTCCCCTGGCCCGCTGATCGGCTGCTGTGCCAGGATCTGCCGCGCAAACGCCACGTTGAATCGCCAGAAGTCGATCTGCTCGCAGGGCGAGTCGATCTCGGCCTGGTAGACCGACTTGGATTGGCCGAGCATCGTCGCGGCGGCGATCTTCTCCCGCCACGGTCCGGCCAGCAGGTCGGCGGCCCGCAGGAACACCGCCGCCCGCTCGTCGAACGGCACCGCCGCCCACGCGCTTTTCGCGGCCATCGCCGCTTCGATCGCCGCCGTCGCGTCGGCGTGGCCGGCGTTGGTCAGGGTGCCCAGCTTCGCGGCGTGTCGATGCGGCTGGACGACGTCGATGCGCTCCCCGTCACCCATCCGGTGGGTACCACCGATGACATGCGGGAGCTCGATGGGCGGATCGTTGAGCGCGGCCAGTTCGGCGATAAGTCGGGCGCGCTCCGCAGAGTGCGGTGCGTAGTCGTGGACCGGCTCGTTGGCCGGGGTGGGGACCTGGGTTATCGCGTCCATCCTGCAAGGATCCACGTGGCGGGCTAGCAGAGAATTAGCTGATCGGACAAGGAAAGCGGCTGTCAGTAGTAAAATCGGACAACATGGCAGGTGTGGGTCTGGGACAGCTGCTACTCAGGCTGGACGCGACCCTGGTGAATTTGGTTGAGGCGCCCCGTGGTCTGGACCTGCCGGTGGCGTCGGTGGCGCTGATCGACTCCGACGACGTGCGACTCGGTCTGGCGGCCGCGGCGGGTGCCGCCGATGTGTTTTTTCTGTTGGGGGTCGTCGACGACGAGGCGCTTCGGTGGATGGACAAGCAGGCGCGTGAACGCGTGCCGGTAGCCATCTTCGTCAAAAGACCGTCGCATGCCTTGGTGGCCAAGGCGGTTGCGGTGGGCTCGGCCGTGGTGGCGGCCGACCCGCAGGCCCGCTGGGAGCGGCTCTATCAGTTGGTCAACCACGTTCTGGAGCACCACGGGGACCGCGTGGACGCGACGGATGACTCGGGCACCGACCTCTTCGGGTTGGCGCAGTCGCTCGCCGACCGCATTCATGGCATGGTCAGCATCGAAAACGCCCAATCGCACGTCCTGGCGTATTCGGCCTCCAACGACGAAGCGGACGAACTGCGCCGCCTCTCCATCCTGGGCAGGGCGGGTCCGCCCGAGCATCTCGAGTGGATCGGACAATGGGGCATCTTCGACGCGTTACGGTCGGGAGGCGACGTCGTGCGCGTCGCCGAGCGGCCCGAGTTGGGGCTGCGCCCGCGACTGGCCGTCGGGGTCTACTTGCCCGCGGCCGACGCGCGGCGATCTGCGGTGTTCGCCGGAACCATCTGGGTACAACAAGGCTCGCAACCACTGGCCGACGACGGCGAGGAGATGATGCGAGGTGCCGCCGTGCTGGCTGCCCGCATCATGTCGCGGCTGGCGGCCCGGCCATCCACGCATGCCCGCCGGGTGCAGCAACTTCTCGGCCTTGCGGACTCGGAGACTCTTGCGCATGTCGACGTCGCTGCCATCGCCCGCGAACTCGGTGTTGCCGCCGACGGCGACGCGGCCCTGATCGGTTGGGACGCGGCGGACAATTCTCCCCGGCACGCTCGGCTCGCTGATGTCATCGCGCTGAGCGCCAGCGCTTTTCGTCACGACGCCCAGGTCGCATCGTCCGGTGCGCGAACGTATGTGCTCTTTCCGCAGACGCACAACCGGGCGGTCACCTCGTGGGCGCGCGGCACCGTCGCCGCCATGCGCGCCGAACTCGGGGTGCCGCTTCGGGCCGCCATCGCCGCGCCGATCGCCGGCCTTGCCGGAGCCACCGCGGCGCGCATCGAGGTCGACCGCGTTTTGGACAGCGCTGAGCGACACCCGATTTCGTTCGGCCAGGTGACTTCGCTGGCCGAAGCGCGCACCACCGTGCTGCTCGACGAAATCGTGACACTGGTTGGCAGCGACGAGCGACTGATCGATCCTCGGATCGTGGGGCTGCGCAACGACGATCCCGCGCTGGCCGAAACGCTGCGGACCTACCTCGATACCTTCGGCGACATCGCCGCGGCCGCGCAAGGGTTACGAGTGCACCCGAATACGGTTCGCTATCGGGTGCGCCGGATCGAGAAGTTGTTGTCGACGTCGTTGGCCGATCCCGATGTGCGGCTGCTGTTTTCGCTGGGATTACGGGCGCTGAAGAGCAAGTGACGCCCGCGGACGACACTGCCTATTTGCTGTTCGCCGTCTGGGAATCCTCGAGAAAGTGACCCACCACATCGGAACCGGTGGAATGCATCTTGATGGACAGCTCGAGCAGCCTGTCCTTGACCTGCTTCGGGAGCAGTTCAATCGAGCGAGTGGTGGCCGAGTCGTATTTCGCTCCGGGAAAGCGCTGCAGCAGAACGTCTTTCTGCTCTTCGGTGGCGTAGATCTCGAGCAGCTTCATGCCGGCGAACGCCTCGATCGCCAGGTCCGCCATTCCGGCGTTGGCCAGCGCGTCCAGCCGTTCCTCGTTGATCCAGACGTTGACCTTGATCTTCTTCTCGCGCGTGCTCATGAGTTCTCCAATTGGTTCAGCGTAAAGACCGGCAGTCTGTCTCTCAGATAGTCCTCGGTGACGAAAGGAGAACCTTGGCCATACTTGGCGGCGCTGTCCATCACCACTTCGAACACCTCGTGCCGCATCACCTTTTGAGTCGGCTTGACCTCGTCGGTCAGGATGCTTCGAATCAGGCTGCCGCTGAAGCTTTGTGACTGTTCGTCATGGCCGCACAGCGCCGAGTTGGTGACCTCCTGGCACACCGGGCAGTACCAGTTTTCCCGCAGGAAAACCGGTTTGATCCCCAGTCCGCTCCGGTACTGCTTGAGGATGTTCTGCGAGTCGTACGGGTGGTAGAAGTCTCCCACGCCGGCGTGGTCCCGCCCGAACATGTGGTGCGAGCAGCCGAGGTTCGTCCGCAAGATCGCGTGGAAGATGGCCTCCCGGGGTCCCGCATAGCGCATGTCCCACAGCGTGAATGACACCAGGTGGACGTCCTCGCGGAAATACCCGCTGGCCCGTAATTCGTTCTGCGCCAAGAGTATTGCCTCGTCGATATAGTCTCCGACACGTTTTTGGCCGATGATGGCATTGACCAGCACACCCGTGTTCAAGTTGTCGACGGGCTGGTCCTCATTGGCCGCCAGCCACGCTTGCTTCATCAACGCCTCGTGGCCGGTGTGCGGAACGTTTCGGGTTTGATGGGCGACGGCACGCTTCCAGTTCTTTTTCGCCAGCGCATCCTTGTGTTGCCTGGGTGTCAGCCAGAAGCTTTTGAAGGGCTCGTTGAACACCGGTTCGTTGATCAGCGTGATGTCGCCGCCGATGAATCGATCCGCGTAAGCCAACGTCTTCTTGATGCCCGGGTGCCGCGGATCGGTCGTCCCGTAGGTCTTTTCGGCCATCCGCTCCAAGTCGTATTCGTAGATCTCAAAGACCTCGAAGATCGCCATCGGCGCATCGAGATATTCGAGAACCACGCGCTCGCCCTCCTTCACCCCGAACTTCTCGACGTCTTCCGCCGAAAGATCGAAGACGATCGGGATGCTCCAGAGCGTGCCGTCGGGCAGCTGGAAGTCGTCCAGCGTGCCATCCACTTCCCGCCGGACCATGAACCCCGAGAGCGGGGTGAAAAACCCGTAGGACAGGCTGATCACCTCGTGCGCGGTGGCTTTCGAGATCGGGATGCGCGGCAGCCCATCGATCCGACTCGCCGCATTCTCCGTGGACACCCGTTCCACGATCGGCTTCCCGTTATGACCTTGGTAGCTCATTCAAATGACCTCGTTTTTCGATGAAGGGCGGGCACGGTGGACGGCTCCCGACGCCGTCGCCGGACCCCCGCTAAGCGTCTCGTCGGGTCGCGGCCCAGATGACACCCACCTGCTCGAGATGAGCGATCACCTGCTCGGCCAGTGTGTCCGCGTCCTTTTTGCCGCCATCGAGCCGCAGCTCGGGCTGCGCCGGCGCCTCGTAGGGGTCGTCGATTCCGGTGAATCCCTTGATCTCGCCGGCCCGCGCTTTCTTGTAGAGCCCTTTCGGATCGCGCTGCTCACAGATCTCGATCGGGGTGTCGATAAAGATCTCCTGGAAATCACCCTCGTTCAGGGTGGCCCGAATAGCGTCACGATCGCGAACGTAAGGGCTGATGAAGGCCGTCAAGGCGATGACGCCCGATTCGCAGAACAGCTTCGCGACCGCGCCGATACGGCGGATGTTCTCCTCGCGATCCTGGGCGGAAAATCCCAGACCGAACCGCTTCGCGAACTCGGGTCCGTGGCGCTCTTCGAGCAGTTCCGGGCCGGCATTGAGTCCATAGCGGACGTTGTCTCCATCCAGCAGAAAGCTGCGTATGCCCCGCTCGTAGAGCTTCTGCTCCAAGACGTTGGCCACCGTGCTCTTGCCGCTACCGCTCAAGCCGGTGAACCAGACGACGCAGCCTTTGTGTCCGTTGAGGCCCTCGCGCTCGGCGCGACTTATCTGATGTTCGTGCCAAGTGATGTTGTTGGCCATATCGAGCTCCTGTTCACATCGTTTCAGCCAGGCATGAACGCGTGCCCAGGTAGATGCAACCGACCGTCGTAGTGACAGACGCTGACGAAACCCCTACGGCCACTTATCATCCTTCGCATCACTGGTGGCATATGCCGGCACCGCTTCCGCCCGACAGGGACCCGTGCCCGCTGAACACCGACGCCGAGCTTCGGCGCGGCACCCCGCCGTATCGGTCCTGGCCACACACCTTCCCCCATAGTGTTTATCAATCAATCAGGATTAGAACCAGTCCACAAGTAAAGATGGCCAACTTAGGTGGGTTTTTTCCGCGCGGCGGGATGTCCCGCGTCAAGCCCGTCTCCGGGTATCCCAGCAACTGCAATCACCGGGCGTTGGGGCAACATTTTGTTCCCAGCGGCGGATGGCGGCGGCGTACGCTTCGCTCAGCTGGCGGGTCAGGCCTTTCCCGCACGGCGCAGACCCTCGAGCGGGCGCGACGCTACGTGTCGCTGGTTTGCTCGGAGTCCTCGGCATCGACGTCCTTCGCGGGATCCTCGATGATCTGATACGCCGGATCGAGCATGGATATGGCCTGGGTGCCGGTCTGGCGAGCCTTCCCGGTGATTCGCAGCACCTGACCGGGCTGGATATCGGCGCCGCCGTGGCCCGGGCGGAAGGTGACGGTCATTTCGCCGGTGCTGTCGCCGATGACGATTCGCCGGTGGGTCCGGCCCCGTGTGGTGACGTCTTCGACCTCGCTGACCCGCCCTTCGACGCTGGCGCGCTGTCCGGAGATCAGCCCCGCCACCATGATCACCGACCGCGGCCGCTCCGGGTGTTCGTAGGCGTCGACCTTTTCATCCTCGTCTTGGGACACCCATGCCTCGATCTTGTCGATTGCCTGCCCGATGCGCTGCTCGAAGGTGTCCGGGTAGGCCTCCCTGATCCGCGATTCGACGTCGTAGGGCACGATCGTCGCCGCGGCATCGGGGATGAGGCTGACCGCTCGCGAGATCTTATCGGCGGTGCGGTCGTGCAACAGCCGGCCCAGCAGGCGCGCGAAAGTCCGACGCGGCAGCAGCACCGTCACGTTGGTGCGCGCGTTCTCGTCACGCGCCTTGGCGACCAGCAGCTGGGCGGCCCGGCTGATCCGGCGGTCGGGGCAGTCCACGATCCGCAGCGGAGTGTCGAGTTCGAAATGGTCCCAACGCTTTCGCAGGAGTGCCGCGTGGGCTGGGTCGACCATGAAGTGCACGGCGATCAGCTCCTCGGCGCGCAATCCCCTGCCGTAGCGCAACGCCTCGATCACGGCCAGGTCGACGGAGTCGACTAACACGAACACCCGATGCCGCGCGTACTTCACCAGCTCCGGGCGGTCGGTGCGGAACGTCTCGAGAATCGCTGCCTCGGCGCGGTATTCGCGGTTGAGCCGGGTCAGCACGAACACCAACAGCGGGAAGACGACGACCACCAGCCAGGCGCCCTCGGTGAACTTCGCCACCGCGAAGATACCCACCACGATCGTCGACAGGATGGCCGCGGACAGGTTGATCGCCAACCGGTGTCGCCAGCCCGGTTCTCGATGCGTGAGGTGGTGTCTGGTCATGCCGTAGCCGGCCATCGAGAAGCCGGTGAACACGCCTATCGCGTAGAAGGGCACCAGCGCATTCACCGAGCCGCCGGTGGTCACCAGCAATGCGACCGAGAGAGCCGTCAGAGTGATGATCCCGTTCGAAAACACCAGGCGGTGGCCGCGTTTGGTGAGCTGCCTGGGCAGGAAGCGGTCTTCGGCGACGAAACTGGCCAGGGCCGGAAAGCCGTTGAAGCTGGTGTTCGCGCCGGTGAACAAGATGGCTGCCGTGGCGGCCTGCACCATTACGTAGAACACGTCGCCCGTGGTCCCGTTGCCGAACACGGCCCGCCCGATCTGCGACAAGACCGAGGGATATTCGGTCAGGTACGGAGTGGCGTGTGTTACGTGCGCCAGGTAGGCGACGCCGGCGAGCAGCAACCCCAGGATGGTGGCCATCGCGGTGAGTACGCGGCGCGCGTTGCGGCCCTGCGGTTTTCGGAAGTAGTCGACAGTGTTGGAGATGGCCTCGACCCCCGTCAGCGACGAACCGCCGTTGGCGAACGCACGCAGCAGCACCAAGATCGTGGCGCCCAGCACCAGTCCGTTGCTCTGGTGCACCGGCACGGTCCCGGCCAGGTGGGCAGGATCGTAAACGGGCAGGTTACCGCCCACCGCCCGGACGACGCCCACCACGATGGTCAGGCCGACCATGACGATGAAGGAATAGGTCGCGACCGCGAACGGCAATCCCGCTTCCTTCAGGCCGCGCAGGTTCGCGTAGCAGATGACCAGCACCACACCGACGGTGAGTTCGAGGCTATGCGGGCCCAGCGCGGGAATCGCCGAGGCCACCGCGACGGTGCCGGCTGCCGACTGCACGGCGACGGTGACCACGTAGTCGATCAACAGCGCCGCAGCGGCGATCTGCGCCACCTTGGGCCCGAAATTGTCCCGCGCGACGATGTACGAGCCGCCGGCCCGGGTGTAGGCCATGACCACTTGCCGATAGGACGCGGCCACCAGCACCAGGATCAGCAGGATGACACCGGTGATGGGCAGCAAAAGCAGGAATGCGGCCAGCCCTGCATGGGGCAACAGTTCGATCAGGATCTGTTCGGGGCCATACGCGACAGAGGAGACTGCGTCGGGCGAAAGCGCGCCTAGTGCAACCGAATTCGACAACTTCTCGGATGCGATATCCTCGGTGATCAGCGGCTTGCCGAGGAACACCCGCTTGGCGATGTCCCCCAGGGAGAGCGGGATGCGCAGCTTGCCGGTCGAACTGGTCACGAACACCGTCCTTACCCGAGAACGTGAAACGCCTCCGATGCATTGTGCACGCTCGGGCGCCCGCGCGATGCGGGTCGGCTAGGCGAGCCGCTGCACCGCGGCGGCAATCCGCTCGTCGCTGGCGGTCAGCGCAATCCGCACGTGCTGCGCACCGCGCGGCCCGTAGAACTCACCCGGCGCCACCAAGATGCCGCGCCGCGCCAGCCAGGCGACGGTGTCCTGGCATCCCTCGCCGCGCGTGGCCCACAGATAGAGGCCCGCTTCGGAATGGTCGACGGCGAAGCCGGCCGAACGCAGCGCGGGCAGCAGGGCCGTGCGGCGGCGTTCATAGTGCTCCCGCTGCGCCAGCTCGTGGGCGTCGTCGTCCAGGGCGGCCACCATGGCCGCCTGCACCGGCGTCGGCACCATCATCCCGGTGTGCTTGCGCACCGCCAGCAGCTCGGCGACCAGCTCGGGGTCCCCGGCGACGATCCCGGCTCGATACCCGGCCAGCGACGAGCTCTTCGACAGGGAGTGGATCGCGATCAGGCCGGTATGGTCGCCGTCGCACACCGAGGGGTGCAGGATCGACAGCGGCCGGTCATCCCAGCCCAATCCCAGATAGCACTCGTCGGAGGCCACCAGGCAACCCCGGTCGCGGGCCCAGCCGACCACTTTGCGCAGGTGATCGACGCCCAGGACGCGTCCGGTCGGATTGCTCGGCGAGTTCAGGTAGTACAGCGACGGCGATTGCGGGCCCAACTGAGTCAGCGAATCGGCGCGAAGCACCCGCGCCCCGGCCAGCCGGGCCCCGACGTCGTAGGTGGGATACGCCAGCTCGGGCACCACGATCAGGTCCGCGGGTCCCAGGCCCAGCAGCGTCGGCAACCACGCGATCAGCTCCTTGCTGCCGATCACCGGGAGCACCGAAGCCTCGGTCAGTCCGGCGATGCCGAACCGGCGATCGAGCGCGGCAACCGCCGATTCGCGCAGCCGGGCGGTGCCGGCGGTGGCCGGATACCCCGAGGCCGAAGCGGCGGCGGCCAGGGCTTCCTGGATGACCGGGGCGACCGGGTCGACCGGGGTGCCGACTGACAGGTCGACGATCCCGTCCGGATGGGCACTGGCCTGCGCTTTCGCATCCGCCAGGGTGTCCCAGGGGAACTCCGGCAAGGACGCCGACACGGCCGGCCGGCGCTTTTTGAGCTGGTGGGGCACCGGGCCGCTCAGTCGCCTTCGCCCTGCGGTGGCAAGTCCTTGACCACTTGCGGGTCGTTCTCGGTCAAGCCCACCTTGGCCGCACCACCGGGCGACCCGAGCTCGGCGAAGAAGTCGGCATTGATCTGCGTGTACTGGCTCCACTGGTCCGGCACATCGTCTTCGTAGTAGATCGCTTCGACGGGGCAGACCGGCTCGCACGCTCCGCAGTCGACGCACTCGTCGGGGTGGATGTAGAGCATTCGAGCGCCTTCATAGATGCAGTCGACCGGGCACTCCTCGATACAGGCTTTGTCCTTGATGTCGACACAGGGTTCGGCGATCGTGTACGTCACAGACGTCTCCTCCATGTACTCCGGCTCGAACGTGGGCTGCTGTTCAACTCGCACCGGCGCGTACGACCGCTTCCGGTGAAGCTTTCGGTTACTGATACTAGACGTCGCAGATACAGGTCAACCATTCGGCGCGCCTGTCGGTTTAGGAGATTTAAGACCATCAGTCTCGGACCCCGCGAGGCGGGGCCGTTTCGCCGAGGGCGAACGCCGTCAATCAACGGCTGACCTGCACAGAGTAACGGCCCAGCGGCGGCCTTCGATAACCGTTGCGTCACAAGCACCCTCGCGGGACCTGGTAATCTCGGTCGAGAGCCGGCAACCGCTTGGCAGATGTCACCGCCGTAGCGGCGGTGCATTATTTGGGGAAGGGTTCAAACATGAGGCTGTCGTTGAGCAAATTGGGCGTTGCGGTTGGCAGCGCAGCGGTGGCGTTGAGCGCCGCGGCCGGGGTTGCATCCGCCGACCCGGTCACCGACACCACCTGCAACTACGGGCAGGTCATGGCCGCACTTAACGCGACCGACCCGGCCACTGCCGCGCAATTCAACCAATCGCCGGTCGCGCAGAGCTACCTGCACAAATTCCTCGCCGCGCCGCCGGCGAAGCGCGTGCAGATGGAGCAGGAGATCCAGGCCATGCCGCAAGCCGCGGCGTTCATGGGAACCATCCAGCAAGTCGCCCAGGTCTGTAACAACTACTAGGTCGACCCGCGCCGACTGTTCAGTAGCCGCTGAGCAGTCGGCGCACCCGTCCTAAGGTTTCCGCGCCGGCGCGGCTGCGAATGCGTGATGGATCGGCCGGCCTGCGGCCCCACAGCAGCAACACGCGCGTGGCGGCATCGGTGTTCAGGGTGGGCGGGCCTTCCGGCTCGGCGAAACCGATGGTGACCTGATCCGCATCGGCGGCCAGGACCACGTCGTCGGTGCCGTCGGCTCGCAGGCGGGCCTCCACGCGCTCATCTCGGTTCAGCAGCTTGGCCCCCTTCGCCAACAACGGCCTGCCGACCGCGACGACGCTGTGGGTGGTCATCCATGGCTCGGCCAGCCGGGCCCGGGCGGCCGGCTCGTCTCCAGTGATGTCCCAGGCGTGCAGGACGAGCTCTTCGCGCATGTGCTCGGCGAACCAGGGCGCCTTCATGGTGCGTCCGGTCCAAGCGACATCGGTGTCGGGGGGCACTGCTTCGGCCGCCGCCGCGACGTCGTTGAGGTTCGCCATCCGGTCCCCCAGCGCGTCCCACAGGTCCGCGTCGTTCAAGGCCCGCAACGGGCCCTCGCGCTCCTCGAAACCGCGAGTGGCCACGGGCTGACCGCTCAGGTGGCCGCTGAGCACCCGCGCGAGTTCTTCGGCGTTTCCGGCCTGGTGGACGACGATGTCGCGCACAGTCCAGGCCTCACACCAGGTGCCTGCGTCGGGCCCGTGCTTGCGCGCCGCGTCCACGAACGGCGCCCATTCGCGAAATCGATCATCGTCAATTCGTCGCTTCACGGCTTCGGGTATACCCACGGCCTGTGACAGAAAAGCGAACTACGCCGCCAGAGTCGTGTAGTCGGTGGTGCGCTGCCGCGCCGGGCGACCGATGCCATCGGCGATCGCGGTCAGCTCCGCCACCGTCTTGGCCGAGCCGTGTTCCGAACCGGCCATCCGGGAGATGGTCTCCTCCATCAGGGTGCCGCCCAGGTCGTTGGCGCCACCGTTGAGCATCACCTGCGTGCGCTCGACACCGAGCTTGACCCAGCTGGTTTGAATCTGGGAAATGCGGCCGTGCAACATGATTCGCGCCAGCGCATGCACTGCCCGGTTGTCGCGGTGGGTGGGCCCGGGACGCGACGCGCCGGCCAGATACAGCGGTGAGCTCTGGTGCACGAACGGCAACGGTACGAATTCGGTGAAACCGCCGGTGCGGTCCTGGATGTCACGCAACACATTGAGGTGACCGACCCAATGCCGCGGGTTGTCGACGTGGCCGTACATCATGGTCGACGACGACCGCAGCCCCACCTCGTGTGCGGTGCCGACGATTTCGATCCACAGCGACGTCGGCAACTTGCCCTTGGTCAGCACCCAGCGCACTTCGTCGTCCAAGATCTCTGCGGCGGTACCGGGGATGGTGTCCAGGCCCGCTTCGCGCAGGCTGATCAGCCACTCACGAATGCTCAACCCGCTCTTGGTCACCCCGTTGGCGATCTCCATCGGGGAGAACGCGTGCACGTGCATCGACGGCACCCGCGCTTTGACGGCGCGGACCAGATCGGCGTAGCCGGTCACCGGCAGCTCGGGGTCGATGCCGCCCTGCATGCATACCTCGGTGGCGCCCGCGACGTGCGCCTCCCATGCGCGATCGGCGACCTCGTCGGTGGACAGCGAGTACGCGTCCGCGTCCCCCTTGCGCTGCGCGAATGCACAGAACCGGCACCCGGTGTAGCAGATGTTGGTGAAGTTGATGTTGCGGTTCACCACAAACGTCACATCATCGCCGACAGCCTCGCGTCGCAACGTATCCGCAAGGGCGGCAACCGCTTCCAGGGCCGGACCGTCGGCGGTCGCCAGCGACAGATACTCGCCGTCGGAGCACCCGGCGGGGTCGCGCTCGGCGGAGCGCAGCGCGGCAAGCACGTCGGTGTCGATGCGTTCGGGAGCCCGCGCGGCCAGTTCGTGAACGTGTGCACGGATCGATTCCCAGTCGCCGAACGCGCTGTCGATGTCGCTGCGGGTTTCGGAGTTGCGGCCCTCGCTGTCGATCGCCGCGTTGAGGTCGACCCGGCCCGAGGAACCGACGTCGTCGGGCTCCTGCCACGGCATCCCCACCGGGTTGACGTCGCGAGCGAGGCCGGTCGCCGGATCGGCCAGCGCGGTCACGTGGCCCCGCACGCGCGGGTCGATCCAGGCCGAACCGGCCTGCACGTATTTGGGCTGTGCGGTCAGCCGCTGAACCAGTTCGTAACCGGCCGCGGCGGTGATCGCGGCCAGGTCGTCCAGGGCCGGCCACGGTCGCTCCGGGTTGACATGGTCGGGCGTCAGTGGTGAAACCCCGCCCCAGTCGTCGACTCCGGCGCCGATCAGCGCGAGGCACTCGTCGCGCGACACCAGGTTCGGCGGCGCCTGGATGCGCATCGCGGGGCCCAGCACCAAGCGCGCGACCGCCACCGTCGCCAGGTAGTCCTCTATGCCGGCGTCGGGCACGGCGGCCATCGCGGTGTGTTCCTTGGCCCGGAAGTTCTGCACGATCACTTCCTGCACATGCCCGAACTCTTTGTGCGACTTGCGGATCGCATGCAAGGTCTCGGCACGCTCGGCGAGGGTCTCGCCGATACCCACCAACAGGCCGGTAGTGAATGGGATCGACAATCGGCCCGCGTCGGTCAGCGCGCGCAGGCGGACGGCGGGATCCTTGTCCGGGCTGCCATAGTGCGCAAGCCCTTTCGTCTCGAATAGCCGACGCGATGTCGTCTCGAGCATCATGCCCATCGAGGGCGCCACCGGCTTGAGCCGCGCCATCTCCGACCAACTCATCACGCCCGGATTGAGGTGCGGCAACAGCCCCGCCTCTTCGAGCACCCGGATCGCCATCGCCCGTACGTAGGACAGGGTCGAGTCGTAGCCGCGCGCCTCTAGCCACTCGCGCGCTTCCGGCCAGCGATCCTCGGGACGATCACCGAGGGTGAAAAGTGCTTCCTTGCAACCGAGTTCGGCACCTTGACGGGCGAGGTCGAGAATTTCGTCGGGCTCGAGATACATGCCGGCCCCTCGGGCGCGCAACTTGCCCGGGACGGTGACGAAGGTGCAGTAATGACAGCTGTCCCGACACAGGTGGGTGACCGGGATAAAAACCTTGCGTGAGTAGGTGATCGGCAACCCGCCGCCCGGGCCGCGCCGCCCAGCCGACTCCAGACCCGCGTCGCGCACCCGCGCCGCGCTGGCGCACAGATCCGCGAGATCCGGCCCGCGCGCGGTCATCGCGACCGCCGCCTCGTCGACGTTGAGAGCCACGCCGTCCCGAGCCCGTCGCAATACCCGCCGCAGCGCCGAGGCGCTGACCTCAGCGGAGACGTTGGCCGGAACCACAGGGTTGGGCAGAGCGGTAGGCTCCTCGCCCGGAGTCAACAGCACCTTCGTGTAACTTCCCCACGATCGAATTTCATCCGTGCGTCCCAACATGTGAAATCGTGGCACCCGCTGGCGGGGCCGTCTGGGCAACAGTCAACAGTAGCCGCACGCCCGCGTGGGCACGCGGGCGACATCCCGGCCGAACGTCAGGAGCCCCGACCGCGCCGCCACAGCACAAACACGGGCGGCACAACGCCCAGGACCAGCAGCAATAGGGCCCCGTAGGCCATCAGGCCGTGGCCACCGAGGATGACGTCGTCGCCCGGGCCGCCCATGCTGAGCACGGCCACCGTCAGCAGCCACGTCCATAACGGCAGGGCCGCCAGGCGCGGTGAGCCGGTCCAGCGACCCGCGGCCCATACCAGTGCCGCGTTGACCAGTCCAGAAATCAGTCCGCTGATGGGGAGGGGAACCGTCCCGATGTAGAGCGGCAACAGCAGAGCTCCGGCGAGTGCGGAGAGCACCCCGTCGACCGCCAAGAGGGCCAACACGACGAAACGGATCGCGGGGTCGGTGGCACCGCTGTCGTCAACGGACGCGACGCGTGGCTTGGTTTCGGTCAGGTCGGGACGCTGTCGATGTTGGACAAGATGGAGCCGAGAACCCACTGAAAGCTGTCCAGCCGGTCCTGCCAGTGCTGCAGATTAGGGTCCAGGTCGGGGTCCATGCGAATTCCTTCCGTGGCTGCCTGATTGGCAGCTTACCGCGTCGAGGCGGCGGGGAAACCAAGCCCTGCGAGCAGGTCTGTCTCCCAACCGCGCTCGTCCCGCTCGCCCGCGACGCCCGCGGCCAGCACGTAGTGCTCGTCCCCCAGTATCGGAATTGCCGCGTTGTTCGACAGCGCGCAGGCCCGACCGGTCGGTCCGACCAGCACCTGGGTGGCATGCGCGGCCAGCGCCGTGCGCTTGGCCGCCCGAGCCTGTAGTCCGGTCTCGACGACGGCGTCGATGTCGTCGTCGACATAGCCGAAGGTGAACTCTTCTCTGGGCGGGATCGACCATTCGGGCCGCAGATCCTCGGGCGTCAGCGCCTGCATGGCAGCCTCGAATGCGCCTCTCGCGAAGACCGACCAGTACAACTTCGGGGTGGCCCAGGGTTCGCCGGGGAAGTCGGTGGCGCCGGCTCCCGCGCCGGCCGCCGCGACGGCGGCGACCGTGACCCGGTGCGCGTGCACGTGATCCGGATGGCCGTAGCCCCCGTCGGGGTCGTACGTCACGACCACGTGGGGGCGCTGCTCACGAATGATGGCCACCAGCGCGCCGACTGCCTCGTGCTCGTCCGCATCGACGAATCGTTGTTGGCGCCGCTGAGGGGTGCCGCGCATGCCCGAGTCGCGCCACCGCCCGGCGCCACCGAGATACCGGGGTTCGCTGACGCCCAATGCCCGCAGCGCGGCGGTCAATTCGCCGATCCGATAGCCGCCGAGTTGGTCCGCGCGGTCGACGGCGAGTTCGGCCCAACGATCGCCGATCACCTCGCCCTCCTCGCCCAGCGTGCAGGTGACGACCTGAACATCCGCCCCGCGAGCGGCGTAGTGGGCGATGGTCGCGCCGGTGCCGAGGCTTTCGTCGTCGGGGTGCGCGTGGACGAACAACAGCCGCGGCGTCTCAGGCATGGACGGCACCCTACCGTCAGCGGCGGCGAACTCGGCAGTCAGGTTAGTGATCGACACCGTTTCTTATGTTCGTCGCCGGGCGGCCGTGTCGCCGGGATCTCAGCGGGTAGGAACGCGCACGGCTACTATCTAGGAATGCCCCAGCTCACGGACGCAGACCACACCGGCAATCGGAGCCGCCGGCGAGGTGAGGTCCTCGAACGCGCCCTCTACGAGGCCACCCTGGCCGAGTTGACCGAAGTCGGTTACGGGGGTTTGACCATGGAGGGAATCGCGGCGCGCGCCCACACCGGCAAAGCCGCGCTGTACCGGCGCTGGGATACCAAGTGCGAGCTGGTGCACGCCGCTTTGGTTTTCGCGCTGCCGCCGCTGCCCGAACTGCGATCCGGCCGTTCGGCCAGGGAGAACCTGCTGGCGATGTTCACCGCCCAGCGTGACCTGCTGGCCGGAAAAACCGGCTTTCCCAGTCTGGACGTCATACATCAGCTGTTGCACGAACCCGAGATGCGGGCCATCTTCGCCGATGCGGTCGTGCGGCCGCGCCTGGCGATCGTGGAAGCGATCCTGCAGGCCGCCATCGAAGACGGCGACCTCGACCCGACGGTGGTCACGCCGCTCACCGCTCGCATCGGGGCGGCTCTGATCAACCAGCACTTCCTGCTGAACGGGTCGCCGCCGAACCGGCGCGAGCTGGCGCTGATCGTCGACACTGTGATCCCGCCGCGGGCAACGGAGTCCGCCGGCTGACGACGCGGGTTATGGCCCGGTCTTGATCCATTGGCCGGCGTCGCCGACGATGCCGACCGGAACCGCGCCGGACAAGCTGACGTTCTGCACGCTCGGGCCGGCCCCGACGATGGTGGTGTCCTGCAGGATCGGTAGCACGGTGGACATGTTCCACAAGCGCGGTTCGACCGCGGTGATCACGTCGTTGATGTTCTTGGTGCCGTTTAGCGCGGCGTCGATGTTCGACTGGATGCTGCGATCGCAGATCCCGGTCAGGTTCGACGGCGCCTGCACCAGGGCGTTGGGATCGGCGGGGCGGCTGGGCGGTGACGTGGTCGTCGGTGTGGTCGAGGTGGCGGCCGGCCCGGTGGATGGCGAGGGGCCGGGGGGCGGCGACGGCGCGGGCGCCGACCCATTGGAAACCGGTACCTGGGTCGATTCCAGTGCGCGACAGCCGTATCGGGAGGCGAGCCGGGTCGCCAGGTTGCCGCCCGCCTGATGCCAGCCGACGACCGCGTCCACGCGGTTGTCGTTCAGCGCGTCGTGGTAGAGGGTGACCGGGTCCAGCGCCAGCACCGTTGCGGCGATGCCGACGTTGCGCAATCGGTCGGCCGCCGTGTTGGCCACCGCGACCGAGGTGGGGTCGTTCGCCGCGACCCCTATCACCAGCGAGAGCTCTTGGCCGTCCTTGCTGATCCGGCCGCGGATGACCTCGGGTGGCCCGGTGTTCGGCGGGGCGGGCGCCGCCGACGCCGAGGAGTTGGGTTCCACCTTGTAGCCGGCGCCCTCCAGCAGCGCCAGCGCCGCCGGCGTCGTCATCGCGGGCGGCGCGGTCGGCTCGTACCCGGGGTCGCTCGGTGCGCGGATCTGGGCCTGATCCAGGGTGACGGTGTTGTCGCTGCCCGCGCCCACGGCGGCGAGCAGGTCGACGTCGAGCAACCCCAAGATCGCCTTACGGACTTGTGTGTCAGCCAGTTTGGGCTCGTTGGCCCGCAGCGTGAGCTGCATGACCCGCGGCGTCACGATTCGGGCGGTCCGGACATCGGGAATCGCGGACAGCTGCGCGAAGGCCGCCGAGCCGCCATGCACTTGCGCCACCTGGGTGTCGCCGTTGCGCACGGAATCGGCCAGCGCGGCCGGCGCTCCGGCGCGCCGGAAGAGGATGAGCGCGGGTTTGGCCGGCGGTCCCCAGTAGCGGTCGTTGCGTGCCACCAGGATTTCGTCGCGCTGCGGGTCGATGCTCTCCACGCGGAACTGCCCACCGGTGACCGGAAGTGCCCGGGCCAGGCCGGCCGCGAACCCGCCGGGCACGTCCTTGACGATGTGCGCCGGGAGGATGTTGCTGAACAACTCTCTCCATGCCGGATACGGTTCGGCGAAGGTGACCACCGCCTGCTTGCCGCCCTCCAGGGACTGCACGCCGGTGATGAGGTCATACCCCGCCGGGTCGACGACCCCGGGCTGGCTGACCATCTGGTGCCACAGGTACCAGAAGTCGTCGGCGGCGATCGGTGCGTTGTCGGTCCACTGCGCCTCGGGCCGGATCTTGTAGGTCACCGTGAACGGATTCTGACTGGTCACCTCGGCCGACACCAGCAGGGTCGGGTCCATTTCCCAGCGTGAGCCGGTCGGCGTGCTGGTATCGGGAACCGGCCGGAATGCGCTCGGCAGCACCAGCGCGCTGATCGCGGCGTTCACCGCGGACAGGTCGGACAGCAGATGCGGATTAAAGCCGGCACCGATCGAGTCGATCGCCATGATGATCTCGCTGACCCGGGGCGGCGGCGGCACGGAGTTGTGCGGCGTATCGGTGCTCTGCGGGGCAGGCGGCGGGTTGACCGTGCACGCCGAGAGAACGAGTCCGACCAGGGAAATCAGGCCGGCGAGCACCATCAACAAACGGCGGACTCGTCTCGGCACGCTGCTCAGGGTATCGAGCAACTGCACAGCGGCCCGCCCGACCACCCGGTCTTAACCCCGGGCCTTGGCGCGCGACCGGCTGCGGGCCCGGGAGGTGGCGTCCAGCTCGACCTTGCGCACCCGCACGATCTCCGGGGTCACCTCGACGCATTCGTCCTGCGCGCAGAATTCCATGGCCTGCTCGAGATCGAGCTCGAGCGGCTTGGCCAACGTCTCGATGACGTCCGCGGTCGACGACCGCATATTGGTGAGCTTCTTCTCCCGGGTGACGTTGATGTCGAGATCCTCTGCGCGCGGGTTGATTCCGACCACCATGCCCTCGTAGGTGTCCTGGCCGGGCTCGACGAAGAACTGGCCGCGGTCGGCGAGCTGAATCAGCGCGAACGGCGTGATGGTGCCCGCGCGGTCGGATACCAGCGAGCCGGTGTGCCGGGCCCGGATCTCTCCCGCCCACGGCCGGTAGCCGTCGAACACGGCGTTGGCGATACCGGTGCCGCGCGTGATGGTGAGGAAGTCGGTGCGAAAGCCGATCAGGCCCCGGCTGGGCACGATGAAGTCCATCCGGACCCAGCCCGCCGCGTGGTTGGTCATCTCCTCCATGCGGCCCTTGCGAGCGGCCATCAGCTGCGTGATCGCGCCGACGAACTCCTCGGGGCAATCGATCGTCATCGCCTCGAACGGCTCGTGCAGCTTGCCGTCGATCGTCCGGGTCACCACCTGCGGCTTGCCCACCGTCAGCTCGAAACCTTCCCGGCGCATCTGCTCGACCAGCACCGCCAGCGCGAGCTCGCCGCGGCCCTGCACCTCCCAGGCGTCGGGCCGGCCAATGTCGACGACCCGGATGGACACGTTGCCGACCAGTTCCTGGTCGAGGCGGTTGCGGACCATGCGGGCGGTCAGCTTGTGGCCGGAGACCTTGCCCGCCAGCGGCGACGTGTTGGTGCCGATCGTCACCGAGATCGCCGGCTCGTCGACGGTGATGCGTGGCAGCGCGTGCGCGTGGTCGGGATCAGCCAGCGTGTCGCCGATCATGATCTCCGGCAGCCCGGCCACCGCCACGATGTCACCGGCGATCGCCTCGTCGGTGGCGCTGCGCTCGACCCCTTCGGTCGCCAGTAGTTCGGTGATCTTGGCGCTGGTGATGACCGGCAATCCGTCGACCTCGCGCATCCAGGCCACCTGCTGCCCCTTGCGCAGCTTGCCGTTGTAGATGCGGATCAGTGCGAGCCGGCCGAGGAACGCCGACGCGTCCAGGTTGGTCACCAACGCCTGCAGCGGCGCCTCGGGATCGCCCGACGGCGGCGGGATGTGCTCCATCAACACGTCGAAGAGCGGGTCCAGGTTTTCACCGGCAGGCACGGCGCCGTCGGCCGGTTGTTCTGTGCTCGCAACGCCGGCGCGCCCGGAGGCGTACAGCGTCGGCAGGCCCAACGCGTGCTCGGCAGCCTTGGCGGCTTCGTCGTCGAGGTCCGAGGCGACGTCGAGTAGCAGATCGTGACTGGCGTCGACGACTTCGCTGATGCGCGCGTCGGGCCGGTCGGTCTTGTTGACGACAAGGATCACCGGCAGATGCGCCTGCAGCGCCTTGCGCAGCACGAACCGGGTCTGCGGCAGCGGTCCCTCGGACGCGTCGACCAGCAACAGCACCCCGTCCACCATGGACAGCCCGCGCTCAACCTCGCCGCCGAAGTCGGCGTGGCCGGGCGTGTCGATGACGTTGATCACCGTGACGGTGCCGTCCGAGTTGTGACGGTGGACCGCGGTGTTCTTGGCCAGGATGGTGATGCCCTTTTCTTTCTCGAGATCACCGCTGTCCAGGATGCGTTCCTGGGTGTCGTCACCCCGATGGTGCAGCGCGCCCGACTGCCGCAGCATCGCGTCAACCAGGGTGGTCTTTCCGTGGTCGACGTGGGCGACGATGGCGACGTTGCGAAATAGCACGTCGGTGATTGTGGCAGCGGGGCCCCCGGATAGCGAACCGGCGGGTGACCGTGCGCCCTCGGACGCCGACGGTGTCGGGAGCGCGCTCGGCGTGTCGCCGCCCTAGCCGCACCCGCAAAAAGCAGGACGAACGCTTACCAGCCCCGCCGGCGCGGCGCCGTACCGACGAGCTCGCCCTTGTCCGCCGCCTCGCGGCTGCGGTACACGATGTAGGGCCGGAACAGGTAGACGACCGGGGCGCTGAACGCGTGCACCAGCCGGGTGAACGGCCACAGGGTGAACAGGACCATGCCGATCAGGGCGTGCAGCTGGTAGTCCAGCGGCGCGTTGACCATCACCTCGCCGTGCGGCTGCAGGATCCAGATTCGGCGGAACCACAAACCCACCGTGTAGCGATAGTGGAACTCGCCGCCGTGCGGCCCGGTCCCGATGAGATCGCAATACAGGCCCACCAGGATCGCGAGCACCAGCACCACATACATCACCTTGTCGCTGCGGCTGGTGGCGATGGTCACCGCCGGGCGGGTGAACCGCCGGTAGATCAGCAGCGCGATGCCGATCAGCGTCGCGATGCCGGCGATCGACCCGGCGACGACCGCCTGCATGTGGTAGAAGTGGTCGCTCATCTTCAGCATCTGAGTGACCTTCGGCGGGATGAACAACCCGACCACGTGTCCGGCGAACACCGCGAGGATGCCGAAATGAAAGATGGGGCTGGCGACGCTCAGCAGCCGCGATTCGTAGATCTGCGAGGACCGCGAGGTCCAGCCGAATTTGTCGTAGCGGTAGCGCCACCACGTGCCCACGATCAGCACCGACAGCGTGACGTAGGGCGCTATGTCCCAGAACAGGACGTTGCTAAACACTTGGCGGTCCTTTGCGTGGTGGCACGGTCAGGGTAAAGGGTTGCAGCCCAACGGCTTCCGCCGGTGGTCCGGCTTTCGCCAGCCGCTCGGCGCGACGCACGTCCTGATCGGTTGCGGCGGGCAGGGTCTCGCAGACCGCCGCTACCGTCGGCTCGTATTTGGACTCGGCTTCGGCCAGGGCGCCGTGCAGCACATCGATGGGCACACGGTGCTGGTCCAGCAGTCGCCGGCCGACCTCGGGATCGACGGTGGCGGCGAATTCGAGCACCACGGTCAGATGATCGGGCGCCTCGCCGCCCGGCGGCTGTACACCCGCGTCCCGGTAGGCGGTGGCGAACGTCAGCATCTCCCGGCCTCGGTTGCGGGTGTCCCCCGCCGTCCAGTAGGTGAGGTACATGGTGCAGCGCCGACGCATGTCGAACGTGGCGACGTAATCCATCGCGGCGTCCATCGGCTCGCAAGCCCGCAGCGCCGCGAGCGTCTGACCGAGCAACGTCGCCGGCGGACCGCTGATGTGGCCGATCAGCTCGTCGACGGCATCCAGCCGCTCCGCCAACGCGTCGTCCGGGTAGGCGAGCAGCAGCGACGCCGCCTGCCACACCAGGCGATCCTGGATCGCCCTGTTGGTGGAGCGCTCCCGGAGCGCCGAGAGCAGCTTCATCGCTGCCGCTCTTCGGGAAACATTCCGGCGGGCACCTGGCCGCCGTCCCAGTTGAGCAGGTTCACCCGCGTCGACGGACGCGTGTTTCCGGGATCGTCACCGCGCTGCTCGAGCGTGTGGAAGGTTTCCACGGACACCGGCACCGGATCCGACTCGTACATGCCCGGGCCGCCGTCATTCGTCAACGAGCAGCCCATCTCCTCGAGGTTGCGGGCCTGCGGCGCGAAGGCCGTCGGAATGACATAGCGCTCTTCGTATTTGGCGATGGCAAGCAGCCGGTACATCTCGTAGATCTCCTCTTCGGTCAGGCCGACCGAATGCGGGATGTGCGGCTGGGTTTCGCGACCCAGGTTGATGTCGCGCATGTAGGAGCGCATCGCCGCCAGTCGTCGCAGCACCCCTTCGACCACGGCTGTGTCGCCGGCGGTGAACAGTTCGGCCAGGTACTGCATCGGGATCCGCAACGCGTCCAGCGCGCCGAACAGGTTGCCGATGTCTTCCCCGTCGTGGCCGTCGCGGCTGACCGCATCGACCACCGGCGACAGCGGCGGGATGTACCAAACCATCGGCATGGTCCGGTATTCCGGATGCAGCGGCAGCGCCACCTTGTAGGTGTGAATCAGCGCGTATATCGGGGAGCGCTGCGCGGCCTCGATCCACTCGTCAGGGATTCCCTCGGCCCGCGCACCGGCGATGACGGCCGGGTCGTTGGGATCCAGCAGGATTTCGCACTGCGCCTGATAAAGGTCGGTGTCCTTTTCCACCGACGCCGCTTCCAGCACCCGGTCGACGTCGTAGAGGACCACGCCCAGATAGCGCAACCGCCCCACGCATGTCTCCGAGCAGATGGTCGGCAGGCCGACCTCCATCCGCGGGTAGCACAGCGTGCACTTCTCGGCCTTGCCCGTCTTGTGGTTGAAATAGACCTTCTTGTAAGGACATCCGGACACACACATCCGCCAACCGCGGCAGCGGTCCTGGTCGACCAGCACGATGCCGTCCTCGCTGCGCTTGTACATCGCGCCCGACGGGCACGACGCCACGCAGGACGGGTTGAGGCAGTGCTCGCAGATGCGGGGCAGGTAGAACATGAAGGTTTCTTCGAGCGAGAGTTTGACCTCTTCGTTGACCTTCTTCAGGATCGGGTCCTCGGCCAGGATCTCCGGTGACCCGGCCAGGTTGTCATCCCAGTTCGGTCCCCACGAGATCTTCATCGGCTCACCGGTTATCAGGCTTTTAGGTGCGGCCGTCGGGAAGGTGTCGCCCGCGGGTGCGGTGGTCAGGTTCTCGTAGTCGTAGGTCCAAGGCTCGTAGTAGTCGCCGATGAGGGGCAACTTTGGATTGGCGAAGATCCGCAGCAGTTTGTTCAGGCGGCCGCCGTCGCGCAGCCGCAACCGGCCCTTCTTGTCGCGGATCCAGCCGCCCCGCCATTTCTCCTGGTCTTCGTAAGTACGCGGATATCCTTGCCCCGGACGGGTTTCGACGTTATTGAACCAGACGTACTCGGTGCCGGGCCGGTTGGTCCACGCCTGCTTGCAGGTGACCGAACAGGTGTGACATCCAATGCATTTGTCGAGGTTCATCACCATCGCCAACTGCGCCATGACCTTCATCGCGGTCCCCCCGCCCGCGTCGCGTTGGTGCGCATCAGTACTGCACCTCCTGGCTGCGACGGCGCACGACGGTAACCTCGTCGCGCTGGTTACCGGTCGGCCCCAGGTAGTTGAACGCGAACGCATGTTGCCCGCAGCCACCGGCCAAGTGGCTGGGCTTGATGCGCACCCGGGTCAGCGCGTTGTGGTTACCGCCACGCTTGTTGTTCGTTTCGGAACGCGGCGTGTCCACGGTGCGCTCTTGGACGTGGTAGACGAAGACCACGCCGTCGGGCATCCGGTGCGAGACGATCGCCCGGCACACATAGATGCCGTTCACGTTCACCGCCTCGACCCAATCGTTATCCTGCACTTGTATTTTGGCTGCGTCGCCCGGACTCATCCACATCGTCGGTCCGCCGCGGGACAACGAGAGCATGTACAGGTTGTCCTGATAGGTGGAGTGGAACGACCATTTCGAGTGCGGCGTCAGGTAACGCACGGTGAGTCCGATGCCGTCCTCGGTTGGGCCCAGCTGCGGCTGGCCGAACAGGCGCGCCATGTCAAGCGGCGGCCGGAACACCGGCAGGTGCTCGCCGAGCTCCTCTATCCAGTCGTGCGCACAATAGAAATGCATCCGTCCGGTCAAGGTGTGGAACGGCTTGAGATTCTCGATGTTGATGGTGAACGGCGCGTAGCGACGACCGCCCGTTTCGCTGCCCGACCATTCCGGGCTGGTGACCACGGGAACGGGCCGCGCCTGGGTGTCGGCGTAGCTGATGCGCTTGTCTTCGCTGCCCTCGGCCAGATGCACCAGCCGTTGACCGGTGCGCTTTTCCAGCTCGTGGAAGCCCTCGACCGCCAGTCGTCCGTTGGTCGTTCCGGACAGCAGCAGCAGCACGTCAGCCATCCGTGCGGCGGTGGTGATAGCCGGGCGTCCGGCTGCCACACCGGATTTCAGGACGCCGAATTTGGCGGCGAGCTCCTCTACCTCCCGGAAGGGATGCACCGTGACGCCCTTGGTGGTCAAGCCGAATTTGTCGACGAGCGGGCCCAGGGTGAGCCACTTGTCGTAGATTGCGGTGTAGTCCCGCTCTACCACGGTGAGCTTGCCCATCGTCCGCCCCGGCACGGGCGTCGCGCCGGAGTGTAGCCAATCCTGTTCGGTGCCATCGGGATACGCCATCGCATCCGGTGTGTCGTGCTGGAGCGCGGTGAGCACCACATCGGTGCGGGTGCCCAGGTGGTTCTTGGCCATGGCACTGAATGCACGAGCGATGGCGCCGAAAGCGTCGAAGTCCGAACGTGTTTCCCACGGCGGATCGGTTGCCGCGCTGAACGCGTGCACGTAAGGGTGCATGTCCGTACTGGAAATGTCGGCCTTTTCGTACCAGGTTGCCGCGGGCAGCACGATATCGGACACCAGCGTCGTCGACGTCATCCGGAAGTCGATCGACATCATCAGGTCGAGCTTGCCCTCGGGGATGTCCCCGTCGTATGTCACGTCGACCGGCCGCACCCCATCCTCCGCCGGCAGCGCCGAAGCATTGGAGTCGGTTCCCAACAGATGGCGCAGGAAGTATTCGCCACCCTTGCCAGACGAGCCGATCAGATTGGCACGCCAAACGGTAAGCACCCGCGGCCAATTGGCGGGGTTGTCGGGATCGGTCACGGCGAGCTTGAGGTTGCGCTGGCCCAGCTGCTCGGCGACGTAGTCGGCGATATCGCGGTCGGCGGCACGCGCCTCGTCAGCGATGTCCAGACTGGATCGTTCGAACTGCGGGTAGTACGGGCTCCACCCCATTGCCACCGAAGACGCCAGCAGATCCATGGTGTGCTTGCCGGCAAACCTGCCCCGGCCCACCGGGCTGGCCAGTTTGTCGGCACCGTATCCGTCGTAACGCCATTGGTCGGTGTGCGCGTACCAGTACGAGGCACCGGGCACCTGTCGTGGCGGACGCACCCAATCCGTTGCCATCGACATCGTCTGAAATCCGGTGAGCGGACGTATTTTCTCCTGGCCGACATAGTGAGCCCAGCCACCGCCGTTGCGGCCCATCGACCCGGTCAGCATCAACAGTGCCAGCACGGCACGGTAGATCGCGTCGCTGTGGAACCAGTGGCAGATGCCGCCACCCATGATGATCATGGAGCGGCCGCCGGACTCCTCGGCGCTGTGCGCGAATTCCCTTGCCACCCGGATGGCCTGTGCGGCCGACACTCCGGTGATCGCCTCCTGCCACGCCGGGGTGTTCTGTTGGGCGGCATCGTCGTAGCCGGCGGGCCATTCGCCGGGCAGCCCGGGCCGCGCCACACCGTATTGGGCGAGCATCAGGTCGAAGACGGTGCACACCAGGTGCTTACCAATCCGGCGTACCGGGACACCGCGCGCCACGGTCGTTCCCTCGCCGTCGACGGTATCGAAGCTGGGCAGGTGAACCAGCGCGCTGCTGTCATCACCGTTACGGCGACCGGCGTCTCGCACGCTGAGTGCCGGCATCAGGTCGCCGAGGTCGAGGTTCCACTTTCCGACGCCCGATTCGCCGTACCGGAATCCCAGCGAGCCGTGCGGCACCACAACCGAATCGGTCGTTTCGTCCAGCACCGCGGGCTTGAGCGCCGCGTTCTCGACGGCTTCCCCCAGATCCGCCGCGGTCAGGTTTTTTCCAGGCACCAGCATGTCGCCGCGTTCTTCCAGCTTGATCAGGAACGGCAGGTCGGTGTAGCGACGGGAATAGTCGATGAAGAACGGAACCTGCTTGTGCACATAGCATTCCGAGAGGATGACGTGGCCCATCGCCATGGCCAGCGCCCCGTCGGTCCCGGCCGCACAGGGCATCCACTCATCGGCGAACTTGGTGTTGTCGGCGTAGTCGGGGCTGACGGTCACCACCTTGGTGCCGCGGTACCGCGCCTCGGCCATCCAGTGCGCGTCAGGCGTGCGGGTGATCGGGACGTTGGAGCCCCACATCATCAAATACGCTGCGTCCCACCAATCCCCGGATTCGGGCACGTCCGTCTGGTCGCCGAACACCTGTGGTGAGGCGACCGGAAGGTCGGCATACCAGTCGTAGAACGACGTCATCGGGGCGCCGATCAGCTCGAAGAACCGCGAACCGGCGGTGTAGGACACCATCGACATCGCCGGGATCGGGGAGAATCCGGCGACGCGATCCGGTCCGTAGGTTTTGATGGTGTGCACGTGCGCGGCGGCGATCAGCTCGGTGGCCTCGGCCCACGTGACCCGAATCAGGCCGCCCTTCCCACGGGCCTGCTGATAGCGGCGACGACGTTCGGGATCGGCCTGGATGTCGGCCCATGCCAGCACCGGATCGCCCAGCCGCGCCTTGGCCTCCCGATACATTTCAACCAGCACACCCCGGGCGTACGGGTAGCGCACGCGGGTCGGCGAGTAGCTGTACCACGAAAACGATGCCCCACGGGGACAGCCGCGCGGCTCATACTCGGGCCGGTCCGGGCCCACCGACGGGTAGTCGGTCTGCTGGGTCTCCCAGGTGATGATCCCGTCTTTGACGTAGATCTTCCACGAGCACGATCCGGTGCAGTTCACCCCGTGCGTAGAGCGAACCACCTTGTCATGGCTCCAACGGTCGCGGTAGAACACGTCGGCTTCACGGCCACCCTCCCGCGTGACCGTGCGCAGGTCGGCGGAGATCTCGCCAGGCGTAAAGAAGCGCCCACTGCGTTCCAAGAGCTCCTCGAGCACTCCGCCAATGTGAGGTGTGGCAGTCAAGAAGTGCTCCTCCTATTCGGTAGTGTCGCGCCTCGTCGCCGTGCCGTTCATGCAGCTCCCTGTGCATTGGCAATCAGCCCGGTGATCCCCCGCGCGCACCAGCTCGGATCGGCTTGACGGTCGGCAGTTCAGGCCCGCGGGCTGGAGGGCGATATAGCACCAGCATAGGTCCGAATCGACCGCGAAATCGGGTCCGCCGCGCGGCGGAAAAGGCGTCATGAGCATCGGTTTTTGTGCACCTTGAGCGACCCGGCCCGGCACGGTGGCCGCGACGGCAAGATTTGACAAAGTATTCGGCTCGCTGTCGGCACGCACATTCAGGGCAGCTTGGTGTGGCGTCGTTATTACAAGTCATATTGTTCTATTCAGTTCACCGCGAAGACCTGCAACGCGGCTGTACATAAGCTGCGGGAAGTCTGTGGAATTGTTATGAGATAGCTCCTAGAGAGCCTGGGCAAGGTCCCCCACCCAGCCACGATCGGCCGGCACCCAGTCGAGATCGTGCAGCTCAGCCGCCGTAATCCAGCGCAACGCCCGATGATCACGGGCGTCGGGCTCGCCTCGGATCAGGCGCACCCGATAGGCCCGCAGCGTGAACCGGCCGTCCACGGCGATGTCGTCGCCCAGCCGGTCACCCACCGCGACGTCGCCGACCGCCAGGCCCAACTCCTCGGCCAGCTCGCGAGCCAGCGCGTCGCGCTCCGTTTCACCCGGCGCGACCTTGCCCCCGGGCAGTTCCCAGCGGCCGGCCAACTCAGGCGGACGGGCGCGCTGTGCCACCAAGACCTTGGAGTCACAGATCAGGGCGCCCGCGACGACGATCTGGGTCGACATGGCCAGTGACCGTATACCGTCGGGGCCCTCGGCTGGGCGCGACGCCCAAAGCTCGCGCGGACCAACATCGGTTGATTGACATCAAATCCTCGCGATGTGGATCGAATTCCATTGCAGCACAGCATCTCTCTTACGGTTTGAGCGCCACCGTGGGATACTCGGCTCTGGTCGATCACTGTCTCTATCGGCACTTCCAAAAATGGGGGTTGGCAATGAACACAGAACCCGCAAAGACGTTCGCCCGCACCTTCAAGGGCTACGACACAGCTGCGGTCGATGCCTACATCCAGGTATTGCTCGCCAAGCAGAAGTTCCTGATAGACGAGGTCCAGAACCTCAGGGCGCAGCGAAACGAATCCAGCGATGAAGCGGCCGCGTTGCGGATTGAAGTGGCCTGCCTCAAGGACGAGGTTGCCGTCCTCTCGGACACCTCGCCGTCGCCTTACGCGATGCAGCATCGGATGGCGAAGTTGCTGCGGCGTGCCCTCGATGAGATTTCCCAGATGCAGAACGAGTCGCGCGCTGAGGTCGACGCGCTGATCGCCGAGGCCGAGGCCGAGACCGAGGCCGCCCAACGAGAGCACCGGGAGTTGCTGGCGGACATCGCCGCGCAGCGAAAAGCGCTGGAGGCGGAGTGTGCGGCAACCCGAAAAGAGTTCGACGCCGAACTCGCCAGGATGCGTGCTGAAGCCCAATCGTCGATCGATGAGGCGTGGCAGGAGGCCCAGCATGCGCGTGAACAACTCCTCGCCGACGCCAAACAGAGAGTTCGTCAGTCCGATGAGCAGGCCCGCAACACGCTGGCCGAGGCCAATCAGCAGCGAATCATGATCCTGGAAGAACTGATGGGCGTCGCCCGCGACCTCCAACGGGTTCCGGAGATCCTCGAGTCGGCATACCAGGAACGCAATAACCCGCCGGAGGCAAGCGTCGTGGTGCAGCTGGATCAGAAAAATCAGACACCGGGTCCCGCTGTTGCCTCGTGAATGACCACTCCGTTGGGAGGGCCGCACGTCCGGGGTTGATCCCCATCCGTTGGTCAGCCGCGAAATTCATCTCCGACGGCGTGGCCAGTGACGGTATACCGTCGAGGCATGGCTGTGTTAACGGATGAGCAAGTAGACGCCGCACTGCCCGATCTCACCGGATGGGAGCGCGCCGACGGCGTCCTGCGCCGCTCGATCAAATTTCCGAGTTTTCTTGCCGGCATCGATGCGGTGCGCAGGGTGGCCGAGCACGCGGAGAGCAAGGACCATCACCCGGATATCGATATTCGTTGGCGGACAGTGACTTTCGCACTCGTCACGCACTCCGAGGGCGGGATCACCAAAAACGACATCGACATGGCCCGCGACATCAACGGCATCGTCGACAACTAGACCGCGGCCAGCCCCTGCGCTACGGTCTCTCGGCTGCGCTTTGCCGCGATCCAGATCAACGTCGCTATTGTCGCCACGATGTAGATGAGGCCTGCCCACGCCAGGTACCAGGGACGGCTAATCTGCCAGATGTTTGGCTGGGCGAAGCTCAGCAACCAGGGCACGCCGATCAGGGTGAGAGCCAGCCAGCCCCAGCCGACTATCCGCGCGCCACGCGACTCGCGCACCGGGCCGTGGATCGCCCAGACCATCAGCGGCACCAGCCACACCCAGTGATGGGTCCAGGAAATCGGTGAGAGCAACAACCCGAACAACTCCACCACCACCAGCCTGCCCAGCCGATCCGAGGAGTGCAGGGCGCGCCAGGCCAGCACGGCCAGCACCGCGCTGGCGACGACGGCGGCCACCAGCGGTGGACCGAAGCCGACGTCGTGGCCCAGGATCCGCGAAATGCCGCCTCGCCAGGATTGATTGAACGAGGTGGCGACGGGGCCCACACGGTGGGCGTCGCCCAGCAGCTCCGTGAAGTAGAAACCCGTCTGATCGCCGACCACCAACACCGAAATGCCAATCGTGGCAACGAAAACGACCGCCGAGAACGCCGCCGCACCCCATCGTCGGGCTCCGACCAAATAGAGGCCCGCGATCGCGGGGGTTAACTTGATTCCCGCCGCCACTCCGACCAGCAGGCCCGACAGCCACCACCGCGTGGTGTACACCGCCCACAGCACCGCGGTCATCAGCAACACGTTGACCTGGCCGTAGTCGAATGTGCTGCGCAGCGGCTCGATCCAGATGGCGACCGCCGTCCACAACATCGCGACCCGCCGTCCCTCGGCGCCGGCCGCGACGCCCATCAAACGCTGGCTGAGCCGGACCGCACCGTACAGCGCGGCCATGGTCGCGATCTGCCAAAGGAAGGCGACGAGTCCGAATGGCACGAGGTGCAGCGGATAGAAGACGACGGCCGCGAACGGCGGGTAGGTGAATGGCAGCGGGAAGTCCGGCGTCTGGTCGGCGTAGACGTAGCTGTACAAGGTGCCGGGATGGTCGATGGCGGCGGACCCGCCGAGATACACGTGCAGGTCGACGAAGTTCGCGCCGTTGGGAGCCAGATACGTCCAGGCCAACCGCGCAACGATGCTCGCGACAAGCAGCATCGGCGCGGCCACCTGAAGGGCGCTCGCCAACCGCTGGGGCTTGGGTGCCGCCGGAGCGGCCGAGGTGGTGTCTATCCGCCCGACTTTAGCGAGCGGGGCACGCGCCGCAGCGCCATCGGTCACCCGCCGGTCCTTGAAGGGCCGATGCGGCGCTTATTTCAGGTGTTCGGTCACCGATCTCACTCGTCTCCGTAACGAGTCTATAAATGCCACACGTGTCACTTGAGTCCCATCTGCATCAAAGTAACTTCAGCGCCGGACCTGTAATCGATCAATCAGGGAGAGTCATGCCAACCATCTGGACTTACATGCGTGCAGCCGCCGTCGTGGTCGGCTCGTCCGCAGCGCTATTGACGGGCGGTATCGCCCACGCCGATCCCGTACCGGCCCCGGCCGTGCCGAACATCCCGCAACAGCTGATCAGTTCGGCGGCCAACGCGCCGCAGATTCTGCAAAACCTCGCGACCGCACTCGGCGCCACGCCGCCGGCCGCTCCGGTGACCCCGGGCATCAGCTTCCCGGGTGTTCCGGCGGCCACCGCCGCGGCCCCGGCGGCTAGCCCCTCCATTCCGGGGCTGGCGCAGTCGGCGACCCCCGCCGCGCCATCGACGGCGACCGGCGGCATTCCGGGGATGATCCAGGGCCTGACGGGTGCGCAGCCGGCGGCTGCGGCTCCCGCCGCTCCGGCCGCTCCGGCCGCTCCGTCGATCCCGGGCCTGCCGGCGATCCCGGGGCTGTCGGCACCGGCGGCACCGGCCGCCCCGCCCGCCCCGCAGCTGCCGCAGGCGCAGGTCAACATGCCGGCGATGCCGGCCGGCCTGCCGGTCAGTGTTCCCCCGAAAGTGACGCTCCCGCAGGATCTGCCGGCGCTCGCTTCGGGTCAGGCTCCGGCCGCGCCCAGCGCACCCGCGCCGGCTGCCAGCCCAGCGAGCCCGGTCGCGCCCTTACTGGCCGCCCTGCCCTGACCCGTTTGTAGACGGCTAAACCACCACTGAGAACCGGAGGACACCGTGGCAACCACTTGGAATCTGTCCAAAGGTTTGGCCGCGCTCGTCACGGCATCGGCTGTCGCGTTCGGGCTCTGCCCGAGCGCGACAGCCGACCCGGCGGCGCCGCAGCCGATACCGCAACCGAATGCGGCCCCAGGGCTGCCGGGTCTGCCCGCCTTGTCGCAGCTGAGCCCGCTCATCCAGCAGGCAGCCACCGACCCGCAGCAAGCGACCCAGCTGCTGATGGCCGCGGCGCAGGCCTTCGCCCATAACCCGAGCACACCCAGTGAGTCCAAAAACGTTGCGGCGGCAGTCAATCAATTCGTCGCCGAGCCCGGCGCGCCGTCGCAGCACGTGCCCGCGACAGGGATAGAACCCGGTTTGCAGAGCCACCTGCCGGCCGGGATTGACCCGGCTCACGCGGCCGGCCCGGCGTCCGCGGCGCCTCCGGCGGCAGCGCCAGCTGCGCCCCCGGCGCCCGATGCACACCTGCCGGCCGGTATCGACCCAGTGCACGCGGCCGGGCCGGCACCCGCCGCGGCACCCGCGGCACCGGGTCCCGCCCAACCGGCCGATGTCCCCGTCGCCGCGCCGGTCCCGGCACCACCGGCGCCGGCAGCGGCACCACCGGCCGCCCCTCCCGCACCGGAAGCACCCCCGGCACCGGCTCCGGCACCCGCACCGGAGGCGGCTCCCGCGGCGGCGGCTCCGGGGTTCGGCGTTGACACGCCGCCCACGCAAGACTTCATGTACCCCTCGATCGGCACCAACTGCCTGGCGGACGGCACCAATGTCATCGCCACCGCGCTGTCGGTCGCGGGGCCGGCCAAAATTCCGCTCCCCGGCCCCGGGCCCGGCCAGACCGCCTACGTCTTCACCGCGGTCGGCACGCCCGGACCCGCCGAGGTGCAGAAGCTGCCGCTGAACGTCACCTGGGTGAACCTGACCACCGGCAAGTCCGGGACCGTCGCGCTCAAGCCGCGCGCGGACATCAACCCGGACGGACCGACAACGCTGAGCGCGATCGCCGACACGGGCTCTGGCAGCGTCATGTCGACGATCTTCGGGCAGGTCACCACGAAGGAAAAGCAGTGCCAGTTCCTGCCCACCATCGGCTCGACGGTGGTGCCGTAGCAAACCGGCGCGGCCACCGTCTCGTCGCCTGCGAATGCGCGTGTCCCCCGGCGGGGGCACGCGCATTCGCGTCGGGCGGGTGCCGCGCTAGTACGCCATGAACAGGATGGCGTCGCGGTCGTACTCAAGGCCAGGATGGACGCTGGCGAGGTGAGCTTGGGTCAACTCGACCAGTTCGTCCTCATCCTTGCCGACGATGGCTTCGCCGCACGGACACGTTATGTGTGTCTTCACGTTGTCGCCCTTCCCTTCTGTGGACCTTCTACTTCCTACTTCGCCGCTTTGGCCGCCGCTTTCATCTGCTTCTTATACGCGCGCACTTTCCCCATCGACTGGGCGTCGACGATGTCTGCGACGGATATGTGCGCACCGGCCTTACCGAAGTCCCCCGCTGCCGCGCGCCAACCTTTAGGCGTCACGCCGTACTGCTTGCCCAGCAGTGCCAAAAAGATCTGCGCCTTCACGTCCCCGAATCCGGGCAATCCCTTGATCCGGCGCAGCAGCTCGCGTCCGTCGGGATCGCCGGAAGTCCACAACCCGGCCGCGTCGCCGTCGTAGCGGTCCACGATGATCTGCGCCAGCGCCTGGATGCGCCTGGCCATCGACCCCGGAAAGCGATGTATCGCAGGCCTTTGCGAGCACAGGGCGGCGAACTTGTCCGGGTCGTACTCCGCAATCTCGGCGGCATCGAAGCTGCCCATCCGGTCCGCGATCTTCTTCGGTCCGGCGAACGCCGTCTCAAAGGGGACCTGCTGATCCAGAACCATCCCGATGAGCAAGGCCAATGGATTCTCGTCCAGCAGTTTATCGGCCTCGGAATCTTGAGCGAGGCAAAGTTTCATCGATCTTCCTTCCGCGCAGCACCCTGGGGCCGGGGACCCGTTGGTCGCAAGACTACTCACCAGCAATGTCCGCGTTATCGTGGCGTGGTGGTGGATGAGGGCAGGTTGGCACTGATGCTGGCCCGCGACGAGCTCCATCAGCTCGTCGCGGCATATTGCCGGGCCGTCGACCGTGCCGACTACGACACGCTGCGTACCCTGTACCACCCCGAGGCGACCGATTCGCACGGCTCGTTTTCGACCGGCGGCGTCGAACAGTTCATCGCGCAACTAGTCGCCGCGGAGCCGTATGTGCGTGTCTCCCAACACAACATCACCACAACGAACTTTGCGGTCGAAGGCGACACGGCCCGCGGTGAGATCTACTGCCTGGTGTTCCACACGTTCGCCGGTCCCGAGCACGACATCGACGTCATCATCGGCGGGCGATATCTGGACGCATACAGCAAACACAACGGCCGCTGGAAGTTCAGCCAACGCACCATCGTGGCGGACTGGGCATACCGAAACGACCCATCCCAGGTGAACTTCGAACATCCCAGCACCCGGGGAAGCCTGCGCGGTAAACCCGGCCAGGCGGACCCTTCGGTCGGCTTGTTCACAATGCCGGAAATTTGAGCTGTCGTCGGCTCGCAGCCGGTTGAACTGGGGATACAGCTGCAAAAGCATTGGAAAGCAACATAATCGGCTGCCAAGAGCCAGCGGTCGTCAGCCGCTTTTGCGGCGGAATTCCCGGCGGTTTCCCACCGCGCCGTGCGCCCGCGACTGCTTGGCGGCGCCGCCCTTATGGTCGGATCCGCTCGACGATTTCGCCATCTTGCGGTCCAGGGCTTCGCGGAATTTGCGCTTGGTGTCCTCGTCCGACCCGGGCGATCCAGCGGCGCCCGAAGACTCTGACGACTTCGAACCCTGCCGGGCATTCGATTCAGCCATACGGGGCAGCCTAGCCCGGGTTTGCCCAAACGGTTCGGTAGGCCGCGCGGCTACCGCTTCCCCGGCGGCATGCCGTACAGGTGCGAGATCGGCAGCGTGAGCAGTACCCGCCGATCGGTGACCATTGCTTGCCGGTATTCGTCCCAGTCGGGGTGCTCGCCGGCGATATTGCGATACAACGCAATCAGTGCCTCCACGGTGTCGTCGTCGGGCGCGGCGGCCGGGGGTGTCAGCTCGGCGGTGCCCTCTGCGACGGCGTAGGACCATCCGTCGTCGGCGTCGACCAGAATCGAGGCTCGCGGGTCCCGACGCAGGTTGCGGGTCTTGGCGCGCGGCTCGGTGATGGAAACCTGGATCGCCATGCTGCGCGGATCGAAGTGGTAACTCACGTTCGAGAGCTGCGGCCGCCCGTCGCGCTTGATGGTGGCCAGCACCCCGAGAGAATGTCCGCTGATCAAGGCCAGCAATTTGTCGTCGAAGACTTGGCGTCCCATGACGAAAGCGTACGTCGCGCGTGGCCGGGGCGGCCCGGCATATAGGTTGTCGGGTCGACCTGGTGGAATCGGGGCATGGCCAAGTACGTGGCGTTCCTGCGTGGCGTCAACGTCGGGGGCGTCAACCTCAAGATGGCCGAGGTGGCGACCGCACTCACCGAGGCGGGGTTCACCGAGGTCCGGACCGTCCTGGCGACCGGCAACGTGCTGCTGGAATCGACCGCCGGTGTGGCGTCGGTGCGCAAAACGGCCGAAGCCACGTTGCGCGCCCGGTTCGGCTACGACGCATGGGTGCTGGCCTATGACCTGGGCACGGTGCGCGCCGTGGTCGACGCGTACCCGTTCGAGCGTGAGCTCGACGGCTATCAGTCCTATGTCACGTTCGTCGCCGACCCGCCCGTGCTGGACGAGCTTGCCGCGCTGGGCAAGGGCGCGGGTTCCGACGAGAAAATCCGCCGCGGCGACGGCGTGCTCTATTGGCAGGTGCCCAAGGGCAGCACGCTGGACAGCAGCATCGGCAAGACTATGGGCAAGCCGCGGTACAAGTCGTCGACCACGACGCGCAACCTGCGCACGCTGGAGAAGGTGTTGCGCTGAGCCGCGGCTATCGAACGGTCTGCGCGCCAAGGATTTTCCATGCCCGTCGGGCATCCGTCACTCGTCGGGCACCGCTTCGATGTAGCGCATTGCGTCGTTCTTGTCCAAGCCGAGCCCGCGCGCAACCCGGACGTACTCGCGGGCCGCGGCCGCCATCGCGGCGTCGGTCGGGTCGTAGCGGGCGATGAAAGTGCCGAAACGCCCGCGAGTTTCGATGATGGCGGAGGTCTCCAGCTCACGGTAGGCGCGCGCGACCGTGTTGACGGCGACGCCGAGCTGGCCGGCCAGATCCCGAACGGTAGGCAGGCGGGTGCCGGGCGGTAGGGCGCCCTCCCGGACTCCCTCGATGACCTGCGTCCTGAGCTGGTCGAACAACGGCTTGCCCGCCTTCATGTCGACCTTCAACCAGTCACCCAGCTCCACCCGTCCAGTATCCCCCACTCCCGGCTATGTTGGTGGCATGCGAGTAGCGGTGCTCAGCGGCGCGGGGATCTCCGCGGAAAGCGGAGTGCCGACCTTTCGTGATGACAAGAACGGATTGTGGGCACGCTTCGACCCTTACGAGCTTTCCAGCACCCAGGGCTGGCGCGACAACCCCCAGCGCGTTTGGGGCTGGTATTTGTGGCGCCACTACCTGGTCGCCGACGTCCAACCGAATGCGGGCCATCGCGCCATCGCCGCCTGGCAGGAGGACGCTCAGGTCAGCGTCATCACCCAGAACGTCGACGACCTGCACGAGCGCGCTGGCAGCCACTCGGTTCATCATCTACACGGCAGCCTTTTCGAATTCCGTTGTGCGCGTTGCGGTACGCACTACTCGGGCGCCCTGCCCGCGATGCCCGAGCCGGCGCTGGAGGTGGATCCCCCGGTGTGTCACTGCGGCGGCCTGATCCGGCCAGACATCGTGTGGTTCGGTGAACAGCTGCCCTACGAGCCGTGGCGGCGCGCCGTCGAGGCGACCGAGGCCGCCGACGTGATGGTGGTGGTCGGGACCTCGGCGATCGTCTATCCGGCGGCCGGGCTGGCCGAGCTGGCGCTGTCCCGCGGCACGGCCGTCATCGAGGTCAATCCCGAGGTGACCCCGTTGTCGGGCAGCGCGACGATCAGCATGCGCGAGACGGCCAGCCAGGCTCTGCCCGGCCTGCTGCAGCGGCTACCAGCCCTGCTGAACTGACGACACGGCCGGTCAGGGCCGGCGCGCGCGGCCGAGTAGGAGCTCCGAGACCGGCATCGGCGCCCAGGACGGCAACGTGAACTCCCGCCGCGACGTCTGCACTTCGAATCCCGCCTCGACGATCGAGCGCTCGGTATCCCGGTGAGTGTGGCAATTGCCGAAGAGCCGCGGCCACAACGTCGCATCGGCTAAGCGCTGAAGGCGCCCCCGCGCACCGGCACTGGCGATGTGCTCGAGATAGCGCAGCTCTCCGCCCGGTCGCAGCAACGAGTACAGGCGCGGCAACACGTCGCCCGGGTCGCGCACCGAGCACAACACCAGCGAGCACACCACCGCGTCGAATGGCTCCGCGCCGCTGAACGTTTCGATCGTCTCGCCGGTCACGACGATGCGGGTGGACACCGCCTCGGCGGTTTCACGGGCCCGGGCCGCCAGCCGCGGTTCGGGCTCCATCGCGACCACCTCGTCGACGGAGTCCGGGTAGTGGGCGAAGTTCGTGCCGATTCCTGCGCCGACTTCCAGCACCCGGCCGCGCAGCCCGGCCAGGTTCTCCCGGCGCATGGCCCGGATCGCCTCGACTTCGTGGGTGGCGACGACTGGCCAGATCCGCGCGAAGAAGGGGTTTTCAACCGTAGTTGTCATATGAACCTCCCCGACTCGGATGAGCCCCACAATATGGTCTGGATAAACGACGGTCTGAATAAACGATGGTCTGGATACACGGCGGCGTTAGCCGATATTGGCCACCGGCTCGGGGAGCTCGGGTCTTCCGGCCGGTTCTAGCTTTTCGGGGGTCTCTTCGGCCGCATTCTCGCTGATGCCGAATCGGTCGTGCAGCCATGCCAGGGGCTTGGGCGCCCACCAATTCCATCGGCCCATCACATGCATGAAGGCCGGGACGACGACCATCCGCACCAGGGTGGCGTCGGCGAAGACGGCAAGCGTCAGCCCGAGGCCGAACATCCTCATGAACGAGACGTGGGCCGCGATCAGCGCCGCGAACGACATCGACATCACCAATGCGGCCGCGGTGATCACCCGGCCGGTGCGGGCGACGCCGAGCGCCACGCTCTCGTCGTTGGCGGCGTGGGCATGCTTCGCTGTCGGCTTCGCCGGCCGCGCGGCGCCGGAAGCCAGCCAGTACTCACGGATCCGGGAGAGCAGGAACACCTCATAGTCCATGGACAACCCAAAGGCGATGCAGAACAGCAGCACCGGCATGTTCGCCACCAGCGTTCCGCTCGGCGTCGTTCCGAGCGCACCCAGATGGCCGTCCTGGAAGATCCACACCAACGCACCGAACGCAGCCGTCAACGACAGGACGTTGCAGGCCAGCGCCTTGGCCGGCAGCAGCACGCTGCCGGTGAGCAAAAACAGCAACACGAAGGTGATCGCCGCCATCAACCCGAGGACCAGCGGAAGCCGGTCCGTCACGGCCTCGACGCTGTCGCGATTGACCTGGGCCAGCCCGCCCATCTCGACGGATCGGCCAGCGGGTCCGGGCACCCGGTGCAGCCGTTCGAGCTGGGTCTCGTTCGCCGAAGAAAACAGCGGCGCCGTGCTGCTGACGGTCAGAAATGCGCTGCCGTCGGCCAGCCCGGTGGCCCCGGACGGCGGTCCGACGCGGTTGCCGGCCGTGAAGGTGCCGCCGGGGCCTGACACCGCCGAGACGTCGGCAACCCGCGACAGATCGGCGGCGTAGGTGTCGAAGTCCGACGGGCTCAAGCCGGTGGCTTCGGGGATGACGACGGGCACCGACGTCGCCGAGTCGTGCGCGAAATCGTTGCGCAGCCGGTCGCCCACCTGATGCGACGACGCCGACCGGGGCAGCACCCGATCGTCGGGGAAGCCCCACGCCACACGGAGGAAGGGATACCCGAGTAGCAACAGCAAGGCGACGACGGTCAGGCCGATCGGCGCCCAGCGGCGCATCACGAACTTCGTGGACCGATACCAGAACAGTTGCTCGACCGGTCCATGCACCGGTTCGGGGCGCCGCAACGTCTTGCGCACCATGCGGCGCACGTCCAGGGCGTCCAACCGCGGGCCCAGCAGCACGATCGCGGCCGGGGTGATCACTATCGAGGCGGCCGCGACGAAGGCAACGGTGGCCACGCCGGCGTAGGCGAACGACTTGAGAAAGTACATCGGGAACGCCACCGTCGCCGACATCGACAACGCCACGGTCACCGCGGAGAACAACACGGTGCGGCCGGAGGTTGCCATGGTCCGGATGAGCGCTTCGTCGCGGTCGTGGCCCTCGGCCAATTCGTCGCGATAGCGGCTGACGATCAACAGCGTGTAGTCGATCGCCAGAGCCAGCCCCAGCGCGGTGCTCAGGTTCAGGGCGAAGATCGATACCTGGGTAGTGAAAGTGATCAGGCGCAATACCGACATCGAACCGACCACGGCCAGCGCGCCCAGCGTCATCGGCAACGCCGCCGCAAGCAGCCCGCCGAACACCCAGATCAGCACCAGGAAGCTCAGCGGCAGAGCGATCAACTCCATCACTAGGAGGTCGGCCTGGTTCTGCGTGTTGATCTGCGCGTACTGCATAGCCGCCCCGCCGGCCCGCACGGTGACGCCGTCACGGTCATGGATGAACTGATCCGCCAACGTCTGCGCATTGCTTTGGGCGTAGTCCTCGCCGCCTTTGAGGTTGACGATGATGAGTCCGGACTTGCCGTCGCGGCTCACGAGGTCCGCTGAAGCTTGTGGTGGCGCGGTCCACGGTGAGGAGACGTTGTAGACGAGCGGGGATTTTTGCAGCCGGTCTACGAGGTCGGTGCCCACCGTCCGGGCCGGTTCGCTGGTGGTGCCGCCCGGCGCGGTAACCAGGATCAGCACCTGCTGGCCACTTTGGCCGAACTTGTCGCTCAACACGCTGCCGGCGCGGCCGGACTCGGAGTGCGGGTCTTGAAAACCACCGGGCGACAGGCTCTTGGCGACGGGAACGCCGAAGACAGCGGCGGCGATGAAAACCAGCACACCGATCGCGATGATGCGTCGGGGCGCCCTGATCGCGACGCGGGCGGTTTTCTGCAGCATTTCCGGCCCTTCCGCTGCCGATGCTCCGTTGCGCCGGCCCCTCGCTAGTCCGCGCCAACGTAACAAACGCTAATTTGCACACGTCGAACAGTGCACTCCCTTTAACACGCAGAGCCGACTCGAACCGTTCAACGCCGTTTTCAAACCGCTCGGACAATAAGAGTCCGGCCAGAAAATGTGCCGCCAAGTAAGCAGCTCACGGCACAAATCCGTGCGGCAGCCACGGACAACCTACTCGCCGGTAAATTGCCAATATTTTCCGAATCGTGACTCAAAGATTCCTTAATGGTGGCCCATACGCTCAGTGTCATGTGGATCGACGACACAAGTGCCGACGTCATCAAGGTTGACTTCGATGCCCTCTACCACGGCGATGTGCTGGTGGAAGGCGAAACCTCGGAGCAGTTCGACGAACTGCAAGCCGCGAGCTGAGGCAAGCCATGAGCATGCTCGCACGGCTGTTGATGGCCGAACCGAACGTCAGTCGATGGTTCCGCAAGTAACCAATTGATCGTGGTTATCACGAAAGCCCCCCGCCGACGCGGGGGGCTTTCGTTTTGTCGGACGGGGTGCGGCTCAGCGAGGCGCCATGCGTATGGCGCCATCCAGGCGGATGACCTCGCCGTTGAGCATCGGATTCTCGACGATGTGGACGGCCAAGGCGCCGTACTCGTCGGGATCACCAAGCCGGGCCGGGTGCGGGACTTGCTTGCCCAGGGACGCCTGCGCCTCTTCGGGCAGCGACCCCAGCAGCGGCGTTTTGAACAGGCCCGGCGCGATGGTCACCACGCGGATGAGCTCGCGCGACAGGTCGCGCGCGATCGGCAGGGTCATACCCACGACGCCGCCCTTGGAGGCCGAGTAGGCGGCCTGGCCGATCTGGCCCTCGAACGCGGCTACCGAGGCGGTGTTGATGATGACACCCCGCTCCTCACCGACCGGCTCGGTCTTGGCGATGCGCTCGGCGGCCAGCCGCAGCACGTTGAAAGTACCGATCAGGTTGACCCCGATTACCTTCTTGAAGCCGTCCAGCGGGAACGGGCCGTCCTTGGACAGGGTCTTGATGGCGTTGCCGATGCCGGCGCAGTTCACGTTGATCCGCAGCGTGCCCATCGACTCCGCCGCGTCCAGCGCTTTTCCGACGGCGCCCTCGTCGGTGACGTCGGCTTCGACGAAGCGGGCGCGGTCGCCCAGCTCGCGTACCGCTTCCTCGCCACGTAGGTCGACCACCACCACCTGGGCACCGCGGTCGAGCAGTCGCTTGGTGGTGGCCAGGCCCAGGCCCGACGCTCCCCCGGTAACGACGGCAACAGCGTCTTTGATCTCCATCTGAGTCCTTTCGTGTACTGCCGACCAACTTGTTGGTTGGGAACTATACCCAGTCGTTCAGCACGTCCGCGGCGTCGCTCACCTGCGACGCGGGGCGCGGGGTCTCCGGCGCGGTGCGGGAGAACCGCGGCGCCGGCAGCGGCTGCAGGCCGCCGTCGACTTCGTAGAACGTGTTCCGCTCGGTGATGTGCGGCTCGGTTTGCACCTCGCCGAAGGCCAGCACCGGCGTCACGCACGCGTCGGAGTCAGCGAACACCTTGGCCCAGTGGTCGCGGTCGTGACTCCGGAACTTTTCGACCAGGATCGCGCGCAGTTCGGGCCAGCGGCTGACGTCGTTCTGCCCGGGTAGGTCGACGCCGTCCAGCCCGAGCCCCGCCAGCATGGCGGCGTAGAACTGCGGTTCGATGGCGCCGACCGCGACGTAGCGCCCGTCGGCGCATTCGTAAGTGTCGTAGTAGGGGGCACCGCCGTCGAGCAGATTGGTGCCGCGCACGTCGGTCCACATCCCGGCGGCGCGCATCTGCCACATCATCTGGATCAGGACGCTCGAGCCGTCCACCATCGCGGCGTCGACGACCTGCCCCTTGCCGGAGGTCTGCCGCTCCCACAGGGCGGACAGGATCCCGAGCAGCAGGAACATCGAGCCGCCGCCGAAGTCACCGACCAGGTTCAGCGGCGGAACCGGCCGCTCGTTCGCCCGGCCGATTGCATGCAGGATGCCGTTCAGCGAGATGTAGTTGATGTCGTGGCCCGCCTGCTGGCTGCGCGGGCCGGTCTGGCCCCAGCCGGTCATCCGGGCGTAGACCAACCTGTCGTTGACCTTGGCGCAGTCTTCGGGGCCCAGGCCGAGCCGCTCGGTGACGCCCGGGCGGTAACCCTCGATGAACACGTCGGCCTTGGCGATCAGTTTGAGGACGAGGCCGCGCCCTTCGTCGGACTTCAGATCGACGGTCACCACCCGCCGGTTGCGCATCATGGCGTCCTTGGCTGTGCCTCCGCCGCCACCCGCGGCCAAAAAGGATGGGCGATCGATGCGCACGACGTCGGCACCCAGATCCCCCAGGATCATCGCGGCGTGTGGCCCGGGGCCGATGCCGGCCAACTCGACAACACGCAGTCCCTTCAACGGTCCAGCCACGATCCACCGACCTTTCGTCTGCTCTGACGCCGTTGACCGTTCGCAACCAAGCCACCGGTCGTTCGACATCTTCGCAGCCGTGCCGGAAGGCCATGCACGCCGGTCACTTATGGTGAGCCCATGACTTCATCCGCGATCGCCACCCTGACACCCGTCGCAGGCCTGGATGTCACGCTGTCGGACGGCGTGCTGTCGGTGACCATCAACCGGCCCGGCAGCCTGAATTCGCTGACTATCCCGGTGATCACCGGAATCGCGGATGCGATGGAGTATGCGGCCACCGACCCCGAGGTCAAGGTGGTGCGGCTGGGCGGCGCCGGGCGCGGCTTCAGCTCCGGTGCGGGCATCAGCGCCGACGACGTCTCCGACGGCGGCGGCGTCCCGCCGGACGAGATCATCCTCGAGATCAACCGCCTGGTACGCGGGATCGTCTCACTGCCGCACCCGGTGGTCGCCGTGGTCCAGGGACCCGCGGCCGGCGTCGGCGTCTCCATCGCCCTGGCGTGCGATGTCGTATTGGCTTCGGAGAGCGCGTTTTTCATGCTCGCCTTCACCAAGATCGGGTTGATGCCCGACGGCGGCGCGTCGGCGTTGGTGGCGGCCGCGATCGGCCGGATCCGGGCCATGCAGATGGCGCTGCTTCCGGAGCGGCTGACCGCCGCAGAAGCCTTGTCGTGGGGCCTGGTCACCGCGGTCTATCCGGCCGGCGACTTCGATGCCGAGGTGGACAAGGTGATCGCCCGGTTGTTGAGCGGCCCGGCGGTGGCATTCGCCAAGACCAAGCTGGCGATCAACGCCGCCACGCTGACCGAGTTGGACCCCGCCCTGCAGCGTGAATTCGACGGACAGTCGGTGCTGCTGAAATCCGCCGACTTCGTCGAGGGCGCAACGGCCTTCCAGCAACGGCGCGCCGCGAACTTCACCGACCGCTGACGTTGTTGCCGTGATCGGCCGCAACGCTTAATCAGCCGTTGATGAGGTAATCCTCCTCGTCAGACGAATGGCTGACGAACGACGGAGGATCGATGCCCGAACAGGTGCGGTGCCTGGTAACCGGAGCGACCGGCTACATCGGTGGGCGCCTGGTGCCCCGACTGCTGGACGAGGGCCATCGCGTTCGGGCCTTGGCGCGCAACCCCGACAAGCTCGCGCAGGTGCCGTGGCGGCAACAGGCGGACGTGGCACGCGGCGACCTCGGTGATGTCGATTCACTGATCGCCGCGTTCGACGGCATCGATGTCGTCTACTACCTCGTCCACTCCATGGGCACCTCGAAGGACTTCGTCGCGGAGGAAACCCGCGCCGTCCGCAACGTCGTGACGGCCGCGCAGCGCGCCGGGGTGCGCCGAGTGGTGTATCTGAGTGGGCTGCATCCCGAAAACAGCGATCTCTCACCCCATCTCGCATCGCGCCGGGCCGTCGGTGACGCGCTGATCGACTCCGGCATCGAGACCGTGGTGCTGCAGGCCGGGGTGGTCATCGGTTCCGGATCGGCCTCGTTCGAAATGATCCGGCACCTCACCGACCGACTGCCGGTGATGACCACGCCGAAATGGGTGCACAACAAAATCCAGCCGATCGCGGTGCGCGACGTGCTGTACTACCTGGCCGCGGCGGCGACGGCCCCGGTCCCGGAGTCGCGCACCTGGGACATCGGCGGGCCGGACGTATTGGAATACGGCGACATGATGCGCGTCTACGCCGACGTGGCGGGCCTGGGCAAGCGCTACCTGATCGTGCTGCCCTTTTTGACCCCGACGATCGCCAGCCTCTGGGTCGGGACCGTGACGCCGATCCCGCCCGGCCTGGCGCGGCCGCTGATCGAATCGCTGGAATGCGATGCGGTGATGCGCAATTCCGACATCGACGGCATCGTCGCGCCACCGCCCGGCGGCCCGACCGGCTACCGGCGGTCCGTAGAACTCGCGCTTGCGGGCGCGGCGCGTGGTGCGCCCGAACCGACGTGGTCGTCGTTGCGGGCCGAACCGGCCGAGGCGCTGCCCACCGACCCGGATTGGGCGGGCGAGATCGTGTACACCGCCGTGCGTACCGCCGCGACCACTGCCGCTCCCGCGAGCGTCTGGAAGGCGGCGGAGGACGTGCTGAGTTCGCGCGCTAGCGGGTGGAAGGTCGAGGAGCGCACGGCGGGAACCCTGTTGCGGCTGCGCTCCACAAAGCGAGCGCCGGGATGCGAGTGGCTCGAGATTGCGGTCATGGGCCAAGACGATGGCGACACGCGCTATATCCAGCGGTCCACCTTCCTACCGAGGGGCATCCCGGGGCGGGTGTACTGGTTCTTCGTTCGGCCAATCCGCTCCGTCACGATGCGCGCTCTGGCCCGCGACGTCGTCGCGTCCGCGCAAGGGTGAGGTCAGACGCCGAACATCGGGGGCAGCGCGAGAACCATGATCAGTCCCCATACCAAGTGGGTGAGCACCGGCGCCAACACGCCGCCGGTGGCCCGGCGCTCGAACGCGCACACCGTGCCCAGGATGATCGCGGCGAAGCCGAGCATCGGGTTGCCGCTGGCCAGCGTCGCGCACGTATAGAGGACAGTCGAGATCACTATCGGGTGATAGCGGCCCAAGGCGGTGTAGAGCGCGCCGCGAAAAAACACTTCCTCGGCGATGGCGTTGACGAGCGTGATCGCCACGATCACCGGATACCAGCCGTGGTGGGCGTAGAGCAGCACCCGGGTTATCAACTCCGCCACAGGTGTGATCTGCCGCGCGATCAGCCCGCCTATCACGAAGGCCCCGCCGAGCAGGAGGCCGATCGTCGTCCCGGTGATGACCGGCCGCTGGTTACGTCCCCGCCAACAGATACCACCAAGGTGCAGCGGGCCGGAAATCAGCGCCCCTGCGGTCCACACCGCAGCGAGTGCGAGGGTCAACCAGTAGAAGCTTGCATCCCCTGGATGACGCCGCAACGAAAAGCCGAGCACCCCGGCGCCGATGACCACGGTGATGGCGACGACGACCCGCCGCCGCCGCACCACCCGGGGCGACTCATGATGGGGCACAGCAACATTGGTGACCGCACGGCGGAACTCGGTGAACACGCCGGTGTGATACGGACTCGTCGACTGGGTCATGCAGGACGGACCTTCGGGGTCAGGGCGATCATGATGTCGAGGCCGGTGCGCACCGCTCCGGCCACCGGACCGGGGACCATGTTCACCAGCCCCAGGGTAGGCCGCACGACCGGCGGGGTGACCCGCCGCGCGAGTCGGCGGATGCGCAGCGCATCGCCGCCGGCCCAGGCGGGATCGGTGTTGGCCAGGTGGTGTGGATCGGCCAGCGCGTTGACCGGACGCGGCCGGTGCGTGGACTGTCCGGTCAGGGCCAAGGCAATGGACTCGTCGATGCCCAGCAGGCCGCCCGGCGGGTCCGGAACGTGGTCGCGTAGCCCGCTGGCGGAAGCCACCATCGGGTGGTCCAGCGATTCCACCAGATCGCCCGCCAGTCCCGGCGGCACCGGCAGGGCGACACCCGTGATCAGCGACGCCAGCGTGGTGTCGATCCTGCCCACGGGCAGCCCGGTATGCCAGCGGCCGGAGACGCGTGCATACGCCTTGAGCAGGTGCCGGTAGGACGTGGTCTCCGGCCCGGCTATGTCGTACGCCCCGGCGGGCACCAAGTCTCGATCGGCCGCGGCCACGAGATAGCGCAGGACATCGCGGATGGAGATCGGGTCGATCGGGTTGTCCATCCAACTCGGGATCGGGATCAGCGGGAAACGGTCACCGACATAGCGCATCATCTCGAACGACGTCGAGCCGGCGCCGATGATGATCGCCGCGCCCAGCCAGACCAGCTCCGGGCCGTCCGGGAGGGTGAGCGCCTCGGCCACCTCGGCTCGGCTGGTCAGGTGCTCGGACAGGTCTTCGTCAGCGGGCACGAAGCCGCCCAGGTAGACGATGCGTGGCACCCCGGCCTCACGAGCCGCCGCCGCGAAGTTCGCGGCCGCGGTTTTGTCGGCGTCGCGAAATCCCGGCTGGCCGATCGCGTGCACCAGGTAATACGCCACGTCGACGGGCCCGCAACTGGCGAAAGCGGAGGCCAACGTCTCGGGGTCGGCCGCGTCCAACTTCACCGGCGTGACGTCGTCGAACCAGCCAAAACGCTTGAGGCGCGCAGGGTTTCGCGTCGCCGCCACCACCTGGTGCTGATCGTCCAGCAGCGCGGTGACCAGGCGTGATCCGACATAACCGGTGGCACCGGTGACCAGAGCCCGCATACCCCGACCCTAGCGACCCGCCCGCGCGGCGGGCATCTGAACCGGCGGTGCGGCGGCGCCGTCACCCCGATATGGACGGAGGTGGCGATTTCGCCGGCTCGACGGGCGCCGCGCTGACACTGACGCGCGTTGCTGGCGTTGCGATGAAGTTTCCATCCCATCGCTATACCCAAAGTGAAGCTCGTCCCCGCGTCGGCCGATATCGGCGATGCACCGATGCCGGGAGCGATCAGCCCGATGATCGCGTTGGGGCAGACGCTCCGCGCCGAGCTGCCGCTTTCGGCCCGATAGTGAGCTGGTAAAGACTGTAGCCATGTATTACCTGCTGGTGCTGGCGGTCGGACTCGAACGCGTCGCGGAGCTGGTGGTCTCTACCCGCAATGCGCGCTGGTCGTTCACCCAAGGCGCCAGGGAATTTGGCCGATCCCACTATCCGGTCATGGTGCTCATTCACACCGGTCTACTGGTGGGCTGCCTGGTCGAGCCGTGGGCGCTGCACCGGCCGTTCATCGCATGGCTGGGCTGGCCGATGCTGGCGGTGGTGGTGGCCAGCCAGGCATTGCGGTGGTGGTGCATCACGACGCTCGGACGGCGGTGGAACACCAGGGTGATCGTTCTGCCACAGGCCCCATTGGTGCGTCAGGGCCCCTACCGCTGGCTACATCATCCGAACTACGTTGCGGTCGTGGCCGAGGGGTTGGCGTTGCCGTTGGTCCATACCGCGTGGCTGACCGCCGCGGTTTTCACGCTGGCCAACGCCGCGCTGCTCAGGGTGCGCCTGCAGGTGGAGAACTCCGCGTTGGGTTACACGTGACGGATTACGACGCGGACCTATTGATCGTGGGCGGCGGCCCCGGCGGGCTGGCCACGGCGTTACACGCTCGACGCCTCGGACTTTCGGTGATCGTGGCCGAGCCCCGGGACAACCCCATCGACAAGGCGTGTGGCGAGGGGTTGATGCCCGGCGGGCTGGCCGAACTGACCTCGCTGGGCGTGGATCCCGTCGGCATACCTTTCCATGGAATCGCCTACGTGAGTGAACGACAGCAAGCCCAGGCGCGCTTCCGCGGCGGCCCGGGCCGTGGCGTGCGTCGCACCACATTGCATGCGGCGCTGGCCGCGCGCGCGAAAGAGCAAGACACCGACTGGATCCGCACGCGGGTGACCAGCGTGGCCCAGGACGCCCACGGGGTTTCGGCCGCCGGCGTGCGAGCGAAGTGGTTGGTGGGGGCCGACGGGTTGCATTCACAGGTCCGGCGCGCCGCTGGAATCGCGGTGACGGCGGGGACGCCGCGGCGCTACGGGGTGCGCTGGCACTTCCGCGTTCCGGCATGGTCGGACTTCGTCGAGGTTCATTGGTCGCGTTGGGGTGAGGCGTACGTGACACCGGTCGAGCCCGACCTGGTCGGGGTGGCGATCCTGTCGCCTAACCGGCCCGACCTGGCGTGGTTCCCGAAACTGGCCCGCCGGCTGCGCCGCGCCGACTCGGGACACCCCCGGGGCAGCGGGCCTTTGCGACAGGTGGTCTCCCGCCGGGTCGCGGGGCGGGTACTGCTGGTCGGGGACGCAGCCGGTTACGAGGACGCGCTCACCGGCGAGGGCATCAGCCTGGCGCTCAAGCAATCCGCCGCGGCCGTCGACGCCATCGTCAACGAGACGCCGGGGTCCTACGAGCGGGCGTGGCACCGGATCACCCGCGATTACCGGCTGCTCACCCGCGCGCTGGTGCTGGCCAGCTCGCCGCGAGCGGTCCGGCGCGCCGTCGTGCCGACGTGCTCGTTGCTACCCACGGTGTTCGACCGCGGCGTCAACATCCTCGCGCGCTAGCGATCGTCACCAGTCCTGCCGGTGACGACCCGCGGCGCCCGGCTACGCCGCGCTAGCGATCGTCACCAGTCCTGCCGGTGACGACCCGCGGCGCCCGGCTACGCCGCGCTAGCGATCGTCACCAGTCAGCGTGCCTTCCAGACCGGCTCCCGCTTCTCGGCGAACGCGCGCGGTCCCTCCTTGGCGTCTTCGGAGTGGAGCAGGGCCTTCATCTCGCGCATGGTGCGCTCCCAACCCGGTTCGTCACCCACCACGACGCCGTCGTCGACACCGTAGGCGACCCGCTTGCTGGCCTGCACCGACAATGGCGCGTTGACGGTGATCCGCGCGGCCAGCGCCAGGGCGGCGTCCAGCACCGAGCCCTGCGCCACGACCTCGTTGATCAGCCCCCATTCGCAGGCGGCGGCCGCGCTGAGCGGCTCGCCGGTCAACAGCAGCCGCATCGCGACCTTGCGCGGCAGCTGCTCGGCGATGCGAAAGACGCCACCGGCGGCGGCGATCAATCCCCGCTTCACCTCGGGGAGGCCGAACTGCGCGCGTTCGTCGGCCACCACCAAGTCACTGGCCAGCGCTAGCTCGGTGCCACCGCCGAATGCCGTCCCGTTCACCGCCGCGATCGTGGGCTTGTCGATGAAGTGGTGGACGTATCCCGCAAAGCCCCACTCGGGATGATCGGGGTGATAGAGATTCTCCCGCCGGGCGATCGCCTTGAGATCGGCCCCGGCGCAGAACGACTTGTCGCCCGCGCCGGTGACCACCACCGCGCGCACCTCGGGGTCGTGCTGCGCCTCTTCGAGGGCATCGCCGAGACCGATGCTGACGGCGGCGTTCACCGCGTTGCGGGCTTCCGGCCGGTTGATGGTTACCACCATCACGTTGCCCCGGCGCTCGACCAGAGCCCCCGGCGCCTCCGTCACAGCAGTTCCACGATGGTGGCGTTGGCCTGACCGCCACCCTCGCACATGGTCTGCAGACCGTACTGAATTCCCTTGTCTCGCATGTGGTACAGCAGAGTGGTCATGATCCGGGCACCGGACCCGCCGAGCGGGTGGCCCAGCGCGATGGCGCCGCCGTTGGGGTTGAGCTTCTTCTCGTCGGCGCCGATGTCCTTGAGCCAGGCCAGCGGAACCGGCGCGAACGCCTCGTTGACCTCGTAGGCGCCGATGTCGTCGATGGACAGCCCGGAGCGCTTGAGCACCTTTTGGGTCGCCGGGATGGGCGCCGTGAGCATGATCACCGGGTCCGCACCGGCCAGGGCCGCCGTGTGCACCTTGGCGATCGGCTTGAGCCCCAGTTCCTTGGCCTTCTCGGCGGACATGAACAGGATCGCCGCCGAGCCATCGGAAATCTGCGATGAGTTCCCGGCGTGAATCACCCCGTCCTCCTTGAACGCCGGCTTCAGCGAGGCCATCTTCTCCATCGGCGTTCCGCGGCGGATGCCTTCGTCCTTGAGAATCACGTTGCCGTCCTGGTCCTTGATGCCCACGATCTGGTCATCGAAGGCGCCGGCATCTTGTGCGGCGGCGGCCTTTTCATGAGAATCCAGGGAGAACTGGTCGAGCGCGGTGCGGTCGAACCCCCACTGCTCGGCGATCATCTCCGCGCCGATGCCCTGATTGGGGATCTGGCCTTCGTAGCGGTCGAGGAAAGCCTGGGGATACGGGCGCCCGCCGTTGGCCAACGACGCGCCCATCGGGGTCCGCGACATCGACTCGACGCCACCGGCGACGACGACGTCGTAGTGCCCGGCGATGACGCCCGCGGCCGCGAAGTGGATGGACTGCTGGCTCGAGCCGCACTGCCGGTCCACGGTCACGCCTGGAACGGTCTCGGGCCAGCCGGCGGTCAGCAATGCCGTGCGGCCGATGTCGAGGGCCTGCTCACCGGCCTGCATGACGCAACCCCAGATGACGTCGTCGACCAGGCCCGGGTCGACGCCCGCCTTGTCGACCAGGCCGTTAAGCACCTGTGCGGACAGATCCGCGGCGTGTACCCCGGATAATCCGCCGTTGCGCTTGCCGATCGGTGAACGCACTGCCTCGACGATGACGGCTTCAGCCATGGTCTTGTCTCCTTGACATGTGGGACTTCGAAAAGAGTGGGAGTCTTGCGTTGATTGTCAACCAAGGGGTTGGGCGGGGGAAGCCCGGGGTGCCATGGGCGTCCACAGCCCAGCCCACGGCTACCGACGAGATCGGAACGAACCAGAAATTTGTTCGCCCGCCACACGCGGATAACCCGAACGGGAATCCGACGGTGATCGGCAGAATGTCGGACCGCCACCGCGACAGGCCCAGGCGCTTCGCCAGCCACGTACCACGGGTGAGGAACAGTTGGCTTTCCTGCCCGCCGATGGAGACCGCAGGCACGATCGGCACCTGCGCGTCAATCGCTGACCTGACGTATCCAGTCCGGCCGTTGAAGTCAATGACGTTCTCCGCCAACGTCGGCCGGTAGGCGTCGTAGATTCCACCCGGAAACACCAGCACCACACCGCCGGATCGCAGCGCTCGCGCCGTGTTTTTCGATGTGGCGCGAATGACCCCCGAGGCGGCCCAACCATTCCGACATCGGCCCGACGAACATCCCGTCGTGGCCGAGCGTGTACAGCGGACGCCGATAGCCGAACCTGCGGTAGAAGGCGGCGGCGAAGATCAGCACGTCGGGGGTGAGCATCCCGCCCGAATGGTTGCCGACGATCAGGGCACCGCCATCGGTCGGCACCGATTCAAGCCCGCGAACTTCGAAGCGAAACCATCGCCGTGCCAGTGGTTCTGCCGCGGCGACCAAGCGTTCGGTGAGGCCGGGATCCCACTCGCCGATGTCGTCCGCACTCACGAAATCGGGGTGAACTCGAGGTGCAACTCGGACAGCCCCCGCATCTGCCAGGTCGGGTCGTGAGTGTAGCGACGAGCGTCCGGCGGCCCATGCTTGTCCTCCGTGATCGCGATGTCCGACATCCTCAGCGCGATCGCACGCTCGCCCGCATGCACATTTGCCCGCTCAACCGGCCCCTGCTCAACCGAGATTGCCGCCACGGTCGCGATCAGTCTGAAAATCACGACCCTGACGGCAATCTCGTCGACCGGTGGCTGCTAACCGGCTGGGTAGGCGACCGACTTGATTTCGGTGTACTGGTCGAATCCGGCGACACCGTTCTGGCGTCCCACACCGCTTTCCTTGTAACCACCGAATGGTGTGTCGGCGCCATAGGGTGCTCCGCCGTTGACGCCCATGAAGCCGGCCCTGATCCGGCGGGTCACCGACAACGCACGTTCGAGAGAACCGGCAAACACGTTGCCGGCCAACCCGTACACGCTGTCGTTGGCGATCCGGATCGCGTCCTCCTCGTCGTCGAACGGAATGACCGACAGCACCGGCCCGAAGATCTCCTCCTGCGCGATGGTCATCTTGTTGTCGACGTTGGTGAAAAGCGTTGGGCGGACGTAGAACCCCTTGTCGAAACCGGTCGGGGCGTCGGGACCGCCGACCAGCGCGGTGGCACCTTCCTCGACGCCCTTGTTGATGTAGCCCATCACCCGCTCGTACTGCCGTTGCGAGATCACCGGGCCGCACAGCGTCGCGGGATCCTGCGGGTCGCCACACGTGACGTTCTCGTAGATGTTCTTGAGGATTTCCACGCCTTCGTCATACCGGGAGCGCGGCAATAGCAACCGGGTCGGATTGGCGCAACCCTGCCCGGCGTGCATGCACGGCGCGATGCCGACCATGCACGCCGTCCCGAAGTCGGCATCCTCCAACACGATGGTGGCCGACTTGCCGCCGAGTTCGAGGAACAGCCGCTTCATGGTGGCGGCGCCCTTTTCCATGATCCGCTTGCCGACCACCGTCGAACCGGTGAACGAGATCAGGTCGACCTTGGGCGACAGCGTGAGCTCCTCGCCGACGAAGTGGTCCGAGGCGGTGACGACGTTGACGACGCCGGCCGGGATGTCGGTCTTCTCGGCGATCAGCCGGCCGAGCCGGGTCGCGTTGAACGGCGTGTTGGGCGCCGGCTTGAGCACCACGGTGTTACCGGTGCCCAGCGCCTGGCCGAGCTTGTTGAGGGTGACCTCGAACGGGAAGTTCCACGGCACGATCGCTCCGACCACGCCCACCGGTTCGCGCCAGACCTTGCGGGTGGTCAGCGTGCCGGTGAGGCTGACGACCTTGTCGCCGAGGTCGGTCTCCCAGGCGTACTCGTCGATCAGGCGGGCCGGATACTTCAACCCGTCTTCCAGCGGCGCGTCGAGCTGGGGACCGAACGTGATGGCCCGGGGCGATCCGACCTCGAGGATGAGTTCGTCGCGCAGCTCGTCGATCTCGGACTCGATCGCCTCGTGCAGCTGCAGCAGGCAGCGCTTGCGCAGCTCCTTGTTGGTTGACCAATCGGTCTCGTCGAAGGCACGCCGGGCGGCGTCGATGGCCCGGTGCATATCCTCCTTCGAGCCGTCGGCGACCTCGCCGAGCGACTCCTCGGTCGCCGGGTTGATATTGGTGAAGGTGCCGGCTTGTCCGTCGACGAGCTTGCCGTCGATCATCATCTTCGGCTCGAAGCGGACCTTTACAGCCTCAGTCATATCTGTCACTCTCTTCTGACTCGGTAGAGGGGCGGCCCGCAGAGCGCTGGTTACCCTACGGGGAGCCTTACTGGAAACTAGCCGATTGGCAAGTGGAGCCTCGGCGAGGGCCGGTCATCGGGGGTCGAAGAGCACCGGAACCGACGTCGGTGACCGGAAGACCTGGCCGCGGATATGGGGGTCGTCACCGTCGGGATCCAGCCGCAGGTTCGGCAACCTGTCGAGCAGAAGGTTGATGGCGGTACGCATCTCAAGCCGCGCCAAGTGCATGCCGAGGCAGACGTGGACGCCATGCCCCCAGCCCAGATGGGCCCGGGCCTCTCGGTGGATGTCGAACGTATTCGGATCGGGATAGCGATCCTCCTGCCGGTTCGCCGAACCGAGCATCGGCATGACCGTCGCGCCGGCCGGGATCGCCACGCCACCGAGTTCGGTGTCGCGAGTCGCCACCCGGGTGATGGTCAACAACGGCGATTCCCAGCGCACGCCCTCCTCGATCGCCTGGGGCAGCAGCGATCGGTCCGCGCGGATGGCATCCAGCTGCGCCGGGTCCGACAACAGCGCCAACAGCAGGCTGCCGAGTGCGCGGTAGGTCGTCTCGACGCCCGCCGGCAACAGCAGCCGAAGGAACGAGAAGATCTCCTCGTCCGCAAGCTGCTCCCCGTCGATCTCGGCCGCACCGAGGGCGCTGATCAGATCGTCCTTCGGGTCGGCCCGGCGGGCCTGGAGTATCGGCGCGAAGTACTCGCACAGGGCGGCTGAGGCCGCAAGCCCGCGTTCGGGGTTCATCAGCCAGCTCAGCAGCGAAATCGACCACCGCTGGAACTGCGGGTAATCCTCTTCCGGCAGGCCCAGCAGTCCGGCGATGATCTGGCTCGGGTAGTCAAAGGTGAATTCCTTGACCAGATCGGCCTTGCCGTTCGGCGCGAACTTGTCGATGAGGCTGTTTGCCACGCGGCCAACCAACTCGTCCTGCCAGCGCGCCAATGACTTCTGCGAGAACGCCTTGGACACCAGCGACCGCAACCGGCCGTGGATTGGCTCGTCCATGCCGAGCATCACGCCTTTGCCCAGCACCGGGCCGAATGCGGCGATCACGGCGGCCGAGGAGAACGTCTCGTTGTCGCGCAGCATCTGCTGGATGTCCTCGTGGCGATACACGATGAACATTGGCAGCCCTTCCTCGTGCGGAAGCGCTCCCGACGTCTCGAGTCGCTGCACCGGTTCCTCGTGGCGCAGCCGCGCCAATTCGGTGTACGGGTCACGCACGTCACCGGATATCGCGTCATCGAAGGCGCCGAAATCCTCGAGGTCGTCGAAAAGTTGTTCCATGATTGCCCCTTAATCCCCTTGCGGTGCCGCATTCTTTTGCGACGAGAACCACCCCGCTGCCGCGGCCAAGCGCTGCAGTACCGGCTGCGGAAGAACACGGGCGACGAAGACCATCGCCTTCTGACTTGTCGTCAACGGCCACACCCCACCCCTCATCGAGCCCTGCCGTGGTATGCCCAGCACGAGCCGCGACATGTGGTGCATGCCCGATGCGGGCAGAATCCTGTTGGCCACCAACAGCATCGAGGCATCGGGTCCGACACCTCGGCGGCGGAATGCGCCCCGATCCTCGATCGCCTTGAGTAGGCCGTCGGTGAACCGCTCCGGGGGGCGTGCCATTTTCATCGCGAAGCGCCCGCGGCTGTTCATGGTGTTGTGCAGCCGGGCGTACGGGCCGTTGAAATTCCGGTCGTCGGTGGTGCCGGCGTCGGTGATGATCTCGGTGTCATACGTACCGGCCACCAGGACGGTGACCCCGAGGCCGAACGGAGCGATCTCGCACGCCATCGATTCGCCCCACCGCTCCAGTGCTCCCTTGGCCGCCGAGTACGGTGCGGTGGCGGGCTGGCCCCGCACCCCGGCCGCGCTGGACACCAGCACGATTCGCCCCTCCCCCGCCGCCCGCATCGACGGCAGCAGAGCCTGGGTGAGCGCGACGGGGCCCAGGACGCTGGTGGCGAGCATTCGCTGCCACAGCGCCATATCGGTCTCCTCGACCATTCCGGCGGCGGAGATACCGGCGTTGTGCACCAGCGCATACGGTGCGCCCACGGTTTCCTCGATTGTTTTGGCGGCCGCGGCGATGGACGCGCTGTCCGTCAGGTCAAGCTGGACACCGATCAACCGTTCGTCATCCTCACCGGACTGCGTCGCCGCACGCAACAATGGCATTCCGCGGTCGGGCGCGCGCATGGCTGCGACCACGCGCCATCCCTCCCGGTACATCCGCACCGCCGAGGCGAAGCCCAGTCCGCGGGACGCACCGGTGATGACGACCGTGCGCGGCTCAACCATTCTCGCCCTGGGTTGCACAGGCGCCCTGCCCGGGCGGCGGCGGTTCGACGTGCGGCCGACCATTGGGCTCCCCGCTGGCCCAGGTCGACCAGATGCCGACCGAGTACGGTCCTTGCGCGCCGGCTTTCTCGTAATACCCTTGCGGGTCATACACTTTGGCCTCCGGATACGGCCATGGGCAGGCCACCGAGGTGGCGGCATGGCTGACCTTGATGACCCAGAACCAGGTGCCGTAAGCGAAGTACGACACGTTGATGATGACGAACATCACCAGGAACGTGCCCAGCACCGGACGCGTCGGGAACAACTTCGCTTTCGCGGCAAGCTTTTCCGCGACCGACTTACCGGTGTCGTCGCGGTAGCACAGGATCGCGGCCGGCACCATCACGAAGCACACCGAGAACGATTCCCAGATCAGCGGGAACTGGAAGGTGGTGCCGGTGAACACCGATCCCCACGGGATCACCTGCGAGTAGATGTACATGCCCCAGTGGATCAGGGTGTTTTCCAGGAAGGCATCGAAAATGAACCCGATCACCAGAACGATCGCGCCCAGGCAGATCAACGGGTGCCGGGAGACGTAACTGGTGGGCCCGTACTTTGCCTGCAGCCGGCGCAGGATCCAGACCCCCGGGAAGTAGGGCCCGAAGTAGAACATCACGTAACCGAAGACCACGAACGGTTCGACCGTCGGTGACAACGACACCAGCGGCCAGGATTCCGGCCAGTGAACGAGATCGGGGTTGTACACCGCGAACGGCGCCCAGTTCATGATCGGGTCCTGCCACACGATCAGCGTGGTACACAGGAACATCAGCATCGCCGGGCTACCGGGATTGCGGCGCCAGCCCCTGATGAAGACGATCAACAAAACGATCAGCGCCACGACCGTGGCCCAGTCCAGGAAGGTGATGTAGTCCAGCCCGAACGTGAACTTCACCGGCCGCGGCCGTCCTACCACATTGGGGTTTGCGATGCGTGGGTCAAGCGCCACACGGCAATTGGCGATGAAGAACAGCGCGAAGGCCGCCAGCGCCGCGCCGGCGATCCAACCGCCCCAGCTGCGCCTGCCCTTGCGCTGCGGGACGGCCGGTTCCTCCTGCGCGGCAGGCGATGTGGTTTGTTCGGTGGACATCGAGTCAGCCTTCCACTCCGAAGCGATCGACCAGATGCGAGTTGACGCCGTCGGCATCGAGGGTGCGCGCCACCAGATACCCGGCACCCATCCAGGCCCGGCGCGTCCACTTGCCGAACGACACCCGGGTGCCGGGAGCACCAGATGCGGCGGGCATCATCTTGACCCGCTCCAGGGCCTCCTTGACGCCGCGCGGGCTGAGCGGATGGGCATCGCTGAACGCGCGCACCAGCGTCGCGGCGACGTCGCGGTTCACCACGGTCACGCAGAACTCGGGGCGGCTGCCGTTGTACTTCTTCGCGTAGTTGTCGAGGAAGTCCTGACCGATTCGGTTCGCCTCGTCGTACTGGTCGACACCGGTCCAGCCCATGAACGCGTTCCACATGATGGGGTTGACCCAGGCGTTCTGCCACGCGGTCGTGGTGAACCGGGGCGGGTCCCAGCCGAGGGACTCGAGCGCGGGGTTGATGAACACAATTCCGAATCCGAACCCCAGGTGCACGATCGCCTCGGCCTTGGCCTCATGAAGCGTCTGTACCGCAGCGTTGATGTCCTGCGCCGTCTGGGCGATTGAAACTTCCGCCACGATGCGAATGCCTTTGCGACGGCAGGCACTTCGCAGGTTCTTCAGGTAGCTCTCGCCGATGAGGCTCTGTTCGACCAGCACACCGATCTCGGCCAGGCCGCGCTTGGCGATGAGGTCGGCCAAAAAGATCGGCTCATCGGTCATCGATCCCTGGGGGAAGGCGAATGTCCACTCACCCAGCCAGTCGTCGGTGCCGGTTACGCTGATCGCGGGCACCTTGAACCGTTCCTCGATCGCTTCTCGCAACGGCACGCAGTTATCGGTGATGTTGGGACCGAAGACCACGAGGCAGCCCTCGTCGACCAGTTCGCCATACGCATCGATCACCGCCTTGACCGAACCCTTGGGCAGCCCCTCCACCTCGCGATAGATCATCTGCACGGGGCGGTCCATCACGCCCTGGGCGACCGCCTCCTCGAAGATCAGGTCGAAAGTCTGGGTGAAGGAGGCGAATAGCTCCTCGGGAAACCCCGGGGGGAGCTTGAAGTCCATCAAGTAGCCGACCTTGATCGGCTCTGCGGTGCTCTCGTAGGACATCCGACCTCCCAGGTGACTCGATTTGCGCACGCCGAACCGAAAAACCTAATATTTGTTCAGACCCTAGCGGGGGCGGTATGCAGCGTCAATCATCGGACCGGCCAGACCCGTCCGGCGCCAGGTAGATCTCGATCATTTCACCCAGCGCCTTACCCACCGCCACGTCGTCGGTCAACGGTCCGGCGATCGCGGCGCGCGCCGCGTCACGCATGCTCAGGCCCTCGGCGACCAGCTTCCCCGCGGCGATCAGCACCCGCGTCGAGGCGACCTCACGCAGCCCGCCGGTCTCCAGTCTGCGGATGGCCTGGCCGAATCGGACCAGTTCGGCGGCGGTGGACCCATCCACGCCCGCCTCGTGCGCGACGATGCCCTCTTCGATATCTGCGGTGGGGAAATCGAATTCGATGGCGACCATCCGCTGCCGTGTCGAATCCTTGAGATCCTTCAGCACGCTCTGATAGCCCGGGTTGTACGACACGACGAGGCCGAATCCTGGCGCCGCGTCCAGCGTGACGCCGAGTCGCTCGATCGGCAGCTGACGCCGATAGTCGGCAAGTGGATGCAGCACCACTGTGGTGTCCTGCCGGGCTTCCACCACTTCGTCGAGGTAGCAGATCGCACCCTCGCGCACCGCGTGGGTCAACGGGCCGTCCACCCACACGGTCTCGTCGCCGCGCAGCAGGTAGCGCCCCACCAGGTCGGCGGTGGTGAGGTCGTCATGGCAGGCGACGGTGATCAACGGCCGGCCCAAGTCGTGGGCCATCGCCTCGACGAACCGGGTCTTGCCGCACCCCGTCGGACCCTTCAGGACCAGCGCCAGGCCCTGCCGGTAGGCCGCCTTGAAGATCTCCTCTTCGCTGCCGACCGCTTGGTAATAGGGCCGCACTGCTTCCTTTCCGTCCGCGTCGGGCAGACCGCCGTTGAAGTAAGCAAGCCCGGACTCGTTGGCCATAGCTTCCCTTCTGCTACTTCCGGCGATTGGAGCCTAGCCGGAACAGATGTTTGTTTTCAAGTGCCCGGTCGGGCGGTGCCGGCGCCCTGGGGCGCCAACTGCGTTCTGGGACTTGGCATCACCGACACCCTGCGACGGACCTCCGCCGACCGGAGTGCGGAGCGGAACAACGGTCCGATGACACCGGCGAGCTGGCCGGGTTGCGCGATCGTCGCGTGCGCGGTGTTGCCGAACACCCGGCGCAGCGATTGCACGTCGGTCCCGGCGCCGATCGTCAGGCATACGCAGCCGGTTCCCCGCCGGCGGGCCTCGGTCAGCGCGCGGCGGGCGTCCGCGGCGCCGTAAGCCCGCTCGTATCCGTGGTCGTACGCCAGTCCGTCGGAGAGCACCACCAGCAACCGCCGTGCCGTCCCGCCGCGCGCCTCCAGGGTCGCCGCACCGTGACGGATCGCCGCACCCAAGCGTGAATACGCGCCCGGTTCCAGGCTGTTGAGCCGCCTGATGACCTGAGCGTTCAGCTGGTCCTCGAACCGCTTGACGGGGACCATGCTCACCGCGCGCCGGCCCTGCGAGTAATACGCGTACAGCGCGACACGGTCACCGAGATCGTGCAACGCCACGGTCAGATTGGCGACCGCCGCGCGCTGTTGTTCGTGAACCGTGCGCCCGACCGTTCCGGGTTCGCCCGCCGAGCCGGACACGTCGAGCAGTAGCAGCACCGAGAGGTCGCGCCTGCGCCGCAGGCTGTCGAGGTACACGGCCTCGTCGGGCGCCGATCCGGCCCGCACCTCGACCCGGGCTTCCACGGCGGCATCGATGTCGATGTCGTCGCCCTGCGCCTGCCGGTGGCGTCGGTGCAGACCCATGCCGAGCCGCGATAGCGGCCGCCGCACCCCAACGGCGTCGTCGATGGCCTGCGTGGCCGATGCGTGGATCTGTGGCTCGACCTCGCGGACCGTGCACCAGCCCGGCCGGTAGCTCTTACGCGCGACGTCCCATTCCGGATACCGCACGCCGTCCGCGGCTGTGTGCGCCTCCTGATCGGCGTCGCCCTCGTCGTCGTCGCGCGCCCAAGCGAGCGACGCGACGGCGTACGCGCCGCGCTTGCCGGAGTTGGTGCGGTGAGTCGGGCTGTCCGCGCCCGGCGGGCCGCCGCCGCTTCCGGTCTTGCGCGCCGACGAGAGCATCTTCTTCAACCACTTACCGATGAATCCACCCCCGCCAACCGGGCTGGTGAACAAGTCGGGATCGTCGGAGTCGTCCACCTCGCCGTCGTCGAGCTCCTCGAGCTCGGTTGCGCCATCGCGCCGAGGCACGTGCCCGGCCTTCGCCTGTTCGTCTTGTTTCGCCGCCCGCGCGCACGCCGCCATCACTTTTGCCGCACGGATGGCGCCGAACTCCGGCGCCGGGTCCTCGAGCGCTTCGCGTGAGGCGGCGATGGCGAGCGACGCGTGCGGTGAATCGCTGCGCCCCGCGATGGCGCGGTCGCCCAGCGAAGCCAAAACACTTGGCAACAAATGCGCATTCGCGACCAACGCGCGGTGGCCCTCCACGGCCAGGTAGCGCTTTGACAGCTTCCGGTGCCGAACCAAGGCGCCCACCACATCGGGTTCCAGGCTGCCGGCGGCGATCATCGATGCCTGCACGGCTACGGCCTTCAGTTGCGCGAGCGGGCCGGCGGCGGCGTCGACGCGAATCGTCTGGCCGTCGGTCCACGCCGGCTCGCCCCCTGACAGCCCGGCGACCGCGACGGCTTGACCCGCCAGCGCGGAAGCGAGCATGCCCAGGACCTGCAATCGGTCGGGACGGTCGTCTCCCACGCTCAACCTCCCGATTGTTGACCAAATATCTGTTCCACCGTAAAGTCCGGCTGCACAGCAGTCAATGAACCAGGAGCACACGATGATTGACTTCACCGGCCAGGTGGCGGTGGTGACCGGGGCCGGTCGGGGACTCGGTCGGCTGTACGCCCTGGACCTGGCCCGCCGCGGCGCCGCCGTGGTGGTCAACGACGTCGGCAGCACGATGCGCGGCGACGGATCCGATAGAGGCGTCGCCGACGACGTGGTCGACGAGATCAAAGACGCCGGCGGCACCGCGATCGCGTCGTACGACTCCGTGGACAACCCGGCCGGCGGTCAGGCGATCATCGATGCGGCGGTGGACTCGTTCGGGCGCGTTGATTCCGTCATCAGCAACGCCGGCATTTTCGCCAGCGTGCCCTTTGAGGACCTCTCGCACGACGACTGGACGCGGATGCTGCGCGTTCACCTCGACGGCGGCTTTTACCTGTCTCAGCCCGCATATCGCGTGATGAAGAACAACGGTGGCGGGCGATTCGTGTTCATCTCGTCCTCCGCCGGGATCTTCGGCCAGCCGATGGAGGCCCACTACGCGGCAGCCAAGGCCGGATTGGTCGGATTGACCAACGTCATCGCCATCGAAGGGGAGGCGCACGGGATACTCGCCAATTCCGTTATGCCCACCGGCTTCTCGCGGATGGTCACCGAGACCGTCGGCGACGAGAAGTTCCTCGCCGAATCCGGCTTCATCCAAGCCATCCGGCCCGAGCTCGTCGTGCCGCTGGTGACGTTTCTGGCCAGCGCCGCCTGCACCGTCACCCACCGCAACTATTCCGCCGCCGCCGGCCGCTATGCGCGCGTCTTCGTGGGCCTCACCGAAGGCTGGCTGGCCGACGCCGAGAGCCCGCCGACAGCCGAGGACATCGCGGCGCATCTCGAGCTGATATCGGCGACGGAGAAGTTCATCGTGCCCGCATCGATCGTCGACGAGGTGCTGGAAGTGTGTGACCGGCGCGGTGTCAGCCCGATGCCGGACAACGCCGAGTTGGCATTCCCGAACCCGCAGGGAGCTGAACGTGGATGACGAACTGCGCAATCAGGTCAAGCGGCTGGCCGACCGTGCGGAGATCTGCGACTGCATGCAGCGCTACGCGCGCGGGATCGACCGTCAGGACCGGGCGTTGCTGCGGTCGGCCTATCACGACGGCGCCATCGACGACCACGTCGGATTCGTCGGCGAGGTAGACGATTTCATCGACTGGGCGCTCGCGTATCACGGCAGCCAGACGCGATACCAGCACTACCTGCTGAACCACACCGCCGACATCGACGACGAGGCCCATACGGAGACCTATTACCTGTTCATCGGGACCGACCGTGCACCGGCGAACCACATGACGGTCTCCGGCGGTCGTTACGTGGATCGCCTGCAGCGCCGCGACGGACGTTGGGGCATCGTCGATCGGGTGTGCCTGGTGGAGTTCGTGGCCGAATCGCAATCGCTGCTCACCGACGCGGTCCTCGCCATGGTGCCCGGGACCCGCACGCCGCGCCATGACAGGACAGACGCCTCATACGATCGGCCACTCGCGGCCTCGCGCGCGGCTGGCGGCGGCATTGACCAGATATCCGCTCAACCGTAAAGTCCGGCTTGGTCAGGGCTTTACGACGCTGAAGACAGAGGAACGTGGACTTTTCATACCCGGCGGAAGTGGAACAGTTCCGCAGCGAGCTGCGTGACTGGCTCTCGCAGAACCTGACCGACGAGTTGGTGGCGGCGCGCCGGCCCACCGGCCGCGACGATGCCGCGTTCGAGATGCTGCGGGCATGGAACGCGACGATGGCCGATGCGGGATGGGCCGCCGTGTCCTGGCCGCCCGAGTACGGTGGGCGCGGCGCAACGGTGCTCGAGCAGCTGGTCTACACCGAAGAGACCACCCGCGCTCGAGCTCCGATGCCGCTCAACGTGATTGGTTTGAACAATATCGCCCCGGCAATCATGCAGTACGGCACCGAGTCCCAGAAGCGCACCCTGCTCCCCCGCATGATGCGCGCCGACGACATCTGGTGCCAGGGAATGTCGGAGCCCGAGGCGGGGTCCGATCTCGCGTCGCTGCGCACCCGCGCCGTCCGAGACGGTGACCAATTCGTCATCAACGGCCAGAAGATCTGGACCTCGCTGGGGCATCGGGCCGACTGGTGTCAGCTCTACGTGCGCACCGATCCCGACGCACCCAAGCACAAAGGCATCTCCTGCCTCATCGTCGACATGACGCTGCCCGGCATCGAAGCCCGCCCGCTGGTCACGCTCAACGGTGACGCCGACTTCGCGGAGGTGTTCTTTCACGACGTGCGGGTGCCGGCCAACGCGTTGCTGGGTCCGCTCAATGCTGGCTGGCAGGTGGCTACCACGACGCTCAGCCACGAGCGCGCCGGCGCCGCGAGGCTGTACGCAGAGATGCAGGCCCGGCTCGAAGAGCTGGTCAACGACCTCGCCGCCGCCAATACCGGCGCGCTGGACGATCCGGTGACGCTGCGCCGCCTGGGCGAAATCGCGGTCCGCATCAAGTATCTCGAGGTCCTGTGTCAGCGGTCGATCTCTGCGACGCTGCATGGTGGTGACGCGTTCGGGTCGGCCAGCTTGGCCAAGACCGTCTGGGGCGAGATCGGCCAGGATTTGGCCGCACTGGCCTTCGACGCCCTCGGCAGCCAGGGCGCCGGTGCGCCGTGGGCTAACTACCGTCTGACGTCGCGGTCGCTGACCATCGCGGGCGGTACCACGCAGATCAACAAGAACATCACCGCTCAGCGAGTGCTGGGACTGCCGCACACATGAACCTCGAACTCACCGACGAGCAGGTGGCGCTGCGCGACACCACACGGCGATTTCTCGCTGAGAAGGCACCGGTTTCGCAGCATGTCCGGTCCCTGCTCGACGATCCGACCGGCGTCGACGAGGCTGTGTGGCGCGGTCTCGCCGATCTCGGGACCACCGGCCTGCTGGTGCCGGAAGAGTGCGGGGGTGCCGGCATGACCATGGTCGAGGCCGGCATCGTTGCCGAAGAGCTGGGCGCCGCGCTGTATCCGGGGCCGTGGTTGTCGACCGCGGTGGCCGCCGCGCGCGTGCTGACCCGGTTGAAAGACAACGACATCGCACCTAAGTTGTTGCGCGGCATCGCGGACGGCACCACCGTGGCCGCCGTCTGCTACCCGGATTCAGCGAACGCCTCGGTCACCGCGCACCGCAACGATGAAGCGATCACCCTACGCGGCGAGATCGCCGAGGTACCCGACGCCGCGGCCGCCGACGTCCTGCTGGTGGCCGCCGAAGACACCGACGGCACCGCGCTTTTCGTCGTGCGGCCCGGATCGGCAGGGGTCTCGGTCATGGCCGGGCACGGCATCGACGCGACCCGCAAGCGTTTCCGCGTCACGTTCGGCGCGGCGCCCGCGCAACGACTGGCCTCGGCGTCGGCGGACGACATGGCGGCGGTGATCGACGACGTGCTGATTGCCACCGCGGCCGATGCGCTCGGCGCCGCGCGCGCCGTTATGGACCTCGCCGTCGAATACGCGAAGCGCAGAGCACAATTCGGTCAGCCGATCGGCTCCTTCCAGGCCGTCCAGCATCTGTGTGTGGACATGTTCGAGACGGTCGAGCTCGCCCGCAGCGGGGTGATCCACGCGCTGTGGGCCAGCGACGCATTCCCCGAAGCCGATGGTCGATCCGGCGAAGAGCGCCATCTTGCCGCGCTGCGCGCGAAGGCGTTCGCCGGGCGACTGGCCACCGTGGCCGACACCGCCATCCAAGTGTTCGGTGGGATCGGCTACACCTGGGAGCACGACGCTCACCTGTACCTCAAGCGGCTGCTGAGCTGGAGCTCTTTTCTCGGCGGCCCCGATGCCTACCTCACCGAAGTCGGTGCGCGCCTTGCCAAGAGAGGCCGTCAGTGATGGAGATCGACTACCTGCTCACCGCGACCCCTTCGGCACGCAGATCGCTCGACCTCAACGCGCCGGTCGACCTCGACGACATCCGCGACTGCCTGCGAATCGCCCTGCAGGCGGCGAACGGGTCGAATGCCCAGGCATGGCGCTGGTTGGTGATCTCGGACCCGGCGCTGCGGACCAAGATCGCCGAGCTTTATCGCCACGCCTACCTGCTGCGGGTGGGCGGACAGCTGATCGCGGACCTGATGCCCGCGGGGACTCCGGAGAGCCGGGTCATGTCGTCGACGGAGTGGTTGGTGCAGAACATGGCGAGCGTGCCGCTGCTGGTAATCCCTTGCTATGAACCCTATCTGCCTCGCATCGAGGGCGATGAATCGTTTCATCTGGCCACGTTGTACGGGTCGATCTTCCCGCCGGTGTGGAATTTCCAGCTGGCCTTGCACACCCGGGGATACGGGACGTGCATCACCACCCTGCATCTGCATCACGAAGAGGAAATTCGCAACCTGCTCGGGATTCCGCCGACCTACGTTCAGGGGTGCCTCTTGCCGGTGGGCCGCCTGCGCGCGGGCCGCACATTCTCACTGGCGCGCCGGCGGCCGCTCGAGGAAGTGGTCGCGTGTGACCGCTGGGACGGCCCGGCGCTCTAGAATCGGGCTTTCACCGCTTTGTGCAGCGCATTCACCGCGCTCAGTCTGATAGCCTCTAACAAAGATTTGGTTCGGCGAGAGAGGACGAATGCGAATGTTGGCCGGCGCGCAGTCGTCCAGATTTGCACACCGCTAACCATGGCGAAGGCCGAGCCACTGCGGGCCAGCAGCACAGCTGATTCTCCGACGCGCCGCGCCGAGATCCTGGCCACCGCCGCGTCGTTGATCGCCTCGTCGGGATTGCGGACGTCGCTGCAAGAGATCGCCGATGCCGCAGGCATCCTTCCCGGCAGCCTGTATCACCACTTCGAGTCCAAAGAGGCGATCCTCGTCGAATTGATCCGCCGCTACCAGGACGACCTGGAGCGCATCGGACGGACCGCCCAGGCGAGATTGGACGAACCCGACTCCCGCCCTGTCGCCCAGCAGATCATCGAATTGGGCTCGGCGATCGCCACCTGTGCCGTCGAACACCGCGCCGCGTTGCAGATGTCGTTCTACGAGGGGCCGAGTACGGACCCGGAACTGATCAAGCTGACGCAGCAACGGCCCGTGGCTATTCAGGAGGCGATGCTGCAGACGCTGCGCGCCGCTCGGTGGAGCGGTTACATCAAACCCGAAATCGACCTTCCCACGCTGGCCGACCGGATCTGCCAAACCATGCTGCAGGTCGGGCTCGATGTCATGCGCCATAAGTCCGCCACCGACCAGGTGGCCGGACTGTTGTGCCGAATCATCCTGGAAGGCTTAGCAACTCGGCCACCAACCGATTCCGCACTGGACCGGTCGAAGGCCTTCACCGCCGCCAGCGACGTCATCGCGACCTGGTCCGACGACAGCGATGCGGACCCCAACGACAAGGCGGCTCTGGTCCGGGCGGTGGCACGAGCCGAATTCGGTCGCAGAGGGTATGAAGTCACCACCGTCAGGGACATCGCTTCGGCGGCCGGTCTGGGCACCGGAACTGTGTATCGCGTAATCGGATCCAAGGACGAACTCCTCGCATCGATCATGGAATCGTTCGGCAGGAAGGTCGAGGCGGGCTGGGTCAGCGTCTTGCGCTCGGATGCCACCCCGATCGAAAAGCTCGATGCGTTGAGCTGGGTCAACGTCAATGCGCTCGACCGGTTTTCCGACGAGTTCAGGATCCAGCTGGCCTGGATGCGCCAATCACCCCCGGACACGCCCAACCCCGGCTGGCTGTACGCCACGCGGCTGCGGCAGATGAAAACGCTTCTTTCCGAGGGCATCCGGTCAGGCGAGATACGTGTCGACGCGCCGTCCACCGCGATGTTGTCCCGCTGCGTCGTCGGCCTGCAGTGGATCCCGGAGAACATCCTCAACGACATCGGCACCCGCGCGGGTTTGGTGCATGCTCGCGACACCGTCCTGCGGGGCGTCGCCGTCCGCGGCAAGTAGACGTCGTTTGACCAGACCCGGTATTGAACCAAATAACTGTTACCCATACAGTTGAGCAGTTAGAACCGCATTGGCATTATCCGAGAAGGGGATTTCCATGACCATTGTCGATCGGTTGCGCTACGACGGCAAGCGCGCTCTCGTCGTCGGTGGCGCGACTGGCATGGGCGCCGCGGCGGCCAAGTCAGCGGCCGAGCTTGGTGCCGAAGTCATCGTGATGGACTACGCGCCGGTGCGCTACGACGTCGCCAAGTCCATTCAGGTCGACCTGCGCGACACCGCGTCGATCGACGCCGCCATCGACCAGCTGGACGGCCCAATCCACGCGGTGTTCTCCGCCGCCGGCATCGCCGACGGGACCACCGACCTGATGGCGATCAACTTCCTCGGCCATCGGCACCTCATCGAGCGCCTGCTGGAGCGCAATCAGCTTCCGTCGGGCTCGGCGATCTGCTTCATCTCGTCGGTCGCCGGCATGGGCTGGGAGAACGACCTGGACTTGCTGAACGAGTTCCTGGCCACGCCGGACTTTGCGTCGGCCCAGGAATGGGTCAAGGCGCACGAAGCCGAGGGCATCATCCACTACGGCTTCTCCAAGAAGGTCGTCAACGCCTACGTCGCGACCCAGGGCTATCCCCTGCTGAAGAAGGGCATTCGGATCAACGCGATCTGCCCGGGCCCCACCGACACCCCGCTGGCCCAGGCCAACGCCGACCTGTGGCTGACCTTCGCCCAGGACTACCGCGACGAGACCGGATCGAAGGTGCACACCCCGGAGCAGATGGGTGATGTGATGGCGTTCCTCAACAGCGCCGCGGCCTTCGGCATCAGCGGCATCACGCTGCTGGTCGACTACGGACATACGATGGCGTCGTTGACCGGCGCGTACCCGCCCGGCAAGCCGATCATCGACCTGATCATGGGGCGGGTGAAGCTTTAACGGCGATCGCGAGCGCGGCGTAGCAGAGCGAAGGGGGCACCTCCCGCTTCGGAGGGAGGGTCGCGACATCGCTGACGGGTGGCACTACCGTCTTCAGACATGGCACGCGTCATCATCTTCGGCGGGCATGGCAAGGTCGCACTGCTGCTGGCTCGCGACCTGACCCAGCGCGGCGACCACGTGAGCTCGGTCTTCCGCAATCCCGATCAGTCCGATGATGTCGCTGCCACCGGCGCCAAGCCGGTGGTTTCCGACATCGAGCGGCTCGACACGAACGCCCTGGCGGATTTGGTGGCCGGGCACGACGCGGTCGTCTTTTCAGCCGGGGCGGGCGGTGGCAATCCGGAGCGGACGTATGCCGTCGACCGGGATGCCGCGATCCGGGTGATCGACGCCGCCGCACAGGCGGGCGTCAAGCGGTTCGTCATGGTGTCCTACTTTGGTGCAGGCCCGGATCATGGTGTACCGCAGGACGATCCGTTCTTCGCCTACGCACAGGCCAAGGCCGCGGCCGATGCCCACCTGCGCGCCAGCGGCCTGGATTGGACGGTGTTGGGGCCGGGCCGGCTCACCCTCGATCCGGCGACCGGCAAGATCGCGGTCGGCCAGGCGAACGGGCAGGTCTCGCGCGCCGACGTCGCGCTCGTCGCGGCCGCCGCACTGGCCGACGATTCGACCGTCCGACGAATCATTGAATTCAACAACGGCGACATCCCGATCGCGGAGGCGTTGGCGAACTGACTAAGCTGCCCCTTGCAGCTGGTCTGCTTGTGCCGCCACCGCGGCGCGGGCATCGAGCGAGGCGAACGTTAGTAACGCCTCGCGAGAGGGAACCCGGTGGGAATCCGGGACTGTCCCGCAACGGTATGCAGGAACGACCGCCGTCCGAAATTTTGGCAAGCACTGGTCACCACGACTGGGAAGCGACGGCCACTAGGAGCACCGTCGGAGTGCACGCCTGCGAGTCCGGAGACCTGCCAGCTGTGCCGGGCGCGCCGCGTCCGGCGGCTCATCGCCTCGTGGAATGGGCGTTAGGCTGCAGCCGTTGCGGTTGGTACCTGGGTACGCACCGCTGTCGGATCGGCTGCAGGTCCGCCGGCGGTGACCACCACGTCGATTGAAGGACGAATATCGTGACCCCTCAAGCATTCACCGCAACGGTAGTCGGCTCGCCACGCATCGGTCCCAAGCGTGAACTCAAGCGCGCCACCGAGGGCTACTGGGCCGGGCGCACCAGCCGTGCCGATCTGGAAAAGGTTGCCGCGACCCTGCGCCGCGATACCTGGAAGGACCTGGCCGACGCCGGCCTGGACTCGGTCCCGGTGAACACCTTCTCCTACTACGACCAGGTGCTCGATACCGCGGTCATGCTGGGCGCGCTGCCGGCCCGGGCCGCGCAGGTTCCCGACGACCTGGACCGCTACTTCGCCGCGGCGCGCGGCAACAAAGACGTCGCGCCCCTGGAGATGACGAAGTGGTTCGATACCAACTACCACTACATCGTTCCCGAGATCGAGCCCGCAACGACATTCGCGCTGCACCCGGACAAGGTGCTCTCGGAGTTGAAAGAGGCTCGAGGTCTTGGCATTCCAGCGCGCCCAGTGGTCATCGGGCCGATCACCTTCCTACTGCTGAGCAAGGCCGTCAATGGTGGCGGCCCGCCGATCGAACGCCTGCAGGAACTGGTGCCGATCTACTCCGAGCTGCTGTCACTGCTGGCCGACAACGGCGCGAAGTGGGTGCAGATCGACGAGCCGGCGCTGGTGACCGACATCTCCCCCGACGCACCGGCATTGGCCGAAGCGGTCTACAACGCGTTGGGGAAGCTGAGCAAGCGGCCCGCCATCTACGTCGCGACCTACTTCGGCGACCCCGGCGCCTCCCTGGCCGCGCTGGCCCGCACGCCCGTCGAGGCGATCGGTGTCGATCTGGTCTACGGGCCGGACCCGGCGGTGACTTCTTTTCTTGCGGTGCCCGAATTGGCCGGCAAGACCGTGGTAGCCGGTGTGGTGGACGGGCGCAACATCTGGCGCACGGACCTGGAGTCGGCGCTAGACAAGCTGGCCACCCTGTCGGGCGCGGCGGCCCATGTGGCGGTCTCGACCTCGTGCTCGACCCTGCACGTGCCGTACTCGCTGGAGCCCGAGACCGGCCTCGATGACGCGCTGCGCAGCTGGCTCGCGTTCGGACGGGAGAAGGTCACCGAGGTCGTGACGCTCGCCCGCGCACTGAATGAGGGCCGCGACGCGGTCGCCGACGAGATCGCGGCGTCCAACGCCGCGGTGGCGTCCCGCAAGAATGACCCGCGCCTGCACGATGACCGCCTGCGAGCCCGCATCGACTCGATCGTCGCGTCGGGTACGCACCGGGGTGACGCCGCCCAGCGCCGGGCCAGCCAGGAGGCGCGGCTTCAGCTGCCGCCGCTGCCGACCACCACCATCGGGTCGTTCCCGCAGACCGTCGAGATCCGCAAGGCGCGCGCCGCACTGGTCGCCGGCGAGATCGACGAGGCCGAGTATCAGAGGCGGATGAAGCAGGAGATCGCCGACGTCATCAAGTTGCAGGAGAGCCTCGGGATCGACGTGCTCGTGCACGGCGAACCGGAGCGCAATGACATGGTGCAGTACTTCGCCGAGCAGTTGGACGGGTTCTTCGCCACCAAGAGCGGCTGGGTGCAGTCGTACGGCAGCCGGTGCGTGCGCCCGCCGGTGCTCTTCGGCGACGTGATCCGCGGGCACCCGATGACGGTGGAGTGGGCGAAGTATGCGCAGTCGCTGACCGACAAGCCGGTCAAGGGCATGCTGACCGGACCGGTAACGATTTTGGCGTGGTCGTTCGTCCGGGACGATCAACCACTGGCCGACACCGCGAACCAGGTGGCGCTGGCGATCCGCGACGAGACGGTGGATCTGCAGGATGCCGGCATTGCCGTCATCCAGGTCGACGAGCCCGCGCTGCGTGAGCTGCTACCGCTGCGTCGCGCCGATCAGGCGGACTACTTGCGTTGGGCCGTAGGGTCTTTCCGATTGGCCACCTCCGGAGTCGCGGACTCCACCCAGATCCACACCCACCTGTGCTATTCGGAATTCGGTGAGGTCATCGGAGCCATCGCCGATCTGGACGCCGACGTGACATCCATCGAGGCGGCACGCTCACACATGGAGGTGTTGGACGACCTGAACTCAATCGGCTTCTCCAACAGTGTCGGGCCGGGCGTCTACGACATCCACTCGCCGCGGGTGCCGAGCACGGGCGAGATGGCCGAGTCGCTGCGCGCGGCGCTGCGGGCTGTTCCCGCCGAACGGCTATGGGTCAACCCCGACTGCGGGCTGAAGACCCGCAACCCCGACGAGGTGACTGCGTCGCTGAAGAACATGGTTGCCGCCGCCCAGGAGGTCCGAGCCGGCGTGTGATCACGCGCGCGAGCAACCGGCCTCACTCCGAGAGTACTTGCACCGGAACGTCATCGGCCCACGGTTGGCGCACGACCATGTCGGCCACCCGGACGACGCCGTGCTCGAATTCACCGGTCGCCGCGTCGACCAACCGGTATGTCTGGGTCTGCTTGTGAATTGGTTGCGCGTCGAGCAGAACCACTCGGACCTCGCCGGGCTCGAAGTGGCAACGCTCCTGCAGAGCGGTGATCAGTTGCTCGTTGTGCATGTGGCCGTCGCCGAAGTTCCAGCCGATGGCGGTGCTGCAGATCCGCTCGCCGTCGGTGATGACGAAGTCGTCCTCGTTCTGGCCAGCCATGGCACGGTGTGCCAGGGTAAACAGCGCCCGGCCGTGAGTGTTGAAGCCGCGGAACGCATATCCCATGTAGATCGGTATTTGGGCCGCCTCCGGGCTGCCGTAGAACCGCTCCAGCTGGGCCTGCGGCATACTCGCGATCGCCACGATACCCCTGCTGATCTTGTCGTTGGCCGATCCCTTGATACACCACAGTGTGGTGTCCCAATTGCCTGCGTAATAACGCATTGCCGGTAGGAACGAGATCTTGCGCGGAAACATGTTGCCCAATACGACGATTCCCGCGATGACGACAAACAGGATCGCCACCACCACCGGATGCCTCAGGTCGCGCAGCCCGATGTGGCTGTGCGCGACGAACAACGACAACACACCGAAGATCATGAAGACGTTCCACTCCAGCGGCACGCCCATCGGAATCGAGACCAGGATTCCGAGGTGGAAGCAGACCATGGCGACGGCCGCCACTGTGAGGGGCCACCCGCCGTGACAGAAGAACAGCGGCAACGGCACCAACATCTCGATGGCGGTGCTCAGGTGCGCCAGCCACCGCGACAGCCGTCCGGGCCGCAGATCATCCGGAAACTTCTCGAAGAATCGCCGTTTCAGCCAGCGGGGCCGCACCAACGGGTTATTGGACATCATCGTGGAGATGACGAACGGAAAGTGTTTGTTCAGCTTGGACGTCGCGGCGCCCATCCAGATCACCAGGAACACCACCTTTGAGCCGACGATCATGTCGGGCGCGGCGAACAGGAACGTCACCGCCAGGGTCGCGTAGACCTCGCCGCGGGCGGCCAGGAAGATCACCTTGTCGCGCAGCCCAACCACCGCCAGCAGCATGAGGATCAGCACGATCTTCCACGCGGGCAGCAGCCCGACCGTGGTGCCCAATTCGGGTATCGGTCCGGTGCCGTCGGCGAACAGCGCTGCCAGCGTCAGTAGAAGAAAGAGCCCGTACAGCGCGACGTCGACCGGTTTGCGCTTGGTGCCCTTGGTGAGTGGGATCCGATCCGGCCACGGTGGCAGCCGGATGGTGCCGAAGCGCATCCAGTACAGAATCGAGCCCATCGGTGGGAAGAACCGGTTGTTCAACGGTCCGAAGCCACAACCCAGCCCGATCACCTCGAAGAGCATGGTGTAGAGCACGACCTTCTCGAACACGATCGGCTCCGACCACCACGAGGCGACGCGGGTGAATCCGCCGAGGCCGTTGGTGGCAGATGCGAACAGCCACGCGCCCAGGATGTAGAGCAGGATCTTGGCGACATAGAACAGATGCAGCACCAACGGCGTGCCGAAGCCGACCTCTGCCCAGTGCTTGGCCATCGGCCGGATCTTGTCGCTACGGGTGCCCTTGTTCCATTCGGCCATGTCGAGCTGCGGCAGCTCGGGCTTCAGAAATCCCATGGTTTGACACATTAGAACGTGTTCTAGGGGCGCGTACCGCAACCTCGGAGAAGAAATCTTGGCCTGCGGCTTTCGCGCCGATCCCGTCGAGGGCGGGCCAGCGTGCACTTAAGGGGGTCGCCGGCGACCCTTCTGAGCCAGCCTGTGCGCGAAGGCGTTTCAGGCGCTCGCCGCGCACGCGCCAGCATGAAGGGGTCGCACGCGAACGCCTGCGGAAATCTGTGTTAACCGGCCACCGCGGGCACCTGGTCGGTGTAGTTTGCTGCTGGGGTGGACGAGGTTGAGGAGCCAGCCGTGTCTGAGGTCGATTTCTGCGTAGTCGGAGCGGGATTCGCGGGGCTGACGGCCGCGTTGCGGCTCAAACAGGCCGGGCATTCGGTGGCCTTGCTGGAGGCGCGCGATCGCGTCGGTGGCCGCACTTTCACCGAGACCCGGGCGGACGGTACGTGGATCGATCGCGGCGGCGCCTGGATCGGGCCGGGCCAGGACCGAATTTATGCGCTGATGAACGAATTCGGCGTGCCGGAGTATAAGCAGCACAACGACGGCGACGCCATGATGATCGTCGGCGGCAAGAAGCACCGCTACGGCGGCACCATCCCGTGGACGATTAGCCCGTGGGCCGTCGCCAACCTTGGGTTCGGTTTGGCCGCCATCGAGAGGATGTGCAAAGAGATTCCGCGCGAAGCCCCTTGGGACGCGAGGAAGGCCCAGGAGTGGGACCGCATCAGCATTGGGGAATGGATCCACAAGAAGTCCATGTCCAAGGACGCCGCCGAGATGCTGGACATGGCCTTCGCCGGCCTCTACACCTCGGCGGGGTCGGAGACGTCGTTGCTGTGGGGGCTGCTGCAGACGGCCTCCGCGGGCGGGCTCACCTTCGCGATTTCGGGCAAGGGTGGCTCCCAAGACGCGCGCCCGGTCGGTGGGATGGGCGCGCTGCACCGCCCGATGGTGGCCGCGCTGGGCGACACCCTCCACCTGTCGCAGCCGGTGCGCCAAATTGCCCAGGACGCCGACGGTGTGACGGTCAGCGCGGCCGATCTGACGGTGCGGGCGAGGCGAGCGATTGTCGCGATCCCGCTGGCGATCGCCACATCGATCGTGTACGAACCGATGCTGCCGGTGGATCGAGCATTTCTGCACCAGCGCATGCCGAGCGGCGCGGTCGTCAAGATCTCGATCATTTACGACGAGCCCTTCTGGCGCGCCGACGGACTATCCGGCCAATCCGCCGCGCCGAACTCCCCGGCCACCCTGACCATCGACGCCTGCACGGACACCGAGGACCCGGGAATCATGTGCGTCATCACCGAGGGGCCCGCGGCACGGCGGCTGACAGAACTCGACGAAGCCGAGCGCAAAGCGGTGATCATTGGCGAACTCGTCGACCGATTCGGCAGCAAAGCCAAAGCGCCACTGGAATTCCACGAACAGAACTGGACCACCGACCGCTATTCCGGCGGGGGAATGATCGGCCACGCCCCTCCCGGCGTGCTGACGGAATTTGGCTATACCCTGCGCGAGGCCTGCGGCCGCATCCATTGGGCAGGCACCGAAAGCTCGGCGGTGATGTGCGGGTGGATCGACGGCGCGATTCGCTCCGGCGAGCGCGCCGCGTCCGAGGTGGCCGAGGCCGAGACCGCGGCCGTCGCGTAGCCAAATCAGAGCGGCAACGCGCCCAGATCACCTGTGCCACTTTTGTTTCAGTGGTTTCGGCACGTCGGATTATTGTCGGTGGCCTGGGTTAGCATTCGCACATGCATTCGATTAGCGACCGCGAGCAGATTCAGGTCGACGCCGACTCGTTGTGCGCTGCGGCTGCTCGTTTTCAGGAGCATTCCTATGCGGCGCTGACCAACCCCGAACGGTTGGCAATCTTGGAGAAGCTCGAATGCGTAACCCGCAGGCTCCAGACGCCAAGCCACCAACTCATCAATCAGCTTGGCGAGCAAGCTGATCCGACCGAATTGGGCGGAAAGTTGCCGTGGGCCTTGGCCGACCGGCTACACATCACCCGGGCCGAGGCCGGACGGCGCATCGCCGAGGCCGCCGATCTGGGCCCGCGCCGTACGCTTACCGGTGAGCCGTTGGCTCCGGTGCTGCCCGCCACGGCGGCGGCCCAGCACGACGGGACTATCGGCGCCGACCACGTGGCGGTGATCCGGCGGTTTTTTCACCAACTGCCCGAGTCCGTCGACCTCGAGACCTGTGAGCACGCCGAAAAGCAGCTGGCCGCCAAGGCCACCGAATTTCGGCCCGATCAGCTCGCCAAGCTGGCCCGCCGCCTGATGGACTGCCTCAACCCCGACGGCAGCTACACCGATGCCGACCGGGCGCGCATGCGCGGCCTGGTGCTGGGCAACCAGCAGGCCGACGGCATGTCACGTCTGAGCGGATGGCTGACACCCGAAGCCAGAGCCAGTTGGGAGGCGGTGCTGGCCAAACTGGCCGCCCCCGGCATGTGCAACCCCGACGACGACATACCGGTCGTCGACGGCGCCCCGTCCGAAGACGCGGTGCAACGCGACACCCGCAGCACCGCCCAGCGCAACCACGACAGCCTCAATGCCGCGCTGCGCGCGGTGCTGGCTAGCGGAAAACTGGGCCAGCACAACGGGTTACCGGCATCGATCATCGTCACCACCACACTCGAGGACCTCGAACGCACCACCGGCAAGGGGCTCACCGGGGGCGGCACCCTGCTGCCGATGTCGGACGTGATCCGGCTGGCCCGCCACGCTCATCACTATCTCGCGATCTTCGACAAGGGCAAATCGCTGGCGCTGTATCACACCAAGCGGCTGGCCTCGCCCGGACAGCGAATTGTCCTGTACGCCAAGGACCGTGGGTGTTCTCATCCGGGTTGCGACGTCTCTGGCTACTACTGCGAAGTCCACCACGTCACCAGTTATGCCACGCGACCCAGCACCGACATCGACGAACTGACGTTCGCGTGCGGTGGTCATCACCCACTGGCGGAGAAGGGCTGGTCCACCCGAAAACGCGCCAACGGCGACACCGAATGGATCCCGCCGCCGCACCTCGACCGCGGCCAGCCCCAGGTGAACACGTTTCATCACCCCGAAAAGTTGCTGGCCGAAGATTGCGACGATGCGACGTAAAGCCCGCACGGTCAAGCGGAGCGCGGGCAGGGCCCACCGCGATTATTGCTGCGGAGGAGGCGGAGGAAGGGGCACCGGCGCCGTCCGGCGAGGACGAGGCCGAATTTGGCCACAGTTCAGGCCGATTATGCAGTCCGTACCGCTTGCTTGGGGTTGGACGGCGTCGTTGCAGCAAACGCCGTCCGGCGATGCGGGCGTCGGGGCCGCAATCGGCGCGGGGCCGACCTCGATCGGCGCGGGGGCGGCATTGGTACGCGGAATACCTGCACCGCCGATACCGCCGAGTCCCAGTGCAAGCACGGCGGCACCAACGCACACTGCGGCTCTGCCCGTTCGATTCGCCATGGCACCCGATCCTAATTTTTCCCTGCTGAATGTATAAAGCCGCAGCGCGGCTTTATGGCGCGGTGGCGCACCCCGAGTAGCTGTTTCCTCCCCGACCATTCGACCACCTCCACAATCCCGCGAACTCGAATCAGCGAACGCCCCCGGCCTGCCACCAGTCGTACAGGGCGGCTTGGGTGCTCTCTGGGGCGATGCCCTGCTCGGCGACCACGAGCATCCGCGCGGGGATGTCTGTCCAGACCAGATACACGCCGTCATCTCGGTCGGAGCCGAGGAACACCACCGACCCGTTGTGCCCGCCGCGGTTCCACTCGGTGGGCCCCGTCGTGCCATCCGGGAACGGTTGCGCCGGAGTCTGCGGGGCCTCCGCGAGGCTGCGCTGGAAGTCGGCGTTCAGATCGTCGGTGTTGGCGTACAGCAGGTGATCCGCGTTCCAGGGGCCGCCGGGATCGTGACTGTAGTTGTCGCAGTTGACCGCAGCCACCGCCACGGCGGAGTGCGCGCCGGCGGGGTGGCAGTCGGCGGGGGTATAGCCGCCCGAGAGGTGGTTCATCAGCGTCTGCACGTCTGCCGGATTATTGGCGGGGTCGGCCGCCGCCGTCGTGGCTAACCCAGTGGCGATCAGACCGGTCAAGGCGGTAGCGCCGCCGGCGCGGGCCAGTCGGGAACGCAGGCGGACCATGGTTGTCTCCTTTGCTCCGCACAGAGCTACGGCGGTGAGTTTAACTCATCGTCGTGCACGGCTCCCCTTATATAGGCGCTCTGAGCTGCAGCGCATCACCACGGCTATCGACGTCCGCCGGTGAGATCAACCGGCTTGCTTAGCCGGCGGCCGGTAGAAGATCGCCAGCTGGCCGATGGCCCCGGCCAAGCCCAGCGCGAGCGAGATCAAAAGTCCGTGCCAGCCGTCCATCCAGTTCTTGCCGAAGACCAGGTAGTCCAGGCTGAATTTGCCCGCGCCCAGGGTAGCCACGCCCACGGCGCTGGCCGCCAGCACCAGGTTGTATTCCCAGCCCTCCTTGACGATGAAGAAGCCGTTGGCGCGGTGCACCGTCCAGGCCGCGACCAGCATCAGCGAGACGAAGCCCGCCGCCGGGATCGGGGTCAGAAAGCCGGCGGCCAGGCCGAGGCCGGCGGCCATTTCGGTGGTCGCGGCCACGGTGGCGTGGAACTTGCCGGGCTTCATGCCGATGCTCTCGAACCAGCGGGCGGTGCCCGGGATGCGGCCGCCGCCGAAGAACTTGTTGTAGCCATGCGCGGCCAAAGTCACGCCCAACACCAGCCGCAGGATCAGTACTCCGACGTCATGGAACGTGTCATATGAAGTCATAGTTGTAAACCTAGATCATGGGGTGGGTGGCAGGACAAGAGCCGCCGAGCAGCTACGTCGCTTAATTCGCTGGCCGGTGTGGGAACATGGCGGGCGTTCCGACATCGGCCCGATCAGTAGCAACACCACGAGGGGGTGCACCACGGCTGGCACCGCACGAGGTAGCGCCCACTGCAATGCGTCAAGCGGCCGTGGGTCCGCGCCTTTCAAGCACTCCGTGGTGTTGCTGGACGGCACGTCGAGCCACCCGCGGGAGCTACTGGGCAACAAGGGCCACGGCATCGAGGTCGGCGGCGCGTTCAGCCATGCGGCGGTGGTCAGCCGCGAACTGGGCCGGGTGCCGGTGGTGGGCTGCGGCCGCGGAGTCACCGCAGCGCTGGCCGGCAACGACATCACTGTCGACGGCGCCGAAGGCGAAGTGCGCGAAAGCAACCTGAGCCTGTCCGCGTGGGCTGAGGACGATACACCGGAACTGCGCGAGCTGGCCGACATCGCCCGGCGGATCAGTCCGCTGCGTGCACACTCCGCCGGCGAGCACGTGCGATTGGACGACAACTCAGAGGCCGCGGTGCGCGCCACGCTGGACGGCGGGCATGGGGACGTGATTTCGGCGACGCCCTTGATCGTGATTTTCACCGCGCTTCGCGTGACATCGGGGCCCGGTTCATGACTGAATTGGCGGTGCTGCAAGGTGTTCGGCTCAAGGGCCGGGTCAATCCCGCCGACCTCGCGGCGACGTTGGGCGCGGACCTTGGCGACATCACCCCCGTCATCGAGCAGTTGACCGCGGCGGGATTGCTGACCGAAGGCGCGACCTTGCGGATCACCGCTAGCGGCAGCGAAAGGCTCGCGGCGTTACTCGCCGAGGAGCGCGAGGATATCGACCCGGCCGTCATGGCTGCCGCCTACGACGACTTCCGCGCCGTCAATGCCGATTTCAAGCGTCTGGTGACGGATTGGCAGCTCAAGGGCGGACCCGACGGCGTTCCCAATGCCCACGACGACGCCGACTATGACGGCGCGGTGTTGGCCCGCCTCGACGACGTGCACGCCCGCACGATGCCGATCATCGCGGCCGCCGCCGCGCAACTGCCGCGGCTGAGCACCTACGCGGCGAAACTGGCTGCGGCACTGGACAAAGTGAGGGCGGGCGAGACAGTCTGGCTGACGCGGCCGTTGATCGACTCCTACCACACGGTGTGGTTCGAGCTGCACGAAGAGCTGATTGGTGCCGCCGGCCTGACCCGCGAGCAAGCGGCCAGAGCCGGCGATGCGCAATAGCTACAGCGCCGCGTCGATCAGCGCCAGGTAGGCATCGATGTCGGGCAGTGCTGACGCCGCCGCGTGCACGCTGATCGCGATGGTGTCACCGATGCCGTGCACCCCGTGGGTCAACCCCATCATCGGCGACAGCGCCGGGTATCCCGACGTCAGCACCACCCGGGCACCGCCGAAGCTCAGATCGGCCGGCCCCCGGTTCACGCTGGACACCACGGTGTTGCCCGACACCTGAGTCGCGCGCTCCTGCACATCGAATTGCCTAATGCCCCAACGCAGCAGCCCGGCCGGCACCGCCGCGAACGCACGGTCGGCGGCCAGGGTGGCCGGGTGCTGGAAACGGCACCGGCCGTTGGCCAAATCGGCCGCGATCCGCTCGGCGCGCGCGTCTGGCCCGAGGTTGGGATACAGCCCCACCACGACGTTGCCGAAGTGGTTGTGCGCCCGCGGATTACCGGGTTTGGCCATCGGAACCTCGGCACCCAGTGAATCGCATTGCTCACCAAGCAGATTGGACAGGGCCTGCGATACCGCGCCCAGCACGCCGACGGTGACAGTGGGACCCGGCAACTGCGAACGGTGTCGTACTAACGTACGTACCGCGCGGGCGCCCTCGGGTCGCGCATTCGTCGGCAGCAGCGGACGCGACCCGGCGCCGGGCGGCAGCAGACCCGCGCGGATGTCGCGCTCGCGCCGGCGATGGGCGCGAGCCGCCTGGGCGGCTCGCCAGGGCAGAAAACCCGGCCGTGGTTCGCGCACCTCGGGCACGGCGCCGGGCCGGCCGAACAGCCACGCCGCCATCGCCGCGGAGCGGGCGCCGTCGGCCAGCGCGTGTGCGACCTGCAGCACCGCGACGGTTCCCGCCGCGCTGACGCGTGGAATGCCCCGCACCGGGGTGAAGACGTGCAGACGCCAGGCCACCCGGCGGACGTCGAGTTGGTCGTCGGCAAGGCGGGCGACAGTCGCCAGAACGCCGTCCCAGCTGGGCTCGGCAAGCTCGTGGCTCACCACCTGCGACGGCGTGACATCCGTCGGTACCCACTGCGGGTAGCGCAACGGGCCAAGGTCCCGCACTCGCATGCTCAGTGCCGGCTCGGCGTTGGCCCGGCGGCAGAGTTGGAGGATGGTACGCGCGTAATCCTCCGGTTCACCGTCGAATGCATATAGCAGGAACTCGTCGCTGGGGATCTTGGCCGACATCCAGTAGAACTGCGCATCGACGGCAGCCATCCGGTGCCCCGACCCGGCCCGAGCCACGGCGTCAGCCGGGTGAGCCGATGAACCCGAGCACCAGGTCGGCGACCTTGTCGGGTTGTTCGAGCTGTAGGAAGTGGCCGGCGTGTTCGACGATGCCGACCTCACTGCCCGCCGGCAACACCTTTTCGGCCCAGCGTGCGAAAGCCGGTGTCATGCAACCGTCGTCGCGGCCGTGCAGGTACAGGCACGGCAGCACGGGTTCTTCCGTCCACAACTCGTTCAGTCGGGCATACTGCGCCGACGGTCGGGTGTTGCGAATGGTGGCGCGGTACGGGCCCAGCGCCGCTCGCCAGCTCGCAGGCGCTCCGATCGCGGCGTCGACGTGACGCAAGTCCTCGTCGGCGCGATAGCCGGGCGACCACCGCCGCCACAACAGGGGCACCACCCAGGACGCGGAACGCTCAGGCAGCCAAGGCAATTGGAAGTACATGATGTACCAGCTGCGAAACACCTGCCGCGCCACATGGGCGGCCAGCCTGCCGCGCTCGCCCGCACCACCGCCGCGCCGCCCGAAGGCCGCCAATGGCGGAACCGACATGATCACCGCCTTGGTGAACGGACTGTCGGGCATGGCGGCCAGGCCCGTTCCGGCGATCGCACCCCAGTCGTGGCCGATGATCACGTCGTCCTCGGTCCCGCCCGCCGCCGACCGCACCCGCAGCGCGTCGTCCATCAGCGCGCCCACCTGATAGCTGCCGTCGACCGGGATCGACGACGGCGCGTATCCGCGCATGAACGGCGCGACCACCCGCCACCCCGCCTCGGCGAGTCGGGGGGCGATCTTGCGCCAGCCGTAGGGCGTGTCGGGGAAGCCATGCAGACACAGCGCGATCGGACCGTCTTTCGGCCCCCAGGTGAGGGCCTTGAGGTCCCCCGCAGAGCCGGTCACGTCGATCCAGCCTGGTTCAGCCATGTCCACTCCCTGCTCGACGTCTCCGCAGGGATCAACCTAACCTGTGCGGCCCCACAACGCACCGACGCTGGTGGATGCAGAGTCAAACCGACGCTGTGAGAGCGGTTTTCACCGTTGCAGCGCGGCGGCTCGCTCCAGCTCGGCGATGACGATCTTGCGCATGCCATACATCGCGTTGGTAGCCGCCGCCGCCCGCGTGCGATCGGGATCGCTGATCAGTTCGTAGAGCCGGTCGGGGACGATTTGCCAGCTCATCCCGAAACGGTCTTTGAGCCAGCCGCATTGCGATTCTTCACCGCCGTCGGTCAGCCGCTCCCAGTAGTAGTCGACCTCGTCCTGGTCCTTGCAGTGGATCGTGAACGACACCGCTTCGGTGAATTGGAAGTGCGGACCGCCGTTGATCCCGATGAACCGGGTGCCGTCCAGCACGAAGCTGCCGGACAGGACCGTGCCGGGTTCGCCGGGCCCGGCGTCGGTGGTCTGGTTGAAACCCTCGATGTGGGAGTTGGGAAACACCGAGGTGTAGAACCTGGCGGCCTCCTCCAGGTTGTCGTCGAACCACAACGACGGGGTGATCGATGGCATGTCCGGGGCCTCCTTGACGGCTCGTGGGTCTCTGCCCTTGATAGACCCCGTGACCGACGAAAACTCACCGGGTCGTCCACCCGCGGCACAGTTCTTAACCGGCCTATGTAACGTCAGTTCGCATGAGCACCGTCAGCAGCAGCCCCGAGACGGTTGAGTTTGCCGGCGTCAAGGGACTCACCCTGGTCGCGGACGAGTGGAATCGCGGCTCCGACGGCGCCGGACGACCGAGCATTCTGATGTTGCACGGAGGCGGCCAGAACCGGTTTTCCTGGAAAAACACCGGCCAGACACTGGCCGATGAGGGCCTGCATGTGGTGGCGCTGGATTCGCGGGGACACGGCGACAGCGCACGCTCGCCCGACGGCGACTATGAAATCGAGACGCTGACGGCCGATGTCATGCGGGTGCTGGACACGATCGGGCGGCCCGTGACGATCATCGGGGCCAGCATGGGCGGGCTGACCGGCATTCTCGCCGCTCACCGAGCCGGTCCCGCGAAGGTGACCCGGTTGGTGCTCGTCGACGTGGTCCCCCGATTCGAAAAGGGCGGCAGCGCCCGCATCCGCGAATTCATGATCAGCGGACTCGACGGCTTCGAGTCGCTGGAGCAGGCCGCCGACGCCGTCGCCTCCTACCTGCCCTACCGAAGCAAGCCGCGCAGTCCCGAGGGGCTGAAGAAGAACCTGCGCCTGCGCGACGGCCGCTGGTATTGGCATTGGGACCCCGCGTTCATGACCAAGCCCGGCGACGATCCCGAACTGCGCACCGAGAGCTTCGAACAGGCCGCCAAGAACCTGAGGATCCCGGTGTTGCTGATCCGCGGCAAGCTGTCCGACGTGGTGAGCCCCGAAGGCGTTCGGCACTTCCTGGCCACCGTGCCGCGCGCCGAATTCGTCGAGCTGTCCAACGCAGGGCACACCGCGGCCGGTGACGACAACGACGCATTCAGCGACGCGGTGGTCGCATTCGTCAACCGCCGCTAGCTGATCGCGGCGAGCCACTTCGCCTGGCGCCGCCGCTCTCGCGATCGCCGGTTAGTTAGCCGGCTTCTCCGCGTGCCCGCCGAATTGCTTGCGCATCGCCGAGAGCGCCTTGTTGGCGAAGTCGTCCAGTGAACGCGAGGCGAAGCGGGACTGCAGCGCGGTGGTCAGCACCGGCGACGGGACGCCCTCGTCGATTGCCGCGATGGCGGTCCACCGGCCCTCCCCGGAGTCCGAGACCCGGCCGGAGAACTCCTTGAGGTCGGGCGAGTCGTGCAGCGCGATCGCCGTCAGGTCCAGGAGCCAAGAGCCGATGACGCTGCCGCGCCGCCACACCTCGGCGACCTCTGGAATGTCGAAGTCGTACTGGTAGAACTCGGGGTGCTCGAGCGGCGCGGTTTCGGCGTCACTTTCCTGCATGTGCTTGCCGATGTCGGCATTGCGCAGGATGTTCAGCCCCTCGGCCAGCGAGGCCATCATTCCGTACTCGATGCCGTTGTGCACCATCTTGACGAAGTGTCCGGCGCCGGAGGGTCCGCAGTGGAGGTAACCCTGCTCCGACCGCGCGACCTCGCCGTCGCGACCCGGCGTGCGGGCCGCGGCGTCGACGCCCGGTGCGACGGTGGCGAAGATCGGTTCGGCGTGCAGGAAGGCCTCGTCGTCGCCGCCGATCATCAGGCAGTAACCGCGTTCCCGGCCCCACACACCGCCGCTGGTGCCGCAATCGAGTAGGTGAATGCCCTTCTCCGACAGGGTTTTCGCGTGGCGGATGTCGTCGCGGTAGTAGGAGTTGCCACCGTCGATGACGATGTCGCCCGATTCCAGCGTCTTGGCCAGTTCCTCGATGACACCCGTCGTGATGGTTCCCGCCGGCACCATGACCCAGACGACCCGCGGTGCCGTCAGCTTCTCGGCGAGCTCCCGCAGCGAGCCGACTCCGGTGGTTTTCTCCTCCCCCGCCATCGCCTTGACCGCGTCGGGGTTGTGGTCGTAGACCACGCATTCGTGTCCGCCCTTTGCGACGCGGCGCACGATGTTCGCGCCCATCCGGCCGAGGCCGATCATCCCAAGCTGCATCGTGCCAGTCTCCTTACTGTTCGCTCGGCTTGCTAGGCGGCAGCCACGGCTCGTGCCAGCTGTGGTGGCCGCGCACCAGCGCTTGTGCGGCATCGGGTCCCCACGAGCCCTGGTCGTAATGGTGAATACGTCCCGGCTTATCCAGCACGGGCTGCACGATGCGCCACGTCTCCTCGATGGCATCTTCGCGGGCGAACAACTGGTGATCGCCGTTGAACGCGGCGTAGAGCAACCGCTCGTAAGGCCGGACCGGTTCGCCGAGATCTTCGGCGAACGACGAATCCAAGTGGACGTCGTGCCATGAATCGCGGGCCTGGGCGGACAACTGCAGCCGCATCCCGGGATCCGGGTCGATGCGCAGCACTATCTGGTTGCACTCGGGCGGCCGCCGGTTGGGCAGGAATGAAAAGCCCGGGACGTGGTGCAGGAACATCCGGACCTCGGTTACCTTCTCCGGCAACGCCTTTCCGGCCCGCAAAAAGATCGGCACACCGGCCCAGCGCCAATTGTCGATCTCGGTGCGCAACGCGATATAGGTCTCGGTGGTGGAATCCTTGGCCACACCGGCCACCTCGGTGTAGCCGCGGTACTGCCCGCGGACGCAACGTTGCGGGTCCAGCGCGGGCATCGCTCGGAAAACCTCGGCTTTCTTGTCATTCAGGTCGTCGGCCCCCGCGCCCACCGGGGGCTCCATGGCGACCAGTGCAAGCACCTGCAGCAGGTGGTTTTGCACGACATCGCGAAGTGTGCCCACGGCGTCGTAGAACTTCCCGCGGTCCTCGATGCCGAAGTCCTCGGCCATGGTGATGTGGATCTCGGAAATGCTGTCGCGGTCCCACAGCTTGGCGAGCGCCTGGTTGGCGAACCGTAGGTACTGCAATTCTTCGACGGGCTGTTTGCCCAAAAAGTGGTCCACACGCAAGATTTGGTCTTCGTCGAGCACAGCGCGCAGGCGCTCGTTGAGATCGCGGGCCGAGGCCAGGTCATGGCCGAACGGCTTCTCCACGGCGACCCGGGCGCGCTCCAGCAGGTCGGCTTTCGCGAGGTTCTCCACGATGGGCGCGAATAAGGCCGGCGGCATTTCCAGGTAGTAGAGCGGGTGGGAACCCGAAGGGATCTTCTTGGCGAGCTGCTTGTAGAGACCGGCGTCGGTGACGTCGCCGTGCAGGTAAGACAGCCGGTTCGCCAGGCGGTCGAACACGGCCTCGTCGAACGCCTCGCCCGATGCCTTGATGGCGTCGCGTGCCCGCTCCTGCAGCTGCTCGATCGTGAGGTCGTCACTGGCCACACCCACGATCGGGTGATCCAGCATGTCGCGGCGCTCGAGCCGGTACAACGCCCGGAATGTCATCTTCCGCGCCAAATCACCGGTGATTCCGAAGATCACCAGCAGGTCAGATGGGTTACTGTCGTCCTCGACCAAAACCGCTCCTCCCGAAAGTCACCCGATCCGGGCTCACTTGAGATCACTACCCGCGGCTGGCGGAGTCAACACTAGACACTGCCGATAGGGCCGACAACCTGGGTGGACCCGGCCTTGAAAGGATGACCGGCATGGCTGACGCGCTGCACCTCACGGTCTACATCCTGGCCGGAATTGCCGCGATCGAAGGCGTCGCGCTGATCGTCCTGTGGCGGTTGCTCGTGCGTAGTCAGCAAGAGCTCGACGAGATGCGACAGCGGGCCGACGCCCGCACTCAGTTGCTGTCGGGGGGCCGCGAGGCCGTCAAACGGGTCTGGAACACCGCCAACCTGATGCGCAAGGAAGGTTTCGGCGCGGTGGTGCGCAGCAGCATCGAAGATCTGGCGGACTGGGCCGAAGTGGAGCGACCCGACCTCGCCCGCGTCACCCCGGACGGCCGGGTGGTCATCTTGTTCTCCGACATCGAGGAGTCCACCAAACTCAACGAGAAGATCGGTGACCGGGCCTGGGTCAAGCTGATCAGCTCGCACGACAAGCTGGTCTCGGATCTGGTGCAGCGACGCTCCGGTCACGTGGTGAAGAGTCAGGGCGACGGATTCATGATCGCGTTCGCTCGCGCCGAACAAGCGGTGCGGTGCGGTATCGATCTGCAGGACGCGTTGCGCAGGGATGCGAATCGCAAGCGGCGCGAGGAGATTCGAGTGCGGATCGGCATCCACATGGGACGTTCGGTGCGTCGTGGCGATGACCTGTTCGGCCGCAACGTCGCAATGGCGGCACGCGTCGCCGCACAGGCGGTCGGCGGCCAGATTCTGGTGAGTCAGCCGGTGCGAGACGCGCTTTCCGATTGCGATGGCATCCGGTTCGACGACGGCCGCAATGTGGAGCTGAAGGGCTTTTCGGGCACCTATCGGTTGTTCGCCGTCCAGGCCCCGGCCGATCCAGAATCGGGCTGAGCGCCTTCCCCGTTGTATTCGGCCAACCGCTGATGCAGGCGATCGCGGACCTCGTCCGGGGTGTATGCACGCCGTTTGCGTTGGTCGCGAACAACCAGCACACCGCCGGCAACGACGCCGGCCGCACCGGCCAGTCCCAACCACTTCCACACATTGCGCATAAAACCAGGCTATGCGCCGCCGAGTCGTTATGCCCCGGTTGTGGTTGACTTGTGTGCCCGAGAAGTACGGCAACGCATCATGCTCGACGTACCGCCGGGGTCATATTGGCGACGAACATCGGCGAAAGCGGCAGCGGCGAACGGACTTACACGACGATGCTCACCTTGAACCAAGCGCTCGAAGAGACCCGGACCGGTGATCTGTGGCTGTTTCGCGGAGGTTCCGGACCCGACCGCGCCATCCAAACGTTGACCAACAGCCCGGTGAACCACGTCGGCATGACCGTGGCGATCGACGACTTGCCGCCGTTGATCTGGCACGCCGAACTGGGTGACAAGCTTATCGATCTGTGGACGGGAACGAATCATCGTGGCGTGCAACTCAACGATCTTGCGCAATCCGTGTTGCATTGGTCACAGCGCTACCATCAGCGGTGCTGGCTACGCCAGCTCACTCCACCGGCCAATCGCGAGCAAGAAAACAAGCTGCTGCGCGTCATCGCCCGGATGGACGGCACCGCGTTCCCCACCACCATGCGCCTGACCGGCCGGTGGCTGCGTGGCCGGCTGCCGAACGCCTACGACTGGTTGCGAGGAATCCCCTTGGTGGACACGAAAGTTCGCGAGTCGACGGAGCGACGCAAAGAGCGCCAGCGACTCGGCCTGGAAGCGGCGTACTGCGCGGAGACGGTGGCAATCACCTACGAGGAGATGGGTTTGCTCACCACGGAGAAGTACTACAACTACTTCGACCCGGGATCGTTCTGGAGCGGTGACAAGCTTCCGCTGACACCGGGCTACGCCCTGGGCGACGAGATCGAGATTGCGATCGACTAGCCGAGGGCTAGTCGATCGCCAATTCGCCCATCTCCGACCAGCCCGTGGCATCGATGGTCTGGTTGATGATCTTGGGCGTGGACTTCAGCGCCTGCGGAAGCTCTTGCATCGCCCGCTTGAAATGGTCGCTGTTGACGTGGATGCCGCCCGCCTCATCGTCGCGGAACGCTTCCACCAAGACGTACTCAGCCGGATTGTCCAGGCTGCGCGCCCACTCGAACCACAGGTTTCCTTCCTCGGCGCGGGTCGCCGCGGTGAACGATGCGACGAGTTCTTGCCAGCGGTCGCTCCACTCGGGTTTGGTCTCGAACTTGACGACGATGAAGATCATTGCGCCCCCGCCTCGGTTCGCTGCTTAAGTTACGCCCGCCCGATCTCGGCGGGCAGCGCCAGCCTATCCGGCCCGCGGTGGGCGCCGCGGCAGCCTCCAGCGGCCAGCACGCCGGACGTAGTTTGCTTGGGTAAAGGTTAGAGCAAAGTGTGCCTATGCGTCACAAAATGACGCATAGGCACACTTAGGCCGTACCATAATTCCCGCGTTAGTGATGTAGCTCACAATCTAGTGGTCTGCGGCGGTATCTCACTATTCCGCGGAATGTCGGGATCGGCGCGACCCACAGCACAGAAAAACCTTTCCATTCTTGCGTGCAGTCCGCGCTCTGTTTGTTACAGATTCGCAATTCCCAGCACTGACGGAATAAAGGTATGTCAGACGCCCGGCGCAGGCGGGTCCGCAGGAGCCTGAGCGTCGATCAAAACGGCCGGCGGTGGCGGCGGGAGGTCCGGCGCCGGCGGAGGCGGAGCATCTGGCAGGGGCGGCGGAGCATCCGGCGCCGGCGGAGGCGGCGCATCCGGCGGGGGCGGCCCGCCTTCGTCCGGTGCCACCGGAAGGAACATGTGGTGAGTGAATCCGGCCTGGTAGGCACCCGCACCACCGATGTGCACTCCGCCACGCTCTCCGCTGGAGACAGAAGTTCCATCCGGCAGTGTCACCGCGGTGTGGCCACCGTTCCAACCGATGACTACTGCATTGGGGGCGGTTCCGTATTGGAAGCCGCGCGCCAGCAATGCACCCTCTTCGTTTCCTGTGTTGAATCGACTACCAAAAACGGGCCTGTCAGTCGCTGCATTCGCAATCCACGACGCAAGACCCGAACAATCGGTACCGGCGGGAGAATCTCCACCGGAAATATACGGCGTGCCGGAGACCTGGCTGATCAACGACATCAATGTTGCAATAACGACCATGGGCAGCGAGGTTAGCAATACCAATTATCGCGAACCAAAATTTGTGGCGCACGTCATTCTCCTGGCAGCCAATGATTTGCGCCGCACATGAAGCAAACTGATTACGCATCGATATATTTTCCGCGGCAACATACACGCGCTTCAGCGATGCCGGAGATTGTCGCTTCCCGGCAGCGCTGCCCAGCGATTACCCGACTAAGCGGGGTCGCTCCCACGTTCGCTTCGCGCCGTCTCACGGTCGACGTCGGCCTGCTCCCGCTTCGCCCGGGCCCGCAGACGCTTCCCCCGTTCGTCCGCGCGGCGCAGCCGCTCACGTTCGCGCTCCGCGGCCGTGCCCTCGCGTTCGTCCGCGCGCTTCTCTCGGTCGTCGGCCGCCCGTTCGCGGTCGTCTGCAATTTGTTCGCGCTGGTCAGCGATCCGGTCTCTTCTGCCCGCCTGGAATTCGCGTCGCCTGAGGTCGGCCTCGTGGCGGGCGAGCGCTTCTTCCCGCTGATCGAGCGCGCGAGCCTGCCGTTCCAGCCCAGCGAACGATTCGGGGCGGTCCTCGGCGGCCACAGCTCACCCTAGCGCGGGGCGGCCAGCCCTTTCGACCCGTCAAAGGCCGCTGTTCGCTGCCTAGTTCCTGGGAATCACCGATCTTCGGTCAGATCGGAGTCCATACTCCGTTGTTCCAGATTCCCCAGTTACCGGCGCCGGTCGGATTCCACATCATTTGCGCCCCTGGCGCCCAGGCCGGTTGTGGTGGCTGCGGCGGAGCCCATGCCGGCGGAGGTCCCCAGGGCCCCCACCCCGCCGGGCCGGACGGGCCGCCCGGGTGTTGCCAGTCGTGGCACTGATTCCAATCCCAGTCCGAGACTTTCCCCCACGCCGGGTTCCACGGGTCACCCGGGCACCAGTGACCGGTAGGCGGCAGGGCCGGGGCCGCTTGTGCGACAACGCCGCCGGTTAGACCGAGAGCAGAGAGCGCCAGCGCGCCGCGCACCATCGCGCTCGTTGACCACCGCACCGCCCGCTTTCCAGTCGCCATCTCCTAAGAATTTCCCTCGCCGATGATCCCGGCAAGTAGCAATTCGGATTGGACGTCGCCGCGCCGTCACACGCCGAACTTGGCCCGCGCCTCTTTGGTCACCGGAGTGAACAGGTTGACCAGGTTGCCATCCGGATCCCGGAACAACAACGCGCGGTTCCCCCAGGGCATCGTCGTCGGCGGCGTCACCACTTCGCCCACGTGTTGGCGGAGCCGCTCGTATTCGGCGTCCACGTCCTCGACGATGAACTCCAAGATGGCGCTTCGGTTGGCTGCCGCTTCGGCGGAGCCGTCTCCAAACAGCGGGACGGTCTCGTCGCTGCCGATTGCCAGTGTGCCGACCGGGGTGGGGATCTCGGCGAACAACTCGTTTCCCCACGCCGCAGAGATTCCGGTGACCATCTCGTAGAAGCCGACGAGCCGCCTGACGTCGGACGTGATGATTCGGGTCGAAATGAACTTCATGCGATCTCCTCGGTGTCTGAGCACCGAATGCTAAATACCGCCACCGACAAGGGCGCCCGAGAAGAGTTCTACCGCGGCCAGTTCGTCGGCCGGCCGGTCTGCTTAGGCCGCGTCGTCAGTGGGCGATGCCTGGGCGCTGCCATCACTTATCAGATCTTGGGTGGCGGCCGTGAGATACACCCAGCGGCGGCGGATGGCCTCGGCTTGAGCGGCGCGATGTCGGTCGGCTGCTTGTCGATGTGCTGCCGCGTCTCCTATCCCCAGGCGAGCCGCTTGCTCGTGAACTTTGGCGGCCCGGTTGTGCGCGTCGGCCGCGAAGAGTAGTGCACGGACCGTCTTGCTCTGTCGCGCCTTGAGGCGGTTTTCCAGGTTATCGACGGACTGCACCGCATCGCTGTCGCCAGCGGCCGGGACCGGGAGAGACTCGACTGGATGGTCTTTTGGTGGCGCTTCAGCGCGGTCACCCATCCCCGGCATCGACCCGTCAGCACGGCTGCTCTTATGCGTTTGCTTCGGAACTCCCCCGAGTTGCCGTTGCAGCAATCTTGCTCGAAGGGATGACCGGATCGCAGCGAACGATAAGTCTTCGGCGGTCGCCCTGAGTAATCCGGAAACGATGCACTCGAATGCGAGAACGTTGAGCAATTGCTCGCGTTGAGCTATCGCCCAACGCCACGTATCGGCGTCCTCAGCCACAGGACCTTCCCTTCAGGGTCTGGATGCCGGCACGCCTATTGCTCAAGCGATACTGATTCGTTTGTCGGCGGAAGTGTCCGCTGGGGCGCTGGCTAGCAGCGTCTCGGGTAGATCGGCTTGCGTTTGACGGGCTTCAACCAATCCTGCGAGCCCGTTGCCACACTCAAAGCTACGCCGTCGAGACGATGGCACGATCCCTTGGCAACGTCGCCCTTTCGTTTACCGGGAGTGCGCTTCGTTTGCTGGCTGCACACGCACGAGACGATAGACGATATTCTTCCGCCAACCGGACATCCTCGTCGCCGACCCTCCCGCCACTTCATCTAGAAAGCCGGGCCGCATCAGCATCCGTGCTCTACGGTCGTGAGGTGGGGGTCCGGGACGCGGTCATGGCGGGTATTGCTAAACAGCTCGGTCATCCGAGTGGCTTGCGCGGCCGGCTGGTTGGCGCGGCGCTCAATCGGGGTAACCGGCGCTTCGTGAGCGCCGCCGCGCGGGCGCTACAACCCAGTGAAGCATCGGCGGTGGCCGATGTCGGATTCGGTGGCGCAGTGGGGCTGAAATTCCTGCTTGACAGTGTCGGTCCGTCGGGCAGTGTTCATGGTGTCGAGGTGTCGGAGACGATGCTCAGCCAGGCCGCATGGCGCTACCGCCGCGACATCGCAACCGGGCGGCTGTCGTTGTATTCCGGGTCCATGACGCAGTTGCCGTTCCCCGATGGGGCATTGGACGGCGTCCTTACGGTCAATACCATCTACTTCGTCGCGGAGCTCGACAAGGCGTTCACGGAGCTTGCCAGGGTGTTAAACAGCCGGGGTCGACTCGTCATCGGACTGGCCGACCCCAATGTGATGGCAAAACTACCATTCACGGGACACGGCTTTCACCTCCGTCCGGTGCCAGACGTGATCGACACGCTGCGCAGCACCGGCCTTACAGTCGAGCACCGTCAGATCAGTGAAGACGCCAACGCACCGCACCTGCTGATCGCTCACGCCGTCGCGTGAAACGTCGCGACCGAGTGCGGGACCTCGATCGAGGGCGACTTTCGGCTTCGATCGAAAGGGACCGCCCGACTTTGATGGGCCTAGACGTTGAAACGAAACTCCACCACGTCGCCGTCGGCCATGACGTAATCCTTACCCTCCATGCGGACCTTGCCGGCGGCCTTGGCCGCCGCCATCGAGCCCGCGGCCACCAGGTCGTCGTAGGAAACGATTTCGGCCTTGATAAAGCCCTTTTCGAAATCGGTGTGGATCACCCCGGCGGCCTTCGGTGCGGTGTCGCCCTGGTGAATCACCCACGCGCGCGCCTCTTTTGGGCCCGCCGTTAGATAGGTCTGCAGCTTGAGTGTATGAAAACCGGCCCGCGCCAACGCATCTAGCCCACGCTCGGTTTGGCCGATGGACTCCAGCAGCTCGGCAGCCGACAGGTCGTCCAGCTCCTGCAGTTCGGCCTCGATCTTCGCGTCGAGGAACACCGCGTCGGCTGGTGCGACCATCGCGGACAGCTCGGCCTTGCGGGCATCGTCGGTCAGCACGGATTCGTCAGCATTGAACACGTAGAGAAACGGCTTGGTAGTCATCAAGTTCAGCTCGCGCAGTAGTGACACATCGGCACCGGCCGCGAAGAGCGTCTTACCCGAGTTCAGCACCGCCTCGGCGGCGAGGGCCGCCTCGTGTACGGGCTTGCGGTCCTTAATGTTGCGGGCCTCTTTCTCCAGCCGCGGGACGGCCCTCTCCAAGGTCTGCATGTCCGCCAGGATCAACTCGGTCTCGATCACCTCGATATCGGAAGCCGGGTCGACCTTGCCATCGACGTGCACGACGTCGTCGTCGGAGAAGACCCGCACCACTTGGCAGATCGCGTCACACTCGCGGATGTTGGCCAGGAACTTGTTGCCCAGCCCGGCGCCCTCGGAGGCACCTTTCACGATGCCGGCGATGTCGACGAACGTCACCGGCGCCGGCACGATCTTCTCGGAACCGAACATCTCCGCCAGCTTGTCGAGCCGGGGATCGGGCAGCGGCACGACGCCCTCGTTGGGCTCGATTGTCGCGAACGGATAGTTGGCCGCCACCACGTTGTTGCGGGTCAGCGCGTTGAACAAGGTCGACTTGCCGACGTTGGGCAAACCCACTATTCCCAGGCTCAGGCTCACGGGAAACCAAGTCTAGGGGTCTTGGCGGCCGGCGGCGCCGCGGACCATTCGTCATCGCCGACCGTGCGCCCCGGCATGGCGCGCCCACTATCCCTACGAGGTATTTACGGGCCTTTCGGCCCATTCCCGGTACGGTCTACATGTGTCAGCACAGCGGGCAAGTTCGACGGTGGAGGGTGCCCACCGTTCGATCCACCCAAATATCCCAGGCGTCCCCTGGTACGCCGCGCTGCTTATCGCCGTGACCGCAACTGCTATCGGCTACGGAATCGACGCTGGTCACAAGGAACTGACCCATGTCTTCGCCGGCTTCTATATCGTCGGCTGCGTGGCGGCCGTGCTGGCGGTGCGCCAGGACGGCATCTTCACCACGATCATCCAGCCGCCCCTGATCCTCTTCGCGGCGGTCCCGGGCGCCTATTGGTTGTTCCACGACGCCAAGGTCGGCCGCCTCAAAGACCTGCTGATCAACTGCGGCTACCCGCTGATCGAGCGCTTCCCGCTGATGCTGGGGACTGCCGGCGGCGTGCTGGCGATCGGGCTGGCGCGCTGGTATTTCGGAAACGCTTACAAAAAAGGCACCGCGGCGAACGCGTCCGAGGCCACGCCGGGGGCCGCCAGTGTCGACGTCAAGTCCTTCTTCAACGGCATCGTCGCCAAAGCGCAATCGGTGCTGCAGTCCGACGCCGACGCGTCCGACGCCGACGACAGTGCCGGTTCCCGCCGCGGCCGCACGTCGGGCTCCTCGTCGAGAACCCGCCGCACGACACGCACCACTCACTCCGCCACGCGTTCGGCCCGCAGCCGCTCCCGGCATGCACGCGAGTCTTTGACCGAGGCGTCCGGACCGCCCGAGCGGCCCGAGCGTCCGCGGCGCAGCACCCGGCGCAGCGCCGCGTCGGCGCGCGATTACGACGCCACCGAGCCGCCCCGGCGGTCGCGCCGCAGGCCCCGCCCGGATGCCGATCCCGATCCGCGTGGCCAATCGTCCCGGGAAGCTCGTCGCGAACCGCGCACGCGTCGCAATCCCTACGAGCGGCCCACACCGCGGAGCAGCCGTTTCGATGGTTTCGAGCCCTACGGCGACCGGTATGACCCGCCTAGCGGCACGAATTACGGGAGCCGCTACGACCGCCGCGAGCCGAACGAGCCGCCCTATGAGCCGAGGCGCCGGCGGCCCCCGTCAAGCGGCTCCAACGGGACCCATCACCCCATCTCCCAGGTCCGCTACCGCGACGCGGGCCCGCAAGAGCCGCCGCGCGAGCCGCACACCGAGCGCCGCAGCCGCTCACGGACACCCGGATGGTCGCCGGCGGATTCTTGGGAGTACGACGTCTGAGGCGCTGCGCGCTCAGCGAACCGACCGGATCTCGCGCGGCAGCGCGAACACCAGGGTCTCCTGCGCGGTCGTGACCGGCTGCACGACGTCGAAGCCGCACTCGGCTAGGCGCGCCAGCACGCCCTCCACCAGGACCTCGGGCACGGATGCGCCCGAGGTGACGCCCACCGTGGTGACGCCTTCCAGCCACGCCGGGTCGATGTCGTCGGCCCAGTCGACCAGGTGGGCGGCCGCGGCCCCACCACCCAGCGCCACCTCGACTAGCCGCACCGAGTTCGATGAGTTGCGAGACCCGACGACGATCACCAGCTCACACTCCGGTGCCATCGCCTTGACCGCGACCTGCCGGTTCTGGGTCGCGTAGCAAATATCGTCGCTGGGCGGATCCTGCAGCTTGGGGAACCGTTGTCGCAGCCGCTCGACGATCTCCATGGTCTCGTCGACCGACAGAGTCGTCTGCGAGAGCCACACCACCTTGTTCTCGTCGCGCACCGTCACGTCGTCCACGGCGGCGACCCCATCGACCAGCTGCACATGGTCGGGCGCCTCCCCGGCGGTGCCCACGACCTCCTCGTGGCCCTCGTGGCCGATGAGCAGGATGTCATAGTCGTTGCGGGCGAACCGCCTGGCCTCGTTGTGAACCTTGGTCACCAGGGGACAGGTCGCGTCGATGGTGTGCAGGTTCCGGTCGGCGGCCGCCGCGTGCACGGTGGGGGCCACACCATGCGCGGAGAACACCACGATGGCCCCCTCGGGGACCTGGTCGGTCTCCTCGACGAACACGGCGCCGGCCTTCTCCAAGGTGGTGACGACGTGGCGGTTGTGCACGATCTCGTGACGCACGTAGACCGGCGGGCCGTGCTTCTCCAGCGCGCGTTCCACGGTCTCCACCGCCCTGTCCACGCCCGCGCAGTACCCACGCGGTTCGGCCAAGAGCACTCGCTTACGGCCTGGGTCGCTGGCTACCGATCCCGCTGGTCCTCCCACACGGCCGGGAATCCCCATGTCGATAGTCGGCGGCATGTCGTCCAGGGTACTGACTGCCGACACAGGGTTGCCAGCTCGCGCCGGTGGGCTTGGAGTTAGCCGCCGCTTAGGGCAATCTTGGACCCATGGGCACTGCACCGTATGGAGTTCGGCTGCTGGTCGGCGCGGCAACAGTCGCTGTTGAGGAGACCATCAGGCTGCCGAAAACCATCCTGATGTACCCGATGACACTGGCCAGCCAGGCGGCGCACATCGTCATGCGCTTTCAGCAGAACCTCGCCGAGCTGGCGATCAAGGGCGACAGCACCCTCGAATCGATCTTCCCGCCGCGGGACGAGAAGCCGGAATGGGCGACCTTCGACGAGGACGTGAACGACGCGATCGACGGCGCCTACAGCCCGGTGCAGGACGGCGGCGAGGGCGAGCGCAGGCCCGAGGGCCGGTTCGCGCTGTACTCGGTGGCCGACGCGCACGAAGACGCAAGCGCCCTGACCAAGTCCGCCCGTCAGTCAAAGAAGCCGGCCGGCAACGCCTCGGTTCCGCAACCCGAGGTGGTCACCGAGCTGGACTACGCGTCGCTGACGTTGGCGCAGCTGCGGGCCCGTCTGCAATCGCTGAGTGTGGACGACCTTGAAGCCCTGCTGGCCTACGAGCAGGCCACCAAGGGCCGTGCACCGTTCCAGACGCTGCTCGCCAACAGGATCACCCGCGCGAACGCGAAGTGACCCCGGCCGTTACCCCCGAACCGAATTCCGCCGAGAACCCGTTTCCGGTGCGCGCGGTGGCCATCCGGGTCGCGGGCTGGATCGACAAGCTCGGCACCGTGTGGGTCGAGGGCCAGCTTGCCCAAATCTCGATGCGACCAGACTCCAAAACCGTGTTCATGGTGCTGCGTGACCCGGCCGCCGACATGTCGCTGACCGTGACCTGCCCCCGCGATCTGGTGCTCGACGCGCCGGTCAAGCTGGCCGAAGGCACGCAGGTGGTGGTGCGCGGCAAGCCGTCTTTCTACACGGGCCGTGGCACATTCTCGTTGCGTCTCACCGAGATTCGTGCCGTCGGGGTGGGCGAGCTGCTGGCCCGCATCGATCGGCTGCGCCGGCTGCTGGATGCCGAGGGGCTTTTCGATCCTCGACTCAAGCGACCGATCCCGTTCTTGCCCAACAGAATAGGTTTGATCACCGGCCGGGCCAGCGCCGCCGAACGCGACGTGACGACCGTGGCGGCCGCGCGCTGGTCCGGGGTTCGCTTCGCGGTGCGCAACACCGCGGTCCAGGGCGCAGGTGCCGTCGCCCAGATCGTCGAGGCGCTAAGGGAACTCGATCGCGACGCCGAGGTCGATGTCATCGTGATCGCCCGCGGCGGCGGCAGCGTAGAGGACCTGCTGCCGTTCTCCGACGAGACGCTGTGCCGGGCCATCGCGGCATGCCTCACCCCGGTGATCAGTGCGGTCGGCCACGAACCTGACAACCCGCTGTGCGATCTCGTCGCCGATTTGCGCGCGGCCACTCCCACCGACGCGGCGAAGAAGGTGGTGCCCGATACCGCCGCCGAACAGCGGCTGATCGACGACCTGCGCCGGCGCAGCGAGCAGGCGTTGCGCAACTGGGTTTCGCGCGAGCAACGAGCGCTGGCCCAGATACGAAGCCGGCCGGTGCTGGCGGAGCCACTAGCGGCTTTGATGGCGCGCGCCGAGGAGGTTCACCGCGCCCGATCGGCGATTCGCCGCGACATCACCCGGCTGGCCGCCACCGAGACCGAACGTGTCGGCCACCTGCGCGCACGGTTGGCGACATTGGGTCCGGCGGCCACACTGGCCCGCGGTTACGCCGTCGTGCAAGCCATAGGGCCGAACAACCGCGTGCTCCGGTCCGTCGACGACGCGCCGGCGGGCACGCGGTTACGGGTCCGGGTGGCCGACGGCGCCGTGGCCGCGGTGAGCGAGGGACTAACCGATGGCACGTAAAACCAACGACGGGGACGACCTCACCACCCCAAAAGACGATGACTCTATTACACCTATTAGTCACCTGGCTTACGAAGCGTGCCGGGACGAACTGATCGAAGTCGTCCGAATACTGGAGCAGGGCGGCTTAGACCTCGACGAGTCGCTGAAACTGTGGGAAAGAGGCGAGCAACTGGCTAAACGGTGCGAAGAGCACTTAGCTGGCGCTCGGAAGAGAATCGAGGATACGCTGGCGGCGGGCGAAGCCGAGGACGCATGAATTCGGAGTAGCCCAGGACCTGGCTGAAAATTTTTTTCCGAATTGGAACACGTTTCAGTTATGCTTTCGGCCATGGGTGATGCATCACTGACGGCCGAACTCGGCCGCGTCCTGGTCACCGGGGGCTCCGGATTCGTCGGCGCCAACCTGGTGTCCACTTTGCTCGACCGCGGACACGAGGTCCGCTCCTTCGACCGTGCACCCTCCCCGCTGCCACCGCATCCACAGCTTGAGGTGCTGCAGGGTGACATCACCGACACGACCGTGTGCGCCCAAGCGGTCGATGGCATCGACACCGTCTTCCATACCGCGGCGATCATCGACCTGATGGGCGGTGCGTCGGTGACCGACGAGTATCGGCAGCGCAGCTTCGGGGTCAACGTCGGGGGCACCGAGAACCTGGTCCGGGCCGCGCAGGCCGCCGGGGTGCAGCGCTTCGTCTACACCTCGTCCAACAGCGTCGTCATGGGCGGCCAGAACATCGCCGGCGGCGACGAGACGCTGCCCTACACCAACCGGTTCAACGACCTGTACACCGAGACCAAAGTGATCGCCGAGCGATTCGTCCTGGGCCAGAACGGTGTTGAGGGCCTCTTGACGTGTGCGGTTCGGCCCAGTGGCATTTGGGGTCGCGGCGATCAAACCATGTTCCGCAAGTTGTTCGAAAGCGTGATCGCCGACCACGTCAAGGTGCTGATCGGACGCAAATCGGCCCGGTTGGACAACTCCTACGTGCACAACCTCATTCACGGTTTCATCCTGGCGGCGCAACACCTGACCCCCGGCGGCACGGCGCCGGGCCAGGCCTACTTCATCAACGATGCCGAGCCGATCAACATGTTCGAGTTCGCCAGGCCGGTGGTCGAGGCCTGTGGGGAGAAGTGGCCGCGGGTCCGGGTCAACGGCCCGATCGTGCGCGCGGCAATGACGGGTTGGCAGCGGCTGCATTTTCGGTTCGGGATACCGGCGCCGCTGCTCGAACCGCTCGCCGTCGAGCGGCTGTATCTGGACAATTTCTTCTCGATCGCGAAAGCAACCCGCGATCTCGGGTATCAGCCCCTGTTCACCACCGAGCAGGCACTGTCGGAATGCCTGTCGTACTACGTCGAGATGTTCCATGATATGAAGCGACTAGCCCTGGCGGACAAGGCATCCGCCGCACCGGCCGGCGGACGGCAGTGATGCCGGTCGCCTAGCGAAAGCTCACCACCTCGCTGCCCCAGGCCGCACGGATGTTGGCGTCGACATCGTGCGCGAGCGCGTCACGGCGATCGATGATCAGACAGGAACGGTCGTTCTCCGTATAGGGCGTCCATTCCGGCTCACCGGGCAGGCCCGAGGGCGTGGCATGCGCGGCGAAGTTGATCCATCGGGTCCGCACCCTCTTGGACACCTCCTTGGCGGCCTTGGCGCCGCCCAGCATCAGCGTGGGATCCTTGGGCGCACCGAGATTGCCCCAGACGTAGGGCAATTCGGTGGCATGCGCGGCGCGGACCATCGTCAGCTTCAGCAGTGGGGTGGCGTAATCGAACCGGTACAGATACACCGGCGCCACCCGGGCGTGCCCCTCGGCGAGCCACACCGACGGCATCCGGAAGCCGACGTCGGTCGCGATGCTCAAACTCCGTGCCCTGCGCCGCAATCTCGAATACGTCGAGACGATCTCCTCTTCGGTGGGCAACTGCAGATCGGGTTGTTCGGCGGCAATCTGATCGAATAACGACGTGATCGCTCTCGGAGTGATCGGCATCAACGGCGACCTCAGCAACCGGAAGAGCATTGCCTCGTGCTTGTTGGTGCCGATGATCAACGGAATCGGCTGCGAGCGGCCCGCTTGCGCAAGCTTGACCGGGTAGTCGGTCAGCAATTCGCCGTCGACGATCGGGACGAACGCCAGCGTTCCCGGGTTACGCACCGGCACTTCGTCGAACACCCGCTGCGACGCCGCCAGCAGCGTCCCCATCGGGATATCAAGCAACCGTTGAGATTCCGATGCAGCGATTCCGAGCCGGTCGAGGAATGCCCGCGCCACGCGTCCCGCACGTTCGCGGTCGTACACCGAAGTGGCCGGCGAGCTTTGCGCAATCGCCCCAGCGAACAGACCTTCGGCCGCCGGGCTGGCCAGCAGCGTGGTGACGATGCCGGCCCCGGCGGACTCGCCGAACAGCGTGACGCGCCGCGGATCGCCACCGAAGGCAGCGACGTTGTCGCGCACCCACTCCAGGGCCGCCAGCACGTCACGCAGCCCCACGTTCGAGTCGAAGCGCCGTCCCGCGGTGTCGAACCCAGACAGGTCGAGAAAGCCAAGCACCCCGAGCCGATAGTTGACGGTGACCACGACGACCTCGCCGCGGCGGACAAGTCTGCGGCCGTCATAGAGCGTCTGGCTGCTCGACCCCAGGACATAGGCGCCGCCGTGCACCCATACCATCACCGGTTTGCCGTCACCCGGTTTCGTGTCAGAAGACGCCCAGACATTGAGCCGCAGGCAATCTTCGCCCTGCGGCGCGCCCAAATCCAACGGCAGATTGGGAAATACCGGTTGCGGGCAGGCCGGCCCGAAAGCGGTGGCGTCGACAACCTCGGTGCAGCGCGCGGGCGGTTGGGGGGCCCGGAACCGCAGCTCGCCGGTGGGCGCGGCCGCGTACCGAAGGCCCTTCCACGCCTTGACGCCGTCGGCTTCGAAGCCTCGGACCGGGCCATAGTTGGTTTCGACCACCAGATCGTCAATTGCCATGCGCCGCAAAGTCTCCCGAGGAACCTAGAAAAGGCGTTGCGTGAGGAACTCGACCACACGCTTGCGGGCTTCGAAGGCGGGATGCCCGTCGACTTCGCGAATCTCGTCGGTGAGCACCGAGTGCGCCATCTTGCTGAAGCCGTGTTGATTGCCGGGCCCCGAATCGATGTCGATCACCTCGAAGGCGTCGCCCAGGCGCTCCTTGAGCGTCACGAACCGCTCGCGCGGCACCGCTTTGTCCTCGCTGAACCGCAAGCCCATGGCGCACAGGCCATCGTTGGTGCACCGATCGGCCACGGTGGCCAGTTCTGCTTCGCTCAGGCCGGGGTCGCGGCGCCGCGCGGCGCCCAGCGGAAACGGGACCGACGGCTGCGAAAGCACCGGCGCCAGCACGCTGTCGTCGACCGCGGCGGCCAGAGCGAACCCGCCGGTGAAGCACTGGCCGATCACGCCGACACCCTTGCCCGGTGTCGATGCGTTGAGATCACGGGCCAGCGCGCGCAGGAACAGCGCCACGGGCCGCTCCTTGTTCAGCGCAAAAGCGGCGAATTCCCTTGCCACACAAGCCCGCCCGATGGTACCGGCAATGTAGCCCGCCGTCTTGGCCTTGCCCGGCTCACCGAACAGCGACGGCATGGCGACGGTGAAGCCGTTGTCCACCAGGTGATTCCCCAGGGCGAGCACGCCCGGATGGATTCCGGGAATCTCGGGAATGAGCACCACCCCGGGGCCGCTGCCCTTGCGGTAGACGTCATGGGTGTAGCCGCCGCCGCTGAACGATGCCGCCGACCATCCGGACAGATCAGCCTCTGGTGCAGTCATGTCGACAGGATCCCTTGCTCGCGCGGATGAGCTAGCGGCTGGGCAAAGGCGGTTGCGATTGCGTCGCCGAAGCCAGCGTACGGAACTGATCGGCGTTTCCGGCGCCGGTTATCGCAATTTGGGTGGCGCCCCCCGGCCCGCTGAGCCTGGTCGTCCATACCGGCTCGGCGTCCGCACCGTTTTGGCCGGAACCCTGATAGACCACCCAGTTGGTCCCGTCGACATCGACCGCTCCGGTTGGGTAGGCCGACGGATGAATCGAGTTGACGAGCTTGTCCTCGTCGGCGTTGCTCTGGGTCAGGCTCAGATACATTCCGGTCGGACTGATGTAGCCGACTTCCGAGATGGGCGCGTTCACCCGTTGACCGCTCGTGGTGTCGCTTCGGCCGCCCTGGATGCCACCGCGGTGGCCGGAGTTGGCTTGCCAGCCGGCCGGGAGCCGCGGTTGGCGGACGGGAAAACCGAGCGCGGACGCGTCGGCACGCAGGGCCGCCCCCGCGTCATAAGACGGGACGGAGCCCTGATGGCTGCCGAGCTGAAACGAGCACATGCCCAGCATGCCTGCGAGCACGACACAGCCGATGACCAGCGGAATCAGCGACCAGAACATGTCCCGGCCGTCCTGCAACAGCCGGGGTTTCACCGGCCTGGGACCCGGTCCGGCCTGCGGAGACGACGCACCGGCTACGTTCCCATCAAGCTGGGCGTTCAGCGGCGGCTCCTCCGTCATCCCCCAAGTATCCCAGTTCCAGCGGACCGATCCGCTTCTGGGACAATCGACAACCATGACAGTTGAGGGCGAGCGCTCGACCGCCACCACCGGCCGGGCCTTAGCGCAGGGTCGACCGCGCGGTGAGGCTCCGGACCGCAACCTGGCTTTGGAACTGGTACGCGTCACCGAGGCCGGTGCCATGGCCGCAGGTCGCTGGGTCGGCCGCGGCGACAAAGAGGGCGGCGACGGGGCGGCCGTGGACGCGATGCGCGAGCTGGTCAATACGGTGTCGATGCGCGGCGTCGTCGTCATCGGCGAGGGCGAGAAGGACCACGCTCCGATGCTCTACAACGGCGAGGAGGTCGGCAACGGCGACGGAGCGGAGTGCGACTTCGCCGTGGACCCGATCGACGGCACCACGCTGATGAGCAAGGGCATGCCGAACGCCATCTCCGTGCTGGCGGTGGCCGACCGCGGAGCGATGTTCGACCCGTCGGCGGTGTTCTACATGAACAAGATCGCCGTCGGGCCGGAGGCCGCGCACGTGCTCGACATCACCGCGCCGATCGCTGAGAACATCAAGGCCGTCGCCAAGGTCAAGGCGCTGTCGGTGCGCGACATGACCGTGTGCATCCTGGACCGGCCGCGGCACGGCAAGCTGATCGAGGACGTTCGGGCCACCGGGGCCCGGATCCGGCTGATCACCGACGGCGACGTCGCGGGTGCGATCTCGGCGTGCCGGCCGCACTCGGGAACCGACATGCTCGCCGGGATCGGCGGCACGCCCGAAGGCATCATCGCCGCCGCCGCGATCCGGTGCATGGGCGGTGCCATCCAGGCACAGCTGGCTCCCACCGACGACAAGGAACGCCAGAAGGCGATCGACGCCGGCTACGACCTCGACCAGGTGTTGACCACCGAGGACCTGGTGTCCGGCGACAACGTGTTCTTCTGTGCCACCGGGGTCACCAACGGCGACCTGCTCAAAGGGGTGCAGTACTACCCGGGCGGCTGCACCACCCAGTCGATCGTCATGCGGTCGAAGTCGGGAACCGTCCGGATGATCGAGGCCTACCACCGGCTTTCAAAACTCAACGAGTACTCCGCCATCGACTTCACCGGCGACACCTCCGCCGCCTATCCCCTGCCCTGACCACCGATCGAAGAACGAGGAAGCCACTCTATGGCCTCGAACAGCTCTGAAGACACCGAGTACCGCATCGAACGCGACACCATGGGCGAGGTCCGCGTACCCGCAAAAGCGTTGTGGCGCGCCCAAACTCAGCGCGCGGTCGAGAACTTCCCAATCTCGGGCCGCGGCCTGGAGCGCACCCAGATCCGCGCGTTGGGTCTGCTGAAGGGCGCCTGCGCGCAGGTCAACAAGGACCTGGGGTTGCTGGCGCCCGAGAAGGCCGACGCGATCATCGCCGCGGCCGCCGAGATCGCCGAGGGCCAGCACGACGACCAGTTCCCGATCGATGTCTTCCAGACCGGCTCGGGCACCAGCTCCAACATGAACACCAACGAGGTGATCGCGAGCATCGCGGCCGCCCACGGTGTGACGGTGCACCCCAACGACGACGTCAACATGTCGCAGTCGTCGAATGACACCTTCCCGACCGCAACCCACATCGCGGCCACCGAGGCCGCGGTGCGTCATCTCATCCCGGCGCTCGAGGTGCTGCACGACGCCCTGGCCGGCAAGGCGCGCGAGTGGCACACCGTGGTCAAATCGGGCCGCACCCACCTGATGGACGCCGTCCCGGTGACGCTCGGTCAGGAGTTCAGCGGATACGCCCGGCAGGTCGAGGCGGGCATCGAGCGGGTGCGCGCGACGCTGCCCCGGTTGGGCGAGCTGGCTATCGGCGGCACCGCGGTCGGTACCGGTTTGAACGCTCCCGACGGCTTCGGCGCTAAGGTGGTCGAAACGCTGGTCAACTCCACCGGTCTGAGTGAATTGCGCACGGCAACAAACTCGTTCGAGGCGCAGGCGGCTCGTGACGGGCTGGTCGAGGCGTCGGGCGCGCTGCGCACCATCGCGGTGTCGCTGACCAAGATCGCCAACGACGTTCGCTGGATGGGATCGGGACCGTTGACCGGCCTGGCCGAGATCCAGCTACCCGACCTGCAGCCGGGCAGCTCCATCATGCCCGGCAAGGTGAATCCCGTTCTCCCCGAGGCCGTTACGCAGGTCGCCGCCCAGGTGATCGGCAACGACGCCGCAGTCGCGTGGGGCGGCGGCAACGGCGCGTTCGAGCTCAACGTCTACATCCCGATGATGGCGCGCAACGTCCTCGAGTCCTTCAAGCTGCTGACCAATGTGGCGAAGCTGTTCGCCGAGCGTTGCATCACCGGACTGGCCGCCAATGTCGAACGCCTGCGCGAGCTGGCCGAGTCGTCGCCGTCCATCGTGACGCCGCTGAACTCGGCGATCGGCTACGAGGAAGCCGCCGCGGTGGCCAAACAGGCGCTCAAGGAGCGCAAGACGATTCGTCAGGCGGTGATCGATCGCGGCCTCATCGGCGACAAGCTGTCGATCGAAGAACTCGACCGGCGGCTCGACGTGTTGGCGATGGCCAAGGTCAAACCCGAAGACTGAACCGGCCGTCATCCGGTGACGGCGGTACTCGACGAGAGTAAGGGTGGTTTTGCATGACGGTTCCTCCCGGCGGTCCCTACGGCCAGGGGCCCTACGGAAGCAATCCGTATGGGCAGGACCCGAATTGGGGGGGCCAGCCGCAGGGCGGTCCCGGTCCCTACCCGCAGGGTGGTCCCGGTCCGTACCCGCAGGGCGGTACCGGTCCCTACCCGCAGGGTGGTCCATACGCGTACCCGCCGGGTGGCCCGTACCCGTACCCGCCCGGTGCTACCCCGTACCCGAACCAGCAGTATCTGCCACCCGGACAGCAGTTTGGGCCGGGCGGCCCCTACCCATCGGGCCCGCCGCCGGGAGGTCCCGGCTCGAAGCTGCCGTGGCTGATCGTCGCCGGTCTGGTTGTGCTGGCTGTCATCGCGCTGGTGGCAACGCTGCTGCTAATGCGCGGCGGCAATGACAACAAGCGGGTCGCCACCGCGCCCTCGACAACCTCCACGTCGGTCTCACAGCCGAAGAATTCCGCGCAGAACGCCACCGACTGCACCCCGAACGTGTCCGGCGGCGAGATGCCACGGACCGACTCGATCGCCGCGGGCAAGCTTTCGTTCCCGGCCAGCGCGGCGCCGGGCGGGTGGACGGTGTTCTCCGACGACCAGGGCCCGAACCTGATCGGAGGGCTGGGGGTCGCGCAGGACGTGCCCGGGGCCAATCAGTGGATGATGACGGCCGAGGTCGGCGTCACCAATTTCGTTCCCAGCATGGACCTCACGGCCCAAGCCACGAAGTTGATGCAATGCATCGTCGCGGGCCCCGGCTACGCGAACGCGCAGCCCACGCTCGGACCGACGAAGTCGTCGTCGATCACCGTCGACGGCACCAAGGCGGTCCGGGTCGATGCCGACGTCACAATCGCCGATCCCAGTCGCAACGTCAAGGGCGACTCGGTCACCATCATCGCCGTCGACACCAAGCCGGTCACCGTCTTCATCGGCAGCACACCCATCGGTGATACCGCCTCGGCGGACCTCGTCGGCAAAATCATTGCCGCGCTGAAGGTCTCCAAGTCCTGACGCGGGTTTGGGCCGGCTAGCTAGTCGTCGGTGCCGAGACGTGGGTGGCCTCGGATCGCCCACGCAGAATCGTGGAATAACATTCGGCCCAGTGCGCGCGCTCGTCCTCGCCCGCGGCGTCGATGGCACCCGCCGAGCACAGGATCCGCCGGTCGGAGGTTTTGGCGAGGTCGGCCAGCCGGGCGGCTTCGTTGACGGCGTCACCGATCACGGTGTATTCATACCTGTTTTCGGCGCCGATGTTGCCGGCGAAGACCCGCCCCGCTGAGACGCCGATGCCGAAATCGACCGGCAGCTGCCGCAATTCGGAGACAAGTGCACGAGCGGTCGCCAACGCCGACGATGCCGGCTCGCGCGCCGGCAGCGGCACCCCGAAGACGGCCAGCGCGGCATCGCCCGCGAATTTGTTCACCAGTCCGTGGTGTTCGTCGACGGCATGCACGACGATCCGGAAGAAGTCGTTGAGCACCTCCGCGACCTCTTGCGGAGGGCGGCTTTCCGCGAGCCGGGTGGACTCCACCAGGTCGATGAAAAGCACCGCCGCTTCGACGACGTCTCCCGACAGGGATGCCCCCTCGTTGAGCGCGCGTTGCGCGACGTCGGCCCCGACGTGGCGTCCGAACAGGTCACGTAACCGGTCCCGCTCGGCGAGCCCGGCCACCATTCGGTTGAATCCCGTTTGCAGACGCCCGATCTGGGAACGCTCATAGGCGCCGACGTACGTGTCCATGCGGCCATGCTCGACCTCGGCCATCGCGTCGACGACCTCGCCGACCGGATCCGAGATGGACCGCGAGGTCAGAATCATCGTGGGCAGTCCCAAGATCAGCGCCGCCAGCGACACCACCAGAATCGGCACGTCCAGCGATGCGGACTTCTCGATCAGCCAGCCGTACGAGCGGAGAACCACCATCGTCGCAATGACCGCGATGGGAAAAGCGCTGCACAGAAACCACAGCAGAACCAGCCGGGCATAGACGCTCGGCACCGCAAGCCGCGGTTCGGCGCCCAGCGTGGCGGCGCGCATGATGGGCCGCAGGGTGCGCTGGGCGATCAGCATGGCGGTGCCGGCGGCGGCCGATCCGCCGAGCAACACGCCGAGCACGATGGGCAGCAGAAGTTGCGGTCCGCCAGTCAAATTCAACAGGATGAAGATCCCGCCGGTCAGCGCCCAGGACGCCACCAGGATTACCGACTGGCGCCCGGCCAGCCTCATCACGGCTTCGCGTTGCTCCGGGGTGGGTTCGTCCCCTGCGACGTACCAGCGCACCGTGGGAGCCAGGCTGACGGCGCCGGCCACCGCCACGCTGACGATGCCCACCACGATGAGCAGCACCACTGGGACCGTGTTCTGCCGTGCGAAGTCGGCGTTGGCGCCCACTGAAGTGTGGCCGCGCAGGGGGATGAGGATGGCGGCCGCTTCGACGACGGCCAGGACGTAGGACAGGCTCAGATCGAGCCCGTATTGAAACAACCACCGACGAAAGGACTTTCGTTGCCCCGTGGCGTGCTGCCGCGCCGGGCCGCGCCGTGGCGGCGGAAGCCGATCGCGAAGCCAGCCCGCGGTGATCATAAAAAGGTAGCCGCGTGTGGCCCGAAACTTGCGCTACGCACCGTTGTTCGGTCCTCCGGAGTTCTGCCCGGCGATGTCGGTGATCGGGAAATTCGGCATCGGTTTCGGTGAGGGTGTGTTGGGCAGCGTGGGGATGTCGCCGGGTGGGATGTCGCGCAGGCCGTTGACGGGTGAACCATTCTCCCGGCCGCCGTAGCTGCTGCCGGGGGCGCGTGGCCCCAGCAGGTCGCTGACCGTCACCATGCGGTAGCCGTTGGCCTTGAGCACCGGGATGAACTGGTACACCAGATCGACGGTGCTCGAGTACGTGTTATGGAACAGCACCACCGAGCCCGGCTTGAGGTAAGTCATCAACATGTAGCGCGTGGCCGCCGTGTTCGAGTCGTTCGCCCAGTCGAAAGGGATGACATCCCAGAGGATTTCAGCCAGCCCGAATTGGCCGGCGGTCTGGCGCACCGCCGGGTCGGACAGTCCTCCGGCGGGGCGATACAGGTTCGGGGTGCGCCCGGTCGCGGCCTTGATCGCGTCGTTGGCCTTAAAGAACTGGGCGGCGATGTCTTCGCGTGGGATCGTGGTCATGTTGGGGTGTTCCCAGGTGTGGCTGCCGATTTCCATTCCCGCGTCGGCAATGCGCCTGGCGCCGGCCGGGTTCGCGGCCACTTTGTTGCCGATCAGGAAGAACGTGGCCTTGGCGTCGTTCTCCTTCAAGATTTGCAGCAGCCGCTCATCGAACGGCCCCGGCCCGTCGTCAAAGGTCAAGGCGACGCACTTGACGACCGAGCAGCTGAGGTCGTCGGCGCGTGTCACATGACCCGTAAGCCCGCCGATCACCAGCACCGCGACGGCTGCCGCCACCCCGACAACCGTGCGCCAGTAGCGCCAGGCTTGGGTGTCGGGTCGTTTCGCCACCGTAAAAGTTTATCGAAGAGGGCCCTATCCGGGGTCGAGCGCGCTGGTCAGGCGCCCTCACTGCGGGCCGGCGATCTCCTCGAGCATCTCGGTGACCAGGGCGGCAATCGGCGATCGCTCGCTGCGCAACAGGGTGATGTGGGCGAACAGCGGGTGGCCCTTGAGTTTCTCGATCACCGCCGCGACTCCGTCGTGGCGGCCCACCCGCAAGTTGTCGCGCTGGGCGATGTCGTGCGTCAGCACCACCCGCGATCCGGCGCCCAACCTGGACAGCACGGTCAGCAGGACGTTGCGCTCCAGCGACTGGGCCTCATCGACGATGACGAACGAGTCGTGCAGCGACCGGCCCCGGATGTGGGTCAGCGGCAGCACTTCGAGCATGCCGCGGGACAGCACCTCCTCCAGCACAGCCGGGCTGGCCAGACCCTCGAGCGTGTCGAAGACGGCCTGCGCCCACGGGCCCATCTTCTCGCTCTCGCTGCCGGGCAGATACCCCAGCTCTTGGCCGCCGACGGCATAGAGCGGGCGGAAGACGACCACCTTGCGCTGGGTGCGCCGCTCCAGCACCGCCTCCAGACCGGCGCACAACGCGAGCGCCGACTTGCCGGTGCCGGCCTTGCCGCCCAGCGACACGATGCCCACCGACTCGTCGAGCAGCAGGTCGAGCGCCACCCGCTGTTCGGCGGATCGCCCGCGCAGGCCGAATGCCTCGCGATCACCACGCACCAGCTGGACACGTTTGTCCGCGTTGACCCGGCCGAGTGCATGAGAGTTACCGCCGAGCAGCCGAACACCGGTGTGGCAGGGAAGGTCTCGCGCTTCCACCAGATCGATCTCGCCGTCGGTGAACAGGGCGTCGATGTCCTCGGTGGCGGTCTCGATCTCGCGCATCCCCGACCATCCGGAGGCGACCACGTCCTGCGCGTGGTATTCATCGGCGGCCAGCCCCACCGCTGCGGCCTTGACCCTAAGCGGGATGTCCTTGCTGACCAACGTAACTCGTTTACCTTCGGCCGCGAGGTTGGCGGCGCAGCTCAGGATCCGGGAGTCGTTGCTGTCGCTGCGAAAACCGGCCGGCAGCACTGAGGGATCCGTGTGGTTGAGCTCGACATGCAGCGAACCCCCCTGTGTCCCAACCGGAATGGGCTGATCCAGCCGTCCGTGCACCAGCCGAAGGTCGTCGAAAAGCCGCAACGACTGGCGGGCGAACCATCCCAGCTCGTGGTGGTGGCGTTTGGCCTCCAGCTCGCTTATCACCACCAACGGAACAACCACCTCGTGTTCGGCGAACCGGCTGCACGCCCAGGGGTCGGACAGCAGCACGGAAGTGTCGATCACGTAGGTCCGGATATCGGTCACGTAGCGCTCCTCGAGCGGGATGAGCCCGCGCGGACCCGCACAGGCATGTCGACGGGAACCGCAGCACCAGGACCGGGGCCGGTCCTTCCGTTGTGATGACGGGAGGTGCCGCCCTGGCAGCAGAGCATGACGCTGACCATCGAGAACGACGCTACTCCCGTGGCCGCGCGCCCGCTGTGCAGGCGCGCCGACGTGGCGAGCCGCGACCGCCTCAGCGGCTGGCCGATGTCAGAGGGTCGTGCGGGTTGCTTAGCCGACGACGAATCGGCGCAGCTGGGGTTCGTCCGCGAGCCCCCAGGCGGTGATGCGGTCGGAGATCGCCTGACGCAACTGCTCCGGGCCGAAAACGCCTGCCTTCTCGACGTTCTGGACCTTGCCCCGGTACGCGTCGATGTCGGCGCCGGGCACCTGCAGGTCGGCCGCCCGGGCGGCGATGGCCTCGATGGTCTCGTCGCGGGTGTACTCGAGGCAGTGCGCGACGAGGTTCGAGAAGAACACTTCGTGGCGCCGCTCGTCGCGGCCGATCCGATCGATGAGGCCGGCCAGGATGGGCTCCTCGAGCTGCGCGGCCAGGTTCTCGCAGAACACCGCGTGGGTGCGTTCGACGAACGCCATGTGCACGAGCGTTTCCACCTGCGAGTAGGTGTCGGCGCGGTAGCCCTTCATGACGTACTGGACGCGGGCCTCTTCGTTGGCGGTCGGATCGACCTCGCGGGTAACCACCAGGTATTCGCGCAACGCGATCGCGTGCAGGTGCTCCTCGGCCGTCCACCGGCCCAGCCAGCGGCCCCAGTAGTCCTCCAGGATGAAGTGCTCGACCAGCTCGCGGTGGTGGGCGGCGAGGTTGTCCTTGAGCAGCAGCAAAATCTCGCAGGCGTCGGTCAACGGCCTCGGCAGCGTCATCGACGAGGGGTCCCAGTCGCGTCCACCCAGGAAGGCGAAGTTCTCGCCCCGGTCGAACGGCACGTAGTCGTGCGCGAACCAGAGTTCTTCGGTGGACAAGTGGCGGTCGATGTTCGCTTCGACGACCGGCTCGAGTTCCAGGGTCAGCGCGTTAGCCACAGGTCTTTCTGCCATGAGGTAACTGTAACCCGCATACACACGTTCATAAAATCGCCCGGGCTGTGTCGCGGCAACTAGTGACTTTCGTCCTCAACCGCGCTCAGCCGCGCCGTCCGGCGACATCGACGCCGGATCAGCGTCCGACCAGCGCCCAGTCTTCGAGGCCTTCGTACAGGGGAAACTCCTGCGCCAGCCGCGTCACACGCTGCCGCAGCCCCGCCACGTCGGCCGAGCTGCCGGCCGCCAACGCGGTGGCGATGACGTCGGCAACCTCACTGAACTCGGCGTCACCGAAGCCGCGGGTGGCCAACGCGGGCGTCCCGATCCGCAGCCCGGATGTGACCATCGGCGGGCGCGGGTCGTTGGGCACGGCGTTGCGGTTGACCGTGATGCCGACCTCGTGCAGCAGGTCCTCGGCGGCCTGACCATCGAGCGGGGAGTCGCGCAGGTCCACCAGCACCAGGTGCACGTCGGTGCCGCCGCTGACCACCGACACGCCGGCCTTGGCCACATCGGCGGCCGACAGCCGCTCGGCGAGGATGCGCGCTCCGGAGAGCGTGCGCTGCTGCCGCTCGACGAACTCGGGGGTGCCCGCGATCTTCAGCGCGACGGCCTTGCCGGCGATGACGTGCATGAGCGGGCCGCCCTGCTGGCCCGGGAACACCGCCGAGTTGACGGCCTTGGCGTACTCCTGCTTGCCCAGGATCATGCCGGAGCGGCCGCCGCCGAGCGTCTTGTGAACGGTGGTCGAGACGACGTCGGCGTGCGGCACCGGAGACGGGTGCAGGCCGGCCGCGACGAGGCCGGCGAAGTGCGCCATATCCACCCAGAGCTTGGCGTCGACCTCGTCGGCGATCGACCGGAACGCCGCGAAGTCGAGGATCCGCGGATAGGCCGACCACCCGGCGATGATCACCTTCGGACGGAATTCCAGCGCCTGGGCGCGTACCGCGTCCATATCGACCAGATGGCTCGTCGGGTCGACGCCATAGAAACCGTTCTCGTAGAGCTTGCCCGAGAAGTTCAGCTTCATGCCGTGCGTCAGGTGCCCACCGTTGGCCAGGTCCAGACCCAGCAGCCGCTCCCCCGGCGACATCAGGGCGTGCAGCACCGCGGCGTTGGCTTGGGCACCCGAATGCGGCTGCACGTTGGCGAAGTCGGCGCCGAAGAGCGCCTTGGCCCGGTTGCGGGCGATGTTCTCCACGACGTCGACGTACTCGCAGCCGCCGTAGTAGCGGCGCCCGGGCAATCCCTCGGCGTATTTGTTGGTCAGCACGCTGCCCTGCGCCTGCAGGACCGCGCGCGGAACGAAGTTCTCCGACGCGATCATCTCGAGGGTGTCGCGCTGCCGGCCGAGCTCTTTGCCGAGCAGCTCGGCAATATCCGGGTCGACGTCGGACAGCGGGGCGGACATCACAGACGTCGAGGGGCGGGCATCAGGTGCGGCAGTCACGGCCGCCAGTCTATCCAGCGCTGACTTATCGCCAGCCCAGCCGTCGGGCATTTCGGCGCTCCTGTAACACTTGCACTATGCCGCGGCTTAGCGAGCCGAGCCCCTATGTGGAGTTCGACCGGAAGCAATGGCGTGCGCTTCGTATGTCGACGCCGTTGGCCCTCACCGAGGAAGAACTCGTCGGGCTGCGCGGCCTGGGTGAACAGATCGACTTGCTCGAAGTCGAAGAGGTCTACCTGCCGCTGGCCCGGCTCATTCACCTGCAGGTCGCCGCGCGGCAGCGACTGTTCGCCGCCACCGCGGAATTCCTTGGCGAACCTCTGCAAAACCCGGACCGGCCGGTGCCGTTCATCATCGGGGTGGCCGGCAGCGTGGCGGTCGGCAAATCGACGACCGCCCGTGTGCTGCAGGCGCTCTTGGCGCGCTGGGATCATCATCCGCGGGTGGACCTGGTCACCACCGACGGCTTCCTGTACCCAAATGCCGAGTTGGACCGGCGGAACCTGATGCACCGCAAGGGTTTTCCCGAAAGCTACAACCGTCGGGCGCTGATGCGGTTCGTGACCTCGGTCAAATCCGGTTCGGACTACGCATGTGCGCCGGTTTATTCGCACCTCAAATACGACATCATCCCCGGGGCCAAACACGTCGTCCGCCACCCCGACATCCTGATCCTGGAGGGCCTCAACGTTCTGCAGACCGGTCCGACCCTGATGGTGTCGGACCTGTTCGACTTCGGCGTCTACGTCGACGCCCGAATCGAAGACATCGAGCAGTGGTATGTATCGCGATTCTTGGCCATGCGCAGCACCGCCTTCGCGGATCCCGAATCGCACTTCCACCACTACTCGGCGTTGAACGACACCAAGGCGATCGCCGCCGCTCGCGAGATCTGGCGGTCGATCAACCGCCCCAACCTGGTCGAGAACATCCTCCCGACCCGGCCGCGCGCGACCTTGGTGCTGCGCAAAGACGCCGACCATTCCATCAACCGGCTGCGGCTGCGCAAGCTTTAACGCCCCGCGCCGGCAACACGGAGGATCACGCCTCGAGGCGACGCAGTCCCAGGAATTGCAGCCCCGCGAACACCGCGGTGTACGCACCGCTGGCCAGTGTCAATGCGACACCGGTGACGGTCAGCGGCAGCGCTTCCGCGGCCACGATCGAGGCCAGCGTGAACGCGACGTTGACCACCAGGACGCTGATACCGACACGGCGCAGTTCCGGCAGCGCACCGAGGCTGAACACCAGCAGGCCGGCGAGCACGAAAACGACACCCACGCCGTATTCCTGGAAGGACGTCAGGCCGGTCAGCGCCGAAATCGGGTCGGCGAACAGCGCGATGGCCAATCCGAACATCCCCGTCAGGGTCGCGTCGGCACGCACGGCAAAACGCAACAGCGAGTCCGTCGAGTCGTAGAGAGGCCGGGTCGGGATTGTAGATACGCCGGTGATCGAGCTCATTGTTTACTCCTTGCGATGGCGGATTGGGTCGAACAGCTTCGAGCGTGCCGCCAGTGCACTGCCATATCGACTCGTGGCGCTGCCAACTAGTGCCACGGATACAACGACAGGGCGGTTCACCCGGCTATTCCCATCGCCGGGTAAATATTTGACACGCGCCAGGCCGAGCGTCTCAGCGGTCCCACAGGTCACAGGGCACTGTGCCGTCCGGCGCCCGCGGTGACCCGGGTGCCCGTCCTAGTCGCTGGGAACCGGGACGCGACCGCGAAGGTCGGCGGCGATCAGGCGGGCCGCGGCGTTTTGCCAATTGTGCAGCGAACGCTGCGGCACTTCGGTGACAAACCACTGCCAGGCCTGGCGCGCGGTCGGGTCCAGGCCCGAGGCGGTGGCGTTCTGCGCGTAGGCGCGCACCCCGACCACGTAGGGGAAGTACAGAGAGTTGTAATACCGCCATTCTTCGGTGGTCCCGAAGTCGCCACCGTCGCGCGGTTTGAGCCGCGCTATGCCGTCGGCCAGGACGGCCTTGAGTTCGTTGGCCCGCTCGATCGGATGGTCGGGGGCGCCCCGCGCGGCCAACCGCTCGTCGATCATTGGCAGCGCGGTCAGCGGGCTGGCAACCAGCTTGGTCAGGTCGCCGTAGTGGCCCAGCGCCCGGCGGGTGAGTCTGACGAAGGTGACGTCGTCGACGTCGGCGAGCGGGTGCTCCTGGCGCAGCGGCAGTGCGGCGCCGGTATGCCGCAGCTCGGCCCGATCCGCTCGCAGCGCAGGCGATTTGGAGAACGCCACCCGGTCGAGCAACCCAGCCAGCGGATCGGCGAGCACCTGAACGGTGATCGCGACCGCCAGGCTGGTGAACAGCAGCACCGTCAGGGCGGTCTGCGCGCCGGAATCGTGGCGGGTCACCGCTAATCCGATCAGCGCCTGGCCGCCGAATAACACCGCCACCACCATCGAGCCGGCGAACGAGCGCAGCATGTCGGCCCGCAGCGCGTGGCCCTCATCGAAGGCGTCCCACAGGGCGACGGCAACCCCGAGCCCGAGGACGTCGCAACTCGTCGACGCCAGCGCAACCCAGCTGGGTACCAGACCCAGCGGGATGATCAGGATCGCGTTGCTCAGCGCAAAGAACAGGGTGGCGGTAATGGCGAGCCCCACCGCAGGCCTCGGTCGCCGCGGGCGGCGCAACACGACGGCCATCGCGCCGAGCGTCGACACCGAGATCACGGCGAACATCAGCCAGTGGCCCGGCCGCAGCGGCCCGTCGACGCTGCCGGCCATCGCGGCCCCGAACAGAGTCAGCGCGGCCACCCCGGCCACGAGCAGCAACTCCCGGGTACGCGCCCGCCAACCGTCACTGGGCCGGGACAGCTCGACGAGCACCGCGAACCAGGCCAGGCCCGGAATGGTTGCCAGGTAGATCTCGACTCTGCTCAACGCCTGGGCGTATGCGGGACCGGCGGTCCGAACCGCGTCCAGCCCCACCACGACGGCGAACCCGCAGAGTCCGATCGCCGCCAGTGTGAGAACGGGTTTGCGCGGATCGCGGGCCACCAGATAAAGACCCAGCCAGGCGCTCAGCGTGAACACCATCGCCGAGAGCGCAGCCATGCACTCAGTGTGGCACGCACGCAAGGGGCCCTTTAAGACCTTCGGCAGTTACTTGCCGTGCCTGCGATCCCGCCGGCTGTAGTCGCGCAGCGCGCGCAAGAAGTCGACGCGGCGGAACGCGGGCCAATGCGTTTCGCAGAACCACATCTCCGAATATGCGCTCTGCCACAGGAGAAATCCGGACAACCGTTGCTCACCCGAGGTGCGGATCACCAGGTCGGGGTCGGGTTGCCCGGACGTGTAGAGGTTCTCGGAGATGGCGTCGACGGTCACGGCATCGATGAGTTCCTCGGCGGTGGCGCCGTTGGCGAGTTCTTTGTTCAGCAGCGCACGCACGGCGCCGACGATCTCCTGCCGACCGCCGTAGCCGACTGCCACGTTGACATGAAAGGACGCGATGCTGGGGGTGGACTCGACGGCACCGCGCAACCGGCGAGCCGGCTCCTCGCCGAGCAGTTCCAAGTCCCCAACCGTGCGCACGCTCCAACGGTTGGCCGGCGCACAGATCTCCTCGACGACGTCGGTGATGATTTCGATCAGCCCGGCCAGCTCCTCGGGATCGCGTTGGAGATTTTCCGTGGACAGCAGGTACACCGTCGTCATCTCGACGCCGGCTTCCTGACACCAGCGCAGCATCTCGGCGATCTTGGATGCGCCCATCCGGTAGCCATAGCTGACGTCCTCGTATCCCGCGTCGCGGGCCCACCGCCTGTTCCCGTCACATAGCACGGCGATATGCCGCGGCAGCTGGGACTTCGAGGCGGCCAGGCCCTGCCGCAGCCTCAACTCGTAGACGCGATACAGCGGCTCTTTGAGGCGCGGCGGGATAATTTCCACGAACATTTACCCTACTGCCAGCGGTGATTTATTCACCGATCTCGTTTCGGCCGGGTCGGCATAGAAAGTCGACACTGTGTCGTAACCATCCCTGGCTACTGTGGATCTTGAGCCTTCGGCGACTTTCCCGCTGGTATCCACTAGTCGCGAGAACAAGACACAGGAGACATGAGCAGCCAGACCCGTACCGTCCCCAACCCGGAGCCCGAACCCGACTCGATCGTTCCGGGCAACACCCTCGAGGAGTTCGCCGAGGGCGCCACCCAGTTCTTTGGCAAGCCCCGGATGCGCGGCTGGATCCACTTCGTCTCGGCGTGGCTGGCCATCATCACCGGCGCGACGCTGGTGTCGGTGTCGTGGGCGCTCGCGTCGCCCCGCGCCGGCCACTCGACGCTGGTCTACGCTGCGGCGACGGTGGCGATGTTCGCAGTCAGCGCCACCTACCACCGGGTGCAATGGAAGTCAGACGTGGCGCGCAGCCGGATGAAGCGGCTCGACCACTCGATGATTTTTGTCTTCATCGCGGGTAGCTACACCCCGTTCGCACGGCTGGCCATGCCGCAGAACACCGGGTTGCTGGTGGAGTGCATCGTGTGGGGCGGCGCGGCCGCCGGCATCGCATTGAAGATGTGCTGGCCAACGGCGCCGCGCTGGGTCGGCGTGCCGCTCTACCTGCTGTTGGGGTGGGTAGCCGTGTGGTTCGCCCCCACGATCCTGCACCAGGCCGGCGTCGCCGCGATGGTGCTGCTGGCGGTGGGCGGGGTGTTTTACAGCGTCGGCGGCATCTTCTACGGGCTGCGCTGGCCCGACCCGTGGCCGAAGACGTTCGGCTATCACGAGTTCTTCCACGCATTCACTGCCATCGCCGCGATTCTGCACTACATCGCCATGTGGTTCGCCGTCTTCTACACGGGCGACCAGGCCTGGCTGGCGGGCGGCTAAGCCGCCTCGTCACCGGTCAGGCAGGGGTGACGTCGTCCTCCGGCGACCAGTAGGCCTTCATCGAGGCGATCTTGCCTCTGCTGTCGAAGACCATGACGTCGATGGGCTCGATTACCAAGCGGTGCTCGCCCGCGGTCACGGTCAGCCGGAACTGGAAGGCCGCCTCGTTGCCGGCGATGCGCAGCGTCACCAGTTCGCATTCTCGCTGCACTTCATTGACCGCGGCGTAGAAGCCGTGAATCGCCTGCCGACCGATGTGCACCTCGCCCCCGACCGGATCTTCGACGGTGGCGTCGTCGGCGTACAACTCGACCAAGTCGTCGGCGCTGCCCTTGGCGACCAGTTCGATGTAGCGGTTGACCGTGTTTCTGATCGCTTCGGTCTTTGCGGCATTCGACATGGGACGCAGGGTAGCCCGCGCTTAGTGGTGATCGCCAGCGCGGCGTAGCCGGGCGCAGCGGGTCTCTCCCATCGGCTTCAGTGATCCGCAACGCCCAGGGCGGCGGCCAGTTCGGTTGCGCCGGTCACCGGCAGGTCGCAGATCCGGCCGCGGCACACGTAGGCAGCGTCGGCGCCGTCCACTCGGGGCCGGCCGGCGAGCAGCATCGACGAATCGACCTCGCCGCCCACGACGATCGCCCCGCCCGGTGCCAGGCGTCGCGCGTCGGCCAGCAGGGTGGAAGCCGCCGGGTCGCAGGCAACCGCGATCTGCAGCGGTCCGCGCACCGCAGCTTCGGCGACGGCCAGCCAATGCCCGGCCGACCGCGGCGCGCGTTCCAGCAGCACCGAGTGCGCGGCGAGCGATTCGGTGACCGCGCGCAGATAGCGCCCGGCACGGTCACCGTCGACCAGGTGCGCGGCCGTCAGCAGCGCCTCGGTGATCGAGGACGCCCCCGACGGAGTGGCGCCGTCCAGCGGGTCTGCCGGCCGCAGCACCAACCGCTCGGCATCGTCGGCGGTGTCGAACCAGCGGCCGGGTTGCGCCCGATCGGCGAAATGCGCCAGCGCGGTGTCCAGCAGACCAGTTGCCGCAGTCAGCCAGATCGCCTCGGCGGTCAGCTGATACAGCGCGAGAAGCCCGGTGGCCAGCATCGCGTAGTCCTCGAGGATGGCGGCGCTGTCGCCGACCACACCGCCCAGGCTGGCGCGCCGCAACCGGCCATCGACGACATGCAGATTTAGCAACGCGTGCGCGCAGCGCCGTGCGGCTTCGGCCAGTTCGGGCTCGTCCAACGCCACGCTGGCCTCGGCCAACGCGGTGATCGCCAGCCCGTTCCATGACGAGACGACCTTGTCGTCGCGTCCGGGCTGCATTCGAGTGAGCCGGGCAGCTAGTAGCGCGCTCCGCACCCGGTCCAGCCGCTGCGGATCCCCGGCATCGGCAGGCAGCTGCAGCACCGAGGTGCCGTGCTCGAACGTGCCGCTCTGGGTGACCGCGAAAATGCTTGCCGCCCAACGGCCGTCGTCGGGGCCGAGCACCTCGTTCAGCTGTGCCGGCGTCCAGACATAGGTCGAGCCCTCGCGCCCGTCGGCGTCGGCGTCCAGCGACGAGGTGAACATTTCACGATCGGCCAGATCGTCCAGCAGGAACCGGGCGGTCTGGGCGCTGACCCGGCGCGCCAGCGGGTCACCGGTACGCCGCGCCCAATGCGCGTAGGCACGCAGCAGCAGCGCGTTGTCGTACAGCATCTTCTCGAAATGCGGTACTACCCAAGCATTGTCGACGCTGTATCGGGCGAAGCCACCGCCGAGTTGGTCGTAGATGCCACCCCGCGCCATCGCTTCGGCGGTGTGCGATACGGCCGCAAGAGCCGTCGGCGAGCCGGTGCGCTCGAAGTGGCGCAGCAGCGCCTCGAGCAACGCCGACGGCGGGAATTTGGGCGCACCGCCGAACCCGCCGTGCACCGCGTCGCGCTCCTGCAGCAGCGTGGCGACGGCGTGGTCGCACAACTCCGGCGCCACCGAGTGGCCGCCACCGGGCAGACCGGACGCGTGCTTGCGTAGCTCGCCGGCGATATGGTCGGAGGCTTCCTCCACCTCACCACGGCGCTCGCGCCAGGTCGCGGATACGGCCGAAAGTAGTTGCAGGAAGCCTTCTTTCGGATAGTAGGTGCCACAGAAGAAGGGCCGGCCGTCCGGTGTGAGGAAACACGTCATCGGCCAGCCGCCATGCCCGTTGAGGGCGACAGTGGCGTTCATGTACACCGCGTCGATGTCCGGGCGTTCCTCGCGGTCGACCTTGATGCAGACGAATCCCGCGTTCATGGCGGCGGCCACTTCATCGTCTTCGAATGATTCGTGGGCCATGACGTGGCACCAGTGGCAGGCAGCGTAACCGACGGACAGCAGGATGGGCACGTCGCGGGCGGCGGCGCCTGCCAGCGCCTCGGGGGTCCACTGCTGCCAATGCACCGGATTGTCGGCGTGCTGCCGCAGATACGGGCTGGTCGCCAGCCCAAGAGTATTCGTCGAAGCGGGGTCAGCCGGGCTCATCGCCGGGTCCCGGGGTTCGCGGCGAGCCGTTCCCCTCATCCCGGGCGCTGCCCGGGTCGACCGCGTCGGTGCCTTCGTCGGCGGCCTGGTCCGGTTCGGGATGCTTGGGATCGAACGTGTCCGGCACCTTCTTCAGCTGCCGGTTCATCGAACGCAGCAGAAACAGTGTGCTGATCAACAGCAATACGACGATCAACAGCCCGATCGGGCTGGCCTTGCCGAAATCGGGGCCGGTGTGCCGGGGCGGGCCGTCGGCAAGCCAGCCGGCGGCGATTACGAGATACAGGTGACTCACTCGTCGCTCTCGATTCCGGCGAACAGGTCGTCCTCGGGCAGCCGGACCGGAACCCGCGAACGCGCCAGTTCGAATTCCTCAGTGGGCCAAAGCCGTTGTTGCCATTCGATGGGAGCGGCAAAAAAGTCGTGCTCGGGATCGATCTGCGTGGTGTGCGCCCGCAGCGCGTCGTCGCGTTGGCTGAAATACGCCGAGCACTCGACGCGCGTGGTGACCCGGGACTCGAACGGATCGTGTTTGGCGTCCCAGTGTTCGAGCCACTTCTTGAACGGGGGTTCGTGACCGTGCTTGATGGCTTCATCGTGCAGCAACTGCATCCGGGCGCGCAGGAAACCGTGGTTGTAATACAGCTTGGACACCGTCCACGGTTCGCCGGCATCGGCGAAGCGCAGATAATCGCCCGCCGCCTCGAACGCGCCGACCGAAACCTGATGGCAGCGAATGTGATCGGGGTGGGGATAGCCACCGTGTTCGTCGTACGTGGTCATGACGTGCGGGCGGAACTCGCGGACCACGCGAACCAGCGCCTCGACTGACTCCTCGAGCGGCACCAGCGCGAAACAGCCCTCCGGCAACGGCGGCAGCGGGTCCCCCTGGGGTAGCCCGGAGTCGACGAAACCCAGCCAGGTGTGTTCCACGCCCAGTATCTCGGCGGCCTTGGCCATCTCGTCACGGCGTATTTCGGCGATGTGTCCGCGCACCTCGGGCAGGTCCATCGCCGGGTTGAGGATGTCGCCGCGCTCACCACCGGTCAACGTCACCACCAGCACTCGGTGGCCTTCGTCGGCGTAGCGGGCCAGCGTGGCCGCGCCCTTACTGGACTCGTCGTCGGGGTGGGCGTGCACCGCCATTAACCGCAACTCGCTCACATGCCCTTTCGTCAGCCTGGTGGTCGCCCGGTCTGACCCTATAATTCCAGTTTCGAGTTCGCTGCATGCTGTCGGCCGGTGCCGGGCAACCGAGAACAGGCATAACCAGGTATGACCGAAACCCCTATTCCGCGTCCGGAGGCCCGCTACGGGCGTTCCCGGCTGTCGCGTATCCCGCGGCGGTGGGTGATTGTCGCGCTCGGCGCGCTGGTAGTCGTAGCCGGCCTCGTCGTTGCTTTCATCGGTTATCACCGGTTCGGTACCAGTGACGTCAGGGGGACGATGGTCGGCTATCGCGTGATCGACGACCAGACGGCGTCGATAACGATCAGCGTGACGCGATCGGATCCGTCGAGGCCGGTGGACTGCATCGTGCGGGTCCGCTCGCGGGACGGCGGCGAGACGGGCCGGCGAGAGCTACTGGTCCCACCGTCCGACGCCGCCACCGTGCAGGTAACCACGACGGTGAAATCCTTCGAACCGCCGCTGGTGGCCGACATCTATGGCTGCGGCACCGATGTGCCCGCCTACCTGCGCCCGGCGTGACCCCCTAATCCGCGATCGAACTGCGTATATGGGGTCATCAACTGTTTGCGCGGTGGTAACATGAATGAATACACGGTTCCGGTTGGGACCGTGTTGCTGCATTAGCGGCCGTGAGCAAACGGAGCGGCAGCACACGGGACGGGACCCGCACACGTCGGGAGCGGCGGAGCTAACAGGACTCAACGCGAACTCGCGGAACAACATACGAGGAGCACGACGAGATGACGGACACTTCCGTGACCTGGCTTACCCAGGAGTCACACGACCGACTCAAGGCCGAGCTCGATCAGTTGATTGCGAACCGTCCGGTCATCGCCGCGGAGATCAACGACCGCCGCGAAGAAGGCGACCTGCGCGAAAACGGTGGCTACCACGCCGCACGCGAAGAGCAGGGTCAGCAGGAGGCGCGCATCCGCCAGCTGCAGGACCTGCTGAACAACGCGAAGGTCGGCGAGGCGCCCAAGCAGTCCGGCGTCGCGCTGCCGGGCTCGGTGGTGAAGGTCTGCTACAACGGCGACGAGTCCGACACCGAGACCTTCCTGATCGCCACCCGCCAGGAGGGCGTCAACGACGGCAAGCTCGAGGTCTACTCGCCGAACTCACCCCTGGGCGGCGCCCTGATCGATGCCAAGGTGGGCGAGACCCGCAGCTACACGGTGCCCAACGGCAACACGGTCGAGGTGAAGCTGCTCAGCGCCGAGCCCTACCACTCCTGACCAGACGGCGGCGACCCGCTTCGCCCGGCACCACCGCGCTCGCGATCGCCACTAACCCAACGGCGGCGACCCGCTTCGCCCGGCACCACCGCGCTCGCGATCGCCACTAACCCAACGGCGGCGACCCGCTTCGCCCGGCACCACCGCGTTCGCGATCGCCACTAAGCGAGGGCCTGATCGAGATCGGCCAGCAGGTCGGCGATGTCCTCGATGCCGACCGACAGGCGCACCAGATCGTCGGGAACTTCCAATTGCGACCCGGCCGTCGAGGCATGTGTCATGGCGCTGGGATGCTCGATCAGCGACTCGACCCCACCCAGCGATTCCGCCAGGATGAACACCCTGGTTTTAGCGCACAGATCGCGGGCGGCGTCACGGCCGCCGCGCATGCGCACCGACAGCATGCCGCCGAAGCCACGCATCTGCCGTGCGGCGATCTCATGTCCGGGGTGTGCGGGCAGACCGGGGTAGAGCACCGTGCTCACCGCGGGGTGTTCCGCGAGGAATTCCGCTACGGCCGAACCGTTTTCGCTGTGCCGCTGCATGCGCAGCACCAGCGTCTTGAGTCCGCGCATCGTCAGGTACGCATCGAAGGGGCCCGGCACCGCGCCGGCCCCGTTCTGCAGGAAGGCGAACGCCTCGTCTAGCTTCTGGTCGTTGGTGACCAGCGCACCGCCCACGACGTCGGAGTGACCGCCGATGTATTTAGTGGTGGAGTGCAGCACGATGTCGGCGCCCAACGTCAGGGGCTGCTGCAGCGCGGGCGAGGCAAAAGTATTGTCCACCAACACCTTCGCCGAACTCCGCTTGCCCAGTTCGGCCAGGGCTGCGATGTCGGCGATGGACAGCAGCGGATTGGTCGGGGTTTCGGCCCAGATCAGCTGGGTTCGCGGCGTGATGGCGGCGGCGACGGCGTCCAAATCGTGCAGCGCCACCGGTGTGTACTCGACGTTCCACTGGGTGAAGACCTTATCGATCAACCGGAACGTGCCGCCGTACGCATCATTCGGGATCACCACGTGGTCACCCGGTCGCAGCACCGCACGCAGCGCACAGTCAGTAGCGGCCATGCCCGAACCGAAGGCACGACCGTAGGCGCCGTCTTCGACGGCGGCCAGCGCCGATTCGAGTGCGGCCCGGGTCGGATTGCCGGTGCGTGCGTATTCGAACCCGCCGCGCAGGGAGCCGACGCCATCCTGGGCGAAGGTGCTGCTGGCGTAGATCGGGGGGTTCACCGCGCCGGTCGCCGGGTCCGGCCGGTAGCCGGCGTGAATCGCTTTGGTGGCCAGTCCGGTGAATTCCGGATGTCCGTTGGGATCGTCGCTCATCGACGATCAGCCTAGGTGACGGACGGCCCCTCGGCGCCGTCGATCGGCAAGCACACCGTCGTCATGATCTTGTCCGCCAGCGTTTGACGCTTCGAATCCCACAGCGGGAAAAGAAAACCGATGAAGCAGATGATCGCGTCGACGAAGTGCGCCAGCGACCGCACCACCGACATGCCGAAGCCGATGGGCTGGCCCGTGATTTCGCTGACCACCTTGATTTTGAGCACCGATTTGCCGACGCTCGAGCCCGTGGTGCCCTGACGGTAGCCGTAATTCCAGATCAGATAGAACAGTCCGATCATCGACGCCAGCCACTGCGCCACCATGCCGGCGGTCGAGTTCTGGGTGGCGCAGTACTGGTTGACGGAGTATTGCGTGACATCGGTGATGCAGGCGGTCTGTTGGGTGGCGACCAGGATCGCGGTGCCGATGCCATGCACCACGACGTACGGGAGGATGTCGATGATGAATGCCAGCGCGCGGGTGAGCCACGGCGTGTAGTGCTCCGTCGGCAGGGTGCGGATCGCCGGTCCGGGTGGTGGCGGCGCGTATCCCCCGGCCGACGGCGGGGGTGGTGGGTAGGACCCACCGGGCGGCGGGGGCGGGGGCGGCGGATAGGACCCGCCCGCGGGCGGCTGCGGAGGCGGTGGGATTTCCTGTTCAGCCGAAAGCGGCTGCTGCCCACCCGATGGTCCGGGTGGCGAGGGCGGTGACGGGTAAGCGCCGCCGGGCGGCGGTTGATCGGTCATGGGCAACCTTTCCACTCGCGTCCAGCTGAACTAGGCCGAAACAGTACCGGAGCGTGTCGCGGCCGGGCGAGAAGCGCGGCACCGCGAACTACCGGCGCCCGGAAAGCCCCCGAGGACCCTCAGAGAGGAAACCCAGCAAGTCATAGCGGGTGATCACGCCCACCGGTTTGCCTTCCTCGACCACCATCAATGCGTCCCAATCGCGCAGGGCCTTGCCGGCCGCGCTGACGGACTCACCTGCGCCGATCATCGGCAACGGCGGGCTCATGTGTTGCGCGACCGCGTCGGCCAGTTTCGCCCGGCCCTCGAAGACGGCCGACAGCAGTTCGCGTTCGGAGACGCTGCCGGCCACCTCTCCCGCCATTACCGGCGGCTCGGCACCGACCACCGGCATCTGGGACACCCCGTACTCGCGCAGGATGCCGATCGCGTCGCGCACGGTCTCGGACGGATGGGTGTGCACCAGGTCGGGCAGTTCACCGGACTTGCGGCGCAGCACATCGCCGACCCTGGATTGGTCGGTCGAGCCGTCGAGGCGGCTGCGCAGGAACCCGTACGACGACATCCAGGCGTCGTTGAAGATCTTCGACATGTAGCCCCGCCCGCCATCGGGCAGCAATACCACCACAATGGAGTCGGGCCCGGCCTGCTCGGCGACCTTGAGCGCGGCGACCACCGCCATCCCGCACGACCCGCCGACCAGCATCGCCTCCTCGCGGGCCAGCCGCCGGGTCATGTCGAAGGAGTCGGAGTCGGAGACGGCGATGATCTCGTCGGGCACCGTGCGGTCGTATGCCTGCGGCCAGAAGTCCTCACCGACGCCCTCCACCAGGTAGGGCCGGCCGGTGCCGCCGGAATACACCGACCCCTCGGGGTCTGCGCCGATGATGCGCACCGCTCCGTCGGACACCTCCTTGAGGTAGCGGCCCGCGCCGGTGATCGTTCCGCCGGTGCCGATGCCGGCGACGAAATGGGTGACCTTGCCGTCGGTGTCGGCCCAGACCTCCGGGCCGGTGGTCGCGTAGTGGCTGGCCGGGCCTTCGGGGTTGGCGTATTGGTCGGGCTTCCAGGCGCCGTCGATCTCGGTGACCAACCGGTCGGAGACGCTGTAGTAGCTGTCGGGATGCTCGGGCGGCACGGCGGTTGGGCAGACGACGACCTCCGCGCCGTACGCGATCAGCACGTTGCGCTTATCCTCGCTGACCTTGTCGGGGCAGACGAACACGCACTTGTAGCCGCGGTGCTGGGCGACGAGGGCCAGACCGACGCCGGTGTTGCCCGAGGTGGGTTCGACGATGGTGCCGCCGGGCCGCAGCTGTCCGCTGGCTTCGGCGGCGTCGATCATCTTCACCGCGATGCGGTCCTTCGAGCTGCCACCGGGATTGAGGTATTCGACCTTGGCCACCACCGTCCCGGCACCGTCGGGGACGACGGAGTTCAGCCGCACCAGCGGCGTGCCGCCGATGAGGTCACTGATGTGCTGCGCGATCCGCATGCGTTCATCGTCTCAGGCGGTTTTGCGCGGCGCACAACTACTCAGGAGTTTGCGCGCCTACTCCGTCGCCTCGCGGATGTAGTCGCCGATCTGCCGCAGCGAGCGCACGGCCTCGGGCACCATCGGCGCGGCCAGCTGGAAGTCATGGATCTGTCCGGGCCATACCCGCACCTCGGCCGGCACGCCCACCGCGGCCAGCTTGCTCGCCGCCAGCCGCGCGTCGTGCAACAGCACCTCCGAGCCCGACACATGGATCAACGTGCGCGGCAGCCCCGGCTTGATGTGATCCAGCGGTTCGTAGATCTCTTCGGGCTTCCCTGCGACGATGTTCTTCTTGGCCGCGCTGGCCACCAGTTCGGCGAGCGCGTCGAACGCCCCGGCCGTGAACATCGCATCCGTCTCGATGTTGGGGTGAGCCTGCTTGGGTTCTTTGGCCAGCTGCAGCAGGGGCGAGATCGCCACCAGCGCGGCGGGATCCTCACCCTCCTCCTGCAGGCGTTGGGCCAAGGTGAGCGCCAGGTAGCCGCCCGCGGAGTCACCGGCCAGCACGATCTGGTCGGGTTCGTATCCGCGCCGCCGCAGCCACCGGTATGCGTCGTGGCAGTCGTCGAGCGCCATCCCGACCGAATTCTTCGGCAGCAGACGGTAATTGACCACCAGGATGGGCGAGTCGGCGAACTTGGAGAGGGCTTCAACGATCCGGCCGTGGGAGTTCGCCCCACAAGTCAGGAATGCGCCGCCGTGGAGGTAGACGATCACGCGGCGCGTGCCGTCGGCCGGCAGCACCCCGGGCGCGCGTACCAGCTGCGCCGACGCATTGGGCAGGTTTACCGTCTCGCGGACGGTGGCCGAAGCCGGGATCAGCAGCCGGGCCGTCAGATCGATGAGACCCCAGGGCCATGGCAGGTTGGGTACGTGACTGCCCACGGACAGGATCGGCCGGATGGTCAGCCGCGAGGTGAGGTTCGCCAGGCGCGCGGCGACGCTGGGCCCGGATTCCAGAACCTCGACCGGGGCTCCGTCGCTGATCGCGAATTTGCGCGTCTGGGCTCGACGCGCTCTGAGGACGTCATGGGGCCGAACGGTATTTGCCGATAACCCCGATTCCCTACTAGCTGCGGTCATGCTCAACACTTCCTACGCCTTTGTAGTGCGATACAGCATGTGGCGAGGAGACCAAGCGTCTGCTTCAGCGGTTTGCCAGAGCGCTCAGCCAACCCCTTGCCATCAGCTTGACAGGCGATGCTTAGTACAACGTATGAAATAGCTGATTTGATACCAGTTTTGCTTCGCACCGTGATCAGTTCGTTTTCCAGCCGTCCGCGCAAACTCTTAAGTCGCACTAAACTTGACGGCGTGACCATGCGTGTGCCACGTCGTTCGGCGATCGCTCTGGCCACAGCAGGCGCGCTGGCCTCGACAGGAACCGCCTACCTGGGGGCACGCAGTCTGTTGGTCGGCCAGGCCACCCACGCGCGCACGATCATTCCCAAGTCATGGGACATCCCGCCCCGCGCTGACGGCGTGTACGCGCCCGGCGGCGGCCCGGTGGAACGGTGGCGCCGCGGCATGGCAGTCGACCAGCACCTGATGATCTTCGGTGACTCGACCGCCGCCGGATACGGCTGCATGAGCGCCGACGAAGTGCCCGGGGTACGGATCGCCCGGGGCCTGGCCGAGCAGACCGGAAAGCGAATCCGGTTGAGCACCAAGGCGATCGTGGGCGCCACCTCCAAGGGCGTGTGCGGTCAGGTCGACGCGATGTTCGTCGCCGGCCCGCCGCCGGACCTGGCGGTGATCATGGTCGGCGCCAACGACGTGACCGCCCTCAACGGCATCACCCAGTCGGCGCAGCGGCTGGGGTCGACCGTCCGCAAGTTGCGCGCCCGCGGCGCCGTGGTGATCGTCGGCACTTGCCCGGACCTCGGGTTCATCAGCGCGATTCCGCAGCCGTTGCGGTCGCTGGCGCACGAGCGCTGCCTGCAGCTTGCCCGTGCCCAGACCGCGACGGTTCGATCGGCCGGCGGTGTGCCGGTGCCGTTGGCACAGCTGATGGCGCCGCAATTCCGCGCCACCCCCGAAGCGATGTTCTCCGCCGACGGCTTCCACCCCGCAGCGCCCGCCTACGCGCTCGCGGCCGACGCGCTGCTGCTCGCCCTCTGCGATGCGCTGGGCGAAAAGGTGGAGCGGCCGCCGCTTAGTTCGACAGTGCCCGCGGCGGCACCGGTGCTCGGTCGGCAGCACACCCGCACCAGCGTGATGTCGCTGCTGTGGCGGCGCCCGGTGCCCGGACCTGCCCCGTCTTCGTGCCCCGAGGTCGGCAGCGACTAGATTTGTTCTCGCCCGTCGGGGTGGACCTACCGCCCGACCGTGAAGCGAGCCAGCCCCGTCTGTGGGATTTGCAGGGATCTGAAGGGAACCACCATGCCTGAAGCCGTCATCGTCTCAACTGCTCGCTCGCCGATCGGCCGCGCGATGAAGGGGTCGCTGGTCAACATGCGTCCCGACGACCTGACCGTGCAGATCGTGCGGGCCGCCCTCGACAAGGTGCCCGCCCTGAACCCGCATCAGATCGACGACCTAATGCTGGGCTGTGGCCAGCCGGGCGGGGAGTCCGGATTCAATCTGGCGCGGGTCGTCGCCGTCGAACTCGGCTTCGACTTCCTCCCGGGCACCACCGTCAACCGGTATTGCTCGTCGTCGCTGCAGACCTCACGGATGGCGTTCCACGCGATCAAGGCCGGCGAGGGCGACGCCTTCATCTCGGCGGGTGTGGAAACCGTGTCCCGGTTCGCCAAGGGCAGCGCAGACTCTTGGCCGGACACCAAGAACCCGCTGTTCGACGAGGCCCAGGAGCGGTCAGCGGCCGCGGCCGAAGGCGCCGAGGAGTGGCACGATCCCCGCGCGGACGACAACCTCCCCGACGTCTACATCGCCATGGGGCAGACGGCCGAAAACGTGGCGTTGCTGACCGGCATCAGCCGCGAAGACCAGGATCACTGGGGGGTGCGCAGCCAGAATCGCGCCGAGGAAGCGATCAAGAGCGGGTTCTTCGAGCGCGAGATCACGCCGGTGACCTTGCCCGACGGCACCACCGTGAGCACCGACGACGGTCCGCGTCCCGGCACCACCTACGAGAAGATCAGCCAGCTCAAGCCGGTGTTCCGGCCCAACGGCACGGTGACCGCGGGCAACGCGTGCCCGCTCAACGATGGGGCCGCCGCGGTGGTGATCACCAGCGACACGAAGGCCAAGGAACTGGGCCTGACCCCGCTGGCGCGCATCGTGTCCACCGGGGTCAGCGGCCTGTCACCGGAGATCATGGGTCTCGGCCCGATCGAAGCGACCAAGAAGGCGCTGGCGCGCGCCAAGCTGTCGGTCAGCGATATCGACCTGTTCGAGATCAACGAGGCGTTCGCCGTCCAGGTGCTGGGTTCGGCACGCGAGCTGGGCATCGACGAGGACAAGCTGAACGTGTCCGGCGGTGCGATCGCGCTGGGACATCCGTTCGGTATGACCGGTGCACGCATCGCCACCACGCTGCTCAATAACCTGCAGACGCACGACAAGACGCTCGGTCTGGAGACCATGTGCGTCGGCGGCGGCCAGGGCATGGCGATGGTGATCGAGCGGCTGAGCTAGCCGCGCGTCGAGTGTGAAGCGTTGGCGCCGGGTGTGAAGCGTTGGCGCCGGGTGTGAAGCGTTGGCGCCGACACGCCGCACGTGCACGCAGCAGTTTCACACCCGACGCCGCCAGCTCACACTCATGCGGCCTTACCGAAGACACGAAAAACCGGCACGCAATGAGCGTGCCGGTTTTTCTCTGTGGCAGAGCTAGTCGTTCTGCAGATAACTCAGCAGACGCAGGATCTCGATGTACAGCCATACCAGCGTCACGGTCAGGCCCAGCGCGATGCCCCAAGCCGCCTTCTCCGGCGCGCCGGCGCGGACCATCTGGTCGGCCGCATCGAAGTCGATCAGGAAGCTGAACGCGGCGATCCCGATGCACACCAGCGAGAAGATGATCGCCACCGTGCCGCCGCTACGCAGACCCAGGCCGGTGCCGCCGTTGACGTGGAACATCGCCAACACGAAGTTGCCGAGCATCAACGCCAGCACGCCGAACATCGCGGCGACCAGCATGCGGGTGAACTTGGGCGTCACTCGGATGGCCCCAGTCTTGTAGACGACGAGCATGCCGAAGAACACCCCGAAGGTGCCCAGCACCGCCTCACCGATCAGCGCCCCGGCGTTGGCGTTCGACACCGAGAAGTTGGCGAAGACGAAAGAGATGGCGCCCAGTACCATGCCCTCGAGCACGGCGTAGCTCAACACGATGCCCGGGTTGTCCTGCTTACGGCCGAAGGTGGCGACCAGCACAAGAGCCAGGCCGCCCAGGCCACCGACCAGGGCCAGCGGCATGGCCAGCGCCACATCGCGGGCCACCAGGAAGTAGGAGACCACGGCGGAGATCGCCAGCACGGCCAGCGTGATGCCGGTCTTGGTGACGACGTCGTCGATGGTCAGCGGGCGCGAAGCTTTGGCCTCCTGATACGGGGCCTGGTAGGGAGCCGCGTACGGGTCGGCCCCATAGCCCTGCATCGGGGGCGCGCCAGTGCCGAATTGCGCGTATCCGCCCCTCTGCTTCGGCAGCGAACGAAATACCGGGTTGCTTGTTTCCCGCACCGTCGGATCCTCTCTAATCGGCTTCGAGCTGTGCGAACACAATCTCAACGATCGGCGTTACACCGAGGTTCCCAGCGGACCTGGGCGTTTTCCGGGTGCATACAGCCTTCGCCGTTGTCGTCGCGTCAAAGATAACCCTTACCCGCGGGTGCCGCGCCGGTCGTGACGATCTAGATTTCTTCCTCGGGGCCGGACCGGCGATGAAAGGCGAGGGCGTGAGCGAGGAATCCGATGAGGTTCTGACCGAAGTCGAGGGAAACGTCGGCTTGATCACGCTCAACCGGCCCAAGGCCATCAATTCGCTGAATCAGCAGATGGTTGACGCGCTGACCGCCATCCTCGCCGGCTGGGCGGACGACGACGCGGTGGGCTCGGTCGTGCTCTCCGGCGCCGGCGAACGCGGGCTGTGCGCCGGCGGCGACGTGGTCTCGATCTACCACAGCGCGCGCAAGGACGGGGTCGAGGCCCGCCGCTTCTGGCGCGACGAGTATCTGCTCAACGCGCAGATCGCCGAGTTTCCCAAGCCGTACGTGGCGCTGATGGACGGCATCGTGATGGGTGGTGGCGTCGGAGTCAGCGCGCACGCGAACACCCGGGTCGTCACCGATACCTCCAAGATCGCCATGCCCGAGGTCGGCATCGGATTCATCCCCGACGTCGGCGGCGTCTATCTGCTTTCTCGGGCTCTCGGCGGACTGGGTCTGCATGCCGCGTTGACCGGGGCGCCGTTCTCCGGAGCCGACGCCATCGCCATGGGTTTTGCCGACCACTACGTACCGCACGGGGACGTCGAGGCGTTCCGCCGCGCGGTGGTCACCGACGGCGTCGACAGGGCGATCGCCAAGTACGCCGTTGAACCGCCGCCCAGCGAGCTTGCCGCGCAACGCGAGTGGATCGACGAATGCTTCGCCGGTGACACCGTCGAGGAGATCGTCGCCGCGTTGCGCGGGCACGACGCCGGCCCGGCCGACGATGCCGCGAACCTGATCGCCACCCGCTCCCCGATCGCGCTGTCGGTGGCCCTGGAGGCGGTGCGGCGCGCGGCCAAACTCGACACACTGAAAGACGTTCTGGTGCAGGACTATCGGGTGTCTTCGGCGTCGTTGCGCTCGCACGATCTGGTGGAGGGCATCCGCGCGCAGCTGATCGACAAAGATCGCAATCCGAAGTGGTCACCGGCCCAGCTGTCCGCGGTCACGAGGGCCGACGTCGAGGCGTATTTCACCCCGGTTGACGACGACTTGAGTTTCTAGAAGGGCGGTTCGGATGACAGACACGGATTACGAGACCATCCTCGTCGAGCGTGAAGAGCGTGTCGGCATCATCACGCTGAACCGGCCGAAGGCCCTCAACGCCCTGAACACTCAGGTGATGAACGAAGTCACCCGCGCGGCAGCGGAGTTCGATGACAATCCCGGCATAGGGGCGATCATCATCACCGGCTCGGCCAAGGCGTTCGCCGCCGGCGCCGACATCAAGGAGATGGCGGAGCTGACCTTCGCCGACGCCTTCGGCGCCGACTTCTTCGCCCCGTGGAGCAAGCTCGCCGCGGTTCGCACCCCGACGATCGCCGCAGTGGCCGGGCACGCACTGGGTGGCGGCTGCGAGCTCGCCATGATGTGTGATGTGCTGATCGCCGCCGACACAGCGAAATTCGGCCAGCCCGAGATCAAACTCGGTGTGCTGCCCGGCATGGGCGGCTCCCAGCGGCTGACCCGCGCCATCGGTAAGGCCAAGGCCATGGACCTCATCCTGACCGGGCGAACCATCGGCGCCGAGGAAGCCGAACGAAGCGGTCTGGTCTCTCGAGTGGTGCCGGCCGACGACCTGCTGACCGAGGCCAAGGCCGTAGCGACCACCATTTCGCAGATGTCGCGCTCGGCGGCCAGGATGGCCAAAGAGGCCGTCAACCGCGCGTTCGAGTCCACCCTGACCGAGGGACTTCTGTACGAGCGCAGGCTATTTCACTCGACCTTCGCGACCGAGGATCAGTCCGAAGGGATGGCGGCCTTCGTCGAGAAGCGCCCGCCGAACTTCATCCACCGCTAGGACGCTTGCATGAGCGAACCGATTTCCGCGACACCCACCGAGACGGATCAACCTCCGGCGGGGGGCGTCGAGGAGGCCGAGTCGGGCGGTTCGCCGCAACCGGCAACCGCACCACGGACCGGCCGCGTGGGTCCCACCCTGCCCTGGACCGAAAAGCCTTGGTGGGTACGGCATTACACGTTCACCGGAACCACGGTCGGCCTTATCTTCATCTGGCTTTCGCTGACTCCCTCGCTGCTGCCGCGCGGCCCATCGTTCCAGGGGTTGGTCAGCGGGCTCTCCGGCGCCATCGGCTATGGGCTGGGCGTCTTTTCGGTCTGGCTGGTGCGGTTCATGCGCGAAAAGGATCACAGCCCGCCCCCGCCACGCTGGGCATGGAAGGTGCTGATCCCGATCGCCGTGGTCGGACAGGTGCTCATGGCGATCTGGTTCCACGTGTGGCAAGACGACGTGCGCGACCTGATGGGCGTCGCACATTTGAATTGGTATGACTATCCGCTGTCGGGGGTCTTGTCGCTGGTGGTGCTGTTCACCGTGGTCGAAACCGGCCAATTCATCCGCTGGCTGGTCCGCTTCCTGGTCGGTCAGGTGGACCGGTTCGTCCCGTTCCGGCTTTCGGCAACCATCGTGGTGGTCACGCTTGTGGTCATGACCGTCGCCGTCCTCAACGGTGTCGTGCTCAAGTTCGCCATGCGCACCATGAACGACACCTTCGCCTCGGCCAACAACGAGATGAGCCCCGATAGCGCGGCGCCGAAGACCCCGCTGCGCTCCGGTGGCCCCGAGTCGCTGGTGTCGTGGGAATCCCTTGGCCACCAAGGGCGCATCTTCGTCGAGGGCGGTCCGACCCTGGAGCAACTCGCCTCGTTCAACGGTGCCCCGGCCATCGAGCCGATCCGGGCCTACGCCGGGCTGGACTCGTCGAAGGGCATCACGGCGGCCGCGGAGCTGGCGGCCCGGGAACTGCAGCGCACCGGCGGGTTGCAGCGCGCCGTCGTCGCGGTGGGCACCACCACCGGCACCGGCTGGATCAACGAGGCGGAAGCCTCGGCGCTGGAGTACATGTACAACGGCAACACCGCGATCGTGAGCATGCAGTATTCGTTCCTGCCGAGCTGGCTGTCGTTCCTGGTGGACAAGGAGAACGCCCGGCACGCCGGACAGGCGCTCTTCGAGGCCGTCGACAAGCTGATCCGCCAGATGCCCGAGGCGCAGCGGCCCAAGCTCGTCGTGTTCGGGGAGAGCCTCGGATCGTTCGGGGGCGAAGCGCCGTTCTTGAGTTTGAACAATGTGCTGGCGCGCACCGACGGGGCGTTGTTCAGCGGCCCGACCTTCAAAAACACCATCTGGACCGACCTGACGTCGACCCGTGACAGCGGGTCGCCGGAGTGGTTACCGATCTACCAGGACGGTCGGTATGTCCGATTCGTCGCGCGCGCAAAGGATTTGACGCGCCCCAACGCGCCGTGGGATCACCCGCGGGTGGTCTATCTACAGCACGCTTCGGATCCGATCGCGTGGTGGACGCCGGACCTGTTGTTCAGCAAGCCCGACTGGCTGAGCGAACCGCGCGGCTATGACGTGCTGCGCCAGACGCGTTGGATTCCGGTCGTCACCTTCCTGCAGGTTTCGGCCGACATGGCCGTGGCGGTGGACGTGCCCGACGGCCATGGCCACCGCTACGTCGCCAACGTCGCCGACGGCTGGGCGGCCGTGCTGCCTCCGCCCGGCTGGACGCCCGACAAGACGGCGAAGTTGCGTCCGCTGCTGCACTCCGGCGACATGGCCTAGATCAGTGGGTGGCGGCGCCGCCGGTGTCCGCGAACGCCGGATCGACCCGGCCCCCGGCCAGCTCGCTCAGCACGCCGGCGCCGGCCAGGGCGTGATAGCCGCCGATGACGTCGGTGGCGCGGTGCAGGCCGATGTCCAACAGCGCGGCCGCCGCCAGGCTGGACGTGTAGCCCTCCGAACACAGGATCACCCATTCGACGTCATCGCCGACGGCCTCTGGCAGCCTGGCCTCGCTGGTGGGATCGCAGCGCCACTCCAGCACATTGCGTTCGATCACCAGCGCCCCGGGCACCTCACCCTCCCGAAGGCGCTGGGCCTGCGGCCGGATATCGACCAACACCGCACCGCGCCGCAGCGCGTCGGGCACTTCGACGGCGGGCAGGCGGCGATACCGGCGCCGGGCGGATCTCAAGACGACGTCGATGCGGCTCATCACGATCCTTCGGGCTGGTCGGTCAGTTCGGTGCGTTCGCGGCGCAACGTCTTGCGCTCGGTTATCCCGTAGTAGGACATCGCGGAAAGGGGCGGCGAGTAGGCGTGCACGCTCAGGGTCGGCTGCACCGGCGCGGCGCCGACGCTGGGCGCTCCCGAGACGGGCCGGGAAACGGGCACCGTGACCGGCCGCGGTGCCCAGACGACGTCATGCACCCAGCCCAACGGGAATCCGGCCTGATCGCCCGCGTCGAGTCGGCGGCGTCGCAACGCCTTACCATCCCAGCGGTACTCGTTCAGCGATCCGGAAATGACCGTCAATGCGCCCAGCGACCCGCCGTGGTCGTGCAGTTCGGTGGGCTGGCCGGGCACCCAGCTGATCAGCCAGACGTCGAGTTCCTCGTCGCCGTGGATGCGGGTGAACCAGCGCCGCGACTCGGGTATGCCGCCGTCGGGCAGCAGGTGGTCGCGGCGCCCGCTGAGCACGTCGTCGGCCGCCTGGTCGGTGGCATAGAGCAAATCGGGCACTCGCAACCGGGTGGGACCGGAGGACGGGGCGGAGGGGGTTCGCGGGCGAGGGGCAGCCGCGGTGGCGACGGGCGCGAGCCCGGCAAGGGGCAAAGTCACGGTGGGAACTTTCAAGCGAAAACGGATGGGACGAGCGGCGGCGTGTTACGGCCGACAACACTCGTAAAATCCGAAGCGCTCCATCACGGCCGCCAGTGTTGCATACATTGAAACCGTGCGCGTCAACGGTGACCGGTGCCGGCGATGGCGCGCGGTTGTTGCCGCGGCCGTCGTGCTGACGGTCATTGGGTGCTCGCACGGCGGTCACAGCGCTTCCCTGTCGTCTCCGTCGGCACGGCAATCCGGCATTCGCAACGCCCCGGGGCCGGCGCCGCCGGGGTCGGTCGGGCTGTCCCCCGCCGGCGTGACGACCAGGGTCGACGTGCCCGCGGATTCGACCGAAGAGGAGTACTACCAGGCCTGTCACGCCGCGCACGAGTGGATGGAGGCGCAACCCAAGGCCAGTGCGTCCCTGTTCGAGCCGTATCTGTCGATGCTGCAGGCGTCGCCGTCGGGAACCGCGGGCAGCTGGAATGCCCCCTGGTCGACGCTGACACCGGCCCGGCAGGCCGCCGTGATCGTCGCCGCGCGGGCGGCCGCCAACGACGAATGCGGCTAGCGCCGCCACCCCGGAATTGCGCCGCCGCGCAATTGCGATCACGGCTGAAAAAAGTGCCCGAGCCGCCCGCTGAGGGGACTCCTTCGCGCAAAATAGAGGGGTGCCTGACGAGATTCCGCGTCGATCAGAATCGACGCGGGTGGCGATCGCACTCGGCAGCGGCGGCGCCCGCGGCTACGCCCATATCGGGGTGATAGAAGCTTTGGCGTCGCGCGGCTACGACATCGTCGGCATCTCCGGTTCATCGATGGGCGCGCTGGTCGGCGGGTTGCAAGCGGCGGGGCGGCTCGACGAGTTCGCTGAGTGGGCGAAGTCACTGACCCAGCGCACCATTTTGCGGCTGCTGGACCCGTCCATCAGCGCGGCCGGTGTGATGCGGGCCGGCAAAATTTTGGACGCGGTGCGCGACATCCTGGGCCCGGTGGCGATCGAGGACCTGCCCATCCCCTACACCGCGGTCGCGACCGACCTGCTGGCGGGCAAGTCGGTGTGGTTTCAGCGCGGCCCCCTCGACGAGGCGATCCGGGCGTCGATCGCGATCCCCGGCGTGATCGCCCCGCACGCGGTCGACGGGCGGCTGCTCGCCGACGGCGGCATCCTGGATCCGTTGCCGATGGCGCCCCTGGCCGCGGTCAACGCCGACCTGACCATCGCGGTGAGCCTGTCCGGCAGCGAGGCGATCACCAACCGCGAACCGGAGCCGGGGGCGACCGTCGAGTGGTTGACCCGCATGGTGCGCAGCACCTCCGCGCTGCTCGACACAGCCGCGGCCCGTTCGCTGCTCGATCGGCCGACAGCGCGGGCGGTGCTGAGCAGACTGGGCGGGCCACCCGGCGACGCGGACAGCTGGTCGGACAACCCAGAAGACGAGCAGCCCGAAGCCGTTGACGACGCCGCCGAACTACCCGCTGTGGGAGCCGACGTGCCGAAAGTTGGCAGCTTCGAGGTGATGAACCGGACCATCGACATCGCCCAGGCAGCGCTGGCGCGCCACACGCTGGCCGTGTACCCGCCCGACCTGCATATCGAGGTGCCGCGGTCGACCTGCCGGGCCCTGGAATTCCACCGGGCGGTGGAGGTGATTGCGGCCGGGCGCGCGTTGGCGGACGAGGCGCTGGACGCCCTGGACGTCGAGGATGACCACGATGTCCCGCCGGCGATCGAGCGCTGAGTCTCGCTGAATTCGCTTGGGCGCCAAGCACTATCGCAGTCCCAGGAAGCGTGCGATGGCCGCGGCTTCGCGGCGGCCCTGCTCGCGTCCCGCCAGGGCCGACGGGATGCGACAGCCGGGGTTCAACGGGTTGGAACCGAAGGCGGCCAGCGAATCGGCATCGGCGAAGACGGCGAACGCCGCGCCCGGAAACGCGGAGACCTCGGCGGCCGGCCCGGCACCGAACGGCGACGGCGCATCGACACCTGAGGGCACCAGCACCACCGCGGTCGCGCAGTCGGCGGCCACCGCGAGGTTGACCGAGCTGGCGATCCCGCCGTCCATGTAGTGGCGGCCCGCGATCGTCACCGGCGGCCAGGCCCCGGGCACAGCGCAGCTGGCCGCGACGGCATCTACCAGGTCGACGCCGGAGTCGCGGTCGAACACGGTCAGTTCGCCGGTTTGAACGTCGATCGCGGTGAGCCGCAAGTCCCGTTCCGGCCAGTGGTGCGACGGCAAGCGACGCGCGATGACGTCGCGGCGCACCGGTGCGGGAACGGTCTTGGTGGCAAGGGCCACGGCACCGATGCGCTGTATCTGCTGGCGCGTCTTGTCCAGCGTCTTTTCATACGGCTCAGCCAGGGCAGTCAGGAACAGTTCGGTGATGGTCTCGACGTCGACCCCGGAATCGATCTCGGCCGACGACTCGGCGACTTGCCGGTCGAACAGCTCGTCCAGGGTGTGCCCGCTGCTCAGCTGCGCGGCGACGGCCGAGCCCGCCGAGGTCCCGACCAGCACGTCGGACTCGGCCAACAGCCGGGCCACCTCCGGCGACCTGTCGGCGATGCCACGCAGAACACCTGTCTCCCAGGCGATTCCCGCTATCCCACCACCGGCCAGCACCAGGGCGCGTTTGGTTGTCACACTCGTTAACTCTGCCAAACGGTGTCAGGCCAGTTGCCGGGTGTTCGGCAGGGCGTGCTGCGACTCCTCCACCGGCGAGCTCAGGTCCTCGCGACGCAGGAGATATTTGGGCGGGTCTGGCAGGATCATGCTGCGGTGGATTCGCAGATCTGCATCGACATGGAAGAGTTCACCCGCCGGCAGCAGCCGCCAGCGTGGCTCGTCGTCCATCACCTCAGTGGCGAACACCACGGAGGGCCGCTCACACAGATGCTCAGACCGGACGTGAATCCGCTTGGTGCACAAGTCGAATTCGGGGTCGCGCGAAGCCGCATCGTCGGATCGATCCAAAATATAGAGCTGATGGGTTTCCGGGTATCGCAGCGCCCACATGTCTGTGGCGGTGCTCAGCAGCACGTTCACCGCATAGATCGGAGCGTGCTCGGCGAGCCACCGCATGGCGTCGACGAGGCCGGCCGTGATGTCGCCGTCGCGCGCCCGGATCGAGGCGGTGATCAACGCGAAGACCCGCTCGGAGTCGGTGTCGCCCAACACCAGATGGTCGGTGCCGACCTCACAAAGCCGCTCGTCGATGACGTCCAATCCCTCGAGCACGCCGTTGTGCGCGAAGATCCGCCCGTCCTGCATGAACGGATGGGTGTTGCGGATGTCGAGCGATCCGGTGGTCGCGTAGCGGACGTGTGCGATCACGGTCGTGCCGGTCATCCGGTGCGCCTCGGTCGCGAATTCAGCGTCCTGCCAGGCCGCTATCGGCTCCTTGTACAGGTGCGGTTGGCCGTGCTCGTCGAAGACACCCAGGCCGGTGCCGTCCGGATTTCTTCTACTTTGTTCGGCCAGGCTGTCCGGCGCATCCAGCAGCCAGAAGGTCGCGGTGCACGCGTGCGTCCCGGCGTGCAGGCCAAACAGGCGGCACATGGCGTTTTACGCTAGCGGTCGAGGGTCAGGCCGTCAGCAGGGCCGACAGGTCACGCAGCGCCCGGCGCGCGTAGCCCTTCCACATCCTGCCCAGCAGCGGCAGCGTCCAACCCGAAAGGGCCGAGCGCGGGCGGATGTCCCAGCGCCAGGTGATCTCGGTACCGCCCTCGGCCGGGACGAAGATCCATTCGCCGATGATGTGGTCGACCAACAAGGCCATCGGGCCGGTGATTTCGGAGAGCCGGTAGCCGAAGGACCGTGGCGGGTCGACGCTGGTCAGTTCCTCGCGCATGCTGGCACCGCCAGCCAGGTGCACGACGCGGGTTTGGCCCGCCGCGTCCCAGGCGCCGGTCTGCTCGCGCACCTCGCTGATCGGCGGGAACGGTCCGTACCGGCGGTGAAAGAGCGTAGGGAGCGGGATCGGCATCGTCCGGTGAAATGCGTCCTGGACCTCGACCGGGGTGATGACGGATTGATCGACCACGAGTGAATCAGCCACTGCTATAACGCCTCTCAGCTCTGCACGCCAGTTGCCTCGGTCAGTCCCGGGCTTCGACCACCCAGTAGCCGTGCTGGCCATACCGCGCCCGGATGGCCTTCTTGTCGTACTTGCCCACGCTGGTGCGCGGAATCTCGTCGATGAAGGTCCACCGTTCGGGTAGCCACCACCGAACCACCTTGTCCGCGAGGAATTTTCGCAGGTCCTCGGCGCTCACCGACGAATGCTTGGGCACGATGACCGCCAGCGGACGTTCCTCCCAGCGCTCGTCGGGAACGCCGACGACCGCTGCCTCGATCACCTCCGGGTGGCCGATTAAGAGGTTCTCCAACTCGACCGAGGAGATCCATTCCCCACCGGATTTGATGACGTCCTTGGCGCGGTCGGTCAGGGTGACGAATCCTCGCTCGTCGATGCGGCCCACATCGCCGGTCCGTAACCAGCCGGAGTCGAACTTCGATTCGTCGCGGCCCAGGAAGTACGAGCCGGCGATCCACGGTCCGCGAACCTCGACCTCACCCACCGCGTTGCCGTCGTTGGGCAGCACCTGCCCCTCGTCGTCGACAATGCGCATCTCGACCCCGCAGACCGGCTGGCCCTGCGTCCCGCGGAATGCCCAGTGCTGGTCCTCAGGAGTACCCGGCGGGGGCCACGCCATGGTCGCCAGCGGCGACGTCTCCGTCATACCCCACAGCTGCCGGATCTGTACGTCGTGTTTTTCCTCGAAGGTGCGCATCAGCGATATCGGGACGGCCGAGCCGCCGCAGACCACCAACCGCAGCGAGGACATGTCGTGGTCGGGGTCGTCCTCGAGGTGATGCAGGACGCCGTTCCAGATGGTCGGCACCGCGCCGGTCACGGTGGGCTTCAAGTCCTCGATCATTCGGACCAGTGACGGAGGATCGAGGTGGCAATCGGGCAACACCAAGTCCGCGCCGGCCATCAGCGCCGCGTATGGCAGCCCCCAGGCATTGGCGTGGAACATCGGCACGATTGGCAGCACGCTGTCGCTGGATCCGACGCCGATACCGTTGGTGGTACACGCGGCCATGGTGTGGAGATAGCTCGAACGGTGGCTGTAGACAACGCCTTTCGGGTTACCGGTGGTGCCACTGGTGTAGCACATCGCGGCCGCGGAGTTCTCGTCGATGTGTGGCCAGTCGAAGTCGGTGGGCTCGCCGTCGAGGAGGTCGGCGTAGCGCAGCACGGTCTTACCCGATGCCTGCAGCGGCTCGGCGTCGTCACCGACCACGATCACGGTGTGCACGGTCTTGAGCTCGGGCAGCACGGGTGCGAGCAATTTGACCAGTGAGGCGTCGACGAGCACCACCTGGTCTTCGGCCTCGTTGGCGACGAAGGCGATCTGCTCGGGGAACAACCGGATGTTGAGGGTATGCAGGACGGCACCCATCGACGGCAACGCAAGGTAGGCGGTGAGATGCTCGGCGTTGTTCCACATGAACGTGCCTACCCGCTGATCACCCGTGACGCCGAGCCGGCGCAAGCCATTCGCCAGTTGTGCGGCCTGCTGGCCCAGTTCTCGGTAGGTCATGCGCCGGAAGCCGTCTTCGGTGGCCGTCGTGACGGTCCGTGCACCGTGCACCGTGCAACCGTGACGCATGATCGCGGTGATGGTCAACGGAAAGTCCTGCATCGTGCCGTCCACTAATCCACCGCCTTAGTCTCGGCGCAGCACCACATGTGCCGTCGGCCGCCTCCACCCTAAGCCTGAAATCGGCGAGAGTGTCAGCACCTGGGCAGACTGGTGGTTATTTGCGTGGATCCCGTTCGGCCGGGGCGGCTTTGGCGCCGCCGGGGGCCACTTTGGGGATCGGCACGTTCATCGAGTGTGCATCCTGGGCTTCGCGTGTGAACGTCGGGTGACGACGCGCCGACATTTGCCGCCCAAGACTCACACTGAACGCCCACGATTCACTGGGCGCCCTCCTGCGGCGGCTAGGCCAGGACCGAGTCCCACTCCGGGAGCTCGGGCAGCCAACCGGCGACCGTCGGATCCCGGTCACTCGCGCCGCCGTAGGTCAGCGTTGGTGCCGTCGAGGCGATTTGCGCCGCGGTGAGATCACCGGAGTAGTCGGCGACGTAGAGATGGCGGCCGTCGGGGCTCTCCACCACGCAAGACGGGTGCTTGGATACCTTGACCTCGCCGACCACCTCCTGCTGGTGGGTGCTCAACACCGTGATGCGATCGTCGCTGACCAGGTAGGCCCGCGTGGCGTCGCGACTGAGCGTCATCCGCGTGAGCGGGCCGGTGACCTCCGGGACCTTGTGAGTCCCGACGATCTTGTTGACGCGGGTGTCGACCACGTCGAGCACCGCGCCCGCGACCGGATCGCAACTCGCCACGTACGCCGTGCCGCCGTCGGTGCTCAGCGCCATATCGCGGATGGGCAGGCCGATATCAACGACGCCCACGATGCGCGACCGCCCGCCGACCCGGCGATTATCGGACCGCGTCCGGGCGTCAACGATGACAAGACTGCCGCCGGTCGCGGCATTCATGCCGACGTACAGTCGCCGTCCGTCGGCGCTGATGCGCACGCACGCGGTGGTGGCGCCCGGCGCCGTCGCCAGATCGATGACCTCGAGCTCACCGGTGGTGGTGTCCAGCACCGTCACGTCGGCGCCGCGAACCGCATTCCGGCTCGCGTACAGGTACTTGCCGTCCGGACTCACCGCGAAGTCGCTCACGCTGTTCGCGAGCTGGTGGGTGGCGATGCGCCAATTCGTGACGACGTCGATGACTTCGATGGCGTCGTAGCCCGCGGTCGCGGTGCTGACATAGGCATAGTGGGAGTCCGCACCGCTCATGGCGACCGCGCACGGTTCGGCCAGCCCGGTGACGGTGCTCGAGACACGACACGTGTTCGCGTCGACGACCGAGACCAGGTCGCGGCCGTAATTCGCTACGACCAGCCGGCGGCCGTCCGGGCTGATGTCGATATCGCTGATCGGACCGTTGTGCAGCGGCACCCGCACCACCGAGGTGGTGTCGAGCTCGAACACTCGGCCGTCTCGATCGTCGTGCGCGGCCGTAGGGCCGTTCACATCGTTCACGCTGGCACCGCCTTTGCTGTGGTTGTCGGCTGTAGTCGTCAAGTGGCGAAGCCGCCGATACGTGTGGGACGGTTGGCCTCCGGATAAACCGGCTTTCAGCACCGAAAGGCGCTCACGAGACTGGTTTTCGGTAGTCTACTGGCCGAAAATCGCCCCACCGCAGTTCACAGTGCTCGACGTTAGCTACGTCACTTTGCGCACTCAGGTTCTGCTCAGACTTCCAATCACGCTGTATCGCAGTCGCTTACCCGTAGCGAAAGTAACGCAAACGCCCTTCCGGCGGATTTCGGTTGTGCCGCTAACAGCCCACGTGAGGGCGCTGTCGACACGGAAGTAAGAAATTCTCAGCTTGAGGGGGCGACGAGGGATAGATCACACGGTCCCGAGGCTAGCTGAACTGCGTCTGCGGCCGGGTCAGCCTCACCCCGTCGACGGCGATGTCGAGCTTCTCGTTGTAAAACGCGATGAGACCCGCGATCTGTCCGACCGCCGGGAGCGGATAGTGATAGGTCCACGCCAGGTCCTCGCGCAAGACTTGCGCACCAGGGGGACCCACCCGCACCGACCAATAGCCTGACGTCACTCCCTTGTAGGGACACAACGTCTGTGTCGCGCTGGGTTCCAGGTGTTCAAAGGCGACATCCGTCGGATCGATGTAATACCTTGTCGGCAAACCTGTTTCAAATAGTAATACGGGAGAAGTGGTGTCGGCCAAGGTGATTCCGTCGACTTCGACTCGGACGTGCCGGTGCGAACGCAGGGCGTCGACGCGCGAATAGGGGTTGCGCGGGTGACCATAGATCGGCTCGTCTTCTTCGAACCAGCGCAACGGATTCCACTCGAACCGCACGGTACCGGCCAGCGGGCCGTCGCCGTCCGCGTCGAATACCCGCGCGGCGGCTTCGTGCGTCTGACCGGAACCCACCAGGGAGTACAGCCGTGAGGGGCCGAATTGAACCTTCTGGGAATGGTTTTCGTCGTGCAGGTACTCGGTTCGGACGTCATCGAGCGGAATGTAGTACTGCGGGTAATACGGGACTTCCCACACGTACCTGGCGGCGGTGGTGTCAAAGACCAGCGCATCGCCGAGATAGCCACGCACGCGGCGCGGGGCGGGTTCGATCCTGCCCCGCGCGGCGGCCATCTGCGGGTAGTCGGCTTCGGCGGTCATCGCTGCCCTACTGATCCTTGGAGGCCAGTCCGGCCGGTGCGTGGCCGATGGCCCTGCGGATGGCGTCGGCCAGGGCGAGCGCGCTCTCCTCGGTCAATTCCAGGGCCACCCGCGCCGACGGTCCGAGCTGCGGATTGATCACGTCGATGTTGACGGTGTGGCCGTAGGGCGCATGGACGGGATGATCCACATACACCGTCGCGCGGTTGGCGCCAAACCATCCCGTCGCGCCCTTGCCGCTGCCGTCGATCTGGACATGTTCGGTGAGATAGGTGCACATGGGCGGTGCCTAACCCTTCAGGTAGGTGGCGAAGAATTCGTCGATGCGCTGCCAGCCGTCGACCGCGGCCTCCGGTCGGTACGCCGGCCGGTCGACCGAGAAGAAGGAATGACCCGCGCCTTCGTAGGAGTGGAACTCGTGCGGCTTGTTCAGCTTGTTGAGCTCGGTGTCCAGGGTGGCCACCGCGGCGGGGGCCGGAAACCGGTCGTCGAGCCCGAACAGGCCCAGCAGCGGACAGCTGAGATGAGGGGCGAGGTCGAGGATCGGCTTCATGGCCTTGGGCATGCCCTCGGGGGGATCCTCGACGATGAAGGCGCCGTAACAGTCGACGGCCGCATCGAACGCCAGCGAGCAGGCCGCCAGGAAGGCGTGCCGTCCGCCCGAGCAGTGTCCGATGACACCGAACTTGCCGTTGGCGCCGGACGACGTGCGCAGGTGTTCGATCGCGCCCGCGACATCGCCCACTAATCGTTCGTCGGGCACCCCGCCCGCGGCCCGCGCCGCGGCGGCCGCGTCATCGGGCGCGGCACCCGGGGCCTCCCGTGAATACAGGTTCGGCGCCACGGCGTTGTAGCCGCTGACGGCGAGCCGGCGGACGAACTCCTTGGTTTCCCGGTCGTAGCCGGGCATGTGGTGGATCCACACCACGCCACCCCGGGAGCCCTGCGCGAGCGGCACGGCTTGGTATGCCTCGATGTCGTCGCCGCCGTGGCCGGTGATGGTGATGGTTTCTGCGCGGATGGCGTCCGCGCCGGGTCCGTTCATCACGACTCCTTGTCTCCGCTCCCGTGCCCCACCCGGATGCGGCGCGCTGCCGCAGGTCCGTGGGCGCTCCGCCGAGAACCAACGTAGCCCAACCGCCGTGCGGTTCAGCGCCGCTTTTCGCGCACCTTGTAGGTCGAGGGCCACGACTTTCGCGACTCGTCGCCGGTCAATGGGGTTCCCATCCCGCCGACCTTGACTGCATAGGCCTCCTTGCCCGGGCCTACCTCACGATTGGCGTGTTCCTGAGCCAGGAAGTAGAGCTCATCGATGGTGGCTTCGTCGTAGGCAACGAACGAGGTTTCCCGCGCGACGTCGTCGATCCCGACCAACATCCGGTCGGGCAGCAATCGGGAAGTCACCGCCGCCAGTCCCAGCAGCCCAAAGGGAATGATCCAGTAGCAGAGAAACAACAGCGGGGTCTTGGTGTCCAGCATCAAGGCGGCGGTGGTCCCGGACGGGCCGGCGGGGCCTTCCACGATCGAGGGGATCACCGACGACACCGTCATCCCGGCGAACGTCGCGACCCACAGCCAACTGAGCATCTTGACGATCCGGCCGAACAACTCGGTTTTGACGACGTCGGGGGCTTGTTCGGTTGCGGCGAACTCGGCCACGAAGGGCTTGCCGACCAGCACCCCGGTCAGCGTCACCAGGAAGATCCCGGCGTTGCTCAGCGGCAGGATCCACCGCTCCAGGAACGAATCGCTGAGCGTAAAGGCCAGGACGGCGAGAATCAAAAGCACTGCCACGGAAGCGAAATCAAAGAACTGCCACTTCCTGCCCAGCACGCCGCCCACGCCTAGGCTGGCGGCGGCGATCGCCAGCGCGACCAGCACGGCCGCGGCGAACGGGACGTTACCGACGAGTACCCAATACACGATCCACGGCGCGAGGCCGAACAGCATGCCCATGCTGGGTCAGTGTATGAGTGGCGGTCTGCGGCGCCGTCGGCGCCTGGCCCAAAGTATTGGTCCGCGGCCGAACACGGCGGTAGGCGGCGGCGCGCATGAGTGTCAAAGATGTTGTGGCGCAGCGCTATCGGGCGTGGCTTTGCCGCGGGGGCGTCGTGTTCAGCGCCATCGCCACGAAGTCGAGACGCCACAGCGAGCGGAACAGGGTCACCCCGAATTGCCGCACGCGCTCCCCGTCGTCGGGGCTGAGATCGTCGCGCCGCACCACGCAGTCGACGATCTCTGCGATCGTGCGACGACCGTCGATGTGCTGGACGAAGGGCAGCTGCGCCGGGTTGAGCTTCAGCGTCGCCCCGGGCAAGTGGATTGTGTCGCCGGACAACAGGCAGGCGGCGCGCAGTAGCGGGACATAGTCAAGGCAAGCCGCCCCCGAGAAGTCGATCGCATAATCCTGTTTCGGGCGTTCGGGGCGGCAGGCGACGAAGAAGTGGGTGGCGTTCGCCGGCTGCAGCCGCTCCATCACCGACCACAGTTTGGTGGCGGGCAGCTGGTTGACGAGGGTCTGGAACTCGCTCGCCGGCGCGACGAAGTCGTGCGGGTAATACGGCGCGTTGCGCACCCAGCCCTGGAAAGCCAGTCCGGCCGCATTGACCAAGTCCAAGCATTCGTCGACGGTGTAGCTGCGTTGGCGCGCATGCAAGAAGGTGTCCACGAGCGCGCCCTCGGACATCAGGTCATTCGCAGCCTGCAGGTAGGAGCGGACCGGGTGGTCGGCCGGTAGCGCCGCGATCGCCTGGACGACCAGTTGCACCGACGCCGGGTCCTGCGATAGCCCGAGGTCGCGAAACGCCGATTCGAGCATGTCGACGCCGATCCGGCCGTACTTCGCATAGAGCATGACACCCAGTGCCCCGTCCGGGCGCAGGCATTGGCCGAGCGCCGTCAAGCCGGCCAGCGGGTCGGCCATGTGGTGCAGGACCCCGCTGGAAACGATGAGGTCGAAGTCGCGCGAGAGCGCCGACACCCCTTCGATCGGAAGCAGATGCAGTTCCAGGTTGGCCAGGCGGTGCTTGTCTTTGAGCTGTTGATGGTGATCGAGCGCGGACCGGCTGACGTCGATCGCGATGACTTTGGCGCCGCGGTTCATGTAGGCCAGAACCGCGGCTTGGAAGGTGCCGCATCCCGCGACCAGGATGTCCAGGTCTGGTCGGTATTCCCGGTTGGGCCACAAGATCCGGTGGGCCCAGTAAGGGTCGAACCAATCCCAGTGGTTCGTCGTCCACGCCGCGAGATCGGTTACCGGGGGCGGATATTCCCATCGATCGTATTGACGGGAGACACCGTCGCCGCGCGGATCTTCAGTCACTCGCTTGCTCCTTCGCGGTGGCAGATCGCGCAACGGTACGACGAACTTACTGCGCCTGCCACACTTGGGGCATGCAAGCCGTCCCGGTACGTTCCGATCTGCCAGTCCCGAAAGACAAGGTTGAGCGGCCGGACCTATCGGCCTTGGCCGCGTTCTTCGTCCTCGCCACGCACCGGCCGCCATCGCCGACCCTGCGGCGACGATTTTTCCTGCGCGCGATGACGCAGCGGTACTCGGTTGGGCCAGCGGGTGCCGCCCCGCCGGCAGCCCAGACGCGATCCGGCGATGAGTTACTGGTTGTCGGCTTCTTCTTGGGCGTAGTGAATCATTCGCTCGCTCAGTCGGACCAACGGGTCTTCGTGCCCGCCGGGCATGCTGTAGGCCAATTGACGCAACTCAATGGCGAATCCGTACAGATCTTGGCTTAGCGACGCAACATTCATCAGGCGACTTCCCACATATGTGATGTATGTATTGGATCCGTAAGCGCCCAAGGGTTCTTCCCGACCAGACCGCCACGGGCATGCGCTTGCGCGCTCCGCATACCCCAATTCCCGTGCACCGCAAACCGCCGCGCGGAGCAAACCTGGGCGTAGGTGCACTCGCCGTACCTGCGTGGGCCACGTGAGCGTTTTGAGCCGTTGCTGTTCGGGTAACCACGGCACGATTGTGACCGCAGTGGCACGAAGTTTGGCAGGGCGAATGGAGACCCGCGTGTTGCTCGCCGGGCGCTACGAGGTGCGCGGCAGGCTGGGTCGTGGTGGCATGGCCGAGGTTTGTGATGGTTGGGACACCCGACTGCGCCGACAGGTCGCGATCAAGCTGCTGCATCCGGCGGTGAGCGCCCAGAGCGGCATGCGCAACCGATTTGAGGCGGAAGCACACGCGGCCGCGGCACTCAACCACCCGAATATCGTTGCGGTCTACGACAGTGGCGAGCACGACGGCAGGCCGTTCATCGTGATGGAGCGGCTGCCCGGCGAGACCCTGGCCGACGAGGTGCGCCGGGGTCCGCTGTCGCAGGAGCGGGTGCACGCCATGCTCGATGACGTCTTGGCAGCGCTGATGGCGGCACATCGCGCCGCCATCCTGCATCGCGATATCAAGCCCGGGAACATCCTGCTTGCCCCGGGGGGCGAAACCATGAAGGTTGCGGACTTCGGGATCGCCAAGACTCCGGACGCCACCAACACGCTGACCGGCCACATTTTGGGAACCATTGCTTATCTGAGCCCCGAGCGCCTCGCCGGCGCACCTGCCTGTGTCGCTGATGATCTTTATGCGGTCGGGGTCGTGGGCTATGAAGCACTTGCCGGGCATCGCCCGTTCCCACAGGAAAACATGGCGGCGCTCGCCGGTGCCATTCTGCACGGACGGCCGCCGCAGCTGGCCGGGCTGCGGCCCGACGTCGATTCCGCCCTGGTCATGCTCATCGAACGCGCGATGGCGCACGACCCGCGCCAGCGGTTCGGCAGTGCAGAGGATATGCGCGCCGGGCTGCACCACCGTCGTACGGCGGCCGCAGCCATGCCGGGCGTCGCGCCGCCGCCCTATCCGGCCACCAAGTTGCTGGAAGCGCCGGTCGCCGGCTCGCCCACGGATATTTCGTTCCCGGCGCGGGTCTCTTCGACGACCAGCCGCAGGAGAAAGGTGCTGGGCATCCTGGCGGTCTTGGCGGTCCTGATCCTCGTGCCGCTGGCCCTCGCGCTCGATGCGTCGTCCTCGCACGCACCCGGGGAACCCGCGACCACCACCAGCACGCCGGCGCCGGTCCCTGTTAATAGCGCCGCGCCACCCCCGTCCCCGCCCCCGCAACAGCCCCCGGTCCCCGCATTGCACGGGCCCGGCAAAGGACACGGTAAGGGAAATGGCGGCGGCAAGGGAGACTAGACCGACCGTCCTGAGCCGTGCGGCGTGGGCGTTCCGCACCCCGTGCACCTGCCGTTCGGATCACTGTCCGCGATCCGCATCAGCCCAGTAGCGAAGACATCACTCACCAAACGTTGTCCGTACTGGTGGACAAACCGTTGTCACACGTCACGGTGTCGTGGAAGGTCGAGCCTGTCGCGGGTCCGCGATACTTGATCTTTGTCTCCTGCGAGCCGGTTACGGTGAAATCAACTGAGTCGTTCCAGTGGATTGCTTTGGCGGTACCCGCCACCGCAACGGATCTGTACACGCAAGCCACCGCACGCTCGGCTGCGTTATTGGTAATCGACACAAAGGCCGCCGCCGCCGCGTGGTCCTGCCGTAGCTTCAGCACCGGAGGTGCAGGCGGCGGCGGCACCGCTGCCGGGGGTGCCGTCCTGTGGGGTGCCACCACTTGGGGCGCCGCCGCTGGGGGTGCCGGCGGGGGAGGCGCCGCTGGGGGTGCCGTCGGATCCGGCGTCCACCACCCGGTCGCAATGAGCGAGAGTCTCGACGGCCACGGTGCGCTCGTCCCCCCTGTGCCGCCAGGTGCGGTTGCCGGCTCGCCCGCCACCAATATTCCAGCAGCAGCGCTTAACGCAGTAGCCGCAATGAGAAGGCCGGGGCGTCGGTATCGGGGCCGGGGTGTTGTTTGATCGTGGCGGGAGTAGCTGGTAAACACCCTCATCGCGCACGCTTTCCTCGGCCCGAAGCCCCTGGCGGGGTTGACCAAAAGCATACGAGCCGCCCGCAGTCACGAGGATGCATTGGTCAAACGGGGGCGCAGTAATCCGGTGTCATGGCTGGGGCTCGGGTCAACGGGACACGGGGAATTCTTCCGCGTTTCACGTGATCGTGGTCTGGTCGTCGATCACGCCGGTCGCGTCATTCAACGCGGTGGCGTCGGCCTGCGGACCCTCGGCTTTGAGCTGCAGTACATAGGCCGCACCGTTGCTCTGGATGACCACCGTTTTCTGGGCAACCATTCGCGTGACTCCGTTCTTGGTGTAAGAGCCGGCAATTTGGCACGCGGGATGGCCAGCCAGAGTGCTCTTTCGACCGTCGCCCCCGTTATAGCCTGGCAAGTTCTTGACCTCACCGGGCGCGATGGCCAGCAGTTTGTCCGCATCGACATAGCCCGTCAACTTCGCGACCATCGCGATGATCTTGGGCGGGTCCTTGGGATCGGTCGGCGTGTTGAAGACGATCCCGCCGTACGGGGCCTCAACGTCTTCGGGAATCCGCGTCCACCCCGCGGGTACTGGGAGGTCGATCTTCGGCGCGCCGGGTGTGCCGTGGGTGACGGTCGTCTCCTGGACGTTGTTTCTCTTGATGTAGTCCCCGATCGTCTCGTTGGGGCCCGACGCCTGCGCGAACACCCGGGGAGCCGAAGTCTTTGCCGGGGAAGTTGATGTCGAGGTCGCTGTCGACCTATTCGACGACTTCGAGCTTTGAATTCCGGCCCAAATGATCAGGCCGCCAACGAGGGCCAGGCCAAAGACCGCGATGGAAACGGCGGCGAGAAAGCGGCGGCGCGTTCGCCAGCGTCTTCGGACGGCCACGAAATCCGGCGGTGTGGCCGTTCTCGCCGACGTGGTGGTAGTCGTCTGAGGTATTGGCCGCGCTGGTGGGGTAGCTCGTTGGGCAACTCGAGTGACTTCTGCTGTGTCGCGCAATTTCTGCTCCGCCGTCTCGAGGAGCGCGGCGGCGGCACGGTAGCCCTGCTGCTCCTGCTCGATCGCGGCTAACAGTCCGGCGGCTTGTTGCCACTGTTCGTGATCTAGGTGGTCGAGTGCCTGGGCATACCGGTCGGCGAGTTCGGCTTCGCGGATCTTGGCCCGCGCATCGGAGACGATGCCGCCCGGGTCGCAGTCGTCCGCGTCGATTCGAGCGAGCTCCCGCGCCGCGGCAACGACGGCATCCCACTGCCCCGCCTGATGCAGCGCCGTCATCTCCTCCACCAGTGCTTTGTGTTGCTGGGGAGTGGTTAGATTTCCCAACGCTGTCAGCACGATGTCCCAGTCGTCCCGAGCGGCGGAAGGTTCGGCCCATTGGGGATGTTTCAACAGGTTTCCACGCCGCCCGGCAGGTGCCCCTGGCGGAGTCGAATGCTGCTCATGAACGTCGATCGCCGCCCCGTGCGCACTGCCCGGTTCTGTGTCCCGGTCGGCCGAGACCGACTGGGCCACCGCGGGACCGCCGCTGTCTTGCACATCACCTAGTGGCGCTTCGGGGGCTTCGTCGATAAGCGGCGCATCACTGAGGAGGTCGGTGGCGTCGGGTGGCTCGGGCACGACCGCGGTAGGCGGCGAGATCCCGACGCTCATGATCGGATGGGTTGGGGCTCTGAGAGAACTCGATGTGGACGGCACGATCATCGGCTGGGTGGCAGCCGCCGTAGGTGCTGCCACGGCCGATCGCGCACGCGAACCCGTCGCCGGAAGATTAAGGGCCTCGGTCACGTCGGCCGGGGCCCCGGATGGAGCCGGGGCCGGCGACGCGCTCATGGGCCGGAGGGCGTCAGCGGGTCCGGCGCTCCCACGCGGGTGAGGTCGGCGGCTGGCTCGGCTCAACGCCTCGGCGAAATCGAGGCAGTGCGGGTATCGCTTATCGGGGTCTTTAGCCAGCGCGACCGACAGCACGCGATCCAGGTTCGCAAGATCAGGACGGCGCTCGGAGAGCACCGGAGCCGGTGTGGTCAGTTGCTTGCTGATCACGACAGCGGGGTTGGAATCCCGAAATGGCATCGTGCCGGTCAATAGGCGAAAAGCCGTGGCCGCCAAGCCGTATTGATCGCTTCGCCCATCGATCGGTTCGCCCAGCAGCTGTTCGGGCGCCGCGTAGCCGACGGAGCCGACCGTCATATTCGCGCCCGTGAAGCCGCTGACCTCATCAGCTTGACGGGCAATACCGAAGTCGGCCAACAGTATCCGCCGGTGGGCCCCCTGCGCTTTTGCCAGCATGATGTTGGCCGGTTTGACGTCGCGGTGCAGAAGGCCGCGCTGATGGGCGACGTCTAGTGCGTCCGCGACAGCGGTGACGATCTCGAGCGCCTCGAGCATCGGCATGCCCGTCGGATAATGCTCCTCGACGAGCCGGTCGGCGTCGGTGCCGTCGACATAATCCATCGAAATCCACAATTGGCCGTTGAATTCACCGCGATCGTGAATACCGACGATGTTCGAATGCCACAAGGTCGAGGCCAACTCGGCCTCGCGGTTGAACCGGTGACGGTACTCCGCGCTGGCCGTCAGCGCGGGCGCCAAGACCTTCAACGCTTCGAGGCGGGGCAGCCGGGGATGCTGAACTAGGTAAACCTCGCCCATTCCACCAGCGCCGAGGAATCGCTGAATAACAAAACCGGCGAAAACCTCACCGTCTTTCAACGGCATGCGCGAAGCCTACTGCCGACCAACGCTTGGTGTTCTTTTTTCGCACGACCGAGAGCGGCGTGCGCTGTGATAGACCGCTATGAGGTAGTAAGCGGATGCCTAACGGGCACGGCGGAAGCGGCTCGCGATTGACGACGTCCGAGAATCTAGGAACCTCGCCCCACAGGTGGCTCGGCGATATTAGAGATATTGCTGGCCAGCAGTGACCCAGCAGCGGCAGGACTCGCGCGCTGGAAGTCAGCAAGCACCTGGTGCCAGCCTCCTGATTTGAGAATTAACGTTCTCGGAAAAGACAAGCAGCGTTTACGCTGAGGCTGCGACAGCAATTCGACGACTCGGAAGGTGACCACGATGGCGCAGGATCGAGAGGCTCTACACCGCAGGATGGCATACGCCAAGTGGGAGGCCTACGCGAAAGCGCCCGAAACCAACCACATCACCTATGGAGATGAGTGGATTTACGCGCCGGACGCAGTGATGATGTGTCCCTTGTTCAACGGAGGCGTTGCGCAACCGATGGCGGACCTCTTTACTGAGGAACTCGCGGCCGCTATGACCAAGTACGCGCCCGACGGCGACATGCTTACTCCCGAGTTTCGTATGTGGTGGAAGCACGTCCCCGACTTCCGGATCGTGACTCCCTTCGACTGCACCGCTGCCGACTGGGGCTTCGCCGTGCGTGACACCTATGCGGGCACACTACCCAACGGCACGGTGCTCGAATTGCATGAGTGGGATTACGTCTGGACCAACCAGGATGGCCACATCAAACGCTGGGACTGGTTCGTCGACTCTCGGGAGTGGTACCCATTTCTCGAGATCATCGGACTTGACCCCAAGGAACTGACCTACCAGGGATATACGCTGAACTTCTTGCAACAAGGCGGGGCGAGTGACTAGTCGCGCTTCGCTTCAGCCATTTCACTAGGACGGCTGACCTCCTGCGTTGCTGGCGACGCCGCCGTCACACCGACCCGCTATCACGCTGCTGTCAGGGCGAGTCCGAAAGCCGTGAGTTGGCCGCTCGAATGGTGGCCGACATGCGCTCTCGCCCACACGTTAATACCGTGCCCCCAGTCGGACTCGAACCGACACTGGGCGGATTTTAAGTCCGCTGCCTCTGCCAATTGGGCTATGGGGGCCCGGCGGCGAATGCTAGCGCGCCGCCGCCGAAACCGAGACATCGCATCCCGCTGGAAATAGCCCGAAATCGCAAGATGCATTCGCGATCAGTGTCGGCTACGATCCGCGCCCGCGCGGCTTAACCACGGGTTTCCGCGCGATGACAGATGACGCCGTTATGTCGTCCGGCAGGACCGTGTTAAAACTGCCGACTCCATCGTTAAAAAGCCGTAAACGGCCGTCAACCTGGCCCTTTCCGCCGGGAACGTGAACGCGTGGGTCGTTAGTGTTACGCCAACGCACAGGGGCCGTTACGCAAACACACAGGTCGACCAACACATGGGGGTCGGCTCGTTCCAACTTTAGGAGCAACCGTGGCTTTTCTGACAACACAAACCGAAGAGATGCTCGCTGCCGAGGGGCTGCTCTCGGGCATCAACGCCAACCTGGCCGCGCAGAACGCGGGCGCCGCGGCGGCGACCACCGTCATCGCTCCCGCCGCCGCTGACCCGGTGTCGATCCAGCAAGCGGCAATCTTCTCGGCGTACGGCACCCAGTACCAAACGATCGCGGCGGAGGCGCAGACCCTTCTGCAAAATTACGCGCAAACCCTCGGCATCAGCTCCGGCAGCTACGGGGACACCGAAGCCATCAACGCAGCCCAGGCCACGCTGTCCAACGCCTCCAACCTTGCCGGCGTTTCGAATGCCGCTGCGACCCCCGGCTCCAACCCCCTAGACATCCTCCAGTGGCTGCTCGGCGGTACCGGCAACTACAGCGCCGGACTCGGTGGGCCGTTCGGCCTGTCCAGCAACTTGGGCAACATCTTCAACATCGGTGGAGGGAACTGGGCGTCCGCTGGCTCCGCCCTGCTCGGCTTGGGCGGCGGCGGTCTGCTTGACACCTCCGTCGCCGACGCCGCCGGTTCGGCCGCCGACGCGGCGGGTCTCGCCGACGCGACGGCGCCGATGGCGCCGATGGCCGGTGGCGGCATGGCTGGCCTGGGCGCACCGATGGCCGCAGCAGGACAGGCAACCATGGTCGGCAAGCTGTCGGTGCCACCGACCTGGGCCGGCTCAGCGACCCCGGTCGTCGGCACGAGCGCGGCGCCGCTGGAGACGGTGGGCTGGACTGCCGCGGCGCCGCAGGCCGGCGCGGGGACGATCATCCCCGGGATGCCCGGAGTGGGCGCGGCCGCGCGCAACAGCGCCGGCTTCGGCGCGCCGCGCTACGGCGTCAAGCCGATCGTCATGCCGAAAGCGGCGACCGTCTGAGCAGCGAGCTCGGTTAACGCGAAGCGAAATTCGAACGGATACAGGGAGCGAGAAGACAATGGTTTTTGATTTTGCCGCCATGCCACCGGAGATAACCTCGACGCTCGTGTACGCCGGTCCGGGCGCGGCACCGCTCATGGCCGCCGCGGCGGCGTACGCCAACCTGGCCGCCGAGGTGAGTTCCACGGCGACGCAGTGGGAGTCGATCATCTCGTTGCTGACCACAGAGAGCTGGACAGGCGGGGGGTCGGCGGCGGCGGCGGCCGCGGCCCAGCCGATCATCACCTACCTGACCGAGACGGCGGCGACGCTCGAGCAGGCGAGCGCACAGGCCACGGCGTCGGCCGCCGCCTTCGAGGCGGCGTACATGGGCGTGGTGAACCCGGCGCTGGTCTATGCCAACAGAGCCGCGTTTTATGCTGCCCTCGCCGGGCTGCCCTTCACGCTTCCGCAAGTGGCTGCGTTGGAAGCCGAGTACGAAGCGATGTGGGTCCAAGACGCCACCGCGATGGGCGCGTACCAAGCCGCCTCCGCGGCGGCCGGGGTCCTTACACCCGTCACGCCACTGACCTCGACCACCAATCCGGCGGCCGCTTCGGCGGCGGATAGCACCGCCCTTGCCGCTGACTCGACGGGCGGCACGCTGCAGGCGTTGGCCGCCAGTCCCCTCTCGGACGCATTGAGCATCCCCGGCTACACGACCCCGGATATTCCGGCCACCGGGGCGAACCTTTTGCAGTCGTTTGACGGCTTGCTCGGCACGCCGTCCGTCTTCAACGCCATCAACGGCGCGGTCAACACGAGTGCATGGTGGGTTTGCACCGCCATCCCGACGGCCGTATCACTCGGGCACACCCTGGGGACCGTGCCGGCGATCCCCTTCGCCCTCACCGACTCCGTTGCACCCGCCGCGGGTGCGGCCGCGATTACGCCGGGCACGATGGTGGGCTCGGTGTCGGGCGCGGGGGCCTCGGCGGCCGTCGGCGAGGCCTCCGCGGTCGGCGGACTGTCGGTTCCGGCCAGCTGGAGTGCGGCCGCGCCGGCGTCGGCGGCTTCCTCCACCGCTCCCCTCGCAGGCTCGGGGTGGACGGCGGCGGCCGAGGCGGAGTCGGTCAGCGCGATGCCCGGCATGCCCGGAATGGCGGCGGCGGCAAAGGGCGCTGGCGCCTACGGCACCGGACCGCGATACGGCTTCAAGCCGATCGTCATGCCCAAACAGGTCGTCGTCTAAAGAGAAGACCGCTGATATGGCAAGAAGGGGGTAGATGTCACCGGTTTGAGGCGAAGCATTTAACCGGGGCGCCGTAATCTATTTACAACGCGGCCACCACGGCATTAAGTACAACTGGTAAAGACTTCCGCGAACTGAAGCTTCACGATAGGAGACAGCCGACATGGCAACACGTTTTATGACCGACCCGCACGAGATGCGGGCGATGGCGGGCCGTTTCGAGGTGCACGCCCAGACCGTCGAGGACGAGGCTCGCAAGATGTGGGCGTCCTCGATGAACATCGCCGGCGCGGGCTGGAGCGGTCAGGCGCAGGCCACCTCGTACGACACCATGGGTCAGGTCAACCAGGCCTTCCGCAACATCGTCAACATGCTCCACGGAGTGCGCGATGGGCTGATTCGCGACGCGAACAACTACGAGCAGCAAGAGCAGGCCTCGCAGCAAATCCTCGGCAGCTAACAGCCGAACCGGCTGTGGCCCAACAGTTTTAAGGAGATACGCAAATGAGCATCAATTACCAGTTCGGCGACGTAGACGCCCACGGTGCCTTGATCCGCGCCCAGGCCGCGTCCTTGGAGGCTGAGCACCAGGCCATCATTCGTGATGTGCTTGCTGCCGGCGACTTCTGGGGCGGTGCGGGTTCGGTGGCATGCCAGGAGTTCATCACCCAGTTGGGTCGTAACTTTCAGGTCATCTACGAGCAGGCCAACGCGCACGGACAGAAGGTCCAGTCCGCGGGCAGCAACATGGCCAGCACCGACAGCGCCGTTGGGTCCTCCTGGGCCTAAAACGTCTTGAGACGGGGCCGCACACCATTCGATGTGCGGCCCCGTTTTCACCTGAAACTTAGTTTCGCGCTGTGTTCGGCGACGCCGACCACTGCCCGGCCGCCACAGCAACGACTCTGCATCCCAGCATTTTTGGCACGCCGTTTTCAGTTCGAGCGGACCCCACGGCATAAACTACATTTGAGAATTCTATGAACTCCGTGACAGTCGGGTGTGTGGCTTGCCAGAATGTAGGAACATGACCGCAATGTCGGGGTACTCAAGCACGCAGCGTCCACGCCAAGCCATCCTGGGCCAGCTGCCCAGGATCCACCGTCCCGACGGGTCACCCATCCGGGTTTTGCTGGTCGACGACGAGCCGGCGTTGACCAACCTGGTAAAAATGGCGCTGCATTACGAGGGTTGGGTCGTCGACATCGCCCACAACGGGCGCGAGGCCATGGCCAAGTTCGACCGGGTCAGTCCCGACGTCCTCGTCCTCGACATCATGCTTCCCGATGTGGACGGGTTGCGAATCCTGGAACGCGTCCGGCAATCCGACGCTTACACCCCCACGCTCTTCCTCACCGCGCGCGACTCGGTGATGGACCGGGTCACCGGTCTGACCGCGGGCGCCGACGATTACATGACCAAGCCGTTCAGCCTCGAAGAACTGGTCGCCCGGCTGCGCGGCTTGCTGCGCCGCTCCGGCCAGCAACCCGCGCCGACCTCCGAGACGCTCAAAGTCGGCGACCTCAAGGTCGACAGCGCCAGCCGGGAAGTCACCCGTGACGGCGATCCGATATCGCTGTCCTCTACCGAATTCGAATTGTTGCGCTTCCTCATGCGCAATCCCCGCCGCGCCCTGAGCCGCACCGAGATCCTGGACCGTGTCTGGAATTACGACTTCGCCGGCCGCACCAGCATCGTCGATCTCTACATCTCGTACTTGAGGAAGAAGATCGACTCCGGGCGGGAACCGATGATTCATACCGTCCGCGGTGTGGGGTACATGCTGCGGCCGGCGGAATGACCCCAGACCCGGACAGCACATCCGGGAATTTCCCCCGGTGGTTCCCCCATTCGCTACGGCGCCAACTGCTCTTAGGCGTGCTGGCCGTGGTCAGCGTTGTGCTGGTGACCGTCGGCATCGTCTCGGTGCTGAGCTTGCGCGGCTACGTCAACATCATGAGCGATGCCGCCGTCGCACAGTCCCTGGACGCGTTGAGCCACCAGTACACCAAATACCGGAAGGGCGAACATGTTTCGCCGCATCCCGGCACCCCGCCCATCGAACAGGCGATGCTGGAGTTCACCGGGCAGACGCCGGGAAACCTGATCGCCGTGCTGCACAACGGCACCGTGATCGGGTCGGCGGTCTTCTCCGAGGACGAACCGAAACCCGCGCCACCCGACGTCGTCCGCGACCTTCAATCGCAATCGTGGCGTGACGGTTCGCCACGCACCGAATCACTCGGCAAGCTGGGGCCTTACCGTATCGACAGCACCGTCGACGGCTCCGACGTCCTCGTGGTCGGGGTGTCGCAGAAACTCGCCGACCGCATCATCGCCCGTAAGCAGCTCACCACCATCGCGCTCACCGCGGCGGCATTGCTGCTCACCGCCGGGCTCACGGTGTGGGTGGTCGGCTACACGCTTCGTCCGCTGCGCCGGCTCGCGGCCATCGCCGCCGGTGTCGCGGCCATGCCGCTAACCGGCGACGACCACCGGATCAGCGTCCGGGTACCACCGCAGGACACCAATCCGCAAAACGAGGTGGGGATCGTCGGCCACACGTTGAACCGCTTGCTGGACAACGTCGATGGCGCGCTGGCGCACCGGGTTGACTCGGACATGCGGATGCGCCAATTCATCACCGATGCCAGCCATGAGTTGCGCACACCGCTGGCCGCCATTCAGGGCTACGCCGAACTCACCCGTCAGGACAGTTCGGCGCTGCCGCCGACCACCGAATATGCACTCGCCAGAATCGAGTCCGAAGCCCGGCGGATGGCGTTGCTCGTCGACGAGTTGCTGCTGCTTTCCCGTCTGGGTGAAGGTCAAGACCTGCAGTCCGAGGACGTCGACCTGGCCGAGGTGGTCAGCAATGCCGTCAACGACGCGACGGTGGCGGCCTCGACGCACCGCTGGGTCAAAGAGCTGCCCAGTGAGCCCGTATGGGTGCGCGGCGATCACGCCCGGCTACATCAGCTGGTCAGCAATCTGCTCAGCAATGCCCACGTGCACACCCCGCCGGGGGTTACGGTGACGACCGAAATCACCTGCCGCCACACCGGTCCCGAGGCGCCGTGCGCGGAATTGACCGTCACCGACGACGGCCCGGGGATCGACCCGGAGCTGCTCCCGAAGTTGTTCGAGCGGTTCGTCCGGGCCGACAAGTCCAGATCCAACGGCACCGGCAATGGCCTGGGACTAGCCATCGTCAGTTCGATCGTTAAGGCTCACCATGGTTCGGTCACTGCCGAATCCGACGAGAGCAGCACGGTTTTCCGGGTGCGGCTGCCATTGATCAGTAGTTCCGTCGCCGACGAACCATCACACTAGCGCGCCGGCACCCATGTGTGGGCCGCTGCGGGTCATTGAGCCGCTGCAATCTCCTGACCCGGCCGTGAGACGCGGCCGACTCGGCTCTCGGGGCGCGCGTTAAGAACCCGTAAATGTGCACCGCGCGCCCGTTAGGAAATCGTCAACCGGACGCGCCGGCGGATGACACCGGAGCTAATTTCGAGCTGATCTGGCTGGCGAGACCGCGCTGTGGCTGCCTCGTCGAGTTCCCCTTTTGTATGCACGTGATCGGCACGGGACGGAGAAATGATGGGCGTCGTGGTGTATCTCGTGCTGACCGTGGCGATGTTCGCCACACTCGGCCTGGCTCAGAAGTTGGTCGAACGGCTGTGAACTATCAGAACGCGGTCGGCCTGGTGCTTTGCATCCTCATTGCGCTCTACCTCGCAGGCGCCCTGCTGTTCCCCGAGAGGTTCTAAGTGAGCACGACAACAGCCGGGATCGGATTCTTTGTCGTTCTCGTCGCGGCCGTGGTAGTCGTGCACATTCCCTTCGGGGACTACATGTTTCGCGTGTATACGTCCGAAAAGGACCTCCATGCCGAGCGGGTGATCTATCGACTGATCGGGGTCGACGCCGGCTCGGAGCAGACCTGGGGGGCATATGCCCGCAGCGTGTTGGCGTTCTCGTCGGTCAGCATCCTGTTCCTGTTCGTCTTCCAACTCGTTCAGGACAAGTTGCCGTTGCACCTGCACGACCCGGCCACAAAGATGACGCCGTCGTTGGCCTGGAACACCGCGGTCAGCTTCGTCACCAACACCAACTGGCAGGCGTATTCCGGTGAAACGACCCAGGGCCATCTCGTACAGATGGCAGGACTGGCGGTGCAGAACTTCGCGTCGGCCTCAGTGGGTATGGCGGTGGCGGTGGCGCTGGTGCGCGGGTTCGCCCGCAGACGCACCGGGGAGCTCGGAAACTTTTGGGTGGACCTGACGCGCGGAACGCTGCGAATCCTGTTGCCCATCGCCATCATCGGCGCGATCCTGCTGGTGGCCGGCGGGGCGATCCAAAACTTTCACCTGCACGACCAGGTCGTCACCGCGGTCAACGGCACGCGGCAGACCATCACCGGCGGGCCGGTGGCCAGCCAGGAGGTCGTCAAGGAACTTGGCACCAACGGCGGCGGCTTCTACAACGCGAACTCCGCGCACCCGTTTGAAAATCCGACCGCCTGGACCAACTGGCTGGAAATCTTCCTGATCTTGGTGATCGGCTTCTCGCTGCCGCGAACCTTCGGGCAGATGGTGGGTAACACCAAGCAGGGCTTCGCGATTGCGGCCGTCATGGCGACGCTCTACACCACCGGCACGACGTTCATGCTGTGGTTCCAGGTGCAGCACCACGGCACGGTCCCGACGTCGATCGGCGCGACCATGGAGGGAGTCGAGCAACGCTTCGGTGTCACCGATTCGGGGGTGTTCGCCGCCGCGACGACGCTCACCTCCACCGGCGCCGTCGACTCCACCCATGACTCGCTGACCAGCCTGGGTGGCATGATCGCGATGTTCAACATGCAGCTGGGCGAGGTCGCGCCCGGCGGGACAGGTTCTGGCCTGTACGGCATCCTCATCCTGGCGGTGATCACCGTCTTCGTCGCCGGGCTGATGGTCGGGCGTACCCCCGAGTACCTCGGAAAGAAGATCACCCCACGCGAAATCAAGCTTGCCGCAAGTTATTTCCTGGTGACGCCGTTGATCGTTTTGACCGGTACCGCGATCGCGATGGCGCTGCCAGGCGAGCGGGCCGGCATGCTCAACGGCGGACCGCACGGACTTTCCGAGGTGCTCTACGCCTTCACCTCCGCGACCAACAACAACGGGTCGGCGTTCGCCGGACTCAGTGCCAACACCGATTGGTGGAACACGGCCCTCGCGTTGGCGACGGCCTTCGGCAGATTCCTGCCCATCGTGCTCGTGCTGGCGCTGGCCGGTGCGCTGGCCAGGCAGGGCAGCACACCGGAGTCGACGGGCACCCTGCCTACTCACCGGCCGCAATTCGTCGGGATGGTCGCCGGTGTCACGTTGATTGTCGTCGCCCTCACATTCCTGCCCATGCTCGCGCTCGGGCCTCTCGCCGAAGGAATCCACTGATGACCGCGACCGCCATCGACCCGGCCGAGTTGACCCGAACGGCGACTCCCGCAAGCAGAAAGCGGGTGCGGGGCGGCCTGCTCGACCCGACAATGCTGTGGAAATCGACACCGGATGCGCTGCGCAAACTCGACCCGCGCACCCTGTGGCGGAACCCGGTGATGTTCATCGTCGAAATCGGCGCCGCCTGGAGCACCGTGCTGGCGTTCATCAACCCGACGTGGTTCGCCTGGCTGACGGTGCTCTGGCTGTGGCTGACCGTGCTGTTCGCCAACCTGGCCGAGGCGGTGGCCGAAGGCCGGGGCAAGGCCCAGGCCGAAACGCTGCGTCGGGCCAAGACCCAAACTATGGCCCGGCGACTCAAAGACTGGGCACCAGGAGCCACCGCGGTCGAGGAAGCGGTCGCCGCGCCACAGCTGCAGCAGGGCGACATCGTTGTGGTCGAGGCCGGTCAGGTCATCCCGGCTGATGGCGATGTCGTGGAAGGTATTGCCTCGGTGGATGAATCGGCGATCACGGGTGAATCGGCGCCGGTGATCCGCGAGTCCGGTGGTGACCGCTCGGCGGTGACCGGCGGTACCACGGTGCTGAGCGACCGCATCGTCGTGAAAGTCACCCAGAAGCCAGGAGAAAGCTTCATCGACCGGATGATTGCGTTGGTCGAGGGCGCTAACAGGCAGAAAACTCCCAACGAGATCGCGCTGAACATCCTGTTGGCGGCGTTGACGATCATCTTCGTGTTCGCCGTCGCGACCTTGCAGCCACTGGCGATCTACTCCAAGGTCAACAATCCGGGAGCCCCGGATAGCCAGGCTCTCAACGCAAATGGTGTCACCGGGATCGTGATGGTCTCACTCCTGGTCTGCCTGATTCCGACGACGATCGGTGCGCTGCTGTCCGCCATCGGCATTGCCGGCATGGACCGGCTGGTGCAGCGAAACGTACTTGCCATGTCCGGGCGGGCGGTGGAGGCCGCCGGCGATGTGAACACCCTGCTGCTGGACAAGACCGGCACCATCACCCTGGGCAACCGGCAGGCTGCGGCCTTCATCCCGCTCGATGGGGTCTCCGCCGAACAGCTCGCCGACGCCGCGCAGTTGTCCAGCCTTGCCGACGAAACACCGGAGGGCCGTTCGGTTGTCGTGTTCGCCAAGCGACACTTCGGGTTGCGTGCACGCACGCCCGGTGAACTCGCCCAGGCCCGATGGGTGACATTCTCGGCCGCCACCCGGATGTCGGGTGTCGACCTCGACAGTCACCTGTTACGCAAGGGTGCCGCGAATTCGGTGGCGGAATGGGTACGCGCGCAGGGGGGTACGGTGCCAAAACAACTCGGCGAGGTCGTCGACGGCATCTCGGCCGGGGGCGGTACTCCGCTGGTCGTCGGGGAAAGCGGTGCCGGCATGGCCGACAGACAAGCACGAGTGCTCGGTGTCATCCATCTCAAGGACGTCGTCAAGCAGGGCATGCGTGACCGGTTCGACGAGATGCGGCGGATGGGCATCCGAACGGTGATGATCACCGGAGATAATCCGTTGACCGCCAAAGCGATTGCCGACGAAGCCGGCGTCGATGACTTTCTGGCCGAGGCCACACCCGAGGACAAGCTCGACCTGATCAAACGCGAACAGGAAGGCGGCAGGCTGGTCGCGATGACGGGCGACGGCACCAACGACGCTCCCGCCCTGGCACAAGCCGACGTGGGTGTGGCGATGAACACCGGTACGTCGGCGGCCAAAGAGGCCGGCAACATGGTGGACCTGGACTCCGATCCCACCAAACTCATCGAGATCGTGGAGATAGGCAAGCAGTTGTTGATCACCCGCGGCGCCCTGACCACCTTCTCGATCGCCAATGACATCGCCAAGTACTTCGCGATCATCCCGGCGATGTTCGTCGCGCTCTTCCCAGGGCTGGACCTGCTCAACGTGATGCGGCTGCACAGCCCGCAGTCGGCGATCCTGTCCGCGGTCATCTTCAACGCGATCATCATCGTCCTGCTGATCCCGTTGTCGCTGCGCGGCGTGCGGTACACGCCGAGTAGCGCGTCAAAACTGCTGAGCCGCAATCTTTATATCTACGGTCTCGGCGGTATCGCCACCCCGTTCGCCGGAATCAAGTTGATCGATCTGATCGTTGGATTCATCCCAGGGATATCGTGATATGTCTTTCTCGAATTTCGTTCGTCTGCATTGGGCCGCGCTGCGCACGCTGCTGGTGCTGACCGTGATCACCGGCCTGGGCTATCCCCTGTTCATCTGGGTGGTCGCACACTTTCCCGGATTGCGCGACCAGGCCGAAGGGTCGATTCTGGCGGCCGACGGGAGGCCGGTGGGCAGCCGACTGATCGGCCAGGCGTTCACCGACAAGGACGGCAACGCGCTCCCGCAGTACTTTCAGAGCCGCCCCTCGGCGGCCGGCAACGGGTATGACCCCACCTCGTCGGGTGGCAGCAACCTCGGCCCGGAGAGCATCGTCGACAAGCCCGCCGATCCATCGCAACTAGCGGTCGGCAAGTCGGCATCGGATGCCGGGTTCAAACCGAGCCTGTTGACTACCGTGTGCTCGCGCAGCGCCGCCGTCGGCAAGCTGGAGGGCATCGATGGGTCGCGACCGTTCTGCACCGGCGGTGGTGTGGGTGCGGTGCTGTCGGTGATCGGCCCGCGCGACGCGCGCGGCAACGTCATCCGCCCGACCCGGGTAGTCAGCGTCAACGAGCCGTGCGGATCGACGACCACGCCGTTCCTCACCCGCTACGACGGCGTGCGGGTCGAATGCGCAAAGTATGGCGAGGACTACACGATCGGGCAGATCGTGCCGATCCGCGGCGCCGCACCCGGCGACCCGGCGGTGCCGGCCGACGCGGTAACGGCCAGCGGCAGCGGGCTGGACCCGAACATCTCACCCGCCTATGCCGACATCCAGGTGGCGCGGGTGGCCAAGGTGCGCCACGTCAGCCCAGATCAGATACGCCACGTCGTCGCACAGAACAGCAGCGGCCGCGGACTCGGATTCTTCGGTGAACCGTGCGTCAATGTGCTGCAACTAAATCTGCAACTCGACCACCGGTATCCGGTCACGAGTTAGCGCCGAAGGGGGATGATGGTTGACGTGAGCGACGTCAGCGTCGGCGACCACCATCCCAAACGCGGGGAACTACGCATCTATCTCGGTGCGGCTCCGGGCGTGGGCAAGACGTACTCGATGCTTGGCGAGGCACATCGGCGGCTGGAGCGCGGCACCGATGTGGTGGCCGGCGTGGTGGAAACCCACGGCCGGTCGAAAACCGCTGAGCTGCTTGAGGGCATCGAGCTCATCCCGCCGATTTACATTGACTATCGCGGCGGCAGCTTCGCCGAACTAGACGTGCCGGCTGTTTTGGCGCGCCGCCCGCAAGTCGTCCTCGTCGACGAGCTCGCACATACCAATACACCGGGCAGCAAGAACGCCAAGCGCTGGCAAGACGTCGAAGAACTGCTCGACGCCGGGATCACAGTGATCTCAACGGTCAACGTTCAACACCTGGAAAGCCTGAACGACGTCGTCGCCCAAATCACCGGCATAGAGCAAAAAGAGACGGTTCCGGACTCGGTTGTCCGACAGGCGGCTCAGGTCGAGCTCATCGACATCACGCCAGAGGCGTTACGCCGCAGGTTATCTCATGGCAACGTGTATGCACCGGATCGCATCGATGCGGCGCTGTCCAACTACTTCCGGCGCGGAAACCTGACCGCGTTACGGGAACTGGCGCTGTTGTGGCTGGCCGACCAGGTCGACACCGCGTTGGCCAAATACCGCGCGGAGAACAAGATCACCGACATGTGGGAGGCCCGCGAGCGGGTGGTAGTCGCGGTCACCGGTGGTCCCGAATCCGAAACACTGGTGCGACGGGCATCGCGGATCGCATCGAAGTCCACCGCGGAGCTGATGGTGGTGCATGTCATCCGCGGTGACGGTCTGGCCGGCCTGTCGGAGTCGCGGATCGCCAAGATCCGTGAGTTGGCGAGCAGCCTGGACGCCTCGATGCACACCGTGGTCGGTGATGAGGTTCCCAGGGCGCTGCTCGAGTTCGCCCGCGAAATGAACGCCACGCAGCTGGTGATCGGCACTTCGCGGCGATCGCGCTGGGCACGCCTGTTCGAGGAGGGCATCGGTCCTAGGATCGTGGAGCTGTCGGGAAAGATCGACGTGCACCTGGTCACCCACGGGGAGTCCAAGCGCGGCTTCCGGGTGTCGTCACTCGCGCCCCGCGAGCGGCGGGTGCCGTCGTGGCTGGCGGCCTTAATCGTGCCGTCGGTCATTTGCGCGGTCACGGTCACGACGCTGGATCCGTATTTGGACACCGGCGGCGAGAGCGCGCTGTTCTTTATCGGCGTGCTGCTGGTCGGCCTGCTGGGAGGCGTTGCGCCCGCGGCGCTTTCGGCCGTGCTGTCCGGCCTGCTGCTGAACTACTACCTGATCCCCCCGCGGCACAGCTTCACCATCGCCGAACCCAACAGCGCAATCACCGAATTGGTGTTGCTGCTCATCGCGGTCGCCGTCGCGGTGCTGGTCGACTTCGCGGCAAAACGCACCCGGGAGGCCCGTCGCGCTTCGCAGGAAGCCGAGCTGCTGACCCTGTTCGCGGGTTCGGTGCTGCGCGGCGCCGACCTGGAAACGCTGCTCGAACGGGTACGAGAGACCTACGCGCAGCGTGCGGTCAGCATGCTGCGCGAGACCGCCGACGACATGCGAGCGGGTGGCAACACGAGTGAGGTCGTCGCCTGTGTGGGCCGCGATCCCTGTGTCACCGTCGATTCCGCCGACACCGCAATCGAAATCGGCGACGACGAGTTCTGGATGCTGCTGGCGGGACGCAAGCTGTCCGCACGTGATAGGCGGGTACTGGGGGCGGTGGCCAAGCAGGCCGCGGGTTTGATCAGGCAGCGCGAGCTTGCCGAAGAGGCGAGCCGAGCCGAGGCGATCGTCCGGGCCGACGAACTTCGGCGCTCACTGCTATCTGCGGTCAGCCACGACCTGCGCACGCCGCTGGCCGCGGCCAAGGTCGCCGTCTCCAGCCTGCGCGCCGAGGACGTCGCCTTCTCCCCCGCCGACACCGCAGAATTGCTGGCCACCATCGAGGAGTCGATTGACCAGCTGACCGCTTTGGTCGCAAACCTGCTCGACTCGTCGCGTCTGGCCGCCGGGGTGATCCACCCTGAACTGAACCGCGTGTATCTGGAGGAGATCGTGCAACGGGCACTGGTCAGCATCGGCAAGGGCGCCACCGGATTCTTCCGGTCCGCCATCGATCGGGTCAAGGTAGAGGTGGCCGACGCCATGGTGATGGCCGATGCGGGGCTGCTTGAACGGGTGCTGGCCAACCTGATCGACAATGCGCTGCGCTACGCGCCCAACTGTGTGGTCCGGGTGAACGCCGGAAGGGTGGGTGATCGCGTGCTGATCAACGTCATCGACGAAGGCCCCGGGATTCCGCATGGGGCCGAGGAACAGATCTTTGAAGCGTTTCAGCGTCTCGGCGATCACGACAACACGATCGGTGTCGGCCTGGGGATGTCGGTGGCGCTTGGCTTCGTCGAAGCGATGGGCGGGACGATTGCCGCCACCGACACCCCGGGAGGTGGGCTGACCGTGATCGTGGATCTGGCTGCGCCACAGGCGATTGATGCGTTATGACGCGCGCCGGCGACGATGCAGAGCGCAGCGATGCTGAGGAGCGGCGCATATGACGAGGGTCCTGGTCATCGATGACGAACCGCAGATCCTGCGTGCGCTACGCATCAACCTGACGGTGCGGGGTTATGACGTGATCACCGCGTCCAGCGGTGCCGGCGCGTTGCGCGCGGCCGCCGAGCACAAACCTGACGTGGTGATCCTCGACCTCGGCCTGCCCGACATCTCCGGCATCGACGTGCTGGCCGGTCTGCGTGGCTGGCTCACCGCACCGGTGATCGTGTTGTCGGCGCGCACCGATTCGTCGGACAAGGTCGAGGCGCTGGACGCCGGCGCCGACGACTATGTGACGAAACCCTTTGGGATGGATGAGTTCTTGGCGCGGCTGCGCGCCGCCGTGCGGCGCAACGCAGCTGCATCCGAACTGGAGCAACCGGTGGTCGAGACCGAATCGTTCACGGTCGACCTGGCCGCCAAGAAGGTCACCAAGAACGGCCGCGAAGTCCACCTCACCCCGACCGAGTGGGGGATGCTCGAGGTCCTTGTCCGCCATCGCGGCAAGCTGGTGACCCGCGAGGAACTCCTCAAAGAGGTGTGGGGCCCGGCATATGCGACCGAAACACATTACCTCCGTGTGTATCTCGCGCAGCTGCGCCGCAAACTCGAGAACGATCCGTCGCATCCAAAGCACCTGCTGACCGAGTCGGGGATGGGGTATCGCTTCGAGGGATGAGCCCCGTGTTTGAAACCGCGTCCCGTCGTCCTCGTCCCACCTGCCTCGTCCAGCCAGGCGCGCCCCACCCACCACTTTGGCCCCCGCACAGGTGGGTTAGTCAAGTGCCCGCCTCATAGCGACAACTGAGGCAGCCGCCTCCCGCAACGTTAAAACCCTTTGGTGAATTCGGTGTTCGGTGCCACGCGGCATGTATCCCGGCCCGTACCGGCCCCGTCCGAGTCTCGTTACCCGGCCTCGTTCGATTTCCCACCGCAGTGCATCCGAGATCACCTTCGACGGTCTGGCCCGGACGCAAAACCCATGCCAGTCAAGCGCTTCAGTCAGCTCCGTGATGGTGGCCGGTCCATGCACCGCCAACTGCATCGCCAACACGTAGCGCAGTTCGATCCCTCTGAGTGAATAGCTCATCCCCCGACCGTTGCACACGGGTCCGACACCGACCGAGCTGTCGCTATGAGGCGGGCAAAAGATGTACCCACTTTCCCAGAGGCCAATGTGGCAAGTGTGATTTATTCGGTGATGGACAACACGATGCCATCCAGGATGTCATGCTCGCTGACCGTCAGCTCGTCGATGCCCGCTCGCTCGCGCAGCTCGCGCGCCAACTCCTCGACCACAATCGCACCCCCGCCGATCACGTCGGCCCGACCCTCGTGCATAGGCGGCAGCGACGCACGCTCGGCTCGTGTCATGCCGATCAGCCGTTCGCACACCGCCAGCAGGTCGTGGCCGGGAACACGCGAAAGATGAATGGCGGCAGAGTCATACGCCGTCAGATTATGCGCCAGTGCGGACAACGTAGTCATGGTCCCGGCCAGCCCCACCCACGTCTTCGTCCCCTCCACGGGCACGACCCCCAGCGCGGCCTCCAGCCGTTCGCGTACCACCCGGCGCGCCGCCGCGACCTCCTCGGGCGTCGGCGGGTCCGAATGCAGGCAACGCTCGGTCAGCCGGACGCAGCCGATGTCGGCCGAGTAGCTGGCCGTCACGCCGTCTTCGGCATCGGCGCCGACCACAATCTCGGTGGAGCCGCCACCCAGGTCGATGACGACGAAAGGGCCGACAGCACTGTCCAACTCGCCGACCGCTCCGCGGAAGGATAGCTCGGCCTCTTCAGCGCCGGTAATCACCTCTGCCACCGCTTTAGGCAGCACCGCGCCCAACACGTCGGCCGTCATCGCAAAAAACGCGTCGCGGTTGGCGACATCGCGGGCCGCGGATGTGGCCACCATTCGCACGCGCCGCGCACCGTGCGCGTTGATCAAGGCCGCGTAATCGGTGAGCGCCGCGCGGGTACGGGCGATCGCGTCCGCGGCGAACTCACCCGTCGCGTCGACACCCTGCCCCAGCCGCACGATCCGCGTCTCCCGGTGCACATCGCGTAACCGGCCACCGTCGAAGTCCGCGATCAGCAACCGGATTGAGTTGGTACCGCAGTCGATTCCCGCGAGCCGGCCGCTTACCATTGCCCGGCCGCCAAAATGCCCGCCATCGCCGGCTCGTCGGCCAGGATCGCCAGCGCCTCGTCCCCGAACGGATTGACGCCGGGACCCTTGGCCAGCGAATGGGCGATCAGCACATGCAGACACTTGACCCGGTCAGGCATTCCGCCGCCGGAGAACGTGGTCCCCAGTGATTCGATCGCGTCCCGTTCGGCGAGATACGACTCGTGGGCGCGCCGGTACGCGGCCGCCAACTCCGCGTCCTGGGCCAGCCGCTCGGTCATCTGGCGCATCAACCCCGTGGTCTCCAGCCTGCTTGCGGCGGCCGTCAGCGCCGGATGGGTCAGGTAGTACAACGTCGGAAACGGCGTGCCGTCAGGCAGTTTCGGCGCCGTCTTCACCACGCCCGGCTCACCGTTGGGACACCGGTAGGCGATTTCGAGCACCCCGCGCGGCTCGCGCCCGAGCTGGCGCGCCACCGCCTCCAGGTCGGCATGATCAACCACCGGGACCCGTGGGATTCGCTGTCGGCACCGGACCGGCTGGTGCCGGTTCGGCCGGAGGGGGCGGGGGATTGGCCGGAGGCAGGTGCGGAGTGTCCGCGATGGTGTGCCACAGCGACGTGTACCACGGCTCACCGTTGGCCGGCTTCGCCGACGGAGATCCCGGCTCCGTGGGCTGGGCCGCCGACGGCGGAAGCTGAACCTGGAACGGGATGTCTCCGGGCTTGACGAAGCCGAGCCGTTCGCGAGCCTGCGCCGCAATGTACGCCGGGTCAGCAAGTTTGGCCTTCCGCTGCTCTAAGTCAGCGACCTGACTGCGCAGCGCGGCCTCGGTGGCGGCCAGCTGATTCATCTCCGTGCGCTGCGCAAAGTAAGTGCGCACCGGGCCGGCGATGGTCAGCGTCAGCACGCAGATCACCGCCGCCAGCACCGCCGCGCGGCGCGCGGTGAAACCCAGTCGTTGTTCGGAGCGCTGCTCGAGGGATTGGGCGGCTTGGCGCGTGATGGGTTCGACGACATGCTCTTGCTGCGTTCGCGTGGGGGTCCGCCCGGCCTGGTTGGCCGTGGAGGACGTACGCGAAGACGGCTTGGAGGACGGCTTGGCCGTGGGACGGCCCCGACCCGAATCACCGGCCTTCCCCGGGCGGGATGCCGGGGAGCGCCGCTTCGAGTCGGGCCGTTTCGCGTCAGCCATGTCAGCCGTTGGACGTCAAGCTATTTCGCCTCCACGGCGTACCGCGGGAAGGCCAGGTCGCCGGCGTAGCGTGCGGCGTCACCGAGCGCCTCTTCGATCCGCAGCAGCTGGTTGTACTTGGCGACGCGCTCGCTGCGAGCCGGCGCCCCGGTCTTGATCTGCCCGCTGCCGACGGCTACCGCCAGGTCGGCGATGGTGGTGTCCTCGGTCTCGCCGCTGCGGTGGCTCATCATCGTGCGATAGCCGCTGTGGTGGGCCAGCGCGACGGCGTCGAGTGTCTCGGTCAGCGTGCCGATCTGGTTCACCTTGACCAGCAACGCGTTTGCGACGCCCTTGTCGATGCCCTCTTCCAGCCGCTCGGGATTGGTGACGAAGATGTCGTCGCCGACCAGCTGCACCCGTTCGCCGATCGACGCGGTCAACGTCGCCCAGCCGTCCCAATCGTCTTCTGACAGTGGGTCTTCGATGGACACCAGCGGATACGAGCCGAGCAGACCGGAGTAGAACTCGGCCATCTGCTCGGCGGTGCGCGTGGCACCCTCGAACTGGTAGCCGGTCCCGTCGGTGAAAAACTCGGTGGCGGCCGCGTCGAGGGCCAACGCCACGTCGGCGCCGAGCTTGAAACCGACCGATTCGATGGCCCGGCTGATCAGATCCAGGGCCGCGGTGGTGCCCGCGACATCGGGGGCGAAGCCCCCCTCGTCGCCCAGGCCCGTGCTCAGCCCCTCCTTCTTGAGCACCGACTTCAGCGCGTGATACACCTCGGCGCCCCAGCGCAACGCTTCGGCGAAGCTGGGCGCACCGATCGGTGCGACCATGAACTCCTGGATGTCGACGGCGGTGTCGGCGTGTGCGCCGCCGTTGAGGATGTTCATCATCGGCACCGGCAGAATGTGCGCATTCGGGCCGCCGAGGTAACGGAACAGCGGCAGCTCGGCGGAATCGGCGGCCGCCTTGGCCACCGCAAGGGACACACCCAGAATCGCGTTGCCGCCCAGCCTCGACTTGTCGGGGGTGCCATCCAGATCCAGCAGCGCCTGGTCCACCAACCGCTGATCATCCGCGTTCAGGCCGATCACCGCGGGACCGATTTCGTCCAGCACAGCCTGCACCGCTTTCTGCACGCCCTTGCCGCCGTAACGCTCGCCGCCGTCGCGCAGCTCGACCGCCTCGTGCTCGCCCGTCGACGCGCCGGACGGCACCGCCGCGCGGGCAAAGGTTCCGTCGATCAGGGCTATCTCGACCTCGACCGTCGGGTTACCGCGGGAGTCGAGGATCTCGCGGGCCCCGACCTGCTCGATAATCGGCACTGAGTTCTCCTTGCCTGAACTTGGTGGGTCGCCGGTGCGTGCTTTCGCCGGTCAGCGATACATCCTGCTACAGCGGGTGACCTTTTGCGTAGGCGGTCGCCCAATCGCGGACCGCGCGCGCGTAGACACCGGAATTGTTGTAGGCACGCAGCGCGGTGATCCAGCCGCGGGGCGTTGCGAGATCCTTTCCGCGCCAACATAGATAGCCCGCCGCCGCGAGCGCGGCATCGTCGATGTTGTCCGGACTCACCCGGCCGTCGTTGTGAGCGTCGACACCGTAGAGCCGCCACGTCTCCGGGATGAACTGCATCGGACCCATGGCCCGCGTCACACCGTCGTCGTCGGTGACGCTTTCCTCGGCGTCGACGATGCGCAGCGTGCCGCCGCTGCCGTCGAGGCGGACACCCCTGATCGGGGGGCTCACATCGCCGTTGGGCGCCAGCCGCGCGCCCCGGTAGGTGCCGTGATGGCTCTCGACCTGGCCGATGCCCGCAAGAGTGGTCCACGCGATGTGGCATTTCGGGTTTTCGACTTCGGCGACCCGGGCGGCGTAGGCGTAGGCCTCGAGCGCGATCACCGGGATCTCCAGCCCCGCCGACCGCTGCTGAGCCCACTCCCGCAATTGATCCGCGGGCCGGCCAGTGGCATGAGTGTCCACCGCCGGCACGGCATCCCCGGCCGGTGGCGGGACGCCGTCGGGAATGAACAGGCTGAGCTGCCAGGTACAGCTAGAAGCCAGCACGATCGAGGTCGCGCCAATCACGGCGGCCGCGCGCATCCAACGCCTCGGCGACACCATGCTTCCTGGGCTCCCCACACTCGCCTGCACCAACTTCCGCCACACCATCGTCCCACGCATTCGGGAACTACCCGGTCGTCTCGGGCCTCGCCGCACCAACCTGTCGTCGGATCCAGCTAATTTTCGGTTAGCTGCTAGTCGCCTCGGAGAGCGCGGCCAGACCGAGCCCGAACACGGGTATTCGCAACCTCATCCGCGATATTACCGACCGCTCCACGTCAAATACGGCAAACATTCCGGTGATCCTCGCCTTCGCAGGCGAAAGTGTGAGATATTGCGCGGCGGCGCGGTGGAAACGGCGCCGTTTCGTCAGGCGTCGCCGGCCGTGGCGTCGGCGCTGGATTCCACCTCGACCAAGGCGGTGTGGGGCTCGGCGTCGGTCTCGGCCGCCGACTCCTGCTGTCGATTTTCGAATGCCGGTGCATCGGCCGGCCAGTGCGCACGCCACTCCTCCTGCGAGATCTCGCCGACCGGGGCCACATCGAACTCCTCGGGAACATCGGTACCGCGGCGTGCGGCCGAGATCGTCCGCTCGACTCCGCGGACCGTTTCCACGAAGTCCAGAACGGCCGCGCGCAGGGCACTTTCGGCATCGACGTCGGCCGACACTGAAATTGTGCTGATCGCCTCGGGGATCAAATCGGCGGGCAAGCCCGCTTTGCCGGCACGCGCAATGACCTTTTGGGCCAGCGCCAATGCGGGCTGCCCGGTGTGCACGTCGTCCATCACCGATTTCCGCGGCTTTTCGGCGGCCTTGCGCTCCTCCCACTGTGCCAGCTGTTCTTCGAGCGAAATAGGTTGCCCGGCAAGTACTCCGGGTACCCGATTGCCCAGCTTTCGCATCAGGGTGGTTGCGACGTCGTCGATGGTGAAGGGCAGATGCGGAGCATCTTCGGCAATGCGGGCGTGAAACAACACCTGCAGCAACACGTCGCCGAGCTCTTCGCGCAACTGGTCTGCGCTGCCACTGCCGACCGCGTCCAGCAGTTCGTAGGTCTCCTCCAGCAGAAATCTGCGCAGCGAATCGTGCGTCTGCTCGCTTTCCCAGGGCCCGGCGGTGCGCAGTTTGTCCATCATCGCCACCGCATCGACCAGCCGTTCACCACGCGGCGTCTCGGGCGCCGAGATCAGCCGCGCACCTGCCGCCAACCGGGCGACGACGGCGGGGTGGTCGGGGTCGGACGACAGCAGCACGGGGGCGTCTTCGCCGGAATGCACCGGGCGCGCCGCAGGCAGCGACCAAGGCACGGCGACGGGCATCTCCTCGGTGTACTGCACCTCGCCGCTGAGGTGCTCGATGGCTTCGACGGGCACCAGCGAGGGGCGACGGGGGTCGAACAAGACGACGATCATTCGCGCCCCTCCTCCGCATCGCTTCGGCCCCCGCAAGCGGGCCCTACCCCCACTGCATCGTCGCGGGCGCGGATCATCGCGCCTGTCGCTGCTCACTTGCCATCGACGACGACAGTTCACTCGTTATACCAATGTCGGTCTGCGGTGTGCCCTGCAGTGCCGTCACCAGGTCGGCCACCATCTGCACCAACTCGACATCGCGCAGTCGCGGCGCGCCCACGCCGCCGGATCGCGGAATGGGAACCTGCACGGTCGAGGTCGTGGCGCGGTAGCTCGCGGCCGGATACATCCGCTTGAGCCGCACCTGAGCCGAATCCGGCAACGTCATCGGCGACAGCCGGACCGTCGACGCCGACGCCGCCGACACCTCGGTAATGCCGGCGCCGCGGCACAGCAACCGCAGTCGCGCCACCGCCACCAGCCGAAGGGCCGGTTCGGGCAGCGACCCGTACCGGTCGATGAGTTCCTCGACGACCGCGTCGATTTCCCCGTCGGAGGCCGCCGCGGCCAGCCGACGGTAACCCTCCAGCCGGAGCCGGTCGCTGGCGATGTAGTCCGGCGGCAGGTGCGCGTCGACGGGCAGGTCGATCCGCACGTCCTTGGGCTCCTCGGCGGTGGTGACCGTCTGGCCGTCGGCGGCGGCCCGGTAAGCCTCGACCGCCTCGCCCACCAACCGGACGTACAGGTCGAAGCCGACCCCGGCGACGTGCCCCGACTGCTCGACTCCCAACACGTTGCCGGCGCCGCGGATTTCGAGGTCCTTCAGCGCGACGGCCATGCCGGCGCCCAGCTCGTTGTTCTGCGCGATGGTGGCCAGCCGGTCGTAGGCCGTCTCGGTCAGCGGCGCGTGCGGCGGATACAGGAAGTACGCGTAGCCGCGCTCTCGGCTGCGGCCGACCCGGCCGCGCAGCTGGTGCAGCTGCGAGAGACCGAACGTGTCGGCGCGCTCCACGATCAGCGTGTTGGCGTTGGAGATGTCCAGCCCGGTCTCCACGATCGTGGTGCACACCAGGATGTCGTACTCGCGATTCCAGAACCCCTGCACCGTGCGCTCCAGCCGGTCTTCGGGCATCTGCCCGTGCGCGACGACCACCCGCGCCGCGGGCACCAGGTCCCGGATCCGGGCCGCCGCCCGGTCGATCGAGCTGACCCGGTTGTGCACGTAGAAGACCTGCCCGTCGCGCAGCAGCTCGCGGCGAAGGGCGGCCGCGACCTGCTTGTCGTCCTGCGGGCCGACGTAAGTCAGCACGGGATACCGCTCTTCGGGCGGCGTCAGGATCGTCGACATCTCGCGGATGCCGGCCAGGCTCATCTCCAGCGTCCGCGGGATGGGGGTTGCGCTCATGGTCAGCACGTCGACGTGGGTGCGCAGTGACTTGATGTGCTCCTTGTGCTCGACGCCGAACCGCTGCTCCTCGTCGACCACCACCAGACCGAGGTCCTTCCAGCGCACCCCGGTCTGCAGCAGCCGGTGCGTGCCGATCACCACGTCCACCGATCCGTCGGCCAGGCCCTCGATGACCTGCTTGGATTCGGTGGCGTCGGTGAACCGGGACAGGCCCTTGACGGTCACCGGGAATCCGGCCATCCGGTCGCTGAAGGTCTGCAGATGCTGGTCGGCCAGCAGCGTGGTCGGCACCAGCACGGCGACCTGCTTTCCGTCCTGGACCGCCTTGAACGCCGCCCGCACGGCGATCTCGGTCTTGCCGTAGCCGACGTCGCCGCAGATCACCCGGTCCATCGGGATCGGCTTTTCCATATCCGCCTTGACTTCGGTGATGGCGGTCAGCTGGTCGACCGTCTCGGTGTACCCGAACGCGTCTTCCATCTCGGCCTGCCAGGGGGTGTCCGGGCCGAATGCGTGCCCGGGACTGGCTTGCCGCTTGGCGTACAGCGACACCAGTTCACCGGCGATCTCCCGTACCGCGCGCCGGGCCTTGGTCTTGGTGTTGGTCCAGTCGCTGCCGCCCAGCTTGCTCAGCGCGGGCGCCTGGCCGCCGACGTACCGCGACAGCTGGTCCAGCGAATCCATCGGGACATAGAGCTTGTCTGATCCACCGCCGCGCTTGCTCGAGGCGTATTCGAGCACCAGGTACTCGCGGCGGGCGCCGCCGACGGTGCGCTCTACCATCTCCACGAACCGGCCGATGCCGTGCTGGTCGTGCACCACCAGATCGCCGGCGGTCAGCGCCAACGGATCAACGGTGTTGCGCCGCTTGGCCGCCAGGCGTTTGCCCTCGACGGCCGTCACCCGGCTTCCGGTCAGGTCCGTCTCGGTGATCACCACCAACGTGGCGCCGGGGATGATCACGCCGTCGTGCAGCGGTCCCTTGAGCACTCCGACCACACCGGGCTTGGGCGCGGCACCCGAGTCGAGCATGGCGGCGGGGGTGTCGCATTCGCCGAGCCGTTCCACCACGCGATGCGCGGTGCCGGCGCCGGGTGCGACGACGACGGCGTAGCCGCCGGTGCTGACGTGCGCGCGCAGCATCGCGAAGATGCCGTCGATATCGTGCTGGTGCCCGCGCGCCGACGGCGCCGACCGGATCTCGAGCTCCACGGCCGACTCGTCGGACAGCTGGCTCAGCGTCCACCACGGATGCCCGCCACGAGCCGCCGCGGCGCGAACGTCATCGAGTTCGGCGAACCCCGATCCGCCGAACTGCGCGACGTCGACGGGCGCGTCGGTCCCCAACGCCGCGACCGACCACGACGCTTCGAGGAATTCGCTACCGGTCTTGATCAGGTCGGCGGCGCGGGTGCGGACCTTCTCCGGGTCGCAGACCAAGACCGGTGTGCGCTGGGCCAATTGGTCGGTCAGCAGGACGTGCTCGCCGGGCCGAAGCACCGGCAGCAACGCCTCCATGCCGTCGACCGCGATGCCCTCGGCGATCTTGGCCAGCATGTCGGTGACGCTGCCGGTGATGGCGGGCTCGGGGGTGGTGTGCCGCGCGGCCAGTTCAGCGGCGCGTTCCCGCACCTCATCGGTCAGTAGCAGTTCGCGGCAGGCCACCGCGATCAGGGTGTCGACCTCGATCTGGGGGATCGACCGCTGGTCGGCGACCGAGAACATCCGCATCTCGCTGACCTCGTCGCCCCAGAACTCGATGCGCACCGGGTGCTCGGCGGTCGGCGGAAACACGTCGAGAATGCCTCCGCGCACGGCGAATTCGCCGCGCCGGCCGACCATGTCGACCCGGGTGTAGGCCAGCTCGGCGAGCCGCGTGATCACGCCCTCGAATTCGATTTCCGCACCGACGCTCAACGTGACCGGCTCCACCAGCCCCAGCTGCGGCGTCATCGGCTGCAGCAGCGAGCGCACCGCGGTCACCACCACCTGCAGGGGCGGACCCAGCCGCGCGTCATCGGGATAGGCCAGTCGGCGCAGCAGGGTCAAACGAGCGCCGACGGTGTCGACGCCGGGCGAAAGTCTCTCGTGCGGCAGCGTTTCCCACGACGGGAAGACCGCGACGGCATCGCCGAAGACGCCGCGCAGTTCAGCGGTCAAGTCGTCGGCTTCGCGCCCGGTCGCGGTGACTACCAGCAGAGGACCCAACCGCGCCAGCGCGCTGGCGACGAATAGCCGTGCGCTGGCTGGACCCACCAGGTTCAACTCGGCCGGCGACGCGGCCGCGCTGTCGATCAACTGCTGGAAGGTCGGCGCGGTGAGCGCCAATTCAACGAGCCCCGCGATCGGGGTTTCTGGGCGAGCAGCCCCCGGTGCGGTCATGATGAATCCCATTCTAGGGGCCCTGTCCGACAGGGCCGGACAGACCGAACCCCGTCAATATCGAGCTCGCGGCCGTCAAAGGAGCGTAAGGAAGGCACCGCCGGGGTTACCCGCGGGCGCACGTTGAATTCATGACATTGCTGGATATCCTGCCGTCTGTCGGTCAGGCGGCTCCCCCGCGTTTCGATCCCGCGATCTGGCCCATCACCGCGCACCCCGACGACGAGGGCAGGCTGTGCGTCGGCGGTATACCACTGGCCGATATCGCCGACGAGTTTCACACCCCGGCCTACGTCATCGACGAAACCGACTTTCGGCATCGCGTCCGTCGCTACCGCGCGACCCTGCGCGGGATCGAGGTGGTGTACGCCGGGAAGTCGCTACTGAGCACCGCGGTGGCGTGCTGGGCCCGCGAAGAGGGCCTCGGCCTCGACGTGTGCTCCGGCGGCGAGCTGGCCGTCGCCCTTGCCGGTGGAGTCGATCCGGCACGCATCGTCATGCACGGCAACGCCAAATCGGCGGAGGAGCTGCGCGAAGCGGTGCGAGTCGGGGTCGGACGCATCGTGGTGGATTCCGGCATGGAAATCGCCTACCTCGCCGGCCTGGCGCAGCGGCGCCAACGGGTGCTCATTCGGGTGACCCCCGACATCGATATTCACGGACACCGAGCCGTCACCACCGGTGTCAGCGACCAGAAGTTCGGATTCACGCTGTACGGCGACCGGGCCGATGTCGCGGCCCAGCGGGTGCTGGCGCACCCGATCCTCGACCTCGTCGGGCTGCACTGCCACATCGGCTCGCAGGTCACCGACCCCGCCCTCTATGGCGAAGCGATCCGCCGGATGATCAGCGCGATGGCCGACATCCGGACCCGACACGGCGTCATCCTCACCGAGCTGAACATCGGCGGCGGGCACGCCATCCCCTACGTCTCCGGCGACCGCGAGCTCAACCTCGAGCAGCTGGCCGATGTCATCGAAAACGCACTCGACGAGGCCTGCGCCGCGGAGCATTTCCCGCGACCGCAGATCGTGGTGGAACCGGGACGGGCCGTCTGCGGCCGGGCCGGCGTGACGCTGTACCGGGTGTGCTCGATCAAAACCCAGCCGGGTGGACGCACCTTCGTCGCGGTCGACGGCGGCATGAGCGACAACCCGCGGGTGTCGCTGTACGGCGCGCGATACACCGCGGCGCTGGCCAACCGGCATGCGCTCGGAGTCAAGCAGCGGGTGACAGTCGTCGGCCGACATTGTGAGGCGGGCGACGAGATCGCGCGCGACATCGAACTCCCAGCGGACCTGCACCCCGGCGACCTGCTGGCCGTGGCCTGCACCGGCGCCTACCACCACAGCATGGCGTCGAACTACAACATGGTGGGCCGACCCGCGCTGGTGGCGGTCAAGGACGGGCGGGCCCGCGAACTTGTTCGCCGGGAGACCGTTGCCGACCTGCTGGCGCGAGACTGCGGTTAGCCGGCTACTCGTCCTGCAGTCGAGGGTCGGCCTCCAGGTGCGTCAGCCCGTTCCACATCAGGTTGACCAGGTGGGCCGCCACCACTTCCTTCTTGGGCTCCCGGGTATCGAGCCACCACTGCGCCGTCATCGACACCGAGCCGACGAGCGCCTGGGCGTACAGCGGAGCCAGCCCGGGATCCAGGCCACGGCGGGAGAAGTCACCGGCCAGGATGGAGCTGACCTGGTTGACGGCGTCATTGAGCAGGCTGGAGTAGGTGCCCGAGCTGATCGCGGCCGGCGAGTCGCGGATCATGATCCGGAAGCCGTCGGTGCGCTGTTCGACGTAGGTGAGCAGCGCCAGCGCGACCCGCTCGACGCGCACCCGAGACCGGTTGTTGGTCAACGACGACGTGATGCCGTCCAGCAGCGCCGACATCTCGCGGTCGACGACGACGGCGTACAGGCCTTCCTTGCCGCCGAAGTGCTCGTAGACGACCGGTTTGGACACGTTGGCGCGCAGCGCGATCTCCTCGATCGAGGTGCCTTCGTACCCGCGTTCGGCGAACAGCGTGCGCGCGATGCCCACGAGCTGCTGGCGGCGCTCGGTGCCGGTCATCCGCGCGCGCGGCGCCCGGGCCTCTTTGTCCGGTTCCTTGTCCAGCACGGCCACGTCAATCAGCGTATCGGTCAACAGCCGACAAGCGGGCCGCATCGTGGTCAGACTAAAGTCTTCTTGGCGCGGTCGGTATCAACCCGCCGCTCGCCAATGGATTAGCGATCCGTCGTGGTGTAATCGGCAGCACCTCTGATTTTGGTTCAGATAGTTCAGGTTCGAGTCCTGGCGACGGAGCTTCGATTTTTTGCCTTCACCGCAGCTGAAGTGACACGCTTATCGGCGTATCGGCCTTTCGCGCGCAGCCCGTGCGGGAGAAATCCAAGAGGAGGGTTGATGTCGTCTCCTGGTGATACCGCGGTCCTGGTGCTAGCGGCCGGGCCCGGCACCCGGATGCGGTCGGACACCCCGAAAGTCCTGCACACGATCGCGGGGCGCAGCATGCTGTCCCATCTCCTGCACGCGATCACCAAGGTGGCTCCCCAGCACCTGGCCGTCGTCCTGGGCCATGATCATGAGCGCATCGCGCCGCTGGTCGCCGACTGGGCCGACGCCCTGGGACGCCCCATCGATGTGGCTCTGCAGGACCGCCCCCGCGGCACGGGCGACGCCGTGCTGTGCGGCCTGTCCGCGCTGCCAACCGACTACGCCGGCATGGTCGTCGTCACCTCAGGCGACACCCCGCTGCTGGATGCCGACACCCTGGCCGATCTGATCGCCGCCCACAGCGCGGCGCGGGCCGCGGTCACCGTGCTGACCACGACGGTGGACGACCCCAGCGGCTATGGCCGCATCCTGCGCACCCAGGACGACGAGGTCATGGCGATCGTGGAACACGCCGACGCTACGCCCTCGCAACGCGAGATCCGTGAGGTCAACGCCGGCGTCTACGCCTTCGACACCGTGGCGCTGCGCTCCGCGCTGAACCGCCTGAGCTCCAACAACGCCCAGCAGGAGCTGTACCTGACGGACGTCATTGCAATCCTGCGCGGCGACGGCCTGGCCATCCATGCCCGCCACGTCGACGACAGCGCGCTGGTGGCCGGCGTCAACAACCGCGTCCAACTCGCCCAGCTGGGCGCCGAACTGAACCGCCGCATCATCGCCACCCACCAGATGGCCGGCGTCACCGTCGTCGACCCCGCCACCACCTGGATCGACGTCGACGTCAGCGTCGGCCGCGACACCGTCATCCACCCGGGAACGCAGTTACTCGGCCGCACTCAGGTCGGGAGCCACTGCGTCGTCGGCCCGGACACCACCCTGACCGATGTCAGCGTCGGTGACGGCGCCTCCGTGGTGCGCACCCACGGCACCGCGTCGTCGATCGGTGCCGGCGCGACCGTCGGGCCGTTCACCTACCTGCGGCCCGGCACGGTGCTGGGCGACGACGGCAAGCTCGGCGCCTTCGTCGAGACCAAGAACTCCACCATCGGCACAGGGTCCAAGGTGCCGCACCTGACCTATGTCGGGGACGCGGACATCGGCGAACACAGCAACATCGGCGCTTCCAGTGTTTTCGTCAACTACGACGGCGAATCCAAACGGCGGACCACCATCGGCTCGCACGTGCGCACCGGCTCGGACACCATGTTCGTGGCGCCGGTCACCGTTGGCGACGGCGCCTACACCGGCGCGGGCACGGTGGTGCGCAACGACGTCCCGCCCGGAACGCTCGCGGTGTCCGCGGGTCCGCAACGCAACATCGAAGGTTGGGTGCACCGCAAGCGCCCGGGCAGCGCGGCCGCGCAAGCGGCCCAGGCCGCCGAGAAAGCCGCCGGTCAGAGCACCCCGCCGGTCTCCAAGGCCGACCAAGCACCAGAAGCCGACTCGACACCGTGAATTTGCTAGCTGGCAACCCGGCCATAGTTCCGTACGATTCGCTTCGTACGATGGGGCCTTCCATCCCCCACCCCGATATGGCGAGGGCAGTGCGTTGAGCCACGACTGGACCGATAACCGCAAAAACTTGATGCTCTTCTCCGGTCGCGCGCATCCGGAGCTGGCCGAGCAGGTGGCCAAAGAGCTCGACGTCCACGTCACCGCGCAAACGGCGCGGGAATTCGCCAACGGCGAGATCTTCGTGCGGTTCCACGAATCGGTGCGCGGATGTGACGCCTTCGTGCTGCAGTCCGCCCCCGACCCGGTCAACAACTGGCTGATGGAACAGCTGATCATGATCGACGCCCTCAAGCGGGGCAGCGCCAAGCGAATCACCGCGGTCATGCCGTTCTACCCGTACGCCCGGCAGGACAAGAAGCACCGTGGCCGCGAGCCGATCTCGGCCCGGCTGGTCGCCGACCTGCTCAAGACCGCCGGCGCCGACCGGATCGTCACCGTCGACCTGCACACGGACCAGATCCAGGGCTTTTTCGATGGGCCCGTCGATCACATGCGCGGGCAGAACCTGCTGACCGGCTACATCCGCGACAACTACCCGGACGGCAACATGGTGGTCGTCTCGCCCGACTCCGGGCGCGTGCGCATCGCCGAGAAATGGGCCGACGCGCTCGGCGGCGTCCCGCTGGCCTTCATTCACAAGACCCGCGACCCGCGGGTGCCCAACCAGGTGGTGTCCAACCGCGTCGTCGGTGAGGTGGCCGGGCGCACCTGCGTGCTGATCGACGACATGATCGACACCGGCGGCACCATCGCCGGTGCGGTGAAGCTGCTGCGCGATGAGGGCGCCGGCGACGTGATCATCGCGGCCACCCACGGTGTGCTATCCGATCCGGCGGCCGAGCGGCTGGCCGCCTGCGGCGCGCGGGAAGTCATCGTGACCAACACCCTGCCGATCGGCGAGGAGAAGCGATTCCCCCAGCTGACGGTCCTCTCCATCGCGCCGCTGCTGGCCAGCACCATCCGCGCCGTATTCGAAAACGGTTCGGTCACCGGGCTCTTCGACGGAGACGCCTAGATGGCTGCGGAGCCACACGACGCCGTTATCTTTCACAACCCACGCTGCAGCACCTCGCGCAAGACGCTGGACCTGCTGCGCGACAACGGGTTCGAACCCACCATCGTCGAATACTTGAAGACCCCGCCGTCGCGCGCCGAGCTGGTGAAAATGATCCGCGACGCGGGCATCGACGTGCGCACCGCGATCCGCAAGCGCGAGTCGCTTTACGAGGAGCTGAATCTCGCCGATGCGAGTGATGATCAGCTGCTCGACGCAATGATCGAACATCCCATCCTCATCGAACGACCCTTCGTCATCACAGCTAAGGGCACGCGGCTGGCCCGTCCGATCGACGCGGTCCGCGAGATTCTGTGAATCGGCCCGGCCGCCTCGTGGCCGCGTTGGTTGCGGTGGCTTTCTTCGCCGCCGGATGCGCTCCGAAACCGCCTGATTACCAATCGATCCTGTCGACGACCTCTGCGACCACGACAACCAAGGCGACGGAGAAGCCGGTTCCGCTGTCGCAGTATCTGCAAAGCATCGGAGTGACCGGACAACCGGTGGAACCGGGATCGCTGCCCGACCTGACGGTCTCGATACCGACACCTGCGGGCTGGTCGCGGTTCACCAGCCCGAACATCAACCCGCAAACCCTGATCATCTCCCAGGGCGGCAAATTCCCGACGGCACGGCTGGTGGTGTTCAAGCTCAACGGTGACTTCGACCCGGCGCAAGTCATCAAGCACGGCAACGACGATGCGCAACTGTTCGAGAACTTCAAACAGCTGGACGCCTCGGGCGCGCCCTACAACGGCTTTCCGTCGTCGATGATCCAGGGCAGCTACGACATCGACGGCATGCGGTTGCACAGCTGGAACCGCATCGTCATCCCCACCGGATCACCGCCCGCGCGCCAGCGTTATCTGGTGCAGCTGACCATCACCGGCCTGGCTGATCAGGCGGCCGCGCAGTCAACCGACATCAACACGATCATTCACGGATTCGTCGTCGCGGCAAAGTGATTGGTGCTATCGCGGCGCTGCTCTGATCTCACCGAGATTGCCGTCATGGTCGTGATAGGCGATCCCGTCACAGCCCTCACGGCAATCTCACCGGCCGTGCCGACTGAGCCACGTCCCTATCCCCGCCGAACCAGCCCGTAAAAGACCGGCAGCGGACGTCACCACTAGGCGGTACGCGCCGCACGATTAGTGTTGTCTGCCATGACTGGCTGGACCGCCGCAGATCTGCCGTCGTTCGCCGAACGCACCGTCATCATCACCGGCGCCAACAGCGGGTTGGGCGCCGTGACCGCCCGTGAGCTGGCCCGACGAGGGGCCACGATCGTCATGGCCGTCCGCAACATCCGCAAGGGCGAGACCGCAGCCCGTCGGATGGCCGGTCAGGTCGAGGTGCGTGAGCTCGACCTGCAGGACCTGTCGTCGGTGCGCCGATTCGCCGACGGGGTCAGCAGGGCCGACGTGCTGATCAACAACGCCGGCATCATGGCGGCCCCCTTCGCGCTGACGGTCGACGGCTTCGAAACCCAGGTTGGCACCAATCATCTCGGTCACTTCGCGCTGACCAACCTGCTGCTGCCCAAGCTGACCGATCGGGTGGTGACGGTGTCGTCGATGGCGCACTGGGCCGGACGCATCGACCTCGACGACCTGAACTGGCAGAACCGTCGCTACTCGCCGTGGCTGGCCTATAGCCAATCCAAGCTCGCCAACCTGCTGTTCACCAGCGAGCTGCAGCGCCGCCTCACCGCTGCCGGTTCCCCGCTGCGTGCCCTCGCCGCCCACCCTGGCTACTCGCACACCAACCTGCAGGGCGCCTCGGGCCGCAAGCTGGGTGACGCGATGATGTCGGCCGTGACGTCGGTGGTCGCCACCGACGCAGATTTTGGTGCGCGGCAAACCCTGTACGCGGCGTCCGCGGATGTGCCCGGCGACACCTTTGTCGGCCCGCGATTCGGTCAGGTCGGCCGCACCCAGCCGGTTGCGCGCAGCCGGCGTGCCCGAGACAGCGCCACCGCGGCGGCGCTGTGGTCGCTGTCCGAGCAGCTCACCAAGACCCACTTCCCCCTCTGATCACGCCAGTCACAAACGCCACGCCAGTTTCCGGAGGAGGCGGTGGACGTTTTGCCCGCCTTTGAGCGACAACGGGGCTGGCCGCCCGGTGCCGATTTGTCGCTCGAAGGCGGGCACTCGCAACACCGTCCTCGCCGAGTAACAGAAGTGCCGAGTGACAGAAGTGACGCCCGTTCGCTACCGATCCGGAATTTCCCCTCTGAGGTGCAGATGCGCTAACCTGACCGGGCGTCACGGCGAGGGTGGCTGGCTGGCCAGCACCGTTATCGACGGAGACCGACGAATCGTCGCGACCCGGCCGTGCCCCGAAGACAGGCGAGCACACAGGAGCGACAAATGGCTAAGCAATCAGTCAACCAGTTGAAGGTTGCGGTCCGCGCCGAGACCGGCAAGGGCGCGTCCCGGCGAGCCCGCCGCGACGGCAAGATCCCGGCCGTGCTCTACGGCCACGGCGCCGACCCGCAGCACTTGGAGCTGCCCGGCCATGACTTCGCCGCGGTGCTGCGGCACGCGGGCACCAACGCGGTGCTCACCCTCGACATCGAGGGCAAGGAGCAACTGGCGCTGACCAAGTCACTGGACATCCACCCCATTCGCCGCACCATTCAGCACGCCGACCTGCTGGTCGTGCGTCGCGGCGAGAAGGTCGTCGTCGAGGTCCGTGTCGTCATCGAAGGCGAGGCCGTGTCCGGCACCCTGGTGACCCAAGACGCCAGCGCCATCGAGATCGAGGCCGACGCCATGTCGATTCCCGAGCAGTTGACGGTGTCGATTGAGGGTGCCGAACCCGGTACCCAGTTCTCCGCCGGACAGATCACCCTGCCTAAGGGTGTGAACCTGATCTCCGACCCGGAAACGCTGGTGGTCAACGTGGTCACCGCGCCGACGGCCGAGGAACTCGCCGAAGAGGGCGCCGGCGAGGTCACCGAGGAAGCCGCGGCGCCCGAAGGCGAAGAAGAGGCGGAGGCCGGCGGAGAAGAGGCCGCCGAAGCCGAGTCCGAGTAGGCGGATCACGAAGTGGCCGAGCCGTTGCTGGTGGTCGGCCTGGGCAATCCCGGAGACAACTACGCCCGGACCCGACACAACATCGGGTTCATGGTCGCCGACCTGCTCGCCGCGCGGATGGGTTCGAAGTTCAAGGCGCACAAGCGTTCCGGTGCCGAGATGGTCAGCGGCCGCCTCGCCGGGCACTCGGTGATCGTGGCAAAGCCACGCTGCTACATGAACGAATCCGGGCGTCAGGTAGGCCCTTTGGCGAAGTTCTACTCGGTGGCACCGGGCGACGTCATCGTCATCCACGACGATCTCGACTTGGACTTCGGCCGTATCCGGCTCAAGATCGGCGGCGGCGAAGGCGGCCACAACGGTCTGCGTTCGGTAGGGAATGCCTTGGGCAGCAAGGACTTCCAGCGAGTCCGGATCGGAATCGGCCGCCCTCCGGGACGCAAGGATCCGGCGGTGTTTGTGCTGGAAAGCTTCAGCGCCCTCGAGCGCGCCGAAGTTCCCACCATCTGTGAGCAGGCTGCGGATGCAACCGAACTGCTGATCGAACTGGGGCTAGAGACCGCACAGAACCGCGTCCACGCCTGGTAGCGAGGATGCCTGACTAGGTCACCAGGTCGAGGGACGTGGATCGGCGCAGCTTGCCCGACGGCGTCTTCGGGATGGTCCCGGGACCGAGCACCACCACGTTGCGTGGCCGGACGTCGACCTCGGCCACCACTTCACGCGCGACCCGATGCTCGATGCGACGCACCTCGGCCTGGTCTTGGTAGGCGTTGGATTCCACGGCCACGGCGAACGTCTCGCGGGAATGGCCGGCGTCCAGGCGCACCGCGACCGCACACCCTGGCCGCACGCCCTCGACGCGGCAGGCGGCGCGCTCGATGTCGGTCGGGTAGATGTTGCGGCCCGCCATGATGATGACGTCCTTCACGCGGCCGCACACCACCACGTGGCCCTCCTCGGTGAGGTAGCCGAGGTCACCCGTGTCATACCAGCCGTGCTCGTCCTGGGCGGAGATGAAGCCGCCCATGGTCAGGTAGCCGGGCGTCAGCGACTCGCCGCGCAGCTCGATGACACCGACGCCGCGCGCGGGCATCACCTCGCCGTTCTCGTCGACGATGCGGGCCTCGAGGTCCTTGAGCAGGGGGCCCAGCGTGGCCAGCCGGCGGGTGTTGCCCTTGGTGGCGGGGACGGCGCGGCGCAGGGCGGCCAGCAGGTCGGCGTCGACCTCGTCGACCACCAGGCCGGCGTTGCACTCCGAGAACGACACGGCCAGCGTGGTCTCGGCCATGCCGTAGGCCGGCAGGATCGCCGACGGCCGCAGGCCGAACGGCTTGCCCGCGTCGAGCAGGTCCTCGACGTCGGCGGGTTCGACGGGCTCGGCTCCGGACAGCGCGAACCGCAGGGTGGACAGGTCGAAGTCGCCGGGCTTGGCGTTACGACGCAACCGCTTGGCCAGCAGCGCGTAGGCGAAGTTGGGTGCCGCGGTCATGGTGCCCTTGTACTTGTCGATGAGCTTGGCCCACAGCAGCGTGTCCCGCAGGAAGTCCATCGGGGTGACCTTGACTAGTTCGGCACCGAAATACATGGGGATGGTGAGGAATCCGACCATGCCCATGTCGTGGAAGCAGGGCAGCCAACTGACCATGACGTCCTTGTCGACGTCGTACTGGGCGCCGATGAACATCGCCTCCGCGTTGGAGTAGATGTTGCGGTGGGTGATCTGGACCGCCTTGGGAGATCCGGTAGACCCGGACGTCAGCTGCATCAGGGCGAGCGCATCCTCGCCGACCTCGACGGGATCGATCGGTTCCGCCGCGAGCAGGTCGGTGACGGTGAGGACATGGATGCCCTTCTCCTCGAGGACCGGGATCGCCACCAGGAAGGGCTCCGAGACGACGACGGCCTTCGCCTCGATCATGCCGATGACGTTCATGGTGTCGTCAGCCCACACGGCGAGGTCTGTGCGTGGCGTGGGCTGGTGCAGCATGGTGAGGCTCGCCCCGCGAATCCACAGGCCCTGCGCCGTCGGCGCGATCTCCACCGGATAACCGGCGAGCACACCGACCGCGTCGCCGGGCCCGATGCCCGCGGCAGCCAGGCCACCCGCGATACGGCGCGCCCGCTCGTGAACCTCGCCCCAGGTGTGACGGACCGGTTCGTGGGGTTCACCGGTGACCATGCCCGTCGTTGCCGACCGGGCATTGCGGTACATCTTCTCGGTAAACCTGCTCACAAAATCCTCCTCGGTTCCAGCCCTCGCCCCAACGCCCCGGATTTCATGGTCCGCCCGCTGGGCAGCGCTGCGCCGCAAGCACGCCAACACAGTTGGGCGGCGGTTAGGTCTCGGATCGATGATGCTTCCGCATCCGCCACAGGCCGGCCGCGTTCGGCCGCTCGATGAGCGTGAAACGGACCCGCAAGACCTTTGCGGGCCCGATTCGATGATCGCCCACCGGAACGCCCGGCAGGCGATGGAACTATGTGATCCTGCTCAACGCTTCCCGTCACCGCGCCTCATCTTAAACTCCTCTTAGGGAAGCGCCAAACCACCGCACACGTTGGGAAAAAATTCACACCTCGGTGGGTGACGGGACCACCCGCGCGCCCACCACCGGCCCACTGGCGACCCGCACGGTGCGGCAGACACCCGCCCCGGACACCTCGGTGCCGATGTCGACCGCGGCCGCCGCCGATGAGCACAGGAAGGCACACGTCGGGCCCGAACCGGACACGATGCCGGCCAGCGCCCCGGCCTGGACACCGGCGCGCAAGGTCCGCCGCAGGGCGGGGTGCAGGCTCACCGCGGCAGCCTGCATCTCGTTGCCCAATAGCGGCGCCAACTGCTCCGCGTCACCGGCGGCCAGTGCGGCCAGCACCGGCCCCGGAGCGGGCAGCCGCGGCGGATCCCCCGCCTCCCGCAACCGGTCCAGTTCGGCGAAGACGGCCGGCGTCAGCAGCTCACTGTCGGCGAACGCCAACACCCAGTGAAAAGTGTTGCGGGACAACACCGTCGCCAACTCCTCGCCGCGGCCGGTGCCCAGCGCGGTTCCGCCGTGCAGCGCGAACGGCACATCACTGCCCAACCGGGCGGCCAGCATGCGCAGATCCCGGCGGGGCACGTTGAGTTCCCACAGCGAGTTCATCGCGACCAGCACGGCCGCCGCGTCGGCGCTGCCACCGGCCATGCCGCCGGCGACCGGAATGGTTTTGTCGATCATGATCGACACATCCGGCGCCCGGCCGACGTGTTCGGCCATCAGCTCGGCAGCCTGCCAGGCGAGGTTGCGTTCGTCGGTGGGCAGCGTCTCGGCGCCCTCGCCGACGATCTCGAGCGAGAGCACATCGGCATTGCGGACCGTCACCTCGTCGAGCAGCGAGACGGCCTGGAAGATCGTGTCCAGCTCGTGATAGCCGTCCTCGCGACGGTCACCCACCGCCAGGTAGAGGTTGACTTTTCCGGGCACTCGGACGGTGACCGATCCGGTGGGAACCCACTGCGCGGCGGTGTTGCCATCAGACGCTGACACCGCAGCAGACTATCGCTGCTGCCGACCGATCACACGCAACGGCGCCCTGGGTCCCGCCGTCAGCCGGCAGACGCCCCCTGCTGGGCGGCCCGCGCGGTCGTCGCTGCGGTGCTGTGGGGCCGATCGGCGGACCGCTGCCACAACCGCACGAAGTCGTCAATGGAGAGCGTCTCACCGCGGCGGGCAGGGTCGATACTGGCGGCCAGCAACCGATCCGCCGACTCGTTGCCCGAGCCGGCCCAGGCCACGAACGCGTTGCGACATGTCTTGCGGCGCTGCCCGAACGCGATGTCGACCAGTTCGAACACGTGACGGCGGAAGGCTTCCTCGGTGGGCCACGGCGAGGTCGCGTACCGGTCGATGCGGACCAACCCGGAGTAGACGCGAGGAATAGGCCAGAAGACGGTCGGCGGCACCATGCCGCACCGGCGAACCCGACCGAAGAAGCGCACCTTGACGCTGGGCACCCCGTATTCCTTGCCGCCCGGCTGGGCGGCCAGCCGCTCGGCGACCTCGGCCTGCACCATGACCGTCACCGTGTGAATGGACGGAAACTCGGCAAGCAGATGCAACAGCGCCGGAACGGCGACGTTGTACGGCAGGTTGGCGACGACTGCTGTCGGCTGGACATCCAGCTCGCCGCGGCGGAGGGTCAAGACGTCGCGGTTGATGACCGTCAGGCGCTGGCTTTCGCTTCCCGAGTGCTCGGCGACGGTTTGGGCCAGCCGCTCGGCCAGCACCGGATCGATTTCGACGGCGGTGACCGCCGGGCCCCGGTCCAGCAGTGCCAGGGTCAGCGACCCCAGTCCGGGTCCGACTTCCAGGACGTGGTCAGAGCGGCTCACCCCGGAGGTCGAGACTATCCGGCGCACCGTATTGGCGTCGTGGACGAAGTTTTGGCCGAGGGATTTCCGTGGCCGAAATTCAAGGTCTTTGGCCAGCCGCCTGATCTCGGTACGCCCGAGCAGCCGGATGGTCAGCGTGCACCAGCTCTTCCGCTGCACACTGGCCACGCGCCCCAACCCTGGCGCTCTCGGGTCACCTCGGCGACGGTGATCTGCTCCTCGCGCGTGGCGAGGTCGGCGCGGGAGGCGAACCGCAATCCTCCGTTTCGCTCCCACGTGCCCTGATCGAACTGCACACCGCCGTAGTACCCGTTTCCGGTGTTGATCGCCCAGTTTCCGCCGGCCTCGCAGCTCGCGATCGCGTCCCAGATCGAGCCGTCACTGACCGGAGGCACCTCGGTGCCGGGTTTGGTGCCGATGCGGACCACCGAGTCGCGGGCCGGCGTGATCACCGTGTTGGCGATCGGCAGCCGACCGGTCTCGACGCCGTTGACGCTGGCCACCGAGAAGGTGACGTCTTGGGTGCCCGGGCTGCCGGGATCCTCGACGACCTGGCGGCTCATGTTCATGTCCGGATCTTCGATGCGACGGGCGTTGGGGGGCAGCGGGATTCGCTCGGTGACCTGCTGGATCCGGTTGCGGGTCACCTGGACTTCCATCCCGTCGGCGATCGGCGTGTTCGCGGGCGGCATCACCTGGTCGCTGTCGAGCAGCGGTGCGCCGGCGGCACTCAACAGGCCGGCGACATTCGGTGCCGCCAGGTGCACGTTGCGGATCGCGCCGGCGTCGTTGATGCGGACCGTCTTGGCGCTGACAACCGGCAGCGCCATGCCGGCCAGCGGGACGCGGCTGCCGCGATTAGCCGCGGCAGGTGCGGTGTCGGTCATCGCCAGCTGGGCCAGCGCCTCATCGACAGTGGACGCGGTGGTCCACACCTGCTTGGTGTCATGGCCGTCCAACGAGATCTGCAGCGGGCGGCTGCGTCGTAACACGATCTTGCCGGCGTCGTGCACCGCGACATCACCGGCGGGGTACAGGTCGTCGCGTTCGTCGATGGAGAAACCGTTCTCTGCGACGACGTCGATCACCCGCGACTTCATGGTCGTCACCTGCATGGCGACCCCGTCGACGGTCAATGTCACCGTCTTGCACACCGAGACCGCGTATCCGCCCGCGAATGCCAGGACTACCAGCAGCCCTCCGACAACGAGACGCAACATCGGCGAAGGATTCTGATGCAGTTTTGTCAATACACTCAACGCGCGCTACCCAACCCTCAACAACCCACTCATTCAGCAGCAAGGTCACAAAATTAAGGGCCCGCAGGCCCAGTCGTTCGATCACAAGACGGTAACGAACCGGTCAAGGTTGGGCAACTCCGACGCAGCGATCTAGAGAGAATCGCCTGGTCGTTCACCTCACACTGTGACCAATCCATACACCCGCGCAGCGTTGCCCGTCGTTATCTCGGCCAGCTCTTCCGGGCGACGACCCACCAGTTCGGCGATCGCCCGAACAGTATAAGGAAGGCAATAGGGCTCATTCGCCGTCCCCCGATATGGATGCGGCGTCAGAAATGGCGCGTCGGTCTCCACCAGCAGCTGCGCCGGCGGTATCAACGGGATGGCTTCGCGCAGGGCGTGCGCGTTGCGGAAGCTCGCGGTACCGGACAGGCTCAGCACCCACCCGGCGTCCACGCAGCGGCGGGCCATGGCGGCGTCTGAGGAAAAGCAGTGAAAGATCACGGACTCCGGGGCGCCCTCGGCGGCCAGCACATCGAGCACTTCTGCGTCGGCGTCCCGGTTGTGGATCATCAGAGGCTTGCCGGACCGCTTCGCCAAATCGATGTGCCAGGCGAACGCCTCTCGTTGCACGGCCGGCTCCGCGCAGCCGTCCAGCCGGCCGGGCCAGTACAAGTCCAGCCCGGTTTCGCCGACGGCCACCACCCTGGGATGGCCCACCAGTCGCTCGATCTCGGCGCGGGCGGCGTCGTCGAGCGCGTCGGCACGGGTCGGGTGCAATGCCACCGCGGCGTAGACGCGCGGGTCCCACTCCGCGGCGTGCGTTACCCAGCGCGCCGAATCGAGGTCGTCGGCGATCGTGACGACCGCGATCACCCCGACAGCCGCAGCGCGGTCCACGATGGCGTTCACGTCCTCGGCGTCGGTCGCGCCACACGCATCCAGATGGGTGTGCGCATCGACGAGTGGGCTCAACGGCACGGGGGCAGGAGGCGGCTGACGTTTGGAACTCACGCGCACACAATAAGGTGCCCACAAATAAGGTTGAGGGCGATGAGGCCCTATTACGTCACCACCGCGATCACCTACCCGAACGGCGAGCCGCACATCGGACACGCGTACGAGTACATCGCCACCGACGCGATCGCCCGGTTCAAGCGGCTCGACGGGTTCGATGTCCGGTTTCTGACCGGCACCGACGAACACGGCCTCAAGATGGTTGAAACGGCGGCGGCCGAGGGCATTCCGACCGCCGAGCTGGCCCGGCGCAACTCCGATGTGTTCCAGCGGCTGCAGGAGCGGTTGAACATCTCCTTCGACCGGTTCATCCGCACCACCGATCCCGACCACCACGAGGCGTCCAAGGAGATCTGGCGCAAGATGTCGGCGGCCGGAGACATCTATTTGGACGTCTACTCGGGCTGGTACTCGGTGCGCGACGAACGGTTCTTCGTCGAATCCGAGACCAAACTCCTCGATGACGGCACCCGGCTTGCCGTGGAGACCGGCGCCCCGCTGACATGGACCGAGGAGCAGACTTACTTCTTCCGGCTCTCGGCGTATACCGACAAACTGTTGGCCCACTACGAGGCCAACCCGGACTTCATCGCGCCCGACGTGCGACGCAACGAGGTGGTCAGCTTCGTCTCGGGCGGCCTGCGCGATCTGTCCATCTCGCGCACGTCGTTCGACTGGGGCGTACAGGTGCCCGAGCATCCCGACCACGTGATGTACGTCTGGGTCGACGCGCTGACCAATTACCTGACCGGAGTTGGTTACCCCGACACCGAATCCGAATCGTTCCGGCGCTATTGGCCGGCCGACCTACACATGATCGGCAAGGACATCATCCGATTCCACACCGTGTACTGGCCGGCTTTTTTGATGTCGGCCGGAATCGAGCTGCCGCGAAGGGTTTTCGCGCACGGGTTCCTGCTCAACCGCGGCGAGAAGATGAGCAAATCGGTGGGCAATGTCGTCGATCCGATAAATCTGGTCGACACGTTCGGCGTGGATCAGGTGCGCTATTTCCTGTTGCGGGAAGTTCCGTTCGGGCAGGACGGCAGCTTCAGCGAAGACGCCATCGTCACCCGGGTCAACTCCGATCTGGCCAACGAGTTGGGCAACCTGGCCCAGCGGTCGTTGTCGATGATCGCCAAGAACCTCGATGGGGTCGTTCCCCAACCTGGTGAGCTGATTGCCGCCGACTCCGAGTTGCTCGCGACGGCCGACGGCTTGCTGGACCGGGTACGGGCCAGCTTCGACTCCCAGGCGATGCACCTTGGGCTGGAAGCGATCTGGCTGATGCTCGGGGACGCCAACAAGTATTTCTCGGCGCAGCAGCCGTGGGTCTTGCGCAAGAGCGAATCCGAGGCCGACCAGGAACGTTTCCGCACCGTCTTATACGTCACCTGCGAGGTGGTCCGCATCGCCGCGCTGCTGGTTCAGCCCGTCATGCCCGAATCGGCGGGCAAGCTGCTCGATCTGCTCGGACAGTCGCAGGACCAACGAGCGTTTGCCGTCGTCGGCACCCGGCTGACACCGGGCACGGCGCTGCCCGCTCCCGCGGGCGTATTCCCGCGCTACCAGGCGGTTTCCGACACGAATGAGCAGAACGAACAATGAGCGGCGAGTGAATTAGCTGCGCCACAATTTGTTTGGATTCACGTGAGGACTTCGGATCCTCACTATGCGCTGGTCGGGTCGCTCGGGATATCAAGTGTGGCAATCGGATACAACCCGGAGCCATCGCGGCCGTCTCGCGCCAGGGCCATCGGCGCGTAGTTCACGACGTGCGAGGCGCCCGGTATGTGCTGTTGCCATTCGACCGAGGCTCGCACCGTGTAGTGGCCCGGCGCCAGGCCCGTCACGTCCACGTGCACCGACTCGGCGGCCGACTCCGCAACCGGCTCCTCGCGAGACTGGCTGGATTCATCGTGGACCAGCGTCTTGAGATTGACCGCCGCGGGCAGGCTGCGAACCACCGCACCCGAGAAATCCACCAGTTTGTAGCCGGGCACCCAGTGCTCGGTGGCCGCCGCCGAGCCGTAGTTGGTCCACTCGACCGAGATCGTCGCCACCTTCCCCTGCATCGATTGCGATCCGGGCTTTGCCTCGACCGAATACCGGTAGCCGGCAGAGGTATTGGCCTGGCTCCACAACTCAAACAGCTTGGGGTCCATCGCGGACGTCGCATCGCGGTCCGGGAAATCGGCGCTCGACGTCATCGACACGTGATACCGGATGACATCGTGCAGCCCCTTCTCGTAGTACGACCGCGCATCGGCACCCCTGGGCAATCGGCACCACTGGCTGATCACCAGCGCCGTCATCAGCCGCTGCCTGATCGCATTGACGACAGCGTCGTTGGACCGGACGTATTGGGAGTCGTTGGCCTCGGCCCACTCCGGCAACGGCGCCTGCACCCCGAGGCAGTCCGTGCGGATGCCCACCGGCGCGGCCAACTTCTTGGTGACGTCGTCGGCGAACAGCTGGCGGACGATCTCCGGATTCTGCGGAGCAACTACCAGTTGGGTGTGGCCGAAGGCGTTGACGTTGGCCGCGACCAGCTGGGCGATGGAGGCTTTGGTGATGCTCTGGTCGCGGAACTGGCTGTAATAGCCCAGTTTTGCGGTGCTGTCGTCGGGGGTGGGACCCGCAGCCCCTAGCGAATCGCGCAGATACGCGAGCTGGTTCTGGCCGAAGTCACCGTAGCCGGAGAATTCGAACACGGACAGCCGCTCGTCGCCGTCATAACGGCGGCCGAGCGCGCCCAAAAGGTGGCTGGCGCCATTGAGGTAGTCGGGGTCGTTGAAGTTCGGTACCACCTGGGTGATGCCCGGGCCCGAACCGGTCGACGGCGCGGGATAGCTGGCCGCCGACGGGCGCAGCCAGTCCGGAATCGCGATGTTGGTGTTGTCGGCGTAGGAATCGTTGCAGCAGGACTTGTAGACGTACACCCCCAGGATGAGGCGCATGTTGCGGCTGCCGAGTTTGGCCAGTGCGTCATCGATGGCGCTGAAATCGAACCTGCGGTCGTCGGGTGCGTCCGGGGGCAAGGTGCGCGGATCGACGGGCTGCAACTGCCGCCACGAGACACGCAAGCTGGCGTCGTACGACGCGGGCCAGGCAGAGTATCGCTGTTGCGCTGAATTACCCTGCGGGAAAAGCGGATTCAGCATTTCCTCATACTGGCCGCGCAATGGGTTGGGTATCTCCTGCGCGGTGGGCGGGATGGCCGGGCTGACCATCGCCGACAGCGGTCCCGGGTCGCTCTTTCCGCCGCAGCCGCTGAGCGCCACCGCCGCGCACACGACAGCGGCCAGCGCGCGTTTCCGCAATGAGCACACCATGGCGACGTCAGATCGCGTCCGACGACCGAGGGCTGCGCGCCTGCGCCGATACCGGCGCGGCGCCTGGCCCAGGCGAAGCGATCGTCGTCGTCAAGGTTGTTTCTCCCAATACACAGCGTTGCGAGTGCAAGTGGCCCCATGTTTCGCGCGTTCCAGCGGTGCGTGATCCGGCCCGGGGCAGGCCTTGATTGGCGTAGCGCAGCGTATCATGCGCGTTTCGGCATAGCTTCGCTGCAGCTCAGCGGCGTTCGACGGCGAAACGGCCGGCGCCGCCCGCTGGCGCGCAGTGAGACGGGTCACAATTGCGCGCCTGCCTGTCACGCTCGGCGGCTCTGCGGTGTCTCAAGGGCACAGGACCTTACGAGAAGGAGACAGCCATGACCGAGGTGGCACGCCGGAGAACCCATGTCGTCGTCGTCGGCGCCGGATACGCCGGAACGCTGGCGGCCAACCATCTGCGCCAGCACCCGGACGTCGACATCACCGTAGTGAACCCGCGACCCGTCTTCGTCGAGCGAATCCGCTTGCACCAGTTGGTTGCCGACACCGGCACGGCGACCGCCGATTACGCGACGCTGCTCGGCGAGGGGATCCAGTTGGTCGTGGGCAGCGTCGATCACATCGACGCCGCCGGCCGGCGTGTTTTGCTGGCCTCCGGCGCCGAGCTGGACTACGACTACCTGATCTACGCCGTGGGCAGCACCGGCGCCCCCGCAGAGACGGTGCCCGGCTACGCCGAATTCGCCCATTCGGTCGCCGACCTGGAAAGCGCGCAGCGACTGCACTACGCGCTCACCGATCTGCCGCTACCCGCACCCGTCACCGTGGTGGGTGGCGGATTGACCGGCATCGAGACGGCCGCCGAACTGGCTGAGAGCAGGCGCCCGGTGACGCTGGTCTGCGGCCCGGTGCTGGGTCCGTCGCTGAGCAAGCGGGGCCGGCGTTCGGTGGCCAAACAGTTGCGCGGCCTGCGTGTCAACGTGCTGGAGTCCGTGGCGGTGGCCGAGGTGCGCTGGAATGAGGTGGTGCTCACCGACGGCGTGGTGCTGCCCAGCGCGGCGACCATCTGGACGGCCGGATTCGCGGTGCCGGATCTGGCCGCGCGCAGCGGACTGCACACCGACCCGATGGGCCGGCTGCTCACCGACGAGACGCTCACCAGCATCGACGACGAACGGGTCGTCGCCGCGGGTGATGCCGCCGCGCCGTCGGGTCAACCGTTGCGGATGAGCTGCCAGGCCGCCGGCCCGATGGGTGCCCAGGCCGCCAACACCGTGCTCAGCCGTATCGCCGGCGAGGCTCCCGCGGCGCTGAGCCAGGCGTTCGTCGGCCAGTGCATCAGCCTGGGCCGCACCCACGCCACCGTGCAGTTCTCCCGCACCGACGACACGCCGGTGAACATGTTCCTCGGCGGCCGGGCGGCGGCGTCGATCAAAGAAGCGATCTGCAAAGGCACGGTGTGGTCGATCCGGCGGGAAGCCGCCAAGCCCGGTTCGTACCGCTGGATCAAGGGCGGTAAGCGGCCCGCGCAGTCACCGGCCGACGAGGAGGTCGCCGCGCGATGACGCAAGCACCGATCGGCAGCGAGCACGCCGAACGGTTCACCTTGCTGCGGCCACTGCTGTTCACCATCGCCTACGAGATGCTGGGCTCGGCGACCGAGGCCGACGACGTCTTGCAGGACAGTTATCTGCGGTGGGCGGCGGTCGACTTGGCGACGGTGCGTGACACCAAGTCGTATCTGGCCCAGCTGGTCACCCGTCAGGCGCTGAACTCGCTGCGGGCCGGTGCCCGCCGGCGCGAGGATTACGTGGGGCCGTGGCTGCCCGAGCCGCTGTTGCTCGACGAGCAGGATCCCTCGACCGACGTCGTTCTGGCGGAATCGATTTCGATGGCGATGCTGGTGTTGCTGGAGACGTTGAATCCCGACGAGCGGGCCGTGTTCGTACTGCGCGAGGTGTTCGGCTTCGACTACGGCGAGATCGCCGAGGCGGTGGGCAGGCCGGCGCCCACCGTACGGCAGGTGGCGCACCGGGCTCGCGAACACGTGCGTGCCCGGCGCAAGCGATTCGACTCGGTCGACCCGGAACGCAACGCCGAAATCACGGCGCAGTTCATGGCGACGGCGGCCGGCGGAGACGTGCAAGCGCTGATGGCGATGCTTGCCCCGGACGCGACCTGGACGGCCGACAGCGGCGGCGTGGTGAGCGCCGCCCGGCGGCCGGTGGTCGGTGCCGAAAAGGTCGCCCGCGCGATCGCCGGCCTGATGCGCCGGGCCGCGGCCCTGGGCACGATGCGGGTGGAGATGGTGACCTGCAACAGCGCCCCGGCGGTGTTGCTCTACCTCGGTGAACAGCTCGAGGGCGTGATCACCCTGGAGATCGCCGAGGACAAGATCACCAACTTCTATGTGATGCGCAACCCGCAGAAACTGGCCGCCCTGGCGACCGCCCGCGACATCAGCCGTAGCTGAGCAGCGGGCACCGCGGATGCGACACACCGCCGCTCTGTCAAGCTAGGGCTGTGCGAATCGACCGGCTCGGCGATCTTGGCGCCGCACCCCAGGTGCTGCGCGCCGTGGGCAACGCCACCCGCCGGCTCGGTTTGCCGCCGCCGGCCGCGCTGACCGGCGAATGGTTCGGCGCGCTGGCGGTGATCGCGCCGAGCCTGTCGGTGCGCCCGGTGCACGCCGACGACGTGTTCGCGGTTCAGGCATCGCCGACACCGGAGCCGCACGCAGTGGGCGGCGGCTGGATCGGCTACCTGTCTTATCCCGACCCCGCCGCCGACGCGCAGGCCTACCAGATCCCTGAGGCCGCGGGCGGCTGGACCGACTGCGTGCTGCGCCGCGACCGCGACGGGCATTGGTGGTACGAGAGCCTCTCCGGCGCGCCGATGCCGGATTGGCTCGCCACCGCGCTGGCGGCGCCGGCGGTCGTGGCGCGCGAATGCCACATCGATTGGGCCATCGCCGACCAGGCCGCGCACCGTGACGGGGTGCTGGCATGCCTGGAAGCCATCCGCGCCGGCGAGGTCTACCAGGCTTGCGTGTGCACGCAGTTCACCGGAACGGTCACCGGCGCCCCGCTGGACTTCTTCATCGACGCCGTGGCGCGCACCTCCCCGGCCCGGGCGGCCTACCTCGCCGGCACGTGGGGCGCGGTGGCGTCGCTGTCGCCGGAGCTTTTCCTGCGGCGGCGCGGCACGATCGTGACGTCCAGCCCGATCAAGGGCACGCTGCCGCTGGATGCCTGGCCATCCGCACTGCGCGCGTCAGCCAAAGAGGTCGCCGAGAACATCATGATCGTCGACCTGGTGCGCAACGATCTTGGCCGGGTGGCCATCGTCGGCACGGTGACCGTGCCCGAGTTGTTGGTGGTGCGCCGCGCACCGGGCGTGTGGCACCTCGTGTCGACGGTGTCCGCGCAGGTTCCCAGCGAGTTACCGACGTCGGCGTTGCTGGACGCCACCTTCCCACCGGCCTCGGTCACCGGGACACCCAAACATCGCGCCCGTCAACTGCTCTCGCAGTGGGAACCAAATCGTCGTGGAATATATTGCGGCACAATAGGATTGGCATCGCCGGTGGCCGGTTGTGAGCTGAACGTCGCGATCCGAACCGTCGAATTCGATGCCGCGGGCGGCGCGGTGCTGGGCGTCGGCGGCGGGATCACCGCCGACTCCGATCCCGACGCCGAGTGGGCGGAATGCCTCCATAAGGCGTCCCCCGTCGTCGGGCTGCCGTCCGTCGCCGCCGCGAGTCCGGCCGGCTGACCGGGCGACCTCAGTCGCGTCGCGCTTGCAGCACCGCGTCGTAGAGTTGCCTCGCACGCACCCCAGAATGTGCGGCGGCCACCTGAGCGCAGGCGTCCTTGGCGCGGGCACCGCGTGCAATCAGCTCCTCCACCTCGGCGACCAGCGACGGGACGTCGGCGCTGGGAGCGGCGCCGGCCAGTACGACGGTGATCTCCCCGAGCACGCCGTCGGCCGCCCACGCCGACAGTTCGTCGAGCGATCCGCGGACCACCTCCTCGTGCACCTTGGTCAGCTCCCGGCATACCGCCGCCCGGCGTGCGCCGCCGAGCCGTTCGACCGCGTCCCGCAGGCAGGCGGACAACCGACGCGGCGATTCGAAGAACACACAGGTGCGCCGCTCGTCGGAAAGTGAATCCAGCCAGGTCCGCCGCGCGCCCTTCTTACGCGGCGCGAATCCCTCGAAGCAGAACTTCTCGGCCGGCAGACCGGACAGCGCCAGCGCGGTCGTCACCGCCGACGGTCCCGGCAGGCATCCCACCGGCAGCCCGGCCTCGACACAGGCCGTCACCAGCCGGTAGCCGGGGTCGCTGATCAGCGGCATCCCGGCGTCGCTGACCACCAGCACCGTGGCACCCGCGCGGATCGCCTCGATCACCGACTGCGCCCGGGCGTTCTCGACCTGGTCGAACATGCTGATCACCCGACCGCTGATCTGCACATCGAGGAACTTGGCCAGCGTGCGCACCCGACGGGTGTCCTCGGCGGCCACCACATCGGCTCGGGCCAGGGCGTCGATCAGCCGGGGGGAGGCGTCCGACGGCTGGCCTAGAGGGGTTGCGCCCAGCAACAGGCGGCCGGTGGTCATGACCGACAGCCTACGATCGACGTGATGACCGCCCCGCCCCGCGAATCCCTCTCGAACACAGAGGGTGCCGATACCGAGCGCGCGGTGCCCGTCGTCAGTCCCGGGCCGCTGGTGCCGGTCGCCGATTTCGGGCCGACCGATCAGGTCCGCGGCTGGGTGGTGACCGGGGTTATCACCCTGGTGGCGGCGGTGACGCGGTTTTTGAACCTGGGCTCGCCCACCGATGGCGGCACCCCGGTCTTCGACGAAAAGCACTACGCGCCGCAGGCCTGGCAGGTCCTGCACAACCACGGCGTCGAAGACAACCCCGGGTTCGGACTGGTCGTCCATCCGCCGGTCGGCAAGCAACTGATCGCCCTCGGTGAGGCGATCTTCGGCTACAACGGGGTCGGCTGGCGGTTCACCGGTGCATTGCTCGGCGTGGTCATGGTGGCGCTGGTGATGCGGATCGTCCGGCGGCTCAGCCGCTCGACGCTGATCGGCGCGATCGCCGGCGTGCTGGTGATCTGCGACGGTGTCAGCTTTGTCGCCTCGCGGACCGCATTGCTCGACGGCATCCTCACGTTCTTCGTGGTCGCGTCGTTCGGTGCGCTGATCGTCGACCGCGACCAGGTTCGGCAGCGAATGCACATCGCGCTGCAGGAGGGCCGCATCGGCGACACGGCGTGGGGTCCGCGGCTGGGCGTGCGCTGGTGGCGCTTCGGCGCCGGAATTCTCCTCGGATTGGCTTGCGGCACAAAGTGGTCCGGCCTGTACTTCGTGCTGTTCTTCGGTGCCCTGTCGCTGGCGTTCGACGTGGCGGCGCGCCGTCAGTACCAGGTGACCCGACCTTGGCTGGGGACCCTGCGGCGTGACCTCGTCCCGACCGCGTACGCGCTGGCCGTCATGCCGGCGTTGGTGTATCTGGCCAGTTACGCACCGTGGTTCGCCTCCGAGACCGCCATCGACCGGCACGAGGTGGGCCAGACGATCGGCCCGCATTCGGTGGTGCCCATGCCCGACGCCATCCGATCGCTGTGGCATTACACCGCCAAGGCGTTCCAATTCCACGCCGGCTTAACGAATTCCGCCGGCAACTATCACCCGTGGGAATCCAAACCGTGGAGTTGGCCGATGTCACTGCGGCCGGTACTCTATGCCATCGACGAGCAGAACGTCGCCGGGTGCGGGGCACAATCGTGCGTCAAGGCCGAGATGCTGGTGGGCACCCCGGCGATGTGGTGGCTGGCGGTGCCCGTCCTCATTTTCGCGTTGTGGCGCATGTTGGTGCGCCGCGACTGGCGGTACGCCGCGGTGCTGGTCGGTTACTGCGCGGGCTGGCTGCCCTGGTTCGCCGACATCGACCGACAGATGTACTTCTTCTACGCCGCGACCATGGCGCCGTTTTTGGTGATGGCCATCGCGCTTACCTGCGGCGACATTCTCTACACCCCGGGAGCCCCGCCCCGGCGGCTGCGGCCGCGGGCGTATTCGGAGCGACGCACGCTGGGGCTGATCGCCGTGTGCTGTTACGTGGCCTTGGTGGTGACCAACTTCGCCTGGCTGTTCCCGGTGCTCACCGGTCTGCCGATTTCGCAGCAGACGTGGAATATGGAGATCTGGCTGCCCAGCTGGCGCTAGTTGGTTCTCCGCGAAACTGCAACTAGCGACGGCCCAACTCGGGAAATGCGTTGCCAGTTGCAGTTTCGCGGCATCGTCACAGCAGGTCGCGGGCGACCGGGCAGGACATGCACCGGGGTCCGCCGCGGCCGGTACCGAGTTCGGATCCCGGGATGGTCAGCACCTCGATGCCGGCGTTCTGTAGACGAATGTTGGTCTGCACGTTGCGTTCGTAGGCGATTACCACGCCGGGCGCCAGGGCCAGCGTGTTGTTGCCGTCGTCCCACTGCTCACGTTCGGCCACAACGGGATCCAGTCCCGTGTCGATGACCCGCAGCTTGTCGATCTCCATCGCCTTGGCCGCGGCCTCCAGGAACGGGGCCTCGTCGCTGATGGCGACCCCGTCGGGCGTGCGCGCAATGGTGAAGGCCGACAACGAGTCGACGATATTCGCGTACATCACCACCGTGTCGGTGTCGACCATCGTGCACACCGTGTCCAGGTGCATCTGGGCGCGCCGCTGCGCGATCGGCACCGCGAGCACCGTGTTCGCGAGGTCGTCGTCAAACAGGCTGCGCGCCAACGCTTCCGCGCCGGCCGGAGTGGTGCGCTCGCCGACCCCGACCGCCACCACGCCCGGCGCCAGCAACAGCACGTCGCCGCCCTCGACGGGGGCGGTGCGCGACTCGTAGGCACGCCGCACGCCGGTGAACCGAGGGTGATGGGCGTAGATGAGATCGGTCAGCGACGCCTCGCGCACGCGGGCACGCAGTGCCAGCGTAGGGATGACCACCCGCTGGCCGATCCAGATCGACGAGTCGCGGGTGAACACCAGGTTGGGCAGCGGATCGATGACGAAGTCGCCGCCGTGATGCATGCGCAGCACCAACGACACGTCGGTCCGGGTGCCCGGGGGCAACTCGTTGAACGTCATGCCGGCCATCAGAATCTGGGCCAGCCGCGCCGGCTCGAGTCCCCTCAGGTACGCCGAAAGTTCCTGAGCCAGAGGCACTCCGAGTCGTCGCGCGTCGACGGCGGCCGCGACGCCCTGCATGCGGGCGGCTCCACTGTACGTCAGCGCCTCGGTGAGCAGATCCGACAACAGCAGCACCTCGATGCCGCGGGACCGCAGCAGTGCCGAGAACTGGTCATGCTCGTCTTGCGCGCGGGCGACCCACGGCAGTCCGTCGAACAGCAGCTGGTCGACGTTGCGCGGATTGAGGCGGAGCAACTCGGCGCCGGGGCGGTGCAGGATGACCACGCGCAGCGCGCCGACCTCGGAATTGGTGCCCAGCTCGACAACACCCACGGGTCAACCGTAGCGGCGCGGGGCCGCGCGGTCCCGGCACACGCCCGTCGCGCGCCTCGGACCATCGAACGGATGTGCGATAAACTCGCCTTCGTGGAGATCGCGGTCCAAGGCTCCCTGTTCCAGCACACCGAGCGCCGACAACTCGGCGACGGCGCGTTCATCGAGATCCGCGCCGGCTGGCTCACCGATGCCGACGACCTGCTGGACGCCTTGTTGTCGACGGTGCCGTGGCGCGAGGAGCGCCGGCAGATGTACGACCGCGTTGTCGACGTGCCACGGCTGGTGAGCTTCCATGACCTTGCCGTTGACGAGCCGCCGCATCCGGAGCTGGCCCGGCTGCGGCGGCGGCTCAATGACATCTACGCCGGGGAGCTAGGTGAGCCGTTCACCACGGTCGGCTTGTGTTGCTATCGCAACGGCTCGGACAGCGTGGCCTGGCACGGCGACACCATCGGCCGTAGCAGTACCGAGGACACCATGGTCGCGATCGTCAGCCTAGGTGCCACCCGCTCGTTCGCGATGCGCCGCCGCGGCGGCGGCCCGTCCCTGCGGCTGCCCCAAGCGCATGGCGATCTGCTGGTGATGGGCGGATCGTGCCAGCGCACCTGGGAGCACTCCGTGCCGAAGACGACGGCGTCCGTCGGCCCCCGGGTGAGCATCCAGTTCCGCCCTCGCGGCGTGCGCTAGCCGCCGCCGCCATCAACCCTGCGGCGGTCGCAAGCGCGGCAACGCCGGGCGCAGCGGGCCGCCGCCATCAACCCTGCGGCGGTCGCAAGCGCGGCAACGCCGGGCGCAGCGGGCCGCCGCCATCAACACTGCGGCGGTCGCAAGCGCGGCAACGCCGGGCGCAGCGGGCCGCCGCCATCAACACTGCGGTCAGGTACGCACCGCCGTCACCGCTTTGACGAGCAAATCGCGCGCCCGCTGGGTGTCCACCGGAGCAACCGGCTGATCGGGAATTACCAGCGGGTTGGCGATGACGATCACCTGGTATTCGCCGAAAGCCGCCGAATAGTCATACAGCTCGCCAGTGCGTGGACCGCCCGGCGTCAACGCCTGCATGACGCGATGTACGCCCAGCGTGCGAGTGCTCTCGATCTGAGGCACCTCGACCACCTGGACACCGCCTCGCAGCTGCGGGCCGGTGAAAGTCACCTTGTTGCAATCCTTCCCAGGATCGTTGAATGGCAACGCTTTTGAGGTCTCTAACGCGATCACCACGAACCGGTTGCCGCGGCCCTCCGCGGTGACCGCGGACATGTTGCCCTGCAGGTCCGCCGGCATGTCCGGCCCGGCCGCGACTTTCGCGCAGTTCGCGGGGTCGAACGTCAGCCCGTCAGGCAGTTTGCGGCCGGCCATCAGCTTGGGATCGATTCCTTGTTTGCTGACGTCGCTGACCTGGAACTCGGGTCCGAAGCTGGACTTCACGTCGACGACCTTGTTGATGTCGGCCTCCTCCGGGTGAGTGGCCGATGAGCAGCCGGCCACGACGCAGACAGCCGCTGTCGCGAGCAACACCTTGGACATCGAGGCCAATCTACCCAAGCGGAGCGCTCAGCTGCGCAACGTGGACACCGTTTTCGCGAGGAGATCCGCGGCGAATTGCGGCGGCAGCACCGGGAGCGACGAACCCGGATCGGTGGTCAAAGTGGTAAATGCGTAGTAGTTGCCCAGGTACGCGCTGAACGTGTAAGTGCGCGAATCTATTTCAGTGCCCGATTCGACGGATGACTTGACGTCGGCCACCATTCCGACGGTGTCGACACCGTCGACATGCGGCGCGTCGGTGAGGTGGACGTGTACCACGGTCCGCCCGGCGGTCTCGGACCATTGGGCACACGCGGCTACGAGGTCTTCCGGGAAATCCACTGGCCCTGGCAAAGCGACCACCACCGCGTCGACGATGCCGCCGCTCCCCGATCCCGAGACGCCCTGCGCTAACTGGTCGCGCCCGTTCCCGGGGTCGGCCAACGTTGCGCACTTGGCCGGCTTGACCTGCGGGTCGCCCCCGAGGCTCCACATCACCCTGGGTGAGGCGGCACTGGGTATTCCGGTGGTCACCTCGTACCCGGGTGGCAGGTCGCGCACGACGCGTTTGATATTGGCGGGGTTGACCGCAACGGCCGTCGTCGGAGCGAATTTCGTGGGCACGGCCGACGGAGCCCGCCCCGATGAGTGGCCGCAAGCGCCGAGCGCCAGCGCGAGCACTGCAACCAGCGGCGGGCCAATCCGGAACGGCCGCATGAGGAGTTGATAGCACAAGACACCGCCGTACCGTCTCCCCCACGCCAGTGCCGGGGCCGGCCGGAATGACTTCCGTCATTTAGTCAGCTCAGGAAGGACGCTGCCATACTCAAACGTGCTAGCGGATGCGCCAGCAGATTTGGAAGTCACCTGATGCTCCCGACTGGCCGCGGGTTGCAACACCATGCGGGCGACGGTCTCAGCCAACCGCCGCGATAACCTGCCGGGCCACGCGCTTGATCTGCTCGGCGTCGTCACGCCGCAGGCCGCGCGGTTGCGGCACATCGATCACGGTGGCGATGACGCCGACGTCTTCGCGCTGCCAGACGGCTCCGTAGCGGTCCATGATCGCGCGCATCGGAGCGTTGTCGGAAAGCATTCGCGCGGAGAACCTTTCGATGCCGTCGACCGTGGCGGCGATGGACAGCGCGCTGATCAAGAAGGTGCCGACGCCGCGACCCTGATAGGCATCGGCGACGGTGAAGGCGATCTCGGCGACCGTTGGGTCGCTCTCGTCGCGCACGAAGCGCGCGTCGGCCACCGGGTCGCTGCCGTCGGTGACCACCCACACGAAGTGATCGACGTAGTCGACCTCCGATAGGTAGTGCATCAGTGCGGGGGTTGGCAGACGCGGGGTCATGAACCGCCGATAGAGCGTATCGCTGGAAAAGTAGATGTGTCCGTGCACGGTGCGCTCGCTGTCGCCGGGAAGCACCGGGCGCAGCAACAGCAGCGTGCCGTCACGTACCCGAATCGGGATCGGCGTGATGAATGCGGCGAGACGTTGACGCACTGTGCGCAGCAGCCGCGACATGACGTCGGGGATGTGCACCATGCTGGCGAAGGCCCTGGTGTCACCGATCCAGCCGGTCAGCGGTTCGGCGGTGGTCACCGTCGCGGTCCGGGGAATGTCACGCAGCAGGGCGATCTCGCCGACAATCATCCCCGGGGAGGCATGCTCGACCATCACCACGCCGTCGTCACCCATGTGTTCGATCTCGGCGGTACCAGACGAGATCAGCAGAAACGAGACGGCCTGCTCTCCCTGCCGCATCAGCACCTGGCCGGCCGCGGCGCGAAGTGGCTGCAGGCGACCCGCCAGCGGCGCAAGGTCTTCGGCGGGGCACCCCTTGAAGATGTCCATCGTCGCCAGCTCGTCCACCCGCGCGCCGGTCAGTCCGGCCACCGCTACAGGCCGCCGCCCGCAGCATCGCGACGCCGCTCTGCGCGTCGCGATGCTGCCATGACCTGCCCGCCTGCTTGCCGTCGTCTACCGCGCCGGGCCGAACCCCCCGGGTGCGGTCGGATGTTGCCAGGTTATGAGCACGGTTGCGGCTCCGGCAAGGATGCGCGGGTCACTCGTGCAATTAGGCGGCCCACCGGCAATCAGATGCGCCGGCCTCCGCCTCGCCCAACGTTCGGCAGTGTCAGGCGATCTTTTGACTCGGCTCCAGCACGAAATCCACCACAATCGCCGCCATGTCGTCGATCGCGCGGCGAGCGATCACCTCATAGCCGTGGGTGCTCAGCGTGGGCAGGCACAGCAGGCCGGCGCGTGCGGTCAACCCGTTGGCCTTGGAGTGTGAGGCGTCGGATTCGAACGCGCCCAGGGCGGCCGCCTGCGGTGACAGCTCCAGGTTGGTGGCGATTGTCAGGAGCCGGTCGGCAACTTCTTTGTCGTAGATACATAGGGCGTCGCTGTAACCGACGATCGGGCCGCCGGTGACGCTGGTGTTGTATTCGCGTTCGGTGGGGCCAACCTCCAAGGCAAGGGTCAGATCGCCGGGCAACGTGGCGCTGGCGTAGGTGCCCCCCACCCCGCCGACCTCCTCGTTGGTGGTGAACACCAGGTACACGTCATCGGCGGGGCGTTGCCCGCGCTCACGCAGTTGGCGTGCGGCGTGCAGCAGGGCGGCCACCGCGGCGCGGTCGTCGAGGAAGTAGGCGCCGACGTAATCTCCGACCTCGACAACGGCTCTCTTGCTGCGGTCGACGCACACCCGGGTTCCGGCGTGCACCCCCGCCGCGGTCAGCTCGCCGGTGCTGCGGCCGGTGAAGACGTAGACGTGATGCCAATCCAGCGCACGGTCGCCCTGATCGGGTTTGGTCTCCCAGATTCGCGAGCTCTCCTGGGTTGTGTGCTCGGAGCCGAGAGTCAGTACGGCGGTGAGGGTCTCGTTGTCGCCCAGCACGGCTACGGGACCCAGTCCGAAGTTGCCCGGGTACATGGTGCCCAGCTGCGTCAGATGCAATGTGCCATCGGATTCCACGCGCTTGACAATCATGGACAGTTCGTCCATGTGCGCCATGACCCGTGTCGCGGTCCCGGGGATGGACTCCGTGCGGTGGCGATGGTTGGGGGCTCCGGTATCGCCGGCCGACGGGTTGGCGGCGACGTAGCCGATCAGGTTGCCGGCGTCGTCGGTCCACATGTCATCGACAACGGATTGCAGTTCGCGGGCGATGACCGCGCGTACCTCCCCCTCCTGCCCGCACGGTCCATAGGTCGATAGAAGTTCTTGCAATAACTCGTCGATGTAGTCGCGGTCGCGGTGCGCCATCGGATCCTCTCCGTGAGTTCGTATCAGAGGGTCAGTACCCGTGTTGGCCTGCGGCAATCCCAACCATGGCCAACCGGTACTTTTCGGCGACGACGTGCCGAATCCCTGTCAACTCACGGCGTCCGGGTCTGCCAAGGAGATGAGGATGTGCGACGGCGTCGGTCCTCCCTGGTGCAATTGGTAGCGCCCGCCGGCCAAGGCTCGGCGGGCCGGCTTGCTGGGCACCAGATGCGGAAAGTCATAGGTCGTGATGGTCAGGCGCAGTCGGTGGCCCGCGGCGATCAAGGCGGCCGTCGGAAAGATCTCCACGTCATAGCGGGTCACCTCCCCCGGCACGACGGGCTGGGCGGCCGATCGGGTGCTCATGTGCTGTGGCCGCAATACGGTGCCGTCCGGCAGGTACCACGTGCGGTCGGGGTCCAGCTTGCGATGCGAGCCCAGCAGCGCGCCCATGGTCAGCGGGCGGCTGGCGCCGTCGGGCGCGACGTCATCGAGGTGGGCGACCCACAACGTCTCGGTGGTGCTGGCCGTCGCGTGCAGGGTCAATGCGATCGGCCCGGCAGCCAGCTTCGCCTCGGCGAACGGCTCGGTGGTGTAGGTCAGCGAGCCGCGCTGCAGGCGGCGATTGTCCTGGTCGTAGCGGATGCTACGGCCCCGTTGGGAGAGCATGAAGCTGTTCAAGCCCAGCGACCACTGTTCGAGGCTGCGACCGGACAGGGGTCCTCGCGCCACATAGGTCAGTGACGCCGCGGTACCCTCCGGCGAGGCGTCCGAACTCAGCCGGCCCGAGTGGCACAGGTAGAAGCGGCTTGGCTTCGCCTCGTCGAGCGGATAGTTATCGGCGCGATACCACTGTGAGCTTCCAATCGCTTGGAAGGTCAACGGCTTTCCGGAGATGGCCGCGTCGGCGTCGTTTTTGAGCCAGTGATCGAACCAGCGCAATTGCAGCGCATTGAGGTGCAGCCCGCCGTGGTTCGACACGTGATACCACGGGCCCATCATCAGTCGGATGCGATCCGATACCGGCTGGCCGGGTTCCATCAGGGCGTCGTCAGGCCGTCCGACGGCCGCGTTCTGCAACGCGGCGTAGTTCAGCGGCGCGCCGCGTTGGAACGCGTCGTGCCACCCACCGACGAGGAACGTCGCAATGCCATTGGCGGCGACCTTGGACAGGACCAGCGCCGGACTCATCGCGTCCCAAAATGGGCCGTGATAGGCGGTTTCGCCGCCGGCGACAACCTCGGCGATCAAGGGTCGGAAATAACGCCGCTGGTCGCGTCCGCGCTGTCGAACCGCGGCGAGGCCGCCGGAGCGCGGTCGTTCGTGACCGCCGCGGGCCAGCCACTCCAGTGCCGGGTTGACGACGTTGAGGAGCGTGTAGACGGACCCGTAGCCGCGGACGGCGTGCAAGTGCGGCACGCCCCCCATCGTGGCGGCGTCACGATAGAAATCGCGGGCCGCCATCACCGGGAAGATCGCTTTCAGCGGCGAATCGGGGCCAACCGCGGCCGCGGTGAACAGCTGATTGATCGCCAAGTAGGACAGCCCGACCATGCCGACGCGACCGTTGGCATTGGGCAGCGTGGACGCCCACTGCACCAGCTCCACTCCGTCCTGCGTCTGGCGCTCGCCGCACATCTCGAACGATCCGCCCGAGGATCCCGTGCCACGAACGTCGACCATCACCTCGATGTAGCCCCGTTTGATCAGGTAAGGAGCCGGGCCGCCGCCGATCTGGGCGGCCGGTGGGGGCGCCTTCTTGCCGTAGGGCGTGATCGACAGCAGCACGGGAAACGGGCCCGCGGCGGCCTGTCCAGTGTCGGGCACGGTGGGATGATGGATATCTGCCCTCAAGTCGACACCATCGGTCATCGGCACCGCAACGTTGTGCCGAACGCCCACGCCGTACGTCGCTGGGCGCGGCGTCCATTCCGGCGCGAACGGCGACGGGCTGGTTGTGCGAACGCGTCGCCTCCGGGTCGTGCGCTTCAATCGCCGCCTAGCCATCAAAACGTTTCCACCACGGTCGAAAGACGATCGGGATCCCGTCCATTTCACCATCGGCAGCTCCCCCTGACCTCGCGGCGGCATTGCCGCGAATTACTCCAAGAACTTAGAGCAACCACCCCGGAGGCTGAGCGGCCACCGGGGTGGTTGCCACGACCCCTTTGCCAGCAGGAGATCGGATGACGTGGACGGCGAAGTGTCGTCCATAAAGTCCTCGAAGCTGACGCGGCGACGGGCTGTATTGGCGCGTACTTGGAGTCATTGATAAATAGCTTTAGGCGCTTTGCGCAATATTGCACACACGTAAAAAGACCGCGATAGCATCGGCTAACCGGCGGTCGATATTGCCGCGGTTGTCTCTACCGCAGAAAGGTGAACCGATGAGCGCAAGCAAGAAGAAGATGCTGAAAACTGCCGCACTGGTCGCGGTGCTGACCGGTGTGATGCTGGGGTCGTCCGGCTGCATCACGATCGACCTAGGGGGCGGCGGCCGCGCAATCGCCGTCAATCCGGCCTGACCGGCAATCGCTAGCGCTTGTAGCCGATAGCGGCGCGTGGCGCGGACTTTTTGTCTGTCGGCGCGCGCCGCTAAAGGACAACGCTTCGCCACTGTTGTACGGGCGCCTTGTCGTGAAGTCGCGGGCTCTGCTTCGTCGAGTGCAGCGCGCCTATCGCCGCGATCGTCTTACCGCAGCGGCCTGTCCCGCCCGCCTTCAGATCGGATAAAGTGGCAGCCGACTGCCGGTTGTAACGTCCTCAAGCCGATACGGAGGCGGCGAATGCCCGTCAGCACCTCGAGCCCGAGCGTGTTCGAAGCGGGCCTGCCCACCATCGAGTACGACGTCGCCACCGCCACACCGGACGAGGTCTACCCGCAGTTTCAAGCAGCACAGCGACAAGCACCGATCGCGCTGGGACCCTATGGACCCGAGGTGCTCTCCTACGAACTTGTGCGAAACCTGCTGCGAGACAATCGGTTCCAGATTCCCCCCGGCTACATTCTCGCCGTCCAGGGCATCACCTCCGGGCCCCTTTGGGACAAAGTCGTCAACTCGTTGTTGGGCATGGAGGGCGCAAGACACCAGCGCGTCCGCAGTGTCGTGTCGAAGGCCTTCACCCCGCGCGCTGTCGAACGCCTGCACGCGACGATCACCGAGGTCATCGACGAACTCGTCGAACCGATCAGCCGCCGAGGTCACTGCGACGTCGTCACCGACATCGCGCGGCCCTACCCCGTGCCCGTCATCTGCGCTTTGCTTGGTGCGCCTCGCGAAGACTGGCAACGGTTTTCGCTGTGGGCCGACGACATCTTCAAAGCTTTCAACTTCACCTTCACCGTCGATGACGTGCGCGCCGTGATGCGCGCGTGGGGCGAACTGGACGACTACGTCGACGACATGATCGCCAGACGTCGCGACACCTTGACCGACGACCTGCTCTCCGACCTCATCCGCGCCGAACACGACGGGGACCGACTCGACGCCGCAGAGCTGCGCATGCTCGCTGCCGCTTTGTTGCTCGCGGGCACTGACACGACCCGCAACCAGGTGGCGGCGTCCATCGGCGTGCTTTGTGAGCACCCGGACCAGTGGGAGCTCTTGCGAAACTCTCCCGACTTGGCGATGAATGCCGTGGAAGAGACCATGCGGCACTCCCCGATCGCGACCTCGCTATTGCGCGTCGTCGCCGAGGACGTCGAACTCTGCGGCGTGGTCTTTCCCGCGGGGACACTGGTGTTCGCGAATACCGCTGCGGCCAACCGCGATCCAGCGATCTATGACGATCCCAACCGGTTCGACATCACCCGCGAGGGGTTGCCGCCGGTACTCAATTTCGGTGCAGGCGTGCACTACTGCCTGGGGGCGAACCTGGCGCGGCGCGAGATCGCCGAGGCGCTGAAAACCGTCACTCGCCGGATCGCGAACCCCCGCAAGAACGGACCAGCACCCTGGAAGCCGATTGTCGGACTGAGCGGGCCGGCGAGCCTGCCCATCGCCTTCGACAGCTGAGGGCCGTTGACTCAGGCTGGTGAACCGTAAAGACCGATTTGATATCGACTACTGCACGCTACTTCTTTTCACAAAGTCCACAAATTTAACATCACGCGATGCAGGACTTGTCGGGAAATGTGCGCTCCCCGCGATCACGCGCTATTTCCCGGCGCGACGTATTGCGTTATGCCATCGCTATGTCCGCATTGCCTGGGTTGTATGTCGCGTCGGAAATTGGCACCGTCCCTGCCGCGGCTGCCGCCACTCCCAAACTGATCGACTTCGCCATGCGCCAATTGCCAGCGGAGCACATTCGAGCCGCCGGCTATTCCGGGGTCATCAATTACGTGTCGCTATCGCGCCCCGGCTCGTCAATGGGTGCCAAGCCGATCACCCGGCCTTACGCCGAGCAGCTGACCGCTGCCGGCCTGATGATCGTCAGCAATTACCAGTACGGCAAGCCAGGCGGGACAGCACCTTCGGACTTTCGGCGCGGGTTCGAGGGAGGGGTCGCCGATGCTCGCACCGCCTGGAAGCTGCATACCGCGGCGGGTGGCGGTCAGAGTGCCCCGATCTACTTCAGCATCGACGAGGACATAAACCACGACACCTGGAACAACTTGGCACTCAAGTGGTTGCGCGGGATCAATTCGGTCATAGGAGTGCAGCGCACCGGCGTCTACGGCGGCATCGATGTGTGCCGGTGGGCCGCCGCCGACGGCGTTATCGGAAATTCGCGCACACCCGGCCACCGGTGGGCCTGGCAGACCCGGTCCTGGTCCCGCGGCCAGATCGAGCCCGCAGCAGTTCTCTACCAACGTGTGGTGAGTACGGCGTCGAATCCTGGCCCAGTCGTCGCGGGACTCGAAGTCGATGTCAACGACGTGCTTGCCAAGGATTGCGGTCAGTGGAACCTTCATCCCTGAGGCTGGTGCCGGCGAGCGGCGTCGTCCACTTCCTTCAATGACCACACCAGGCCGCTGCATTCACCAGATGCCGCTAGGCCGCTTTTATGGGTGTGAACTGCTCAAACTCTGTGGAGCTAAGGGGAATCGAACCCCTGACCTACTCGATGCGAACGAGTCGCGCTACCAACTGCGCCATAGCCCCTGACCGCTAGCAGGCTACCAGCCGCGGCACCAACCACCGAACCGCGAGCACTATTCTCCGACGGCGCGCGGCAGGTCCCGGGGCCAACCGAAGGTCCGCATCGCCATCGCGTACTCCAGGTGCTCGAAGACAGGATCCTCGTCGTCGATCTCCAGGACCACCGCGCCGGGACGCCGCAGTCGCGACGGGATCACGTCGTAGTCGCGGTCGTAGGCGTTCTCCACGCCGAGCCGAGCCCGCGCCATCCGCTTCATCCGGCGGTGACGCACCCGCTCCTCGATGCGCGTCTGACGGCGTAGGTAACCCAGGTAGAGCAGGGTGATCGCAGTGGCGCTGCCGCACACCCACCAGGCGGTCGGCGAGACCTTGAAGGCTGCGGTGGCCGAGCCGATCAGGACGAGTGCCATCACGACCAGGACCTTTTTGCGGAAGGCGTACTTGCGGGCGCTGACCGCTGCGGCCGTCTTGGTGTCGAAGCGGCGCTGCCGCGAGGCGCTCCGCCGCATCGGCGCGGGCGCCTCCTCGTCGGCGTCGTCGTCCTCGGCAGCGGGCTCCAAACCGGACGAGTCCTCGACGTACTCGTAGCCGTCCTCGTCCTCGACGTCGCGTTTGGCGACAGCCTCGGTGTCGACCTGGTCTTCGACCGGCTCGATATCGGTCGGCTCCGCCTCGTCCTCGGCGCCGCTGGCCCCGACCGGAAGTACGTGGGAATCCTCGACGACATCGACATCGAGGTAGTCGGGCTCGGTGGGTTCGGCGACGGCCATCTGCATCACGACCGGGCGCCGACGGCCCAGTTCATCGGTGTCGGCGTTGTCGTCTACCTCGCGGCCTTCATCCTCGGACAGTTCATCGCGCTCCTCGTCGAGGTCGGGCTCGGCAGATTCTTCCGGCGGCGTCCAGTCGGGGTCGCTGCGATGTCCGGCGGCCGGGCCGTTGCGCTTGATCAGCCGGGACTTACCCCCGCCGTTGAGCACCCGGGTCGCCAGCGCCACGTCGCTGGTGCGTCGCACCGCATCGCGTTTGCTCACGAGCATCGGCACCAAGACGAACAGCCATAGCACCACGAGCGATATCCACAACAATGACTGCGGGATGCTTGGCATGATGACCTGCTCTCTTTGGTGTCAATCCCCCGCGAAGCCCATTGGTGGCCGACGCGGCCGGGTCCTACTGACCAGGACAATTACACACCTGTAATTTGCCTCTCACAAGCACCACGAGTCACTCGTGTCGCGCTAGTCCCAACTGGCATCGATTTGTACCCCGCGCGAGCCCTAGCAGGCCCTGGCGGACGGCCTCTACACCCAGCTGGCGTTACCGGCACGGACCAGGGTCGACGCCACCGATCCGGTCACCTCTTCGGCGGTGATCGCCATCAGCAAATGATCCCGCCACGCCCTGTCCACTTCGAGGTAGCGCTGCAGCAGTCCCTCCTGGCGGAACCCGACCTTTGCCAGCACGGCGCGGCTCGCCGCGTTTTCCGGGCGCACGGTGGCCTCGACCCGATGCAACATCACCGGGCCGAAGCAGTGATCCAATCCCAGCGCCAAGGCCGCGGTGGCCACACCGCCGCCGGTGGCCGACCGCGGCACCCAGTAGCCGATCCATGCCGACCGCAGCGCTCCGTGGGTGACATTGCCGATGGTCAGCTGGCCACAGAACCGGCCGTCGAGTTCGATGACGTAGGGCAGCATCCGCCCTTGCCGCGCCTCGGCGCGCAGCCCAGAACACAACGCCGGCCAGGCCGCTACCGCATGACGAGTCACCCAATCGCCCTCGGAGCTGGGCTCCCACGGTTCCAGATGCGCACGATCGCTCAGCCGGATCCGGCTCCACTGCGCGCCGTCGCGCAACCGCACCGCCCGCAACCGGACAACGCCGCCCGGAACCCGCAGGGGCCCAACGCTCATGGGCCACCCTGGATGACGGGAATCGGAGCGCAACAGGTTCACAGGGTATGCAGTCGTTTCGCTCAGCCGCGCTGAGCCAGGAAGGCGACGTCGACGATCTCGCCGGTCCGAATCTGCTCGGCACCGGTGGGCACCACGACCAGACAGTTCGCCTCGGCGAGGGTCGCCAGCAAGTGAGATGACGCGCCCGGGCCGCCGCCGAGCGTCTGCACCAGATACTCGCCGCTCTCCTGGTCTCGCATCAGCTGACCGCGCAAGAATCCTTTCCGCCCGGCCACCGACGTGATGGGCGATAGCGTGCGCGCCTGCACGATGCGGCGCATCGGCTGACGCTTGCCCAGCGACAACCGAATCAGCGGGCGGACCATCACCTCGAAAACCACGAGCGCGCTCACCGGATTGGCCGGCAATAAGAACGTCGGAACGCCCTCGCGACCCAACTGCCCGAAACCCTGGATGGATCCCGGATGCATGGCGACGCGCACGACCTCGAGCTCGCCGAGCTCGGCGAGCACCTGCCGCACCGCCTCGGCCGCGGCACCGCCGACCGCACCGGCGATCACGATCACCTCGGCGCGATTGATCTGGCCCTCGACGATCTCACGGAGCTCGCGGGGGCCGCCGCTGACGATGCCGACGCGGTTGACCTCGGCGCCGGCATCGCGGGCCGCGGCCGCCAGCGCGTAGGAGTTCACGTCGTAGACCTGCCCGTTGCCCGGAGTGCGCGAGATGTCGACCAGTTCGCCGCCCAGCGCCATGATCGTCACCCGGGGCCGCGGGTGCACCAGCACCCGTTCGCGGCCGACGGCGGCCAGCAGTCCGACCTGCGCTGCGCCGATCACGGTCCCGGACCGCACCGCCACGTCACCGGGTTGGACGTCGTCGCCCGCGCGACGCACGTAGGCGCCCGACGGGGCACCCCGCAGAATCCGCACCCGCTGCGTGCCGCCATCGGTCCACCGCAACGGCAGAACCGCGTCGGCCAAGGTGGGCAGAGGGGCACCGGTCTGCACGCGTACGGCCTGGCGCGGCTGCAGCCGGCTGGGCGTGCGCGAACCGGCCTCGATGATGCCCATCACCGGCAGTACCAGGCCCTCGCGCGCGTCGTTCTCGCCGGAATCGTCGAACGGGCCGGGCAAGCTCTCGCTGCCCACCTCGCCCACACCGAGTACGTCGACGCTGCGCACCGCGTAGCCATCGATCGCCGCCTGGTCGAAGCCGGGCATCGGGCGTTCGGTCACCACTTCCTCGGCGCACATCAATCCCTGCGCCTCGGCGATCGCGACACGTATCGGCCGCGGGGCAACCGCGGCCGCCGTGATCCGGGCCTGCTGCTCTTCCACCGAACGCACAGCGCGCCTCTCTGCCCTCAAACCCGGCGGGCCCCGCGCACACGGCGACCCGCTCACTGCGCAGGCGGGGCATCCCCCGCCCGGGACCGCTACGCGCTCCGCCGGTCTGCCGTCCGCCAGCCGGGGCTATCGCTCGGCTACTGCTCCGCCAGGCCTAATCGGGCCACCAACCACTGCCGCAAATCCGGGCCGTAATCGTCACGATCCAATGCAAAGTCAACCGCAGCCTTGAGGTAGCCGCCAGGATTTCCCAAGTCGTGTCGAGATCCGCGATGCACGACCACGTGCACCGGGTGACCCTCCGCGATCAGCAGCGCGATCGCGTCGGTGAGCTGCACTTCGCCGCCGGCCCCACGGTCGATGCGGCGCAAGGCATCGAAGATGGCGCGGTCGAGCACGTAACGGCCGGCCGCGGCGAACAGCGACGGGGCGTCTTGGGCCTTCGGCTTCTCGACCATGCCGTTGACCTTGAGCACGTCGGGATTGTCGTCGTCGGCAATCGGCTCGACGTCGAAAACGCCGTAGGCGCTGACATCTTCGGGCGCTACTTCGATGGCGCACAATACCGTGCCGCCGTAATGCGCCCGCACCTTCGACATCGTCCCCAACACGCCGGTAGGCAGCACCAGGTCGTCGGGCAGCAGCACCGCGATGGCGTGCTCGTCGTCGGCCAGCCGCGACTCCACGCAGCCGATCGCGTGCCCCAGGCCGAGCGGCTCGCTCTGCACCACGGACTCGACCCTGATCAGCTGCGGCGCGCGGCGCACCTTGTCGAGCATCGCCGTCTTGCCGCGCTCCTCCAATGTGCTCTCCAGCACCAAGTCTTCAACGAAGTGCGCGACGACACCGTCCTTGCCCTCGGAGGTGATGATGACCAGCCGCTCGGCACCGGCCTCGGCCGCCTCGGCAGCCACCAACTCGATGCCCGGCGTATCCACAACCGGCAACAGCTCCTTGGGGACGGTTTTGGTCGCCGGCAAGAAGCGGGTACCGAGACCCGCGGCGGGCACGACCGCAGTGCGTGGCACCACCACGTTTGGGCTTGACATTGTTCACACGATAACCCGCATCCGCTCGGCCGAGTCGATGTGGCGCGTGTAAAGACCTGGCTGTCATGGTTGACGCATGGCGACCACCAGCAAAGCCGCGTTGCGCGACCAGCTGCTTGCCGCCCGCCGCCGCGTTGCCGACGACGTTCGCGCCACCGAGGCGCAGCAGATATGCGCCCGGCTGGAAGCCCTGCAAAGCCTTGTGACCAGCGGCGACACCGTGTGCGCCTACGTGCCGGTGGGCAACGAGCCAGGATCGATCGAGATGCTCGACATGTTGCTGCGGTGCGCCGGACGGGTCCTGTTGCCGGTTGCGCGCACCGCTGCCGACGACACCCCACTGGCGTTGTCGTGGGGGGAATACCGGCCGGGCACGCTGACCACCGGGCGGTGGGGGTTGCTCGAACCGCCGCGCCCGTGGCTCCCGTCGTCGGCTTTGGCGCAAGCCAACGTGGTGCTGGTGCCTGCGTTGGCCGTGGACCGCCGCGGCGTGCGGCTTGGCCGGGGCCGGGGTTTCTACGACCGCTCGCTGGGCGGCCGCGCCCCACGCGCGCGGCTGATCGCGGTGGTTCGCGACGCGGAAGTGCTCGACGAACTACCGGCCGATCCGCACGACATCCCCATGACCCACGCGCTCACGCCGCGACAGGGGTTGATCGACCTCGTTGGGCGCTGACATATCGGGAATGAGACATGTCACGTGGCGGTTCTAGCACTTGAGACGTTAGAGTGCTAACCAGGTTTGCAATCCTCCGGAGGTTTTCGTGCCGACTTACAGCTATCAGTGCACCGAGTGCGACGATCGCTTCGACATCGTGCAAGCCTTCACCGACGACGCGCTGACGACGTGTAAGCGCTGTTCCGGGCGGCTGCGCAAGCGCTTCAACTCCGTCGGCGTGGTCTTCAAGGGCAGCGGTTTCTACCGCACCGACAGCCGCGAATCGGGCAAGAAGCCGTCGAGTACGAGCAACGGCTCCTCGTCGAGCGACGCCGGATCGAGCGGCTCGCCAACCAGCGAAAAGAACGGCAACGGCTCGAGCGAGAAGTCCAGTTCCAGTCCGAGCGACAAGTCGAACAGCAGCTCGACAACGTCGGCGGCCGCCGCGACCAGCTGACGGCTATCCACACCGGCCTTCCCGGCCGCAAGCCCGGGTACCGGGTTGCGCCTACCGTTGCAGCGTGGGCGAATCATCGCTGAACCCAAGCCTATTGAGCCGGCTGTCCCTGTGGTTGCGCCCGGATTGGACTCGCACCGTGCTGGCACGCCGAGTCGCCGCGGGTGGGCTGGTCGTGCTGGCCGGCATCGCGACGCTGCGCTCCAACCCCTCCGGTGATTACGCAGAAGTCGTGGTGGCCGATCATGACCTTCGTCCCGGTGCCGCGTTGACACCGGCCGATGTTCGGCTCGAAAAGCGTTTGGCTGCAACCATTCCCGACGGCGCCCGAGCCGACGTGGGTGCAGTGGTGGGTTCGACGCTGGCCGGCCCGACGCGACGCGGTGAGATACTCACCGACGTCCGGTTGTTGGGCAGCCGGTTGGCGGAGGCTGCAATTGGGTCGAAGGCCGGGCCGGGCGCCCGCATCGTGCCGCTGCATTTGGCCGATGGCGCCCTGATCGACCTCGTGCGGGTCGGTGACGTCGTCGACGTGCTGGCGGCGCCCGTCACCAGTGCGCCGGAGAGCTCCCATGCCACCCCCAAGGTGGTGGCCACGGACGCCGTGGTGGTGCTGGTATCGGCCAAGGAAAAGATGCAAGCGGCCGACAGCGACCGCGTAGTGTTAGTTGCGCTGCCGGCTCGTGTGGCGAACGCGGTGGCAGGTTCGGCGCTGGGCCAGACGGTGACGCTAACCCTGCACTGAGTCCCTCGCCGTTGTTGGTCAGCTAGCCGACAGCCAACTCTGTCCAGTCCCAGAAAGGCCGTCTCCAATGCTCAAAGGGTTCAAGGATTTTCTCTCCCGGGGCAACATCATCGATCTGTCCACCGCAGTGGTCATCGGTACTGCTTTCACCGCACTGGTCACGACTTTCACCAACGCGATCATCAAGCCGTTGATCAACCGGATCGGCGTCAACCAAAAGTCCGATCTCGGCGTCTTGCGGATTGGCATCGGTGGCGGCCAGACTATCGACCTGAACGAGGTATTGTCGGCGGCCATCAACTTCGTGATCATCGCCGCGGTCGTCTACTTCCTGGTCGTGCTGCCATACACGACGCTGCGCAAGCGCGGTGAGGTCGAACCGGCCGACGACGCGCAGGTGGTCCTGCTCAAGGAGATCCGCGACCTGCTCGCACAGACCAACGGCGAATCGCCGGGCAAGCACGGGAGTGCCACCACCACCCCCCCTCCCGAGCACGGGCCGCGCGCGGAAGCCGAATCGAAATAGCCGCGTCGACCCGGCAGGGTTCAGCTGGCCGTGAGGTCTAAATCTCCAGGCTCGACAACTGACCGATGATCTGGGCCGCCAACGGATTCAGCGTCGCCATCCCGTCGCGAACCGCGTAGCGGGAACCGGCCAGGTTGACCACCAGCGTGCTGCCCGACACCCCGGCCAGACCGCGGGACAATCCGGCATCGATGATCCCCGCCGACAGCCCCGAACCGCGGATAGCCTCTGCGATACCGAGGATTTCGCGATCCAAGATCTCGCGGGTGGCCTCCGGTGTGACGTCGCGCGGGGTGACGCCCGTCCCGCCGACCGAAACCACCAGGTCGACCCCGCCGATCACAGCGGTGTTCAGCGCGTTGCGGATCTCGATCTCGTCAGCGGCGACCGCGACCACGCCGTCGACGACGAAGCCCGCCTCGGTCAGCAGCTCGGTTACCAGCGGACCGTTATGGTCCTCATCCCCATGAGCGGTGCGATCGTCGACCACCACAACAAGAGCTCGGCCAACCACCAATTCCGCACCCGTTTCCATGGGTGCCACCGTATATCCGAGCTCAGACAATCCGGGTGCCGAGGGTTCGTCCACTCTCACTACTGATCCGCCTTTCCAAGGGTCACCGGCAACGTCCGGCTGCCGCCACCAGCGGGATCCTGGAACGTCAGCGAGATCTTGTCGCCGGGTGCTTTGGACCGCACGGCCGCGACCAACGCGTCGGCGCTGTTGATAGGCCGGTCGTCGACCTTGGTGACGACCACGTTCTTGGGGACGCCGGCGGCCGCCGCCGCACCCCCCGAGACGACGTCGACGACCTTGGCGCCGGGGGTGCCCTTGTCGTTCATCACCTGAACGCCGAGCGAGGCGTGGGACGCTTTGCCGCTGGCGATCAGCTCATCGGCGATGCGCTTGGCCTGGTCGACCGGAATCGCGAAGCCCAGACCGATCGAACCGCTTTGGGCATCCGCCGAGTCGGCGCCCAGGGTGGCGATGGCCGAGTTGACACCCACCAGCTGGCCGTTCATGTTGACCAGCGCGCCACCCGAGTTGCCGGGGTTGATCGCCGCGTCGGTCTGAATCGCGTCCAACACGGTGTTCTGGTTGCCCGACTCACCGGTGGTGGACACCGGCCGGTTCAGCGCGCTGACGATGCCGGTGGTCACCGTGCCGGACAGGCCCAACGGCGACCCGATCGCGACGACCGGCTGGCCGACGTGAAGGTCGGACGAGGAACCCAGCGAAATGGGTGTGAGCCCGGAAACACCCTGCACTCGAATCACGGCGATATCGCTGGTGGGATCCGCGCCGACCACCGTGAACGGCGCGGTGCGACCGTCAGAGAAGGTCACCGTCGTCTTAGGCGTAGGAGAACCGGGGCCACCCGGTCCGCCGGGTGGAACGGGGGCCCCCGGCGGGCCTCCCGGGAGGCCTCCAGGACCCTTGGGCGCTCCCGCCGCGGCCGCGACGACGTGATTATTGGTCAGGATGAGCCCGTCGGTGGACAGGACGATGCCGGAGCCCTCTTCGGACGCCCGACCTATGTCGGTCTCGAGCATCACGACGCTGGGTACCACCTTGGTGGCGACTTGTTCGACGCTGCCGGGCGGCATGTTCGCGGCGGGGACGCTGGGCGCCGCCCCGATGACCCGGCCACCACCGTTGCCCGTCGAGTGCGTGCCGAGTTCGACAGCCGTGGCCGCGGCACCACCGATGCCGGCCGACACCACCGCGACGGCCAACGCACCGACGACCATCAACCCTGTGCGAGAACGCTTTTGGGGTTCCTGCGGACCGGGGATGCCGGGCGGCATGCCGGGAATCGGACCCGGGCCGGTACCTCCCGGTACGGGGCCTACACCGGTTCCCCCGGGAATCCGGCCGGGCCCGGTGCTGCTGAAGGGCTCGTAGGGCGGACGGAACTGTGTCGTCGGCGAAGACGGTGGCTGCGACCGGTAGCGCCAGTCGTATTGCTGGTTATAGGGCTGTTGTCCCGGGGCATAACCGGGGGACCCCGCATGGCTCGGGACGGGCGCAGTCTGATTGGGCACGGGGGGGTACCCCGGCTGCTGCGGCGGTGGCGAATACCTCGGGTCATTCGTCATGTCGCTAAGTCGCTCTTCCTCTATCTCAGTGTTTCGGCAAGTCGACGGCTGGGTTCAACAGTAGTCGCAGACCTACCTTGCCCGCGCGGACTGAGAGTCCACTGAGATAACGTTCGCCGATTCCCGAGAGTTCTCCTGATTGCCGGCCGGTGCTTGGGCGGGGCCGGGCGCGGCATCAACCTGGTCGGCTTGTGGCTCCGCAGCGGCCGCGCCGTACGGTGAGGCGGGCAACGGCCGGCCGGGCAGCAGCACATAAAAGGAGGTACCCGGCGGCTGGCCTCCCGGAACGGTGTCCTCGACACGCAGCAGTCCCCCGTGATTGAGCACCACCTTTTTCACGATCGCCAGCCCGAGTCCGGAGCCCGGCATGGCCCGTGCCGTCGTCGAGCGGTAGAACCGTTCGAACACCAGGCGGCGCTCCTGCGGCGGAATGCCGGGACCGTGGTCGGCGATCACCAGCTCGGCGTGTGACGGGTCGAGCTGGCGCATGGTGACGCCGACGTGGCCACCGGGCGGGCTCCACTTGGCCGCGTTGTCCAGCAGGTTCAGGACCGCCCGCGACAGCCCGGCGGCGTCGCCATACATCTGCCACGGCGTCACGTCGACGTCGAAATGAATGTCGCTGCGCCGCCGCCTGACTCGCTCCAGGCTGCGGTCGAAGACCTCGGTCATGTCGACCGGCTCGTGCACCACCTGGCCGGCGTCGTCACGGGTGAGGTCCACCAAATCGCCTACCAGCGTTGACAATTCCTCGATCTGGGCGATCACATCTGCGCGCAGATCAACCATCTCCTGCTCGGGCAGCCGCGGCGCCCCAGGCTCCATCGCGGCCATCAGCAGCTCAACGTTTGTTCGCAGTGACGTCAGCGGGGTGCGCAGTTCATGCCCGGCGTCGGTGACCAGCCGCGCCTGCCGCTCCCGGGACTCGGCGAGCGCGCGCAGCATCAGGTTGAACGATTCGGTGAGCCTGGCCAATTCGTCACTACCGAACACGGGGATGGGTCTCAGGTCGTCCGTGCGCGCCACCCGCTCTGCCGCTTCGGTCAGACGTGCCACCGGTCGCAGTCCGGCCCTGGTGACCATGCCGCCGGCCACCGCGGCGACCGCCACACCGACACCGCCGACGATCAGCAGTACCCAGCGCAACCTGTTCATCACCGCTTCGGTGGGCTTGAGGCTCTTGGAGATCAGCAACGACGTGCCGTTCTGCAGGTGCACGGCAAGGATCCGCTGATCACCCGCGGTGCGCCGCGACATGAACAGATCACCGTGGATGACCGCTTTCTCCGGTGCGCCGACCGGCAGGGTCTGACCCGGCTGCTGGGCGGTGTAGATCGCGTGGCCCGGGTTCACCAGGATCGCGTTGACATCTGAATAGGCGGTGCCTTCGATGGCCTTGCCCGGGTCGGCGGCCAGCGAGCCGCTGGCGATCAGCAGTTGCGCCCGGCTTTGCAATTGGTTGTCTATATCGCTGTACAGCGCGGCCGAAATCACGGCGTACACGGCGAAGGCCATCAGCACCACGACCATGGCGACCATCGACATCGCCAGCAGCATCACCCGCCACCGCAACGACAGGGAGGGCGTTGCGCGCAACGGTGGGCGCAGCGGTGGACGTTGGGGCCGGGGAAACCGGATCATCGACGGACCCGCATCGTCACGGGGGCGTCTCCCGAAGGACGTAACCCACGCCGCGCACTGTGTGGATCAGGCGCGGCTCGCCATCGGCTTCGGTTTTGCGCCGCAGGTAACCCACGTACACCTCCAACGCGTTGCCCGAGGTGGGAAAGTCGAACCCCCAGACCTCCTCGAGGATGCGGCTGCGAGTGAGCACCCGGCGCGGATTGGCGATCAGCATTTCAAGCAATGCGAATTCGGTGCGGGTCAGGCTGATCCGGCGCTGTCCGCGGGTGACCTCGCGGGTCACCGGGTCCAGCGTCAGGTCGGAGAACGTCATCGCCACCGATTCGGCGTCGTCCTCCGGCTTGGTGCGGCGCAGCAGCGCGCGCATCCGTGCCAACAGTTCTTCCAGGGCGAACGGCTTCGGCAGATAATCGTCGGCTCCGGCGTCCAGCCCGGCGACCCGCTCCGACACCGAATCGCGCGCGGTGAGCACCAGAATCGGCAGGTCATCACCGGTGCTGCGGAGCTGACGGCACACCTCGAGGCCGTCCAGGCGCGGCATCATCACATCCAGGACGAGCGCGTCGGGGCGATCGCTCGCGATCAGTTCGAGGGCCTCGACCCCGTCGTGGGCCAATTCGACGGAGTAGCCGTTGAAGGACAACGACCTGCGCAGCGACTCGCGCACCGCGCGATCGTCGTCGACGACCAATATTCGCACGGCCCTAGTTTCGTCCCACCGCCTGAGACTGACCTGAGAGGCGCGCCGTGAGGGGACTCGCGGCGGTCGCAAGCGCGGCAAAGCCGGGCGCAGCGGGCCGCCGCCATCCAGGTTCGCGGCGGTCGCAAGCCCGGCAAAGCCGGGCGCAGCGGGCCGCCGCCATCCAGAGCTAGCGGCGGTCGAGGTCAATCAGACCGAGGCGGGCCGCCTTGAGCAGCCGGCGGGGCACTTTGTGCCGCTGACCTGCGACCGTCACACCGACCAGTTCGGCCTTCTCGGCCTTCCACTGCGCGCGCCGGCTACGGGTGTTCGCGCGCGACATTCTGCGCTTGGGTACGGCCATGGTCGGCCCTGACTCCTCGTGTTGCTTCGGTAATTCGACGTGGAACTTGCAGTTCGGCTGTCGCGCGGCGTGGCTGGTGGGCCGAACGGGCGACGATCGCATCCCAGGATAGTCGCTGGTCCGCTTGTCGCCAAAATGGGCGCCGCGCGCCGATCGCCCGCCCATCGGGCGCGCTACGGGTCTCTCACTCCGAAGTGGGATCCTTGACGTGGCACCGACGGTACCCGCTAACCTACCGGTTGGTTGGTTGATCCGAACCGGTGAATTCGTGAATGGAGGACAGGCATGGCCTCTGCTTCCGGCGCCTCCGGCGCCTCGGGCAGTTCCGGCGCCGTCCGGATCGCCAACTGCTCGGGGTTCTACGGCGACCGGCTGTCGGCCATGCGCGAGATGCTCACCGGCGGAGACGTCGACTACCTCACCGGCGACTACCTGGCCGAGCTCACCATGCTGATCCTGGGCCGGGATCGGATGAAGCACCCCGAGCGCGGCTACGCGAAGACCTTCCTGACGCAGCTCGAGGATTGTCTAGGCGAGGCCCGCGAGCGCGGGGTTCGTATCGTCGCCAATGCCGGCGGCCTCAACCCGGCCGGCCTGGCCGACGCGATTCGCGCGCTGGCCGAACGCCTGGGCATTGACGCCCAAGTCGCCCACGTCGAGGGTGACGACCTGTTGCCGCGCGCGGCCGAACTCGGGTTGGGCAACCCGCTGACCGCGAACGCGTACCTGGGCGCCTGGGGCATTGTCGATTGCCTCGACCACGGCGCCGACGTCGTCGTCACCGGCCGCGTCACCGACGCCTCGGTGATTGTCGGGGCGGCCGCTGCGCACTTCGGCTGGGACCGCACCGACTACGACCAACTCGCCGGCGCCGTGGTCGCAGGACACGTCATCGAATGCGGGGTTCAGGCCACGGGAGGCAATTATTCGTTCTTTACCGAGGTGGCCGACCTCACCCACGCCGGTTTTCCGCTGGCCGAGGTCAGCGCCGACGGATCCTCGGTGATCACGAAACACCCGGGCACCGGCGGTCTGGTCAGCGTGGACACCGTAGCCGCGCAGCTGCTCTACGAGATCACCGGAGCGCGCTACGCCAACCCGGACGTCACCGCGCGGATGGACACCGTCGAGCTGTCGTCCGACGGGCCGGATCGCGTGCGCATCAGCGGGGTGCGCGGTGAAGCCCCGCCACCCACCTACAAGGTGTCGATGAACAGCATCGGCGGGTTCCGCAACTCGATGACCTTCGTGTTGACCGGACTGGACATCGAGGCCAAGGCCGAACTCTTGCGCCGGCAACTCGACGCCGCGCTCACCGTCAAGCCCGCCGAACTGCAGTGGTCGCTGGCCCGCACCGACCACCCCGACGCCGACACCGAAGAAACCGCCAGCGCCCTGCTGCACTGCGTCGTGCGCGATCCCGATCCCGCCAACGTAGGACGTCAATTCTCTTCGGCCGCCGTCGAATTGGCGTTGGCCAGCTATCCGGGATTTCATGCGACCGCGCCGCCGGGTGACGGTCAGGTCTACGGTGTGTTCACGCCCGGCTTCGTCGATGTCGCCCAGGTGCCGCACGTCGCGGTCCACGCCGACGGCACACGTACCGACATCGCCTGCGCCACCGAGACTTTGGCATTGGCGCCCGCCAATCCCCCGCCGCTGCCCGACCCCCTGCCGGCCGGCCCGACGCGACGAGTGCCGCTGGGCCGCGTCGCCGGCGCCCGCAGCGGCGACAAGGGCGGCTCGGCGAATGTCGGGGTCTGGGTGCGCACCGACGAGCAATGGCGATGGCTGGCCAACACTTTGACTGTAGAGCTGCTCAAGGAGCTGCTGCCAGAAGCGGTGGACTTCGACGTCACCCGCCACGTGCTGCCGAACCTGCGTGCGGTGAACTTCGTCATCGACGGCATCCTCGGCCAGGGCGTCGCCTATCAGGCTCGATTCGACCCCCAGGCCAAGGGGCTGGGCGAATGGCTTCGCGGCCGCTACCTTGACATCCCGGAGAGTCTATTGTGAATCTTTGGACCACGCCCGAGCGAGAACAGTTGCGAAAGACGGTGCGCGCCTTCGCAGAACGCGAGATCCTGCCGCACGTCGACGAGTGGGAGCGCACCGGCGACCTGCCGCGCGAATTGCACCGGAGCGCCGGCGCCGCCGGGCTGCTGGGTGCGGGCTTTCCCGAATCTGTCGGCGGTGGTGGCGGCGACGGCGCCGACGCGGTGATCATCTGCGAGGAGATGCATCACACCGGAGCCCCGGGCGGAGTGTTCGCGTCGCTGTTCACCTGCGGCATCGCGGTGCCGCACATGATCGCCTCGGGCGATCAGCGGCTCATCGACACCTTCGTTCGCCCGACGCTCGCCGGCGACATGATCGGTTCGTTGGCCATTACCGAACCGGGAGGTGGCTCCGACGTCGGACATCTGCGGACCTCCGCGGTTCGCGACGGTGACCACTACGTCGTCAACGGCGCCAAGACTTACATCACCTCGGGGGTCCGCGCCGACTATGTGGTCACCGCGGTGCGCACCGGAGGCCCGGGTGCGGGCGGGGTTTCGCTGCTGGTGGTCGAAAAGGGCACGCCCGGCTTCGAGGTGAGTCGCAAGCTGGACAAGATGGGTTGGCGGTCCTCGGATACCGCCGAGCTGTCCTACACCGACGTCCGTGTCCCGGCGGCCAACCTGGTCGGCGCCGAGAACACCGGGTTCGCCCAGATCGCCCAGGCCTTCGTCTCCGAGCGCATCGGCCTTGCTGCACAGGCCTATTCGAGTGCGCAGCGGTGCTTGGACCTGACAGTCCAGTGGTGTCGCGACCGCGAAACATTCGGTCGCCCACTGATATCGCGCCAGTCGGTGCAGAACACATTGGCCGAGATGGCCCGTCGCATCGACGTCGCCCGGGTCTACTCGCGCAGCGTGGTGGAACGGCAGCTCGCCGGGGAGACCAACCTGATTCCGCAGGTGTGTTTCGCCAAGAACACCTCGGTCGAGGCCGGCGAATGGGTGGCCCACCAAGCCGTTCAGTTGTTCGGGGGCATGGGTTACATGGCCGAATCCGAGGTCGAACGCCAATACCGGGACATGAGGATCCTGGGCATCGGCGGAGGGACCACCGAAATCCTCACCGCACTGTCCGCCAAACTTCTGGGGTATCAATCGTGACCGTGCTGCAGTCGACCCTCGATGCGGAGGCCACCACCTTCACCGACGCGGCATCGGCGGCGATGACGAAACTCGAGCAGATCGACGGCGAGCTGGCCAACGCGCTGGCCGGCGGCGGGCCCAAATACGTTGAGCGTCATCATGCCCGGGGCAAGCTGACGGCGCGTGAACGCATCGAATTGCTGGTCGACCAGGATTCGCCGTTCTTGGAACTCAGCCCGCTGGCCGCCTGGGGCAGCGCCTTCAAGGTCGGCGCCAGCACGGTCACCGGCATCGGCGTGGTCGAAGGCGTCGAATGCATGATCGTGGCCAACGACCCGACGGTCAAAGGCGGCACCAGCAACCCGTGGACCCTGAAAAAAATTCTGCGGGCCAACCAGATCGCCTTCGAGAACCGACTTCCGGTGATCTCGCTGGTGGAGTCCGGCGGCGCGGACCTGCCCACGCAAAAGGAGATCTTCATTCCCGGCGGACGAATGTTCCGCGACCTGACCCGGCTCTCGGCGGCCGGTATCCCCACCATCGCATTGGTGTTCGGCAATTCCACCGCGGGCGGCGCCTACGTCCCGGGCATGTCCGACCACGTGGTGATGATCAAGGAACGTTCCAAGGTCTTCCTCGCGGGTCCCCCGCTGGTGAAGATGGCCACCGGTGAGGAATCCGACGACGAATCGCTCGGCGGCGCCGAGATGCATGCCCGCATCTCGGGTTTAGCCGATTATTTCGCCGTCGACGAGCTCGACGCGATCCGCATCGGCCGTCGAGTGGTCGCTCGATTGAACTGGGTCAAGCAGGGGCCGAAGCCCAAGCCGGTCACCGCGCCGTTGTTCGACACCGAGGAACTCATCGGCATCGTGCCGGCGGATCTGCGCATTCCGTTCGATCCCCGGGAAGTGATCGCCCGCATCGTCGATGGCTCCGAATTCGACGAATTCAAGCCGTTATATGGATCCTCGTTGGTGACGGGCTGGGCTCAGTTGCACGGTTATCCGATCGGCATCCTGGCCAATGCGCGCGGGGTGCTGTTCAGTGAGGAGTCTCAAAAAGCCACCCAGTTCATCCAGTTGGCCAACCGCTCTGACACGCCACTGTTGTTCTTGCACAACACCACCGGCTACATGGTGGGCAAGGACTACGAGGAGGGCGGGATGATCAAACACGGCTCCATGATGATCAATGCCGTGTCCAATTCGACGGTCCCGCACATCTCGCTACTGATCGGCGCATCCTACGGCGCGGGCCACTACGGCATGTGCGGGCGCGCCTACGATCCGCGGTTCCTCTTCGCGTGGCCGACGTCGAAGTCGGCCGTAATGGGTGGCGCCCAGCTTTCGGGCGTGCTGTCGATCGTGGCACGAGCGGCGGCCGAGGCGCGCGGCCAGCAGGTCGACGAGGAGGCCGACGCGGCGATGCGGGCCGCGGTCGAGGGTCAGATCGAAGCCGAGTCGCTGCCATTGGTGTTGTCCGGGATGCTCTACGACGACGGGGTGATCGACCCGCGAGATACCCGCACCGTGTTGGGAATGTGTCTGTCCGCCATCGCCAATGGCCCGATCAAGGGGACGTCGAACTTCGGCGTCTTCCGGATGTGAGCTCCATGGTTACTCGAGTTCTGGTCGCCAACCGAGGCGAGATCGCCCGCCGGGTGTTCGCCACCTGCCGCCGGCTCGGCTTGGGCACCGTCGCTGTCTACACCGACCCAGACGCGGGCGCGCCGCACGTCGCCGAGGCCGATGCCCGGGTGCGGCTGGACAAGACCAGCGACTACCTCAACGCCGGGGCCATCATCGCCGCCGCGCGTGCCGCCGACGCCGACGCGATTCACCCCGGTTACGGGTTCCTCTCGGAGAACGCCGACTTCGCGGCCGCCGTCCTGGACGCCGGGCTGACGTGGATCGGGCCACCGGTGGACGCGGTGCGCGCCATGGGCTCCAAGATCGAGTCCAAGAAGTTGATGGCGTCGGCGGGCGTGCCGGTGCTCGAAGAACTCGACCCGGAGACTGTCACGCAAGCGCAGCTGCCGGTGCTGGTGAAAGCGTCCGCGGGCGGCGGTGGCCGCGGCATGCGGGTCGTGCACGAATTAGCCGCTCTGTCCGGCGAAGTCGAGGCCGCGCGTCGCGAAGCGCAGTCCGCCTTCGGTGACCCCACGGTGTTCTGCGAGCGGTATCTACCGACCGGGCACCACATCGAGGTGCAGGTCATGGCCGACACCCACGGCACCGTCTGGGCCGTCGGTGAACGCGAATGCTCAATCCAGCGCCGCCACCAGAAGATCATTGAGGAGGCCCCGGCGCCGTTGGTGGAGCGCACCGTGGGCATGCGCGCCAAGCTGTTCGACGCTGCCCGGCTGGCCGCCGAGGCCATCGGCTACACCGGGGCCGGGACTGTGGAGTTCCTGGCCGACGACGGCGGCGAATTCTACTTCCTGGAGATGAACACCAGGCTGCAGGTCGAACACCCCGTCACCGAGGAGACCACCGGACTCGACCTCGTCGAACTGCAACTCGCCGTCGCCGACGGCGACCGTCTCGGCGCACAACCTCCTGTCGCGCAAGGGCATTCGATCGAAGCGCGACTCTACGCCGAGGACCCTGCGAAGAACTGGCAGCCGCAGGCCGGTCTGGTGCGCGCTTTCGAGGTGCCGTCGGTTCGGACTGAGTTCGGCTCGCTGGGGCAGCGGACCGGGATTCGGGTTGACTCGGGCATCGTCGACGGATTCACCGTCTCCATTCACTACGACCCGATGCTGGCCAAGGTCATCTCCTACGCCCCGACCCGCCGTCAGGCATCGCTGATTCTCGCCGACGCCTTGGCCCGGGCCCGTGTGCACGGGGTGCGCACCAACCGCGATCTGCTGGTGAACGTCCTGCGGCATCCGGCGTTCCTCGACGGCGCAACGGACACAGCGTTTTTCGACACCCACGGCCTGGCGCGATTGGCGGCGCCACTCGGTGACACCGCGGTGATCCGTCTGTCCGCCATCGCGGCGGCACTCGCCGATGCCGCACATAACCGCGCCACAGCGCCCGTGCTGCGGACCGTTCCCAGCGGCTGGCGCAATCTGGCATCAGGCCACCAGACCAAGACCTATCATGACGACCAGGGTGACGAGTACCTCGTCCAATACCGCTTCACCAGAACCGCTTTGGTGCTCCCCGAAGACCCGTCGGTGCAGTTGGTGTCGGCCACGGCGAATGACGTGGTGCTGCGAGTCGACGGCGTCGACCACAGCTTCGCCGTACGCCGCTACCGCGCCGGCGATTCCGATGTCTATGTGGATTCCGCGCGCGGGCCGGTGCACCTGATCGCGCAGCCGCGGTTCCCGGAACCGGGTTCGACCGTCGAGAAGGGCTCACTGGTGGCGCCGATGCCCGGCAGTGTCATCCGGCTCGGCGCCGCGATCGGCGACACCGTCACCGCCGGCCAGCCATTGATCTGGCTGGAGGCCATGAAAATGGAACACACCATCGCCGCCCCGGTCGACGGGGTGCTCGCCGAACTCGATGTCAAAACCGGTCAGCAAGTCGAAGTTGGCGCTGTGCTGGCAAGAGTGGAAGCGCCGAAATCAGAAGGAGATCAAGCATGACCGACACCAGCTTCATCGAGAGCGAGGAGCGTCAGGCCCTACGCAAGTCGGTGGCGGCCTGGGCGGCCAATTACGGCAGCGAATACTACCTGCGTAAGGCCCGCGCGCATGAGCACACCGACGAATTGTGGTCGGAAGCAGGCAAACTCGGTTTCCTCGGGGTGAACCTGCCAGAGGAGTACGGCGGTGGCGGCGCCGGAATGTACGAGCTGTCGCTGGTCATGGAGGAAATGGCGGCCGCGGGCAGCGCACTGCTGCTGATGGTCGTCTCGCCCGCGATCAACGGCACCATCATCAGCAAGTTCGGCACCGAGGAGCAGAAGCAGCGCTGGATTCCCGGTATCGCCGACGGCACGCTGACGATGGCGTTCGCCATCACCGAGCCGGACGCCGGCTCCAACTCGCACAAGATCACCACAACCGCCCGCCGGGACGGCAGCGACTGGATCCTCAAGGGCCAGAAGGTCTATATCTCGGGCATCGACCAGGCGCAGGCGGTGTTGGTGGTGGCCCGCACCGAGGAGGCCAAGACCGGCAAGTTGCGCCCCGCGCTGTTCGTCGTGCCCACCGACGCGCCGGGCTTCAGCTACACCCCGATCGAGATGGAATTAATCAGCCCCGAGCGCCAGTTCCAGGTCTTCCTCGACGATGTCCGCCTACCCAGCGACTCCCTCGTCGGCGCCGAAGATGCCGCCATCGCACAGCTTTTCGCCGGACTCAACCCCGAACGCATCATGGGTGCGGCGAGCTCCGTCGGGATGGGACGTTTCGCCCTTAGCCGGGCCGCCGACTACGTCAAGACCCGCCAGGTGTGGGGCACGCCGATCGGCACGCACCAGGGTTTGTCACATCCGCTGGCGCAGTGCCACATCGAGGTCGAGCTGGCCAAGCTGATGATGCAGAAGGCCGCCACCCTCTACGACTCCGGTAACGACATGGGCGCGGCCGAAGCCGCGAACATGGCCAAATACGCTGCGGCCGAGGCGGCCACGCGGTCGGTGGACCAGGCGGTGCAGTCGATGGGCGGCAACGGACTGACCAAGGAGTACGGCGTGGCGGCCATGCTGACCTCGGCCCGGCTGGGCCGCATCGCTCCGGTCAGCCGCGAGATGGTGCTGAACTTCGTCGCGCAGACATCGCTGGGCCTGCCCCGAAGCTACTGATGGATGCTCTCGTCGAATACGCCGGTCCCGACAGGACCGGCGGGCCCTACGCGCGACTGACGCTGAACTCACCGCACAACCGCAATGCGTTGTCCGCCACGCTGGTCAATCAGCTGCACCAGGGGCTGCGCGATGCCTCTGTCGATCCCGCGGCGAGGCTGGTGGTGCTGGGCCACACCGGCGGCACCTTCTGCGCCGGTGCGGATCTGAGCGAAGCCGGCGGGGGTCATCCCAGGGGCGATCGCGACGGCGGCTTAGCCGGGTCGCCACCGTCGGCATATGACACGGCCGTCGCGCGGGCCCGCGAGATGGCCGCCTTGATGCGGGCCATCGTCTCCTCGCCGCTGCCGGTGATCGGCGCGATCAACGGGCACGTGCGGGCGGGCGGGTTCGGTCTGGTGGGTGCCTGCGATATCGCGGTCGCCGGCCCGCGCAGCACCTTCGCTCTGACCGAGGCCCGGATCGGCGTCGCGCCGGCGATCATCTCGTTGACGCTGCTGCCGAAATTGTCCGCGCGGGCCGCGACGCGCTACTACCTGACCGGCGAGACGTTCGACGCCGGCCAGGCGGCCGAGATCGGATTGATCACCGAGGCCACCGAGGACGTCGACGCCGCGGTCGACCAACTTGTCTCCGATATCGGCCGTGGTTCGCCTCAGGGCCTCGCGGCTTCCAAGGCACTGACCACGGCCGCGGTGCTGGAACGTTTCGACCGCGATGCCGAGCGGCTCGCCGAGGAATCGGCCCGGCTCTTCGTGTCCGACGAAGCCCGCGAAGGCATGCTGGCATTCTTGGAGAAGCGTCCACCCAACTGGGCCCGTTAGCCGGCCGAGAAGTTAGCCAGATGTCCAAAAAGGCCCGGCGCACCGGCCCGGGGCGCGGCAGGGGCGGGCGTGACGTTGCAGTTTAGCCATTTCTCTTGCGGCAAAACCTGGACGTCGTAGGCTCGTTGGTGATGAGCAACTCAACGCAACGGGATGCGGAGGACACGCGCGGCGAGCCGTCGCGCGCAGCTGATACTGATCGCATTCAGACTGCGCAGCTGCTTGCGTATGCGGCCGAACAGGGCCGCCTGCAGCTGAACGACTACGAAGACCGCTTGACCAGGGCTTACGCGGCGACGACGTATGAGGAGTTGGATCGGCTGCGGGCCGATCTGCCGGAGACCCCGGTCAGCCCGCGCCGCGGCGGCAAGCCCAATCCGGCGCCGTCGACGCTGTTGCTGGCATTGATGAGCGGCTTCGAGCGCCGCGGCCGTTGGAACGTCCCCAAGAAGCTCACCACCTTCACCCTGTGGGGCAGCGGGGTGGTCGATCTGCGCTACGCCGACTTCACCTCGACCGAGGTCGACATACATGCGATGTCGATTATGGGTGTGCAGAATATTTTGCTGCCGCCCGAGGTCAACGTCGAGGTGCACGGCCGCGGCGTGATGGGAAACTTCGACCGCGAAGTCGTCGGGCAGGGCGCGCCCGGCGCGCCGACCGTACGCATCCGCGGCTTCTCCCTGTGGGGCGGCGTCGGCATCGCGCGGAAAGCTCGCCGCCCGCGCGGGTAGCAGAATCTTCAGTCGGGCACGAAATCGAACGTGTCGGGGTTTGGGCCGGTGCGTCCCGACTCCCCCTTGTCCAGACCTGAGATCGCGTCCATATCCGAGCCGTCCAGCTCGAAGTCGAACAGCTCGAAATTGGCCTTGACCCGCTGCGGCGTCACCGATTTCGGGAAGACGATGTCGCCCCGCTGGATGTGCCAGCGCAACACCACCTGTGCCGCTGATTTGCCGCGGGCGTCGGCGATGCGGTTGATCACCGGGTCGTCGAGCACTCGGCCCTGGGCGATGGGCGACCACGCCTCGGTGGCGATGCCGTGCTCGCGTCCATACGCCCGGACTTCCTCGTTGGCGAAGTAGGGGTGCAGCTCGATCTGATTGACCGACGGGACGGTGTCGGTCTCGTCGGCGAGCCGATCCAGGTGTGCGACTTGGAAATTCGAGACACCGATGCTGCGAGCGCGTCCGTCGCGCGCGAACTCTTCCAGGACTTTCCACGTCGAGACGAAGTCGCCGTCGTAGAGCGTGGGCAGCGGCCAGTGGATGAGGAACAGATCGACGTAGTCGAAAGACAGGTTCTTCAGCGTGTCGTCGAAGGCGCGACGCGCATCGTCGGGTTTGTGGAACCCGTTGTTGAGCTTGCTGGTGACGAAGACCTCACCGCGGTCCAGACCCGCGTCGCGGATGCCTTGTCCGACTTCCCTTTCGTTGCCGTACATCTCGGCCGTATCGATGTGTCGATAGCCGATCTCGAGCGCCGTCCGCACCGCGGCGACGGTCTCGTCGGGCTTGATCTGGAACACACCGAAACCCAGCTGCGGAATGCTGACACCGTCATTGAGTTCGATCGTTGGCACTTGGCTCATGCGTCTCCTCCTTCTTCGAGGCCCTGTACCCAGCCCAGAGCACACCTACCCGGATGCGGAACCGCATCCACTCACCAGGCCCGGAGTCTTTAAGTTCGGCGGCCGTTAACGGCGGCGAGACCGCAGGTAGTCGCCGACGACGGCCGCGCCCAATCCGTCGAGATCGGGCACCACGACCCGCCCCTCGACACGTCGGGCGACCTGGTCGATGAAGCGGGCAAGACCCGGGTCGCTGCCCAGCCGGAAGATGGTGATCTGGGCGCCCAGCCGCGCCATCTCGTCGAAGCCGCGCACCGTGTGCGCGATGGTTCGCGGATGCGGTGGGTAATCGAAGAACACGGTCGTGCCGTCGCCGTCGAAATCCTCCAGGTGCGCGGTGGGCTCACCGTCGGTCACCACCAGCACCACAGGCTGCGCATTGGGATGACGGCGCAGATGCCGACCGGCCAGCGCCAGCGCGTGATGCAGGTTGGTGCCCTGCTCGTAGACGCCCTCGAGTCCGGTGAGCTCCGCGGCGGTCACCGTTCGCGCGTATCGGCCAAAGGCGATGATCTGCAAGGCATCCGAGCGAAAACGCGTGCAGACCAGATGGTTGAGCGCCAGCGCAGTCTGCTTCATGGGCAGCCAGCGATTTTCCATCACCATGGAAAACGAGGTATCGACCAGCAGCGCGACCGCGGCCTGCGTACGTGTCTCCGTCTCGGAGACCTCGACGTCGTCGACGGAGATCTTCAACCGCCGGTCCGGGCCATCCACGGTGGCGGTTCCCGATTGCCGCAGAACGGCGTTGGTCAACGTGCGGGAGATGTTCCACGGTTCGGTGTCACCGAACTGCCATGGTCGGGTAGCGCCGGTGAGCTCGCCGGCAGCGCCCGCACGCCGGTGATCGCGCTCGCCACGCCGTCCGGAAAGTTGTTGTGCCACATCGCGTAACGCCGTCTCACCGAGTCGGCGCATGGCCTTCGGCGACAGCCGCCACTGGCCGTCCGAGCCACGGTCCAAGAAACCCTGATTCATCAGCGCGCGTTCCATTTCGGCAAGGGTGCGGGCATCGACGGCCGCCTCGTCCCCGAGCTGTCGTGCCAGCGCATCCAGGTCGACGTCGTCCATGGTGGCGCCCGGATAGCTCTGCGACAGCTGCTCGGCCAGTTGCTCCAGCTCGCCGATGTCGGCCAGCGCCTGGGTGCCCTCGCCCATACCGAACGGATTGTCACCGGAGAACTGCTCGGAACCGCTCCAGTCCTCCCCTGGGCGCGCCGCCTGCAGGTGCGCATCAAGCCGGTTCAGCGCCTGCATCAGCGATGGGGAGCCAAAGGCCTGCTGCGCCAAGGCATCCAGTTCGTCGCGCTGCTCGGCGCTCAGGCTGTTGCGGAAACGCTGGGCGGCGGCGGCGCGCTTGGCCAATGAGTCCAGCAGCTCTTCGACGTTGCGCGGATTCTCTGGAAAGAACTCGCCGTGGTTGTCCATGAAGTCTTCGAAGTCTTGCTGAGTGTCCTCGCCCCGGGCGTGCTTGTCCAACAGGTCGTTGAGGTCGTTGAGCATGTCGTTGACCCGCTGGCGATCCTCGTCGGTGGCACCTTCCAGTGCCTGCTTCATGCCCGCGAAGCGTTGGTCCAGCATCTCGCGGCCGAGCAGATCCTTGATCTGGTCGTACTTTTGGCGGGCCTCGCCGCTGCGCCAGTTGTAGTCGGAGAGCTCCTGTACCGCCTTGGCCGGCGACGACGGCAGCGCGTCCAGCTGCAGTTCACCGAAGCGCGCGTCATCGTCGAGCGCGCGGGCTAATTCCTTGCGTTCGGCCAGCACGGCCTCGTCCAAAAGTTCCTTGATTTCCTGCAGGGTGCCATCTAAATTATTGCGCCGCAACAATTCCCGTCGTCGCCGGTTGGCCTCGGCGGCCAGCCGATCCGCACCGGGCATATTCTTGGTGCCGCGGCGCAGCAGCTCCGACAGCGCACGGCGCGGCGACGTGCCGGCCATGACGTCCTGGCCGATCTGTTCGAGCGCCTCGCGCAGATCCACCGGCGGGGCCAGCGGGTCGGGGCCGCCGGTGTACGCCGAATAGCGCGAGGAGTGCCCTCGTGACGATCGCAGCCGCGGCGAAGCCGGGCGCAGCGGGTCGTCACCATCAGACTCAGCCATAGACGGTTTGACCCTCCCCGGATACCTTGTCGATGCGCTTGGCCAGATACAGGGCCTCCAGCGCCAGCTCCAGCGCCGCGGCGCGTTCGCCTTCCGACTGCGCACCGAGCTTGGCCGCAATCTTGTCCACCACCGGCAGGTTCGGGGGGATGGCGGCCAGCACATCTTTGGCCGAGATCCGCTCGCCCGTCGTCACCGCCGAACCCCCCTCGACCGCGGCCACCAGCGATCCGACGTCGATGCCGCCCAGGGCCCGCGAAGCGGTGTCGGCGGTGGCCCGGCGCAGCAGGTGTTCGAGCACGGCCTGTTCGCGGCCTTCCTCGCCGGATTCGAACTCCAGCTTGCCGCGCAGGACGTCGATCACCGTGCCCAAATCGACGACCCGCGCCACCGGGTCGGTCTCCCCCAGCACCGCGCCGCGGTGCCGCGCGGCGGCGGCGACGGTCTCGGCGGCGGCGATCGCGAACCGCGCCGACACCCCGGAGCGTTGATCGACGGAGTTGGACTCCCGCAAGTAGCGGGCGAACCGGGCGATTATCTGCATGAGGTAGTCGGGAACCTGGGCCAACAGGTGCGCTTCCTGCGCGATGACACCGACTTCCGCTTCGAGCTCAAGCGGGTAGTGAGTTCGGATCTCCGCGCCGAAACGGTCTTTGAGCGGGGTGATGATGCGTCCGCGGTTGGTGTAGTCCTCTGGGTTGGCGCTGGCGACCACCAGGACGTCCAACGGTAGGCGCAGCGTGTAACCGCGGACCTGGATGTCGCGTTCCTCCATGACGTTGAGCATCGACACCTGGATGCGCTCGGCGAGGTCGGGCAGCTCGTTGACGGCGACGATGCCGCGGTGGGCGCGGGGAATCAGCCCGTAAGCGATGGTCTCCGGGTCCCCCAGGCTGCGGCCCTCGGCGACCTTGATCGGGTCGATGTCGCCGACCAGGTCGGCGACGCTCGTGTCCGGGGTGGCGAGCTTTTCGGTGTAGCGCTCGCTGCGGTGCTTCCATTCGACCGGCAGGTCGTCACCCAGGGTGGCGGCCTTGCGGATCGACTCCGGCGTGATCGGCGAGAAGGGATGCTCACCCAGTTCGGCACCGGCGATCACCGGCGTCCACTCATCGAGCAGTCCGGTCAAAGCACGCAGCAACCGGGTTTTGCCCTGGCCGCGTTCACCGAGCAGAACGAAGTCGTGGCCCGCGATCAGCGCGCGCTCGAGTTGGGGCAAGACCGTGTCGTCGAATCCCAAAATGCCAGGCCAGATAGCTTCGCCATCTCCGCCTTCGGCTAGGCGTGCAAGCAGATTTTCGCGGATCTCCTGCTTGACTCCCCGTTCACGATGTCCGGCGGCACGCAGTTCGCCGACGGTACGGGGCAGGTTGCTCGGTGACATCACCACTCCACGCTACGACGCGCGCTCAGACCAGTCATGCCAAGGGCGTTCACTCCACGCTTATTGACACCCGCGTCGCGGCGCGCACCGCGACTAATGCGCGAAGTGACGCGCTCCGGTGAGATACAGCGTGATGCCGGCGTCGGCGGCCGCCGCGGTCACCTCGTCGTCGCGCACCGATCCGCCGGGATGCACGATCGCTCGCACTCCGGCGCCGGTCAACGTCTCGAGTCCGTCGGGGAACGGGAAGAACGCATCGGAGGCCGCGACCGCGCCGCGAACGCGATCACCGCCGCGTTCGACGGCCAGCCGCGCGGCGTCGACCCGGTTCACCTGGCCCATCCCGACGCCGATGGTGGCACCGCTGCCGGCGATCACGATCGCGTTCGATTTCACGGCGCGACACACCCGCCAGGCGAACACCAGGTCGGCCAGCGTCGCCGGATCGGCCGGGGAGCCGGTGGCCAGCGTCCAATTCAACGGGTTGTCGCCGTGCGCGTCCAGCTCGTCACGCTGCTGCACCAGCAGGCCGCCGGTGATCGGCCGCAGCTCGGTACCACCGCTCAGTGGCTCCGACCCCACCAGCACCCGGATGTTCTTCTTGCGGGTCAGCACTTCCAGAGCGGCCGGCTGGTAGGCGGGGGCCACGATGACCTCGGTGAAGATGGTGCTGACGAATTCGGCCATTTCCAGGCTGACCTCGGTGTTGGCCGCGATGACCCCGCCGAACGCACTCAGCGGATCGCATTCATGCGCCTTGCGGTGTGCGTCGGCGACCGATGTCGACGAGATGGCGATTCCACACGGGTTGGCGTGCTTGATGATTGCCACGCAGGTCTGCTCGTGATCGAAGGCTGCCCGCCAGGCCGCGTCAGCATCGGTGAAGTTGTTGTAGGACATCTCTTTTCCGTGCAGCTGCTCGGCCTGCGCCAGTCCCGGCCACGCGCCCGGGTCGCTGTAGAGCGCCGCCTGCTGGTGCGGGTTCTCGCCGTAGCGCAGCATCACCGAGCGGCGCCAGCTGCGGCCCAGCCACTTCGGGAAGGTCGCCGGCGGGTGCTCGGGGGCCAACGTCGACTCCATCCAGCTCGCAACCGCGATGTCGTACTCGGCCGTGTGCTGAAATGCCAGCGAGGCCAGCTTTTTACGCTCGGCGAGGGTAAAGCCGCCTGCGCGTACCGCGACGAGCACGCCGTCGTAGCCCAGGGGGTCGGTGATCACCGCCACGCTGGGATGGTTTTTCGCCGCGGCCCGCACCATGGACGGGCCGCCGATGTCGATCTGTTCGACGCATTCGTCGATGCTTGCCCCGGAGTCGACGGTCTCGGTGAAGGGGTACAGGTTGACGATGACGAGTTCGAACGCCGCAATGCCGAGTTCCTCGAGCGCGGCGGCGTGCTCGGGTTTGCGAAGGTCGGCCAGCAGGCCCGCGTGCACGCGCGGGTGCAGTGTCTTGACCCGGCCGTCGAGCACCTCGGGAAAACCGGTCAGCTCCTCGACCCGGGTCACCGAAATGCCCTTGTCGGCAATGGTCTTCGCCGTCGATCCGGTCGAGACGATCTCGACGCCCGCATCCGCCAAACCCCGCGCGAGGTCGACCAAACCGGTCTTGTCGTAGACGCTGATCAAGGCGCGCCGGATCGGCCGTTTGGCGGCTTCGCGCCAGTCGTGGGTGCTCATCGGTTCATCGCCTTTCGTCCGATCGTCGCTTTTCTCCCGACCAGGGTCAGGCCGCCTGTCGCGATCGCGGCCACCACGTCTACCAGTAGCTTGCGTTCGGTGACTTTGATGCGTTCGTGCAAGGTCTCTTCGGTGTCGCCCTCGAGTACCGGAACGGATTCCTGCGCCAGAATCGGCCCGGTGTCCGTCCCCGCGTCCACCAGGTGCACCGTACAGCCTGTGAGCTTCACACCGTAGGCCAGCGCGTCGGCCACGCCGTGCGCACCCGCGAACGCCGGCAGCAGGGTCGGATGGGTGTTGATGACGCGGCCGTGGAATTGCGAAAGAAATTGCGGCCCAAGTATTTTCATGAAGCCGGCCGAGACCACCAGGTCGGGTGAGTGCGCGGCGGTGGCCTCGGTGATGGCCGCGTCCCAGGCGTGGCGGTCCGGGTGGTCACCGAGCCGGACAGTGAACGTGGGCACGGCCGCGGCCGCGGCGATCTCAGTCGCCAGGCAGTCGCGGTCGGCACCGACGGCGACCACCCGGGCCGGGTAGTCCGCGACGGCAGATGTCAACAGTGAATTCAGCAGCGACCCGGTTCCCGACGCCAATACCACCACCCGTGCCGGTGCGTTAGTGAGCACATGGAGCGGTTCGACCACATCGGCGAGCCTAGCCCGGCGACGACGCGCGTCGCGCAGCGACGGGAGGTGGGGGAACCCCCGTTGCGCAGCCGCCAAGGGGAGAGTCGGGCATCGCTACTTTCGGCGTGGTCGCCCCGACGATCAAGCTGGCCGCATGGGAATTGCCACCTTCGAGCGACAATCGCCCGGTGCCCCTCCCGCGCTCGCCGCGGTCGTCGCTGCGAGGCGGGCAGCACGCTTAGTCCTCGGAATCTCGCTCGGTCTGGTCCGGCTCCGGTTCGGCGGGCGGCCGCTCGTCGCCTTCGACAGGCCCGTCGGGTTCGGCGGAGTCGTCCCGCGCATCGGGCTCGGCGGAGTGTTGCGGCGCGTCGGGTTCAGCGGAGTCCAACCGCGCGTCGCGTTCGGCGGAGTCGGCCGAAAGATCGCTCGAATCGGCCGGCGCCTCGGCGGCCGCGTCGACCGGGATCGCGCCCTCCCCCGCCACGTCCGCGGGCGGCCGGTCATCGAAAACTCCCGTGAAGTCCGCGGGCTCCTCCCCCGCGGCGGTCGCGGCCTTGAGCCGTCGGGGCCGACGCCTGACCCCACCGCTCGTCACCACGGTGACCCCGCCGACGACCGCAAACCAGAAGAAGACACCGATGAGTAACGCGCCCTGGTCCACGCCGACGTGGCCGAAGTTGCCCAGCTGGCCGCTGCCGGCGTACGCGAGCAAGGACAGCACTAGTGCCCCGGTGACCGCGGCGACCAGCAGCTTGGCCGCGGCCGTCAGCGGCGGTAGCGCGCGTCGGGCGCATTGCTGGCCGACCGCCACGCCGGACGACGCGCCGATGATCAGCAGCGCCACCCAGACCGGGCCCAGCGGAGGCCTCGGGACGGCGGCCAGCACCGGCAGGGCCGGGATATCACCACCGAACACGGTGAACGAACTGAATGTCGCAAACCCGATGTGCGCGCTTGAGCCGACGGCCATCGCCGCGGTGCCCACAATCACGTTGGGCGCGTAGAGGATTGACAGCAGGGTCAGGCTGAATTCCCCGAAGATCGAATCGGTGATGCCGTAGAGCTCCTGCATGGTCGACCAGTGCACGACCAATGACCCCGCCGTCACCAGTCCGGACAGCCCCAGCAAGGCGAGCAGGCCGGCGGAGGCGGCGCGCAGGGAATCGCTTAGCCAAAACGGCAGCGACGACGCCGCCAACGCCCGCGGCCCCACCCGGGACCACACACCGATCCCGGCGCCGACGGCATGAACCACGAGCACGCTGAGGAACGCGCGCAGCGCGCTGGGTGTTTGCAGCTCGGTGATCACCGACGACGCGTCGTGGATGACCGCCAGCGCGATCGCCGTCATGAACAGCGGGCCGCCCAGCGCCGAGGCGATGACCCAGCGCACGACCAGCCATGACGAATAGGGCGTGGTGGCTCGTGCCGTATTGCGCGCGGTCGCCCAGATCATCAAGAGGACCGGCAGCAACGGCATCACACCGAGTTCGCGGCCACCGATCGACACAGGTACCTGGTGCACCCCCAGCCACATGCTGGCGATCGCGCCCAGCGCACCGGTCATGTCGCTGTTGGCGATCAACAGCTGGACCAGCGTGACCGCGGCGATGATGACCAGCGCAACCACCGCAGGGGCGAACGCGACCCTGGCGAGGTCACGCGCCTGGCGAGCGCCTGCTGCCCGGTTGTCCTCCACTCGTGTCACTCTGGGGCACGTCCGCGACTAGGCGCGAGAGCGCAGGTTAGGAGGGCGCTGGCCCAGACGGTGACGACGGCGACTGTTGCTGGCCGAACTGCTGCCCCCCACCCTGCTCGGAGAAGTTCGTCGTCTCCGAACCGGTGTCGGACCCCCCGCCGCTCGGCGGCGGGCTGAAGCTGGGGAAGCCGGTGGGCGGTGTCGACGAGCCATGCTGCTGTGAAGACGGCTGGGGACCGGACTGCGCGGCGGGCTGAGCACCGAAACCGCCGGTCGGAACGCCGCTCTGGGTGGGCGCCGCGCTCGGCGAATAGCCACCGTACTGCGACCCGTATCCCTGCGGCGATTGCTGCTGGCCCCCGTGCTGCTGGGCACCCGGCTGCTGACCGTAATAAGGCTGCTGACCGTACTGGCCGTATTGCCCGTACTGGCCGTACTGCGCATAGGGGTCGTACTTGGGGCGTGGGGCCGGTGCGGTGATCACGCCGGAATCCAGCAGGACCACCACGACCGCGGCGATCGCCTCGAGCACGACGGCCGCCACCAGCGGCCACATCGCCCAGCCGATCGCGAAACCGGAGGGCAGGTTGATCGTCTCGGTGATGGCCAGCAACGCAGCCAGAACCGCGATCACCGCAACGATCCCCGGGTAGTTCTTGGTCTTCGGCAGCAATCCGAGCCCGGCGAGCAGGGCGGCCAGCACGGCAACCACGACGGCGGTGCCCGCGTCACCGGCGCGCCCGCCGATGCCCGGGCCGAGGTCGGCGCCGATGGTGAAGGTGGGACCGAAGTTCAGCAGGTAAGCCGCAAGACCGAGGACCACCACCGCGATGTTCAGGTAAAACGGCAGTTTGCTCGTTCCGTCGTCGTCTTTGGCGAAGGACGGTGTGCCGCCCGCATAGGTGCCGCCGGTTTGCGCCGGTGGATAGCCCGGGCTTCCGGGAGAGTAGGTCATAGCTCCTCCTGTTGCTTCCAGTGCCTTGAACTGCCTAGCGGTCGTCACGGTGCGGTGCAACGCTGTGCCTACAGGCGCCTCGCTGCCTTAGCGACGCGGTCGATCACCCACGCTAGCGCACGTGCGACAACCCGTGCCGCTGCCACTGGCTTGGACGGCGGGACCCATAACGGCGGTGCCGCGCCCGCCTCGCAGGACGGACGGCTTGCTCCATAGAGGTAGAACACGTTCTAATTCTTTGCATGGATTACGGGCTTGTGCTTTTCACCAGTGATCGCGGTATCTCTCCGGCGAAGGCCGCGAAGCTCGCCGACGATTACGGCTTTCAGACCTTTTACGTGCCAGAACACACTCACATTCCGGTGAAGCGCGAGGCAGCTCACCCCACCACAGGGGACGAATCGCTGCCCGACGATCGCTACATGCGGACACTAGACCCATGGGTGAGCTTGGGCGCGGCGTGCGCGGTCACCTCACGGGTGCGGCTGTCCACGGCGGTGGCCCTCCCCGTCGAGCATGACCCGATCACCTTGGCGAAAAGTATTGCCACCCTTGACCACCTGTCCGGCGGACGGGTCAGCCTGGGCGTCGGGTTCGGCTGGAACACCGACGAACTCGCCGACCACAACGTGCCAGCGGGCCGGCGGCGCACCATGCTGCGTGAATACCTCGAAGCGATGCGGGCGCTGTGGACTGAAGAAGAAGCCGAGTATGACGGTGAATTCGTGAAGTTCGGCCCAAGCTGGGCCTGGCCCAAGCCGGTGCAATCGCACATCCCGGTGCTGGTGGGCGCCGCGGGCACGGAGAAGAACTTCAAGTGGATCGCCCGCAGCGCCGACGGCTGGATCACCACACCGCGCGATTTCGACATCGACGAGCCGGTGAAGCTGCTACAGGACACCTGGGCGGCAGGGGGGCGCGACGGCGCCCCTCAAATCGTGGCACTCGACTTCAAGCCGGTTCCCGAGAAGCTGGCCAAGTGGGCCGAGCTTGGGGTGACCGAGGTGCTGTTCGGTCTGCCGGACAAGTCCGAAAACGACGTCGCCGCCTACATCGAGCGGCTCGCCGGCAAGCTCTCGGCGACGGTTTAGGCCCACGCCGGCGCGAGGGGACTAGGCCAGCGACGCCCGGTTGCCGTTGTCGGTCGACCACACCCAGATCTGGGCGCCGAGCGGATCGCCGTCGCACATCAATGCGACGAGATCGTCATCATCGGTCGTGGCCATGAATCGCGTGTTGTCCGCGGCGAGCCGGCCGACGATGATGCCGGTGCGGACCGGCCAGTCGTAACGCACGGAGTACGTCTCGATGGTTGCCGCGCCATCGGGTGCTTTCGTGACGTCGACCTTCGGCAGCGAGTCGATCTCCGCCTTCAGCGCCGCACAGTCGTCGGCGCGCCAATTCACCGGTGTGGTCGAGTAGATACCGACCGAGTACTTGCTCATGATCCCGCCGTTGGCGCCGACGAGGCCGAATCGCCCTGGCCTGTCCCGCATTTGCGCGACGGTTTCGGCGATACCGTGCAGCGAGTAGCTGTTCCCGGGACCGCCGAAGTACGGCAATCCGCCGGTCAGGGTCAGGCCACGCGGGTCGTCACCGTCGATCCCCAGGGCTTCGCAGGCGACGAACACGGGGAACGGGAAGCAACTGTACAGATCAAACGTATCGATGTCGTCGACGCCGATTCCAGCTACGCGCAACGCTTCTCGAGCCGCATGGACCGCCGCCGGGCTGGCACCGAGATCGACGCGATCCAGCATCGCCTGCTCGATCATGTCCGAGTGGCCATGCACATAGACCCACTTGTCCTCCGGCACGCCAAGGCGGATCGCCGCCTCCACTGAGGTCAGCACCGCCGCCGCGCCCTGGTTGACCTGATCGCGGGCGACGAGCAGACGTGGATAGGGGTCACAGATCATCCGATTGTCGTCGGTGATCGTGATGATCTCATCGACCGACCGCTCGACCGGTGATGATGAAAGCGGATTCTTGGCAGCCACTTTGGACATCGGGGCGAACAGCTCTGCCATCTGGCACCGGTAATCGGCCACGCTGTACCCAAGGCGGGCGCGGCGGGCGTTCTCCAGGAGCCCGTACTGCACGGGCGCACTGGTCAAGCCGTGCTGGATCGTGTAATCGTCGATGTAGCTTGAAATCTGGTGGCCGCGATCCTCCAGCTGTCCCTCGACGTGTTCAGTGAAATCGGGCTTGTCGACCCGATCGGCGAAGTAGCGAGCCGTCGACCCCGGCTCCGAGCCCATGATCAGTACGACGTCGGCGGCGCCCGACACGATTGAGGTGCCCGCCTCGGTCACTAGCTTCTGCGGCCCCTGCCCACCGACCGGTTCGAGTACCACGCGGGCGGGATCGCCGCCGAGACGGTTCATCACCGAACGCGGGTAGTTGTTCGACTTGCCGAGCCTGGCCGGCATCGGTCCAGAGATCTCGAACTGCCGTAGACCGAAGACCGTGTCGACCGCCTTCACAACGGCCTTGGCACCGGTGTCGGCCAGAGCTGCCCGCGTGGCGGCCGTCGCGAGGTCGACCGCCGACATACCGCGATACTCGGGGTCGTCGATCCGTTCGGTGAACTGGCCGACACCGACGAGCACCGGAGTACGCGGATCGACCCGCATGACAAACCTCCTGGCAGCTGTTAGTTCGACAGGCTAACCGATGGCTGGAGCCAAAACGAAACCGCGGCCAGATCGCGGAGTCGGGCGAAAACGCGACCTGACCGCAGTCCGGTGAAGAACTACAGGCTCTGCAAAATCTCCCGGGCCAGCGCGGCGGTCTCCGACGGCGTCTTGCCGACCTTGACGCCGGCCGCCTCGAGGGCCTCCTTCTTGGCGGCCGCGGTGCCCGACGAGCCGGACACGATGGCACCCGCGTGGCCCATCGTCTTGCCCTCGGGCGCAGTGAATCCCGCGACGTAGCCGACGACAGGCTTGGATACGTTGGCCTTGATGTAGTCCGCCGCGCGCTCCTCGGCGTCGCCGCCGATCTCACCGATCATCACGATGACCTTGGTGTCGGGATCCTTCTCGAAGGCTTCGATGGCGTCGATGTGGGTGGTGCCGATCACCGGGTCACCTCCGATGCCGATCGAGGTGGAGAACCCGAAATCGCGCAGCTCGTACATCATCTGGTAGGTCAGCGTGCCGGACTTGGACACCAGGCCGACCGGGCCGGGACCGCTGATGTTCGCCGGGGTGATGCCGGCCAGGGCCTCACCGGGGGTGATGATTCCGGGACAATTCGGCCCGATGATGCGGGTCTTCTGGCCCTTGTCCACGTTGTATGCCCACGCAAAGGCGCTGTCCTGCACCGGAATTCCCTCGGTGATCACCACCAGCAGCGGGATCTCGGCGTCGATGGCCTCGATGATCGCGTCCTTGGCGAACCTCGGCGGTACAAAGACGACCGACGCGTTCGCGCCGGTCTCCTTCATCGCTTCGGCGACGGTGCCGAACACCGGAAGCTCGACGTCCTTGCCGACAGGGTCCACGTGCGACACCGTGGTGCCGGCCTTGCGCGCGTTCACGCCGCCGACCACCTGGGTGCCGGCCTTCAACATGAGCGCGGTGTGCTTGGTGCCCTCACCGCCGGTGATGCCCTGGACGATGACCTTGGAGTCCTTGTTCAAAAAGATCGACATGGCTTGACTCCCTTACTTGTTCGCCAGCTCGGCGGCTTTGTCAGCACCGGCGTCCATGGTCTCGGCCTGGATAACCAGCGGGTGGTTGGCTTGGGCCAGGATGCGGCGACCTTCGTCGACATTGTTGCCGTCGAGCCGGACCACGAGCGGCTTGTTGGCCTCGTCGCCGAGCATGTGCAGCGCGGTCACGATCCCGTTCGCGACCGCGTCGCACGAGGTGATACCCCCGAACACGTTCACGAACACGCTCTTGACCTGCTTGTCGTTCAAGATGACGTCTAGGCCCGCGGCCATCACCTCGGCCGACGCGCCACCGCCGATGTCGAGGAAGTTGGCCGGCTTGACCCCGTCGTGCTTCTCGCCCGCGTAGGCGACGACATCGAGCGTCGACATCACCAGGCCCGCACCGTTACCGATGATGCCGACCGAGCCGTCCAGCTTGACGTAGTTGAGGTCGTGCTCCTTGGCCTTGAGCTCGAGCGGGTCGGTGGCGTCGCGGTCCTCGAACTCGGCGTGACCGGGCTGACGGAAGTCCGCGTTGGCGTCCAAGGTGACCTTGCCGTCCAACGCCAGAATCCGGTCTTGCGGGTCGCGCACCAACGGGTTGACCTCAACCAGGGTGGCGTCCTCGGCGACAAAGAGCTCCCACAGCTTGTTGATGGTGACCGCCGCGGCGTCGAGCACCTCGGCGGGCAGGTGGCCCTGCTCGGCGATGGAACGCGCGGTAGCCAGGTCGACACCCTTGACGGCGTTCACCGGAACCTTGGCCAGCCGCTCCGGCTTGGTCGCGGCGACCTCCTCGATCTCCATGCCGCCCTCCACCGAGCACATGGCCAGGTAGGTGCGGTTGGCGCGGTCGAGCAGGAAGGAGATGTAGTACTCCTCGGCGATGTCGCTGGCCTCGGCGACCAGCAGCTTCTTTACGACGTGTCCCTTGATGTCCAGACCGAGGATGTTCTTGGCGTGCTCGTAGGCGTCTTCGGGTGTCGCTGCGTATTTGACACCGCCCGCCTTGCCACGGCCGCCGACCTTCACCTGCGCTTTGACCATCACCGGACGGCCGATTTCGGTCGCGATCTCGCGAGCGCCCTCGGCGGTGTCCGTCACGCGTCCCGGCGTAGTCGGTACGTTGTGCTTGGCGAACAACTCTTTTGCTTGATACTCGAAAAGGTCCATGGACTCTCTGTCTTCGCTCGACTCAACTACTAGGCCTCTTGGTGGGCGCTGCCGCACTCGACAACTCGCACGGACGAACTGTATCCACCCCTCAAACGGCTCCTACCGCCGCGTCCGCCCTTGTGGCACAGCTCACGAGCCATGGTTTGACCGTTCGCGTGATCCAAATCACAATTCCGCCCGGATTTTGCAACGAGGTTGCCAGCCCCGCGCGTTAGCGGATACCTTCCTAGGGTCCAGATAACGTTATGGTCACGATACGAGGACATTTCAGGTTGTCCCAGCACCGTTTTGCCCGGTCTTCTGCCGTAACTGAAGGCGTCGTGAGGGTGGGTCGCGCGGCGGGTGCCCGATGGGCCGACGCACCGCATCGCACCGAAGTCACTGAAATCCTTCCGCTCGATGGTTTTGATTTCGGCGACTTCGACCTCAGCGACGATGTCGGCGACCTCGACTTCAGCAGCGACTCACCGTTCGACAATGAAGCACAGGTGCTGCTGGCGCCCGAGCTCGACGACCTGAACGATGCCGACGACGTGCGTCCGGTCTGGCTGGCCGCACCCGTGACCGAGGTACTTCCGCGGGTGAGCGTCGAACCGCGCTCCGAGCGGCGTCGGGATCGCTCGCACGCCCCCGACGTCGTAGGCGTCACCCGCCGCGGCGGACAGCATCGCAAGGAACCGACCAGCGCGGCCCGGGGGCGGCTGCTGATCTCGGCGATGGCCGCGGGTGCGGCCGCCGCGGCCGCCCACACGGCCACCAGCCACGCCGAGACCCCCAAGACCGACGCCGTGCTGGCCGCCAACGCGTCGGCGCTCACCGGCGGGGCGGGCACCAACACCGTCCGCGGGCCGCAGGTGGTCGCGGCGGCGCCGGCGGCCACCGCCGCGCTGCACAATCAGGAGCTCGCCAAGGGAGTCGCCTTCGCCAACGACCGCGCTCAGCGCGAGGCGCGGTTGTCGCAGCCGCTTTATGTGATGCCGACCAAAGGCATCTTCACCTCTAACTTCGGCTACCGCTGGGGCGTGCTGCACGCCGGTATCGACCTGGCCAACTCGATCGGGACACCGATCTATGCGGTGTCCGACGGCGTGGTCATCGACGCCGGCCCGGCCAGCGGCTACGGAATGCTGGTCAAACTCCGTCACGCCGACGGCACGGTCACGCTCTACGGTCACATCAATACCGCGCTCGTCAGCGTCGGTGAGCGCGTGATGGCCGGCGATCAGATCGCCACGATGGGTAACCGGGGCAATTCGACCGGTCCACACCTGCATTTCGAGGTGCTGCAGGGCGGCAGCGAGCGGATCGACCCCGTGCCGTGGCTCGCTAAGCGCGGTCTTACAGTCGGCAACTACGCTGGTTGAGGTGACCGCGCCGAACGAAGAACCTTCCGGTCCGCATCCGTCCGAGCCCAGGCCCGAGCACGATCCGCCCTCCGACTCACGGACGCGGATCATCCGGCGCGCGCCGACCGGGCCCATCCCCACCACGCCGGACACTCCGACCACCCACTTCGCCCCGCAATCGCCCCCCTACCCGGCCGGTTCTCGCGCAGGTCGCACCGGCTACGCCGGAGTGCCGCCCCTCGAACCCACCGATCGCACCGCCGTGGCCGCGTGCGCGGTGAGCATCATCAGCGGCTGGGCCACGTCGGTGGTGGCCACGGATCTGATCGCCGGTTGGTGGCGAACCGACCGGTTGTTCTGCATCGCGGTGGCGTTCCTGGCCCTCGTGTTCGCGGCGACGACGGTGTCCGGCGTGATCATGCTGCTGCAACGCCGCTCGATCAGCCGCTACCTCCTGATGGCCGGTGCGCTGGTCGCCTTTCTCACCTACATCGGGGTGTTCATCGCCGGGGCCCGAGTCGCCTGGGTGGTGCACCTGCTGCCGATACTGCCGATCGCCACGGTGGTGCTGGTGCTGCTGCCGCAAACCAAACGCTGGCTCGACGCCTGAGTTTCGCCGAACGTGCACGCACGGCGAGGATTTCGTCGATTTTTCGCACTGAGTGCACGTTCGACGCACGCGTCGTGGTCGTCGGGCTAGAGCTTGCTGACCGGGGCGTGGTTGTGCATCAGCTTCACCCGGCCCGAGCTGCCGAAGTCGATCAGCGACATCGCGGATTCGCCGACGCCTGACACTTCCTCGACCCGGCCCAGCCCGTATTTGTCGTGCGTCACCCGGTCGCCCGGTGCGAGCACCAGTAGCGGGCGCTTGCTCATTCCCGAGCGGGTCGGCGCCGCCCGCGGCGTGCCGAACCGGCCGGCACCGCTCACCGGCGCGCTGAACGACGGGGCGGGCGCCGTGCGTCGCCATTCGATGAGTTCCTGCGGAATCTCTTGCAGAAAGCGCGACTCCGGGTTGAGCATGGGCTGTCCCCAGGAGGACCGGACGATGGCTCTGCTCAGGTAGAGCCGTTGCCGCGCCCGGGTGATCCCGACGTAGGCCAGCCGCCGCTCTTCGGACAGTTCGACCGGATCGTCCAACGACCGCATGTGGGGGAACATCCCGTCCTCCCAGCCGGTCACGAAGACCACCGGGAACTCCAGGCCCTTGGCGGTGTGCAGCGTCATCAGGGTGACCATGCCCGCGCCGTCCTCGGGGATCTCGTCGCTGTCGGAGACCAGCGAAACCCGCTCCAAAAACTCCGCCAGCACACCGGTATCCGGAACGTCTTCGTCCTCGGGGGTGTGCAAGGACTCGCCCAGTGCCGCGGCGTTGGCCCGATCGGTGCTGAATTCGTGTGCCACGCTGACGAGTTCGTTGAGGTTGTCCAAGCGCGCAAGTTCCTGGGGATCGGTCGAGGATTCGAGTTCTCGGCGGTATCCGGTGCGTTCGAGCACCGACTCGACCAGATCTCCGAGATCGTCGTCCAGGCGTCCGCGCAGATCGTCCAGCAGCTCGACGAAACCGGCGATCGCCTTCTCCGCTCGCGAATTCAGCATCGGCACTTTGCCCTCGGCCGCGGCCACGAGTGCATCGGCGAAACTGGCGCCGGTGTTCTCGGCATACACCGCCACGCAGGCCTCGGCACGATCACCGATGCCCCGGCGCGGTGTGTTGAGGATGCGCCGGATGCTAACCGTGTCCCCGGGGTTGTCCAGCACCCGCAGGTAGGCGACGATGTCGCGAATCTCCTTGCGCTCGTAGAAGCGCACTCCCCCAACGACTTTGTAGGGGATTCCGGCGCGGATGAACACCTCTTCGAACGACCGAGACGAGTTGTTGGTGCGGTAGAAGACGGCGACGTCGTTGTAGGTTATCGCGCCTTTCTCGGCGAGCGCGTCGATCTCCTCGGCGACGAACCGGGCCTCGTCGTGCTCGTTGTCGGCGACGTAGCCGACGATCAGCTCACCGGCGCCTTCGGCGGTCCACAGCCGCTTGTCGCGGCGTCCGGAGTTGCGGGCGATCACAGAGTTGGCCGCGGACAGAATGTTCTGCGTCGAGCGGTAATTCTGTTCCAGCAGAATGGTTGTGGCGTCCGGGTAATCGCGCTCGAAGTCCTCGATGTTGCGGATGGTGGCACCGCGGAACGCATAGATCGACTGGTCGGCATCGCCGACCACGCACAGCTCCGCCGGCGGCACCTCATCGGAGCCGGGCTCATTCGCCGGTCCCAGCTTCGCAGGACCGCCGCGGCCGACCAGTTCGCGTACCAGCACGTACTGCGCGTGATTGGTGTCCTGGTACTCGTCGACGAGGACATGCCGGAACCGCCGCCGGTAGTGCTGGGCGATCTGCGGGAAGGCCCGCAGCACTGCCACGGTTTCCCCGATCAGGTCGTCGAAGTCCAGGGCGTTGGCCGCCCGCAGCCGCCGCTGGTATTCGCCGTAGACGCTGGCCACCGTGCGGGACAACTCGTCGGAATCGTCGGTCAGGTTGCCCACCGCCTCGGCCGGGTCGATGAGTTCGTTCTTCAGGTTGGAGATGGCGTTGGCCAGCAGCCGGGGCGAGTACCGCTTGATGTCGAGCCCCATGTCGCGCCCGATCATCTGCAGCAGACGCCGTGAGTCGTCGGCGTCATAGATGGAGAAGTTGGAATTGAGGCCCTCGATGACGGACGCCTGGTTGCGCAGGATCCGTACGCAGGTCGAGTGGAAGGTGGACACCCACATGGCCCGCGCCCGGTTGCCCACCAGCCGCACCACCCGTTCGCGCATCTCGGCGGCTGCCTTGTTGGTGAAGGTGATGGCCAGCACCTGCCCGACCCCGACCCCGCGTTCTGCGATCAGATAGGCGATCCGGCGGGTCAACACCGCGGTCTTTCCCGAACCCGCGCCCGCGACGATCAGCAGCGGGGAACCTTCATGCACCACCGCTTGGCGCTGTTGCGGATTGAGGCCCTCGAGCAATTGGTCTGCTTCGGAGGCCGGCTTGGCATCTGTTGCGTGCACACTCATGTCAGTCCAAACTTACCGCCGCCCACTGACGCACGGCGCCCTGGCATCAGACCAGGCTAGTGGCCGCAGCCGCGGCCGCGGCATCACCCAGACTTCCGTCAATTCGGCGTGTCGACACGAGATGTCTCGACCCGTCCCGCAGCGCACTCGCACCCCGGTGCATAAATCCGTTTCTTTGTATGGCTACGGTTTTTAATGGCAAACTCGATTGGTGCTCAACGCGCAGTGCCGGCGACACTCCTCGACTCATGGAGTGGCGCCGGTAACTCCCCTACGGGTACCGGTTGGCGACGCCCGTGGGTCAACTGCTTCCGCAGAGCCCCGTGGTCCGCTTTCGGCATTCGGGGCTCTTCTTTTGTGAGGCCCGATACTGCATGAGACCAGAACCCCCACATCACGACGAAGACGCGGAGTCAGCAGAAATGAACATCGAGGTGGTAGAGACCGACGAGGTCACCGACATCGACGAGTTGCGCCGCGAGATCGACCGGCTCGACGCTGCGATCCTGGCCGCCGTGCAGCGGCGCACCGAGGTGTCACAGGCGATCGGCAAGGCCCGAATGGCATCCGGCGGCACGCGGCTTGTGCATAGCCGCGAAATGAAGGTGATCGAGCGCTACAGCGCCCTCGGCCCCGAAGGCAAGGACCTGGCGATGCTGCTGCTGCGTCTGGGCAGGGGACGGCTCGGTCACTGACCTCGACGATTTATCGGTCGGGCGCAGAGCTGGCTGCGACACCTGGCTCCGGCACGTCGCAGCCCATAGGGTCGAGGCATGACCTCCGTGCACATCCTCCCCGACATCACCGCCACCCCGGCGTGGGACGCCCTGCGTAGGCATCATGACCAAATCGGCGACACTCATCTGCGCCAGTTCTTCGACGACGATCCCGATCGCGGCCGGGAGCTGACCGTCTCGGTCGGCGACCTATACATCGATTACAGCAAGCACCGCATCACACGAGAAACGCTGCGGCTCTTGGTCGATCTCGCGCGCACGGCCAACCTCGAAGAGCGGCGCGACCAGATGTTCGCGGGGGTGCACATCAACACCTCGGAGGATCGCGCGGTCCTGCACACCGCGCTGCGACTGCCCCGGGACGCTGAGTTGGTCGTCGACGGCGAAAACGTCGTCCAAGCCGTGCACTCGGTGCTCGACGCCATGGGCGACTTCACCGACCGGTTGCGCAGCGGTGAATGGACGGGAGCCAGCGGGAAACGCATCAGCACGGTCGTCAACATCGGCATCGGTGGATCGGACCTCGGCCCGGTAATGGTCGACCAGGCGCTGCGCCACTATGCGGATGCGGGGATCTCGGCGCGGTTCGTCTCCAACGTGGACCCGGCCGACCTGATTGCCACGCTGGCCGATTTAGACCCCGCCACAACGCTATTCATCGTTGCGTCGAAGACATTCTCGACGCTGGAAACCCTGACCAATGCCACGGCCGCGCGCCGCTGGATCACCGATGCCCTCGGCGACGCCGCGGTGTCCCAGCACTTCGTCGCCGTGTCCACCAACAAACGCCTCGTCGACGACTTCGGCATCAACACCGAAAACATGTTCGGGTTCTGGGATTGGGTAGGAGGCCGCTACTCGGTTGACTCGGCGATCGGCCTGTCGGTGATGGCGGTCATCGGCCGACAAGCTTTCGCGGACTTCCTATCCGGATTCCACATCGTCGACCGGCACTTCAAAACCACGCCGTTGGAGTCCAACGCACCTGTGCTGCTTGGCCTTATCGGCCTGTGGTATTCCAACTTCATGGGGGCGCAATCGCGCGCCGTGCTCCCGTATTCCAATGACCTGGCGCGTTTCGCCGCATATCTGCAACAGCTGACCATGGAATCCAACGGCAAGTCGACCCGCGCCGACGGCAGCCCGGTCACCACGGACACCGGTGAAATCTTCTGGGGCGAACCGGGAACCAACGGGCAGCACGCGTTCTACCAGTTGCTGCATCAGGGCACCCGCTTGGTGCCCGCGGACTTCATTGGATTCAGCCAGCCCCTCGACGATCTGCCCACCGCCGAAGGCAGCGGCAGCATGCACGACCTGTTGATGAGCAACTTCTTCGCCCAGACCCAGGTCCTGGCCTTCGGCAAGACGGCCGAAGAGATTGCGGCCGAGGGCACCCCCGCGGACGTCGTGCCGCACAAGGTGATGCCCGGTAACCGGCCGTCGACATCGATTCTGGCCAACCGGCTCACCCCGTCGGCGTTGGGCCAGCTGATCGCGCTGTACGAACATCAGGTCTTCACGGAGGGCGTGATCTGGGGGATCGACTCGTTCGACCAATGGGGCGTGGAGCTGGGCAAGACCCAGGCCAAGGCCCTGCTTCCGGTGATCACCGCGGACGGCTCGCCGGCGCCGCAGTCGGACAGCTCCACCGACGCGCTGGTGCGTCGCTATCGCAGCGAACGTGGGCGAACCAGCTGAATCTCAGGCGAACATCTTGGTCAGCCGAGGCGGCAGCACCCGCATCAACTGCACCAGCGGCGCCCACGGCCACCACGGCACCGCCGCCCGGCCGGGCTCCCGTTCCATGGCGGCGACGAGGGCGTTGACGCCGGTTTCGTTGTCCACCATCAACATTGTGCTGTTTGACTTCGCCGTCATCTCCGACTCGATGTAGCCGGGCTCCAGCACCGAAACCTTGACGGGCCCTTTGGCGTATTCGGCGCGCAGCGATTCGCCCAGTGAGCTCACCCCGGCCTTGCTCGCCGCATAGGCCGCCTTGACTCCCGGCACGCCCTTGTTGCCGAGCACCGAGGAGATCAGCACCAGGTGGCCCGAACCGGTCTTGTTGAACATCTCCAGGGCGGTCTCGATCTGCACCAGAGCTGACACCAGGTTGGTCTCGAGGGTGGCCTTGTTGGCCCACAGCTTGCCGGACCCCAGTTTCGCACCCTTGCCGATGCCGGCGTTGACGACGATGCGGTCGATGCCGCCCAGTTCGTCGCTGAGTTCGGCGAATATCTTGGGGACCGCCTCGTGGTCGTTGACGTCCAGCGCGGCGACCGCGATCTTGATGCCCGGATATTTCTGCGAGAGCTCGGCTTTCAGCTCATCGAGCCGGTCGGTGCGCCGCGCGCACAGCGCGAGGTCGCGGCCCTTGGCGGCGAAGGCGCGCGCCATTCCGGCGCCCAGCCCGGAGCTGGCGCCGGTGATGAGGATCTTCTGGCGAGTCATCGGGGCAGCATATCGACAGGCGTCAAGTCCGCGGTCGGGTGACTACTTGAGCAACCGCGACATGCGCCGGTCGGCCAGGATCTTCCCACCGGTCTGACACGTTGGACAGTATTGAAAAGACTTGTCCGCGAACGACACTTCGCGCACGGTGTCCCCGCATACCGGGCAGGGCAACCCGGTGCGGGCGTGCACCCGCAATCCGGAGCGCTTCTCGCCCTTGAGCGTGGCCGCCCCCTGCCCGACGGACCGGCGTACCGCGTCGGTGAGCACCGAGACCATCGCGTCGTGCAGCGTCGCGAGCTGCGCTTCGGACAGCTTGCCGGCGGTGGCGAACGGCGAAATGCGGGCGACGTGCAGGATCTCGTCGCTGTAGGCGTTGCCGATCCCGGCGATCATCTTCTGGTCGGTGATGACCGTCTTGATCCGGCCGGTGTTGCCCGCCAACAGGTTGCCCAGCGCGTCCACGTCCAGGTCGAGCGCGTCCGGGCCGAGCGCGGCGATACCGGGGACCTGCGCCGGATCATCGACCAGCCACACCGCCAGCCGCTTCTGGGTGCCGGCCTCGGTAAGGTCGAAGCCCGGCGCCTCGCCGGGCGTGCCCAGGTGCACCCGCAGCGCGATCGGGCCCTTGCCGGGCCGCAGCGGCGCCGCGGCCAGCTTGTCCGACCACCGCAGCCAGCCCGCCCGCGACAGATGCGCGATCAGGAAGAGGGTGTCTGTCCGCAACCCGAGGTACTTGCCCCACCGCTCGGCGCCCGCCACGTTCTGGCCGTGCAACGCGCTGATCGGCGGGTCGAAGGTCTTCAACACGGACAGGGCGCCGATGTCGACCCGGCCGATCGTCAGGCCGACGGCATGGCGTCGCAGGTGGTCGACCAGCGCTTCGATCTCGGGTAGTTCGGGCACCGTTTCAGTGTGCCGGTCGCAGCAAATAGGTGTCCATGATCCAGCCGTGCCGGGCGCGGGCTTCGGCTCGCAGCGAAACGATGCGGGCCCCCACCTCGCCGACGGTGCCCGCGATGAGCAGTTCGTTCTCGGTGCCGAGGTAGGCGCCCCACCAGATCTGCGTGTCGGGCGGACAAATCTGGAACGAGCAGTCGGCGTCGAGCATCACGACGGCGGCTTCAAGGGCCGGCCCGCGGTTGCGCAGTTGCCTTCCCGTGGTGATCAGAACGGGTTCGCCGACCTCGTTTAGCGGTATGCGGTGCCGCGCGGTCAGCGCCTGCACCGCGGTGATGCCCGGGACGACGTCGAAGGTGAAGTCGACCCGCGTGGCCACCGCACCCAGGATGCGCAGCGTGCTGTCGTAGAGCGACGGATCGCCCCATGCCAAGAAACCACCGACGCCATGCGGACCCAGCTCGGCGGAGATGGCGTCGGCCCAAATAGCCGCGCGGGCGGCATGCCAGTCCGCAACCGCGTCCCGGTAGTCGGCATCACCTGTCCGCTTCGGGTCGGGTAGCTCCACGAAGCGGTAGCCCGGCTCGCGGATGAAGCGGCCGCAGATCTCGCGTCGCAGCGCCACCAGGTCGCTCTTCTGCTCGCCCTTGTCCATCGCGAAGAACACCTGGACGTCGTTGAGCGCATCGATGGCCTGCACGGTCACGTAGGCGGGATCGCCGGCACCGATGCCGATGACGTGGATGTGCCGGCCCACTACCTCGCCTCCTGATCTTCGTTGCCCGTCAGATTGCCGAATCGCAACCTCCAGCATCTAGCCGGGACCACAAGTACCCAGTACCCTGGGTACCGTCGAAGCACCCAATGGAGGGACGCCAGCGATGACCTCAGCGGTAAAGCCCGCAGGGCCGAGTCGTGAAGAATTCTCCGACCGCCTGCTGAAGGGCTCGGTCAAAAAGTCTTATGAGCCCGTCGTCGACATCGATTGGGATGCCCCGTTGGATCCGGACAAGTTCTACCTGCCGCCCCGGCTGGTGTCGCTGTACGGCACGCCGATGTGGGACGAGATGACTCGCGAGGAACAAATCGAGCTGTCCAAGCAGGAACTGGTCAACACACTGTCGGCCGGGATCTGGTTCGAGAACATGCTCAACCAGTCGCTGCTGCGCACCATCCTGCACGAGGACCCGACCAGCAGGTCGACGCATTACAAGTTGACCGAACTGGGCGACGAGACGCGGCACATGGTGATGTTCGGCAAGGCCATTGAACGCATCGGCGCCAAGCCGGTGCGCCCCAGACTGTTTCACCGATGGATCATCAACGCGCTGCCGCTGGCGTTTCAGCGCGGGTCCATGCTCTGGGTGGCAGCCCTGATCGGTGAGGAGATCTTCGACTCGCTGCAGCGGCAGATGATGGACGATCCGGAGCTCCAGCCGATCATTCAGCGGCTCATGCGTATTCACGTCACGGAAGAGGCGCGCCACATCCAGTTCGCGCGCGACGGCGCGCGCAAGCGCGTCGTCGAGATGCCCCGGTTCAACCGCTGGTTCATGGCCAACATCAACGGCCTGGGCGGATATTTCTTCAATTACCTGTTCAGCAATCCGGTGCCTTACGCCCGAACCGGCCTCGACCCTAAGCGGGCCCGCAAGGTCGCGCGAACCAGTTCGCATCGGCGCGCCATGCAGGTTGCCGGCTTCGCTCCACTGGCGGCGTTTTTGACCGAGATCGGCCTGATGGGCCCGATCGCACGCCGCGGCTGGAAGCGCAGCAGGTTTCTGTGACGCGGTCGCCCGAGCGCCGCTGCCATATCGCCGTCGTCGGTGCAGGCGCATTTCGCCGAAGTGCCCAAACCGCCTTGCTGGCAGCCGATTTCACCGACCTGGTGACGCTGGACGGGCGGGGTCGGCACGCGCGCTTTGACGACGACTCCGACTCCTGGCTGTTGACCGCGGCGGACGGCGAACACCTCCGGGCCGATGTCGTCGTTGCCACCGACCGCCCGGTGCAGCGACCATGGCTGCCCCGCATACCCGGGCGTGACGAGTTTCGCGGAGTGTCGTTCCACGCCGCGGCCTGGGATTCCGGATTCGATCCGTCCGGCAAGCACATCGCGGTGGTCGGCACCGACACCGCGGCCGGACACCACCTCGGGCGCCTGGCGCGGGCGGCCGCATCGGTCACCGTGTTCGCTTACGCACCGCGGCGCGTCGTGACCGAAATCCCGCTGTGGTCCACCCGCGCCGCACATTGGCTGCGCCGCCGCACCCTGCGGGCCGCCCGGGCCCGCGTGGCGATCGCCGCTTCGGCCATTGAGGCGGTGACCGCCTCGGGCGTGCGGACCATCGATGGCGTCGACCACGCCGTCGACGCCATCATCTACGGCACCGGGTTCTCCGTGCCCGAGGACTTCGCCGACCAGACCTTGGTCGGCGCTACCGGCCTGACCATTCGGCAGGCGTGGTACGAGGGCATGGAGCCGTTCTACGGGGTGGCCGTTCGCGACTTTCCCAACTACTTCTTCCTCACCGGACCCGATCCGGACGCGCAGTTGCGCTACGTCGTCAAGTGCCTGGACATCATGCGGGGTACCGCCAGTCGCCGCATCGAGGTGCGGGCCAGCAGCCAGCAGGTGTTCAACGAGCGGGCTCAGTTGCGAGCCGCCGAGCCGCCCCCGGTGGCATCCGCCTTCGATCTCTCGGCCAGCGCGCCCGCCGACGAAGCCACCTACGACGGCGCTGCCACGCTGGAAATCGCAGGCACCCGCCACTCGGTGCGCGTCCGGCTCACCGGCCACCTGGACCCGATCGACGGCCACTACCACTGGCAGGGAACGGTATTTGGTTCCTCGTCGGAACCGTTGTGCGGCGACATCCTCAAGCAAGCGAGGATCGGCACGCTGACCATCGGTGAGTGCAGCACGCCGGCACGCATCGTCGAACAAACACCGTGGGGGACGCACTCGGTCGCCGGAGTGGGCGCTCCCCCCTACGCGCTGAGCAACCACTGAGAAGGCTGACACGCGGCGGTGCGTCGGAGCCTTTGCCCCGGTGAGCGCCCTGATCGCGGACATACCGAAAAGTTTGGCGGCTCTCACCATGTGGTAATCCCGTAGAAAGTGCGTACTGGGCGATCGTCTTCGTGGCGCGTTGGGCGGTGTGGTCGGCTTCCCGACGGAGGGGGGCGCATGGTGCTTTCATCGCAGACGAGTGTTGCGGTATTTGTCCGATCCCAGACGCGGCCTGCGGTTTCCTCCGGTATCGAGACCGCCGCCCCGCGAATTAGACTTTTGCCGCCGAGAGCGGATACTCAAGCAATCGGCCCGGCGGATTGCGAGGAGCGGGAAATGGAACCGGACGTCAGGACCGAGCTGGAATGAGCCCGGTGGCCGTTGCAATGCGGACGGATGGCTCGGTTGCCGTTCTGACCGTCGACGGTGAGCTTGATGCCGCCCACGAGACGCCACTTCGCGAACGCATCCTCAAGGCCACGCTGGACGATGCCACCGCCGCCGTGATCGTCGACGTATCGGGGCTCAAGGTGCACACGGAGTCCGCATGGTCGGCCTTCATGGGCGCGTACTGGCAGGTCGGCAGCGTCCCCCACATTCCGATCGCGTTGGTCTGCACCGACCGGGCCGCCCGCGAAGCGATTACTAGTAGCGGTGTCACCCACTTCATCCCGGTCTATTCGAGCGAGAAGGCCGCATTAAAGGCACTCGGACAGAACAGCCGCCGCCCGGTGCGGCGCGCCGAGGTTCAGCTGCCCGCCGATCTGACCAGCCTGCGCGAGTCACGGCGCCTGGTCCGCGAATGGCTCACCACGTGGTCGCAGTCCAAGCTCATTCCGGTGGCGTTGGTGGTGGTCAACGTGTTCGTCGAAAACGTGCTGGAACACACCGCGAGCGTTCCGGCGGTGCGAGTCGAAGCGCAAGGCGCCACCGCGACTATTGCGGTGTCGGATGCGAGCAATACACCCGCGCTGCGATTGCCGTCGCCGAAGAAAGGCATCGACGTGTCGGGGCTGGCGATCGTCGACGCGTTGTCCCGCGCGTGGGGCAGCACGCCAACCTCGTCCGGCAAGACGGTGTGGGCGATCATCGGTCCCGAGAACCAGCTTTAGTCGTATACCTGCCTCCGGCGACCACCGGGTGGCAGTGGCGCCCCTCGGCCCGGTTGTGCTGAAACTAGAACACGTTCTAGTCTCGAAGGACGACTCCTTCAGGAAGGCAGATGACGTGCGGTTTACCTACGCAGAGGCGATGACTGACTTTCGGTATTACGTCCCGCTGGCCAAAGCGGCCGAGGCGGCCGGCTACCACGCCATGACGATCGCCGACAGCATCGCCTACCCCTTCGAATCGGACTCGAAGTACCCCTACACCCCGGACGGCAACCGGGATTTCCTCGACGGCAAGGAGTTCATCGAGACTTTCGTGCTGACTTCGGCATTGGGCGCGGTGACCACGAGACTGCGCTTCAACTTCTTCGTGCTCAAGCTGCCCATCCGGCCACCGGCGTTGGTGGCCAAGCAAATTGGGTCGCTGGCCGCGATGACCGACAATCGGGTGGGTTTCGGCGTCGGCACCAGCCCATGGCCTGAGGACTACGAGCTGCTGGGAGTCCCGTTCGCCCGGCGCGGCAAGCGGATGGACGAATGCATCGAGATCATCCAGGGCCTCACCACCGGTGACTACTTCGAATTCCACGGCGAGTTCTACGACATCCCCAAGACCAAAATGACGCCGGCGCCCACCAAGCCCGTCCCAATCCTGATCGGCGGGCACGCTGACGCCGCCCTGCGGCGTGCGGCACGCCTGGACGGCTGGATGCACGGCGGCGGCGACCCCGAGGAACTCGACCACCTCCTGGCCAAGCTCAACAAGTTCCGCGCAGAAGCCGGCAAGACCGGGCCGTTCGAGATCCACGTCATCTCGGCCGACGCCTATACCGCGGACGGCATCAAGCGGCTCGAGGACAAGGGCGTCACAGACGTCATCGTCGGCTTCCGCATCCCCTACATCAAGGGCAAGGACACCGAGCCCCTGGACAGCAAGATCCGCAACCTGGAGATGTTTGCCGAGAACGTGATCGCGAAACTCTAGCGGTGGTCACAAGCGCGGCGCAGCCGGGCGCAGTGGGCCGCCGCCATCGGGCACCGCGGTGGTCACAAGCGCGGCGCAGCCGGGCGCAGTGGGCCGCCGCCATCGGGCACAGCGGTGGTCACAAGCGCGGCGCAGCCGGGCGCAGTGGGCCGCCGCCATGACGTGAAGCGTTACAGCACATCCCATTTCGGAGCGCGCTTCTCCCGGTGCGCCATGGCGGCCTCGACCGGGTTGTTCGTGAAGCCGCTGAGGATCTGAGTGCGGTTCTCGATCTCGATGGCGTGGCGCAGGCTTGGCGCGTCCAGCGCGGCATTGAGGCCAATCTTGGTCTGCCACACGCCGTATGCGTTGTTCTCGGCGATCGAGCGGGCCAGCTTGAGTGCGGCGGGCATCAGCTCATCGGATGCGACGACTTCGTGCACCAGCTTGATGCGATAGGCCTCGGCCGCGTCGATGATGCGTCCGGTGAGCATGAGTTCGCGCGCCACCCCGGCGCCGACGATCTTGGGCAGCAGGTAGCTGGTGCCCATGTCCATCGACGAGAAGCCCGCCTTGATGAACACCGAACCGAACCGGGCTTGCTCGGAGGCGACGCGGATATCGCAGACCAACGCGAACGCCAGGCCACCCCCGACGGCGACACCGTTGACCGCACCGATGACCGGGATGTCCATCTCATAGATCCGCGTGTACAGGTTGGCCAACCGAACCTGGGCGTCGTAGTTGGCCTTGAACGGCGGCGTGGTCGGCTTGTTCTGCGTCCATGGCCGCCCGGTGCCGCTCAAATCCGCGCCGGCGCAGAATCCGCGTCCGGCACCGGTCAGGACCGCCACCCGATACTCACCTTTGTCCAGCACGTCGAGAGCCTCGTGGACGCCGTCGATCAACGACCCGTCGATGGCGTTGAGGCGCTCTGGCCGGTTCAGGGTGATGCAGGCGATGTTGTCTTCGAGAGGTTCCAGTGTCACTGCAGGCATAGGGGGAACCGTAGGCGACATCGCCATTTACCGAGTAGGCATACCGTGGTTTTGCGACCGCGTCGACGGAGCAGACATGGCACGAAGCGAAGGTGATACCTGGGACCTGACCAACAGCGTGGGGGCCACCGCCACCACGGTGGCGCGGCGCACGGCCGAGGGCCGGCGACGACACGGGCCCGACATGAATATCGCCGCGCTGGCCTACCCGGGCGAGCACACCCACGTGGCCGCGCACCTGCGCGCCGACGGGTGGGAGACGACCACGTTTTCGCTCACCGACCTGTTCGCCGCGGCTGGCCTGCCGCCACTGGACGAGCGCGCGCGGCAGGGCGCGGCCGCGAGGATCACTTTCGTGCGGGCCGTCCAACCCTACCCGCGAACGTGCAACTGCCGACGCCCCTTCTCGGGAAACGCGTTGGCAGTTGCACTTTCGCGGTTCAGCCTGACCGTTTGGCCAGCCATTCGGCCTGCATCACCAGCAGGGCCATGACCTCCAATTGCGTTGTCTGCGGATCCAATTCACGGTATCGCTGATACACGTTGACCACGACCCGCTCCGCGTCCAGCCAGGTGGCGTACTCGCCGAGGTCGATGATGTCGGCGGCCTCGGCCCACGACAAGCCCCGGCGGTAGGCGGCCTCGGCCTGTTCGGCGACGTGCACGAGATAGCCACGCACCGCGCGGATTCCGTCCGGATCGGTGATGGGGCCGTGGCCGGGCACCACCGTCGGCGCGTCCAGCGCGATCATCGTGTCGCACGCCGCGACCCAGTTGGCGATCGGGCCGGCCCACACGATGGGCGTGCAGCCGATGAACAGCAGGTCGCCGCCGAACAGCACCCCCGCGTCGGGCACGTGCACCACCGAGTCGGCCGCCGTGTGCGCGGGACCCAGATTCAGCATGTCGATCCGCCGGCCGCCGACCTCGATGGACAGGTTGCGCTCGAAGGTCTGGTCGGCGTTGCGCAGCGTGATGTTGCTGAAGTCGAAGTGCCCGAAGCGTTCTCGCGTGTACGGGGTCGCCACCGGCCCGAGGTTGGCGGTTTGCGCCATGGCCAGCATCTCCGGCGCCATCCCGTGCTCGATCTCCTCGGCGGTGCCGTGCGCGGCGATGATGCGGACCGACTTGTCGAGCAGTTGGTTGCCGTGGGTGTGGTCGCCGTTGGAGTGGGTGATCAACGCGTCGGTGATGGGTGCGGACCCGGTGATGGGCCGCATGGCGGTGAGCATCTCGCGGGTCAGCGCCAGGTCGAACAGGGTGTCCACCAACACCGACGCGCCCTCGCCGGCGATCAGCCCGGCGTTGCTCCACCCGTAGCCCCCGTCCGGCAGCGTCCATGCCCACACCCGGTCGGCCACCTGATGCAGCCCGCGGGTGTAGGGCACCCGGGTCGGTGCCCGATTGACCCGCGGCGCTGCGGGCGCGACGTCGGGGTTGGGCCGAGCGGTCAACGCGTGTGGCGCGCTGCTCGCGCGGACGGTCTGCCGGGTCTCCCCTAAACCCTGGACTTGCAGCGTGACGACGTCGCCGTCGTGTAGCCAACCGGGAAACGATTCCAGCGCACGGGGATTGAGGTGCTCGACCAGTGTGCAGGTGGGCACCGTCCCGGAGCCGATGACATCGCCGGGGTTGAGGGTCACGCCGCGCGAGGCGTAGGAGATGACTTCGCCGAAGGTCCAGTCCATCTGGGCCGTCGACCCCGTACCGATGACGGCGTCGTTGACCAGGGCGGTGACCCGCAGGTCCAGCTTGCCCGGATGGGAGGGATGGCGGTACGGCTCGAGTTCGTCGGGGGTCACCAGGTAAGGACCCAGCGTGACGCCGCTGTCCTTGCCCTTGCCCTGTCCGATACCCAATTGGCCTTCCATCTGCTGCAGGTCGCGCGCGGACCAGTCGTTGAAGATGGTGTAGCCGATGATCGCCCGCTCGGCCTGTTCGACGGTGAGATCCTTTCCGCCGGTGCCGATCACCGCGGCGATCTCCAATTCGAAGTCTTGCCAAGCACTTCCGGGCGCCGTCGGCGCGTCGTCGTAGGGCCCTAAAACGGTTGCCGCACAGGCGAAGTAGAACGCGGGGATGCGGTACCAGCTGTCGGCGAGCAGCCGCCCGGCGCCCATCGCGGCTTGGCAGTTACGCATGTGGTCGAGGAAGCACAGGGAATCCCGGATGGACGGCGGGCGCGGGATGGGCGCCAAGAGCCGCACCGTACCCAGGGGCACTGTCGCCGCCGGGGCTTGCAACGTATCCTCGCCGGCCGCGCGTAACCCGTCGGCACCGCGGCCGATCAGGTCAAGCAGCGTCACACCCACACGCATCGCGTAGATGGTGTCGTCGGAGAGCAACCCGGTGCGTTCACCATCGGCGTCAAGGTAGGTCACCCATTTCATTCGCGCACACCCGACGAAGGCGCAGTATTCAATGGGCGCGGTATTCGTAGGCCAACATTGCGACGTATAAGCATCCTTTCGAGTGTAGGCAGGCGATCGATCGACGCCTTCGGGCCGTCTGCCCCACGGGGAAACCCGGGGCGAGCGACCGACGAGATCGGCATGTGCAGCTTGTGACTGGACTCTGATCGCAGTCAGCCACCGGTGGCGTGCATTGACCATCCGGTCATGACTGCATGTGAGATCAGCGCCAAGCTGCGGGCCATCGTCGGAAGCGGCAGGCGTGTTCGCTCGAGCCATCGACACTGCCGGGTAATCGCTCCACCGGTAGCCGTAGCGGGCCGGTCACGCCTTGACGGATATCTTGAAGATCAGGGCGGTCAGGGCGCCGAACGCGCCGTGTGCGCTGATATACAGCCGTTTGGTGTCATATCCGGCGACATCCTTCATGGTCTCAGCGCCGAATCGGGCGGGGGTATGTCCGTCCGTCACGGTGACGTCGGCACCGAGCAGGGCGTGCCTGATGTGGTCCCGTTCGACCCCAGTCGCGGTGGCCATGAGTTGTCCGATGGTGCGCCTTCCGCCCGCAGTGGGGACCGCAGCGCACGCGACTCCGTGCTCGTCGAGGTAGCGGTTGACTGACTCGACGGTGGCATCGGCGCCGACGACCAGGCTGAGGTTGCCGAGGTTGACTGTCATGTCGGTGTTGTCACCCACGGTGAGCGGGAGGTCCGACGCCGGCGTCAGGCTGCCTGTGAGGGCGGCACGCACCGCGGCGCCGAACGCGCTGGTGTCGGGCTCCTCGGGACTATGTTCGGGCAACATGACCCCGGGGTTGAGCAGTCCGGCGGGATCGAATGCCTTCTTGATCGAGCGTTGTGCGGCGATCTCCACCGGGGTGAAGCGCTTGGTCATGAATTGGATCTTCTCGGTGCCGACACCGTGCTCGCCGGTGATGGTGCCGCCCAATTCCAATGCGGCTTCTATGATCTCATTGTTGGCGGCCTCCAGGGCGGACGTCGCCAGCGGGTTGTCCTTGTCGTAGAACGTCGTGGGGTGCAGGTCGCCATCGCCGGCGTGACCGCACACCGCGATGAACAGCAGGCCGTCGGAATGGCGTGCTGCGGTGGCCTGAATGGCTTCCTGCATCTCGGGGATACGGTCACGGGGCACGGTGACGTCACCGATGAAGAAGCCCTTGCCGCTTTGCACCACCGAGTTGGGGGCGTTGAGGCGGCCGTACCACAGGGCGTCGCGGTCCTTCTCGTCCTTTGCTATCCGCACTTCGGTTGCCCGCTCACGCAGTACCCTTTCCACGATCGCCTGGTCGTGGGCCACCTCGGCAGGGGTGCCGTCGACGTCGATCAGCACGATGGAATCGGCATCAAGCGGATAGCCGGTGTCGTAGAACTGCTGCAGTCCGGCGATGCCCGCTCGGTCGAGCCACTCCACGGCGGCGGGCACCACGCCGGTGGCGATGACCGCGGCGATGGTATCGGCGGCTTCTCTGGCGGTGGCGAACGCGCCCATCAGACTGTGGGTGACCTCGGCGAGCGGCCGCAGTGCGACGGTGGCTTCGGTGACGATGCCGAGAGTTCCCTCCGATCCGATGAGGACACCGAGGAGGTCAGGTCCCTCGTCGTCGGCGCTGAAGGTGACAGACGACCCGTCGGGCAGGACGACGTTGACGCTCAGGATGTGGTTGAAGGTGACGCCGTACTTCAACGCGTGTGGGCCGCCAGCGTTCTCGATGATGTTGCCCGCCACGGTGGCCAGGTGTGCTGAGACGGGATCGGGTGAGAAGCACAATCCGTGCGGTGCCAGCGCGGCTTGCAGGTCGGAGTTGATGACGCCGGGTTCGACGCGGGCGCGGCGATTCTCGGCATCGATGTGAAGGATCTGGTTGAGGCCGGACAAGTCGAGCAGGACGCGGCCCGCGGTGGGCATCATCCCGCCCGAGCAGTTCGAGGCTCCGCCGCGCGGCACGATCGCCACGTTGTGCCGGGATGCCAGCCGCATGATCGGTGCGATGTCGTCGCGGCCGCGGGGGCGTAGCAGTAGGCCTGCCACCCCCCCGACGCCCCAGTAGTCACGGCCGCGTTCGGCGAGCTGGCCCAAATCGGTGGTCACGTCGCCATGGGCAGCGGCCGCCGCGGCGAACCGCTCAATGGCAACACCGTCTGCAGCCGTAGGGTTTTGCGAAGCGTGAGTGGACATCAATCTGCTTCCTTCTGCTGTCGCAACCACGACTCTTCTTCCCCCGGGGCGGGTAGCACCCGCCCACCTTCGATCGCGAAATGCGCTGGACTGTTTTGGATGACGACCAGCACCCGCTTGGCGGGGATGCCGGTGACTCGAGATGCCGCTGCAGCGATCTCAGCCACCAGTTGGCTACTTTGCGCTTCGGGGTGTCCGGTACGAACCCAGCCGTTGATCAGAAGCGGTTGTGCCGGTTTCCCATCGGTGTATACGTCGTCGGGGGCCAGTTCATGGAAGACGACGTTGACGTACGTGCCTGGAACGTGGTTGATCATCGAGTGAATGCGGGTGACTTCGGCCGCCAGGTTGGCCTTGGTGTCGGAGCTCAGCGTCGATTGCACTGCCGTGCACGTGTAGACCGGCATCTCTCAGCCCAGGAACGGCAGTTGCGGCTTGGTGGGCACCACCAGGACGGTGGGCCCGTCGGCGTCCAGGGCCGCCTTGAATTCGCGCACCAGGCTCTCGGTACCGTCCGCAGTGGCCGCGCGGCATCCGAAACCTGTTGCCAGCGAGGCGATATCAAGTCCAGGCAAGTCCATTCCGGGCACATTGCGAGTTTTCTCGAGCAGCGCAAACGACTTGAGTACTGCGTACTCGCCATTGCGCTGCACCACGAACACGATGGGAAGCTTGTGTTGCGCAGCCGTCCAGATGGCCTGTATCGAATATTGGAACGAACCGTCGCCGATCGAGGCGACGATGGTCCGCTTCACCCCGCGGGCCTGGTCTCCAAGCGCGATGCCCACAGCTGCCGGCACTCCCCAGCCGATGCCTCCGCTACCCGTGGCGAAGAAGCTCCCCGGCCGTCGGGTCGGCCACCACTTGATGAGGTCCGCCAGCGTCGAGGTCGACTCCATCACGACCGCAGCGTCGTCGGGCTTGACCGAACTGAGTACCGCGTAGACGTCGTTGGGCGCCAGTGGCGCCGAGGCCACCGGCAGTTCGACGCTCAAGTCCTTGCTCAATCCCGGCGGGGGCTTCCGGTCGCGCGGCACCTCAACGAGGTTCAGGAGCTGTGCGAGCACGGTGCCCATGTCGCCGAGCAGGCTGTCACCCACCGGCGCGGTCGCGGCGAGATGGGGATCGGCGGTGATCTGCAGTAGCTCGGTGCCCTCGGGCAGATAATCACCGGCGACGAAGGGGTAGTACCGGAACACCTGCGCGCCGATCACGATAACCAGGTCGTAACCAGCCAGTGCCTCGCTGACACCGGCGATCGTCAACGGCAGCGGACCACCGTACAAGGAGTGGTCCTCGGGGAACGAGCACCTGTCCGAGAGCCCACTGCCGCGGACCGGCGCGCGCAGCTTCTCCGCGAACGCGATACCGGCGTCCCAGGCACCGGCACGGTCCACCTCAGGGCCGAGCACCAACAGTGGACGCTCCGCATGACTGATCCGCGTGGCGAACTCACGCAACCGCTCGACGTCGGGCTGCACGCGTTGGCTGACCGTCCGGACCACGGCCGGGCCCAGTGCCGGCTTATTCCAGTCGTCGAGCGGGATGGACAGGAACACCGGACCGGCCGACGGCTGGGTCGCCACCGCGTAGGCGCGCATAAATGCCGCGGGCACATCCTCGGCGCGGGCGGGCTCGTAGGCCCACTTGACCCACGGCTGCGGCATCAGGGTCGCGTCGGGATTGTTCAGATACGGGTCGCACAGCGACATTTCGCGGGTCTGCTGACCGGCGGTGACGATCAGTGGCGTATTGGCTCGGTAGGCAGCGACGAGGCTGCCCATCGCGTTGCCGGTGCCCGCCGCGGTATGTAGATTGACCAGCGCGGGCTTGCCGGTCGATTGCGCGAAGCCGTCAGCCATCGCGAGCACGGAGGCCTCCTGCAGGCCCAGCACGTAGGTGAAGTCGTCTGGGAAGTGCTGCAAGAAGGTTTGTTCGGTGGAGCCGGGGTTGCCGAATATCGTGGTCAATCCCAATGTTCGCAGGAGGTCGTAGGTGACCTCGTGGACGGTTTTGGCACTGGTCATCGTTTTAATCCCTCGTCGATCACGTGTGGGCAAAGCATGCAGAGATCACACACTCTGGGAGGTTTCGTGGACCCCGTGGAAACGACGGGTTGGACGAAACCAGGGAAGCCCCGTGGGTTGACATCCGTCTGCGGCTCCGGTCGCTGCCAGCTCGCTGGCATGTCAAGATCACCGGCATGGGTAGCCGTGCGCTCATCGGCCGAGAGGACGAGCAGCAGCGGCTCGTCGAGCTGTGTGACCGCGCCCGAGCCGGCCAGAGCGGCGTCCTCGTCGTTCACGGCGAGGCCGGCATCGGGAAGACGGCGTTGCTCACTGAGGTACTTGCGACGGCTGAAGACGGGCTTCGCATCATCCGCATCAGCGGTGCGGAATCGGAGATGGAACTCGCCTACGCCGGCGTGCAGCAGCTGTGTGGCCCGATTCTCGCTCACATCGACCGATTACCTGACCCACAGAAGAACGCGCTGCGGGTGGCGCTAGGCCTGCGCGAAGGTACGGCACCGGATCGCCTCCTGGTGAATTTGGCCGTGCTGACGCTTCTCGGAGATGCCGGCGCGGAGCGCCCGACCGTCTGCCTTATCGACGACGCTCAATGGATCGACCGCGCGTCACTGCAAGCGCTGGCGTTCGCCGCACGCCGGCTTCTCGCAGACCCGGTGGTGATGATCTTCGCCAACCGCTCACCCGGCGCCCATCACGAGTTGGACGGCCTACCCGAGCTGAATCTGAGCAGGCTCGCACACACCCATGCCAGCACACTGCTGTCCGAAGTCATGCCGGGTCAGTTGGACCACACCGTCAGAGAGAACATCCTGGCCGAAGCGGACGGAAACCCGCTGGCGCTACTCGAGCTACGCCACGCCATGGCACCAGCGGTGTTAGCAGGCGGATACGGGCTCACGGCCGCGACGTCGGTCGCGAAGCGGATCGAGCGAGAATACGACCAGCGCCTACGCGAAATGCCGCCGGCGACACGGACTCTTCTGCTTATTGCGGCTGCGGAACCGACCGGCGACCCAACATGGCTGTGGGCCGCGGCCGCCCAACTCCACATCGACGCCGATGCCGTCGTTCCGGCGGAGCGCTGCGGCCTGATCACCGTCGAATCCCGTCTGCGCTTTCGCCACCCACTGGTTCGTTCGGCTGTCTACCGCAACGCGTCCCCGTCTGAACGGCGACAGGCGCATGCCGCGTTGGCCGACGTCATAATTGGCCCGGCCGCAAACGAGCACCGTGCCTGGCATCGCGCCCACTCCACGAGCGCACCCGATGAGACTGTCGCTGTCGAGCTCATACAGTCCGCCGAGCGCGTCCGCCGACGCGGTGGCACCGCCGCCGCCGCGGCATTCCTGGCGTATGCCGTCGAACTGACGCCCGACCCCGAGCGACGGGCCGAGCGCGCACTCGACGCGGCCCTGTCCAAGCTGGACGCAGGTGACCCAGAGGCCGCAACGCGGTTGCTAGCGGCAGTCGCGGGGACCGAAAACGAAATGCTCAGTGCGCGTCTGGATTTGCTGCGAGCCAAGATCGCCTTCGCCGCCCAACGAGGCCGAGACGCACCTCCACTGCTGCTGGCGGCCGCCCAACGGCTGCAGCCACTGGATGCCGGACTCGCGCGCGAGACCTATCTCGACGCACTCGTGGCGGCGATGATCGTCGGCCGCCTCGCGGAGGAACAGACATCCGCGGCAGCAATAGCGACTGCCGCGCGACACGCCCTACCCCCGTCCGGCCGTCCCACGGCCGCCGACCTTTTCCTCGAAGGAATCGTCGTCCGGCTCACCGAGGGACACGCCGTCGCGGCACCACTGCTGCGGCGGGCCATCAACCAGTACCTGAAGGAAGACGAAGCGGGTATCGCGGATCCACGGTCACATGACATCACACTGCGGGTCCTCCTCGATCTGTTCGATCAGGATACCTACAACTCGCTCAACCGCCGCCAAGTCGAACTCCTCCGTGCCGCGGGCGAATTGGCGGTTCTCCCCGCCGCTTTGACCACCTACGCAGGGGGATGTGTCACCGCCGGCGACTTCGCGCAGGCCGCGAATCTGCTCGCGCAGTCGGAAGCGATCTGCACCGCGACCGGCGCGCCGCCGCACCGCTCCATCCAGACATACCTCGCCGCCTGTCGCGGGCAAGAGGAACTCGGCAGAGAACTCGCGCAAACCACCATCCGGGACGCCACCGCGCGTGGCGAAGGCAGCGAAATCACCGTCGTGCTCTTCTCGCTGGCCATCCTGCACAACGGACTCGGCCAGTACGACGAAGCGCTCACGGCGTGCACGGCCGCGCTGGAATACGACGACGTAGGAATGTACGGCCACCTACTCAACGAGACGGTGGAAGCTGCGGCACGTTCCGGCAACACCAGCATCGCTGAATCAACAGCAGAACAGGTGATCGAGAGGGCCGAAGCAACCGGAACTCCAACAGCATTCGGATACGCAGCGCGCGCCAAAGCGCTGACTACCACGGGACCCGCAACCGAAAACGAGTATCGCAACGCAATAGAAGGACTGGAGCGCTCACCACTGAAGGTCATGACCGCGCGCACCCACCTCATTTTCGGTGAGTGGCTGCGCCGCGAGAACCGCCGAGCGGAAGCACGCGCCGAATTGCGCATCGCTCATGAAATGTTCCGACAAATGGGATCCGACGGCTTCGCCGAGCGGACGCGCCGCGAACTCCAGGCCGCGGGCGAGCCGCTACAAAAAGAGCGGGGCGACAGAACGGCGACGACTTTGACGACACAAGAAAGCTACATCGCCCGACTTGCAAGCGACGGTTACAGCAACTCCGAGATCGCCAGTCATCTATTCATCAGCCCGCGCACAGTGGAATGGCACCTCAGTCGGATCTTCGCCAAGCTCGGAGTATCGTCCCGCCGCGACTTGCGGGCCCGCTCGAGTGACGGCTTGAAGTCAGACGCCAGTACGTCCGTGTTCGACCTCGTCCAGCGCAAGTGACACAGTGCTTTTGAACATCATTCACTCGCGTACCACCTCACTCGCTTCCTTGTCCGGTCGCAGCCCCCGCCAACTCGATTGGCGTAGCCGGTTGTCTGGGGTCCACTCGCTGTAGCGCACCTCCCCGACCAGAACGGGTTTGACGTAGGTCACGCCCCGGGCTTCGCTCCTGGGCAGCGGGGGGTGGAACGGGGATTCGTCGGTGTGCAGCGGCGCCAGCGTCTTCTTCAAGTTGGCCAGGTCGCGCTCGGTGAACCCGGTGCCGACGCGCCCCGCGAAATGCAGGCCGTCGGCGCTGGGGATGCCCATCAGCAGTGAGCCGATGCCGCTGGTGCGTCCACCTTGCCCCGCCTTCCACCCGCCGATCACGACCTCCTGGGTGTTCCAGTGCTTGTCCTTGATCCATGACGACGAGCGCCGCCCGGGCTGGTAGGTGGAGTCACGCCGCTTGGCGATCACCCCCTCCCAGCCGCGCTTGCCCGAGTATTCCAGCGCTTGTGCGCCGTCTCCGGGCAGTAGCTCGGGAACGATGAGATCGCTGCCGGCGCCCAGCATTTCCAGCACCTTTCGCCGGTCCCGATAACTGGCCCGCAGCAGCGAGCGGCCGTCGAGGTACAGCACGTCGAACGCCCAGAATTCGACGCGTGAGCCGCGGCCACGGTTCTGCATCTCGTGGAAGTTGGGCACACCCGAAGAATCCAGGACGACGGCCTCGCCGTCGAGGACCACGTGGTGCTCCGCGAGAGCGTCTGCCAGCGAACGAAGTTCGGGATATTCGCTGGTGACTTCGCGGCCGCGCCGAGAACGTACCCGGATGGCGCCGTGGTCGACCTCGATCAAGAGCCGATAGCCATCCCATTTGCCTTCGAACGCCCATTGGCTTGCCTTCAGCGCCGTGACCGAGCCGTGGGTGGCCAGCATGGGGACGATGGTGTCGAACTCGAAAAGCTTTTGGTCCTTCATCCGGTGAGCCAGCCACTGGTCCCCGTTGGTCTGAATCAGTGCGTAGCGTCCGGAGATCTTGCTGCCGTGCAGATTAACGATGACTTCGTCGTCACGAAACTTCTCGGCCTCGTAGGTGCCGGAGTCCCAGATAATCACCTTCCCCGCGCCGTACTCCCCTTTGGGGATGATGCCCTCGAATCCGCCGTACTCCAGCGGGTGGTCCTCGGTGTGGACCGCCAGGTGGTTCACCGAGGTGGTTTCGGGCAGGTTCTTCGGTACCGCCCACGACACCAGCACGCCGTCTCGTTCCAGCCGGAAGTCGTAATGCAGCCGACGGGCGTGGTGTTCTTGGACGACGAAGCTATTTCCTTGCCCTATAATGGGTTTCGCTGCCGGCACCGGTTCGGGCGTCTTCGAGGCGTCGCGCATGCTGCGGTATTTGCTCAGGCGATCCGGCATCGGTGCATCCTCGTCCAGCGGTGCCAGCAGGTCGCCGTCACGGGCGACCCGGTCCAGAACTTCGTCGTAACGCAGCTGGCGCAGCGACGGGTCGTCGAGCTCCTCCCAGGTGCGCGGAGCAGCGACGGTGGGTTGTTCACGTCCTCGCAGCGAGTATGGCGCGATGGTCGTCTTGGAGCCGTTGTTCTGGCTCCAGTCGAGAAAGATCTTTCCGGCCCGCAGGCTCTTGGTCATGGTCGACGTCACTAGTGTGGGCATCGCCTTTTCCAGTTGTTGCGCAACACGTTTGGCTAATACGGTGGCGCCCTTGCTACTCACCGGCTCCTGCAGCGGCGTGTAGAGGTGCAGGCCCTTGCTGCCGCTGGTCAGCGGATACGTCGTCAGTCCGATTCCGGTGATCAGTTCGCGGACGGCGCGCGCCACCTCGGCCAGCTGGGCCATCGTGACGCCTTCGCCCGGGTCCAGGTCGAACACCAGGCGAGTCGCCGGGCCGGGTTTCAGTTCTTCGGCCCGGCTGCGGGTCCACTCGGCGACGAAGCGCCACTGCGGTACGTGGACCTCCAGCGCAGCCTGCTGGGCGATCCACGCCAGCCCGTCGACGCTGTCGATGATCGGATACGTGGTCGTCCCGGATCGATGGGTCACGCTGGCGCGCGGCAGCCAGGCCGGCGCCGACGAGGCCAATTGCTTTTCGAAGAATGGTTCTTCATTGACGCCGTTGGGCCAGCGCTTGCGCGTGGCCGGCCGCCCGGCGATGTGCGGGATCATCATCTCGGCGATGCGCGTGTAGTAGTCGAAGATGTCGCTTTTCGTGGTTCCGGTGGCGGGATACAGCACCTTGCCGGCGTTGGTCAGTTTCACCCGCGGTGCCATGTTGTCAACCTACGCGTTCGACTAGTGTCGAACAGGCCTGACCACCGACTATCGATATCCCAGTCGATCTGTTTTGTGACATCACCCACGGACGCGTTGACCGACCCCCAGGGCACGGGTACAGGTGGAGTGCAATGTTTGATGTCATCCCACCCCCTTGGCGTCGGGACGGCGCCGTCCCCTTGAGCGACGCGACATTGCGACTGCATTCCCAGCGGGTGGACGTGCCCGCGTATGACAGATCGAGCCTTCAGCGTGGTGTCGTTCACATCGGTGCGGGGAACTTTCACCGCGCGCATCAGGCCGTGTACTTCGATGACCTTGCCTGCTCGGGTATTTCGGATCGCTGGGGCGTCACCGGCGTCAGCCTGCACTCCCCTGACGTCAAAGACCTGCTGTCAGCGCAAGATGGCCTGTACACCGTCGTGCAGCGTGGCCACGACCGCCAGACTGCCCGCGTGGTCGGCTCGATCGGCGCCGTTCACTACGCACCCGATGATGACGCAGCGGTCCGCGCCGCCTTGGCAGATCCCCAAACCCGGATCGTCAGCCTGACCATCACCGGCAACGGATATTTCCTGAATCCGGCCACCGACGAGTTCGACGCCGACCACCCCGACGTGCGCGCTGACGTCGTCGCGTCCGGTGGCTATGCCACCGCGTGGGGATATCTGGCCGAGGCTCTCGACCGACGGCGGCGCGCGGGCGTCACGCCGTTCACCGTGCTCTGCTGCGACAACATTCCCGGTGACAGCCGGCCGGCGAAAACCGCACTGGTGTCGTTCGCCGCCCTGAAGAACCCGAAGCTCGCCCGCTGGATCCACACGCATGTCGCGTTCCCGTCCACCATGGTCGATCGCATCACCCCGCAAACCTCGACATCGGAGCGCGATTTCGTTGAGCGGACCTTCGGGGTCGCCGACAAATGGCCGGTGGTGACCGAGCCTCATCGCCAATGGGTGATCGAGGACTCCTTCAGCAACGGGCGGCCGCCGCTCGACGAGGTCGGCGCCGAATTCGTTGCCGATGTCAGCGACCACAAGCTGATCAAGACCCGACTTCTCAATGGAACCCATATCGCACTTGCATGCCTGGCCACGCTGGCCGGTTACCAGTCCACCGACGAGGCGATGCGGGACCGCGTCATCTTCGACTACGTCGAAAACCTCCTGCGCGACGAGATTCAGCCGCTGCTACCCGCCGTCCCCGGGATGAACACACCCGGATATCGGGGCATCCTGCTCGACCGGCTCGGCAATCCCCGCATGAGTGACCAATTGTCGCGGCTGGCGCGGCGGGGAACGAGCAAGATCGCCTCGTTTGTGCTGCCCTCCCTGCAGGAGGCGATCGCGCGGGGCAGGCCGCACACGCTGCTGATGTTGGCGGTTGCGGGATGGGCGCGCTACATGCGCGGCCACGACCTCAAGGGGCGAAAGCTCCGCCTCGAAGACTCCCAGGCGATTCCGGTGACTAGGTTGGCCAACATGGCGAGCACGAACCCCGATCCGCTACTTAGCCATGAGATGTTCGCCGAGGTACGCGCGGTTCCCGGTTTTGCCGAGCGCCTCGGCGCCATGATCGCCGATATCGACGAGCGTGGTGTCGTGCCCACCCTGCGTGACGCGATGCGCGACCACGAGCGAGAGTTGGTGTCGCGATGAACGGCCTGAGCTTTGTGCGCACCTTCGACGCGGCGCCGATCACGACCTTGCTCTGCGACGCCGATGACAACCTGTTCGGCTCGGAGAGGCCGGCGTTCGACGCCTCGACCGAGGTGACCAACCGTTTCCTGGCCAGGTTCGGCGTGACCTCGCCGCTTAGCTGCGAGGAGCTGCGCAAGCGGGCCGTCGGGAAGAACTTCCGTAACACGGCTCTCGATCTGGCGGTGCAGTGCGAAGTGCCGCTTGAGGAAACGTTGGTCCAGGGCCGTCCCGCGGCGGTGGTCGCCTCGGCCAGTGACCTCGCGAGCGGCAACGCGCTGTCCGCCGACGAGCTCGAGCAGTGGGTGCGCGAGGAGCGCGAGCGGGTCACGGCTCATCTGGCCGTCACATTGACCCCGGATCCGGAGGTGCTGGAGCCGTTGCGAAGCCTCGCCGGCCGCTATGCGCTCGCCGCCGTGAGTTCCAGCGCCACCCAGCGTCTGCGTGCCTGCTTCACCGCCACCGGCCTCGACTCGCTCATACCGGAGGCGGCGACGTTCAGCGCGGAGGATTCTCTTCCGGTGCCGACGAGCAAGCCCGACCCGGCGGTGTACCTGCACTGCGGCCAGGTGCTGGGCGTCGCAGCCGAACAGGGGCTGGCCATCGAGGACTCCGTGGCAGGCGTGACATCCGCAGTCGCGGCCGGCTATGCCACCATCGGCAACCTGATGTTCGTGCTACCCGACGAACGGGATTGCCGCCGTGTGGAATTGATCGATGCCGGCGCAGTCGCTATCACCGATTCATGGCGCGCGCTCGCGGATGTGTTGCTGCTATCGGCAATGCCGGCCGGAGGTTCAGCGGCCCGGTGACGACCCGGGCGCTGACCCGGGGAGGAGTTGGCCAATGGAGCCCAGCGGAATCAATTTGAACAATGCGGCACTCGCGACGGTGCCGATCGACGCGCCCAGCTACGACCGCAGCACGGTGACCGTCGGCATCGCGCATATCGGCGCCGGTCATTTCCACCGCGCGCATCAGGCCGCGTACATCAACCTGCTGCTGCAGCAAGGCCTGGCGCACGAGTGGGGCATCTGCGGTGTGGGGGTCATGCCGGCGGACTGGACCATGCGGGACGTACTCGAGGGTCAGGACGGCCTCTACACGCTGATCCTGGAGAACCCCAACGGCACCCGGGATGCTCAGGTGATCGGCTCGATCATCGACTATCGCTACGCCCCGGACGATCCGGATTCAGCTTTGGAGGTGCTGGCCGCCCCGTCCACCCGGATCATCTCGCTGACCATCACCGAGGGAGGTTATCGCGACCCGGACGGCCCCGCGTTCGCGTTGATCGTCGAGGCGCTGGACCGCCGACGCCGGCGCGGCATAACCGCGCCGACAATCGTCTCCTGCGACAATATCGAGAACAACGGTGAGGTCGCCAGGCGTACCGTGCTCGCAAGCGCCGACCGCATAGATCCCGAGTTGGCCGAGTGGGTGGCGGAGCACGCGCGGTTTCCGAGTTCGATGGTCGACCGCATCACTCCGGCAACGACTTTGGAGATGGCCGCGGAGGTGCGGCGCGACTTCGGCGTCAACGACCGGTGGCCGGTGGTGGCCGAGCCGTTCACCGCCTGGGTGATCGAAGACGACTTCGCCGATGGCCGGCCACCGCTCCAACAAGCGGGCGTGCTGCTGGTCGACGATGTGCGTCCGTACGAGCTGATGAAGCTGCGACTGCTCAACGCGGGGCATCAGTGCCTGGCGTACTTTGCCCATCTCTGCGGGTTCAAGTTCGTCCACGAGGCCGCAAGCGATCCGTTGTTCGCCGAATTCCTGCTTGCCTACTTCGAATCGGAGGCCATTCCCACGCTGCCGCAGGTGCCGGGAATCGACCTGCAAGCGTACGGCCGCACGCTGGTCGAGCGGTTCGCCAACCCGGCCGTGCGCGACACGGTCGCGCGGCTGTGCGCCTACTCGTCGGATCGCATTCCGAAATGGCTGTATCCGGTCATCTGCGACAACCTGGCCAACGGCGGGCCGGTTCGGCTGGCGGCAGCCGTGGTGGCGAGCTGGGCACGATACGCCGAGGGCGTCGACGAGTGGGGCAAGCCATACGAGGTACTGGACCAGCTGGCGGACTCGCTCATTCCGATCGCCCGGTCGCAGCGCGAGAATCCCACCGCGTTCATCGAGATCACCGCGGTGTTCTGCGATCTGGCCCACCAACCCCGCTTCGTCGAGGCGTACCGCTGGGCGCTGGATTCGTTGCACAGCAAGGGGGCTCGGGCGACGCTCGATGCCTTGGTGCGATGACCCGCGGGCTGGTGATCGGCGAGTCGCTGATCGATGTCGTCGGGACCGACGAGCATGTCGGCGGTAGTCCGCTCAACGTCGCCGTCGGACTCGGCCGGCTTGGCCGCGAGGTCGACTTCCTGACCTCGATCGCCGACGACTCGCATGGACGCCGCATCGTCGACTACGTCGAAGCCGCAGGGGTGCAGCTGGTTTCGGAAAGCCGGACCGCGCAGCGCACGGCGACCGCACGGTCTACCATCGCCGAAGACGGGGCGGCCGACTACGTGTTCGACCTGGACTGGCGGCTCTCTGGAACGCCGCCGGTCGCGCCGCCGCTGTTCGTTCATACCGGATCGATTGCGGCGGTGCAGGATCCGGGCTGCCTGGCGGTCGCCGCGCTGATCGACACCTATCGTGTTTCGGCCACGGTCACCTTCGACCCCAACGTCCGGCCCTCGCTGATCGCGGACCGGGAACTGGCGGTGGAGCGCATCGAGCACCTCGTCGAGCGCAGCGACATCGTGAAAGTCAGTGAGGAAGACCTGCGCTGGATGGACCCCGCACGTCCCCCCGAGCAGATCGCACAAACCTGGTTGCGGCTGGGTCCGGCCATCGTGGCGGTGACTTTGGCCGGCCGCGGCGCGATGGCGCTCTGCGCGGACGGCGTCGCCCGGGTGCCGACGCGGGCGGTGCACGTCGTTGACACCGTCGGCGCCGGTGACTCGTTCATGGCCGGTCTGCTCGACGCGCTGTGGCAGTCGGGGTTGTTGGGCGGCGACCGGCGCGCCGAGTTGCACGGAATCGGCATCGACGAGCTGACTGCGGCGTTGGAGGTGGCGAGCCTGTGTGCGGCGCTCACCGTCGCTCGCGCGGGAGCCGACCTGCCGGATCGGGCTGCGCTGGACGCGGCTTCGCGTCGTTAGCCGCGCACCCCCCCGTAGTTCGAAGTCTGGCCGGTCGATCCCGCGTCGTAGCCCTGTCGTGCTGTTTTGCCACCGGCCCTACGGGCATACTGACTTGCATGCGCTCCATCTGGAAGGGTTCCATCGCGTTCGGGCTGGTCAATGTGCCGGTCAAGGTGTACAGCGCCACCCAGGACCATGACATCAAGTTCCACCAGGTGCACGCCAAGGACAACGGCCGCATTCGCTACCAACGCGTGTGCGAGGTGGACGGCGAAGTCGTTGAATACCGCGACATCGCGCGGGCCTATGAATCCGACGACGGTCAGATGGTCATCATCACCGACGACGACCTCGCCACGTTACCCGAGGAACGCAGTCGCGAGATCGAAGTGCTGGAGTTTGTGCCGGCCACCGAGGTGGACCCGATGCTGTTCGACCGCAGCTACTTCTTGGAGCCGGACTCTAAGTCATCCAAATCCTATGTGCTGCTGGCCAAAACGCTCGCCGAGACCGATCGGATGGCAATCGTTCACTTCACGCTGCGCAATAAAACCCGGCTGGCGGCGTTGCGCGTCAAGGACTTCGGCAAGCGCGACGTGATGGTGGTGCATACCTTGTTGTGGCCCGACGAGATCCGCGATCCGGACTTCCCCATCCTGGATAAGAAGGTCGAGATCAAGCCGGCCGAACTCAAGATGGCCGGTCAGGTCGTGGAGTCGATGGCCGAGGACTTCAACCCCGACCGCTACCACGATACCTACCAGGAGCAGCTACAAGAACTGGTCGACGCCAAACTCGAAGGCGGAGAAGCATTTACCACCGAGGAGCAGCCGAAGGAACTGGACGAGACCGAGGACGTTTCGGATCTGCTCGCCAAGCTGGAGGCCAGCGTGAAGGCGCGTTCCGGTAACGGCAAGGCACCCGCGAAGAAGGCCGCGGCGAAGAAGGCCCCGGCGAAGAAAACGGCCGCCAAAAAGGCGCCGGCCAAGAAGGCGGCCAAAAAGGCGGCGTCGAAGTCCTGAGCCGGCTCAGCGTTTGCGGGTTGCCAAGAAGCGGGTCAGCGCCGCAACGACATTGATCACGGCGACCATGATGATCAGGGTCAGCGCGGCACCCCAAATCCGCAGGAAACCGGCGTGTTCGGGATTGGTGAGCTCGGTGTAGATCAGCAGCGGCAATGACGCCATGTTGCCGTGGAAGATGTCGAGGTTGATCGACCGGCTGTAGCCGACCAGCACCAGCACCGGCGCGGTTTCACCGATCACCCGCGCGATGGACAACAGGATTCCGGACACGATGCCGGGCATCGCGATCGGGAAGACGATCCGCACGATGGTCTTCCATTTCGACACACCAAGCGCGTAGCTGGCCTCACGCAGTTCATCGGGCACCAGCCTGAGCATCTCCTCGGCGGACCGCACCACCACGGGCAACATCAGCAAAACCAGGGCCAGCGACACCGCGAACGCGCTCTGCTGGAAGCCCAGGGTGGCGATCCAGAGGCTGAAGATGAACAGCGCCGCCACGATCGAGGGCACTCCGGCGAGCACGTCGACCATGAACGTCGTCAGCCGTACCAAGCGCCCGGATCCGTATTCCACGAGGAAGACGGCCGTCATCAAGCCCAGCGGTACGGCCAGGGCCGCGGCTACCCCGGCTTGTACCAGCGTGCCGTAGAGCGCGTGGTAGATGCCGCCGGCGAACTGCTCCGGCAGGATGCCGTGCAGCGAGTGGGTCCACCACTCCGACCGTGTGACTGCGTACCAGCCTCGTTCGACCACGATCCACAACACCCAGATCAGCGGCACCAGCGCAATGCAGAACGAAGCGAGGAAGCAGATCGTCGCGGCGTTGTTGGTGATCCGGCGCCGGAAGCTCAGCGGCCTGAACACGTCGGCCTTCACCGGCCGGTCCAGCGCTTCAACTGTCATGAGCGCCGCTCCTCCTCATCGCTTCGCTCTGCATCGTCGCCGCGCGGGTCATGAGCGCCGCTCCTCCTCATCGCTTCGCTCTGCATCGTCGCCGCGCGGGTCATGAGCGCCGCTCCTCGTAGCGGTTCATCCGTTGACCTTGTTGCCTGCGATCGCGCGCGCGAACGCGTTGACGACGAACGTCAAAACGAACAGCGCGAATCCCGCCGAGATGTATGCCCCGGTGGGCAGCGGCGCGCTGAACTCGGCGGCCGCCGACGCGATCTTTGAGGCGAACGTGTAGCCGCCGTCGAACAGCGACCAGTTACCCGGCTGGGCGGCCGAACGCAAGATGATCAGCACCGCCACGGTTTCGCCGAGCGCGCGACCCAACCCCAGCATCGAGGCCGCGATCACACCGCTGCGGCCAAACGGCAGCACGGTCATCCGCACCACCTCCCATTTGGTGGCGCCAAGCGCCTGCGCCGCCTCCATCTGGATGTGCGGGGTCTGGCGAAACACCTCCCGCGAGACCGACGTGATGATGGGCAGGATCATCACCGACAGCACGACGCCGGCGGTGAAAATGGTGCCGCCGCCGGCCAATGAGACATTGCCCTGCTTGAACAGGAACAACCAACCCAGGTGGCGGTTGAGGAACGCGGCCACCGGCTCGATCTGGGGTGCAAGCACAAAAATCCCCCACAGTCCGAAGATGATCGATGGCACCGCGGCCAGCAGGTCCACCACCGCACCGAAGGGCCGCGCCAGCCGCCTCGGGGCGTACTGGGTGAGGAACACGGCGATACCGACCGCGACAGGGACGGCCAGCACCAACGCGCTGAGCGAGCTGAGCACCGTGACCATGAGCAGGTCGCGGATACCGAATGCGAGCTTGTTCGGGTCGCTGGTGCTGAACTTCGAACTGGTGAAGAAGTTCGCGTGGTTGACGCGCAACGACGGGACCGCACGCAGCAACAGGAACACCGCGATCAACAGGATCGCGACCACAATCGTCGAACCGGCAGCGGCGGCCGTCAACTTGAACAGCCGATCAGCCCGCCGCCCCACGTGTTCACTCAGCGCTGTTAGAGCCGGCTTCTCCGTGGTCGACGGGCTGATTGCTGATCCTCCTGTCCCGACCACCTCAGGTTATGTGATGGCGTTGATGGAAGCGGACAACCTCGCCTTGAACGAGTCAGGGATAGGGATGTAGCCGTTGTCGGCAAGGCCGTTTTGCCCGGCGCCGACCGTGCTCTGAAGGAACGCCTTCACCGCCGTACCGATCTGCGCGTCGGGATACTTCGAGCAGACGATCTCGTAGGTGGCCAACACGATCGGGTAGGAACCGGCCTGGGTCGGCTTGTAGAAGGAAAGCGTGTCCAGCACCAGGTCGTTGCCCTGGCCTGCGATCTTGGCGCCAGCAATCGTCTTGCCCACCGAGTCGGCGCTGATCGCCACCGGGACCGGGCCGGCCGAGGTGACGACCTTGGCCATGTTCAATTTCTGCGCTTGGGCAAACGACCATTCGTTGTAGGTGATCGACCCCTCGGTCGCCTTGATCGCCGCCGAGGTGCCGTCGTTGCCCTTTGCTCCCTCGCCGACACCGCCCTTGAATGTCTTGCCGGCGCCTTTGCCCCACGCACCGTCGGAGGCGGCATCGAGATACTTTTGGAAATTGTCGGTGGTACCGGATTCATCGTTGCGGAACACGACGTGAATCGGTTCGGCGGGCAGCGTGACACCGGGGTTGAGCGCCTGAATGGCGGGGTCGTTCCACGTCGTGATCGCGCCGTTGAAGATTTTGGCGGCCGTGGCGCCATCCAGACTCAGCGAATTGAGGCCCGCAACGTTGTAGGTGATGGCGATCGGGCCGAAAACCACCGGGAGATTCAACGCCGGTGAACCGCAACGTTCCTGTGCCGCGGCGTATTCGTTTGGCGCCAGCGGCGAATCCGAACCACCGAAATCTGTTTGTTTACCGTTGAATTCGCTGATTCCCGCGCCCGACCCGTTGGCGGTGTAGTTCAGCGTCTGGCCGGGACAGGCCTGTTCGAACGCGTTGACAAACCGGGTCATCGCGTTGGCCTGAGCCGTCGAGCCGCTGGCTTTGAGCGCTTTGCTGCCACCGCAGCTCACGTTGCCAGACGAGGAGCCACTCGTTGCGCTCGCGCCACTTCCGTTGTTGTTATCGCTTCCGCACGCCGACAACACCAGCGCACCGGCGCCCAGCACGCTCAACACGGCGCCAAATCGGTTCAGTTTCAATTCGCTTCCTTAAGGTAGGGATCTGCCTGTCGGTAGCCGCTGCGCCCGACCAGCCCGTTTCGCAGCCACGAAGCTAACAGTAACAAGATGAACGTCGAGCAAATTGGTGAACGATCACCGCTGAACGCATTGGCACCGCGCGGCCACGTGGGCATGAGCAGTACCCGCCCGTGTTCTAGCGCCGTGCGACAGCAAAGAAAGTTGCGTGGATTAGTTCGCGACGATGTCGCCGCGAACTGGTTCTCACGTCACGGCGTTGATGGACTGCGCCTGGCGCGACTTGAATGATGCAGGCACCGGGACGTATCCGTTGCCCGCCCCCAAGCCGTTCTGCCCGGCGCCGACCGTGCTCTGCAGGAACGCCTTTACCGCCGCACCGACCTGGGCATGCCGGCGCGGCGGCTGTCATACGACGTCAGCGACAAAAGTAGAACGTGTTCCAGAAATGCCCGATCCGAGCCGCCGCGGCTTGCTACCGTGTCGGCTGACACCGAAACGAAGAGAGGCTGCCAATGATCCTTGACAGGTTCCGTCTCGACGACAAAGTCGCCGTCATCACCGGTGCAGGCCGCGGCCTCGGGGCGGCGATCGCGCTGGCTTTCGCCGAGGCGGGCGCGGATGTTCTCATCGCCTCCCGCACGCAGTCCCAACTAGACGCCGTCGCCGAGCAGGTCCGCGCGGTCGGTAGGCGGGCCCACGTCGTGGCGGCCGACCTGGCGCATCCCGAGTCCACCGCGGAGCTGGCCGGCAAGGCCCTCGAGGAATTCGGGAAACTAGACATCGTCGTCAACAACGTCGGCGGGACCATGCCCAACACGCTGCTGACCACCTCTACGAAGGATCTCAAAGACGCCTTCACATTCAATGTCGCCACGGCCCACGCGCTGACGCTGGCCGCGGTGCCGTTGATGCTGGAACACTCCGGCGGAGGCAGCATCATCAACATCACCTCGACCATGGGCCGGCTGGCCGGGCGCGGTTTTGCCGCGTACGGCACCGCCAAGGCCGCGCTGTCGCACTACACCCGGCTGACCGCCCTGGACTTGTGCCCGCGCGTTCGCGTCAACGCGATCGCGCCGGGCTCGATCCTGACCTCCGCCCTGGACGTGGTTGCCTCCAACGACGAGCTGCGTGCGCCAATGGAGAAGGCCACACCGATGCGCCGCCTCGGCGATCCCGTCGACATCGCGGCCGCCGCAGTCTATTTGGCGTCTCCCGCCGGCAGCTTCCTGACCGGCAAGACGCTCGAGGTCGACGGCGGCCTCACCTTCCCCAACCTCGACATCCCCATCCCCGACCTGTGACCCCCGACCGCTAAGGAGCTAGTCATGCCCATTCCCGTCGTTCAATTGGGCACAGGCAACGTCGGTATCCACGCTCTGCGGGCGCTCATCACCAATCCCGAGTTCGACCTGAAGGGCGTCTGGGTATCCTCAGACGCCAAGGCCGGCAAGGACGCGGCAGAGCTTGCGGGGCTGAGGGAGTCGACCGGCGTGCTCGCCAGCACGGACCTGGATGCGGTGCTCGCCACCGGACCGCAATGTGCGGTGTACAACGCGCTGGCCGACAACCGGCTGCCCGAGGCGCTCGAGGACTACAAGCGCGTCTTGGCGGCGGGAATCAATATCGTCGGCAGCGGCCCGGTCTTCTTGCAGTATCCGTGGCAGGTCATCCCGGAGGAGCTCATCAAGCCTTTGGAAGATGCAGCGCGCGAAGGGAAGTCGAGCCTCTACGTCAACGGTATCGATCCCGGGTTCGCGAACGATCTGTTGCCGCTGGCGCTGGCAGGCACCTGCCAAAGCATTCAGCAGATTCGCTGCATGGAGATCGTCGACTACGCCACCTATGACAGCGCCACGGTCATGTTCGATGTCATGGGGTTTGGCAACCCGCTGGACGAGATTCCCATGCTGTTGCAGCCCGGCGTTCTCAGCCTGGCGTGGGGGTCGGTGATCCGCCAAATCGCTGCGGGGCTTGGTATTTCGCTCGACGAGGTCACCCAGGACTACGTTCGCATACCCGCCCCGGAGGACTTCGACATCGCCGCGGGTCACATCGCCAAGGGCACCGCCGCGGCGCTGCGCTTCGAGGTGTTCGGCATGGTCGACGGCGACCCCGTCGTCGTCCTCGAACACGTCACCCGGCTGCGCGAGGACCTGTGCCCCGAGTGGCCACAGCCCGCCCAAGAGGGCGGCTCCTACCGCATCGAGATCGCCGGCGAACCGTCATACGCCATGGATATCTGTTTGAGCAGCCGCAACGGCGATCACAACCACGCCGGCCTGGTAGCCACCGCGATGCGCGTAGTCAACGCGATCCCCGCGGTGGTGGCCGCCCGGCCGGGGATCGTGACGACCCTGGACCTGCCGTTGGTCACCGGGAAGGGGCTGTACCTGCCGCGCTGAGGATCGAAGGAGGGAAACGCCGGAGCCGATGACGGTCGCGCAGGATATTCGGCTAACCTCACTTTATTATTCGGCGCCAGGAATTGAGGTCGGCAGGTTGGGGCAGCGCACCCAGGGCTCCCTGAAGGGCAACTGGTATTTGCTCGGGCCCGCGTTCGTCGCCGCGATCGCCTACGTTGACCCGGGAAACGTCGCCGCCAACGTCAGCGCCGGTTCGCAGTACGGCTACCTGTTGCTGTGGGTCATCGTGGCGGCCAACGTGCTGGCTGGGCTGGTGCAGTACTTGTCGGCGAAGCTGGGACTGGTCACGGGGCGCTCCCTGCCCGGCACGATCGGCAAGAGGATGGGCCGCCCGGCGCGGTTGGTGTACTGGGCTCAGGCCGAACTCGTGGCCATCGCAACCGATGCGGCCGAAGTCGTCGGTGGGGCCATCGCCCTGCACATTCTCTTCGATTTGCCGCTGCTGGCCGGCGGGCTGATCACCGGCCTGGTGGCCTTGCTGTTGCTGGGGATTCAGGACCGGCGCGGACAGATCATTTTCGAGCGGGTCATCACCGGCCTGTTGCTCGTCATCGCGATCGGGTTCGCGGCGAGCTTCTTCGTCAAGACGGCCCCGCCGGAGGAGATGCTCGGCGGGCTGGTGCCCCGGTTCAGCGGCACCGAAAGCGTACTGCTGGCGGCCGCCATCCTGGGTGCGACCGTGATGCCGCACGCGGTCTACATGCATTCGGGCCTGGTCCTGGACCGGCACGGGCATCCCGCCGAAGGTTCACATCGGCGCCTGCTGCTGCGCATCACCCGATGGGATGTCGTGCTGGCGATGACGGTGGCCGGCACGGTCAACGCAGCGATGCTGGTCATCGCCGCGGTCAACCTGCAACACCGCGACCTGAGCGCCTCTATTGAGGGCGCCTACTCCGCAATTCACCACACACTGGGCGCCACCATCGCTGTGTTGTTTGCGATCGGGTTGCTCGCGTCGGGCCTGGCGTCGTCGTCGGTGGGCGCCTACGCCGGCGCCATGATCATGCAGGGATTGCTGCACCGCTCGATTCCCATAGTGGTGCGCCGGTTGATCACGCTGGTGCCCGCCCTGGTGATTTTGGCGGTGGGATTCGATCCGACCCGCGCGTTGGTGTTGTCGCAGGTGGTGTTGTCGTTCGGCATTCCTTTTGCGGTACTGCCTTTGATCAAGCTGACCAGCGATCGCGAGTTGATGGGCGGCGACGTCAATCACCGCATCACGACGGTTCTCGGCTGGGCCGTCGGCGTATTGATTAGTCTGCTTAACATGGTGCTCGTCTGGCTGACGGTGACCGGCTGAATGCCGGCCCGCCGGCACCTCTACTTCGCATACGGGTCGAACCTATGCGTTCGTCAGATGACGCAACGCTGTCCCGATGCCGCGCAGCCGCGACCGGCGGTGCTGACCGATCACGACTGGCTGATCAATCAGCGCGGCGTGGCGACCGTCGAACCGCTCGCCGGTAACCAGGTGTACGGGGTGGTTTGGCAAATCTCCGATGGTGACTTGGCGACATTGGACAGCGCCGAGGGGGTGCCGGTCCGCTACCGGCGCGACGAGATGACCGTGCACACCGACGACGGACCGGCGTCGGCCTGGGTCTACATCGACCACCGGGTGACGCCCGGCCCGCCCCGGCCCGGCTACCTGCCCAAGATCATCGACGGCGCCACCCAGCACGGGTTGCCGCAACGCTGGGTCGACTTCTTACGCCGCTGGGATCCCGCTGGATGGCCCAGCCCGAAATCGCCGTCGGCATGCGGGCCTGGGCCACAGTCGCTTTCGGCATTGCTGAGCGAGCCCGGGGTAACCGAAATCAGCAAAATACATTCGCGTTTCGGCTTTTTCGCGATCCACGGCGGGGGCCTGGAAGAGATGACCGATGTGATTGCCGAGCGCGCCGCAGAGGCCGCCGGTGCGTCGGTGTATGTGGTGCGCCATCCGGATCGCTACCCGCACCACCTGCCGTCTGCCCTGTTCGACCCGGCCGAGTCGGCGCGGCTCGCCGAGTTCCTCGATCATGTCGACGTGGCGGTGTCGCTGCATGGGTATGGGCGTGATGGTCGCAGTACCCAGCTATTGGCGGGCGGCCGCAACAGAGCTTTGGCAGCTCATCTGACGCGGCATATCCAGCTGACCGGCTATCAGGTGATCGCCGACCTCGACGACATCCCGCCGGAGTTGCGGGGCCTGCACCCGCGCAACCCGGTGAACCGGGTGCGGGACGGCGGAACCCAGCTGGAGCTTTCGGCGCGGGTCCGGGGGATCAGCCCCCGCAGTCCGCTGCCGGGTGATGACGGTTTGTCGTCGGTCACCGGCGCCCTGATCCAGGGGTTGGCCGCAGCAGCACGTAGTTGGTCGATGTCGAATCGTTGAACGGAGATTGTTGGTGGCCAAGGATTTTCGCTTCGGAATGAGCATGCGGTTTTACAAATCGCGCGAGGCGCTGCTCGACAAGGCCAAGCGCGCCGAGGACGCCGGCTTCGACATTCTCTGTGTGCCCGACCATTTGGGCGCCGCGGCACCGTTCCCGACGCTGACCGCGGTCGCGATGGTCACCACGACGCTGCGGCTGAGCATGTATGTGCTCAATTCCGCGTTCTACAAGCCGGCCCTGCTCAGCCGGGACATGCAAGCCCTGGATCTACTCAGCAATGGCCGCCTGGAGATCGGGCTCGGCACCGGGTACGTTCGGGAAGAGTTCGAAGCCGCGGAGATTCCGTATCCCAGCGCCGGCGCACGGGTCGACTATCTCGAGCACATGACGAAGTACCTGAAAGATCATCACCCGTCGACGCCACTCATCATCGCCGGGAATGGCGACCGTGTGCTGACCATCGCAGCCCGCAATGCCGACATCATCGGGCTGACCGGCTCCAAGGTGCGCGACGTCGAGGACCCGTTCGCCGAACGCGTCGAGTTCGTCCGCAATGCGGCCGGAGAACGGTTCAACTCACTCGAGCTGAACCTGGCGATCACGGCGATGCCACGCGTCGGCGAGACCGAGCCCGACCTCAAGCTCACGCGCGCTTACTCACCCAACCTGTCCGATGAGGAGATCCTGTCTCAGCCCTCGGTACTCAGCGGCTCCCCCCGCGAGATGGCCGACACGTTGTCGGCGTACCGCGAAAAGTACGGTGTGTCGTCATTCACCGTGCAGGACAACAACATCGACAACTTCGCCAAGGTGATCGCCGAACTGCGCTGACCGCCGCGGGGGTTACCCGCCAGCCTGCCGGTAAGCTCAGGCCCGTCCGCCCTCGTAGCTCAGGGGATAGAGCACGGCTCTCCTAAAGCCGGTGTCGCAGGTTCGAATCCTGCCGGGGGCACAGGTCAAACATGGTACTTAGTCCGCCTTAGCAAGCCAATCCATCGTTTATTCATCGTTTATGGTCCGGTCCAGCATGTCCGCAACCGCAGTATGTACGCGACCACGCGCCATGTAGCGGTCCTGAGTCATCGAGATCCGGGTGTGCCCGAGATGGTCGGCGCCAATCCGAGCCGACAGGCCCGCGTCGTCGATTAGCGTTGCCACTGTCTTGCGGAAGCTATGGGAGGTCGCATCCGGGACGCCGAGTTCGTCGCGCACCGCTCGCCACCGAGCGCGGAAGTTGTCCGGATCGCGCCATCTGCCGGCGGTCGACGGAAATACCATCGTCTGCTGATCGAGATACGGTAGCGCGCGACGCGTGGAAAGCACCGTTACCGCGAACCCGGGCAGCGGTAACGTACGGCGGCCGGCGGCCGTCTTCGTCTCGTCCAACCGAATGAGCCCTTTGCCGGCGGCCCGGATTACCTTGCCAGTGACGGTCAGCGAGGCCGCTGATTCATCGAAGTCGCTCCATTCCAGGCCCAGCAGTTCAGAGATCCGTAATCCAGTAGCGATGAAAAGGGTGATCGGGTCGACAAGATCGTGCCGCTGACATGCTTCCGACGCGCGCAGTTGGCCTAGCAGCCCACGTAATTCGTCGGCCGTCAGCGCCGCGGCGCCCTTGGGGCGCGACTTCGATCGCATCGGCGACACGTCGCGAACAGGGTTGGCGGCGATCACGTTAGCCATGACCGCTAGATGCAGACCGCCTTTGAGGATCGTCTTGGACTGCACAGCTAACACGTCACCGTGGGCGCGCCGCATGGAGCGGATAGCGGCGTCCAAGCGCGCCGGCGTAGCCTCCCCAATGCGAACCCCGGCAATGATTTTTGCCAATAGCTTCGCGCAGTATCGGTATGTGTCGATGGTTCGAACAGCGCGACCGTCTTCCTCGAGGCGGTCGATGTGCTGGTCGACAAGCGCCGTGATCCGGGTGTCGAGGGTGATTTCGCTGTCGCCAGCCGCCCGACGCTGTACCAACGCCTCGATGAGCGCGTCCTCGGCGAGCTTGCCGTGCGCGTCATGTTCATCGGATGGTCCGCGGCGCTCAACGATGCGCGTTACGCCGTCTGAGTCACGAAACCGGGTGCGCGCCAACCAGACTCCCCCGCCGAGATACTTGCGGGTGATCTTCCCGTGCGCACCGATTCGCAACGGCGGCCTACCCGCCATCTTCATCCTTCAGTTGCGAGAGTTGCTTCGTAACCCAGTCGAGCTGACTTTGCAATTGCATGGCGTATTGCGGATCACTATGGGCCGGCCTGCTGTCGAGATCGCCGAGTAGCCGGGCGCGGATGGCCGGGCTCTTGAGTGCGCCCTCCGCGATCCTGAATTCGCAGCCGCCGCTGACCCGACTGACCAGGAGAGTTACTCGCTCGGTTGCGTTGGCGGATCGTCGTCTATCCGTCCGATCGGTTTATAAATGACCCCGCCTTCGTACTGCTCGCATTCGCGGATTGCATCCGGTTCGGCCGAGAATGATTTGTGCGCAGCGTCGTTGCGGAACGGCTGCGCAACGAGTTGGCCGTTATCAATCTCAACTGCCGCCGACAGAAATGTGGTTGATTCCGCACCAAGTAGCAGTTCTTGGTTGCCGACGTGCAGTACCAGCCGGCGTAGCCGGAGAAATTGGTAGTAGAGAGCGGTATCGACCTCTGTCCCTGGCCCGGCTGGTTGCTGGTCGGCAGCCGGACCTAAAATTATCTCTCTCCAGTTAAAAACCACCGTCTGCCCACTGATCAGAGCCGACGCCTCGGCAGCGGCCTCCACATCTTCAACTCGTACCCTTGTCAGATCAGGGATTAAAATCGGCGTCGCGGTGACAGTTTGGATGTTCGCGAGCGCGCGTAGATAATCCATAAGCGCATCTGGGAACACCTCGTCGGTGGGTGGGATCTCAGCGTATGTAACGAATTGCCCATATCTTGAGGCAATTTCGAGGACGTTCGGCGCTCGGAGTTCCTGCATGAATTCGATGCTTGGAAGAGCTGCGACGACCTCGGTGCCGACAAGTTTTTTCGCTCGAAATCCCAAGTGCCGATTCGTGTTTCGCGATCACTGACCATTTCGAAGTCTAAAAACTCCGTGTGGTCAGATCCGTGCCCGCTGTTGCCAGCGGCGCCTTCGGACAAAGTGATCGAGAACGGAAGCGGCTCACCCGTGGTCCCGTCAGGTCTACGGATCCGGAATCGAGCGTCCTGAGCCTCCCCGATCGGCCCAATCAGAACTTCGGCAACATCACCGGTCATCGCGTCGCCCAACCCACCCGGGAGGTCAGCCGCCGTGACCTCTGCTGGTGCGGTTAGCGCCTTGCCATACTTGCGCCACATGTCGAACGCCTGACGGTCGAAAGTGGCGTGATCTGTGAGGATTTTAAAGTTGACCGTGATCGGCCGCTCATTCAGTGCCTCCGCGAATCGTTGGTAGACACGGACGGTAACTGTTTGTCCATCTTCCCACGACACCTGCGTAGCGGCGACAAGATCGGGCTCGGCGACGATCGCAGACGCGACATGCTCAAGGCTGATGTCGTAGCGGTAGTGCGGGTCGGTGTCGAGCACCGTCTGTAGCGTCCGAAGGTGATCCATCATCTCGGCGGGGGTCCTCAGCGCCACCGTGCCGGCGTCGGAAGACTCAGAGAGTTCATTTGCGGTCCTCGCCAGCGACGCAACATCTTTGACCGCGTCTCGGATCGTGTGATCGGCACCGTTGATGTAATAGTCGATCACAAAGCGGTGCTCAGCGGCGAGGTTGTCGCAGTAGATGGCCCCTTTCCACGCAATCTCGCGACCATCTGCGTTGCGCCACTCGTTGATTCGCTGCTTCTCCTCCTCAGTCAACGCAAGTTTGGTGTCGGCGAACATCTCGGCCATCACCTCATCGGGCATGCCGTTGAACCAGGCCAGGTAGTTATGCCTCGTCGGGTCCAGGGGCATCATCAGGTACCAGCCCTCGGCCGGGATGCGGTGACGACCCACGCCGACGAGGAACCGCCGGAAGGAATCCTTGATCTGACGCTTCTCGCTGTCTTCCAGGTTTTCCGCGAATTTCTTTATCTGGTACACATCGAACGGCTCACCCGAGGGATTTAAGGGAACGAGGACGTCAATCCCGAGGTCGCCTTGGGATTGCCTGATGCGGACCGCATTGGGGTGGTCGTGGTAGAGCAAATTCGAAAGCACGGTTTCGGCCAGATCACCGCCGATAACGGTCCACGCAACTGGGGGCATGCTGTGACATTCTTCCTTCCAGTGCCACGTCAAGGTGCGTCAGTGGCTGTTGCCTAAGTACGAATCTTTGAGGGATGACCCCGAGTGAACGCGAGTCACCAGATGACGACTTCGGCGTTGTCGCCTCCGTAGCAGCGGGTTGAAATCTTCGTCGACCCGTCGCTGAAATATGCCGGAAACCTACCGACGCAAGTCATCTCGTAGCCGTCGCCAGTGACGGGCGAGTAGGCGAAGACGGTGGTGGACATGCCTGAGGCGTAGAAGCTTTGACGCACGCTGGAGGCGAATTCGCAGCTAGTATGGCCGCCGACAACGCCTTCATGCCCATCTGGGCAGATGGTGAAGACGTCGGTGCCGCGGGCGGGCGGAGGTGCACCGCCATCATCATGGCGAGGAGCAGGCGGGGATGCTTCCACCGGGACGGTTGGCGGGGGTGCCGCGGTGACCGTCACTGTGGCCGGCGGCGGCGGTCCCGCGGTCGGTACCGGCGCGATCGCGGTAGGAGCCTTAGCGTCCGGGGCGCGCATCGGTCGGTTCTGGTCAGAGAGGTAGAACGCAAGCCAGATCGAAAGACCAATAACGACAGCGACTGCCGCGGCGCCGAGGACGATGATGCTGGCACGTTCAGCAGCAGCTCCCCACGAGGTCCCAGCAGCGTTGTCATTCTCGTCGTCGGACCAAGCCAGCTCGAGCCCGGCGTCGGCCACCGGCGGCACGATCTCGGTCTCATCCGCGCAGGGGCCGACGGCCGTCTCGTCACGGTCACCGACAGCCGCTGTCGGCGGCTGCTGCTCACCGTGTTGGGCGCCGGTGCTCATAGGATCACTGCGGCGGCGGCGCTGGCGGCCCGTCCCAACTCCCCGGGGTGCCAGCGGGTACTTGCATGCCCATCCAGTTGCACGGCGTCCAAGTTCGCGCCGCGAACAGTGCGCACTGCTGTTCTGGCGTCAAAGGTCCCGGGCCCGCGCACGGCGGCGTCCCAGCCGTGCCGCATACGGGGTCGGCGGAAGCGGTAGGCATGCCGGCAAAGGCGCCGGCGCCGACCATCAACGCGATGGCTACGGAAAATGCGGTGATGAATAGTCGTATGCGATTCATGGCCGGACTCACATCTGTTAAACGCTGCTTCTGGATTTGGTGACGTGCCCGTTCCGTCGATGGGAGCGTAAACGCTCGCATGCTTACTCACATCGGGATTTGTGAAAATTCCCGCTTGCCTGCGCGATGAGCGCAACGCGCTCACCAAGCAGCGCATCCGCCGCGGCTACCGCCCGCAGCGGCCCGCCCCGCTCCCGAGCCGTCCGGCAAAGGGGTGGGATGAACCTAATCACGGGCAACTGGGGTAGGTCGACATCGCGGTCGACACGAATATCGTGGCTGTAAAATAATTCCACCCCGACTGTGCCACGATCTTCTGAATCACATCGTCCTGTGTCGCGCCCTTTTGCAACATGGCGCACACCCTGTGGGCCTCGTGGGCCAGTACTACTGGGTCGGTCACCCTCGCCCCGTTGTATGTCAGGTTGGCGATGAATTCCCGGTCGTACCACGCGACCATCTCCGGTGAGATCCCGACATCAGGTAGCGGTGGTGTTTGCACCGTCGATGGTGACGCCTGCACAGTGGTCGGAGGCGGGGCAGGGGCCAGGGCGCTGGTCGGTGCAGCTGCTGGTGGCGCAGCGGAGTTGGTGGTCGGCATCGGGCTCGAAGCCGGTGCCGGTGCCGGATGTGAACCGCTTTGTCCGGACCGCGGCCACGCCCAGTGCCCAAACCAAACCGCTGCCCCGACAACGATGCCCGCCAGCGCAAGGATGGCAGCCGTGACCCACGTCTTACGCCACGTCTGCGGATCGCGATCTATCGGTTCGGTTTCGTCTGACCACGCCTCAACCGTCGCAGGTTCAGGCGTCGGCGGTGACATCAAGGTGTCTTGTGTCGCAGCCGTTCCCGCTTCGGTCGGCGCACAGGTCGGTACGCCGGTAGTCTCCGGCTCCGGTTCAGAATGGGACGGCGGCGGGGCGGGCGGAATCGGCTCGCTCATGTTTGCAGTGTTTCAACTGTATTCGCCATAGATACCGCGATCGTCCCCGGCGAGCACTTGCGCGTGCTGCACGTAACCAAGCGGCGGAACAACATGCCCCCCAAACTCTCTCCGTTGGTGAAGTCCGCATTTGGTGAAGTAGCCCGCTTCGTTCGATGGGAGCGTAAACGCTCCCGCAATTTGTCGGTCCGGGAATTGTGAAAATTCCGGTTACATCACTGATCATCTGTTAGCGTGCCCGTCAGCTACGGGTCGGGACCGTAGTTCACAGTGGGTTAATCACCACAGGGGAAGCAATGTCTTGGTTTGGGATGATCGTGCTCTGCGCGCTGTGCGGTGGTATCGGCTGCGCGATCAACCAATCCAAGAATCGCAGCGGCGGCGAGGGGTTCCTGCTCGGTGTGCTGCTGGGGGTCATCGGCATCATCATCGTGTTGTGTTTGCCGAAGTCGCCTTCGGCCGAGATGCCACGGTGGCCTTCGGCGTTGCCGCCGCCAGGGTGGTATCAAGACCCGGCAGATCCCGTCCAATACCGGTATTGGGATGGTCGGCGGTGGGCTGACCAGCCGCAGGTGCCGCCGATGCCCCCAGGGTATCGGCCTAGTCGGCTAGCGGACGACGGTTTCTAGTGCCATGACTGCGCCAGGCTGGTATCCGCACCCCAACGGTGACAAATTGAGAGAGTCGTACTGGGATGGCAAGCGGTGGACGACTACTCGGCCATATTCGCAGGAGCAGACTGTGCAGCCGGGTGCGGCCGCAGCGGGTTGGTATCCAAGCAGCCAAGTTCCCGGATCGTGGCAGTACTGGGATGGCCGGCGTTGGACAGGCCACCCCGTTCAGGCCGATGCCCGCACGCAAGGAACTAACCTTAAGCCCCTGCTCTTCGCGATACTGGCGGTGCTCACGGTCATCGCGATTCTGCTGGTCAGTACTAAGCCATGGGAGAGTCAAGGGTATAAGCACTGCGTGGCCGAACAGAAGGCCCAAGCGGGCGGAAGCTCAAACGTCAACTCAAGGCTTGAGAGTGCTATCGAAGAGTACTGTCACCGCAACTACGACTAGCAGCCGCAATTGACAACCCAGTAGTACTTCTACCTAGCCAACGATCTTTGGATTGAACTAGTCAAGCGATTTGCTTTGGCAGGTAGTCGCCGTAGATGCCGCGCGCATCGCCGGCCAGGAACAACCGGTTTTGTTCATCGGCCCGGGCTGCGATCGCGGCGAGCTCGGCCGCCCGGGCGGCGCGCTTGGCGGCACGCGCATCAAGACGCCGATCCAGCCAGCCGACCGATTTCCACAGCACGATGAGCAGCACGATGCCCGCGGCCGCGACCGCGATCCACACCGCGTACTTGACGACCGTGAAGATCACCAGCACCAGCAGAAGCAAGCCCCCATAGCGCATGTCAGTAGCCGCTGCCGGGCGCCGCGCGGTAGCAGCGGTAACCACTCAGGCCGCACATGACCGGGTGGCCGCCGGCGACAAGCGGCAAGACAACGATTAATAGGGATCTCATCGCGCCATCACCTTCCGCCTGTGGGTGAGACGGTTGTAGCACCACCATCCGACACCCGATCCATCGTTTATTCATCGCTTATGACCCGTAACCGCCGATAACCTTCGATAACCAGCGACTAGGGTCCGCGCAAGAATCAGCTGGACCGCAACAACAATCGCGGCGCTACGGCAAACGTTGAGATTGCTCGTCTGGTAAAGCCGGTGTCGCAGGTTCGAATCCTGCCGGGGGCACCAGTTCAGGGCATGTTTTCAGGGTCTCGGGCTATATCCGGGCTATAGTCCACGACTTGGCAGGAGCGCGGCGTCGTGCCGCCCGATCACGCCCATCGTTTAGGTTGCATAGACGTGCAGGTCTTATCGCGCCCAGGCTATAGGGGAGGTTGTCGTGGATAGGGTTACGAAGGGACTTCTGAAGACCTACGTGGACAATGCTGGGCTTGGGAAGCTTGGGGAGAGTCAGCAATTCGAGCGTTTTGTTACGCATATAGCGTTGTCCAAGTTATACGGTGGCAGTTTCTCGGCCGACGATTTCTGCGTCGGCGATGGCGTGCAAGGCGTTGACGCGGTGGCGCTATCGGTCAACGGCAGCCTGGTAGAGGAATTTTCCGAGGTTGAAGAGATTCTTTCGGAAACCGACTCCATCCGGGCAGACTTAATCTTCATTCAGGCCAAGACCTCTCCGAAATTCGAGCTCGGCGACTTGAGCGTATTCGCGGATACCGCTATTTCACTTGTTACAAGTGACCATTCCGACGTGCTGCCGGAATTCTCCGAAATGGTCAATATGTTGTGGGAGCACTCGGATAGATTTGTTGAGAATCCGGTAGTTCGACTTTACTACGTCACGACGGGCAGGTGGGAATCCCCGGACCCTCTGCAGAAAAAGATTAGCCAGACTAAGAGTAGTCTATTGGACTCTAACCTCATATCTAGAGTCGATTTTCACACCTGGGGTGCCACAGAAGTACAGACGAATTGGAGGGCAATCGACCGAGGGTTGAAGAAGACAATCCTCTTCGAGAGTAAGACCACACTTCCTGAAATGCCACAGGTAGAGCAGGCATTCCTCGGGATTCTTCCCGCAGATCAGTTGCTCGAACTTGTCACTGACGAAGAAGGCGAGATCCGCAAGGCGTTGTTCTACGACAACGTGCGCGATTTCCAGGGAGATGTTGATGTCAACGCAGATATTCGAAAAACACTCAGGTCGAGCGATCGGAAACGCTTCTGCGTGCTGAACAATGGCGTGACGGTTGTTGCGAGGGCTCTCAAGACAACTGGGGACCGATTCACACTAGAGGACTATCAGGTAGTGAACGGCTGTCAAACGAGCCATGTTCTGTACGCCGAGAGGGAGTTTTCAAAAGGTGTTCATGTGCCTTTTCGCCTAATCGTAACAGCCGATGATGAAGTGGCGAAGTCAATCACGACTGCCACAAACCAACAAACGCAGGTTAGTAAGGAGAACCTTCTCGCACTACTTGACGAGCAGAAAGCGATCGAGCAGTACTTCAATGCCTATAGAGCCGACGAAGGTCACCGCATCTACTATGAGCGTAGGTCCAAGCAGTGGGCAGGCTCGCAACAAGTTCGTGGCGCTTGGCGAGTCATAACGCTTCGAAACCTTCTACAGTCATTCGCGTCCATGTATCTGAAGGTTCCCCACACCGCTGCTCGATATTATGGCGACCTTCGTGATCGAGCCAAGAGTGAAGTATTCATCGCTGCCAACCACCCGGCGTACTTCTACTCGGCTGCATATGCATATTGCAAACTCGATCAATTCTTCCGCAACGAGCAAATCGACCGGAGGTTCAAACCGGCACGTTATCACCTGCTTGCGGGCGTTCGGACCGCATTCACCGGATCGCAGCAGGCAGATAAGGTTGAAAGGACGGAAGCTAAAGCTGAACGAGCACTTGCGTCATTCAACAGATTCCTGTGGGACGACAAGAAGTACCTAAAAGCACTTCTCGATGTTGGGGAGGTCGTTGATGAATTGGCCGACGGCGACATTACCCGAGACTTTGGTCGAAACAGGGAGCAGACGGAGGCGTTGCTCGCCGAAGTTCTCGACAGGGTAAAGCCCACGTAGTTTCGACTTTGAGGTGCCGCCGAGGTGGACGCGTCGGGCTGGTGCTGCCCGGCCTGCCAGGTGACCGCCGCCCCGATCGATACGGTGGAGACCGTGCCAAGGCGCAAGCAGGTCTACAAGATCACCTATCCCAACGGGAAGATTTACGTGGGCATGGACCTCATTGGCGTGCCTTCCTACTTCGGGAGCCCCAGTGTCAAAGCCAAAGAACGTATAGCCGCCGATCTGGCGGAGCATCGCCTCGACCTGACCGCCCGCAAGGAGATTCTCTGGGAATCAGAGACCGCGACCGACGCGGAGGCCCGCGCAATGGAGATCAAACTGATTCGGGAGACTGGGGCGAACAATCCTGCGATCGGCTATAACCTCACTCCACGATGGTCCGGTAGCTGACGGAATAGCGTTCCCCGCTTTGCCTAAGTCGCGGACTACTCGACGCCCCGGCTCTCCCACTGGCCGAACGTCTCGCCTTCCGACGAAATCCACTCTCGACGGCCATTGCAGGACCGCCCGAGTGCGATTGCACCGGCAGTAGACGGGGAGGGGAAGACGATGTTGCGGGTCACGCGGCCGGTCCCGGCTTCGACGGCTATGGCACCGTTGGCGACCAGTTGTTCATGCTGGGCTCGGTAGGAGGCGTAAGCCTTCCTAGTGCTTCGCGCTTTGCCGACCCCATGCCAGGCGGCGACCACGAACGAACCGGCCAGCATGGTGAACTCCCCGTCGATCTGCTGCGCCTGAGCATCGACGCCCAGCTTGCGGTGGCTGAGCCGAAAGATCGGTGATGTGGTCACCTCGACGGGCGTGGGAGTCGGGAACGCCGCTGGCTGCGGAACCCGAATGGCGTTGACGCCCAGCACCGGCAGGACGATTTGCAGTTGGGACACGAAATAGTCCATATCCGACTTATCCGCCTCCGGCAATGCCGGGGTAGTAGGCGCAGTGCCGTTGTCGAGGGTGACCCTGCCAGCCCGAGTCGCCAAGCTGATTAACTTCGATTCCAGGTAACGGACGTGGGCTTTGGTGAGGTTGGCATCTTTCGACGTGATGACGACCAGCCGATCCCAGAAGTCCCTGTCACGCTGGTGATAGCGCAGCCGGTCGGCCACTATGTCGGCCTCACCGATGTAGCAGCGGGTGTTGCCGACGGCTTCCTCGTCGTCACCTAACAACAAATACGCTCCGGTGCGTTGGGCCTCGTCACGTTTGAGGAGGTCCGCCAGGTCCGACCGGCCAGCCGACAACACATGGCCGGTCCAGTTGGTGATCTCTGCCGTAGTTAGCCCGCCCGGTGTGCCGTCGATCAGAAACAGCTTGATCTGCTTCCCGCTCATATCGACAACGCGCCTCCCTACGGACGGGAATCATGACAGCCCGCCAAGAGTCTGTCAGTTGCTAGATCAGGCCGTTGGAATACCAGTTTGATGGTTAGCCAGCCACGCTCTAACCGCCGACGCGGCGACGCATCCACTCTGGCGGCGGCGGCAAAGTGCCCTCGCGGGCGCGGCGCGCCACGTCCAACGGCGAGACGAAATGAACCTGCTGCCCAAGCGAATGGACCAGAACGTCATGCGCGACGACCACCGCCGCCAGCGCGTCGGGCTGGTGCTGCCCGGCCTGCCACGTCACCGCCGCCGCCTCCATGCCCGGCAGATGACCGGCGATCCGGCAGGTGCCGGTCTCAAGGCCCTGAAGCAACGCCGACGACCGGGCCACCGCGTCACCGTGACCGCGACCGGAGCCTTTCGGTGGCCACGTGCTGACCTTCACCGGCCTGTCCAGCTTGGCGCGGCGCATCGCATCATGGACGACCCGCCGGTATGTCTCCCGCGCGGCGAAGCCTTCCACCGCTATCTCGCTCGCACCGACGTCCACCGCCAGATCGACTGCGGCCCTGGCCCATTGGTCCGATGTCATAGGCGCGGACACGTCGGCGATGATCGCCACGACGCCCTCGGCGGTGATCGACGCCGCCACAATGCCGCAGGAGTCACCGGAGCCGCTGTCGGCGGGGTCTACGCCCACCACAGTGCGAACGGGCGCGAGCGGTGCGCTGGGCAGCCGCCACGTGTCGAACCAATCTCGCTTCACCAGCCCGCCCTCCGGCGCGGCGGGGACGCCCGCGTACAGCGCGTACCAGGCCCGCTCACCGGAGGTGCGGCGGGCGGCGGCGAAGTGCTCAGCAGTGAAGCCCAGGGCGCTCGTCATCGCCACGCCGGGCGCGCGGCCCAGGGCATCGGGCACGCCAGCCTCCGCGACCGCCGGGATGTTCGTGTGGGTCCAAAGGTCCGGCTCGCTCTTGAGCAGTTCACCGGCCAAGTCTTCGGGATGCCAGCGCGTCATAACCAACAGCACGCTGCCGCCGGGGTGGACACGGGTTGCCAGGGTGGAGCGGTACTCGGTGATCACGCGCTTGCGGTGCGCGGCGCTATCCGCCTCCTGGGCGTCCTTCACCGGGTCGTCAATGATCAGCAGGTCCGCGCCGAAACCCGTTACGCCGGAGTTGATGCCGGTCGCCAGCAGCCCGCCCGCATGGCCATCGACGCGCCAGCGGCTCACCGCCGTCTTGTCTTGGGACAGCCGGAAGCCGAGGTAGTCGGCATGTTCGTTGATGAGCTGGCGCGCTTCCCTGGAGTGCGCCTGGGCCAGCTCATCGCTGTAGGAGACCAGGACGATTTGCATGTCGGGGTCGCGCATCAGCGCCCAGACCACGGTCCAGACGGCCAGCAGGCGGCTCTTGCCGGTGCGGGGCGGCGTGGTCACCACGTCGCGCTCGTCCGGCTCCGTAACCGACCGCACGGCGATGTCCGACAACATCCTGATCGTCGGCGTGACCACGAAGCGCGGGTCCAGCCGCCGGGCCAGCTCCGCCGGTGAATCGGGACGCTGCCGACCACGCGCCGCGCTGGCGGCGCGGGCGGCGGTCAGCGCGGCGATCGGATCGGTGGCGGTGATGGTGAACGTCATGCGGCCTTCCGTTGGTTGGGGTCGAACCCGGCCTCCGTGGCGGTCCACAGATCGGCCCGCCGCCACTGGTGGCCGCAGCCCGTGCAGCGGTACTCACACATCAGGCGCTTGCCGCCGTGCCAGGTGACGGCATCCGGCTCCGTCAAGGTGGCTGAGCGCACGCAGCCGTCCGCATGGTGACCCGCCGGATTGCAACGCGGGCAGTAGTCCGGCAACCAGAAGTCATGGAACACATCGACTTTCGGCGCGGTGTCCGTGGTGGTCATCAGGAACTCCTCGGGGTGTTGGGTTGTTGGTGCTCCGGCCCACCGCGCTCCCGAGGCCAAACGGGCGGGCGGGCCGGGTCAGGTTCACGCGGGCATGGACGCCTTCACGGCCAGCGGCGGTACCGACCGGCAGCCTGACCGGAGACCGGCCAACTGGACGCTGGTCAGCCCACCGCCGTCGGTGACGCCCAGCGCCGCCAGCACGTCTTCCTGGTGGACCTCTCCGTCCTTGTGGAGCTTCTTGGCCACCGCGACCACGGCGGGCCAGCACCGCTCCACCAGCGGCACCACGGCGGTGCCCAGGTGGATGCCGCCGGAGGCGATCAAGGCGCGTTCGTCCTTCCAGCCGCCGCGCGACAAGACGTTGAACACCTCCCGCTGGGTGGGGCGGCGACCGGCGCGAAAGCGGGCCTGAGACCACGGCCCGGCATACGCGATTTCGGAGTCGCGGCCATGCGGCATGTCGGTGACCGTGGTCAGGCCTTCGACGCCCATCACGCGGCTGTTCGACACGACGGCGTTGCGGATCGTGCCGCCCAGCGCCACCGCCGTCACGGCGTGCGCCGCTTCATGGATGGCCAACTCCAGGTGCCAACGCTCGCGCGGCGTGATGTCGGCCAGCGTCAGCGGCTTGCGCTTGGGTCCAGTCATGTCAGTCCTTCCTGATGGTGGTGATCATCTGAGCGGCGCGGAACATATCGCTGTTCGCCGCTCTCTCCGGTTGCCGGACCGACGCCGGAGGACGGTCGGTACATAACGCGGGCACCGCCCTCCTGGCGTCGATCCGTGTTCGCAGTGAGCGAAGTCGTTGGGTTGTCGTCGGTCATGGCGGGCGGCATCGCTGCCAGGTGCTTCGCCCGCAGCTTCTCCTGCTCCTTGCGCGCCCGCGCCAGCCACCGCGCCGTGCCGTCCTCCAGGTACGTGTCGATGCAGCTCTGGCAACGCCACCCGTGGACCGACCCCTTGAACATCAGGCATGGCCCGCCGCAGTCCCAGCACACCCAATAGGGAGGGCCGTCGGCGGCATCCTGGTCGGTGGCGGCGGTGGTGTCAGGCGCGGTGGCGACGGTCATGTCAGCACACCCGCTCCGGCCCGCGTGATGCTGAAGTCATCACGATCGTCACGGCGTCGGCTCCGGCGGCGTGATGGTCACGGCGGCGATGACGGCCTCGTAGCCCACCAGCACCGTCCGCTCAGCGATGGCGATAAAGCTGTTCTCCCGCTCGTCAATCGCGGTGCGGACCTGCATCTGGTCGCGCCATCCGTACGGCTGGCTGGTGGCCACGATCATGTCGTCGAGACCCTCCACGTAGCCGCCGCCGAAAATCCAGACGTTGCCCAGCGGCGTGGTCCAGCGGGTGCCGTTCTTCACCGCCAGGCCGAACTCCTGGCTGGCCCACTGAGCGCCAGCGTGGAAGTACGCGGTCGTGTTGGTCAGGGCCACCGCCCCCTCCAGGTAGCCGACGGCCTGCCGGAAGGTCGCCGCCGTCTGCGGCGCACCCAGGTCGGCGGCGTCGAGCTTCAGCCGGTCGGCGAAGGCGCGTTCGATCATCGGCTGCTCCTCCAGCCGGAACGTCTGCGCCGCGCGAGCCTGGACCTCCGCCCGTGACGGCTCCGTGAGGTCGCATTCGTCGTAGGCCCAGACGGTCACCGGCTCAAAGGGATCGAGGATGCCCTGGCGCTCGCCCGTCTTGAGGCTGCCCGGCGCGGGGTCACCGCACCACGGCGCGTCCCAGACACCGCTAGCCTGACCGCCGGGGTAATTGGTGCCGCGAACCTCCACGCCATGCAAATGGCGGTTCGGCTCATCGGCGGCGACCTCCGTCCAGAGGGTGGAGGCGTACAGGCCGAACGCGGTCGGGTTGACCGGCGGGGCATCGAAGTGGATCGGCAGCGGCGTCGTGTACGTGGTCGGCGTCGGCATGGTCATGGTGGGTCTCCTTAGGTGGTGATGCCCATAGCGGCCAGCTCGGCGCGCGGGTCGGTCGGGGCGGGCTTGGCGGGCTTGGCGTCACGATCGAGCCGCCGCTCCAGCTCCAGCGCGGCCTGGTCGATGGTCCGGCCCAGCAGCCGCGCGAGCTGTTCGGAGCGGCTTTCGCGGCCACGCAGCCCCGCAGCTCCCGGTGGCCAGGCGTACGCCAGCAGGTCGGACAGCGCGGTGTCGATGCCGTCGGCCAGCGCGATCAGCGCCGCCGCCCAGGAACCGTCCTCCAGCATGTTGTCGGTGACCTCCGGCAGCGCCGGGCGCTTGGCCAGGTCGATCAGCGTGGTCATGGCGTACTTCCGCTTGCCCGGCTCCGCAGCCAGGTGCGCCGTCTTGCGGCGGGCATCGGCCTCGGCCAGCCAGCCGACCGCCACACCGACCAGTTCGTGGACAGCCTCCGTCAGCCAGCCCACCGACGCCTGGGAGTGGCCGAACCGGGCAGGCCGGTCAGCGGCGGCGATGCGGCGGGCCAGCGGCGTCACGACATCGGAGATTTCGCGGGCCAGGCTCCAGTCGCCGCCGTAGTGGCCGACGGTCATGCCGGTGCGCCGCCGCTCCCGCAGCTCCGGCTGGCTGTATCGGCGCGGCGGGCGCTTGGGCGCGTTCGGCTGGCTGGCGATGTAGGCCGGAGTCGCGTACCGGCGGGCGGCGCGGCTCATGCGGAAGCCACCACCTCGGCGGCGTCGGTATCGGTGTCGGCCTGGGCGGCGATCAGGTCCATGAGCTTGTCGGCGTGCTCGGCGGCGATGCCCATGTCGCGCACCAGGTAAGTGCGGTGACGCCACCAGGTCAGCGCCGCGTCGGCCTCCGCCACGCGGGGACCGTCCACTTCGCCGCGCGATGCCATGACGGCCTTGCGCGCCCGCCACGACGCCATCGTCCGCGTGCGTGGATGGGCGGCGGTCGTCGTGTCACTCTGCATGAGAGCCAGTATTGCGCTTGAGCATGCAAGCTACTTGACGAAACATGTTGCAGCGCAATCGACTTGCCCGCCGATGTCGGTTAAGACCGCGCCTACAACCTGCGAATTGTCACCAGACAGACGGCAAACCCGGCCCGTAGTTGGATCGAAGTTTGCGGCGTGTCGGGCCGGGCGGGTGCGCCGGTACTGTCAGGTGATGACCTCCAGCCTGACCGATACGCGGCGCGCGCTACTGGGCCGCCGCATCCGGCTGTTCGTCGCCGCCACGATCTCTTACAACGTCATCGAGGCTGCTGTGGCGCTCAGCGAAGGGACGCGGGTCTCCTCCACCGCGCTGATCGGGTTCGGTCTGGATTCGGTCATCGAGGTGTCGTCGGCGGCGGCGGTCGCGTGGCAGTTCGCCGGGCGCGACCCGGAGGCGCGCGAGAAGGTGGCCCTGCGCATCATCGCGTTCTCGTTCTTCGGACTGGCGGCCTACGTCACGGTTGAGGCCATCCGCGCGTTGCTCGGCGTCGGCGAAGCTGAACACTCACCGATCGGTATCACCCTGGCAGCGGTCAGCTTGGTGGTCATGCCGGTGCTGTCGTACGCCCAGCGCCGAGCCGGTCGCGAACTCGGATCGCTGTCAGCGGTGGCTGACTCCAAGCAGACGCTTCTGTGCACATACCTGTCGGCGGTGCTGCTCGTTGGCCTGGTGCTCAACAGCGTGTTCGGCTGGGCGTGGGCCGATCCGATCGCGGGCCTGGTGATCGCCGCAGTCGCGGTGAAGGAGGGCATCGACGCTTGGAAGGGCGAAACCTGCTGTCCGGCGCCGACAAGAGAAGCCGAGGGCGATTCGGCAGATCAGTGTGGCTGCTGCGACAGCGACTGACTGTCAGCGCGGACCCATCATTCCGCCCGGTCCCATCATGCCGCCTGGTCCCATCATTCCGCCTGGACCCATCATGCCGCCGCCCATCATGCCCTGCATCATTGCTGGCATCCCGTCACGCACAAATCCGCTGACCTCTTGTGCGTGTGCGCGGATGGCCTGAGTGAGGGCCGGATCATCGGCAGTTTCCTCGGCGATTACGCCCTTGGCCGTGAAGGTAAGTTGCCGGCGGTAGCCGTTGGCATTGCGGAACAACGTCGGAAGGGTCGGGCTCATGCACATGACCTCCGCGCCTTGACCGACATGGGAGTACATGCTGCTGACATGCGCTTGCAGTTGCGCAACCAAGTCGGGGGAATTTGATTCGGTGGTGGTGCGGACTCCGCCAGGAATCTCATCGACTGCGCGGCTGATCTCGTTGTGCCGGTTGAACATCTCCATGTACCGGCTCATGTCGGCGCGGTCGATGCCCATCATGCCCATTCCGCCGTTCGGGTCGGCGCGGCCCATGCCCGAACCGAAAGATTCCCAGACATGACGCAGCACATATCCTCCGGCGAGCACGCTCGCCGCTCCTAGCCCGCCGAGGGTGGCGATCATGGCTCGCCGGGTCAACTGGGTCATCGTCGAAGCCTCCTGACCTCGATGATGAGCCGGGCTGGGCGGTGATGCTAGGGAGTTTCGTCCTCTGCTATCGGAGGAAGTACCTCAGCGCGGCTAAGTGGCGTCGCGTAATCGGCACAGTCTGCGTACAGCAACGAGCCCTTCTGGGGTGCCGGGCCAGTGCTTGTCGAGGGCGTCGGGTCCGGCCTTTCGCGTGATGTAGCGCAGAACTAGCGCGACGACGATGGCATCGTCGGCGTAGCCCAACACGGGGATGAAGTCGGGCACTAGGTCGATCGGCAGCGCCAAGTAGGCGAAGAGCAACGCCAGCCACACCCGCACGGCTCGCGGCGTGGTCGGGTCGAACGCCAACCGCCTCAGCAACCGCACCACGTCTGGCAGCAGGCGCACGGCGTCTCGAAGCCCGGTGTCGTCGGGCTTCGCCATCCAAAGGGCCGCGATCAGCAGGAACCACAGCAGGGCGATGCCGCCAACCACGGCCAACAAGACGGACAACCAACCTGACCACACGGTCTACATCTTCGGGTGGCGATCAGGGCGCGGGCGCGTCGGGTTCAGTCGGCCACGACCAGGTGCGCCGGGATCATCGCTGGCCCTCCAACATCCGGTAGACGGTCATGCGGCTGACCTTGTGGACGCGCGCCAGCGACGCGACGGTATCGCCGCTGGCGTGGGCGCGGCGCACAGCCGCGACCTGCTCCTTGTCGAGCTTGGGCTTCGCGCCGCCGAGGGAGCCGCCGCGCTGGCGGATCAGCTTCCGCTTGGCTTCGGCCCGTTCATGTTTCAGGCCGACCTCGTACTCCGCCACCGCCGCGAGGATGGTCATCACCATCCGCCCGCAGTCGGTGCTGGAGTTCAGCCCGTCGGTCAGTGACCGGACCACAATGCCCCGGTCGTGCAGCGACTTGATGGTGGTGAGCATCTGGAGGGCGTCGCGGCCCAGGCGGTCCAGCTTCCAGACGGTGAGGGTGTCGCCCGGCTCCAGTTCGGCCAGCGCGGCGGCGAGCTGTGGCCGGTCATCACGCTTGCCAGACATCTTCTCGGTGAAGATCGGCGCGCAGCCCGCCGCCTGGAGGGCGGCGACCTGCTGGTCGGTGGTCTGTTTGCTAGTGCTCACGCGAGCGTAAGCGACGTGTTTGGTCATGCCGTCATTGTGACACAGATATGTGACACTCCCACATGGGTTTTCACGCACCAACTCAGCCTGTCACACAACGCTTGGCTTGTGTGACACCCGCTCTGCTGAGTTCGCTACAGCGGTCGGCGGAGTGTGCGGGCCGGTGGCCAGTGCGCCAGCGGGTCATACACGTCAGGCCGGGGCGACGTCGGCGGCGGCGTATCAACGGGTTGTTCAGCGTCGGCATCAACGGGTTGTTCACCGTCGGCGTCGGTCAGCTCGTCGGCGTCGGAATCGGCGCTGAGCGTCCCTCTCGGCAACGATTCCAATGTCGGCGTGGTCTCGTCGGGGTCGGGCTGGCTGACGGGTTCACCGGCACGGTGGCGTTCGACGGCCAACCACTCCGCCAATTCATCGGCAGGTACGCCGCCCAGGGCCAGGACTTGGCGGGCCACGTCGAGCTGCACCGGCCAGGCCAGGTCGCCTTCACCGATCACGGTGCCGAACAGCACGCGCAGCTCCTTGATGGCCTGGGCCTCAAGGTCGGCGGGATTCAGCCGTCCCTCGGCCACGTCGTCGGCCATGCTCATCGCGCCGTTGATGGCGTCCCGCTTGGTCATGCTGGTCATCGCTCAATCTCCTTGGTCTCAACCACTTCGGCGTCCACTACGTCCAGCAGCCGCCGCCTGGCCTCGTTGATGATTTCGGATGGCGACTGGCGCACGTTGACGTCGATCTGCTCCGGCGCGTTCAGCCCGTAGAGCTTGGCCAGCTCAGCATCGGCGCGCGTGATGACGTCGATCATCCTGGCGACCGTTTGATGGTCCCCCGCCTTCTGAGCGTCGGCCAACGACTTGAGTGCGGCTCCGACGGTGACCCGCTTGCGCTCGATGATTTCCGCTCGTGCAGCCCCGGCGTTCGGCAGTGGATTGCGCTCGTTGTACCGCTTGTACGCCTGCTGGACCGCGCCGACCGACTTGAAGCCGAGCGCGTCCCTGATCTTGCTCCACGACTGCATGCCGACGGCGCGCATGACGAACACCTGCTCGGCGCGGGCGCGGGACTCGGCCAACGACATGACTTGAGGCACTACCTCGGTCTACCTCAGAACCGTGCAAACGGCGGGCGAAGCCGGAGGTGCCGCCGCCTCGGCGACCCGCGCAGCGCCGGTTGACGCCGATGGTCCCGCCGCTCCTCACATACCGGCTGCTCAGGCCACGCCGTCGCCGACCTTAGCCCCGATATGGCCGACGTTAGCCCCTGCTTAGCCCCGACCTTAGCCCCGGCAAGATTGGCTCTACCTGCGCGAACAGCGAACCTTAGCCCCTTTAGCCCCTCAGCCCGCATTTAGCCCTTTTAGCCGGTTCGACAGGAACTGCTATTTAGAATATCTATCTATCTATCTATCTAGCTGGTCGAGACGGCGCCGAAGCCGTGAAACGGGCCGACAGGGGCTAAAGGGGCTAAGGTGCCGCATTCGCGCTGGTAGCAGCCTTATCGACGGGCTAAGGCGGGGGCTAAACCGGGGCTAAGGTGGCCACTTTCGGGGCTAAAGTCGGCCTCGCCGGCAGGCTATGGCGTGCTGTGGCTGCGGGGCGTGGCCAGGAGCAAGAGCCGGGCTGATCAGCCCTCAGCCGCCACCGGATGCAGGCAAACCGCGCTCGCCTTGCCGGACGTGCCGACCGTGACGTGGGCCAGGTAGTTCAGATCGACCAGCACCTCGATCGCGCGGTCGCGGCGCGACTTTTGCCGCAGCGCCTTCGGCGTGGCGTGCTGGCTGATGTAGCTCAGCATGACCGGCTGATACGGCGCGTCGGCGTGCTTGCGGGCCAGCCACGCCACGAACGCCTTCAAGTCCTCGGCGTTCACGTCGTCGCCGGTGTCGGCCAGGCCGTAGGCCTCCTTGGCGTTGGTGATGAACCACTCCTCGATTTCGATGGCGCGCTCGATGGTGTCGCGCTCGATCAGCAGGCGCACGCCATTGACGCCGTGTTCGGCCATGTGCAGGTGCAGCGCCCGGCGCACCACCCGACCAGAGCACTTCGCGCCCCACCGCGCCAGCCGCCCGCCCATGTCGCCGTCATCCAGCGTGCGGCGATCGACCTCAGCGGTGTGCTGCCGCATCCGCTGCTGGGCGTCGTCGGTCAGCTTGACGGTCGTGGTGTTGGCGTCGAACATGCCCAGCGCCAGCTCGGTGATCATCGTGCGGTACGCCCCGGCCACCGCCGGATCGACCGGCACCGGGTCCAGGCGCTCCGACGCCGCCAGCGCGGCCAGCCGCCGGGTGCGCTCCTTGCGCGGCTCGGGGAACGCCGCCTCGATGCGCGCCGCGAAGCCCTTACCGGCGAACCGGGGGTTGGCCATCACCGCGTGCCACACCGTCGGCTGGGTGCCCAGGCACAGCGTCAGCGCCGGGTGATCCAGCGCGACCGGCGCACGGCCCACCCGGTCCACCCGCACGTACTCGCGGCTGTAGCCCTGAAGGAACAGCGTCATGTTCGGCATCGCGCTGTAGCGCCCGGCCAGCATGTCGAATACGTCGCCCTCGGCGTCGGCGACGATCATCCGCTCGCCGTTGTCGGCCATCAGCACGGCCAGCTGCTCCGGCGTGGCGTCACTGGCGATCAGCCTGGGCGCGGGACCGACGAACTCCGGCTCACCGGCCAGGGTGACCACGGGCAGCCCGTCCGGCCCGTCGGGATCGACCTCGACGTAGTTGCTCTCCCAGCACGCCTCGGTCAGCTGGCGCTCCACAGCGCCCAGCGGCCCGCCCAACATCGCGGAGAACGCCGGGCTTTTGCGGTCGCCGGACTCGGCCACCACGGCGATGTAGGACACGCAGTTCTCGAACCAGTTGCCGTGGACCTGGACCACGACTCGCCCGGCCAGCGCGCCTGAGACCGCGCCCAGCGCGAACGCGGCGGTCATGGCGGGGTCGATGCCCAGCTCGCGGGCCACGCCGGTCACCATGTCGGCCATCACCTCCGGCAACGCATGGACCGGAAACGACGGCAGCTTGGTCACGATCAGGGGCAGCGGGTCGCCGTCGAACAGCGCCCGCGCCCTGTCACGGGCCTGCTCGACCCCCAGCGACCGCTCACGGGCCAGCCTGGCGGCGATGACGTCGGGCATGTCCAGCCCGTGATCCGTGGCGTAGGCCGCAATCTGGGCGCGGCTCAGTGTCATCTCGGCGTGCCTCGCGGCAAAGTCGGCGGGCACCACCCGCAGATCGGCGAACGACATCTCCGGCGTGATTTCCACGCCCAGGCTGTCGGCCATCGCGTTGCGCAGCGCCTGCCAGCCGGAGATGCCAAGCTCGTCACGCATCGGCTCCTCGGCGTAGCTGCCGGTGACATCGGCCCACTGCTGCGCGAGCCACCACTCGATCGGCGGCGCAGTACCGTTGCGGCCCTGGCCATTCGCGTTGGCCTCGGCGGCTCCGGCGGCGTGGCTGCCGGGGTTCGGGTTAGGATTCATCTCGTACCTTTCGGGTCGTGCTGGAAGGGACATGACTCTCGCCGGAGTCGTTGGGGGTGGTGCCCGCCTGGCACCCGCGTCGAGGCCAAAACGGCGCGCTGGGCGGGCATCACTGCATCTAAGTCAATTCGGTTGCGGCACTATAGTGTTTGCACTCAGGTAGGCTTCCACGTCACTGACGCGATACCTGATGCGGTGGGCGATGCGCACATATGGCAGCCCGACTCCACGGTGGCGGTCAGCCCGCAGCGATGTCGCTTTCACGCCGAGCCTGGCGGCGGTCTGCTTCTCGTCCATGTACTCCGGCGCGATGCCTGTGGCTGTGGTGGTCACGGTCGGCGTCCTTTCGCGTTAGGTCCGAACATGTTGTGTTGATTGACGTTACGGACTAGCGGTGCAAACGCTGGCCGCGCCGGTTCGTCTTGCCCGACATGGGAGGACTAGTGCCGCAGGGTATTTCGCGTCAGCAGAGGTTGCCGATTGACACTCCATCACCTAGGCGTTTCCGTACACCTGGGTGGGGATCACCGGCTTGAGTAGCGCGTTGACGTCGGCGACCTTGACGCGCAGCGCCGCGCCGGGCTTGTCGGATAGCCGGTACGCGGGCAGCTCGCCGCTGTCGATCTTCTCGCGGATGGTCCAGATCGAGTAGTCAGTGCGCTCGGCGGCGTGCTGGATGGATTCGTACTCGCGCGCCGTGGCGCGCACCGTGCGGGCGGACATGCTGGTGGTCTCCTTGACCTCGCCGTAGCCAAGCAGAGCCGGTTGGCCCTCTCGGGGTACGGCGGGTCGATCCCGCCTCGCGCCGCCAATATTAGCTGCTGTGTTGGGTTCTCACTAGATTGCGGCGGTTTCTGTGCGGATTATGTTGTACCACTCGAACTTTCACGATGCCGTCGGCGCGCCCTCCGGCACCGCCGCCAGCGCGGACAGCCGCTCAGCCAGGGCGTCAGCCCGGCCTGCCGCCACATGCTGGTACCGCATGGCGGTTCCGCTGGTGACGTGGCCCAGCCTGGCCATGACCTCCTTGGTAGTGCCACCAGCCACCGCCGCCATCACGCCGCCGAAGTGCCGGAGGTCATGGAAGTGCAAGTCGTCTTTGCCGATGGCCTGGCGGGCGGCGAAGAACGGCGTGCGGTACCGGCCCTCGGCGTAGAACCCGCCGGTCACAGGATCAGGGAATAGCAGCGCGTCCTTGGCCTCGCCGACATGCTGGCGCAGGTGGGCCAGAATCGCCGGGCGCAGGTGCGGTGGCACCGTCACCGTCCTGTTGGACTCCTTCGTCTTTGTCGGCCCGGCGTCGAACTTGCCGTGACGGAACGTCACCGCCTTGCTGACCCGCAGCGCCGCGCCCTCGGCGGCGACATCGGCCCGCGTCAGCGCGAATAGCTCGCCGCGCCGTAGCCCGCACCACCCGGCCAGCAGCACCGTCAGCCGCAGCGGTTTTGGCATCTTGTCGGCCAGCGCCGCCAGCTCGTCCGGCTCCAGCAGGACCACCGACCGCTTGGTGTGCTTGACCGCCGCCGCGCCCTTGATGCGGGCTGGGCTGCGGTCCATCAGGCCATCGTCTACCGCCGTGTTCAGCAACGCTTGCAGCACTCCGTACGCCTGAGCGTTGCGGGTGCGGTGCTCGGTGCCCAGGCCGGTGAACCAGACCCTCACGTCCTCGGGCGTGATTTCGGCCAGCGCCCGATCCCCCAGCGCCGGAAGGATATTGCGGTCCAGGTGGTAGTCGTAGTTGTCGCGTGTGCGCGGCGAGATGTTGCGGTGCTCCAGCCAGGGCACGGCGTAGTCCCGCAGGGTAAGTTTGCGCGCCGCTGCCTTGGTCACCCGGTCGGCGGGCGGCGTCCATGTGCCGGGCTTGCGGCGGTCCAGGTCGATCAGATCGCGCTCGTTCTGGAGCCAGGCCGCGCCGGAGTCCTTGGTCGGGAAGGTGGCCGGGGCGTAGTGGAGCTGGCCGTGGTGGAGGTAGCTGGCTTGCCAGCGGCCCGATCCGCGCTGGCGCAGCCGCCCGAATCCCCTGCGGGTGCGGGTCTGCGTCTTGGTGCTCTTGGTCGCGGGCATCGCGGGGCCTTTCCTCGGGCTATTTCGGGCTATAAGCGGGCCATAACAAGCCTATGCAGAACCCAACAGAACCTAACAGCAGCAATCGCCAAAATTGCCTACTGTCAGCTAGTTTAGCTTCATTAGCGCAGGTGACCAAGGGTGAGCAACCCTAGTATCCGGCTAGTTCGAATCCTGCCGGGGGCACGGCGTGTATGTATGACCTCGGCGGATGCGTGACATTTCGTCGTCGGGTGATGCGTGACAGTGTTTCGGCTGATGCGTGACAGTTGTTTCGGTTGATCGGTGACACTCCGTCGCGCTGTACATCCAGCATCGCATCCGCGAGGTCTATTGATGGCAGCGGCACAGCCCGCTCTCGACCTGCCTTAGTGTCAAAGCCGCCATTCCGTTCGTGGCAGCAACAGATCATCGGTGAACTCGCGGGCCCGCCGCTAGTGAGGCCGTCTTCCCAGCACAGCTACGCTGCAGTCCGACCAATTAGCAATCAAGTAATCACCGATTCGGTTGGTAGACCGACGGCGGTCCCCAACCCGGGCCGTTAAAGCAGTCGGGGCCGTGTTGTGCCGCGCATTCCATCAACTGGCCCGGAGGTGGTGGTGGCGTTGTCGATGTCGGTCCGGTCGCCTGGAAGGTGAACTTCACAGGAATCTGGCCTGGGGCACTGCCGCCGGGTATATGGGGGATGGCCCACACTCTGTAGCCCTCCGAAATTTGTGGATCGGTCTTGACATTAGCTTGCCATTGGTGGTTGACGACATTTGCGAAGGCGGGCCAGAAGCCACCCGAAGACTGTGGGCCTATCAGGACAATCATGCCGTCGGCGTCTTTATCGGCGTGGCCCCATACTTTGACCTCAGTACCCGAGGCGTTGATCGCATACTTGTCAACCGGACCCTGGTCGGATCCCTGGCTCACGGGGGTCGGTGTGATGGTCGTCCACGTCGATGGCATAGAAGCCGTGGCGCCGCTAGTCACCGTCGGTGGCGTAGACACGGAGCCGATCGGTGGCGAACCGGAGCCGATATGGTTCACCAAGGCGACCCCTATCGGCGTGCCGGCGGTGATTAACGCTGCGGCGATCCCGCCGTACAGTTTTACCTTGGGTGTCGCCCTAGAGTTGCGCGGGTTATATGCGTGCGATGACATGGCTGCTCTACCTCCGTACGCAGAGCTTGTAGTAATAGTCGTGTTGCCGCATGGCGTTTTCGATCGCACTGATTGCCGGGGCGTCACACGCGGATTGACAGGGCACTGCAACCCGATCCGACGTGCACATGATGCTCTGGCTTTCGGTACCGTTACCGTTTAATTACGGTGTCAGAATGATTACGCAAGATCACGCCGAGCACATGAGTAGTGCACTACTCAACTTCCTGTCGGCATCCCTGCCTGCGTCCTGTGATCGAACATCCGCGTAAGCCGCTTGGGCTGCCGCTTTTAAACAGTTCTGTTTGGCTCTTCGAATCAAAGAGGACAGTAACGCTGTTCCAAACCGGCGATGCACATTCGCACGCCCCGTGCCACAGCACCGGACGGCCAAGGAACATCCGACGCCGGCGGCCGTCGATTCCTTCTCGGTGGTCCTTCGCGGCTCACCCCAGCGAATCGAGAACGGCGCCGTGGTGCGCACCGAGAGGGCGCTGTGAGAGTTCGGCTTCGTCGGTCTGCCCGCGGCGGGGTCGTGGCGGGCGGCAGCGGTGCGGTGGGGCCCGCGGCCGCTTCCGACAGAAAGGGAATGCCAACCCGAGGGAATTGCTCGGACTGGCCGTTGAGGATCAGATGAGGGGGGTCAGCAGCAGCCGGGAGCCCATCCCGACCGTGCGGGCCAGGGTGGCGACATAGGCATCGAACAACGGGCCGGCCCGTCGTAGCTCCCACAGCGTCTGCACCGTCAGCCATGCGAAGTCGCGGGCCTTATCGATGTCCCACGAGGTGACCAGATGCGCGACCGGTTCGAGGTGGTCGTCGATAGATTTCTCCACCGCGGTGAGGAATGACCGCCGAATCTCGGCCTCGACACTGGCCAGCAGTTCGTTGACCTTCTCGTAATCGTTGTGGATACCCCGGCTGTCGGGCGTGCACTTTCGAGCAGCGCAGGTCGCGACCACGGCGAGCGGCAGGTCGTTCTCGATGTGCGTGTTCATGCCGGCGAGTGCGAATTGGATTGGCAATATGCCCGTGTGGGCCCGCGCGGCGAACAACGGCTCCCACGCCTTGGGCTTGTCGGTTGGGGCGTCGTACGCGTCGAACCAGTAGCCGGCGAATCGCACATCGAGGTCGGCGATAAACGCGTCGTCGTGAAACACGTGGCCCGTTGACAAGCGGTCCTGCACCATCTCGGTCACGCGCAGATAGACGCCGTTGAAAACGCCGGCGCCATCACCCGCCGGCACATCGGAGGCGATGGCGCGCATGTGCGTAAGCACGTCGGCAACTGAGGTTGGGCTCATCCGTCCATCACAGCAGACAGATGCCGGCCCGGCGCGCAAATCGTATCGCTTAACACTGTGCATGCTCCGAGCAACACCGCGTAACCCGTTTCTTCCCGAGATGCGACCATCCCCAACAGATTCGAGAACAACGATGTCACTGGACCATCGGCGCGCGCGCTACACCCGCCGGTGCCGCTGCAGCGTTTCAAGGCCGGCCAGACAAAACTCAGACGCGGCCCTGGAGGATCCGGTCCCACGAGCAGCCTCATCCACCCTTCGTTTATTCCTCGGATATGATCGAGAACCGATGATTGCCGGCAAAGCGGACTGGCGTCGAATTCCATTGACTCGTAACTCAAGCGATATGCTACAGCAATCTTGAGAACGACGAACTGGTACAGCCGGTGTCGCCGGTTCGAGTCCTGCCGGGGCACAGTTGTCGTGTATGACCTCGGGTCATGTGCGTCGTTTCGTCTTAGGATGATGATCTCGAGTTTCCGAATCAACTCCCCCGAATGGGCCGATCGCGTAGTCTTCCCGCTCACTCAGGTTGAAACGAGGGAGACGCGAATGGGCACCAGCCGAGCCATCATCAATGGTATATACGACCAAGTCAATCTCGACCATTTCAGCGATGTCATCGTCGCTAAGGTGGACCTGGAGAACCCGGATGGCCAGGAACTCAACTGGCTCCTCATGGGCACAGTGGTGCTGTGGAATTACGATGGCTCTAAACAGTATGCCGAAGCCAGGCTTCTCTACGATGCGAACATCGAACTCGAGAAAGTACGGATCTACCTGAACGAAGCGGATAATTCCGGCATTACGCTCTTCGCCGGACTCACCACCACTCGCGACGAAACCGTCACCCTGGCATGTAACACCTACAGGGGGGGTGCTTTCGGGGCGCGCATAGTCGCGTTGAGCGTCGACTCTCTCGAATTTCAATAGGGCGCCGGAGGTTCGGCAGCCTAACGCCACGGCGCCCCGTTGCCCACCGCCCCGCCACGCCGTCATCGGTGATGGGCCCGGGAAGCCCATCTCGCCTCCGAGCGCTCTGTAGTCGCGAATCGACTGACAAAATCGCTCGACCGTCACTTGGAGTGTGCGCACGTGAAAGACTTCGCATACGTGTAGCGTTCACCTCCGCACGAATCGGCAACGTCATAGGATTGCGAATCGGGGATCCTTGACTTCGGTTGAACTTTGACCACTTCAAAACGGGGGGCACAGTGGCCGCGAGGTACCAAATCGACCGTATGCCGCGCGGGGGGCCGGACGCCTCATGGCTGGACCGGCGGCTGCAGACTGACCGCCTGGAATATCTTGACCGCGACGGCGCCGACGATCTGAAACGCAGGGTGGTCCGCTCTCTGGAACGCATCGAAAAGTTTTCTGGTACGCAGAAAAAGTTTGCGCGCATCGCGCTCGACGAGGTCGCGGATGTGCGCGATCCCAATATCCTCGAACTCGGTGCCGGGCACGGCGGGCTATCACGAGCGCTGCTGGCGATGCATCCCACAGCCCAGGTCACGGTCACCGACATTGATCCCACATTCGTGGCCTCCATCGTCGCCGGCGATCTGGGCACGCACCCGCGGGCGGTGGTCCGCGCGATGGACGCCACCGCCGTCGACGCGCCAGATGGGTGCTACGACCTTGCGATATTCGCATTGTCGCTGCACCACCTGCCGCCGCCGCTGGCCGCCCGGGTTTTCGCCGAAGGCACCCGGGTCGCGCACAAGCTGCTGGTCATCGACCTGTCGCGCCCGCCGTCGATGGTGCACATTCTGCGGTTGTCGCTGACTTTGCCGTTGGCACCGATTTTGCCGCTACACCACGACGGATTCATCAGCGGGCTGCGCGCCTACAGCCCGTCGGCGTTGCGGGCGTTGGCACAGTATGCAGACCCGGCGATCAAGGTCGAGATGCGCGGAGGCAAAACATTCAAGCCGCAAATCGTGGTGGCGACCCGCTTGCCCAACCATCAAGCGTCGTTCAGCTACCTCATGCAGAAAGAGTTCAGGGGCGTGCCGAAAAAGCATCGGCCGAAACTGCGTCAGACATGACACGACGACAGAATGTCGAGCACTAACTGACGTCAGTGACCCGCCCGACTGGAACGTGCGGCCCAGGGATTGGCTGTCGGTTGTTTGAACGATTGCCGTTAGATTGATGTCGTTCGCGGGGCAACGCCTTTCGGTGAATTGCCGTCGCTCAGGATTTACCCCTGATGACCCCCGGTCATTGCAACCTTGGACGGTTTCAATCGGAACCCTCGCCTGCGCTTGAGTCACCGCCCCGCGGGCCAACAGCAACAAACGACCAACATGTACCCAGTTGTGCGATTATCCCGTCTTCCCGGGTCACGTAGGAATAATCTGCGGTTTATGAAACGAGGGATCGTTGGACTAGCAACGGTCGCGCTGGTGTCCGGCGGTTTGTGCGTGGCAGCTTTGGGATTGGGCACTGGTACCGCCCATGCGTATACCTATGGCCCATTCCAATGGTGTCCAGGACAAGCTATGCCGAATGATCCACCACGGTCGGATGCGGACCTAGTTTGGGACATGGGTGTCTGCCACACCTATTACTTCGACTACGACGTGCGGACCAAGGCTCCTGCGCACTATTGGGAGGGGCCTAACCTATTCCCGACTCCAATCCCGTCGCCTCCGCCGCAACCTTTACCACCGGATTGCCCGCCGTGGTCACCCATCTTGGCCCCCTCGCGCTGCGGTGGCCTCTAGTCCGTGTGCTGTGCTCACGACCCGATCCTCTGAGTTGCGATCACTCGCTCACGGCCGATCGATACCCGGTTATAGCCATTGTTGTTCATTCTTCGGACTACCGATCGCCGCTGACACGAGCCGAAAAGTATTGCCCTACAACGACTTCGTGATACAAGTGAGAACCGTCAAAGGCCAGTTGGTGTCGCAGGCACGAATCCTGCCGAGCACGATCTGAGGAAAGCCCATGCGATCGAAACACCCAAGGCTAAGCTAACTGCGGCGGCGGCCCGACTTGATGATCTCGAGGCGTTCCTTGAGCAGTTCGTCCAGTTCCTCGATCGAGCGGCGTTCCCGCAGCATGTCCCAGGGTGTGCGCGGCACCTTGACCTTTTTGGGTTCGACCGGGTCACCACCCTCGATCAGGATGCCTTCCAAGCCGTTGCGGCACAGCCAGGTTCCGGGGATCTCAGCGTCGTCCGCGAAGGGAACCTCAAACTCGTCGCCGTTCTCGGTCCGGTATCGCGCCGCCTGACGCGGCGCGAGGCTGTGGTTGCGGTCAGCCTCGTAGCTCACGAAGCCCAGGCGACTGCCTCTCATGACGCGATCAGCCATCGTCAACGCTCCCCTGACGGTCCACTTGATCGGCAGTGGCGCGCATCCGACCAGACATTTGAAGCAGATCGTGTTCCCCCACACCTTCGGGCAGGGTATAGGCGAGTTGGCGTAACTCGAGGGCGTAGTCGCGCAAGTCCTGGCGGAGCTGCGCCTCAAAGGTGGGCATAATTTCTTCCTGGGGCAGGGATTTACTGAGACGCACGGACTTTCGACTTGGAACTTGATGCCGTCCAGCTGTCCATCCGTAATGCACCGGGGGGTGTTATCTAGCGTCTCCCAACCGCCCCCGCTACCCTACTCCGTTGGCGGGCTAGCCACTTTGCGCCAGCTTATTCGTAGGACGCCCGGCACAACATTCCGAAGAGCGGACCCTTACCGAGCTGAACCGGGACAGCCCCGCATCGGCTGCGAATCCTTACGTAACGCAAACGCGGTACCAGCCGACTAAACCTCCATGAGGACCAGGACGCTTGTTCGGCTCGTTGTCTTGAGCTTTTCTTTCGCGTTCGTCGTCACCGCCGCAGCGGGGCCGGTCGTGGCCGCTGTGGCCTGCGTTGGGATGTTGATTTCCGCGCTGGCGATGGCACGAGAAGACGTGGCCCGGCGCGCCGCGGCAGCAGAAGCCGAGGCAGTCGCGGCGACGACAGAAGCCAAGGCGGCAGACGCAGTCGTTGCAGAAGCCGAGGCCGTGATAGCAGGGGCCCGTTTACGCCTGCGAGGGGAAGCCGCTTGGTGACCCCGGTGACTGTGTGCCATTCGCACTTACCTAGCCTCGCGCCACGTCTGACACCGCGGATCGGCGCCGCGTCAGATTCGCCGCGCACTGCCGCGATCACAGCCCGACGGCACTTAACGGTTGCGCAAGTTTCGCAATTCCCCCCTAACTAACGGCTCGGACACTTACGCTCGAAGCGACGAGTCGGGCAGCGTCACCAAACAGCATCACCAAACCCGGAGGTTCGGGCGAGCATGTTGCCCCGCGGCGCATCTCACGGCCATGACAGCGTTCACTCAACTGTGGTAGCCGCCTCATGACTGCCCAGTCGCTGGGCCAGCACCTGTACGGAATTGCCGCACAGTTCCGGCAGCTGGCTTTCGGGCGGTGACGTCATGGATGCGGCCGGTTTCTTCTACGTTCTGTTTCTCGTTTTCTTTGTCGCTATCGGTGGAATCGTGCTCGCGGCGTGGGTCGTTCAGACGAGGGCCGGCAAGGCGAGGGCCGCCAAAGCAAGGACCCGACGCGCAGCGGCTACAAGAGCGGCCGCACGAGGCGCCGACGTGCGCCCTGGCGGACCCGAGACCGAGGTGGTCAAGAGCGACGCTTCCGCCCCGGCGCCGAATTCCGACGGGGTCGTGCCCACATACGAATTGGGAAGGCGAGGTAAGGCGGCGACGGTGACCGAACGTTCCAAGCTGTATTGGGACTTCTGGGAGCAGTTCCTCAACCGCGTAGGCGCGGACCACCCCGCCTGGACAAAACGGAGAACACCGACACGTGCCGCGCGATACAACCTTCCTACCGGCATAAGCGCGGTTGCATACTCAACCGCATTCACCCACCGGGGTCTGGGCGTGCAGCTTTACTTCAGCAGTCGCGATCCCCGCGTCAATTCGGCCCGGTTCGGGGCGCTCCGTGCGATCAAGGATGAATTCGAGCGGGCCCTGGGCCAGGCCGCCCAGTGGGACGACAAGCCCGGTAAGAAGGCCGCCGCAATCTGCGTCACATCGCAGTTCGCCGATGTTGCGGACGTGGATCTGTGGCCCGCGATGCTCGATTGGGTGCTGGATCAGCATGAGCGGTTCAGGCAGGCGGTTGAAGCGGTCGGTGGGCTTGGACGCCTCAAAGAGACGATGCCTGCCGTGCGCTTCGCGGAAGCCGGCTAACCGGATGACCGCGGACTCCTGCCGCGACGCTGTGCGTCATCGCGGGCGTCATCCTGCTGCTTGCGTTGGGAGACGTTGTCATTGTCTTGGCCCCCGCGTTGCGCGCCGCGGCCATGACGACCGCGTGGTGGATTCCACAACGGCGTCGTCTGGCCCCGGACAAGATGATTTATTAACCCCACGTAGGCCGTGGCGGTGTGGCCTTCGATTTGTCCGCCGAGGACAAATGCACGGCGTGGACGCCCGGCTTCTTGGACAGCTGGTCCAAGAGGCTTTCCAGATGCGCCTTATCGGTGTGCCAGTGCTGAACCGCCTCGGGCGACTCTTGCAGTTCCGCCAAAACGGTCTTGAGCTTGTCCGGGGCCTCCCCCTCTTTGTGCGGCGAGCGGCGTCCCGAGCCTCGCAGGGCGCCGCCCGTCGCCCCGCGGGGCACGGCGCCGCCCAGGGCACCTCCGGCCAAACCTGCCAACGCCATCTCACCCGAGAAGCCGCTCGCGGCCGCCGCGACCGTCGGTGTGGCACCCGCGCCCGTGCACTGCAAGACAGTGGCGGCGAGTTTGACGGCAGGACTGGCTACGGCCCAGCTCGGCGGCACCGATAAGGCTCCTGCCAGGCCCGCACTGCCGACGCTTGCCGACACCGCGGCCCCACCCGCAGCTCCCACTGCCTGGCTGCTCGAACCGAGCGCCGCGAACAGTGGCCCCTCGAGCTCGACCGCTGTGTCGTTCCAGGCCCGCGCCGTTGCCACCAGGCCCAAACTGAGGCTGAGCAACGTGTCGTTCACCGGCCGAATGCCTTTGGTGACGAATTCGATGTTCGCGGCAATCCTCGCCAACGGCGTGGAATTCAGGTTGTTCAAAAACGATGCCAATGACGACGGATCCGCAGCCGGCGATGCCGCGGGCGACGCGAGGCCTTGCAGCGTTCGCGGCGTTGTCGACATCAGCTGCGACAAGGCCGACTGAGCGTTGGCCGGCGCGGCGCCGCCAGCGTGCGCGACCGCACCTGATTGGCTAACCGCCCCAACGGGATTCGTGGTTTGCGGCGCGGACTTGAACGGTGACATCCGCGCGGCCGTCGCCGACGAACCGGCGTACCCATACATGGCGGCCGCATCTTGCGCCCACATCTGCCCGTACTCCGCCTCGGTGGCAGCGATCGCGGCGGTGTTCTGCCCTAGTACGTTTGTGGCCACCAGTAACGCCAGCCGACTGCGGTTTTCCGCGATCGTCGGCGGTGGCACCGTCGCCAGGTAGGCGGCCTCATAGGCCGCCGTCGCCGCTCTGGCCTGGGCGGCGGCCTGCTCGGCCTGCGCAGCGGTGGCGCTCATCCACTCCACATACGGTGTCGCCGCGGCCGCCATCGCCACCGACGACGGACCCTGCCACCCGCTCGACAGGTTCGAGATCACCGACTCATACGACGCTGACGCAGCGTTCAGCTGAGCGGCCAACGCATCCCATGCCGACGCCGCGGCCAACATCGATCCCGCGCCGGGTCCCGCATACATCCGGACGGAGTTGATTTCCGGCGGTAAGATTCCAAAATCCATTGCTGCTCCTTAAGATTAATGACCGCGGCTATTCCTGCGCGTCGTCCGCGTTGATGACAATGATCGTGGCAGTGGTCGCTGCCCGCCCGAATGCGTTGCCGCCGAAGGTGATGTCGCGGGCAGAACCGCCACCCGCAGCAGCGGCGCGCCCGGCCAGGCCGGAAGCGGCCATGTTGCCGAACAGCGACCCCTGCTCCCCCGCCGCAACTGCGGCCGGAGCACCGGCGAAACTGGCCTGCGGCATCACCGCGGCGACCGTCCGGATTTCCGGTGCCGCCGCTGCCCATCCCAGCGGCACCGACAGACGACCAACCACTCCGGCACGGCCTACACCCGCGGACATCCCGGTTCCGCCGGAGGGCGTCGAGTGCACCGTCCGCGTTTCGGAACCGAGGCCACCGCCCAGCGATCGCAGCGCCGATCGATCCCTGTCGAGTCGGTGACTCGCGCTGTTGAGATTCGCCACGTTCTGGGGCACCAGATAGTTCTCAACCCCCAGCAGATAGGGGCTGCCCCCAATGCCATACAACGAGACGGGCCCTAACGGACCGGTCAGGGCCGAGTTGAGTCCTAATAGTAGCGACGGCGGGTCGGCTGCGGCGGCGGTTGGGGTTGTGAGGGTTTGCAGGGATTGCGGAACAGCCGACATCAATTGCGGCAGCGCCGACTCCGTATTTGTGGCGATGCCGCCGGTGGCATGCGCGACGGTGGCGGCTTGTCCCGCCGTCCCGGCCGCGTTGGTGGTCTGCGGCGGCTGGCCGAATGGGGTCATCTGGCTAGCGGCCGCCGAGGAGCCCGCGTAGCCGTACATCGCCGCCGCATCCTGGGCCCACATCTCGGCGTACTCGGCCTCGGTGGCCATGATCGCCGGGGTGTTTTGACCGAGAAAGTTGGTAGCGACCAGAGCCATCAGCCGGGCGCGGTTGGCCGCAACGATCGGCGGCGGCACTGTCGCGGCGAATGCGGCCTCATAAGCGGATATTGCCGCTCGCGCCTGATTGGCGGTTTGCTCGGCCTGGGCAGCGGTCGCGCTCATCCACGCCGCATACGGCGCTGCTGCGGCCGACATCGCGGTCGACGAAGGACCGCGCCAGCCGCCGGTCAGGTTCGCGATCGACGACTCGTATGATGCTGCCGCGGTGTGCAATTGGGCGGCCAACGCATCCCACGCCGCGGCTGCTGCCAACATCGGGCCCGATCCGGGGCCGGCGTACATTCGCCCGGAGTTGACCTCCGGCGGTAAACCTCCGAAGTCCATTGCTACACCTCATAACTAACGGCACAGCGATCACGCCTGTGCAAGTTGCACACCGACCCGCCGTACCTATCTGCTGATCCGCTAAACGCCACTTCTGGTGCTCGCGTCGGGCACCACTGCGCCCGATCCATTTTTGTCATCCAGAGCTGCAATGCCGCTGGCTCACTCCCACTACGTGAGGAGCCAGGCCGAGCATGGCGACATTATTTGTTGTGACACACGGCGATCGATGAATGACGTTCCGTGACCAGATCCCGGCAGCAGGCTGCGGCTCGGGCAACCCTGCGCGACGCGTGACGTAGCTACGGCATTCTTCGGCCGTGGGTGATACATCGACATCGTCGGAGTTGCTGCGCAACGCCGATCACGACGTCGACAGGTCGACGGTCGAGCCTAAGATCCCCTGTTGCGCCACGGACGATGCCGTCGGCGTTGCAGGTAGGACTCGACTCGGCGGTTGTGCCTATTCGCAATGATTTCGATTGCGTGCCAGCTATCTTCGCGTGTTTGCTCGGAGATGACTGTGGCGAGGCAGGGCCGGGCGCGCTCGAAATAACGGGCGGGCAGCGGGGTGTGATTCAGGCGGTGCAGGGTCACCCCAGAGGCACTCGCCGCAAACACTGGCGGTGAGCTCCCATCGAGAGACCTCATTGCGATGCTCCTGCTTGCACGGCCCTGTGCCGCAAACAATTTCCCCGCTTTACCACTTGCTGACTGAACACGATCGTACTTTTCGTTGTGACGCCCTGTCCAGCTTACGTTCATCAACGGGTCCTACTATCGCGCACTCGCTCCCGCCGCCACCGCTAGCAACCCTCGCGCACGACGAACGGACCGGCCGGTTCCGTCGGCGCAGGGGCTCGCGGTGCCGAACATATCGACGCTTCGGCCGGGGTGCGGCGTCCTACCTCGGCGAGAGACTCGCAAGCCCCACATAGCCCGTGAAAGAGGACTAGCATCTATACCGTGCGTGCAAGGAAACAAACGTAGCGCCGGTCGCTTGGTCAAGGCATAGGACTTGCCGAGCCTGCGATGCGGAAGTCAGTCGCGATACTGATCGCCGTTGGGGCGGTGATGCTCAGCGGTGCTATCGCACGCGCTGAGGACCAGCCGGCACCCCCTCCGCCCGAGCCATCGTTCTACACGCCGAAGTGCCTGAGTTTCGACTCCAATCCGCCGGCGCACTGGAACTACCTGCCCTGCGGTTGGACGACGGACGGCAAACGATGGATTCCCCTGCCCCCGCCGTAGCCGCAAGAACCATCGCGGCCGACTCCTCGCGAAAAGCCTTTAGCTACTCCCGGGCTGGTTAGGAATATTCACCTCCCCGGCAACTAACGCCGCAGACGCCCGCATCCCCCCGGGCGTCTGCGAGCGAAAGCCGCCTTCCCCCTGACCTCGTCATCCGCCGGCGACGGCTCTACGGCAATACGGTGTGCATCAGCATCACGTCGTAGGCCGACCACAACGACAGGTTGAAGTACAGATCTCGTCCCGACGACCACGGATGAATCATTGGCGCATAGATGCCGCCGGGCATCTGGAACGACGACACCAGCGGTTGCTCGGGACTCCACGGCCCCTGCGGCGTCGGTGCGGTCCTTGCCACCACGTCGTTGCTGCCGCCATTGGTGTACAGCACCAGATACTGCTTGAGATAACTGTTGTACTGGGCCGACATTTCGCCAACCGGCCCCGGGAAAATCGGAGTCGCCGCGCCCGGGTTGTTCGCCACCCAATGGCCGCCGTTGTCGCCGTTCCAGTACTGGTACTTGGTCAGGTCGGGCAATTGATTCGGCGGGACGCGCGAGAGAAAAGCCGCGCCGCCGCGCCCAGACGGAGTGCCGAACTGGTAGAGGTAACCGTCGTTCCCCTTCAGGAACGCGCCCATCTGGAAGTTCTCATTTCCGGGCGTGAACCCCGCTCCGGGGATGGCATCCGGCGAGGCCGTACGAATGGTCGTCGGGAAGATTCCCCAGTTCTGGCCATTGTCATTGGACCTGGCGATCGCCGAGTAGTTCGTCGACCATTCGCCGTCCCGGCCCCACTGACGGATGGACATATAGCTCATGTACTGGGTTCTGCCCATGGACATCGCTGCGGTCGGAATGATGCCCGTCTCGTGCGCGGCCTTATGGATGGTGTTGACGACCTGCTTGGAAAGGCCGGGCGCCCACACCGGTGATCCCGAATACCTGTCGTTCGGCACACCATCGGCGATATGAATGCCTTTGGAAAGATCACGATCGTTGCTGCGGAACAGGGTGTTGTAGCGCCACTGCTGACCGTGCACCTTGCAATAACCGAAGGTGTCACCGAAGGCCATCAGTACCTGACGGTTCACGGGATCACCGTTGTCCCAAGCAATCCCAAGGTCGGTACCCGAGATGCTGAAGCGTTGCAGGGTCTTGTTAGGGCCGTTCGGTCCGGTCACCCAGTCGACGAGCGACGTCGGAGCACCCGCGATCGAAGGAGGCGGCGGTGCCTGCTCGGGCTGCGGTTGCGGCTGCGGCTGCGGAACAGGGACTGCGTTGGGGCGCAGCTGATTTGCGTTGGGAGGCAACGGGACGCCGGGCGCGGGCGGCGGATTGGGCCCGGGTGGCAGCACCTCGGCTTGCGGGTGCAGCGGCGCTGCGTACTGGCGGCCCGGAGCGGCCGGCTTGAGCAGAGACGAGATCAGCGGGCCGAGCCTCGGCAGCGGCGCCTGGTCGTTCGTGTGTGAGGGCCGACGCCCGGTCGGCGGTTGCACGACCGGCTGCGGCGCGGGCATGGCCGGGGGCGCGGCGGGAGGATCCACGTTCGCCTCGGGTGCCCCGCAGGGCGTGGCGCTGGCAGTTGGCGCGGGTCCCACCACGAGGACGAATCCGATAGCGGCCGCCGACGCCATCGATAGCGACACACTTCGCAGAAACGCCGACATGTAGCACCTTTCGAGGGGTAGGACACCGCATTGACGTCCCTTAGCTGGCTCATGTGACGATAGTGATCTGCGTGGCAAATGTGACCAGTGATGAGCTGATAGGTATCCATCCGTAACCGTGTCGCAACGCTGCACTGACGGCCCGTGCCGCCCCGGCAGACGATTAGCTGCCCATGCATATGAGCAGGTGGGATGCGTTACCAAGGTTGCCGCCGCTTGAAGTGGTAGCGGCTGCGTGGTCCCCCAAGAGGCACGACCAACGACCGTGCAACCGACTGACCTCCGAGCGTTGGCCGCCGTCGGCTTGTCGCTGCGCGGCGAAGACACCATCGCAGGCCCTCCGGCGTCGGCGCGGCCGCTGCCCGTGCCGAGTTAAGCGAGATCGGCACTTTGCTACACGGCCGCCAAAAGCGGCGAGGCGCGCCGCGCGGGGACGCATGGAAGGCGTTGTTCGACGCCCAGCGGCGACCCGAGCCGTTGATTCGCATTGGTACGAGCGCACCAGATTTCCGCGGCTCAGCCGAGCGCCGGCGCAAGCTCCCGAGAGCTCTATTGCACACGCGCAAAACGGGAATCGACAATCGCCCGCCGCGGTGTGACACGCAAATCAGATCGGGTCAACATGTTTGTCGACCCTCATCGAGGGAAATGATCCAACAGAGGCGAGTGCGTCGGCCGGCCTTCGCACTTGTCTAGGTCCCGTCGGTTCAGCCCGAGAGCCGACGGGGCCGCCCTCGTTGGACCCGTCTACCGATCCGCACCGGTCGGCATCGGGTCGCCGATAGGCGTGAACAACCCAGCCGTGCGGTAGTACGGTCGGCGTATGCATGACTCGGCCGGTGTGTGGATTCTCGGTGGTTATCAAAGCGATTTCGCTCGCAACCTCACCAAAGAAGGCCGCGATTTCGCCGCGCTGACCGCCGAGGTCGTCCACTCCACGCTCACCGCGGCCAGGGTTGCGGCGGCCGACATCGAGGTGGTGCACGTCGGCAACGCCTTCGGCGAGATGTTCGCGCGTCAGGGCCACCTCGGGGCAATGCCCGCTACCGTGTGCGACGGCCTCTGGGATACGCCGGCTTCGCGGCACGAGGCGGCGTGCGCCTCTGGCAGCGTGGCGGCGCTTTCGGCAATGGCCGATCTGCGATCGGGCGCCTACGATGCAGCGCTGGTGGTGGGAATCGAGTTGGAGAAGACGGTTCCCGGCGACACCGCCGCCCAGCATCTGGGTGCGGCCGCATGGACCGGGCACGAGGGAGCCGACGCCCGCTACCTGTGGCCGTCAATGTTTGCCGAGGTGGCAGACGAGTACGACCAGCGGTACGGCCTGAACGACGCGCACCTGCGTGCCATCGCGCAGCTGAACTTCGCCAACGCGCGGCGCAACCCCAACGCCCAAACCCGGGAATGGACCGTCCCCGACCCAATCGTCGACGATGACGCGAGCAATCCGATCACCGAAGGCCGGCTTCGCCGATTCGACTGCAGCCAAATGACCGACGGCGGCGCGGGATTGGTACTCGTCAATGACGCCTATCTGCGCGATCATCCCGATGCGCGCACGATCGCCCGGATCGACGGGTGGGGCCATCGCACCGTCGGGCTGGGTCTACGACAGAAACTGGATCGTGCTGACGGCGACCCCTATGTGCTTCCCCATGTGCGGGCGGCGGTACTCGACGCGTTGCGTCGCGCACAGTGCGGCCTCGACGACGTCGACGGATTCGAAGTGCATGACTGTTTCACTCCCAGCGAGTACCTGGCGATCGACCACATCGGGCTGACCGGCCCTGGCGAATCGTGGAAGGCGATCGAGAACGGTGAGATCGAGATGGGAGGCCGGCTGCCGATCAACCCGAGCGGGGGGCTGATCGGCGGCGGACATCCGGTCGGAGCCTCCGGCGTGCGGATGCTGCTTGACGCGGCCAAACAGGTCAGCGACGCCGCCGGGGAGTATCAGGTCGATGGCGCTAAGACCTTCGGCACCCTGAATTTCGGCGGCAGCACCGCCACCACAGTGAGTTTCGTCGTCAGCGGCACAAAGGCGTGTGACTATGGATGTTGAGATCGTCGGCAAGTTCCTCTCTACGCTGCCCGAGGACGACGAGCACCCGTATCGCACGGGACCGTGGCGCCCCCAGACCACCGAGTGGGACGCCGACGACCTCATCGCAGTCGAGGGTGAGATCCCCGGCGACCTGGACGGCGTCTACCTGCGCAACACCGAGAACCCCCTGCATCCGGCCTTGAAGACCTATCATCCGTTCGACGGCGACGGCATGGTGCATGTGGTCGGTTTCCGTGACGGAAAAGCCTTCTACCGCAACCGATTCATCCGCACCGATGGTTTCCTGGCCGAGAACGAGGCCGGCGAGCCGTTGTGGCCGGGTCTGGCCGAGCCCGTGCAACTGGCCCGCCGCGAGCGCGGGTGGGGCGCGCGTACCAAGATGAAGGATGCGTCGAGCACGGACGTGATCGTCCACCGCGGAATCGCGCTGACCAGTTTCTACCAGTGCGGCGACCTGTACCGAATCGACCCGTACTCGGCCGCCACGTTGGGCAAGGAGTCCTGGAATGGTGGCTTCCCGACAGAGTGGGGGGTGTCCGCACATCCCAAGGTAGACAACAGAACCGGTGAACTGCTGTTCTTCAACTACAGCAAGCAAGAGCCGTTCATGCATTACGGCGTCGTCGACGAGCGCAACGAGCTGGTGCACTATGTCGACATCCCGCTACCCGGACCGCGTCTCCCCCACGACATGGCGTTTACCGAAAACTACGCCATCCTCAACGATTTTCCACTGTTCTGGGATCCCCAGCTGCTCGAGCACGACGTGCACCTGCCGCGCTTCTATCCCGACATCCCGTCGCGGTTCGCGGTGATCCCGCGCCGTGGCGAGACCGGAGACATTCGCTGGTTCGAGGCCGATCCCACCTTCGTGCTGCACTTCACCAACGCCTACGAGGACGGTGACGAGGTCGTGCTCGACGGCTTCTTCGAAGGCGATCCGTCCCCGCTCGATACCGGAGGAACCAAGTGGGAGAAGCTGTTTCGCTTCCTCGCCCTCGATCGCCTGCAGGCTCGGCTGCACCGCTGGCGCTTCAACCTGGTCACCGGAGCGGTACGAGAAGAGCGGCTCTCGGAGTCCATCACCGAGTTCGGCACCATCAATCCCGGGTGCGCCGGCGCCGACTACCGCTACACCTATGCCGCGACCGGCAAGCCCGGCTGGTTCTTGTTCGACGGCCTGGTCAAACATGACCTGCGCACGGGAACCGAGGAGGGGTTCTCGTTCGGTGCGGGCGTCTACGGCAGCGAGACCGCGATGGCACCGCGCGTGGGCGCCACCGGTGAAGACGACGGCTATCTGGTCACCCTTACCACCGACATGAACACCGACGCCTCCCACTGCCTGGTCTTCGACGCCGCTCGGGTCGGTGACGGCCCCGTGTGCAAACTGCAACTGCCCGAACGCATTTCCAGCGGCACCCACGCTACCTGGGCGCCCGGCGCTCAACTGCGGCGCTGGAACACCGCGGAGTCGGCGGCCGGCGCGATTGGGCTGTAACGATGCCGCACCGCCGCCGGATGACGCACTGGCCTGCACAGCTGAGCTCGATCGGCGGCATGCGTTTCGCTCGACGGTCGCCGAATTTCGCTGAGACCGTGCGGTTTTACCGTGAGTTGGTTGGGCTGCCACTCTATGAGACGTTTGAGGGAAGCTTCGGCAGCAACGGCGCCATCTTCGGGCTGCCCAGCTGGAACCTGACACTGGAACTCGTCGAATCGTCCGAGCCCGTCGCCGTGGACCACCACGAACAGCTGTGCCTGTACTTCCCCGACAAGCGCGCGCAACAGGCCGCCCTGGCCCGCCTGCGCGACGCGGGCGTCGAACCCGTCGAACAGCACCCCTACTGGGAGGCCACGGGCGCCGTGACCTTCCGTGACCCGGATGGACGCGAAATAGTCTTCGCGCCCTTCGTATTCGGCGTCAACGAGCCCGACAACAGCGGCGCCTCGGGAAAGCACGAATTCCCGTCGGCCTGACGATTCAGCGGCCGGACCGGCCGGAAGCCAAGGCGGTGATGACGGCCACCAGCGAACACGCGACCGCGCAGACGGCGGCACCCGCTCCGACGTACAGCCCGTATTCGGCCGACACCGGCGGATTGACGTTGAGCTTGTAATACCAGCACGTCAGCGCCACGATCAGCGACGAAATCAGCAGTGCGGCAGCCGAAGCGAGCTTCACCGACAAACCACGACCCATCATCGCGCCGACCACCAACAGCGTCGAGGCCAACAGCACGATGAGCTGACCCGCGCCGAACCCCCGGGGCAGCTCCAGGTTGCCGTGGGCGCCGCCGATGGCGTTGGCCCAGCCCCCGCCGTTTACCCGCGTCCGCAGCCAAGGCAGCCATGCACTGGCCGACACCATGACGGCGAAAAGCGCCACCAGCCAACCGGGGCGCAGTCGGCGAGTCATGCTAGTGAGACTAACGGACGCCGGCGCCGGCTCACGTGAGCGAGCGTTCCGCTAGCGTGGCGCCGGTCGCCGGTGGCCACGCCGGCGTGACGCTCGCACGCGGGTGGTGCCCAACACCGGGTGCCCGAGGCGGGGCGCTAGGTCTGCAGCGAGGACAGATTGAAGACGGCACCCGTCGGATCGGCCGCCGCGGCCAGCCGTCCGTACGGTGTGTCCTCGGCGTCGCGCACCACCGTGCCGCCATTGTCGGCGATCACCCGCAGGGTCTTGTCGACGTCTTCGGCGCCGAAGAAGATCACCCAGTTCGACGGGATGTCTTCTGGCAGGGTTGCGGCACCGTCCATGACGCCGAGCAATGGCTCTTCACCGAAGCGCGCTGTGCTGTAACGGAATTCGTCAGTATCGGAGACAGCCTCGGTCTGCCAGCCAAAGACGTCGCCGTAGAAGGCAAGGGCCGCGCCGTAGCCGCGCGTGGTCAGCTGGTGCCACACCGGAGCGCCCGCCGCCCCGATGAGCTCGAAGCCGCGGTGGCCCAACGGCTGCCACAGCCCGAACACCGCCCCGGCGGGGTCGGTCGCCACGGCCATGTGACCCTTTGCGGGCACCTCCATCGCCATGCACACCGATCCACCGGCCGCGGTCACCGCGGCCAGCGTGGTGTCGATCTCGCGGGTGTGGAAGTAGGTGGCCCAGTGGTCGGGCGACCCGCTTTCTGGCCGGTTGGCCATGACCCCGGCCACCGGGTGGCCGTCCTTGGCCGCATTGACGTAGCCGCCGTACTCGGGTCCGGCGGACTCGAACGTCCAGCCGAAGACCGTGCCGTAAAAGTCCTGGGCGCGGGCGACGTCGGACGTGGTCAGATCGATCCAGCATGGAGCGCCTAGCGGGGCGCAGTCAGGGATGGGCACGGTGACCTCCTGGTGGTGTTCTGGCCCCGAAGGAAAGGGCTTCACACTGTAGACCGCCGTCGGGCCGGAAACTCATCGGCGGCGGCGATCAGCGACGAGCCCCACCGTCGCCATTCGTGCTCGGGTCGGCCCGGGTGAACACGGTGACGAAGTTCTCCAGCGATTGGTTGATGTCGCCCCGCAAGGCGGCGGCGACGATCATGCCGATGGGACCGAACAGCGCCGGCCCGCCCAGGTGTACGTCGAAGCTGACGATGGAGCCGTCGTCTTTTGGCGCGACCTTGGCCATCAGCTTGACCTTGACCCCGCCGACCCCGTCGCCGTTGAGCGTCATGCCCTCGGGCGGCTTGTAGCGCACGACCGTCCACTTGATCCGGTTGTACATCCCCTTGACCTCGACGATCGACTCGACGACCGTGCCCTTTTCTATCGCGTCGGGCAGGATGCTGCGCCACACCCGGTGAATGGTCAGCCAGTCCCTGTACCGGGACAGGTCAGAGGCGTGCTGCCAGGCCTCCTCCGGTGGCAGCGGGACATCGATGGATCCGGAAAGCTTGGCCATTGCTCAGTTCTGCTGGTCGCCGGTGTCCGGGGCGCCGGTGGCCTTCTTGGCCTGCTCCTGCACCTGGTGGATGGTGTCGGTGTACTTGCCCTGCGTCTTCTCGTCGACGAACTCGCCGGCCTTGTCGATCGCCATCTCGACCTTGTCGGCGTTCTGCGACAACAGGTCCTTCGCCTTGTCCAGGAAACCCATGCGCTCCTCCCTTTTCCCGGCATCGTACTTGGTCCGCGACAACCCACTGCGGGGTGAGTTCGGCGCGCTCAGCGCCACAACCGCGGCTGCACGCCCAACACCTTGGCGCGAATCCACCACGTGGCCTCGATAGCTGCGGCGCCCAGCACACCGACGCCCAGCGCGGTCGACGTCACCGCGACATTGGACGGGTCGAACAGGAACGCCTTGCGCGCCAACGGCAGGCTGAAAATCACGACATAGGCCACGCCCGAAGCGATTACCAGCGCCACCCGCCACCACTGGTACGGCCGCGCCACCACCGCCAGCACCCACAGCGCCGTCATCAGCAAGGTGATCAGGGCGGCAGTGGACGCCTGATCCTGTTGCTGGAAGCTGGCGTGACGACCGTGATACGCCAGCAGGTAGGAGGCGAACGTCGCGCTGCCGACGATCAATCCGGAGGGCAGTGCCGATGAGACGACCCGGCGCACGAAGCCCGGGTGCGCGCGTTCGTTGTTGGGCGCCAGCGACAGGATGAACGACGGTATGCCGATGGTGAACCAAGCCGCGATGGTGACGTGGATGGGCTGGAACGGATATAGCAACGGGTCGGCCTTGAGTGGTTTGGCCAGCAGGCATTCGATGCCCACCAAGAAGGCCAGCAGGACCGAGTACACCGTTTTGGTCAAGAAAAGGTTAGCGACGCGTTCGATGTTGCCGATCACCCGCCTGCCCTCGCCGACGACGTAAGGCAGCGTCTCGAATCTGTTGTCCAGCAGCACGATCTGCGCGACGGCGCGCGCTGCCGGACTGCCGGATCCCATCGCGACGCCGATGTCGGCGTCCTTGAGGGCCAGCACGTCGTTGACGCCATCGCCGGTCATCGCGACAGTGTGTCCGTGTGTTTGCAGGGCGTGCACCATGGCCCGTTTCTGGTCCGGCCGTACCCTGCCGAAGGTGGTGTGAGTGTCCAGCGCGTCCGCCAATTGTGCGGTTTCCGAGGGCAATTGACGCGCGTCCATCGTCTCGCCGCGCAGCCCCAGCGTGCCGGCGACGGCGCCGACCGAGACCGCGTTGTCCCCGGACAACACCTTGACCGAAACGCCTTGTTCAGCAAAGTAATCCAGCGTCTTGCCCGCGTCCGGGCGCACCTTCTGTTCGAGGACCACCAGCGCAACCGGGGTGACGCGGCCCGGCGCGTCGGGGTCGTCGACGGCGACATCACCGGCGCCGACCAGTAGCACCCGTAGCCCCTGCGCCCCGATCCGCTCGGCCTGTACAGCCACGTCCGACGACGGCTCGAGCAACACGTCCGGAGCCCCCATCACCCAGTTGCCGTGGTCTTGGAAAGAGACACCGCTCCATTTGGTGGTCGACTTGAAAGGTGCCGTCGCCGTGGCGGTCCAACTGGGGGGCTGGTGATAGGTCTCGGCGATGGCCCGCATGCTCGCGTTCGGACGCGGATCGGCGGCGGCCAACGAGGCGAGCACGTCGCCGATCGGTTCCCGCTGCGCCGATTGGTCGAGCTCGTCTACGCTCGCGACCCGCATACCGCTCTCGGTCAAGGTGCCCGTCTTGTCCGCGCACACCACGTCGACGCGCGCGAGTCCCTCGATGGCGGGCAGCTCCTGCACCAGGCACCGGCGCTGACCGAGCCGCACCACCCCGACCGCGAATGCGACCGAGGTCAACAACACCAGCCCTTCGGGGACCATCGGCACCAGCGCGCCGACCGTGCGCAGCACGGCCTCCCGCCAGTCCGCGCGCGTGGTGAACAACTGGGTGTAGACGGTCAGCAGTCCAGCCGGCACCAACAGGTAGGTGATGAACTGCAGGATGCGGTTAATCCCATTGCGCAGTTCGGATTTCACCAACGTGAACTTGCTGGCCTCCTCGGCGAGCCTGGCCGCGTAGGCGGCCGGCCCGACCTTGGTGGCGCGGTAGGCACCGCTGCCCGCGACGACGAAGCTGCCTGACATCACCGAGTCACCGACGGCTTTGGCGACCGGGTCGGCCTCCCCGGTCAACAGCGACTCGTCGACCTCCAAGCTCGCCTCCTCGACGACCTCCCCGTCCACGACGACCTGATCGCCGGGGCCCACCTCGATGATGTCGTCGATCACCACTTCACCGGGCGGCACGGCCTTGGTCCCGGATTGCCTGCGCACCAGGGGTTTCGCCTGCCCGACGATGGCGAGCCTGTCCAGCGTCTGCTTCGCGCGGATTTCTTGAACCATGCCGACGACACTGTTGGCGATGATCAACAGCCCGAACATGCCGTTGATCACCGAGCCCGTCGCGACCACGATCAGCAGCAATACTCCGAGGATCGCGTTGATCCGAGTGAACACGTTGGCCCGGACGATCTCGGTGATGCTGCGAGTGGCGCGCTGCCGCATCGCGTTGCTTTTGCCGTCCGCCACCCGCTGCGCGACTTCGGCGTCGGTCAGGCCCGAGGCGTGAGTCATCGCGTGAAGGTTCCCAGCTTGTTCGAGTCGTAATACTCCAAGTTCAGCGTATGGTCGCCGAAAACAGCTTTGGAAACCGTTCCGGGTGGTGCGTTTTCGTCGGTCAGCGCAAAGGTGAAGGTGTCGCCGTCCCAGTGGGCGAGGGTGGTCGTCCGGTTTTTCGGACCCATCTGCAGTTGCAGCGCGCCGTCGTGTTGGGTCACGACCGCCGGCCCCCAGTAGTCGCTCACATAGCTGCCGGCGTAGTCACCGAGCGGTCGGGCCGGGGCGGGGTTGACCGGGGGTTGCTTTCCGACCAGTGAGCCGACCGGGTTGTTCAACCAGCCGATCGCCTTCTTGTACAGCGGTCCCCAGTCCTCACGGATCCGACCGTACTGAACGAGGTCCATGAACTCGGCGGCGAGCGTTTCCGGGATGCCGTAGGGCGCGGCGTTGGTCAGCGCGACAATGCCCAAATCCTCCGACGGCAGCACCACGAAATTTGTGGCCGCGCCCAAATCGAAAGCGCCGGAATGGCTGAACTCGGTGCGGCCCGACGAGTCGACCGAGGAGTTGAAGCCGTATCCGTAGAATCCGGTGCGCGCCTGCGGCGTCGTGGCGGGCGACGACACCATTTGCGGGCTGATGGCGGGCAGCAGTGCTTCCGGCGACGTGATCCGGCGGCCGTTGTAGGTTCCGTTGCCCAGCAACATCAATAGCCAGCGCGCCATGTCGTTTACCGATGAACTCACGCCGCCCGCCGGCGACTGGGTGTCCGGGTCGCGCTGGAAGCGGGCCTGCCACTTGTCACCGACTTTGATGTGGTTGACCGCATGGTTGGGCCTGGCGATGAAGTCGGCGAACCGCGAACTGGTCGAAGCCATTCCCAGCGGGCGGTAGAGCACCTCGTCGGAGAGGTCCTCCCATGGCTTGCCCGCCGCGGCCGCCACCGCCTCGGCACCGGCAGTGATCCCATAGTTGGTGTAGGCGTAGCTGATTCGGAACGAATCCAGCGGCAGGTACTTGAGCCGCTCCAGGATTTGCCGGCGGTCATAGCCGAGGTCTTCGAGCTTGTCACCGGCATGGTCTGGCAAGCCGGAGCGATGCGCGTACAGGTCGCCGACGGTCACGTGGCTGGTGACGTAGGGATCGTTCAGCGTGAACCACGGCAGCTTGGCCGCGACGGGTGTGTCCCACGCGAGCACGTTGTCGCTGACCTCGTGCGCGACTACCGTCGCGCCCACCGATTTGGACACAGAAGCCAACTGGAAGACGGTGTCGGCGTCCACCTTGTTGTCCTTGCCCTGCCCCTTGCTCTCGTCTTTGACGCCGAAGCCTTTGGCGTACAACACCTTCCCGCTGTGCACGACGGCTACCGCCATCCCGGGAATGCCGGTGCCTTTCATCAGGTCGTTGATCAACCCGTCCAGCTTGGCGACGGCCTCGTCAATGCGGCCGGCGGGGATCGTCACGCCGGCGACCTCGTTGGGCGGGGTGTCGGACAGTGTGGAGGGCTGCCCCGCCGTCGGCTGTACGGAGTCGCACCCCGTCAACCCGAGCAACGCCGCGGTGAGGACGGCCGCGGCCGCGCGATTGGTCATCCGCGAACCCTAACGCGGTGACGATGGGCGCCGCGTGGATCTACAGCCGCCACCAGGCATCGGATTTCTCCGGTGCCGCGGGATCGATGCGTTGACCCGGCGCCGGCACCGCCACCTGCACCCGCTCCGGCGCGGCGGCGGCGAGCAGCCGCTCAACCGGTTCAGCCCACGGGTGCGGGGCCAATCGGAAGGTGCCCCAATGGATCGGCACCAGCAGTCCGCCATCGGTGACGTCGAGGTGCGCGCGCACCGCCTCCTCGGGGTTCATGTGGACATCGGGCCACGCCGTGTTGTAGGCCCCGATCGGCAGCAGCGTCAGGTCGAACGGCCCGTGATCGGCGCCGATCTGCTCGAAGCTCTTCGAGTAGCCGGTGTCGCCGCCGAAGTACGCCCGATGCGCCGGGCCGACGAACGCCCAGGACGCCCACAGCGTCGTATTGCGGTCCAGAAAGCGTCCCGAGAAGTGCCGCGCCGGCACGCACACCACGGCCAGCTCGTCGACTTTGGCGCTCTGATGCCAGTCGAGCTCGACGATGCGCTGATCGGGTATCCCCCACCGCCGCAGGTGGGCCCCGATGCCAAGCGGCACGAAGAACGGTGCCCGCTGAGTGCGGGCCAGCGCCCTGACCGTGTCGATGTCGAGGTGGTCGTAATGATCGTGGCTGATCACCACCGCGTCGACGGCGGGCAGCGCCTCGAGTTGGATCGGCGGCGGATGCAGCCGCTGCGGGCCGACGACGTCCGACGGCGAACACCGGTCGCTCCATACGGGATCGGTGAGTACCCGGTAACCGTCGATCTCCAGCAGCGCCGTGGAATGACCGAACCAGCTCACAGCCAGCCGGCTCGGGTCGGCGTCGAGCATCCCCGGCGACGCCAGCGGGATCGGCCCCTTCGGCTTGCTCGCGCCCCGGTTGCCGATCAGCTCCCACGCGATGAGCCGCAGTTGCTCGCGGTCCATCTTGGTCTCGGAGGCGGGCTCGAGGTTGACGAAGACGCCGTTGCGGTAGTGCGGCGACCCGGCTGTCACCGCGGCGATCGAGGCTGGATGGGCGCCGAGCGCGTCCGGCGCGCCGTGCAGCGCTCGCATCAGCCAACCGCCCGCCGCCAGCGACGCCGTGCCGGCGACCAGCCGTAGCGTCCCCCGCATGTTTGTCACGCCCCCTGGAACTTCGGTGGCCGCTTCTCGATGCGGGCGACCTGGGCTTCGACGACGTCTTGGCTGCTCCAGGCTTTGTCGAAGAGTTCCTTGTGCACCGGATCGGCCTCTTCGATGGCGCCGTCGTCGTTGAGCACCCGCTTGGCGTGCTGGATCGCCAGCGGCGCCAGCCCGGCGATCTCGGCGGCCCAGGCCTGCGCGTCGGCCAGTGTCCCGATGCGATTGGCCATCCCGGTCTGCAGCGCCACGTCGGCGGTCAGCCTCTCCGCCGTGAGCAGCATCGCCCGAGCCCGGCCGTGACCGACGAGGGACGACAGCCGCCGGATGCTCCAGTTATCCAGCGCCAGGCCATATTTCGAGGTCGGGAATTGGAAGAACGCGTCGGGTGCGACGACCCGCAGATCGCATTGCATGGCCAACTGCAGGCCCGCGCCGATGGCCGGGCCGTTGATGGCCCCGATCACCGGGATCAATGTGGCATCGAGCACCCTGTGCAGCTCGACGAGCCGGTCGGGGTAGTCGGCCGCGAAGGCGTCACCGCTGAGATCTGCGCCGGCACAGAACGCCGTCCCCTGCCCCGTCAGCACGATCGCGCGGGTGGAGCCGTCTCCGGCCTTCAGCACGGCCTCGCGCAGCTCCTCGACCAGCTCAGAGTTCAACGCGTTGCGGCGCTCGGGGCGCTGCAGCTCGATGGTCATAACGGCCTCGGCCCGGGTAACACCGATCATGGCAGCCACCCTATATAGCCTCGTCACGTGAGTCGTATTACGGCTGCTCAACTCCGCGATGCGGTGCTGGACGAAAATTCCTTCATCCGCTGGGACGGCGAACCGCTCAAGGTGCCGGTCAGCGCGTCCTACGCCCGAGAGCTCGCCGACACCCGGGCCGCGACGGGCCTGGACGAATCGGTGCTCACCGGCGAGGGGCGCGTCTTCGGGCGCCGAGTCGCGGTGGTGGTCTGCGAGTTCGGCTTCCTGGGCGGGTCGATCGGGGTTGCCGCGGCCGAGCGGATCACCGCCGCGGTGCAGCGGGCGACGTCCGAGGGGCTGCCGCTGCTGGCGTCGCCGAGTTCCGGCGGCACCCGCATGCAAGAGGGAACGGTCGCGTTTCTGCAGATGGTGAAGATCGCCGCGGCCGTGCGGCTGCACAGACAAGCGCACCTGCCCTATCTGGTCTATCTGCGCAATCCGACCACCGGCGGGGTGTTCGCGTCCTGGGGCTCGCTGGGCCATGTGACGGTCGCCGAGCCGGGCGCGCTGATCGGCTTCCTGGGCCCGCGCGTGTACCAGCTCCTCTACGGCGAACCCTTCCCCGAGGGCGTGCAGACCGCGGAAAACCTTCAGCGGCACGGCGTGATCGATGGCGTCGTTCCGCTCGATGAGCTGCGCCGCATGCTGGACCGTGCCATGACCGTCATGGCCGACGCTCCTGAGCAGCTGCCCGCGCCGGCGCCACCCGAACCGACGCCCGACGTCGCGGCGTGGGACTCGGTGGTGGCGTCGCGGCGGCCCGACCGGCCGGGGGTTGGGCTGTTGCTGCGGCACGGCGCCACGCATCGGGTGATGCTGTCGGGGACCGGTCAGGGAGAGGCGGCGACCACGTTGTTGGCGTTGGCTCGGTTCGCCGGCCAGCCCGTGGTGGTGCTTGGCCAGCAGCGGCTGACGGGCGGCTTGGTGGGCCCGGCGTCACTGCGCGAAGCCCGGCGTGGCATGGCGCTGGCCGCCGAGTTGCGTCTGCCGTTGGTGCTGGCGATCGACACCGCGGGGCCGGCGCTGTCGGCCGAAGCCGAACAGGGCGGGCTCGCCGGGCAGATCGCGCAATGCCTGGCCGAGTTGGTGACGCTGGATACCCCGACGGTGTCGGTGCTGTTGGGCCAGGGCAGCGGTGGCCCGGCTTTGGCGATGGTGCCCGCCGATCGGGTGCTCGCCGCATTGCACGGGTGGCTGGCTCCGCTACCACCGGAGGGCGCGAGCGCGATCGTCTTCCGCGACACCGAGCACGCCGCCGAACTCGCTGCGGCACAAGGAATCCGATCTGCCGACCTGTTGAAGTCGGGAATCGTCGACGCCGTCGTCCCGGAGTATCCCGACGCGGCCGACGAGCCGGTCGAGTTCGCGCAGCGATTGTCGCGGGCCATCGCCGCCGAGGTGCACGCGCTGCGCGAGCTCCCCTCCGCCGAGCGGCTGGCCGCCCGGCTGCGGCGCTACCACAACATCGGTCTGCCCGAATTCCGTCGCGACACGTAAGCCACGCAGACGACACGCCGACGTACGTGTGCGTGGTTTATGTCTCGCCAAACCGTTCACCCGCACATCGCGTCTTAGGCGTATGCATGACGCCTTCGTGGGCAGCGAAGCTTTGCGCCAGCGAAAACTGACCCGGTATCAGCTGCTCACCGATTTCCGCGCGATTTACCCCGACATCTATCTGGCCCGTCACACATCACCCTCGCTCCGGATACGGTCTGAGGCGGCGTGGTTATGGTCGCGGCGACGGGGCGTGCTGGCTGGGCTGGCCGCTGCGGCACTGCACGGCGCGGACTGGATCGACGACGATGAGCCGGTCGAGTTGATTTGGCGCAATCAACATGCCCCCGACGGCATTTTGACCCGCAATCAGCGCCTAGCGGACGACGAAATTTCGCACGTCACCGGCCTGCCCGTGACCAGCCTCGTGCGCACGGCTTTCGACCTGGCGCGACAACTCCCCTCCGCAGAGGCCGTGGCGCGACTCGACGCCTTGATGCGTGCCGCGCCGTTCTCCGCCGAAGACGTGCTGCTCCTGGCCAAGCGACACCGCGGCGCGCGGGGCCTGCACCAACTGCGAACGGTGCTGCCGCTCGTCGACGCGGGTGCGGCATCCCCAAAAGAGACCTGGCTGCGATTGCTGATCGTCGGTGCAGGATTGCCCAAACCCGAAACCCAGATACCGGTGGTCATGCATTACCGGACAGTGGCGCTCCTCGACATGGGCTGGGATCGCTTCAAGGTGGCGGTCGAGTACGACGGGGACCAGCACCGCACGAGCCGGCGCCAGTACGTGCGAGATATTCGCCGACTCGACGCGCTCGCGGATTGCGGATGGGTCGTCGTGCGGGTGGTCGCTGAAGACCGGCCCGAGGCCGTTATCGGCGGAATCCGAGAGGCCCTGCGCCGTCGCGGATATCGCGACACATAAGCCACGCACACGACGCGCCGACGTACATGTGTGTGGTTTATGACTCGCGCGGACATCACGCGGAGATGACGCGGACATGACGCGGCCGAGCAGTGCCGAGCGATACAGCGGTGCAGCCTCCCACAGCGATAGTCGACAATCAGGCAAAATGGGCCGCATGGACACTGGAGCTAGCTCACCGCGGGTCTTGGTCGTCGACGACGATTCAGATGTGCTCGCGTCGCTCGAACGCGGTCTGCGGCTGTCCGGATTCGAGGTGTCGACGGCGGTCGACGGCGCCGAGGCCTTGCGCAGCGCCACCGAGACGCGCCCGGACGCGATCGTGCTCGACATCAACATGCCGGTGCTGGACGGCGTCAGCGTCGTCACGGCGCTGCGCGCCATGGACAACGACGTCCCGGTCTGCGTCCTGTCCGCCCGCAGCTCGGTCGACGATCGGGTGGCCGGCCTGGAGGCCGGAGCCGACGACTACCTGGTCAAACCCTTCGTGCTGGCCGAGCTGGTCGCGCGGGTCAAGGCGCTGCTGCGCCGCCGCGGCGCCACCGCCACGTCCTCCTCGGAAACCATCACGGTCGGGCCGCTGGAAGTCGATATCCCGGGACGGCGGGCCCGGGTCAACGGCGTCGACGTCGACCTGACCAAGCGGGAATTCGACCTGCTGGCGGTGCTGGCCGAACACAAGACGGCGGTGTTGTCCCGCGCACAGCTGCTCGAGCTGGTGTGGGGTTACGACTTCGCCGCCGACACCAACGTCGTCGACGTGTTCATCGGATATCTGCGCCGCAAGCTGGAGGCGAACGGTGGCCCCCGGCTGCTGCACACCGTCCGCGGAGTGGGATTCGTACTGCGCATGCAGTAAGCAGGTCTACCGGCAATGAACTTCCTGTCCCGGATTGCGACCCGTACGCCATCGTTACGGGCGAGGGTCGCGGTTGCGACGGCCATCGGCACCGCCATCGTGGTGGTCATCGCGGGCGCGGTCGTGTGGTTCGGCATCACCAGCGCCTGGAAGGAACGGCTGGATCGCCGCCTCGACGAGGCGGCGGGCTTCGCCATCCCCTTCCTGCCGCGTGGACTCGGCGACATCCCGCGCACCCCCAACGACCAGGACACCGTCATCACGGTCCGGCGCGAGGGCCAGGTCATGTCCAATTCGGACATCACGCTGCCGCCGCTGGACGTCGGCTACGCCGACACGTACATCAACGGGGTGCGCTATCGAGTGCGGACCTTGGAGGTGCGCACTCCGCAGCCGGCGACGGTGGCGGTGGGTGCGACCTATGACGACACGATCGCCCAGACCAACAACCTGCATCGCCGGGTGATCCTGATCTGCGCGCTGTCGATCGGCGCGGCAGGGGTATTCGCTTGGCTCCTGGCGGCTTTCGCGGTGCGACCATTCAAACGCCTTGCCCAGCAAGCCCGTTCGATCGACGCCGACGAGCGCCCGCAGGTGGCCGTGCGTGGCGCCAGTGAGGCCGTCGAGATCGCCGAAGCAATGCGGGGCATGTTGCAGCGCATCTGGACCGAACAGGACCGAACCAAGGACGCGCTCGCGTCGGCACGCGACTTCGCCGCCGTGTCCTCGCACGAACTGCGCACCCCGTTGACCGCGATGCGCACCAACCTCGAAGTGCTGTCCACCCTGGACATGACGGATGAACAGCGCAAAGAGGTGCTAAGCGACGTCATCCGCACCCAGTCGCGAATCGAGGCAACGCTGACCGCCCTAGAACGGTTGGCCCAGGGCGAATTGTCGACGGCGGACGACCACGTGCCCGTCGACATCACCGAGCTGCTCGACCGCGCGGCCCATGACGCCACCCGGATCTACCCCGGGGTCGATGTTTCGCTGGTGCCGTCACCCACCTGCATCATCGTCGGGTTACCGGCCGGATTGCGCCTCACCGTCGACAACGCGATCGCCAACGCCGTCAAGCATGGTGGCGCCACCCAGGTCCAGCTGTCGGCGGTCAGCTCGCGCGCCGGGGTGGAGATCGCCATCGACGACAACGGCAGCGGCGTGCCCGAGGATGAGCGCCAGGTGGTGTTCGATCGGTTCTCCCGCGGATCGACGGCCTCTCATTCCGGGTCGGGTCTGGGTTTGGCCCTGGTTGCCCAGCAGGCCCAGCTGCACCGCGGGACGGCGGCGCTGGAGAACAGCCCCCTGGGTGGGGCGCGGCTGGTACTGCGGCTCCCGGGCCCCAGCTAGCGCTCTATCGCCGCCGCAGATTCTCCGAGCTGTCGCCCCAGGGCGTGAAACCGGCTTGTTCGGCGGACTTCTCGTCGGTGAACCAGGCCTGGGCGGTGGTGGAGTGTCTTTCGAGTCGGGCACACTGGAGCGATGGCCAACGGCAGTAAACCGACCGACAACGACACGCTGGCAGTCATTCGTGACTTGGTCGCCGAGGAGAAAGCGCTGCGGGCCCAGCTGCAGCGCGGGGACATCGACACTTCGGAAGAACACGACCGCCTCCGGCAGGTCGAGGTCCAACTGGACCAATGCTGGGACCTGTTGCGGCAGCGCCGGGCGCTACGCGAGACCGGAGGCGACCCGCGAGCGGCAGAGGTGCGTCCGCCCGACGAGGTCGAGGGCTACCTGAGCTGAGCGACCACGCAAGCCGAGTCGACGCCTTAGTCATCGGAGGCGGACACAACGGCCTCGTGGCGGCCGCCTACCTGGCCCGCGCGGGTCTGCGGGTGCGCCTGCTGGAACGGCTCGACCACACCGGCGGCGCGGCGGTCTCGGCGCACGCCTTCGACGGCGTCGGCGTTCGGGTATCGCGCTACTCCTACCTGGTCAGTCTGTTACCGGCACGAATCGTCGAAGATCTGGGCGCCGACGTGCGGTTGGCCCGGCGGCCGTTTTCGTCGTACACACCCGACCCGGCGACCGGCGGCCACAGCGGGCTGTTGATCGGGTCGCCCGGCGACACCTTCGCCGGTATCGGGGCCGCCGGCGACGCGCAGGGGTTCGCTGACTTCTACCAACGGTGCCGGCTGGTCACCGAGCGGCTGTGGCCGACGTTGCTCGAGCCGCTGCGCACCCGCGGGGACGCCCGCCGGCAGGTGCTGGAAGGTGGCGGCAGCCGCGCGGCGGCCGCGTGGCACGCGATGATCGAGCACCCGATCGGACACGCCATCGCCGAGGCGGTGCGCAGCGACGTGGTGCGCGGGGTGATCGCGACCGACGCACTGATCGGCACGTTCGCCCGCCTCGATGACCCTTCGCTGACCCAGAATGTCTGCTTCCTGTATCACGTCCTCGGCGGCGGCACCGGAGACTGGGACGTCCCGATCGGCGGGATGGGCGCGGTGACCACGGCCCTGGCCGCGGCGGCGGTCCGCCATGGGGCCGAAATCACCACCGGTGCAGAGGTTTACGCGGTCGATCCCGACGGGGAGGTGTGCTATCGCAGGGGCGAGGAAGAACACCTGATTCGGGCCCGGTTCGTCCTGGCCGGCGTCACACCGACGGTCCTTGCCGGCCTCCTCGGTGAACGGCCGGCGGTCCCGGCCCAGGGCGCTCAGGTCAAGGTCAACATGATGCTGCGGAGGCTGCCCGGGCTGCGCGACCGGAAGGTTAGACCCGAGGATGCATTCGCCGGCACCTTCCACGTCAACGAAACTTGGACTCAGCTGGACGCGGCGTATTCGCACGCGGTAACTGGGCAGATCCCGAACCCGCTGCCCTGCGAGGCCTACTGCCACTCGCTGGCCGACCCGAGCATCCTCTCGGCCGACCTGCGCGACTCGGGCGCCCACACGATGACGGTGTTCGGCTTGCACACCCCGCACTCACTGTTCGACGGCAGCTACTCCGGCGCCCTGCGCGACCGACTGACCGACGCCGTACTGGCGTCGCTGAATTCCGTTGTCGGCGAACCGATTCAAGAGGTCTTGATGACCGACGCGCATGGCCGGCCCTGCATCGAGACGACGACGACGCTGGACTTGCACCGCGGGCTGAACATGACCGCGGGCAACATCTTCCACGGTGGCCTGTCGTGGCCGTTCGCCGAAGACGACGACCCGTTGGACACCCCGGCACGGCGATGGGGGGTGGCCACCGCGCACGAACGGATCATGTTGTGCGGCTGCGGCGCACGCCGTGGCGGGGCGGTCTCGGGCATCGGCGGACACAACGCCGCGATGGCCGTGCTGGCCTCGCTCAGATAGCGGATGTATTGCCGCGCTTGCGGATCCAGTCCCCGTGTTAGCGCGCGTCGATGGTGGTGTAGTCGCGCTCGGTGTAACCGGTGTAGATCTGGCGCGGACGGCCGATCTTGCTGTCGCCCTCGTCGTGCATTTCGCGCCAGTGCGCGATCCACCCGGGCAGCCGCCCCAGTGCGAACAGGACGGTGAACATCCGGGTGGGGAAGCCCAGCGCCCGATAGATCAGGCCGGTGTAGAAGTCGACGTTGGGGTAGAGCTTGCGCTCGACGAAGTAGTCGTCGGTGAGCGCCGCCTCTTCGAGTTGCTTGGCGATGTCCAGCAGGTCGTCATCGCCGCCGAGCTTGGCCAGGATCTTGTCGGCCTGCTCCTTGACGATGCGGGCGCGCGGATCGTAGTTCTTGTACACGCGGTGACCGAAACCCATCAACTTCACGCCGGCCTCGCGGTTCTTCACCTTACGCACGAATTCGCTGACATCGTCGTCGCTTTCGCGGATCTGCTCGAGCATCTCGAGCACCGCCTGGTTGGCGCCGCCGTGCAGCGGCCCCCACAGCGCGTTGATGCCTCCGGAGATGGAGGTGAACAGGTTCGCCCGCGACGAGCCGACCAACCGGACCGTCGACGTCGAACAGTTCTGTTCGTGGTCGGCGTGCAGGATGAAGAGCATGTCCAGCGCCCGCACTATCTCCGGGTCGGCGTGGTAGGGCTCGGCCGGCAACCCGAACGTCATCCAGAGGAAGTTCTCCACCAACGACAGCTTGTTGTCCGGGTAGAGGAACGGCTGGCCGATCGACTTCTTGTAGGCGTAGGCGGCGATGGTGGGCAGTTTCGCGAGCAGGCGGGTGGTCGACAGCTCGACCTGCTCGTTGTCCATCGGGTCCAGCGAGTCCGGGTAGTAGGCGCTCAACGCGTTCACCACGCTGGACAACACCGGCATCGGGTGCGCGTTGGGCGGGAAGCCGTCGAAGAAGCGCTTCAGGTCCTCGTGCAGCATGGTGTGCAACTGGATGCGCTTGGTGAATTCGGCCAGCTGGTCCTTGGTCGGCAGCTCGCCGTACATCAGCAGGTAGCTCACTTCGATGAAGGTCGACTTCTCGGCGAGCTGCTCGATCGGGTAGCCGCGGTAGCGCAGGATCCCGGCGTCGCCGTCGATGTAGGTGATGGCGCTTTTGCACGCGGCGGTGTTGACGAAACCGTTGTCGAACGTGGTGTAGCCGGTCTTGGACAGCAGCGAGCCCAGCGCGATGCCGTCAGCACCCTCGGTGGCGTTGACGATCTGGAGGTCAATCTCGCCGCCCGGGTACTTCAATGTGGCGGTGTCGTCGTTGTCTGCCACGAGAACCCCTTTGCGCTCTGGCTGGTATGGCTGCTGACTTGGTGCTTACTGCAAAAGGTAGTCGTTATGAGCATGGGGCGCCCGTCCGGGGTCGGGTCTGCTGGTCACGCCAGCGACCGATCCCTCACGCCGGCGCGCGACGTGCATCGTCAGCGCTAGGGCTGAAGCCGTTCGACCCGATCGCCGGTCACCCGGATGCGGTTATGCAACCGGTCCTCCCGACCTTGCCAAAACTCAACCAGTTCCGGAGCGATCAGATAGCCACCCCAGCCCGGCGGGACCGGGACCTGCTCGCGGTCGGCGAACCGGGCGGTGACCTCGCTCAGCTGGTCGAGAAGGGCGGCTCGCGACGCGATCGGTTGCGATTGGTGCGACGCCCACGCGCCCAGCTGCGACCCGCGCGGCCGCTTGGACCAGTAGTCCTCGGTGACCTGCGCGCTGACCTTGCTCACCGGCCCGCGGATGTGCACCTGACGACCGAGCTGGTACCAGGGAAACGTCGCCGAGGCGTAGGGCGTCGTCGCGAGGTCGTCGGCCTTGGCCGAGTCATAGTTGGTGAAAAAAGTGATCCCGGTCTCGTCCACGCTCTTACACAGCACCGATCGGCTCGCCGGTCTGCCGTCGGCAGTGACGGTAGCCAGCACAAACGCGTTGGGCTCGGCGACGCCCGACCGCTCGGCATCGTCGATCCATCTGCGCAACAACGAAACCCAGCCGCCTCTGAGCCAATCCGCGTCGAGATCTGGACTGCCGTCTTTTTCCACCGACCCGTACTCCACACGCATTTTTTGCAGGTGCTCTTTTCCTTGTTCGGGGTTCGGTCCTGCCATCGCGTCAACGCTACCGGCGCTTGCTACCGGCCGGTAGCGTCGGGCCGAACAGGGGGTGCGAGAATTTTCGGTATGACTGTGGTCCCCGAAGACTTCGTCCCCGGCCTCGAAGGCGTGGTCGCCTTCACCACCGAAATCGCCGAACCGGATAAAGACGGCGGTGCGCTGCGCTATCGCGGTGTCGACATCGAAGACTTGGTGAGCCAGCAGGTCACCTTCGGCGACGTGTGGGCGCTGCTGGTCGACGGCAAGTTCGGCCGCGGGCTGCCGCCCGCCGAGCCGTTCCCCCTGCCCATCCACACCGGCGACGTCCGCGTCGACGTGCAGGCGGGCTTGGCGATGCTGGCCCCGATCTGGGGGTACAAGCCGCTGCTGGACACCGAGGAGTCCGTCGCCCGCGACCAGCTGGCCCGCGCGTCGGTGATGGCGCTGTCCTACGTCGCACAGTCCGCGCGCGGCATCTACCAGCCTGCCGTCCCGCAGCGAATCATCGACGAATGCGATACGGTCACCGCGCGTTTCATGACGCGGTGGCAAGGTGAGCCGGACCCACGGCACGTCGAAGCGATTGACGCCTACTGGGTCTCGGCCGCCGAGCACGGCATGAACGCCTCGACGTTCACCGCGCGGGTGATCGCCTCGACCGGCGCCGACGTGGCGGCGGCGTTGTCCGGCGCGATCGGGGCGATGAGCGGGCCGCTGCACGGCGGGGCGCCGGCGCGGGTGCTGCCGATGATCGAAGAGGTCGAGCGCACCGGCGACGCGCGTGGCCTGGTGAAGAAGATTTTGGACAGCGGCGACAAGCTGATGGGGTTCGGGCACCGGGTTTACCGCGCGGAGGACCCGCGGGCCCGGGTGCTGCGGGCTACCGCCGAACGGCTGGGCGCGCCGCGCCACGAGGTGGCCGTCGCGCTGGAGCAGGCGGCGCTGACGGAGCTGCGCGAGCGGCGTCCGGACCGGGCGATCGAGACGAACGTCGAGTTCTGGGCCGCGGTGATGCTGGACTTCGCCCGAGTGCCGGCCAACATGATGCCGGCGATGTTCACCTGCGGCCGTACCGCGGGGTGGTGCGCCCACATCCTCGAGCAGAAGCGGCTGGGCAAGCTGGTCCGGCCGTCGGCCATCTACGTGGGCCCGGGACCGCGCAGCCCGGAATCCGTCGAAGGCTGGGACCGCAGTCTCACCAACGCCTGAGCCGCCTGGTTTGTCGGTACCCGACGATCTAATGGTTGCCGTCGCGATGAGTTTTCGTCGCCGACGCAGTCATAAATCGTGAACCTGCCCGCCCCGGGCAGGAGAGGGAACCGATAAGGAGAATCAGCATGGCGATCAACATCGAGCCGGCCCTGTCCCCGCACCTGGTGGTCGACGATGCAGCCGCGGCAATCGACTTCTACGTCAAGGCTTTTGGGGCACAGGAAATAGGGCGCGTGCCGCGCCCCGATGGCAAACTGGTGCACGCCGCGGTCCGCATCAACGGCTTCACGGTGATGCTCAACGACGACTTCCCCGAAGTATGTGGGGGCAAATCGATGACACCGACGTCGCTCGGCGGCACGCCCGTCACGATCCACCTGACGGTCCCCGATGTCGACGCCAGCTTCCAGCGTGCACTGGATGCGGGTGCCACAGTGGTCACCCCGCTGGACGACCAGTTCTGGGGTGACCGCTACGGCATGGTGGCCGACCCGTTCGGCCATCACTGGTCATTGGGACAGCCGGTCCGCGAGGTCAGCATGGACGAGATCGCGGCGGCGATGGCCGGGCAGGGAGCCGGCTGACTAACCGAGCAGCCGATCCAGCAGCCGGCGTCGCGGTGGCGGTGCCGGCGCTGCGGCCGCTACTGCGGCGAGCATGGCGGACACGTCGGTGAACTTGCTGCGGGGCCGGCCCTCATCGCTGCCCCGCGCGATCTCGGCGGCGTCGATGGCGCGCCATCCCGCCGCGTCGATGGCCTCGGGCTGACGAGCGTGCACCAGGCTGGCCAGCGCCTCGGGCTTGCCGACCGGATCGGTCAGATTGCCGGCGTTGAAATCGGCGACCAGGGACTGCACGGTCTGCAACGAGCAGGACTTGTTGGTGCCGATGAACCCGCTGGGTCCCCGCTTGATCCAGCCGGCGACGTATGCGCCGGGCACCGGAACGCCGGAGGCGGGTTCGACGACGCGGCCCGCGTCGTTCGGCACGACGGCAGACGATTCGTCATAAGGAAGATCGCGAATCGGCTTGCCCCGGTAGCCAATCGACGTCAGCACCAGACCCGTTTCCAAAATGCGCGTCTCGTCGGTTCCGGTGACCGAGAACTCCATGCCGGTGGCGCGTTGCTCGCCCAGCACGCGGTTCGGGGTGAGCCGATAAGCCAGCCTGATCCTCGGACGCGACGACGGCGCCAAATCATCGCCGCACGTGCACAGGATTTCCAGCTTGCGTTTCGTCAACGCATCCGAAGCGGTCGCGAGATCGGCGGCTACCAGCTGATGATCGGCGGCGCTGAGCACCACCTCGGAGCTGGCGGTGAGCCCGATCAGCTCGGGCAACGTGAACGCCGAGTGGGCGGGGCCGCGTCGGGCGGCGATCACCACCTCGCGCACCTTCGAGCCCCGAAACGCCGCCAGCGCGTGGTCGGCGATGTCGGTGCGGGCCAGGTCGTCGGGATCCGAGGTCAGCAACCGGGCAACGTCGAGGGCGACATTGCCGTTGCCGACGATCACCACCCGCTCGTGGCTGAGATCGACTGGTAGATCTGCAAACTCGGGATGCCCATTGATCCACGCGACCATTTCGGTTGCGGTACCGGTCCCCGGCAGGCCCATGCCCGCGATGTCCAGCCGGCGGTCGTCGGGTGCGCCGACGGCGTACAGCACGGCGTGGTGATGAGCGAGTACGTCCGCGTGGCTCAGCTGCTTGCCGACCTCGACATTGAGATAGAACCGGAACCGGCGATCACCGGCGACCTTGTCGAACAGCCGGGTGACCCTCTTGGTGTTCTGGTGATCGGGCGCTACCCCGGCCCGCACCAAACCGTACGGGGTGGGCAGCTTTTCGAAAACGTTGACGCAGACGCCCCGCTGGGTCAGCAGCTCGTCGGCGGCATACATCGCCGCGGGCCCCGAACCGACGATGGCCACGGTCAGCGGCATCCGGTGGGCGCGGACCTCGGCGGCCGGGATCACCGGGGCCAGCTTCGAGGTCGGCGGCAGCTTCTCCTCCATCGGCCGGTCCGGATAAAAGGACGCGTTGATCTCGATGAAAGGCAGCTGTTTGGAGTCCAGCCGGGTGTCGGGTGCGATCGCGCCCACTGGGCACGCGCTCACGCAGGCACCGCAGTCAACGCACGCCACCGGATCGATGTAGAGCATCTCCGAGGTGGCGAAGCCGGGCTCGTCCGGTGTCGGGTGAATGCAATTCACCGGGCAGGCGAAAACACAGGACCCGTCGTTACAGCACGACTGGGTAATAACGTGCGGCATAGAGGATCTCGCAGTTATCAGGCGGCCGGGACGGGGGCCAGGTGCTGGCGCTGCGGCTCGCTGCGGTAACGCGACGGCCTTCCGCTGATCTTGCACAACCGCCACATCAACCGCGCCGAGCGGGTCTCCATCAGGCCGGTGTCATAAGCCAGCATTCGCACGTCACCGAACATGTCGCTGAGCCACTTACGCGATTCCGGGGAGCGGAAGAACAATTCCTTCTTCACGTCACGCGGGATGTCGAACTCGCGCCAGAACGCCTTGGGCGGCACCACGATTGCGCGGCACAGCACTTTCATGGTCAGCGGCAGGTACAGCGCGGTCCAAAATCGCTGCCTCTTGGTCAATTCCGGCACCCGCTTGCGCAGGAACTCGTGGGCGAACGAGATGTGGCGAGCCTCCTCGGCCACGTGAATGGCCATCACCCGCTCCATGATGGGATGCAGCGACTTGCCTTCGCGCAGAACGTTTTTCTGCGTGTGGTCGATCGGCTCCTCGCCGGCGAGCACGCCGATGAAGAACGCCACCGGCAGCGGGCCGGCGACCAGCGGAACCAACGGCGAAAGCCACTTGAGAACCCGCGGCATGCCCGGCACGTCGGCGCCGATGCGGTTGACCATCTCCTGGAACATCATGGTGTGGTTGCACTCTTCAACCGATTCGTGCAGGCAGTACCGGTATTCCGGTGACCCGTTGGGCACCCAGAACGTGTAGTTCATCAGGCCGCGGATCAGGATGGATTCGAAGTGCAGCCCCACCTTCGCCACGTTGGCCTGGCGCCACATCCCGATCTTGATCTTGCGCTCGTCCGACTGCGCGAGATACCAGGGGTGACGGCCCAGCGGGTCGGTCGCCGGCAGAATCCACCGCGGATCGTTTTCCGCGACGGCGAATTCCGGTGAATCCCAGTCGATGTCGGTGTACGGATTGAAGTTGCGCCGCACCGACCCCTCGGACAGTGTGGCAAGCATGTTGACGTATTCGGCGTCGTCGCGCACTTCCATGTTGTTTCGCCAACGCCGGACTAGTCGCGTCCTAGCCATATCCAGGCCTCCCCAACGAGGTTTACATTTGGACGTGCTGTGTCCAGACAGTACCGCAGGTACCGGATATTCTCTAGACCTTGTACGGATGCTGTGACCTGACCGGTGGTCATCAATTTTTTATGTCCCAGATCACACCCGGCCAACCGTCCGACAACCCGCGAGCAGGCCTTTTCACCCGCCGGCGGGGGCTCGCGGACGGGCCGCCGCACCGACCCGTCAGGTCGCGTCACTACCCTGATGAGCATGGCTGACCAGCTCGAGATCCCCGCTGACATCAAACCCCGCGACGGCCGCTTCGGCTGTGGCCCGTCGAAGGTCCGGCCCGAACAACTGCAGGCGCTGACCACGACGGTCGCCCCGTTGTTCGGCACCTCGCATCGGCAGGCGCCGGTCAAGAATCTGGTCGGCCGGTTGCGGTCCGGGCTTGCCGATCTGTTTTCCGTCCCCGAGGGCTACGAGGTGATCCTGGGCAACGGCGGCGCGACCGCGTTCTGGGATGCCGCGGCGTTCGGCCTGATCGACAAGCGCTCGCTGCACTTGTCCTTCGGCGAGTTCAGCTCCAAGTTCGCCTCTGCGGTCGCCAAAAATCCGTTCATCGGCGATCCCATCGTCATCAAGGCGGACGCCGGCGGTGCCCCCGAGCCGCAGAGCGATCCCTCGGTGGACGTCATCGCCTGGGCGCACAACGAGACGTCCACCGGCGTCGCGGTGCCCGTCCGCCGGCCCGCAGATTCCGGTGATGCGCTGATCGTCGTCGACGCGACCTCGGGCGCCGGCGGGCTGCCGGTCGACATTCCCGAAACCGACGCCTACTACTTTTCTCCGCAAAAGAATTTCGCCAGCGACGGTGGCCTGTGGTTGGCCATCATGAGCCCGGCAGCGCTGGCCCGCGTCGAGTCCGTCGCCGCCGCCGGCCGCTGGGTTCCCGACTTCCTGTCGTTGCCCATCGCGGTGGAGAACAGTCTCAAGGACCAGACGTACAACACCCCGGCGGTCGGCACCCTGGCGCTGATGGCCGAGCAGGTCGATTGGATGCTGGGCAACGGCGGGCTGGACTGGGCCGTCAAACGCACCGGGGACTCGTCGGGTCGCCTGTACTCCTGGGCCGAAGAGAAGTCCTACACGACGCCATTCGTCGCCGACCCGAAGCTGCGCTCACAGGTGGTGGGCACTGTCGACTTCGCCGACGAGGTCGACGCCGCGGCCGTGGCGAAGATTTTGCGGGCGAACGGCATCGTCGACACCGAGCCGTACCGCAAACTCGGCCGCAACCAACTGCGGGTGGGGATGTTCCCGGCGGTGGACCCTGACGACGTCAGCGCGCTCACCCAATGCATCGATTGGGTGGTCGAGCGCCTGTAACCGGCCGGCAACCAGCGCGCAATCGCACCGCGTGTCAGCACAGCCGATGGGCGGTTGCTGGACTACAGTGCGCACGTGACGGGTCCGTCGCTGACCTGCACGGAGCCTGCGAGGAGATAACCATGCGGGAACTCAAAGTGGTTGGGCTGGATGCCGACAGCAAATATGTCATCTGCGAAGGTGACGATCCCGCGGAGCAGTTCAAGCTGGCGGCCGACGATCGCCTGCGAACTCTGCTGCGCGACGCGGCCCTGTCCTCTGAGCAACCGCAGCTCGAGATTGAAGTCACCAACATGCTGAGCCCCAAAGAAATTCAGGCAAAGATCCGTGCCGGCGCCTCCGTCGAGCAGGTTGCCGCGGCATCCGGCTCGGAGGTGTCGCGGGTCCGCCGCTTCGCCCACCCGGTGCTGTTGGAACGGTTCCGCGCCGCGGAACTGGCAACCGCAGCCCACCCGATGCTGGACGACGGCCCCTCCGTGCTGACGCTGCTGGAAACGGTCAGCGCCGCGCTGGTGACCAGGGGTCTCAGCCACGACAAACTGAGCTGGGACGCCTGGCGCAATGAAGACAACCGCTGGACGGTGCAGCTTGCGTGGAAGGTCGGTCGCTCCGACAACCTCGCGCATTTCTGCTTCTCCCCGGGCGCCCACGGGGGAACGGTCACCGCCATCGACGACGAGGCCAGCGCGCTGATCGACCCCAGCTTCGAACGTCCGCTGCGCCCGGTGGCCAGGGTCGCCCACGTCGACTTCGAGGAGCCCGCGAAGCCGCCCGTCGTGGAAGCCGAAGTACCGGTGGCCGCAGAGCCCGAGGAAAAGCCCGTGCACACGCGCCGGGGCAAGCCGGTCATTCCGGCTTGGGAGGACGTGCTGCTCGGCGTGCGGTCGGGCGGCCAGCGCTAGCGACCCGCGGCCGCCAAGGCCAGCAGCACCAGCCAGGCTCCCGCGACGCCCACCGCGGCACCCAACACGAACCAGCGCAGCACCGGGGTGCGCCGCCACCCCCACAAAGTCGGTGCCAGTCCTCCGGCGGCCACGACGTTGAGCCCGACGGCCAGCAGCGCGTGCACCCGAACCAGCCCCAGACTGAGCACGACGATCGCGGCGGCGGTGACCGCCGCAACGAATGCGGTGACCGTCAAACCCGTTGCCCAGGGGACGGACTCGTCTCTCATCAGCCGGAGCCTAGTCTGACTGTCCATCGCCGCCTCTCGTCGAGCGGGCCCGCTCGTAGAACGCCAACGCCGCCGCCGTCGCGACATTGAGCGAGTCGGTACCCCGTGACATCGGGATGCGCACCCGCACGTCGCTGGACCGCAGGACGGCCGGCGTCAGTCCCGGCCCCTCGGCACCCACCAACACCGCCACGCGTTCGCCACGAGCGGCCGTCATCGCCTCCGGCAAGGCGCACGCAGCGCCCTGAGGGGTCATCGCCATAAGCCGAAAACCATTGTGCTGCAGCTTTTTAAGGTCGGCGGGCCAACAGGACGCGCGCGCGTACGGCACCAGCAGCGCGTGGCCCATCGACACCCGGACCGCGCGGCGATACAGCGGGTCGGCACAGCCGCTGCCGAAGACCACCGCGTCGACACCGAGGCCCGCCGCGTTGCGGAAGATCGAGCCCAGGTTTTCGTGATCGTTGACCCCTTCGAGCACCGCCACGGTGCGGGCCCCGGCGATCACCTCGGCAACGCTGGGTTCGGCCACTCGTCGGGCGGCCGCGAGCACGCCGCGGTTGAGGTGGAAGCCGACCACTTGGGCCATGACGTCGGCGGAGGTCCGGTAGAACGGCACAGAGCTGCCGGCCAGGTCATCTTCGAGCTCGGCGAACCGACGGTCGGTGCCCAGCAAAGCATGCGGGCGGAAGCGTGATGCGAGCATGCGCTGCACCACCAGCACACCCTCGGCGATCACCAGACCCTTGCCGGACGGCAGATCTGGACGACGGTCGACGCTGTTCAGGTCGCGGAAATCGTCGAGCCTCGGATCGTCGGGGTCGTCAACGTCGGTGATCATTCGCCGGCCTCGGGGGTGCGGCTCACGGGCCTTCGTCGACCAGGGCCAGCATCAGATCGGCCGCGTTGCGCAGGGTGTCGCGTTGGTTGCTGTCCAGCGTCGCCAGCCGCTTGGCCAGCCACTCCTGGCGGGCACGGCGGTTCGCCTTGACCAGCTCGGCCCCAGACTCGGAGACCGAGACGAGGACCTGCCGGCCGTCGACCGGATGTGGCGTGCGATCCACCAGCCCCATCTCGGCCAGCGACGCGATCACCCGGGTCATCGACGGCGGCCGCACCCGCTCGCGAATCGCAAGGGCGCCGGGGGTCATCGGGCCTTCGTTGGTCAGCATCGCCAGCGCCGACAGCTGGGACAACGACACCGGCGACGACGGATTGCGAAACCGCAGTTGGCGGGCCAGCCGCATAACTGCCAGTGACAGGTCGCTGGCCAGCCGCGCATCGCTGTCAGGCATGGCGCGAGGTTACACGGCTGCCTGAGAAACCGGGACACGAACCCGTGAACGAAGGGTGTTCGGCTGAGCGGTGGAGTTTTTCATCGAAACGCTTATCCGCCCAGGTATCCCGCTTAGTCAGCGGGTTTCGATCATCTCTCTCGGCAACTGGGTGCGCCGCCGCCCGACGCCGACGGGAGGTTTATGTTAATCGCGATGTCCACCCAACCCGATCGCGACCGCACCGCACCGCCGCTGCCCGCTGTGCTGCTGCGCGCGTGGCTATTCATCGCGCTCGGCGCGTTGGGTTGGTTGATCGCGTTGGCCGCCGCGTTCTTGGTGCCCTCCCTGCAGGGCTGGCGTCCCGTGACCCTGGCCGGGCTGGGCGTGGGGGTACTCGGTACGAGCATCTTCTTGCTGCAGCTCGCCGCGGCCCGACGCGGTGCGCGCGGCGCCCAGGCCGGGCTGGAAAATTTCCTCGACCACAAGTAACCGGCGAACCTGGAGGAGTGATGGTAGCCCCGCTGTTGCAAGCGCAGATCGATATCGATGCACCGACGAACAAGGTGTGGGAATTGATTTCCGATCTGCGGCGCATGCCGCAGTGGAGTCCGCAGTGCCGGTGGATGAAGCCTTTCGGCCCGGTGCGTCAGGGCACCCGGACCCTGAACCTCAACCGCCGCAAGCGGTTGTTCTGGCCGACCACCTGCACGGTCGTCGAGGTCGTCCCCGACCGCAGGCTTGCGTTCCGCGTGGACACCAACAACACCATCTGGACCTATGAGCTCGAACCCAGCGGCGCGGGCACCCGGCTGATCGAGAGCCGTCACGCCGAAAACGGCGTCACCGCCTTTTCGAATCTGTCGGTCAATGCGCTCTTTGGCGGAACCACCAACTTCGAACGCGAACTGCTCGACGGCATGAACGCGTCGCTCGCGCGTATCAAGGCCGCCGCCGAAGCCGGCTAGTCGGGAGGCTCGGTCTGCGACCGCTGCTCGGACGCCACCGCCTCAGACGCAGGCTCGGTTTCTGATGTTTGGGGCTGCGGCTCGGGTTCCGCCGATTCTCCCGGCGTCTCTGGCTGGGGCCGGGGCTCCTCCGGCTGCGCTTCGGCCGCCTGCGATGACTCCGGAAGCGGCGGCGACGGCTCGACCGGTGCCTGGGTGATGTCCAATAGGCCGTCGTCGTACGGTTCATAGGCCGGCGACCCGGTGCCCGCCGGGGCCGGAGTGTCCGAGTGGGCACCGCAGCCGTACAGCTTGTCGACGACGTGCCCGTCGGCCGACAATTCGTTGCCGCACACACCGAACAGTGCACCGAGGGAACCCGACAGCGGCAGGAAGAAACCGCAGTCGCGGCACACCCGCTTGGTGGATCGCGCCATCGGCGAGTCGGGACCGTAATCACCGGTGCGCCAGCGTTCGGCCGCCTCCGATCGGCCCTCGGCGCTCATCACCCAACGACGGCCCAGCCCGATTTCCGCGGCGGTCTCGTCGACCTGGGGATCCCCGCTGGCGGTGTAGCCGGGAACCAGCCGAGGGTCGTCGGCGGCGGGTGCCAACAGGTCACCGGGGCTCAGGTCCCCGGGCCGCACCCGTTGCTCCCACGGCACCCATTCGGGCGCCAGCAATGCCGTCGGCCCCGGCACCAGCACCACCTCGCTGATGGTGGCGCGCTCGGCGCCGGGATAGGCGGCCACCACGACCGCCCATTGCCATCCCTGATAGCCGGGTAGATGCGCCAGGAACCGGTGGGTGGCGCTGTTCGCGTCTTCGTAGCCGGCGCCCAGATAGTCGCCGACCATCTCCGGCCCGCTGAACTCCACGACGGCGGCCCTGGCCTGGTCCGCCGCACCCGTGAGCACCGCCGCCAACCCCTCGGGCCAGTCGCCCACGGTCGCCACGGCGGAGCCCGCGGTGGGCTCCTCGAAGGATCGGGTCACGCTGTCTTCTTTCTGCATCGCGTTTCCAATACTAGGTTGACGAGCCACACCCCGTACCTGCAGACGCATGGAGTCGGCATAGGGGAGAATCGGTACGTGTCTGGAAGGCGGCAAAACAATCCAAGCCGTGTGGCCCCTCAGCCGGGCCGCCGGGCCCGCAACGGGTCCGCCTCCCAGCATCCGGGTGCGGTGAATTATCCCGCCGGCGGCGCTGATCGGCGCTCCCGCCGCCCGTCGCCAATGCCGAGCGCCAACCGTTATCTCCCCCCCTTGGACCACCAGCCGAAGCCGGAGCCCAACAGTGACGGGGCATCTCGCGGTCCGGCGGCCGGCGAGCGCATCACCGTCACCCGCGCCGCGGCACTGCGCAGCCGCGAGATGGGTTCGCGGATGTATTGGATGGTGCAGCGCGCCGCGACCGCCGACGGCGCCGACAAGTCAGGCCTAACGGCGCTGACGTGGCCCGTGGTGGCCAACTTCGCGGTGGACGCCGCGATGGCCGTCGCACTGGCCAACACGTTGTTCTTCGCCGCGGCAACCGGCGAGAGCAAGGGCCGGGTCGCGCTGTACCTGTTGATCACCATCGCGCCGTTCGCCGTGATCGCACCGCTGATCGGACCGGCGCTGGACCGGCTGCAGCATGGCCGTCGCGTCGCCCTGGCCGCATCGTTCGCCCTTCGCACCGCGTTGGCCGTGCTGCTGGTCATGAACTACGACGGCGCGAGCGGCAGTTTCCCGTCGTGGGTGCTCTATCCGTGCGCGCTCGCGATGATGGTGTTCTCGAAGTCGTTCAGTGTGCTGCGCAGCGCGGTGACACCGCGGGTCATGCCCCCGACCATCGACCTGGTGCGGGTGAACGCCCGGCTCACCATGTTCGGTCTGCTGGGCGGCACCATCGTCGGCGGTGCGATAGCGAGCGGCGTCGAGTTTGTCTGCACGCACCTGTTCAAGCTGCCCGGGGCGTTGTTCGTGGTGATCGCCGTGACCGTCGCCGGCGCCCTGCTGTCCATGCGGATACCGCGTTGGGTCGAGGTGACCGCCGGTGAAGTCCCCGCCACGCTGAGCTATCGCCAGAACAGTGAACCGTTGCGGCGCAGCTGGCATAAAGAAGTCAGCGGGGCACTGCGACAGCCGTTGGGCCGCAACATCATCACCTCGCTGTGGGGTAACTGCACCATCAAGGTCATGGTGGGCTTCCTATTCCTCTATCCCGCATTCGTCGCCAAGGCCCATCAGGCCAATGGCTGGGCCCAGGTCGCGATGCTCGGGGTGATCGGCGCCGCGGCCGGGATCGGCAATTTCGTCGGCAACTTCACCAGTGCGCGCCTGAAGCTGGGCCGGCCCGCCGTGCTGGTGGTGCGCTGCACGGTGGCGGTGAGCGCGGTCGCGCTGGCGGCCTCGGTGGCCGGCAACCTGGTGCTTGTCGTGATCGCCACCCTCGTCACGTCGGGCGCCAGCGCCATCGCAAAGGCGTCCCTGGACGCGTCGCTGCAGAACGACCTGCCCGAAGAATCCCGCGCATCGGGTTTCGGGCGCTCGGAGTCGACGCTGCAGTTGGCGTGGGTCCTCGGCGGGGCGCTGGGGGTCTTGGTGTACACCGAATTGTGGGTCGGTTTCACCGCGGTCACTGCCCTACTCATCCTGGGTCTGGCGCAGACCTTGGTCAGCTTCCGCGGCAATTCACTGATTCCCGGCCTGGGAGGAAATAGGCCAATCATGGTCGAGCAGGAGGGCAAGCGCCGCGGTGTCGGCGCTCCGGCGGTGGTTGCCGAGTGAAGCCCGGAGGCAAGCGGGGTGTGGCTGTACTGCTCGCCTGCCTGATAGCTGTGCTCTGCATTGGCGCCGGCGTCGGGACCTGGTTTCTGGTGGGCCGCTCTGGCCCGCGTCACCCCGAGATCAGCGCGTATTCACATGGTCACCTCACCCGGGTGGGGCCGTACCTTTTTTGCAACGTGCTCAACCTCGAAGACTGCGAGACGCCGCAGAGCCAGGGCGAGCTGAAGGTCAGCGAGCGGTACCCGATTCAGCTCTCGGTGCCCGATGCCATCTACCGCGCGCCTTGGCGGTTGCTGCAGGTGTACGACGACCCCACCAACACCACCAGCACCATCTTTCGCCCGGGCACCCGGTTCGCCGTAACGATCCCGCCCGTCGACCCGCATCGCGGGCGTCTGGCCGGAATCGTCGTGCAACTGCTGACGCTGGCGGTCGATCCCGCGGGGGAATTGCGCGACGTGCCACACGCGGAATGGTCGGTGCGGCTGGTGTACTGATTTCTCTGGCCCCGATGTCGACTTGTTGTGTGAATGTGAGTCTTTGGGCGCAATGAGTCCACGCTCGGCCGAGGATGTCGCTACGGCCGGGCAATGTATCGGCATGCGATCGCTGGACTGGCCATTCAGAGGAACCGAAGCGCTGGCAGCCGGACTGCTAACACCGCATCAATTGCGGACCGATTTCGAAATGGTCCATCGCAACGTGTACATCCCTCGCGCGACGACATTGACCGCCGTGACCCGGGCGATCGCGGCCTGGCTGTGGTCTGGGCGGACCGCGACGCTGGCGGGCCTGTCCGCGGCCGCACTGCACCGGACGGCGTGGATCGACGACTGGCTGCCCGCCGAGCTCAACCGAGCCGGCCGAGACAAAGCGCGCGGCATCATCTCGCACAGCGACACCCTCGACGATGATGAGACGACAGTGTGCCACGGAATGCGCCTGACCACGCCTGCACGCACGGCGTTCGACCTGGCCAGGCGAAAGGGCTTGACAACAGCGGTGATTCGGCTCGACGCGCTGATGCATGCATCGGGCTTGAAGCTCGCTGACGTCGAACTATTGGCCGACCGCCACCGCGGAGCGCGCGGAATCGTGCAGTTGCGTCAGGTCCTGCCGCTCACCGACGGGGGCGCGGAATCACCGTACGAGACCAAGACTCGCTTGCTCTCCGTGGGCAGCGGATTGCCACGACCACAGACCCAGATAAAAGTGGTCAACGAATGCGGCAGGGTGCTAGCGCGCATTGATATGGGGTGGGAGGACTGGAAGGTCAAAGTGGAATTCGATGGCGCGCAGCACTGGACCGATCCTGCGCAGCGGACCCGAGACATCGATCGACTGGCAGAGCTTGAGGCGAGGGGTTGGACGATAGTCCGGGTCAGCGCCGACCTGCTCAGCCGTCGGCCCCACGTCGTTGTGGCGCGCGTTCGCAACGCCCTGCTCGCCGCGGGCTGTCCGCTCTAACGTCGAGCGTGGAGTTGATGGGAAATTCGCCAAATTTCGCGCAACACGTCCACGTTCGCCGCGATACGCAATGGCTAGGCCCCATGGCCGGCGGGCACGCGTTCACCTTCGACCGGCGGTCCGGGCGGCGTTCCCGCCCCAAACGGCTTGCCGCCGAGGCTTTCTCGTCCGTGCGGGACTAGCCAGCCGGCCAGGTCCGGACCCTTGGGCACGATCCGGGTGGGGTTGATGTCGGCGTGCACGATGTAGTAGTGCTGCTTGATCTGGACGAAATCGACGGTGTCACCGAATCCGGGTGTCTGGAACAGGTCGCGCGCGTAGGCCCACAGCACCGGCATTTCGCTCAATTTGCTCCGATTGCATTTGAAATGCCCGTGATACACGGGGTCGAAGCGGGCCAGGGTGGTGAACAACCGCACATCGGCTTCGGTGATGGTGTCGCCGACCAGATATCGCTGGTCGCTCAGCCGTTCGCTCACCCAGTCCAGCGCGGTGAACAATCGGTCGTAGGCCGCGTCGTAGGCCTCCTGTGAGCCGGCGAACCCGCACCGGTAGACGCCATTGTTGATCTCGGTGTAGACCTTCTTGTTCACCTCGTCGATCTCGGCACGAAGGTGCTGGGGATACAGTTCGGGCGCTCCGGCACGGTGGTAGGCCGACCATTCCGTCGAGAGATCCAGGGTCATCTGCGCGAAGTCGTTGGTGACCACCGCCCCGGTTCCGACGTCGACGATCGCCGGGACCGTGATGCCTTTGGGGTAGTCGGGGAACCGCTTGAAGTAGGCGTCCTGCAACCGCGGAATCTTCAAAACCGGGTCCACTCCGCCCGGATCGAGATCGAATGTCCAACTGCGCTCGTCGTGGGTGGGGCCGCAGAAACCAATGGAGAGAACACTTTCCAGGCCCAGCAGACGCCGCACGATGATCGCGCGGTTCGCCCACGGGCACGCCCGGGCGACGATAAGCCGGTACCGCCCGGGCTCGACCGGATAGCCGTCGCGCCCGTCGGCGGTGATGCGGGTGGTGATGTAGTTGGTGTCACGGGTGAATTCACCCGCCCCGGCAACGTAGGTGGCCATGATGACAAAACTCCTCGCTAGAGATGCGCCTCCGTCGGCGCAGCCACCGTCAGAAACCGCCGAGCCAGGTTGGTCTCAGTGGACGCTCCTTGTTCCCATTGCGCGATCCACGGCCCGGTACCCTCTGACTGGTCGATGATCCCGTCTTCGAGCCATGTGTAACGGCCTTCCAGGACATTGTGGGTCAGCTGAACGTCGCTGGTGTCGGTGTTGGTCCACAGCGCGTGGAAAAGGGCCTCCACGCGGAGCGTCGCTTGCTGACAGAACGTTTCGGCCAGCTCGTAAGCCTGTTGACCGACAGTCGCGTCGGCGACCCGCTCGCCCTCGGCGCGCACGCACACCGCTGACATCGCGAACAGCTCGGCACCGATATCGACGATGCGCCCGAGGAATCCCTGCCGCTGTTCCAGCTTGGCCTGCCACCTCGCCATCCCGTAGAAGGTGTTGCGCGCCAGCTTGCGGGTGGAGCGTTCGACAAACCGGAGGTGTGTGGCCAACGGGCCGAATTCGCTGTACGCCTTCGGTCGCTGCCCTTCGCCGAAGACTAACTGTGGCAACCACTTCCCGTAGAAACCGCTCGCGCCGACCGCCGCGGCGGCCTTCTGCTTCAGACCCGCGTCGGCCTTGGCGAGGTCACCGGCCGCACTCAAGTGGGCATCGACCGCCTCGCGGGCGATAAGGAGCCTCATGATCTCGCTGGACCCTTCGAAGATGCGGTTTATCCGCAGGTCCCGCACCACCTGCTCGACCGGCACCGCGCGCTCGCCGCGCGCGGCTAATGACTCCGCGGTCTCATAGCCCCGCCCACCCCGGATCTGCAAGAGCTCGTCGCCAATCAAACAGCCCATCTCGCTGGCCCACAGTTTGGCCAACGCCGCCTCGATCCGGATGTCGTTGCGTCCCTCGTCGGCCATCTGCGAAGACAACTCGAGCACCGCATCAAGCGCGTAGGTGGTGGCGGCCATGAACGAGATCTTGCTAGCCACCGCTTCATGTTTGGCCAGCGGCTTGCCCCACTGGACGCGTTCGCCCGACCATTCGCGCGCGATCTTCAGCGCCCACTTGGCCGCCCCCGTTGCGGTCGCAGGCAGCGACAGCCGTCCGGCGTTGAGCGTGGTCAACGCGATCTTGAGCCCGTCGCCCTCGCGGCCGATCAGATTCTCGCTGGGCACCCGAACGCGGTGCAGCCTGGTCACGCCGTTCTCGATACCGCGCAGCCCCATGAACTTGTTACGGCGCTCTACGGTGATCCCGGGTGAATCGGCCTCGACCACGAAGGCGCTGATTCCACCCCGGTGTCCGTCGCTCTTGGGCACCCGGGCCATAACCACCAGCAGTTCGGCGACCACACCGTTGGTGGTCCACAACTTCACGCCCTCGAGTTCGTAAGCCGTCCCGCCGTCGACCGGCGTCGCCGTCGAGGCCAGGCGTGCCGGGTCTGAGCCCACGTCTGGTTCGGTGAGCAGAAACGCCGATATGGCCCCAGCAGCACAGCGCGGCAAGAATTTCCGCTTCTGTTCGGGGGTCCCGGCGAGTTTGAGCGGTTCGGGTACCCCGATCGACTGATGGGCCGACAGCAGTGCACCGAGACTGGGATGAACGCTCGAAACCATCATCAGCGCGCGGTTGTAGGCGACTTGCGACATGCCCAGGCCACCGAATTCCGTGGGTATTTTCATGCCGAAGCAGCCCAATTCGGCAAGGCCCTTGACGTATTCATCGGGAATCTGCGCGTCACGCTCGACGACACTGCCGTCGATGGTGTCCAGAAGTTGTCGCAGCTTTTCGAGAAACGCACGGATGCGCGCCTCGTCGGCGTCAGACGGCGTGGGAAATGGATGTATGAGCTCCAGCGGAAAACGACCAAGGAATAAGCCTTTGGCGAACGACGGTTTATCCCAACCACTTTCGCGGGATTCCTCGGCGAGTGCTCTCGCCTGCTCCTCGGTGACCTGCGCTTGCTGTGCCATCGCAGCCTCCTCGCTAACGACTCACACGACGCGGGAGTACCCCGCTACTGGCCCGAATACCACGCCTACAGATCTCGAAGTTACCACCGAGTAGCTTCGCGGCGCAGTACGTTGTGGGCCACCGCCGGCGTCAGGCGTCGAGCTCCCGGGCCACTGCCTTGACCACCTCGGAAACCCGGCGGGCAGTCTTGCGGTCCGGATAGCGACCCTTGCGCAACTCAGGCTGCACCGCACTTTCCAGCAGCGTGATCATGTCCTCGACCATGCCGTGCAGCTCGTCGGGACTGTGCTTGTGCTCGGCGGGCACCTCGCGACGCGCCTTGGTCAGGCTGGGCGGCGGCTCAATCAGTTTGAGGCTCAACGCTTGCGGTCCGCGCCGTCCGGAGGCGATGCCGAACTCGACACGCTGGCCAGCCTTGAGGCCCTCAACCCCGGCGGGCAACGCCGACGAGCGAACGTATACGTCTTCGCCGTCCTCTTGCGACAGGAACCCGAAGCCCTTGTCAGCGTCGTACCACTTAACCTTGCCCGTCGGCACTGGTCTCACCTGCTTGTCTAACGAATCAATAGAGGTAGGAAACACAATAAGCGTCCCGCCTGCGCAGGACGCCGTATTAGGAGTCTGATCCTACTCGGGGGCCCGGGCGACAAGCACCCCCGTTATCGGGCACTCGGTACGCTTGGTAATAACCGCGGAGGAGATATGCGCCTGATCCTGAACGTCATCTGGTTAGTCTTCGGCGGCCTCTGGCTGGCCGTCGGATACCTGGCTGCGGCGATCATCAGCTTCCTGCTCATCGTCACGATCCCGTTCGGCTTCGCGTCGTTGCGCATCGCCTCCTATGCGCTGTGGCCGTTCGGCCGCACGATTGTGGACAAGCCGACGGCGGGGTCTGGCGCCCTGGTCGGAAACGTGATCTGGGTGTTGCTGTTCGGTGTGTGGCTGGCGATCGGTCATCTGGCCAGCGCGGCGGCGATGGCGGTCACGATCGTCGGCATCCCCTTGGCGTTGGCCAACCTGAAACTGATTCCGGTGTCATTGATGCCGCTGGGCAAGCAGATTGTCCCGGTCAGCTCACCGACCGACTACGCGCCCCCGGCGGCCGCATGACTTTGACGACGCTGGGCGTCCCGTCAGTGCCGAGCCGCGACGGCGGCGCGGCCGTTCCTGCCGGTGCCCCCGCCACCGGCCCGCTGGTTGACACCTATGGGCGGGTCGCCACCGATCTGCGGATCTCGCTGACCGACCGCTGCAACCTGCGGTGCACTTATTGCATGCCCGCGGAGGGCCTGAACTGGCTACCGGGCGAGCAACTGCTGGATGCTTACGAACTCGCCAGACTGATGCGCATTGCGGTTACCCGGCTGGGGGTGACCAGCGTGCGGTTCACCGGCGGCGAACCCCTGCTGGCGCGCCACCTCGAAGTAGTGGTCGCCGATGCGGCCGCTCTGCAGCCCCGCCCCGAGATCTCGCTGACCACTAACGGTATCGGGCTGGCGCGTCGCGCCGCCGGGCTCGCGGCGGCCGGGCTGAATCGCGTCAACGTCTCACTCGACAGCGTGGATCGGCAGAATTTCGCGGCCATCACCCGCCGCGATCGCCTCGCCGACGTGCTGGACGGCTTGGCCGCCGCCAACGAAGCCGGCCTGACGCCGGTGAAGGTGAACGCCGTGCTGGACCCCGGCACCGGCCGCGAGGACGTGGTGGACCTGTTGCGGTTCTGCCTCGAGCACGGCTATCAGTTGCGCGTCATCGAGCAGATGCCCCTGGATGCCGGGCACCAATGGCGACGGGACGCGGCGCTGAAGGCCGACGACGTGCTCGCCGCGCTGCGCCCACATTTTCGGCTGCGGCCCGATCCCGCGCCGCGGGGCTCGGCCCCCGCTGAGCTGTGGCTGGTCGATACCGGCCCGGGCACGCCGAGCGGCAAGTTCGGGGTCATCGCATCGGTCTCGCACGCGTTCTGCGCGGCGTGCGACCGCACGCGCTTGACGGCCGACGGCCAGATCCGCAGCTGCCTGTTCGCCAAACAAGAGACCGACCTGCGCGGGCTATTGCGCAGCGGTGCGCCCGACGACGCGATCGAGGCGGCGTGGCGCACTGCGATGTGGGGCAAACCCGCCGGTCATGGCATCAACGATCCGAACTTCATCCAGCCCGACCGCCCGATGAGCGCGATCGGTGGCTAGTCCCATGGGGCAGATCCCTGTCCAAGCCAACGGAATTCAGGTGACGGTGCGCTACTTCGCCGCCGCGCGCGCGGCCGCGGGCGTCGACTCAGAGTCGGTGGTGCTGCGTCCCGGCACCACGGTCGGCGAGCTGGTCGAGCGGCTCGCCGTTCGAGGGTCTGGCTTGGCCACCGTGCTGAACCGGTGCTCGTACCTGCGCGACGGGATCGCCGTCCGCGACGACACCACGGCGTTGCAATCCGGTGACACGATCGATGTCCTGCCGCCCTTTTCTGGCGGTTGAAACTGTGACATATCTCACGTAACGGAACGATAACGGCGCGGTCACGCTCCGATATCGACCCCTATGAGCTGCGCAAACACTATGTGTTCCTGCGGTTTTCACGGAGGGCCGAGAGGGAAACGCCGGGTTCCGCTCAACGTGACGAGACCAACAGAAACGGTTACCGTCTCCGAAGGCTCGCCAGCCATCCCGATTGGCGGACCTCCCCTCCCTATCGCGCCGAGCTCCATCCAATAGGCGGGGGGCCTCCGAACTACATGGATGGAGACGGGGGACCCACCGGTCCACCGTGATCGGAATGGGGCCGCACGCGGCTCCTAGGGGTGAAGTCGGCGTCGTCTCATTTGACGACGACGCCGGCCGGGTGGCCTCTCCAACCCGAACCCGACAGCTGACCTCGCAGGCGCGTGACGAGAGAGGAATAGATCGGCGCGTATGAGCGGACGTCATCGTAAGCCCAGCAGTTCGAACATCAGCGTCGCCAAGATCGCCTTCACCGGCGCGGTTCTTGGTGGCGGCAGCATCGCCCTGGCCGGCCAAGCGGCCGCGGCCACCGACGGAGAATGGGATCAGGTAGCCCGTTGCGAATCCGGCGGTAACTGGGGCATCAATACCGGCAACGGCTACCACGGTGGCGTGCAGTTCAGCGCAAGCACCTGGGCCTCACACGGCGGCGGCCAATACGCCCCGTCGGCCGAACTCGCCACCAGGGAACAGCAGATCGCCGTCGCCGAACGGGTGCTCGCCACTCAGGGCCGCGGAGCCTGGCCCGTGTGCGGCGGCCCCTTGTCGGGACCGACCCATCGCGACGTGCCGGCGCCCGCCGGCCTGGACGCCCCCGGCATCAATGGCGCCCCGGCGCCGCTCGCCCCGTCCGTGGATGCGCCCCCGGCGGACGCTCCTGCGCCGCCCCCGCCCGCTCCGGTGCAGCTGGCCTCGTTTGACCGGCCGGCACCGCCGGACGCTCCTGCGCCGCCCCCTGCGGACCTGCCGCCGGTTCCCCCGGCCGACGCCCCGCCGCCGGCCGACGCGATGCCACCCGCACCTCCCGTGGACCTGCCGCCGGTTCCCCCGGCCGACGCCCCGCCGCCGGCCGACGCGATGCCACCCGCACCTCCCGTGGACCTGCCGCCGGCGCCCCCCGCCGACGCCCCGCCGCCGGCCGACGCGATGCCACCCGCACCTCCGGCGGACGCACCGCCCGTCGTGGACACGGACTTTCACGGTTTCGTGCCGGAAGGCACGCCGCAGCAGGCCTCCGACGCCAATTACCTCGTGCAGCTGTGGGAGGCGATCAAGGCGCAGGACGTTCACGGAAACGACGCGCTGGACGCTCTCGCTCAGCCGTCACCCAACGCCTGACGCCGCCTCACCCCCCGCACGCCCCGAAACCCCTCCTTTTCGGGGCGTGTCGGGCATGGTGCAGCATTCCGGTGGCCGACGTGCCTGGCGCGTCAGGCCGAGCCCACCCACTCTTCGGTTCCGTCGGCGAAGAATTGGTGCTTCCACACCGGTAGCCGCGCCTTGATGGTGTCCACCAAGAGCGCGCAGGTGGCGAATGCTGCCTGCCTATGGTCGGCGGCGACGGCGGCCACCAGAGCCGCCTCTCCGATGCGTAGCGCGCCGATGCGGTGGCTTGCGGCGACTGCCCGTAGGCCGCTGGACTGCTCGGCCACCTCGGCCACCACATCGGCGATGACCTGGTCGGCCGACGGGTGCGCGGAGTACTCGAGTCGCACCACCCGCCGTCCGCCGTCGTGGTCGCGGATCATGCCGACGAACCCGACGATGGCCCCGGCCGACTGATGGCCCACTAACTCTTCATGCTCGGCCAGTGAAATCGGGTGCTCGGTCATGGCTGCGCGCACGACGAGCGTCATCGCAGGTGATCTTTACCGGCAAGCTGGTCGAGTGCGTGGTCGAGCACATCGGCGAGCACACCGAGGCCGTCGCGAACTCCTCCCGGCGAACCAGGCAGGTTGACGATCAAGGTCTGGCCGGCCACGCCGCACACCCCGCGCGACAGCACCGACGTCGGCACCTTCGGCAGGCCCGACTGGCGGATCGCTTCCGCTAGCCCCGGAATCATGTAGTCGACTACGGCCACGGTGTGGTCCGGCGTGCTGTCGCTGGGCGAGATGCCGGTGCCGCCGGAGGTGATGATGACATCGACCTCGGCGCCGATCGCGGTGCGCAGCGCGGCACCGACCGGCGGCCCGTCGGCAACCACCTCCGGCTGCGGTGCCGAAAAGCCGCGTTCTGCGAGCCATTCGGCGATGATCGGGCCGCAGCGGTCGTCGTAGACTCCCGACGCCGCGCGGGTCGAGGCGATGATGATGCGGGCGGAACGGGTGCTCATTGGCGCGACCACCTTCCGGTTTTGCCGCCTTCCTTGCGCAGCACTCGGATGTCGTCGATCCGTGCGGCCGGGTCCACCGCCTTGATCATGTCGTAGAGCGTCAGGCCCGCGACGCTGACGGCCGTCAGCGCTTCCATCTCCACCCCCGTGCGGTCGGTGCTTCGCACTGTTGCGGTGATCTGGATCTCAGACTCCCCCACGGTGAAGTCGATGTCGACCCCTGTGAGAGCGAGTTGATGACAAAGCGGGATGAGTTCGCTGGTGCGCTTCGCGGCCTGAATGCCGGCTATCCGGGCCGTGGCGAGCGCATCGCCCTTGGGCAGTCCGCCGGCCGAGATCAGCGCCAGCACTTGCGGCGACGAGCGCAGGACGCCCGCGGCCACCGCGGTCCGCTTGGTGGCCAGCTTTTCGCTGACGTCGACCATGTGCGCCGCCCCCTGGTCGTCCAAATGTGACAGGGGGCCCGAGCCGGCGTCTTCGGAAGCCGAGTTCGCCGAGGCTTCGGAGCCCTCAGAGGCCCTGGCCATCTGGCGGCCTACCGATTGACGACGGTGACCGGGTGCACGTAGGGCAAGTCGGTGGGGGGCAGCGGGAACACCAGCTCACCGAAGGGCGACAGCGCGCCCGTGCGATCGGTCACGAGTTCACTGACCGCGTGGTCGTCGGGGTCCGTCGTCGGCCAGCCGTTGTCCACATACTTGGTTTTACGTGCTTTGCCCTCAGCAGTGTCAGCCACGAGGTCCATTCTGACAGGTGGCCGGACGGCACGCGGCGCAAGACCGGCGTTTGAAGACGCGTTGCCGTCGCCGCCGCCGGTCACCGCGCTAGCGACGCGATGGGCTGTCGAGGCCTGCTGGGTATCAGCCACCTGCTTTACGCTGGTCAGCAATGACCGACAACACCCCGGATATCCCGCTGGGGTCGTGGCTGGCCGAGTTGTCCGATGAGCGGCTGATCCGACTGTTGGAATTGCGGCCTGACCTCGCCCAGCCCCCACCCGGCAGCATCGCCGCGCTGGCCGCGCGCGCCCAGGCCCGCCAGTCGATCAAGGCCGCCACCGATGACCTGGACTTTCTGCGGCTGGCCGTACTCGACGCGCTGTTAGTGCTCCAGGCCGACGTGGAGCCTGTGCCCACCGCGAAGCTGCTAGCGCTGATCGGTGACCGCGCCCCCGAAACCGACGTCCTCGACGCGATGGACGACCTCCGGCAACGCGCCTTGGCTTGGGGCGACGCCGCGCTGCGCGTGGCCGCCGACGCCGCGGCAGGAATGCCGTGGCATCCGGGCCAGGTCAGTCTCGAGGACGCTTCGCGCAGCGCCGAGCAGATCGCCGGCCTGATCGATGGCCTCGACCAGGCGCAGCTCGACGTGTTGGAGAAGCTTCTAGAAGGTTCCCCGTTGGGCCGCACCCGCGACGCCGCGCCCGGCGCGCCCGCGGACCGGCCGGTACCCCAGCTGCTGGCCATGGGCCTGTTGCGGCGCATCGATGCCGAGACGGTGATCCTGCCCCGCCACGTCGGGCAGGTGCTGCGGGGCGAGCAGCCCGGTCCCATGCAGCTGACCGCACCCGACCCGGTGGTCTCCACCACCACGGCCGACGACGTCGACGCAACCGCTGCCGGGGCTGTCATCGACTTGCTACGCGAGGTCGATGTCCTGCTTGAAACGCTTTCCGCCGCACCGGTTTCCGAGCTGCGAAGCGGCGGTCTGGGGATTCGCGACGTCAAGCGGCTGGGCAAGGTGACCGGCATCGAAGAGTCGCGCCTGGGATTGATCCTCGAAGTCGCGGCCGCGGCTGGGTTGATCGCCAGCGGCATGCCAGACCCCGAGCCGGTCACCGGGGAGGCACCGTACTGGGCGCCGACGGTCGCAACCGACCGGTACGCCGCGATGTCTGCCGCCGAACGCTGGCAGCTTTTGGCCAGCAGCTGGCTCGACCTTCCCGGTCGGCCGGCGCTGATCGGCAGCCGCGGCCCCGACGCCAAGCCCTATGGGGCCCTCACCGACGGCCTGTACTCCACGGCCGCACCGCTGGATCGCCGGCTGTTGCTCTCCATGCTGTCCGAACTGCCCCCCGGCGCCGGCGTCAACGCGGCGCACGCTTCGGCGGCGCTGATCTGGCGGCGCCCGCGCTGGGCCAAACGGTTGCAGCCCGGACCCGTCGGGGACCTGCTCGCCGAGAGCAACGCCCTGGGGCTGGTGGGCCGCGGGGCGATCAGCACACCTGGTCGCGCGCTGCTGGACGACGACGGCGATCCGCAGCTCGCGATCGAGGCGATGAACCGGGCGCTGCCCAAACCGGTCGACCATTTCCTGCTGCAGGCGGATCTCACCGTGGTCGTGCCCGGCCCATTGGAACGCGACCTGGCCGAGCAACTCGCCGTCGTCGCCACCGTCGAATCGGCCGGCACCGCGATGGTGTACCGAATCAGCGAGCAGTCGATCCGCCACGCACTCGATGTCGGCAAGACCCGCGACTGGATGCATTCCTTATTCGCCAAGCATTCGAAAACTCCGGTTCCCCAAGGCTTGAGCTACCTCATCGACGATGTTGCACGCCGGCATGGGCAGCTGCGGATCGGCATGGCGGCGTCGTTCGTGCGCTGCGAGGACCCCGCCCTGCTGGCCCAGGCGGTGGCAGCCCCGGCGACCGAAGAGGTGCAGTTGCGGGCCCTTGCGCCGACGGTCGCGGTGTCGCCGGCCCCCATCGGCGAGGTGCTCGTCGCCCTGCGGGCCGCCGGCTTCGCGCCGGCGGCCGAGGATTCCTCCGGCGCCATCGTCGACGTTCGTCCGCGCGGTGCCCGGGTGGCCACGCCCCAGCAGCGCCGGCCCTATCGCCCGATCCGGCGTCCCAACAGCGAAAGCCTCAACGCGGTGGTGGCGGTGCTGCGCAAGGTGACCGCCGCACCATTCGGCAACATCCGTGTCGATCCCGCGGTCACCATGACGCAGTTGCAGCGCGCGGCCAAGGAACAAGACACCCTGGTGATCGGTTATCTGGATGCGGCCGGTGTGGCGACCCAGCGAGTGGTGTCACCCATCACCATCAAAGGCGGTCAACTGGTGGCGTTTGACTCCGCGTCCGGAAAGCTGCGTGACTTCGCCATCCACCGCATCACGTCGGTTGTGTCGGCCACCGGCCGATAATGGGTGCCATGCCTGCCGGCGTGACCACAGATCAGGAGGAGTGGCGCTGAGTATGTCTGACGGACCGTTGATCGTGCAGTCCGATAAGACTGTGCTGCTCGAGGTCGACCACGATCTCGCCGGCGCGGCGCGCGCCGCCATCGCGCCGTTCGCCGAGCTGGAACGCGCGCCCGAACACGTGCACACCTATCGCATCACCCCCCTGGCGCTGTGGAACGCCCGCGCCGCCGGTCATGACGCCGAACAGGTGGTCGACGCGCTGGTCAGCTTCTCGCGTTACGCGGTGCCCCAGCCGCTGCTGGTCGACATCGTCGATACCATGGCCCGCTACGGACGTTTGCAGCTGGTGAGAAACCCCGCACACGGCCTGACACTGGTGAGCCTGGATCGCGCGGTGCTCGAAGAGGTGTTGCGCAACAAGAAGATTGCACCGATGCTCGGCGCCCGAATCGACGACGACACGGTCGTCGTCCATCCCAGCGAGCGCGGTCGCGTCAAGCAGATGCTGCTCAAGATCGGTTGGCCCGCAGAAGATCTCGCCGGCTACGTCGACGGTGAAGCGCATCCGATCAGCCTGGCCCAGGACGGCTGGCACCTACGCGACTATCAGCAGATGGCCGCCGACTCGTTTTGGTCCGGCGGATCCGGTGTGGTGGTGCTTCCGTGCGGCGCCGGTAAGACATTGGTGGGCGCGGCGGCCATGGCGAAAGCTGGTGCGACGACGCTGATTCTGGTCACCAATATCGTCGCGGCGCGGCAATGGAAGCGCGAGCTGATCGCGCGTACGTCGCTCACCGAGGACGAAATCGGCGAATACTCCGGCGAACGCAAAGAGATCCGGCCGGTCACCATCTCCACGTATCAGATGATCACTCGCCGCACCAAGGGCGAGTATCGGCACCTGGAGCTCTTCGATAGCCGGGACTGGGGGCTGATCATCTACGACGAGGTCCATCTGTTGCCGGCACCGGTGTTCCGGATGACTGCGGATCTGCAGTCCAAGCGGCGCCTGGGTCTGACCGCGACGCTCGTCCGCGAGGACGGCCGCGAGGGCGACGTGTTCTCGCTGATTGGCCCCAAGCGCTATGACGCGCCGTGGAAGGACATCGAGGCGCAGGGGTGGATCGCGCCGGCCGAGTGCGTCGAAGTGCGGGTCACCATGACCGACAACGAGCGGATGATCTACGCCACCGCCGAACCCGAAGAGCGGTACAAGCTGTGCTCGACGGTGCACACCAAAATCGCCGTGGTCAAATCGCTTCTGGCGAAACATCCCGGCGAGCAGACCCTGGTGATCGGCGCCTACCTCGATCAGCTCGACGAGCTCGGTGCCGAGCTGAACGCCCCGGTCATCCAGGGGTCCACCCGGACCAAGGAACGGGAAGAACTGTTCGATGCCTTCCGTCGAGGCGAGTTGTCCACCCTGGTGGTGTCCAAAGTCGCGAACTTCTCCATCGACTTGCCGGAAGCCTCTGTGGCGGTGCAGGTCTCGGGAACGTTCGGCTCGCGCCAAGAGGAGGCGCAACGGCTGGGCCGGCTGCTTCGGCCCAAGTCAGACGGTGGGGGCGCCATCTTCTATTCCGTGGTGGCGCGCGACAGCCTGGATGCCGAGTATGCCGCGCACCGGCAGCGCTTCTTGGCCGAGCAGGGCTACGGTTACATCATTCGCGATGCGGACGACCTCTTGGGACCGGCGATTTAGGTTGTACGGCGTCGCCAGTTAGCGCAGCGGCCGCCATGTTGTTCGACGTCCCGGGATCGACGAATTCGATTGTGCTGCTTGACAGCCGCCGTCCCTTTTCGGTGTCGGCGGGCGGATCGACGCGCGGGCTACGGGCCGTAACTAATCAGTATCCTAGCGCAACTATTGCATAGTGCTATGATATTCAGGCTCCACTCGCACAGGAGGTACGCACATGAAGATCGCCATCGTCGGTGCGGGCATCGCCGGTCCAACACTTGCGTACTGGCTTTGGCGCTATGGTCACCAGCCCACCCTGATCGAGAAGGCGGCGCGTCTTCGCACCGGCGGCTACGCAGTGGATTTTTGGGGCGCCGGGTATGCCGTTGCCGAACGTATGGAACTGACCGCCGAATTGCACGCAGCCGGATACGCGGTCAAAGAGGTGCGGATCGTGGACCGGAATTCGCGCAAGGTAGGCGGCTTTTCGGCTGAGGTGTTCCGGCGGAACGTCGATGGCCGGTTCGTGACTGTGCCCCGCGGCGATTTGGCGGCCATGATCTATCGCTCCATCGACAATCATGTCGAGACTCTGTTCGGTGAAAGCGTTTCGGCCATCGAGCAACACGACTCTTGCGTACAGGTCAGCCTCGAGCGCGGCGGGTCACGACAATTCGACCTGCTCGTCGGTGCAGGTGGTATTCATTCGCCTGTACGGGAATTGGTCTTCGGCACGCAAGCCCGATGGGAGGCCGATCTCGGTTACCGAGTCGCGGCGTTCGAGGCCGACGGCTACCAACCGCGTGATGAACTCGTCTACGTCGCACACACCATGCCCGGGCGCATGATCGGACGATTCACGATGCGCGGCGAGAAGACGATGTTTCTTTTCGTTTTCACGCCCGATCACATGAGCGGCCCCGATCCGCAGGATGCGTCACAGGCCAAGAACACACTGCATGAGGTTTTCGGCGACGCGGGCTGGGAATGCCCAGAGATCTTGCGCAAACTCGACAAGACCACCGATGTGTACTTCGATCGCGTCAGCCAAATCGTCATGGACCACTGGTCGGACGGGCGTGTAGCGCTCATCGGCGACGCTGCGGCTGCCGTCTCGCTGCTGGCGGGTGAGGGAACGGGTCTCGCGATGGTGCAGGCCTACGTACTGGCAGGCGAACTCAGTCGCGCAGGAGGCGATCACCAGGATGCGTTTCGTCGCTATGAGCGGCGATTGCGTCCGATCGTTGAGGCCAGGCAGCGGTCGGCGCGGGCATTCGCCACGATGTTCGCGCCAAAGACGGCGCTGGGCGTATGGACCCGCAACCAGGCGTCGAAACTGCTGAATATTCCGCGGCTGGCCGACTGGGCCATCCGCAGCGAATTTCGTGACGACATCGCATTGCCCGAATATGCCGCGTAGCCGGGCCAATCGCGGTTTGAGGACCCGGAAGGGTTGTGCCTCGGGCGATTAGAGCGACAGGATGGTCGCCGACGCGGTGCCCGGCGCGCCATACACCTGGGCCAGCCCGACGCGCGGGTTGCCGGGAACCTGACGCTCCCCCGCCTCGCCGCGCAGCTGACGCACCAACTCGTGCATCTGCCGCAGCCCCGATGCGCCGATCGGCTCGCCATTGGCGATCAGCCCACCATCGGTGTTGACCGGCATCGAGCCGTGAATCTCGGTGGCGCCGTCGGCCAGCAGCTTCTCCTGCTCACCGTCGGCGCACAGGCCGGTCTCGGCCATGTGGATGACCTCGTTGCCGGCGTCGGTGTCCTGCAGCTGGGCGACATCGACGTCCTCGGGACCGATGCCCGCGGCTTCGTAGGCCGCCTTGGACGCGTACACCGTCGGCGAGACGTCCTCGTCGAGCGGTGCGAAGGTGGCATGCACTTCATACGCCCCGAACGTGCGAGTGCGGATCTCACAAGCGCGCACGTACACCGGCTTGTCGGTGAACTTGTGCGCGATGTCCGCGCGACACATGATGACCGCGGCGGCGCCCTCGTCGGGCGCGCAGAACATGTACTGCGTCAGCGGGTAGTTGAGCGTAGGCGAGTTGAGGATCTCCTCGACGGAGATCTCCTTGCGCCGGAAGGCATTCGGGTTCAGCGTACCGTTGCGGAAGTTCTTGTTGGCCACCCGCGCCAGCGTCTCCTGCGAGATGTGGTGATCGTGCAGATACTTGTTGGCCTTCATCCCGAAGAACTTGGTGGTGACGAACTGACCGTTCTGCGCGTACCACTGCGGCAGCGCCAGCTTGGCGGGGTCGTCGGTGAAAGCTCCGCGCGGATGTTTGTCCAAGCCGATGGCGATGCCGATGTCGTACTTGCCCAAGCGGATGGTGTCCGCCGTCTGCTGAATGGCACTGGCCGCGGTGGCGCAGGCGTTGAAGACGTTGGTAAAGGTGATGCCGGTCAGTCCAACCAGGCGGGTGACCGCGTCCGGGTTGGACACTTCGTGACTGCCACCGAAGCCGAACTGAATGTCTTTCCACTGAACACCGGCGTCGGTGAGCGCGCTTTGGATGGCTTCAGCGCCCATCTGCATCGCGGTCTTCTCGAACCGGCCGAAGGGATGCAGACCCACACCGATGATCGCTACATCGTTGGTCATCTCAGTCTCCTTCTGTCTAAACCGGCTGGAAAGCGAACGTGATGATCTCGTTGCCGTCCGCGTCGGTGGTGAAAGGCACCATGGTGAGCTCGACCTCCTGGCCGAACTTCAGCTTGGCCGGGTCGTTCTCGGTCAGCCGCCCCTCGACACGGATGACGTCACCGAGCTGGACCAGACCCACGCCGAACGGCACGAAGTCCTTGCCGGTCGGGCCGGCGTACGGGGCCCCGGGCGGGAAGCCCTGAGTGGTCCAAGCGACGACGGTGCCGGTCCGCGGCAACAGCATGTCGCTCATCGCGCCGCCGCTGCACCGCGGGCACCGCTGCTGCACCGGGAAGGTCGTGGCGCTGCAATCGCCGCACCGACTGCCGATCAGCTGCGGGTTCTCGTCCGGCCAGGTCGAGATCTCGGGAGCGAGTGCCTTCTGCATTGAGGGATCCTCCAGGAACGTCCGCGGTGCGCCAAAAGAACAATTCTGACTGAACGGTATAACAGCTTTCCGAAAAGTGGAAACCGCATTCTCATAGCTGGAGGACCGGGCGGGCCGACGACGGACCGGGCACGAAGATATGTTGGGCCCATGACGGTCACGGTGATACTCGAGCTCAGATTCAAGCCCGACGAGGTCGCTGCGGGGCGCGAGCTGATGGGCCGGGCGCTACAGGACACTCGCGCGTTCGACGGCAATGTGCGCACCGACGTACTTGTCGACGAGGACGACGAAGCGCACTGGCTCATCTACGAAATCTGGGAGACGGTCGAAAACGACGAGGCCTACCGCGCGTTTCGCGCCGGCGAAGGCAAGCTGACCCAGCTTCCTCCGCTGCTGGCCGCGCCTCCGGCCAAGACCAGGTACATCACCAGCGACGTCTAACGCGCTATCAGCTCAGCGCAGGAATGACCTCACGCTCGAACAGTTCGATGCCCGACCGGTCGTAGGCGGCCTCGGGGAAGTAGCAGATCGCGTACTCGCAACCAAGGTCGCGAACCTTGGCGATCCGCTCGATGACTTGTTCCGTTGTGCCTGTTGCCCCCTCCGAGCCTCCGGAGAGCATCGCATCCGCGGCGGCCTCGGGTACGTAACGCGATATCCGGTCGCGTATCCGCTGCCGCCGGTCTTCGACGTCGGAGTCGGAGGCGCCGATGATTGCGCTGAAGTTGGCCGAGCGAACGATGGCGTCAAAATCGGTACCCACCTCACGGCAGTGCTCGGCCAGCACATCCGATTTGTGCTTGAAGGCCTCGAGCTCCGGCGTGAAGTTGGTGTATTGCGCGTACTGCGCGGCGATCCGCAACGTCACCTTCTCGCCGCCACCGGCGATCCAGAAGGGAATTCCCCCGTCCTGCAACGGCTTCGGCTCGACGATCGCGCCGTCGACCTGATAGTGCTTGCCGTCCAAGCTGACTTTGCCGTCGCGCCACGCATCGCGCATGATCTGCACGCCTTCGTCCAGACGGCCCAATCGCACACCCGCCGAGGGGAACCCGTAACCGTAAGCGCGCCATTCATGTTCGTACCAGCCACCGCCGATGCCCATCTGAATGCGGCCACCGGAGATGACGTCGGCAGTCGCGGCCACCTTGGCGAGATAGACGGGGTTGCGGTAACTCATCGCGGTGCACATCTGGCCGAGTTTGATCCGCGAAGTGCTCGCCGCGTAGGCCGCCATCAGCGACCACGCTTCGTGCGTCGCCTCGCCGGTCGGCATCGGCACGGTGTGGAAGTGGTCGTAGACCCACAGCGAGTCCCACGCGCTGTTATCGGCGTAGGTGGCCAGGTCGCGCATCAGCGCCCAGTGTTTTTCGGGTTCGATGTCGACCAGATCCATCCGCCAGCCCTGCGGAATGAAGAGTCCAAAGCGCATAACTAGGGACCTTAGCCTGCGACTCAACCACCCAGCGCGTCAAGCGCGGCCGCCACCGACTTCTCGCGTAGCTCTTCGCGGGGCGCGTCGGGAAACTGCACGCAGCAATCCTGCAAGCCGCCGAAGGCGACCACCGCCCGAGTGGACTGCGCGAGCGTCGGCTTCTTGCCGAAGACCAGCCTGGCCAGCCGCTCACGCCACGCCAGCACGGTATCGATGAGGTCGAGGTCGATCAGCGTCGAGAGCTCGGTCAACAGCAGCACCAGGTCCCGGCGGTGCCGGTAGTGGAAATCGAAGTAACCCTCTAACAGCTCGCGCGCATCGTTGCGGCGGCGCCCCTCGGCCTCGGCGACGAAGCGTTCGCCCTCGTCGATCAGCGGCACCAGGATGCTGCGCACGAGTTCTTCGCGTGATGGAAAATGGTAGTACAACGCGGGTTTGGTGATCCCTAGCTGGTTGGCGATGTCCTGCAGGCTGGTGCGCTGCACGCCGCGCTGCAAGAAGAGCTCGCGGGCGACCTCTTGGATGCGCTCACGGGTGTCCGACCGGGGCCTGCTCACCCTCGCGAGTTTATCTGACTTTCCGATAGGTAAGTGGGATGCTAAGCTTACCGAACGTTAAGTAAGCGTGGGAGGTGGTCATGCGGATACTCGTCTCCGGCGCCAGCATCGCTGGCCCGGTCCTGGCGTACTGGCTGACCCGATACGGTTTCGACGTCACCGTGGTGGAGCGCGCAGCGACGCTGCGAAAAACCGGCGGCCACGCCGTCGACTTGTTCCGTCCCGCAATGGAAATCTCGACGAAGATGGGCGTCCTCCCGCACATCGAGGCGCGCGCCACCGGAACCGAACGGCTGACGATGTACCGTGAAGCCCGGACAAAGGCCATCGACGTCGACCTCGCCAAGATCTACGCCGCCACCTCCGACTCGCACGTAGAGATCATGCGCGACGACCTGAGCGAGATCTACTACGACGCCGCCCGCGACGATGTCGAGTACCTGTTCGGTGACTCGATCACCGCGATCGAGCACGACGGAACCGTGACATTTGAGCGGTCGCCGGCGCGTTCGTTCGACGTCATCGTGGGCGCCGACGGGTTGCACTCTAATGTTCGGCGCCTGACTTTCGGCGAGGACGCCAAGCTGACGCGCTTCCTCGGCGGGTACCTGTCAGTGCTGTCGGCACCGAAGGCGCTGGTCGAGTCCGGTGAGATGGTCGCTCACGTCGGCGTCGGCCGCTTCGCCGGAATCTACACGGCGGATCACCTGGATGACGCCCGTGCGGTGTTCATGTTTCGCAGCAAAGAGGAATTGGACTATGGGCACCGTGATGCGTTGCGGCAGAAGGAATTACTGAAGAACGCGTTCGCCGGGATGCACGAGCAGGTGGATAGCTGGCTGGCAGAACTGGACCGCACGCGCACCTTCTACTTCGACTCGATCACCCAACTGCGGACCGACCGGTGGTCGCGGCGCCGCGTCACCCTGGTCGGCGACGCGGGATACTGCCCGGGACCCGCGGTGGGCGGCAGCACCAGCCTCGCCATCCTCGGCGCCTACGTGCTGGCCGGGGAGCTCGCCGAGGCCGACGGCGACCATCTGCGCGCCTTCGCCGCCTATGAGCTGCGGATGCGCGAACCCGTGCAGCGCAGCCGAGCGTTCGCCCGCGCCGCGGCCAAAGGCATCATCCCCGGTTCCCGAATCGGAGTGTGGGCGTTGACCCGTGGAGCCCAGCTGATCTCGGCGATGCCCGGGTCGCTGTCCCGCTCAGTGGCGAAGCTCAACACCAAGGGCATCCGGATGCACGATTCGATGCCGGTGCCCGAATACACCGGAAGCGACGCCTGACAGCATGTCCGGTAGAGCCGCGGTGCCGGGCCGCCGCGGCATGCGCGCCACGAAGGGAAGGCCTCACATGGAACTGACCGGTGTCGGGATCTGGAGCAGTCAACTTCGCTACGGCGACCCGGTTGAATCCGCCGAGGCGGCAACCGAACTCGACGAAATGGGGTTTTCGGCATTGTGGATACCCGACGTCGGTGGGCCGGTGTTCGACGCGGTGGGGCACCTGCTTGCCGCGACCCGGCGGACCGTAATCGCCACAGGCATCTTGAATCTGTGGATGCATTCGCCCGCCGACGTCGCCGACTCCTACGCGACCCTGACCGCCGAGCACGGTGACCGTTTTCTACTCGGGATCGGCGTCAGCCACGCCCCGTTGATCGATGCCGGTCAACCCGGACGGTACCGCAGGCCGCTGGCGGCAACCGCATCCTTCCTGGACGGCTTGGATGCCGCGCCGCATCCGGTTCCTATCAAGCGCCGGGTGCTTGCCGCGTTGGGCCCGAAGATGCTGACGCTGTCAGCGACCCGGGCCGGTGGCGCCCATCCCTACCTCGTCACCCCTGAGCACACCGCTTCTGCCCGTTCGACTTTGGGCCCGAGCCCGTTGCTGCTGCCAGAACAGACGGTTATCTTGACGAACAGCGTCGACGAGGCCCGCCGAATCGGAACCGATTGGCTGCGGTCGTATTTGGCCTTGCCCAACTATGCAAACAACCTGTTGCGCACCGGCTTCACCGAAGACGATCTGTCGCAGGTGAGCGATCGCCTGTTCGACGGCATCATCGCCTGGGGTGATGAAGAGGTCGTGACGCGCCGCGTCGCCGAGCATCGTGCCGCGGGCGCCGACCAGGTCTGCGTCCAGGTGCTGCTGCCCGATCCGCGGGTATTCCCGCGAGAGGAATGGCGCCGCATCGCCGCCGCCTTCCGATAGGGGCGACCTGCCCCAGGGGCTTAGGCTGAGCCATGGCTTCCAAGCAAACGCTGTTTCGGATCTTCTACCGCATCGGGTTCACCCCATGGGACGGTCATCCGCTCGCGCAGAGCGTGCGGGATCTGGTCGAGGGAACGCGCGACGCCGCAGCGCTCCCCGCCGGGTCGGCTCTAGAGGTCGGTTGCGGTACCGGTGACTGCTCCATCTATCTCGCCCAGCACGGCTGGAAGGTCACCGCGGTCGACTTCGTGGCCAGGCCACTCGAACGCGCACGTGCCAAAGCAAGCGCGGCCGGCGCCGACGTCGAGTTCCGCCAAGCCGACGTCACGCAGCTGAGCCGCACCGGCATCGGCGCGAACTTCGAGTTGATCGTCGACAATGGCTGTCTGCACAACATGAGCGACGCCGATCGCGACGCGTACGTCCGCGAAATCAGCGCGCTGGCGGTTCCGGAGGCACGGCTGCTGATCGTGGCGTTCGTCCCGGGCGGGCGGGTCGGGGTGCGCGGAGTGGACCGCGCCGAGATGGAACGACGATTCGCCCAGAACTGGGCTCTGTTGTCGGCCGGCGCCGAACGCGAGCTGGACCGCGCCGAGAAGACACCGGCGTGGTACTACCTGTTCCAAAGGCGCCGTTAGTCTTTCGCGACCACCGCACGCAGAAGCCCCCGAAACCTGGTTGGCTCGGGGGCTTTCGCGCCTGCGTAACGCAGGACTAGCTGAGCGACGCCGGCGGCAGGAAGCGGTCGCCGTACTTGGCGGCCAGTTCCTTGGCCCGGGCCACGAAGGTTTCCTTGCCGACACCATGCGCACCCTCGTAACCGACGATGAACTGGGCGCTACCACCGGTGTACGGCGGGAAGCCGATGCCCATGATCGAGCCGATGTTGGCGTCGGCGGTCGACGTCAGCACGCCCTCGTCGAGGCACTTCTGGGTTTCCAGCGCCTCGGCGAACAGCATCCGGTCGATCATGTCCTGCAGCGGCGGTTGCGAGCTGCCGGACTTGAACGTCTCGCGTAGGCCCGGCCACAGGCGGGTCCGCTTGCCATCCACGTACTCGTAGAAGCCGGCGCCCTTCAATCGCGAGGGCCTGCCCAGCTCGATCATCTTCTCGACGACGGCTTCGGCCGGGTGCGGCTCGTAAGTGCCGCCCGCGTCCTCGACACCCTTGCGGGTGGCCGCGGCGATCTTGTGCATCAGCTCCAGGTTGAGCTCGTCGGACAGCTGCAGCGGCGGCGCCGGGTAGCCGGCCTGCGAACCGGCGTGCTCGATGCTGGCCGGCTCCACGCCCTCACCCAGCATCGCGAGCGCCTCGTTGACGAACGTCCCGATGACGCGGCTGGTGAAGAATCCGCGGCTGTCGTTGACCACGATCGGGGTCTTGCCGATGGCCAGCGTGTAGTCGAAGACCCGCGCCAGCGCCTCGTCGGATGTCTTCTCGCCCTTGATGATTTCCACCAGCGGCATCTTGTCGACCGGGGAGAAGAAGTGGATCCCGATGAAGTCCTCCTGCCGCTTGACGCCGGTCGCCAGACCGGTGATCGGCAGCGTCGAGGTGTTCGATCCCAGCAGCGCGTTGGGCTCGACGATGTCCTCGATCTCCTGGAACACCTTGTGCTTGAGTTCCTGGTTCTCGAATACCGCCTCGATCACGAAGTCGACGCCCTTGAGGTCGGCCGGGTCGGCGGTCGGCGTGATGCGGTCCAGCAGCGCCTTGCTCTTCTCCTCGGTGGTCTTGCCACGCGAAAGTGCCTTGGCCTCAAGCTTTTCCGAGTATCCCTTGCCCTTTTGGGCGGCTTCGACGCTGACGTCCTTGAGCACCACGTCATATCCGGCCTTGGCCGAGACGTAGGCGATGCCGGCGCCCATCATGCCCGCGCCCAGCACACCGATCTTGTTGATCTTGACCGGCTCGATGCCATCCGGTCGGGAGCCGCCACCGTTGATGTGCTGCAGGTCGAAGAAGAACGCCTGGATCATGTTCTTTGCGACCTGGCCGGTGACCAGCTGGGTGAAGTAACGGCTCTCGATGCGGCTGGCGGTATCGAAGTCCACCTGCGCGCCCTCGACGGCCGCGTCCAAAATGGCCCGCGGCGCCGGCATCGGTGCGCCCTTGAGCTGCTTCTTCAGCAGCGCCGGGAACGACGGCAGGATGCCGGCCAGCGCAGGGCTGGACGGGGTGCCGCCGGGCATCTTGTAACCCTTTTTGTCCCAGGGCTGTTCATGCGAATCAGGGTTGGCCTTGATCCACGCCTTGGCGGCGGGCACCAACTCCTCGACCGAGCCGACGAGCTCGTCGACCAGCCCGACCTCCTTGGCCTTCTCCGCCTTGAAGCGAGTGCCCTGCGAAAGGATGTTCATGAACGCGTTCTGAATTCCGAACATCCGCACCGTGCGGGTCACACCGCCGCCGCCGGGCAGCAGCCCCAGCGTGACCTCGGGGAAGCCCACCACGAGACCCTTGACGTCCGCGGCGATGCGGTGATGACAGGCCAGCGCGATCTCCAGGCCGCCTCCCAGCGCGGCGCCGTTGATAGCCGCGACCACCGGCTTGCCCAGCGTCTCCAGCGCACGCAGGTCACGCTTGACCGACTCGACGGTGTCGAAAGCCTCACCGGCGTTCTCCGGACCGAGGTTGATCATGCCTTTCAGGTCACCGCCGGCGAAGAACGTCTTCTTCGCGCTGGTGATGACCACGCCGGTGATCGAATCCTTCTCGGCAACAAGACGTTCCACAGCGTTGTGCATGGACTCGCTGTAGTGCTCGTTCATCACGTTGGCCGACCCGGTGGGATCGTCCAGGGTCAGGGTGACGATGCCGTCGTCGTCCTTGTCCCACTGAATGGTGTTCTCTGCCATGGTCTTAAACCCTCTCGATGATGGTGGCGACACCCATGCCGCCGCCGATGCACAGCGTGATCAGGGCGCGCCGCGCGTTGCGGCGCTCGAGCTCATCGACCATGGTGCCGGTGATCATGGCGCCGGTGGCGCCAAGCGGGTGACCCATCGCGATGGCGCCACCGTTGACGTTGAGCTTCTCGTCCGGGATGTTGAGGTCCTTCTGGAACTTCAGCACCACCGACGCGAACGCCTCGTTGAGCTCGAACAGGTCGATGTCGTCGATCGTCATCCCGGCGCGATCGAGCACCTTTTGCGTGGCCGGAGTCGGGCCGGTGAGCATGATGACCGGGTCGGAGCCGCTCGTGGCGGTGGCCACGATGCGCGCCCGCGGCGTCAGCCCCTGCGACTTGCCGGCTGCTTCCGAGCCGACCAGCACCAGCGCGGCGCCGTCGACGATGCCGGAGCTGTTGCCGCCGGTGTGGACGTGGTTGATCTTCTCCACGTAGTGGTACTTCGTCAGCGCCACGTCGTCGAAGCCGCCCATTTCGCCGATGCCGTCGAAGGCGGTCTTCAGCTTGCCCAGGCCCTCCAGGGTGGTGTCGGGCCGCATGTGCTCGTCATGGTCGAGGATGACCAGGCCGTTCTGGTCGCGCACCGGCACGATCGACTTGGCGAAGTAGCCGCCCGACCACGCCTCGGCGGCCTTCTGCTGGCTGCGCAGCGCGTAGGCGTCCACGTCGTCGCGGGAGAAGCCCTCGATGGTGGCGATCAAGTCGGCGCCGATGCCCTGGGGCACGAAGCCGATCCGGTAGTTGGTCTCGGGGTCGGTGGCCCAGGCGCCGCCGTCGGAGCCCATCGGGACCCGGCTCATCGACTCGACGCCGCCGGCCAGCACCAGGTCGTCCCAGCCGGAGCGGACCTTCTGGGCGGCGGTGTTGACGGCCTCCAGGCCGGAGGCGCAGAACCGGTTGAGCTGCACGCCGCCGGTGGTCTCGGGCAGCCCGGCGGCCAGCACCGCGGTTCGGGCGATGTCGCCGCCCTGGTCGCCGACCGGGGACACCACGCCCAGGATCATGTCGCTGATCAGGTTCTCGTCGAGGTCGGGAAAACGCCGACGGAGCTCGTCAACCAGGCCCACGACCAGGTTGAGCGGCTTAACCTCGTTCAGCGAACCGTTGCGCTGCTTCCCCCGTGGGGTGCGGATGGCCTCATAGATAAAAGCTTCTTCGGACATGACGACTTCCTGATCTGGCGAATAGGGTTCGAATCCGTCTCCAAGACTAGATCCCGACCCACCCTAACAGGGTGCCCGGCCAACCTGTTGGTTGGCCAAGACCGCGCAGCTCAGGGGTGCCTTGCGACGCGGACCACGCGGCGCCTGGGGCACGGCCGCCGAGCCGCCGAACGTGAAACTGCGTACACGCTCGGCGTCGTGTGCGCACCTAACTTCACGTTGGGGCCCAACGCCAACGCTGGCATGACATTCGCGGAAACCATGCCCCGCTTAAGCTCGACCACCATGACGGTGTCGCGACTGCGCCCCTACGCGACCACGGTGTTCGCCGAGATGTCGGCGCTGGCCGCGCGGATCGGAGCGGTGAATCTTGGCCAGGGGTTCCCCGACGAGGACGGGCCCCCGGCCATGCTGAAGGCCGCCCAGGAGGCGATCGCCGACGGCGTCAATCAATATCCGCCGGGCATCGGCATCGCACCGCTGCGCCACGCCATCGCCGCCCAGCGGCAGCGCCGCTACGGCATCGACTACGACCCGGACACCGAGGTGCTGGTGACGGTCGGGGCGACCGAGGCCATCGCCTCGGCGGTGATCGGCCTGGTCGAACCCGGTTCCGAGGTCCTACTCATCGAGCCGTTCTACGACTCCTACTCGCCGGTGGTGGCGATGGCGTCCGCGCACCGGGTGGCCGTGCCGCTGGTCCCCCATGGCCGCGGCTTCGCCCTGGACGCCGATGCTCTGCGCCGAGCGGTGACGCCACGGACCCGCGCGGTGATCGTCAACTCCCCGCACAACCCGACCGGTACCGTTCTGAGCGCCGATGAGTCGGCGGCCATCGCCGAGATCGCGGTCGCGGCCGATCTGTTGGTGATCACCGACGAGGTCTACGAGCACCTGGTGTTCGACGGGCGTCAGCATGTGCCGCTGGCCGGCTTCGACGGCATGGCGCAGCGAACGATCACCATCTCCAGTGCCGCCAAGATGTTCAACTGCACCGGCTGGAAGATCGGCTGGGCTTGCGGCCCAGCACATCTCATCGCCGGGATGCGCGCCGCCAAACAGTATCTGAGCTATGTCGGCGGCGCACCGTTCCAGCCGGCGGTGGCGCTGGCGCTGGAGACCGAGGATGCGTGGGTGGCGGGCCTACGCGCGACTTTGCAGGCCAGACGCGATCGACTGGCCTGCGGGCTGATCGACGTCGGGTTCGAGGTGCACGACAGCGCCGGTACCTACTTCCTGTGCGCCGATCCGCGTCCGCTGGGCTACGACGACAGCAGCGCATTCTGCGCGGAACTTCCGGCAAAGGTCGGAGTGGCCGCGATCCCGATGTCAGCCTTTTGTGACCCGTCCACCACCCACGGTACGGCCGACGTGTGGAATCACTTGGTGCGCTTCACCTTCTGCAAACGCGACGACACCCTCGATGAGGCGATCAAGCGACTGGGCACCCTGCGCGCCGCTAGTTAGCCGGACCGAAACCCTCCATCACCCGAGTGCGCAGGCCCTCCAGCGCGGCATGAAGGATTTTCTTGCGGGCCCGGGCGACCCAGAACTCCGGCAGCGGCGCCCACGGTTCGACGGTGATGGTGAATCGCACCCTGGTCTTGTCGTCGCCCACCCGGCTCAGGTTGTACTCACCGTGCTGACCGTGTTGCTGCGCGGTCCTGTCGGCGTCCCACACCATCCAGTCCGGACCCCAGTGGTACTCCAGCAATTCGGTGTCGTGGATACCGGTCACCGAGATCGTGACCTTCACATGGTGCGGTCGCCCATCGGAGTGCTTGTCGACGACCTCGACCCGCTTGTGCACCGACGACCATGACGGCACCGCGTCCATATCGGCGAGCGCCTCCATGATGAGTTCTAAAGGCGCGTCAATGACGATTTCCGACGATGCTTGCACAGCCATCGCCTACAAGTTAACAACAGCACCGCCGGCGGTGCGGACTAAAAATGTCGACGTTGCCGATTATCAGGACTCGGCCGGATGATTGCCGCTGTTCACCAATTCGCACAATCCCCTCACCGCCGCGTCCAGCACGCTCTCGGCCGCCCGCCGCACGATGAACGCGGGCATGGGACGTCCGGGTTCGACGGTGACGTCGAAGCGCACCCGGGTCTGATCGACACCTTCTGGTTTGAGGGTGTACTCGACGTGCTGACCATGCTGCTGTGAGGTGCCCTTGGCGTCGTAGACAACCCAATCGGGCCCCCAGTGGTACTCCAGGATCTCTTTGTCGACCAGCCCGAGAATCTTGATGGTGGCCTTGACGTGGTGCGGCCGGCCGTCCGGATACCGGTCGATCACTTCGATGTGTTTGTGCAGGGGCGACCACGATGACAGAACACCGACATCTGTCAGCGCTTCCATGACCACTTCTGGCGGCGCGTTGACGACAAAATCCCGTGATGCTTTTACGGCCACTGAGGATCAACTTAGCAACGCCGATCGCGACGCGGACCGGTTCGCCGTAAACGACTTTCTACCAATCGATTTCGTTGAGCGGCGTGGTCGCCGCCGGGGGCCGTCCGACCGGTCCGGCGGGCGTCCGCGAAAAGCGTGGGGCGGGTGCGGCCTGGTCGACGCCGTGCGCGGTGATCACGGTAGACCTGCTGCGCAAGTGCTCATCGGCAGCGGCCTCGCCCCACGTCAGTACCGGGGTGACGCACGCATCGGTGCCGGCGAAAATCCGCGCCCATTCGTCGCGACCGCGGCTGGCGAATCGTTGGGTGAAGATCTCGCGCATGCGTGGGTAGGAAGCCTTGTCGTGCTGGGCGGGCACGTCGTCGGGTGACAGGCCGAGCCCATCGAGCAGCGCCGAGAAAAATTGCGGCTCGATGGCGCCGACGGCCACGTATTTTGCGTCGGCGGTCTCGTAGCAGCCGTAGAACGGCGCACCGCCGTCGAGCAAAAAAGATTCGCGTCGGTCCCGCAGTGCGCCAGTGGACTTCATAGTCCACATCATCTGGGCCAGCAGGCTGACCCCGTCGACCATCGCCGCGTCGATCACCTGACCCATGCCCGAACGCTCCCGTTCGTATAGGGCGGCCGCAATGCCGATCACCGCCAGCATCGAGCCGCCGCCGAAGTCGGCGACCAGGTTCAGCGGCGGCATCGGGGGCCTGTCGGCGTAGCCCAGCGCCGACAGCGCGCCGGTCTGCGACAGGTAGTTGATGTCGTGGCCGGCGGTCGGCGCCAGCGGTCCTTCCTGTCCCCAGCCGGTCATGCGCGCGTAGATCAGCCGCGGATTGGCCGCCGCGCACTCGTCCGGCCCGATGCCGAGTCGCTCGCAGGTCCCGGGCCGAAAGCAGTCCAGCAGCACGTCAGCCTTGGCGGCCAGCTCCAGCAGCGTTTGCGACTGAGTCTTGACGTCCAGGTCGACAATTCGCTTGCCGCGGTGCAGCAGATCGCGCTCCTCGGCCGGCATCGTGAGCCCGCCTGTTTGGTGGCGACCCGCTTCGCCCGGCTTCGCCGCGCTTGCGATCGCCACGCCGCCTGTTTGGTGGCGACCCGCTTCGCCCGGCTTCGCCGCGCTTGCGATCGCCACGCCGCCGGGGCGGCGCACCCGCACCACGTCGGCCCCCAGATCGGCGAGCAGCATTCCCGCGTGCGGTCCCGGTCCGATGCCGCCGAGCTCGATTACTCTCACCCCGGCCAGCGGGCCGCCCCGCGTCACGGCGGCTACTTACCCTTCTTCACCGCAAGCACCCGCTCCCGCAGGGCCTTCGTCGCCGAATCGATCGTCCCCTTCACGGCGCGCTTGAGCACGAAGCCGGGCAGGGGCACATTTGGGTCCGCGAGAAGCTCGAACTTGACCAGAGTCGCATCGCCCTGTGGCACCAGGGTGTACTTGCCGTCCTGCGCCTTTTGCTGCGACGAGTTGACCAGCTTCCAGCTCACCACGTTGTCACCCCACGTGTAGGCGACCACCTGTTCGTCGGTGATCCCGGCGACCTTGACCTTCATCTTCACTTGGCGGGGGCGCCCGTCGTCGCCGGTGTCGAGAATCTTCGCACTCTGGTGCGGTTCCGACCATTCGGGCATCGCCTCGAAGTCGGCGATCACGTCCAGAATCTCATCCGGACTGGCTTCGATGACGATCTCGCGGGATTCTTTGAGTGCCATGGCCCGCACGATACTGGCCTGGCGTCTCACCCGGAACAGATTCGACCGAGCGTACCGTCGTGCCTGTGAGTGATGCCGCGGCCGACCCCGCATACACCGTCGGTGACTACCTCTTGGACCGCCTCGCCGAGCTCGGCGTCTCGGAGATCTTCGGCGTTCCCGGCGATTACAACCTGGAATTCCTCGACCACATCATCGCCCACCCCCGCATTCGCTGGGTCGGCAACGCCAACGAGCTCAACGCCGGCTACGCCGCCGACGGGTACGGCCGGCTACGCGGAATGTCGGCGTTGGTAACGACTTTCGGGGTCGGCGAGCTCTCCGCGGCCAACGCGGTCGCGGGCAGTTATGCCGAGCAGGTGCCCGTTGTACACATCGTCGGCGGCCCATCCAAGGATGCCCAGGGCACCCGGCGGGCGCTGCACCATTCACTCGGTGACGGGGACTTCGAGCGCTTCTTTCGGGTGAGCCGCGAAATCACCTGCGCCCAAGCCAATCTCATGCCCGCGACGGCACGCCGCGAGATCGACCGCGTGCTGTCCGAAGTGCGCGAGCAGAAGCGCCCCGGATACATCCTGCTGTCCACCGACGTGGCCCGCTTTCCCACCGAGCCGCCGGAGGCACCGTTACCCCGCTATACCGGTGGCACCAGTCCCCGCGCCCTGGCGATGTTCGCCGAGGCGGCCGCCGAACTCATCGGCGACCACCAGATCACCGTGCTTGCCGACCTGCTGGTACACCGGCTGCAGGCGATCAAAGAACTCGAGGAGTTGCTGGCGGCCGACGTGGTGCCGCACGCCACGTTGATGTGGGGAAAAAGTCTGCTCGACGAGAGTTCGCCCAACTTCCTGGGCATCTACGCGGGGTCCGCCAGCGCACCGGCGGTGCGTACCGCGATCGAAGAGGCACCCGTGCTGGTCACCGCCGGAGTCGTGTTCACCGACATGGTCAGCGGCTTCTTCAGCCAGCGCATCGACCCCGCCCGGACGATCGACGTGGGCCAGTATCAAAGCAGTGTGGCCGGAGAGGTCTTCGCGCCGTTGGAAATGGGTGCCGCGCTCGAGGCGCTGGCCACGATCCTGGTCCGGCGCGGAATCTCGTCGCCACCCGTGGTGTCGCCGCCGGCCGAGCCGCTGCCGCCGCCACCACCGCGCGACCAACCGCTCACCCAAAGGATGTTGTGGGACCGCCTTTGTGTGGCCCTCACGCCCGGCAACGTCGTGCTCGCCGACCAGGGCACCTCTTTCTACGGCATGGCCGACCATCGGCTGCCGCAGGGCGTGACCTTCATCGGGCAACCCCTTTGGGGTTCAATCGGTTACACGTTGCCCGCCGCGCTCGGGGCGGCGGTCGCACAGCCGGACCGCAGAACGGTGTTGCTCATCGGGGATGGTGCCGCGCAATTGACCGTCCAAGAGCTCGGGGCCTTTTCGCGTGAGGGGCTGTCCCCCGTCATCGTGGTGGTCAACAACGATGGCTACACCATCGAACGGGCGATCCACGGCGTGACCGCACCGTACAACGACATCGTCAATTGGAAGTGGACGGACGTCCCCCGCGCGCTGGGGGTTACCGAACACCTGGCGTTCCAGGTCCGGACCTACGGCGAACTCGACGACGCCCTGACCGCCGCCGCCGAGCGCAAAGACTGCATGGTTTTCGTCGAGGTGATGTTGCCCCGGCTCGAAATCCCCAACCTGCTGGTCGACCTCGTCCAGCCGACATCACCGGATGGCAGTCCGCGCCGCTGAAGCACGCTCTAGCGCGAGTTGGCGGTTCGATCCGGATGCGAAGACCGCAGGATGGCCTGCACCGTGCGTCGGCAACGCCCGCAGTCGGCGCCCGCACCGCACGCCTGGGCGACTTCCTTCGTGGTCGACGCCCCTCCTGCAACGGCCTCGGTCACGGTTTGGGTGGTTACTCCGTTGCACAGGCACACGAACACCGGCGAACCCTCAGTCCGCCTCGATGCGCATCATGTCGAAGAAGCGGCCGACGAACAATGGTGGGTAGGCACCGATACCGGCCCCCGACATCCATTGCGCCGCGGCATCGGGGTGGTCGATCCAATGCCGCGCGCTTTCTTCGTCGGGGAACTCCTGCAGGATCAGGACTTCGTGATCGTCGTCGAAAGCCTTGAACACCCACGTCTTTCGGATGCCGGCGGTGGTGAATCTGTCGATCGCCGTGCTGACTTCGGAAGTCAGTAGGGATACGTCGTTGACGGACGCGATGGCGGCCACCACGACGCCCGGTGCCGCAGGGGCTTTCGGTGGCTGCGCGATGAACCTGTCGACGATCTCGCCGGCGAAGACCGCGGGAATGTCGTCGACGCCGGCCTCGTCGAACCAATCGAAGAAGACCCGGGAGCGCAGCAGCTCCACGATCGGCTCACGGCTGTGCACGCCGATCATCACCAGTACCCGGCCGTGGTCGCGGGTGGAGGTGTAGACCAGCACGTGGTGCGCGCCGATATCTGCCAGAGCGGCCTTGTTGCGCTTCAACAGCGGCCATACCCGGGTGGGATCGGGGACACGATAGTCCGAGGCGATCACCATCGAATGAATATCGCCGTTGTTCATCGGAGTCGGTCCTTCATCACTTTCCCCGTCGCGTTGAGTGGGAGTGAAGTGAGGAACTCTACCGTGCGCGGCACCTTGAATCCCGCCATACGGTCACGACACCAGGCGATCAATTCGTCGGCACTGACATCGCCGGTGCGGACCACAAACGCCTTTCCGACTTGGCCCATGCGTTCGTCGGGCACACCGATGACCGCGGCCTGTGCCACGACCGGGTGGTTGAGCAGGAAGCCCTCGATCTCGGCCGGGTAGGCGTTGAAGCCGCCGACGATGAACATGTCCTTTTTGCGGCCCACGATGCGCAGCCGCCCGGTCTGGGTGAAGTCACCGAGGTCTCCGGTGTGCAGCCACCCATCGCGATCGATCGCCTGGGCGGTGGCCTCCGGCTCGTCGAGATACCCCTGCATGACTCCGTAACCGCGGACCAGCACCTCGCCGTCATCGGCGATGCGCACCTCGACCCCCTCGCACGGCACGCCCGCGGTCGTGGCGACGTCCTCAAACGAATCGCCGGGCAGGGAAAGGGTGACGTTGCCGGCCTCGGTGAGACCATAACCGGTCATCAGCGTCTGAAACGGCAGTTCGTCGTGGATGCGACGCACCAGCTCGACGGGGATGTCGGCGGCGCCGGTCACTCCCGCACGCAATGACGACAGCTTGGACTTGTCCGTCACCGTTAGCAACGAGTGATACAGCGTCGGCGGTCCGGGAAGCATCGTGATGCGTTCGCGTGCAATGAGATCCACCACCGTGTCGACGTCGAACACCGCGACGGGCAGCATTGTGGCACCGCGCAGGAACGACGTGACCAGACCCGCCTTCAGCCCGAACGTGTGGAAATAGGGGTTGATCTGCAGGTAGCGGTCACCCTCGCGCAGGTCCGCGAGCGTCGCCCACTCCTCGTACATGCGCAGCGTCTGACCGTGATTGAGCATCGCCCCCTTTGGGCGCCCGGTCGTGCCCGAGGTGAAGATGATGTCCGAGGTGTCGGTACTGCACACTGGACGCTCGAAGGGCGAGCCGCTAAGCAGAAAATCGGACTTCAGGTCGATGACCGGCACGCCGGCGGGCACGGCGTAATCCTGGTCTAGAAAGCCCTTTTGGACCAGGACGGCCCTCACCTTGCTGCGGGCGATGATGTCGCCGGCTTCCTCTTCCTTGAACCGCGTGTTGACCGGGACGAGCACGCCGCCCGCGGTGAGCAACCCGAACGCCGCGATGATCCACTCGGCCGAATTGGGTGCCCAGATCGCGACCCGGTCACCCTTTTGTATGCCGAGTTCTGCGAAGGCGCCTGCGGCGCAACGGATCCGCTCGACTACCTGCCTGAAAGTCAAGCGCAGCGGACCGTCGACTACTGCTTCGGCATCGCCGAAGCGATCCGCTGCACTCAAGACCATCTCGGGGATGGTCTGCCATGGCTGACGGGCCTCGGTCATCTTGCGCTGTTCCTCATCGGGCGCTTCGCGCCCTTGATCGTGGCAGCGCGGGTCACACCGTGACGAGTCGACCGAGGTTGCCGCCCATGATCTTTGCCTGGTCGTCCACGGACAGGTGCGACAGCGCGTTGACGTAGAACGTCGGCTCCGCCAACCCCTCCGGGTGCGGCCAGTCCGACCCGTACAACACCCGGTCCACGCCGACGAGGTTCACCAGATCGTCGATGCCGTCCTCGAAGAACGGGCTCACGTGGATCCGGTTCTTGACCATCTCGACGGGGTCGCTTGGGAAGACTTCGGGGGCCTTGCGGAAGACCTCGGCCAGGCCGTCCAGCAGCGGGTTCATCCACTTCGAACCGGCCTCGACGATCGCGACCTTCAGCTTCGGGTGGCGGTAGAGCGCGCCGTGAATTACCCACGACCCCACCGCGTCCTGGATCGGCCGCCACTCGTTGAGGATGCCCATCGCATTGGTTTGGAACGGCAGCATCTCTTGTTCGGCGCCGTCCCACTCGGAGGTGTACCGGGAGTAGCCGCTGTCGCTGGAGTGCATGCCGACCAGAACGTCGTGCTCGACGACCCGCTCCCAGAACGGGTCGAACTCTGGCACCGCGAACGAACGTGGGCCGCGGAAGCCGGGAACGGGAGCGGGACGGATCAGGATGGCACGTGCACCACGCTTGACCGCCCATTCCAGCTCCTCGATCGCCTTCTCGACGATCGGCAGGGTGATGACCGGGGTGGTGAAGATCCGGTTCTGGTAGTTGAAGCCCCAGACCTCGTCGAGCCACTCGTTGAGCGCGTGAATCAGGACATGGACGGCGACCGGGTCGTCGCGCAGCCGTTCCTCGAGGAGGCTGGCCAGTGTCGGGAACATCAGGGTGCGGTCCAGACCCAGCTCGTTCATCTTCTCCAGGCGCGGGCCGGGCTCGAAGAACGCCGGGATCGCGCGCATCGGCTCACCGAACAGCTCGCGCTTGCTCTTGCCGTCCGGGTTTCCGTACTTGAAGTACTCCTCCCAGGCACCCGGCCGGGCGACGACCTCGAAGGTCGGGTTGGGAATGTAGTTGCTGATATGGCCGCGGATCGCGATCTTCGTCCGCCCGTTGATCTGCACGTACTGGACGAAGTCCTTGTACTGCTTGGGCAGGAACTTGGTCAGCGCCTCGGGCGGCTCATACAGGTGGTTATCCGCGTCAAAGATGGGAAACGGGACGTCCTCCCGGTGTGACAACTGGCCCATGAGATCCTCCTTCGCATTTTGTGAGAATACTATTCTCTACAAGCGCCTAATCGCAACGTGGCCCCGCCGCCCGCCGGTTCGGCCTGGTCAACACGCCACGGAGATCTTGTACGTGGCGTCAGCCGGTTCACCGGGCTTTGCGGTCAGGTAGCCGTTGGCGGTGCCGCTGACGGTGAATTTGTCGCCGGTCATGCTCATGCCCGCGGTCCCGTCGCCGCCTCGCGAGTACATCCCGCTGAAGCCACCCAGGTTCTGGATGTGCACCGACTCGACTGTCGCCGGTTGTGCGCTCTCGTCGATGACGAGTTTGGCCCCGGCAAAATCGCTGCCGATGTCGATCGTCCGAGTCCACTCCCGCTGGCCGCACTTGACGACGTGAAAATTCCGGTCGGTGCCGTTGACGGTCACTGAAGCCGTGCTGGCGAGTTGGGTCGGTGGCCGCGACGTGCAGGCCCCAACCAATGCAACGGCAAGGATCGCGGCCGCGGCCACGATTGGGTTGCGCATCAGCCACCTCTATCTCACGGACGAAAGTTCTTGGGCCTGCAGCGATGATGTTATTCTCGCGAAAAGAGAATGCCAATATCGGGTTTGTGCCGAGGAGCGATAACACGTGGTGGACCTAGAGATTGACGCCGGGCTGGCGGTGGTCACCATCGACCGCCCCCATGCGCGCAACGCCATCGGTCTGGACACCATGGACCAGCTGGAGAAGGCGCTCGATGTGGCGAAAGGCGCTGAAGCGCTGGTGATCAAGGGCGCCGGAGACAAAGCTTTCGTCTCCGGCGGTGACCTCAAGGAGTTGAGCGCGCTGCGGACCGAGGAGGACGCCGCGGCGATGGCCCGGCGGATGCGCTCCATCTGCGATCAGCTGGCGGACTTCCCCGCCCCGGTCATCGCCGCCCTCAACGGCCACGCGTTCGGCGGCGGCGCAGAAGTCGCCGTCGCCGCCGACATCCGGGTGGCCGCCGACGACATCAAGATCGCCTTCAACCAGGTGCAGCTGGAAATCATGCCGGCCTGGGGTGGAGCCGAGCGGCTGGCCGCGCTGGTCGGAAAGAGCAAGGCGCTGTTGCTGGCCGGCTCGGGAATGACCCTCACGGCGGTCGACGCCGAGCGCATCGGCTTGGTGGACCAGGTCGTGCGCCGTCAGGTCTTCGACTCGCCCGACGAAGGATGGCGAGCCATCGCGAGGTCGCTGACCCGGCGCCCGGCGACCGAGATAAAGCGGGTAATCCGCGGAGTTTCCCCGGACGAGGCGATAGCATCCTTCGCACGGTTATGGGTTGCCGACCCGCACTGGCAGGCCGCGGAACGAATCATGACCCGCAACACCAAATCACGTCCGGCGTCCGGAGGAGCGTCATGACCACTTTGAAGACAGCGATGGGTGTCGGTTCCGTCGTGTCGCTTGCTTCTCTTTTGGCAGCGGCGGGTCTACTGGTGGGAAGCGGACGGGCGCATGCCGATGACCCGGTCATGCATCACGTCAAGTACACGGTCAGCGCGCAGAATCCGATCTACACCAGCATCTACTACCTGGACCACGAGCCGGAGAAATTCTCCGACTACAGCCACAACACCTACTCATTCACACCACACGTCGACATCGATATCGCCCCGGGCAAACCGTGGAGCTACGAGCTGGACTTGGCCAAACCCGACGTGTACGCGATGGTCGTGGCGAGCACGGGCACCGAACCCGGCACGCCGGGACTTCACTGCGACCTGGCGGTAGACGGCGCCGTCGTCGTATCCAAGGACGGGCCCAAAGGCGTGCTTTGCTCACTGCGGAACTGGTGAACCACCCAGTTCTCCGGCACACCCTCGATCGGCTGCGGTTCGCCTTCCAGGCGGCGCAAGTAGTTCTCCACCAACTCCAACGTCTCGGCATGTCCGGCGGACATCCCGATCGCCTGCTCGAGAACCAGAAACCGCGACAGGCTGCTCATCAACACCGTCCACACCACCGGAGGGATGTCGATGTCTTGACCTCCGTCTTGGATTTTGGAGCCGTAGCGCTCCAGGGCCGTAGCCACCGCTTGGCGCTGTTCTTCGCGAAAACGCTCTGCGTAATAAGCGATTTCGGCGCGCATCTCCTTGCGGTGGTTGGCCAGCGCCATGAATTCCATGGAAATCCGTGTGAAGGCGGGATCGGTGCCGAATCGCCACAGCGCCCACAGCGGCTGTGGCAACTTCAGCATTTGCGCGTGCACTTCGAGCGCTTCTTCCGCGCGGCGTCGGAAGACTTCCAGGAACAGCTCTTCCATGGTCCGGAAGTAGTAGTGCACCAGTTGAGGTTTCAGCCCGGCTTTGTTGGCGAGGCGGCGCGACGTGACCGCGGCGTAGCCCTCCTCGAGCATCAGCCGCTCGGCGGCATCGAGCAAAAGACCACGATTTTTGGCGTCCGGCGCCCCGATTCTGCGGGCCGATGTCATGTCCCTGCTCCGTACTGTGTGCCATCCCGTGCCGACCACACGGATCGTATCGTGATGCGGCGTTGCGACCTTGACCCTGACATTACCGCCATGCTAAGCAGGTGCTCAGCACATTTTCGATCTCGGAATCGGGCGGCGGTACCGTTTGCCGCCGAATACCACCGGTAGACCCAGCGCAGGGAGACGCAATCCGATGAGCACCTTCGACTCGATCGACTTCTTCACCGATCCGTCACTGGTCCCAGATCCGCACCCTTACTTCGACTACCTGCGCAGCCAGAACCCGGTGCTGCGGCTGCCGCACTACGGGGTCGTCGCCGTCACCGGCTATGACGAAGCCTGCGAAATCTATAAGGACCCGGATACGTTCTCCAACATCGTCGCCCTCGGCGGACCCTTCCCGCCGCTTCCGTTCACGCCCGAAGGCGACGACATCAGCCCCCAGATCGACGCGCATCGCAGCTATTTCCCGATGAACGAGCACATGGTCACCATGGATCCACCGGACCACACCAAGGCCCGGTCGGTGCTCGCCAAGTTGCTGACCCCGAGCCGGCTCAAGCAGAACGAGGAGTTCATGTGGCGCCTCGCCGACCGTCAACTCGACGAGTTCCTCGGCATCGGTGAGTGCGAATTCATCGCCGAATATTCCAAGCCGTTCGCCACCTTGGTGATTGCCGACCTGCTCGGAGTTCCGGAATCCGACCACAAAGAGTTCCGTAAGGTCTTGGGTGCCGATCGCCCCGAGGCGCGCGTAGGTGCCCTCGACCACGAGTCGGTGGGAATTAACCCGCTGGAGTGGCTCGACGACAAGTTCTGTCACTACATCGAGGATCGGCGCGGTGCGCCCCGCGGCGACGTGTTGACCTTCCTGGCGGAAGCCAAGTACCCGGACGGATCGACGCCACCGGTTATCGAGGTGGTCCGCTCGGCGACGTTCCTCTTCGCCGCCGGACAGGAGACCACGGCGAAGCTGCTCAGCGCGGCCCTGCAAGTGCTCGGTGACCGGCCCGATATCCAGCAAGAGTTGCGCGACGACCGCAGCCTGATTCCCGGTTTCATCGAGGAATCGCTACGGATGGACAGCCCCGTCAAGAGCGACTCGCGGCTGGCCCGTAAGACCACCACCATCGGCGGTGTCGACATCCCCGCGGGCACCGTGGTGATGATCCTGCCGGGCGCCGCCAACCGCGACCCGCGCCGGTTCGAGAACCCACACGAGTTCGACTTGCGGCGCAAGAACGTTCGCGAACACATGGCGTTCGCCCGTGGCGTACATTCGTGCCCCGGCGGTCCGCTCGCCCGCGTCGAGGGGCGTGTCTCGATCGAGCGGATCCTGGACCGGATGCCGCACATCGAAATCGACGAAGCCCATCACGGGCCGGCCGCCGATCGTCGTTACACTTACGAGCCGACGTACATCCTGCGGGGCCTGAGCGAACTGCACCTGAGATTCACCACCGCGGACGCGATCGCGCCGGTGGCCTAGTCACCGGCGAGCGCTACCGGACCTGCATGCCGACGAAGTAGCTGCCGAGCAAGACGGCGGCGATCAGCACCACCCATGCGTCGGTGAGTCGGCACAGTAGGACCGGGGCGTCTCGCACTTCCATGAATTCGCGAAAGATGATGCGCACCTTGATAAGTGCGATGACGATGACGCTCGAGGTCACCACCGCACTGGACTTCAGCAACCCACCGGCGGAGCGATCTATCCACAGGTAAGCCAGCGTCAGCGCGGCCAAGATCATCCAAACAAACAGCAGCCTCTTGTTGAATTTCACTGGCTCACCTCACCACGTAGAGCAGCGCGAAGATGAGCACCCACAGGAAATCGACGGTGTGCCAATACGTTGCGCAGGTTTCGACGATTTCCTGGGAGCGCCGTGCCGGACTCCGGAGTTGGTAGACGATGACGCCGAGGACGACGAAGCCGATCAGCAGGTGAACGAAGTGGATCCCGGTGAGAAAGAAGTAGTACATGAAGAAGTCGTTGCGGTCTATGCCATTTCCGGCTTGAATCAACCGCGCCCACTCGAACACCTTGAAAAACAAAAACACCACGGCGAATGCGGCCGTGATGAAGGCGTCCCTGAGGGCCGCCCGGTAAGCGCGGGCACGCGCCGACTGAACACACCTCGCCACCGACCATGAGCTGAGCAACAGAACCAAAGTATTGAAGACTCCCACCCGCAGGTCGAGGTGGGCCTGCGAGTGCAGGAACAGCTCGGGATTGCGGCCCCGTGAGAACAGGTAAAAGGCGAAATACGCGGTGAAAACCAGGGTCTCGAACAATACGAAGGCCCACATGTCGGGCTGCCCCGGTACGGCCTTGTCCCGTCCTCGCTTTTGCGCCAGGTCTGTCATCGTGCAGCCGCCTTCTTTTGCGGCAGCGCGGGCAGGGGTCCGGTACCGAAGTCTTCGCGTCGGATCATCTGAAACAGCATGACGATGAAGGTGACTTGGTAAACGCCGAACACGACCATGTCCAGCCACCAAGCGATCTCGCCATTCCACGCGAACACGCCGCGCCTAAAAATCCAGCAGGGCGCCACGACCACCTCGGTCAGCGCGTTGCACAGGTTGAGATATCCGAACCACTTGGGGAAGACGCGATTCTTGTCGAGCAGGATCGCCACCATCCAGATGAGCGAACCGATCAAAAACACCCCCATCGTCCCGTCGAAAGACAAGAAGGCGAAGTCATAGAGCCAGCCGATCACCCGGGGGTCGCGTTCCGGGCGCAGCGTGCCGACGATCAGCGCGATGTTGAGCAGCAGCATGCCGGGAACCGCGGCGAGCGAGTAGATGACGAGGTACGAATAGCCGAACGCGCGGCTGACCGACATGCGCCGCATCGAATACGCGATGAGGGCGTTGTTGACCGCGGTCATGCCGCTGATGGCGAAGATGACGCCGAAACCGACGGGTATGCCGAGGTGACGTTCGGCGAACCAGTGGGCCTGCGTCGCGAGGTCCCAGGTGGGCTCCGGCGGCGGCTGGACCTGCGCCACGATGAAGAACATCGGGAAGAACAGGGTGTAGAACACCATGAGCACAGCCCACGCCAACCACAGCTCTCGCTTGGGGTCGCACCTCAGGTGCCAGCCGATCCGGTGATGCAGTGGACCTTCGGGCGGCGTTGCCGGGGACGTGGGCGGGGTGATCACCGCACTCATGCGGTCGCCAAGTCATTTGGGCGCCCGCGGTTCTCGGCACGTTCGCGATGAACGGCCTGGCCCAAGACAAAGCCCATCACGACGATCCAGATGGCGATGGCAACATTCTTCACCCAGAACGACAGCAAGCCGTCCCAGGCCAGCGGGCCGGTCAACGAAACGCCGACGAACGACGCCGGCACGAGGGCAGCCCCCACGAGAAGATTGAAGTGTGCCACCCAGCGGTTGAACACCGGGCGGGACGGATCATCGAAATAGACTGCCAGGGCCAGGATTACGCACTGCCCGATGAAAAATGGGACCAGAATGGTAAAGGTGATCCAGCCGAGGTCGTTGAGCAGTTGAGTCAGCTCGGGGCTGCGCTCCGGCCGGAAGGCGGCCAGCAGCCAGCACACATTGGCGACGAGGAACAGCGTCGGCCCGCCGGCCGCACATCCGAGCATGGCGTAGGAGAAGATCGGCGTCCGATGGGCCATGCGGCGGATCTGCAGCACAATCAGGGCCAGGATCGGCACGAGGCACACCCCGAACCAGTTGAACAAGATCATGCTCGAACGGATCTGCGGAATGTGCCCCGGATCGCGGTAAAAGGCGGCCACCTCATCCGCGGGCATGGTGGGTGACATCGGCGGGTTGAATCCCGGGAACAGGAAGAAGGAGACGATCCAAAGGATCAGCGCCACCGGCAACGTCCAGAGCAGGATGAGCTCGCCGTCGGTTCGTCGCGACGCGGTCCGGGTGGATTCGCCACTGTCTGCATCGTTTCCGCCGACGTCGGACATCGAAACTCCTTCCCCGCACGAAATCGCCGCCGAAACACGGCTAGTGAGCGAAGCTAGCCGATCGGCTAGCCACGGTCAAGGGCGTCGTCTAGTCTCGGTGCGTGGGAACAGCACGGCAGCCCGTCACCGGTGAGCAATTCTGGCTCATCGAGCACAGCCCGGCCCGGACGCGGGTCCTCGATGCCGCGCTGGATCTCATCGCCACACACGGTGTCAGCGGCACGTCACTGCAGATGATCGCCGACGCCGTCGGGATCACGAAAGCCGCTGTCTACCATCAATTCCGGACCAAAGAACAGATCGTCATCGCCGTGACCGAGCGCGAACTCGGCCGGCTTGAGCCGGCCCTCGAGGAGGCCGAGGCATACGACGACGGCCCCCAGGCACGGGACGCGTTGTTGGTGCGCGTGGTTGAGATGGCCGTTCGCGATCGCCGGTTGGTGCGCACGCTGCAATTCGATCCCGTCGTCGTCCGGTTGCTGGCCGAGCACAAGCCATTTCAACTTTTCATGGACCGTCTGTACCGGGTGCTGCTAAGTGATGCGGGCCTGGACGGGCGGATCGAGGCCGCCATGTTCTCCGGGGCGCTCAGCACGGCTGTCATGCATCCGCTGGTCGCCGACATCGACGACGAGACCTTGCTCGATCGGGTTACCGATTTGAGCCGGCGCCTGCTCGGCCTGCCGCGTGAACCCCACGGCTGACGCGCCTATGTGTCGGCGCGGACCCAGCTTGTTATGCCGTCGTGAGCAATACAGATCAGGAACAGGCCATCAGGCGCCTGCGCGACGTAGTTCAGATAGTTCGAGCACTCCGCGTTTTCTTCCTTGACCCCCGCCATCGGCGGTGACCGGAACCATCGCGGCTGGTATCTCCGCGGCGAGCCGCAGAACATCAGCCGTCCGGGTTCCGAGGCGAAGGAAACGTATCCGTCGGCTACACCGAAGGCATAGTAGGTGGTGTTGTCACACGGCGCACCGAGAACCTGATGGGGCATGATGCCTGGGGTGCAGGCCGGGTAGTCGCAGACCGTCGGCCCGGCGATGGCCGGCGGCGCCGCCAGCACACCCGCGCCGAGCAACGCAGCAACCAGGGCCACGAACGATCGCACCCGATTACTCTGCCACATCCGAAAAGAAAATTCTCCTCGTTGGAGAGCATCATCTGAACCAAGGATCCGTCGGCGCCGGGCCACCCCGACTCACTACGCCTCGTTATCTGCCGGACGAACATTTCCGCATGTAAGGGGCACGATTTATGCTGTGGGACGACGCCGTTGGGGCCGGACCGAAGTGATAAGCTCGTTCTCCGTGCACGATCCGGAGGGGCCTGAAGCCGACCATCGCGGCCGGGCGGAGGCGACTGATCCCAACGAACCGCAGTCGACCGCCGGTGCCACAGCTTCCGCCTCGGAACTGGACGAAGACAACGAAGTCGCCCAGGCTGAAGCGCGCGCCGAGGCGGCGCGGGCACGCGTCTTGCAGCTGCGCGAGGCAGCCGAAACCGCCCCTTCCCAAGATGTCGAGCAGCGCCCCCCGAAGTGGACTCGGAAACGGTTGCCGTTGCGGGGTCGTGGGCGACCACGGTGGCTCCGCCGCCCGGGGCGCAAAACAATAGCCGCCGGCGTCGGCATTGTGCTCGCTGCCGCTTCCCTCGGTGCCAGCGGGTACATGGTGTGGCAGCACAATGTGATCGCGCACAAACGGCAACTCGCCGCTGAATTCACTGCGGCAGCTACGCAACGGGTCACGGCGCTGATGTCGATTGACGCTAATCATGCCAAGGAGGACTTCCAGCGGGTCATCGACGATTCGACGGGCGACTTCAAGAACCAGATATCGGTGATGTCAGGCCTAATGGCCAAGCAGGCGGCGCAGTCGAAGGCGCGCAGCAAGGCCACCGTGGAAGCCGTCGCGGTCGAATCGTTGACCGATGACTCGGCGGTCGTGCTTGTCGCGGCGAAATCCGATGTCACCAATGCCGACAACACAATGCAGCCACCTGTCGTGTGGCGGCTCAGCGTCGACCTCAAGCGAGACGGCGGTCGGCTCAAAATGTCGAAAGTCGATTTCCTGCAATGACTGTCGAGCATGGCTCGTCGCTGGACGCCACCGAGACCACGCCGCCCGGCCAGAGTGAGCGGCCACCCGCTTCGTCGGGATCGCCTCGCACCACAGCACTGGCCACGATCAAGCGCTGGATCCGCCCGTGTTCGGCGCGGTGGCGTTCGATAGTCGGGACGGTTTTGGTTGCGACGACGGTGGGCGTCGCTGCCGGTTTGTTCTTCGTTATGTACCGGCCGGATCAGCAGATCGGTGACGCGGCGGCGCAGCGGGCAATCCGCGCGGCGTCAGACGGTTCCGTAGCGGTGCTGTCGTACTCTCCCGGCGATCTGAACCGCGATTTCGCCAAGGCGAAGTCATATTTGACCGGTGATTTTCTCGCCTACTACACCAAGTTCACCGAACAGATCGCGGCGATGGCGCAGCAGAAGCAGGTCACAGAGACGGCCCAGGTGGTTCGGGCCGCCGTTTCGGAATTGCACCCGAATTCAGCCATCGTTTTGGTTTTTATCAACCAGACCGCTACGAGCAAAGCGGTGCCTGAACCGCAGACAACGGCAAGCAGCGCCCGGGTGACATTGACGAAGATCAAAAATTCCTGGCTGATCTCGAAATTGGATCCACTGTTGTGACCGCTGCCAACTTCGATTTCAATCGGTTCCCAGGCGGCCGCGCCGGTGTTATTCTCATCGCACAAGAACGCCGCAACCGATGCCGAAAAGCTGCCATAGGCGCTGTCGGATTATTCCCGTCGAGGAGCACTTGATGCGTTCAGTTCGAACACTTGCTACCGCAACGCTGTTGACTGCCACGGTTTTCGGCATATTGGGCACCGCATCCACAGCCGGGGCAACGACGAAGGAAGAGGTGGCCGTCAACGGGACGTTCCGCGCCACGTCAATCGGCGATTATGCACAGCGGAATGATCAATATTACGGCGAGCCCACGGTCATCCAGACATGGACCATCAGCTCATCGTGCGTCACGTTTCAGGAATGCCACGGCACGGTGACCAGCGATCAGGGCTGGAGCGCACCCATATACATGATCGATGGGCAGATGTGGAAGTCGAAACGCGAAGTGCCGAACTGGGAAAGGTGCGAGGACGGTACCGCGTTCACCGGACAGCAGACCTTCTTTTTCTATCCGGTGAACGAGTACGGGGGATATCAACTCGGGTCGTCGACCTTCGCCGGAAAGGACAAAACGGTTGGCCCGACCGGAGCGTGCGGGCAAAACCAATGGCTCGATATCACCATGCCGCTGCGCCTGGACAAGTTGAGCTGACCGGCCGTTCGTAGCTCTATCGCCCTGCTCATTCCAGACCGTTCCGGAATCGCAAGAATGCTTCAGGTCGGAAGCATGTCCTTCCACGTCTTGGGCGCTTTCGGAGCAACGAGATCCGACTGCTGGTACAACTTGCCGTCGGGACCGACATAACGACCAGTGCGCGGATCGTACTTTGCCACCACGATCGACGGCGCGGGCTTGGATGCCTTGGCTCCGAATGAGCTTGGCGCCGCCTGCGGTCCTCCGCCGCCGGCCGCGTCGGCGGGTGCAGGATCGGGCGGTGCGGGCGCGGCAGGCGCCGCTGGAAGTTCCCCGTGAGCAGGGACGTCGAGTGGTGCTATGGGTGGGATGTCGGCCGACATTCTCGACATAGGCGCCAGCGCGGGGGGGCCCGACGACGGCACCGGCGGAACAGCGGCCCCAACCGTGCCCGGTGGTGGATTTTCGCCCCGCGGCCCCGCGGGTGCGCCGCGCGGCACCGCTCCCGGCGGCAGTGGCGTTCCCTCGACCGGCCCGAAGATCCGGTCATTGGAAGTAACCCGGTCATCGGGCGGGACCCCCTGGGAAAGCAGGTTCGGATCCAGGGGGTAGGGACCGAGAGTGTGCTGGCGCATCGCCAACGGCATGAATGGCTTGTCGCTGTTGCAGATTTCGACAGTGGGGGCCCGCTTGCCCGGATGACCCATGCAGGGGTAGTTGCGGGCGCCGCGAACCGAGAGCGGTGAATCCTGCGGGAGTTTACAATACAACCCGTCGGGTGTGTCGATGTCGCTGAGGTCGTCCGGGGATCGCCATGTGTTGGGCGGCATGAATCCGACCGTGCAGATGGGCGGATCGTCGATCGTGAGTGCGAAGTCGCCTTTGGCCAGACCGTCGGGATCATTTGTGGGGGAGGCGGCCTGCTCAATAGCAACCGCCGACGGCAGCAACACCAGCAGCTGCTCTAGCGAGGGGTGATAGGTCACACCGATCTGCCCGATGGTGGTCAGGTTGGCAAGCAACACCGGCAGCGTCGGTTTGATTTGTTCTAGAAGCCGCGACGCCTCGTTCGCAGCCTCAGGGCCTCTTTCCAAGATGGTGCGGAAGTGGGAATCGTTGTCCACCAGCGTATCCGAGATGCCGGCGAAGCTGCGTGCCCACGTCCTGATCGAGTCGGTAGTGCGCGCTTGGGTATCCAGCAGCGGCCCGGTGTCTTCGGTGAGGGCTCGGGTGCGATCGACGACGCCGTTGGCGTCGCGGGACAGCGTCTGCGAGGAATCGATCAGTGACCCAAGGTCGTAGCCGGCACCGTTGAAGCCCTGGAAGGACTCGTCAAGCAATTGGCCGAGTTTGGTCTTCGGGATACTTTGAACCAAGGCATTGAGCTGGTCGAGCATCGGCCCGACCGGCTGCGGAATCGTCGTGTCGCGCATGGCGATTACGGAGCCGTCGTGCAGGTAGGGCGCCGCATCGGTCTTGGGCTGTAAGTCCACGTACTGCTCGCCCACCGCGGAAACGCTCAGCACCTTCGCCGTCAGGTTCGCGGGGACCTTCGGCGAACTGCTAAGCGACAGTGTGGCTTTCGCGCCGGTCGGTGTCAGACTTACCGAGGTGACCTTGCCGAGCTGAACCCCGCGGTAGGTCACGTTGGAAAACCGATACAGGCCGCCGGTGGCCGGCAGCTCCAGTGTCACGGTCATCCGACCGATGCCCAGTAGCGTCGGCGCTTGGATGTAGAAGAGGACCATCGCGATCACGCCAATGGTCCCGGCGATCACGAAGATCGCCAGCTGGATACGGACGAAGCGCGTCAGCATCTATCCACCCGATCCCGTTCCGGGCGCCTCTGCGGGCGGCGCCGTTTGACCGAGACCCGCGTCCGGCACTGGCGCCGCACCCGGCGCAGGTCCAGGGAGCGGTGCCGCACCCGGCGGCGGTCCGGGCAGTGGTGCCGCACCCGGCGGCGGTCCGGGCAGCGGAGCCGTAGCCGGCCGAGGGCCTGGCAGCGGAGGGAGGCTCGCGGGGTCAACCCAGGGTGGCCTCAGGGGGTCATGCATCGGGTCGTGCGTGTAATTCAAGTAATACGGCTCCCCCGGCGCTGGGGGCTCCGGCGCGTCGAGCTCCCCCCAATGGGTCCCCAACAGCAGTCCTCGCTTGAGCCTTGGAATCGACAGATCGAGCTCGACGTGCAGGTTGAAATAGTCGCCCCGGACGGCTCGGTCGACGAAGTTCTGGGTAAAGGGGAACACGAACCCGGCCGCGAGCGCCGTTCCGAACTCCGGCCCGACGTCGGCGAGCGCTCGGATGGTCGGCGCCAGGTTTTGCAGATTCTTGACCAGGTCGGCCTGAGAGTCGTTGATCAATCGGGTGGCGGTGTTGCTGAAGACGCGAAGTTTGTCCAGGGCGGCCGTCAGGCGCGGCCGCTCCTTGATCAGCACATCGAGCGCGGGCGGTATCTTCTGCAGCGCCTGGGTGAGAACGTCGCGTTGTCCGGCGAATGTGCCGGCGAGCCGGTTCAGCGCCTGGATGGAGTCGACAATGTTGTTCCGCTGATCGTCCAGCGTTCCCACGAAGGTGTCGAGACGAGTGAGCAAATCACGTACGGCACCCTCGTGCCCGGACAGGGCGGCGGAGAAATTGTGGATGATCTCCCCGATCTGTCCGAGTCCGCCACCGTTGACGACCGCGCCCAGCGACGACAGCGTCTGTTCTGTCGACGGGTAGGCCGACGACCGGCTGAGCGGGATGGTGGCGCCCGGCTGCAGCCGTCCCCTTCCCTGCTGGCCGAGTGGCGTGTTGAGCTCCACGTGCATCGACCCCAGCAGGCTGGTCTGACCGACGGTGGCGACCACGTTGGCCGGGATGGCGACGTCGCGCTTCACCGAGATCTCGACATCCGCGTGCCAGCCCTGCACCCGCATCGCTCCGACACTGCCGACTACGACATCGTCGACCATCACCGGCGAATTCGACTCCATCGTGCCGACATTCGGAAGCTCGACGTGGTAGATGTCGGCCCCCGGGCCACGTCCGACCGCGCCGGGCAGTGGGAGTGAATTAAGGCCGTGGAATGCGCATCCCGTCGCCGTCAACACCACGCAACACCCGACTGAGAACACCCGCCGAGCCGCAACCCGGGCGATCATTGTTGTGGCCCTTCCGCCGGCAGCAGCATGCCTGACACGCCCGGCGCGGGAGGCGGAGGTGGCGCTTCCGGTGTGGACGGCGGCGGCGGCAACGGCATCGCCGCGCCCGGTATCCGCGCCGGCGGCACCGCACCCGGTGGTCCCACCGGATCACCGGGCAAACCGGTGTAGGCGGACACCGCCGGCGGGATTTCCGGTGGCCCCGGTTTGGGGCCCTCGCCCCCGGGCGCTAGACGCGATTCGCTGTAGAGGATCTTGGACGGGTCCACCGACTTCTGCAGGAATATGTTGATGGGAATCGGCAAGTTGTTGAAGTTGAGCAGTCGCAGCCCCGGGCCGAGGAACAACGAGCACAGCTTGCCCGATTCGACTGCGGTGACGTTCTCGATGGCGCCGATCTGCGTGCAGCCCGGGAAGGACAGCAGAAGCTGACCGCCCCACGTGGGATTCGCGAAGTTCATGATCCCGAAGCCACCCACGATGGTTCCGGTGTCGGCGTTGTAGTCATTGAAGAAGTTGCCGAGCGCGTTCGGTGCGCCGTGCAGAATGTTTTCCAAAGCCATGTGCTTATCGACCAGGACCTGCGTGACGTCGGCCAACCTGGCGATCTGCTCGCTCGTCTGGTTGCGGGTCCCGGCGATGAAACGCTGCACCTCGCCGACCGCCGTCGACAGATCGGTCAGCGCCGCGTCCAGGTCGGATTTGCTGTCATTGACCACACTGGTGAGCGTGGCCAGGCGGTCGTTGAACTGCACGATCTGGACGTTGCTGTCCCGCAGCGCGCCGACGAATGTCTGCAGGTTTTTGATGATGTCGACAATGTTGCCGCTACCATTGGCGAGGATTCGGCCTACCCCGGACAGTTGACCGAGTGTCTGCCGCAGCTTGTCGCCGTTGCCGTCCAGCGCGTTGGCGGCGCTGTCGATGAACCGGCCCACCGACGTGCCCGATACACCACTCTTCGGCCCTAAATCCGTTGCCAGCCGCATCAACTGGGTTTTGACCTCGTCCCACTCGACGGGCACTGCGGTGCGTTCGATCGGTATCACTGCCCCATCTCGCATGACCGGCCCACTGTCTCGATAGGCCGGCGAGAGCTGGACATAGCGGGCGGACACCAGATTCGAGGCAACGATAATCGCCTTGGCGTCCGCCGGAATGGGCACATCGTGTTCGACCTTGAGGGTCATCTTGGCCTGCGTGCCTTGCGGTTGAATGGATTTGATGCTGCCGACTTTCACACCCGAGACCCGCACGTCGTCATTGGGATAGATCGCGGTGGCGGTGGTGAAGTAAGCGGTGATCGTCTTCGGGCCGTAGAACGCATTGCGGACGAGAACGGCAGCACCGGCAATGATCAGTCCGACCAGGACAACCGCGGTCAAGGCCCCTAGCCTCTTGCGGGGGATCACTGCGATCCTCCGATTCTGCCGCCCAACGTGCAGCCGGGGCACACCGGAATACCGTTGTACGGCCACGGAATCAGCGCGCGAGGTACGGGGGACGGGTGGCCGGGACCCTTGGAAGTATCGAAGGTGCGGAAACCCCAAAGGTAGTCGAAGAACGGTTGGAAGAGCTGCGGGACAAGGAAGTTGGGGACGAACGCCGAGTACGCATACATGCTTGAGATGGCCTCACCGACCGTGATCTCGAATTTGGCGAGACCCGGCAGTGCTTTGCTGATGTTGTCGCGGTTCTTCTCCAACATCGCCAGCACCGAATTCAGCCTCTCCAGCGTCGGCGCCAATTTGCTCTCGTTGTCGTGCACCAATCCCGTGAGCTGCTTGGCCACCACTGACGTGTTGGCCAGTAGATCTACGATCTCTTGCCGGCGCGCGACCAGCACCTGCAGCAGAGAGTCGGAGTTGAGGATGAGCTTGTTGACCTGCATGCTGCGTTCGGAAAGAACACCGGTGACGTCGCCGGCGCTCTTGAACAGCTCGCCCAGGCTCTTGTTGCGGCTGTTGAGGGTCCGCGATAAGCGGGTGAGTGCGTCGAAGGCCGGCCCCATTTGCGGCGCGATCTGGTCGAGCGTCGCTGCCAGCGTGTCCAATGACTGATTCAGTGCAGTGGTGTTCGTTCCGGCGGTGTCGGTGGTCAGGTCGCTCACCGCTTCCGTCAGCGAGTAGGGCGAAGACGTGCGCGAGACGGGAATGAGGGCCATCGGATGCATCGTGCCGGCGCCGGCGGACTCCAACGTCAGCATCCGCTCGCCCAGCAGCGTGCCGGTGCGGATGTGCGCGGACGTCTCCGACCCCAGCAGGATGTTGCCCTTCATCGCGAACGTCACCAGCGCATCGCCATGGCGCAGCTTCACATCCGACACAGTGCCGACCTTCATCCCCGACACGATCACGGGGTTGCCCGTGGCGAGGCCGCCGGCTTCGGTGAACAGCGCCTGGTACCTGACCATCGTCGCCCATTGCGTGAACCGGTCGGGCGACAGGCCCACCAAGATCACCATCACCGCCAGAACGACGCCGATGAGTCCGGCCTTGACAAGTGCAGCTCCGCGATACTTGAGCATCAGGGTTCCGTGCACCTTCCAGCTTCTGACCTGAATATGGGGGCTTTCACCGTCTTGCCCGAGAGATCCGTTCCCCGCAGTTCCAACATGCATAGGTAGTACGGGATGGTGGCGCCGTTGACGCCGAGCCGGACCAGCTTGCGGTAGTTCTTCGGCGCCTTGGCGATTGCGGCGTCGAGGCGGTCCTTGTCGCCATCGAGAACCGGTGCCAGGCGACTCAACTGGTCGATGGTGCCGGACAGCGGCGGCCGCGCGCTGCTCAGCAGGTCCGCCAGCGAGGCGGTTCCGTGGTCCAGGGCGTCGATGGCGGAGCCGATGGTGTTGCGGTCGTCCGACAGCCCGCTGACCAACCGCTCGAGGCGATCGATCGCACCGGAGAACTGCTTGCCGTCCTTGTCGATCGTGCCTATGACGATGTTGAGGTTGTCGATGAGTTGCTGCACGGTTTGATCGTTGTCGGCCAAGGCGTTCGAAAACGACGTCGTCTTGGCGAACAGGGACTCGAGAGTCCCGCCCTGACCCTGGAAGACCTGCAACAAACCCGAGGTAAGCGCGTTGACATCGCGCGCATTCAGGCCCTGGGTAACGGGTTTCAATCCGCCGAGCAGTAGATCGAGGTCGAGCGCCGGCGCGGTGCGGTTGACGGGAATCTGACCGCCGGCCGGCAGGCGTCTGGTCGAGCCCGGGCCGTCGACGAGTTCGAGGTAGCGATCGCCCACCAGGTTCAGGTAGCGGACCGCCGCCCGGGAGCCTTCGGTGAGGACGACGTTGCGATCGACGTCGAACTTCACCACCACTTTTTTGTCGGGCTGCAGTGAAACGTCGTTGACCGTGCCCACGCGGATCCCCGCGACCCGTACCGATTGTCCCGGTTTCAGGCGCGACACGTCGGTGAACACCGCCGAATATCCGGACGTCGAACCCGTCCGGTACTGGCCGAAGATGAAGAACAGGAAGGCGGTAAGCATCGCCATCACGATCGCAAAGATCGCGAACTTGATCAGCGTGGCGCGCGTCCTCATCCGGGTTGTCCGATCTGAGCGGAGTTGCGCGGCGGGCCGGCAATCGGCCCGTACAACAGCTGCTTGAGGAGATCGGAGTTGATCAGCAGCTGCGGGTTTCCGTACCCGACCGGGTCGGCGCCGATATCGGTGATGAACTGCGGCGGTGCCGAGTTGAACGGTATTTGCGGCAGCCCCAAGCACTTCGGGCCGCCCGTCGCCGCAACCTTGGGCAGGTTCGTCGGATAGCGATAGCGTTCGCCGCCCCACGTGAGGCTCGCCGAGATGTTGATGCTCGGTTCCGACAGCGGCGGACTGTGCGCGATCGTTATCAGTCCGCCGAAGCTGCAGGTGAGCGCCTCATGGTATTCGTTGGTCAGATCGGTGGTCGGCACCAACAGATGCAGCACGTTCGTCAGCGGTTCGCGGTTTTGGGACAAGACGTCGTTTCCGATGTCGGCCAGGCCGATCGCGCTGATCAGCAACGCATCCAGGTTGTGCTGCTCATCGACGAGTGTCTTGCTGATCCGGGTCGCGTTCGCCGCGGTCTTCACCAAGTTTGGTGCCGCGTCGGCGTAGGCGTTGGACACCGCCGGCAAGACCGCAAGGTCATGCCTGAGAGCGGGAAGGCTCGGCTCATATTTGGCCAGAAACGAATCCAAGTCGCTCAGCGATTGGCCAAGCTGGGGGCCGCGCCCGCTGAACGCTTGTGCCAGCGCACCCAGTGACTCGTTCAGCTTCGGCGGGTCGATATGCGACAGCACCGACACCAGTTGCTGGAACACCGTGTTGATTTCGACCATGACGTGCTGGCCCTGCAGCGTCTGGCCGGCGCGGAGCCGCTGCGCCGAGGGCTGATCGGGTGGCACCAGTTCGACGGACTTCGCGCCGAATACCGTCGAGGACGCGATGTTGACGAGCACATTGCTGGGGATGAAGTGCAACTGGGATGGGTCCATCGCCAAATGAATGGCTGCTTGGCCGTTGGGCAGCGGTTGGATCGAGTCGACCTTACCCACCTGCACGCCACGCATCTTTACCTTGGCGTCCGGGTTCATCACCAGGCCGGCTCGTTGCGAGATCACGGTCACCGGCACGGTTTCGGTGAAAGAGCCCTGAAACAGACCCACCGCGACGGCAAAAATCACGCCAATAATGACGACGGTGGCCAGTCCGAGCAGGGGTGGCAGGTAATTCCGTCCGGCCGGCGGCCGCGCATGACCGGTGCGCGGGGGTCGGCCGGCGACCGCGCCGCGACCCGCTGGCACACTCTGCGTCACTGCCGTTCCACCTCCTGAAGCTAACCGGACAGGTTGAAGTTGCCGTTCGTGCCGTAGATAGAGAGCGAGACCAGCAGTGTTACCGAGACCACGACGATGAGCGAGGTGCGCACGGCATTACCGGTCGCGTTACCGACACCGGCCGGGCCGCCCGAAGCGAAATAACCGTAGTAGGTGTGGATCAGCAGGATGGTGAGTGCCATCAAGATGGCCTGCAGGAACGACCACAACAAGTCGATCGGGTTCAGGAAGGTGTTGAAGTAGTGCTGGTACAAACCCTGCGACTGTCCGAGCAGGAACGTCGTGGTGAATTGACTGGCCACGAACGACAGGATGACGGCGATGGCGTACAACGGGGTGATAGCCATCATTCCGGCCAGAATCCTGGTGCTCACCAAGTAGGCAACGGGCCGAATGGCCATGCTCTCCAAGGCATCGACTTCTTCGTTGATCCGCATGGCGCCCAACTGAGCAGTCACCCCGGCGCCGAAGGTGGCGGCCAGACCGATCCCGGCGACCACCGGCGCCGCGATGCGCACATTGATGAACGCGGACAGAAACCCCGTCAGCGCCTCGATGCCGATATTGCCCAGCGAGGTGTACCCCTGAATGGCCAAGGTGCCGCCCGCCGCGAGCGTCAGGAACCCGACGATCACCACGGTTCCGCCGATCATCGCCAGAGTGCCCGCGCCCATGCTGATCTCGGCGATCAGTCGAACGACTTCGCGCGTGTAATGCTTGGCTGCGAAGGGCACCCCAGCGAGCGCCTTGCCGTAAAAGAGGGTGTGGTCGCCGATCCGCCCCATCAGGGCGACCGGCCTCTCGAGTTGGCGGCTTAATCGCGGATATGTAGCCCTCAGCGCCATAATCGCCCTACTTCGCCGTCATCTTGATGCCGATCGCGGTGACCACCACGTTGACGACGAACAGGGACATGAACGCATAGACCACGGTTTCGTTCACCGCGTTGCCGACAGCTTTGGCGCCACCGCCGGTGATCGACAGGCCGCGATAGCAAGCGACCAACCCGGCGATGAGGCCGAAAAGCGCTGCCTTGACGCACGAAATGACCACTTCGGGCACGCCGGTGAGCAAGGTGATACCCGCGGCGAATGCACCGGGATTGACGTCCTGCACAAACACCGAAAAGACGTAGCCGCCAAGGACGCCGATGATGACGACGAGACTGTTGAGCAAAAAGGCGACCAGTCCGGAAGCCAGCATGCGCGGGGTGACCAACCGTTGCACCGGGTTGATGCCCAGCACTTCCATCGCGTCGATCTCTTCACGAATCGTTCGGGCCCCCAGGTCAGCACACATTGCCGTAGCACCCGCCCCCGCCACGATCAAAACCGTGACCAGCGGGCCCAGCTGGGTGACCGCACCGAATGCCGCACCCGCACCGGATAGATCCGCCGCGCCCAGCTCGCGCAGAAGGATATTGAGCGTGAAGCTCACCAGGACGGTAAACGGGATCGCTACCAACAAGGTGGGAGCCAGCGACACCCGCGCGACAAACCACGACTGCTCCAAGAACTCGCGCCACTGGAAAGGACGGCGGAACGCAAACTTGACCGCGTCCGCCGACATTGCGAACAGGGCGCCGACGGCCTGCATGGGCCCCGAGAGGTCCCACTTCAGTTTCAGCTGCGGCAACCCCGCCGACCAGTGGTCTGCTCCCTTAGTCGCCATAGGCGGCTGCCCCTCCCCGCGCTACGAGACCGGCAGTCTTGTTGTTGCGCACAGGTTGAGGTAACGTCGGCTCAACCAGCCGTCCCAAACAGGCCCCGCCGACCACGAAACGCCCAGCGGACAGCTGAGATTCGGCGCCCATCATCGGCGCGGCAGCGCTTCGGATCCTCACGCCGGGGCCTCCGTTCAATCGCGTGAGTTGACGCCCCAAAACGCTCAGCTCCCCGTCTTGAAGCGTCCGGCGATTATGACTCATGCCGAGTCCAGGTGGAGCAAAAAACACAGAACCGTTATCGGACGGCCTGTAACCGCAGCGCGGGCGCAGACAACGTCACATTCGTTGGTGGGCTGACACATTGCGGCTCCAGAGTTTTAGGTGACGGCGCCGGCCGTCTTGAGTTCGATGATGCGGTCCCAGTCGAGGCCTAGCTCCCTTAGGATCTCGTCGGTCTGCTCAGCGAATCCGGGCGCTGGCCCGGTCTGTGGCGCTGCGACGTCGAACTGTACCGGGTTGGCCACCAGCTCGAGTTCACCCGCCCGCACCAGGTACTCGTTCGAGCGGATCTGTGCGTCGTTGGCCGCTTGTAGGGTGTCCTGCACGGGAGCCCACGGGCCGGCGAGCGTAGCGAAGCGTTCGCTCCACTCCGCCAGCGTGCGGGTGGCGATGGCCTTGGTCAGCAGTTCCACCGCATCGGCCGTGTTGGCGGCGATGTTCTCTACGGTGTCGAAGCGCGGGTCGTCCGCCAACTCCGGCAGGTCGACATGGCGGCACACGTCGGCCCAGAACTTGGTGGGCTGCATCATCACGAAGGAGATGTAGCGCCCGTCGGATGTCGTGTACAGCCCCACCAACGGGTTATTGGGCGCCCCGTGCACCCCGGGTGGCGGCGCTTCCAGGCGCTGCCCCAAATGGTTCGTCAGCGCAACTGTGTGCCCCATCGACCACAGCCCGCTGCCCAACAGGGACACGTCGACGACGGACGGTTCGCCACTGCGCTCACGCTTGAGCAGCGCCGCCGCGATGCCACCGGCGAGGTTGGTACCCGAAATGGTGTCGCCGTACGCCGGTCCGGGCGGTGCGATCATGCCCGGCATGCCGGCGGGGGTGATGGTGGCGGCGGTGCCGGCTCGGCACCAGAAGGCGGTCATGTCGTAGCCGCCTTTGGTCGACTCTTCGCCGCGCGGGCCGAGCGCGCTCCCCCGCGCGTAGACGATGTTCGGGTTGACGGTGCGAATGTCGTCGACGTCGATGCCGAACTTCCGCCGGTGGTCTGGCAGGAAACTGGTCAGGAAGACATCGGCGCGACGAGCCAGCTCGTACAGCACTTCCTTGCCCGCGGGCACCGACATGTCGAGTCCGATGCTGCGCTTGCCGCGGTTGGCGTGCTCGATGTTGGGGTTGGGATCGCCTTCGACGCGCAGCATCCCGGTCTGCCGCAGCCCGCGCTGGGGATCACCGGTCACCGCGTGCTCGACCTTGACCACGTCGGCGCCCCATTCGGCGAGCACCGCACCCGCCGACGGCACGAACCCGTACATGGCGACTTCGAGGACGCGGATGCCTTCGAGCGGCCTCATGCGCCGGCTCCTTCCGCCGAGGCGGCTGGCACGGCGATGGTCACTGTGATTCCAGTGGCGGGCTCGGCCGTGTCCTGGGCAGGCATCCTTGACCCCCTAACGTGGTGGCGATCACGATAACTTCATTCTCCTCCCCGGCGAATCTTACATTCGAGTTTCGATAATTCAAGAAAGTCTCAGGAATGGTATCGGGGTGCTGACCAGGCCGGAAACGCTCGAACGCCGCCAGCCTGGGCCGCTCTATGCAGGCAGGACGTGCTGTTGCGCGCGTGTTGCATGCCGCTCCGCGCGGAGAGTAAGGTTCTCATAATTGTAAGGGAGATTCTTTGTGACTGAAATGGCCCGCTTCGGAGTAGAGGCCTCAACGTGAAGACCGCGGTAGTCACCGGTGGCGGATCCGGCATCGGTCTCGCCGTTGCGCGACGCCTGCGCGCCGACGGTTTGAATGTCGCCTCCATTGACCTGCGCCCGTCGGAGGCCGACTTCGCGTTCGCTGCCGATGTCACGGACCGATCGCAAGTGGATGCGGCGCTATCGGCCATCCGTGCCCAACTCGGGCCGGTGACGGTGCTGGTGAACGCCGCCGGACTCGACGGGTTCAAAAAGTTCAGCAACATCACCTTCGAGGACTGGCACCGAGTGATCGACGTCAACCTCAACGGCGTCTTCCATACGGTCCAGGCGGTGCTGCCCGACATGGTCGAGGCGGGGTGGGGACGGATCGTCAACATCTCGTCGTCGAGCACGCATTCCGGCGCGCCCTTCATGAGTCACTACGTGGCGGCCAAGTCGGCGGTCAACGGCCTGACGAAGTCGCTGGCACTCGAGTACGGGCCCAAGGGCATCACGGTCAACGCGGTGCCGCCGGGTTTCATCGACACCCCGATGCTGCGTGCGGCCGAGAAGAACGGATTCCTCGGCGACATCGACGAGACCATTGCGCGGACCCCGGTACGGCGAATGGGTACGCCCGAAGACATTGCGGCTGCATGCGCGTTTTTGGTGTCCGAGGAAGCCGGCTACATCACCGGTCAGATCTTGGGCGTCAACGGCGGTCGCAACACGTAAGCGGTGGCGACTTGTCAGCGACGTCCGGCAATCAGTGTGAGAGGAGAAAGCCCGTGAAGGTCTCGGTGGATTCGGAACGGTGCCAGGGCCACACCCTGTGCGCGATGATCGCCCCGGAATCGTTTCAGCTCAGCGACATCGACGGCAGTTCGTCGGCAATCGACGAGGTGGTACCCCCCGATCGCGAGGACCAGGTGCGTGAAGCCGCCCTGTCCTGTCCCGAGCAGGCCATCATGATCACCGACGACGCCTGACCCGACCCGAGTCCTTGGCTAGCGAAACACATAGGGAGACTAGAGCGTTGAGTGTCGACGACGTCGTCAACGACAGCGACCGCAAGAAGAACCGGTACCACTTCGACCGGCATTCCTCCGAGTACCGGTCGCAGTTCAAGAAGATCACCGAAGAGATGCACGCCAAGTGCCCCATGGCGTGGACGGAAACCTACGGCGGCCATTGGGTCGCGGCCGGCAGCCGCGAGGTCTTCGAGCTGGCCCGCTGCCCCGTCGTCTCCAACGATCACGACATCCACGGCGAACGCCGCGGCTACAAAGGCATTTCGATCCCCACCGCCAGCCGGGTCAGCGCGGTGCGCGGCGGGATCTTGGAGATGGACGACCCCGAACACCGGATCTACCGAACGGTGCTCAACCCGTATCTGTCCCCGGCGGCGATCAAGCGCTGGGAACCGTTCATCGATGACGTGACGCGCGCCTGCCTCGACGAGAAGATCGAGAGCGGCCGCATCGACTTCGTCGACGACCTGGCCAATATTGTGCCCGCTGTCTTCACGCTGGCGATGCTGGGCATCCCGCTGAAGAAATGGAACATGTACAGCGAGCCGGTGCACGCCGCGGTCTACACGCCCGAGCACTCCCCCGATATCGAGCGCGTCACCGCGATGCACCGCGAGATGGGGCTCGACATGGTCAACAACATGATCGAGATCCGCGCCAATCCGCGGCCCGGAATCGTGAACGGTCTGCTCGAGATGCGGATCGACGGCCAACCGGCACCGGAGTTGGAAATCCTGGGGAACCTCGGCCTGGTCATCGGCGGTGGCTTCGACACCACGACCGCCCTAACGGCGCACTCGCTTGAATGGCTTTCGGAGCACCCGGATCAGCGACAGCTGCTCAGCGATGAGCGCAAAATCCTGCTTGACCCCGCGACCGAAGAGTTTCTGCGCTTTTTCACCCCCGCGCCCGGGGATGGCCGGACCTTCGCAAACGACTTCGAGCTCGACGGCACCCAGTTCAAAGAGGGTGAGCGGTTGTGGATTTCGTGGGCAATGGCCAACCGCGACCCAGCGGTGTTTCACGACCCGGACGAGATCATCCTCGACCGTAAAGGCAACCGGCACTTCAGCTTCGGGCTGGGGGTTCACCGGTGTATCGGGTCGAACGTGGCGCGCACCGTGTTCAAATCGATGCTGACCGCGGTATTGGACCGGATGCCCGACTATCGGTGCGATCCGGAGGGCACCGTCCACTACGAGACCATCGGCGTCATCCAGGGCATGCGTAAGCTGCCGGCCACCTTCACGCCGGGTCGCAAACTCGGAGCCGGCCTGGACGAGACACTGGAGAAGCTGCAGCGCATCTGCGATGAGCAAGAGCTCGCCAGACCGATCACCGAACGCAAGGAAGCCGCTGTTATCGACTGAGTAGGTCGGGACGAACCGGTCGTTGACTGCCGCAATTTCTCCGAGTAGGGCTGTTCAGCGTGACCGCGCTCTATATTCAGGCCAGGCGCGTGTGCAGAGATGGGAGACGCATCGGTGAAGACTTTGGCGGTGAGCCTTGCGCTTGCCACAGCCTGGCTGTCTCTGACCCCGACCGCCCACGCGGACATGCAGGTTGGCAACTACCGGCTGGACACCCCCCGGGATCCTGGCCACAGCTGGATCTTTGCCATTCGACCGTGCAGATATGACCAAGGGCCGGAATGCCTCACCGTCCAAGGGGTTCCGCAACCCAACGGACAAGCGGCGCCCTGGAAGGCCGACGCTCACCTGTCTAACGGCCGCTACATCTTGCCCGTTGACGTACCGGACGGCGTGCGCTGCGTGGTCCAGTTTTTTCCCTCGCACGACGTCTACTCGTGGGATCCGGTGACGCTGACCGGTCAGGTCGACTCGACCTTCGACACGGGCTGCGGTGGTGGGCCGGGGGGCACCGCCAGTTGGCCGTTCTCGCTCGTGCGATGGTAGCCGCGTGAGAGGTACAGGAGTCAGTCGATCATGAGGGCGACGGGCAGTAGGCGCAATGGCTGAGGAGAAGAAACCGCCGCAAGATGCCGCCACCTCGAAAGCCGACGCGAAGGCGTTGCTCGAGGAAGCCGAGGCCGAGGCAGCCGAAGCCGAAGCGCTGGCGGCCGCGGCGCGCGCCCGCGCTCGCGCGGCCCGGCTCCGGCGTGAAGCGCAAGCCCAAGCTGAGGCAGAAGCCGAGGCCGAGAGCGCCGCAGAAGAATCCGACGGCGGCGAGGACGCAGCCGACACCACCGCGCCAGAGACCACCGAGGCGAAGACCGACAGCGTCACCGACGAGGACGCGACCGACGCCGACGGCGTGAAGCCCGAGGACGATGAAGCCTCCGACGAATCCGCCGAAGAGGCGGAAGCGGAATCCACGTTGGGCCGGTCTGGGCGACGCGTGCGAATGCCATCTTGGTCCGTGGCGTGGAAAGCGGCCGTCATCGTCCTCATCTGTGCGTTCGTCGGGGCCAGCGGATACATGGTGTGGCACCGCCATGAACGAACCGAGCACGACCAACGCGTCGCGAACTTCGTCGCGGGGGCCCGGCAAGGGGTCGTCAACATGATTTCCTTGGACTTCAGTAAGGCCAAGCAGGACGTCCAGCGGGTGATCGACAGCAGCACTGGCCAGTTCAGGGACGACTTCGCGCAGCGCGCAAAAGATTTCACGACCGTCGTTGAGCAGTCCAAAGTGGTGACCCAGGGAACCGTCAATGCGGCGGCCCTGCAATCCATCGATGGGAATTCCGCGTTGGTGCTCGTCGCGGCGACATCGCGGATCACCAACGCCGCGGGCGCCCAGAACGAACCACGCAACTGGCGGCTCAAGGTGACCGTCACAGATGACGGCGGGCAATACAAGATGTCCAAACTGGAGTTCGTTCCGTGAGTAAGGACGACGACAGCATCGACACCGCCGACGACTTTTCGGAGCGAACCCGGCGAATTCAACGTGGTGAATCGCGCGTACGGCGCACGGTGAAAGTCGTTCCGGTGATCCTGATTTCGTTGCTGCTGATTTCCGGTGCCGCGGCGACGTGGCTGTACTTCCACCAGTACCGGCCGGACAAGCAGACCGACGCCGGCGTCGCGAGCGCGGTCGTCAGTGCGGCGTCCGACGGAACGGTCGCGTTGCTGTCCTACTCGCCCGACTCACTTGACAAGGACTTCGCCGCCGCCAAGTCTCATCTGTCCGGGGACTTCTTGTCGTACTACAACCAGTTCACCGAGCAGATCGTGGCTCCGGCGGCCAAACAGAAGTCACTGAAAACCAGCGCTCGGGTGTTGGGGGCCGCGGTTCAGGAATTGCATCCGAATTCGGGCGTCGTGCTGGTGCTGGTCGATCAGAGCACCACGAGCAAGGACAATCCCGACCCCGCGATGGCTTCCAGCAGTGTTCTGGTGAGCCTGACCCGGGTCAACGGCGCCTGGCTGATCACCAAGTTCGACCCGGTCTAGACCCGATCCAGGGCCCTGGGCCCGCGCGCCTCTGGCCGTCGGCTTACTCGGCCGTCGAGTGTGCACCCACAACTTTCGCCGGGCGCTGGCGGCGGAGACACGCCGACGGCAACCGTCGTGGCTTCCCGCTCAAAGCCGTGGATTCACACTGACCGGGGCAGGCCGAGCACCCGCTGGGCGATGATGTTGCGCTGGATCTCGGAGGTGCCACCGGCGATGGTCCCGGAGAAGCTGCGCGCGTAGCGCTCGAACCAGCTGGCGAAGTAGTGGTCGAGGTTCATGTGCGCGTACGGCCCCGTCAGCGCCGGGTGCACAAGCCCGTCGGATCCCGCGGCCGTCAAAGCCAGCTCCATGCCACGCAACTCCGCTTCGGAACCGAGCAGCTTGAGCACGGAGATCGCGGCCACGTCGTCTTCGCCGCGCGCGGCGCGGGCCAGGGCCGCGGAGCCCAACAAGCGCAGCGCCTGCTTGTCCATGATCGTGCTGGCGTACTGATCGCGCTCAACCTCGGTGCTGGGATGGAAGTCGTCGATCATGTTCTCGAGCCGATCGGCGAAACCCAGCCACATCATGGTGCGTTCGTGCCCCAGCGATCCGTTGGCCACCCGCCAACCCTGGTCGAGCTCGCCGACCAGGTTCTCGGCCGGCACCCGCACGTCGGTGAAGAACACCTCGTTGAAATCCAGATCATCGGCGCCGCAGATCGACGGGAACGGACGGCGCACCAGACCCGGGGTATCGGTGGGGATGACGAGCGCGCTGATTCCCTTGTGCTTCGGCACATCTGGGTTGGTACGGACGAACGTCAACAAGATGTCGGCGTCGTGGGCGCCCGAGGTCCACACCTTCTGGCCATTGACCACGAAGTGGTCGCCGTCGAGCACGGCGCGGGTGCGTAGCGACGCCAGGTCGGAGCCCGCGCTGGGTTCGCTCATCCCGAGCGACGCGGTGATCTCGGCCCGCAGGATCGGCACCGCCCAGCGTCGCTTCTGCTCGTCGCTTCCGAACGACAACAGCGATGCCGCAACGATGTTCACGCCCTGCGGGTTGAAGCTGTGGTAGATCCGGCGCCGGCTGAGTTCCTCGAGGTAGACGAACTGCTGGATGACCGACGCGTTACGACCACCGAATTCCGGCGGCTGGCTGGGCAGCAACCAGCCGTTGTCGAACAACAGCCGCTGCCAGTCGCGCGCCCACTGCGGCATGTGTGAGACGGACCGGGGACGCTCGAGGGTTTCGCTTGCGGGAGGCAGATTTTCGTCGAGGAACGCCGAGAACTCGGCCCGGAAGTCCTCGACGTCGGAATCAAAAGTCAGCTGCACGGTATTCCTCCGCGATCCGCGCCCGGTGTTCTGCCGCGCCGCCGAGCATCAGCTCACCCGCTTTGGCTCGTTTCAGCGCGAACTGCAGATCGTTCTCCCACGTGAATCCCATTGCGCCGTGCAGTTGTAGGCCGTGCCGGAACACCAGCGACTGGCACTCTCCCGCCGATGCCTTGGCCATCGCCGCCGCGAGCCGGCGGCGTGGATCGTCGGCCGCTATCGTCAACGCGGCGAAATACGCCAGGGCCCGGGCCCGTTGGATGGCGACATGCATGTCGGCGGCCTTGTGCTGGACGGCCTGGAACGAGCCGATCGCCACCCCGAACTGCTGTCGGCTACTCACGTGCTCGAGCACCAGGTCGAGAATGCGTTGGCACGCGCCGACCATCGTGATCGCCATGCCGGTCAGCGCGAGATGGTGGGCGCGCTCGGCGTCGACCGTGAGCCGCTCGCTGTCGGGCACCCGAACTTGCGCGAACGAAAGATCGGCGACGTGCAGCACCGGGTCGAACACCGCCGAGCGCCGAGCCGTCACCTGACTGGACTCGACGAGGAAGACCCCGGCATCGGTCACCACCGCCAGCCGATCCGCGCGGTCACCGTCAAGCACATGGCGCGCCGTGCCGTCCAGCACCCAGCCCTCGGCGTCGCGGTGCGCCGTGATGCCGCCGTACACCGCGGTGCCCGACTGATGTGGGTCGAACCGGTCGGCGGCCAGCGGTGCGTACTGGCTCATCGTTGCCAGGAATGGGGTGGGGTCGGTGGCGCGGCCGAGCTCTTCGAGCACGATGGCCAGCTCGACGGCGCTGTCGGCATCGCTGAGTTCGGTCCAGCCCTGGTCTACATACGATTTCCACAGTGGGCTCGGGTCGACGCCTTCTTCGGCCACGCTGCGCACCAGCGAGGGCGGGCACTGCTTCGCGACGGCGTCGCGCACGGTGTCCTGCCACAGTCGCTGATCAGCATCGAACTCCAACAGCATCCGCGTCGCCTCTCGTCGTGACTGTCAGGCGAGAATAACATTCTCGGTTGCGGAAGTAATAATCTCTGAATCCGGGCATGGGTTCACCGGAATGCCGGTGACGAGCTGAATCCCTTCCGCGACCTAACCGCCCGTTACCAGGTCGTTGGCGGGGTTATCCCAGTGGTCGAGGTTCACGAACTCGGCTAAGGGACGGCGGCGCAGCGGCCCATGATTTCCCTTGGGCCACCCGATCACCACGTGACCGGCCACCAACCAGCCCTCCGGCACACCGACGGCGTTTCTCAGCAGTTGTTCACCGCCATAGGAGGCCCAGCTGGTCAGGCAGGCGCCGAGCCCCTGGGCCCGCGCGGCCAGCAGAAAGTTCTGCATGGCGGGAAAGATCGAACCGCCGAGCAGCAGTTCTGAGGCCGTCGGGTAGTGCGCCTGGGCGAACAGGACCGAGGTGAATTCACCGGCGCGGTCGTGCAATTCGTACGTAGCGCGGTAGGTGCGGGCGCGCCGGCTGTTGTCGTCGGCGGCGGGCCGGCTCATGCCGTAGACCGGCTCGATCACCGCCAGCGCCTGTGCCGCGGCCTTGGCCACCACGGCCCGCTGCTCGGGCGACCGCAGCACCACGAAACGCCAGCCTTGCGCGTTGGCGCCCGAGGGGGCCCATCTGGCCGCCTCGAGGCACCGCGCCAAGGTGGCGTCGTCGACCGGCTCGTCGGTGAAGCGCCGGATCGTGCGCGCCGTCGACATAACTTCCCAGATGTCCGCGCTTGCTCCGGTCACTGCTTCTCCTTCTCCGGCTCCCTCACGCAACCTAGCGCGCTGCGCGGCTCGTAAGGTCAGACGCCGTCCCGGGTGATGTCGTCGTCGCCCATCCAATGCACGAACCGCTGCAGGGGATACATCGCATCGTGCGGGCTGCCGAGCACATGCGCGTTCGCGGTTCCCAGCCGGCACAGACGTTGGGCTCCTGCGCTTGCCAGCCGGTCTCGCAGCTGCGCCTTGCGCTCGAACGGGTACACACCGATGGTCTGTGTGGCGACGTTGACATAGCGAACCGCGTCGTCGAGCGACGGGACCATGACAACGTTCGAAGTCTTATTGGTGGGCTGAAATTCGACGGGTCGATCCGAAAGGATCACCAGGCCACGCCCGTCGAAGCCGCCCCAGACCTTGAGATCGCCCATGGCCTCCATCACCTGAATTTCGTCGCGCACCTCCGACGACAGCGGAGGGCCGACGGCCGAGGCCAAATCGCGATCCACGGCCAGCCGCTGCGCCAGCGCGCCACACAGCGATTCGACCTGGGGCCGTTCACCTTCCACGAATGCGAAGCGGCTGGCCAAGCAGGCCTCCTGGTTGAACACCGTGGTGTCGGCCGCCAGCCGATCGGCGACATCGGCGACGCGATCGTCGGACTCGAACACCTCGCGCCCGATCATCGAGATCGAGGACTTCGGATCAAAAGAGATCAATTGAATTCCCGGGCCCAGGTACTGGATCACGTTGTTGATCGCCTCGCCGCCTCCCCAGGCAACGATCTTGTCGAAGTACTGCGGCCGGTAGAGCGTGCGTTCGATGGTGGTGTCGCCACCCTGCCAGTAGACCGCCGACATCGATTGCACGACGGGATGTTTCGGGTCTATCTCGGCCATGGTGCGCAGCACCGCCACCGTGGTGAAGGGGTCGCTCGACGGCATCTTGAACAGATTGACAGCCTTGACCAGGGCGCCCTGCGCAATCGACGCGACGCATCCCGACGGGGCATTGCCGGCAAGCATGTGCACCATTCGCGACGGGAACGCCCGCACCGCACCCTTGTTGCCGTATAGGTCGACGCGCTCGACCCATCCGTCCAGCTCCTCTCGATTGGCGAAGTTCGAATCGACCATGCTTTCCAAGAGCGGCTTGGTCAGGTACATCGGGGCCTGGTGATAGAGATTCTCCACAACGCGCCGCGGCAACGGGTTTGTGGCCGCGATCAGTTCCAGGCAGTGCTGCAGGTGTGAGTTGCGGTCCAAGTTCAGGCGTTCGCCCGTTTCAGCCAGGAAGTCGATGATCTCGGCGAGCTTGACGTTCAGCAGCGGCGGCAGCTGCGACCGTGGCATGACCAGTGCGTCAAGATCGATTGCGGGAGTGACGAAGTCGGCACCCAGATCTCGGGATCGCTGACGGACAACGTCCCCTTCAGTAAATACGCCCCGGACGAAATGGGGCGCCGCCAACGTGGTCATGCGACGCCTCGGACATAGGCGTCGATGCTGCCCGCGCAGGTGATCTTGTCGCCGCCTGGCAGGTCCACGTACCGCGTGATCTCGCGGCCCACCGTTGGGCCCTGATGCCCGCATGCGCACTTTCTGAAACTGACACTGACCCGGTCTCCGCTGATCACGCCACCCCAGCGTCCCTCGATCGATGCGTCGAAAAAGGCTGCCCGAGCCTCGATCTCGCCGTCAGCGGGATCCAATAACCTTTCGCCGGCCGCATCCAGCGGCAGCACGATTACCCAGGGTGAGACGTGGTACCGCTCGGCATGGCACAGTGGAAATGTCGCATTGATCTCGCGCATGCTGTACGCGTGATACAGCCGCTCTTCGGCGACGTTGAACGTCTCCATCACGTATTCGCGGTAATTGCCCGGTAGCGCAGCGCCTTTGAGTCCGCCGGCGACCATCATCGCGTTATTCGGATTGAAATCGCCGCCGCCGTGTCCCGTTCCACGGATGCCCTCTGCGATCTGATACAGCGTCGCGAACATGCCGGTTGCCAGCAGAGGCAGGTCACGGGCCTCGACCACTGCGTCGATTGCCTTCTTGGCCGAGATGTCCATATCGTTCGCGCGCTGAGTAGCGATGCGCTCGAACTCGGCGATCTCGCTGGGACGCGCGGTGCCGTCGGTGAGTTTGCGGCGCAGTGTGATGATGTCCACCATCGACCCGACGGTGATCGGTTCGCCATCGCCGAACTGATAGGGCGGATACTTCGACGAGAAGCAATCGACCATCGCCTGACGGATCGCATCCTCACGCGGAGCGGCGAATTGTGGTCCCAGGCCAAGGAATTTGCGATCCTCGCCGCGGGTCAAGCCCGTTGCCCACAGCAGCGCTTCGATGTTGATCCGCGCCGACAGTTCGATGTCACCCTCGGTGCACGACAGCATGGCGGGCTTCCCGGTGGTTCCACTGGAGCAGGAGAGGTAGTGACCTACCGTCTCGAGTTGCTTGATCCAGTCGTCCAGCGTCTGCACACTGCTGGTGTCGAGCCCGGCCACATCCCGCGTGGAGACGGTGGCCAGCCACTTGCCCATCCGATCCCACTGGCCGTCGTTGAGCCAGCCTTCCGCGTAGGTCTTGTAGGTGGTGTGGGCGAAAAGCAGCTTCACCAGGTCGGCGGGTCGTTCGATCTCTGTGACGCCACTGGATTCGGCGCGGTTGGCCAGCAGCGGAATGCGTTGGGCCTGAGCCTCAAGGCGCTCATTGGCCGCCTGCAACTGCAGCGGCAGCAGTTCGGTGGGCTCGATGTCGAAGCAATCCTTGGCTCCTACCAGCTGGACCAGCCGCTCGGTCGCGGATGTCATCGATGGCTCCTCTCTGACCGCACCGTCATTAAGTACACGCTACTGTATATTATTGTCCGTCGGCGGTCGAGGCGGATTCCACCCGTCACGGATGCGGCGTTGCGTGATCGCGCCCGGCTTGTTGCCGTGCGATCCGTTGATCGTGGATCCTGACCAGCTCGCGGAACCCCAACCGCGGATATTGCGGTACGGGCTGGATTCCCCACTGGTCCTTGGCCGTGTTGATGCCCGCTCCTTCGGGCGCGCCGCTGATCGGCGGGCCCGGGAAAGGGTAAGGATGTTGGCATTCCAACGACTCGTTGCTGTAGCGCACCTTCATCAGCTCGCTGCAAATGTCACGAAAGCTCAGGGTCGGGTATCCATACCAAATCGCCAAGAATGGCAGGGTGAATGCCCCTTCGACTACCAGCCCGACCAAACAAACCATGATGCCGCGTCGCAGCCACTTGTGCAGGCGCGCATACTCTTTGGTGGTGCCCAACGGCAGTTCGTCACCCAGCACCAATTCATCCAGCCGATTGCGCTCGTCCGCCGATGTAGTCATTGGCGTCTCCCTAATCCGTGAATATTTCGCGATTAACGGTGTGCAGGTAAGGAATCGCCAGGAATGGAGTGATGTACATGATGTCGTAGATCCACCATCCGAATACCGGGAACACCACCCCCGAATAACGGACATCGGCGTACACGGTCATGTTCATCACGTAACCGACCCAGATCACAACGCCGAACCAGCACGTGACCAATAGCCACTGGTAGCCCCAGCGCTTCATCTGGAGAAAGGCTATGGCCGCGGCGATCCGCATGGGGAACACGGTCAGGATGAGAGCGACTTCCCAACTCTTTTCGCCCGGCGCGCTCGCGCCGCCGATCCACAGTTGGTTGTAGTGCCAGAAATATCCGGCGTCAAAAGCGTTGCCCCACGCCGTATACAGGACGCGGTAGATGAGGGAGTGATTGGCGACCATGTCGAGGATCCAGCCCTGCAGGTTGAGCCCGGCATCGAGTATGACCAGGTATCCGATCAACGTGACCATGATCGGGCGTACCGACAGCCCGGATTTCAATGCCCGTCGAAGCAAAGCCAACCCGTACAGAAACAGCGGTAGACCGAAGATGCCGGGCACGTTGGCCCCCATCAGTAACGTTCCGGCGATCAGCCATTTGTCGGCCCGTCGCTGTGCCAACCTGCTCTGCTCGATTTGGTCGTCAAGCGACATCGACTCGGCGCCGGACGATGCGATTGCGGCAGGGCGTTGCTGGCCGGAAAAACGTTTGATCAGAGGAGGATTCATCGTCGGTCCTACCAGTCCCGCGTCGCCCACATCGACAATTGGATTCCGAACATCAGCAGCAGGTAGCCGTAGATGAAGATCTGGAAGACGATCAGGGCCCGCTTTCTACGCCGTTCCGGGTTCATGTTGGCTGGCTCCCTTCTCAAACGGTCGATGGATTTCTTCGGCGTTGCGTTAGTCGGACGGGTGGAGGTGCCGACTAGAAGGTGCCGATGCCGCGCAGGACGTAGTACCAAAAGCCCACCAGCGCAGCCGCTGCGCCCCATCCGAGACCAAGTCGCACTAATTCCTGCCACACAGTTGATCCTCCAATCGATCAATTGACGCCCGGTCGACTTATCGGGCCCCTAGCCCATGGCGTGTATTCGCGACGAACTCATCGAGTACACGACCGCGCGCCGGCTTGGAGTCGTGATTGGTGACGAGCAGCGCATAGAACCCCATCAGAAAGAAGAGCGCACTGTTCTCGGGGTTTGCCTCCGCACGGACGACTCCCTCGCGTTGAGCCCGGGCGATCTGCTGGGCGACGAGCGCCACCAGTGGATGGTCCGCGGGCTTGCCGAATCCAGGTGGTCGAGTCTGCGAAAAGTGCAGTGCCAGAACATCCCTGAATAGCCGTGTCCCAAACCTGGACTCGGCCGCCAGAACCAGGCGCACTACCTCCGAGAGAGTCGCCCATACGTCGGGCGCGGCGGCGACAAAGCGGTCCAAATCGCCCGCCAACCGGGTGACCAAACCTCGCTCAATCTCCTCAAGAACGTGCTCCTTGGTGGGGAAATGAAAGTAGAAGGTTCCGCGGGCAACCCCGGCTGCCGAGATGATTTCGGCGATATCCGCGTCCGCCATTCCCGATCGTTTGAACTCCGCCATCGCCGCGTCGTAGACACGTTGGCGAGTCTCGAGCCGCTGCGCTTGGCGTCCCCGCGGCTTCGCATTAATTTGCGCTGTCATCAAAGGCATCGTGCCGCATTTCGTTGAAAACTGTCAATGACAATTTTCAACGAAATGTCTCGGCCCCTAGAGACCGGCGTGCCGGCGGCACCGATCGGCCAGCGTGGCGGCGAGCCATCGTGGGCGAGAGAACATCACGTCATGGCAGGCGTCGACGCAGATCATCGTGTCGACACCGCCGAGGGATCTGATCGCGTCAACCTGCTGGCGCACCGACAGTGCTCGATCGGCCAGCGTCATGATCCACGTCCGCGGCACCTCGCTGGGCAGGTCGCTGCGGTCGGCCCGTTCGAAAATGACGTTCGGTGATTCCATGCACAGTCGGGACAGGGTCAGCGCGCGTTGCTCACGCGTCATGCCGTTGCAGAACGCGAAACGCGCGACCGCCCTGGGCATGGGGAACGACCTGTGAATCCGACCCGCCGATCGCGCCAATGGGACCAGGGGCCCGCGTAGTGCTTGCACCACGGACGAGCCCTGCGGCGGCACGAACGCCGCCAGCAGGATCATCTCCCGCACTCGCGCGGCCCCGAGCTTCGCCACGATGCCTGGCACGGTCAGCCCACCCATCGAATGCCCCACGACCACAACATCACCAAGACCGGCGTCGTCGATATCGGCAACCGCGGAGTTCACCCAGTCGGCGATTGTGACGGCCGTCAGATCTGCCGGCCGGCTGCCGCGGCCCGGTGAATCGATGGCGAGGACCGGCAATTCCGGTGTCTGCCGGGACAACTCGGCAACCGTGAGATCCCAGGAATCGGCAGCATGCGCTCCACCGTGCACCAGTACCAGCCCCAGCCATGCCATCGCGAGTTCAGCCCCGCCGCAGTATGCCGCGCAGGAACAGGTCTACCGCGTGTTGCAAGTGGCGCTCGTCCTCCTCGGGATCGCGGTAGATTCCGCAGTCCGCCAGCCGCGCGGGTAGATGCTCGACCAGCGCGATGAAGTGGCCGGCGGCCAACTCGAGGTCGTCGATCTCAATGACCCCGGCCTCTTGGTGGTGACTAAGCAGGTCCATCACCTGCCGGTGACGGGGCGACCAGGTCATCGAATGCGCGCTGACGGCGAATTCGGGGAACCGTGCCGACTCGTTCATCGCGATGCGCTTCAGGCGCACGATGTCAGGATCGATCGCCCGCGCGAGACCAGCGCGCCCGACCGCTACCAGGGCGTCGCGCAGGTCGCCGTCTTCCGCTTCGAAGGATTCTTCACGTTCCGTCCTTCGGGTGAGCGCCCAGGGAATTACGTCGAGGAAGACCGCACGCTTGTCGGGATAGCGGGCGTACAGAGTGCGCCGGGTGATGCCGGCCGCCTTGGCGATCGCGTCCATGCTGGTGCCGTCGTAGCCATGCTTGACGAACGTCGCGACGGCCGCCTTGCGCAGCTTTTGTTGGAGCTTCTTTGCTTCGGCCTGCGTTGGGCGTCCACGCCGGGTTGTCGTGACCACGGAAATATACATTAACGTGTAGATATCCGTCGGCGCGACGAAAGAGGTCAGGGCCACGTGACCAGCACACAGTCATTCATCAACGGCGAATCGGTGCCCTCGACGGACGTGTACGACAACATCGATCCGGCAACCGGAGGATCCCTCGGACCGGTGGCGCGCGGCGGCAGTGATGAAGTGGATCGCGCCGTCCGGGCAGCGCGAGCGGCGTCGAAGCACTGGCCGGACACCTCACCGGAGGCGCGGGCAACAACGTTGACGCGGATCGCCGACGTCATTGAGGAGAACAGCGACGGGTTAGCCCGGATGGAGAGTGAGGACACCGGAAAGCCGCTGCGCCAGGCACGCGCCGATGCCGGCGTCGCCGCACGGTATTTGCGCTTCTACGGCCACGCCATCGACTCCTACTGCGGCCAAACCATCCCGCTCTCAACGGATCTACACGCTTACACCCGGCGCGAGCCGTTCGGAGTGACCGGTCACATCATCGCCTGGAACTATCCGATGCAACTACTCGCCCGGGCGGTGGCTCCCGCGATCGCGGTGGGCAACTGCGCGGTGGTCAAACCCGCCGACGAAACACCCCGAACGGCAGTCGAACTCGCCGCACTGGCGGTGCGGGCCGGCTTGCCGCCGGGAGTGTTCAATGTGGTGACCGGCATCGGTGCCGAGGCCGGTGCGGCGCTGGCCGCGCATCCCGATGTCGACCATCTCGGCTTTGTAGGGTCGACTCAGATCGGGTCGGTGGTCGCCCGTGCAGCGGCCGATCGGGTGACGCCCACGACGCTCGAGTTGGGCGGGAAGTCCCCGCAGATCGTATTTCCCGACGCGGATCTGGCTCGCGCCGCGGAGTCGATCGCGAAGGCGATTCTGCAGAACGCCGGCCAAACATGCTCGGCCGGGTCACGCCTGCTGGTACACGACACGATTCATGACACCTTGGTCGACGTGGTCCGCCAGCATCTGTCGTCGGCCACCATCGGGCCCGGCATCGAGGACCACGACCTCGGCCCGCTGATCTCCCGAAAGCAGCAACATCGGGTTCAAACCATGCTCGCCGACAACGTCAAGGGCGAAATCCTCTGCGGCGGTGGCCCTCCGGACGATGCGCGACTGGCTGACGGCGCTTACTTCGCCCCCACGATCATCGACGGTGTCGACCCCGCATCGCCGCTCGCCCAGGAAGAGATCTTCGGCCCCGTTCTGACGGTCAATCGGTTTCGCACCGAGGACGAGGCGATCGAGTTGGCCAACGGCACGCGGTACGGTCTGATCGCCGCGGTATGGACGACCGATCTATCCCGTGCACACCGGCTGGCCGCACGGATCCGCGCGGGCCAGGTGTACGTGAACACCTACGGTGCCGGGGGCGGAGTCGAATTGCCGTTCGGCGGTTTCAAGAAGTCCGGCTATGGCCGCGAGAAGGGCTACGAAGCGCTCGATACATTCAGCGCCACCAAGACCGTCGTCGTTCACCTTTGAAGGAGGAAAGCATTGGATCGCGAAACCTATCAGCGGGGTCTCCACATCCGTTCGGAGGTACTGGGCGAGGAATATGTCAACCGCGCATTGGCCAACGCGGATGACTTCACCGGGCCTTTGCAGGATCTCGTCACCGAGTACTGCTGGGGCGCGGTGTGGGGCCGTGAGGAATTGCCACGCAAAACCCGCAGCATGCTCAACTTGGCGATGATCTCGGTGCTCAACCGACCCAACGAGTTACGCACGCACATCAAGGCCGCAGTGACCAACGGTGTCACCCGCGAGGAGATCCGCGAGGTCTTCCTGCAGGTGGCCATTTACGCCGGCGTGCCGGCCTCCGTCGACAGCTTTCGTATCGCGGGTGAGGCGTTCGCCGAACTGGACCGGGACCGTGGCGATCGCTAGCGCGGCGGAGCCGGCGCAGCGGGTCGCCACCATCGAGGAAAGGGGCGCGTCGTGGACGTCGGATTCATCGGGCTGGGAAACATGGGCTTTCCCATGGCATGTCGCCTCATCGAAGAACAGCATGACGTAGTCGCCTTCGACACGCGCGGCGAAGCCGTCGAGCGCGTCGCCGCCCTGGGGGCACGACCGGCGTCGTCACCCAAGGAGGTCGCCGACCGCGCGGACACGGTGCTGGCCAGCCTTCCCACCCCGGGCGCGTCGCTCGAGGTGGCCACCGGTCCCGCGGGCGTGATCGAAGGCGCGCGGGTGCAGCGCTACGTCGACTTGTCCACCGTCGGCAGCCGAACGGCGGTGCAGATCCATGGCCTGCTGGCCCAGCGCAGCATCGCGGCGATGGACAGCCCGGTCAGCGGCGGTGTCGGGGGCGCCGAGAAAGGGACGCTGGCGCTCATGGTGTCCGGCCCGCGCGGGGAATTCGAGGCCGTGCGAACCGTGCTCGAGACTCTGGGCCGGCCGGTGTATGTCGGCGACAAGCCCGGCTCGGCGCAGACGATGAAGCTGGCGAACAACCTTCTGGCGGCGAATGTCTTGACCGCGACCGCGGAAGTGGTCGTGATGGGCGTCAAGGCCGGCCTCGACCCAGGAGTGATGATCGAGGTGCTCAATGCCGGATCGGGTGCGACGAGCGCGAGCCGCGACAAGTTCCCCCGCGCGATCCTGCCGCGCACCTTCGACTACGGCTTTGCGACGGGGCTGATGCTCAAAGACGTGCGCCTTTACCTTGACGAAGCGAAGGCGCTTGGCGTGCCCGCCGAAGTTGCCGAGACTGTTGGCCGGCTCTGGGAGGCACTCGCCCGCGAGGAGGGGGCGGAGTCCGACTTCACGACGGTGATCAAACCGTTCGAGCGGGCCGCCGGCGTCACGGTAGGCGGGACTTCGGACTAGCCCATCGGGGGTCAGCCGTCGTGGTGACCAACCATGCGGATCGCGGCTGTCCCTGGACGGGAGAATGGTATTATCCATAAAAAAGAATCAGACTTGTTCGAAAACCCATAAAATGCCCGCTACCAGGGATGATGATTAAACGAAATGCTTACCGGAAACCCATTGATGGACCGCTGAAGAAAATGTTAGATTGGCTATCATATGACCTCGCACGGCCGGCTTCAGCCGCCGGAGCCGAAGGGTGGCCTTCGTGATCACACACACTGACGGAACCAGCGCACCGTTGATCGACGCGAGCGTGCACATCTTCTTCCCGTCCAACAAAGCGCTGCGGAAGACCCTGCGCGAGCCGTTCAAGAGCCGCGGCTTCCCCGACTACGAGATGGACTGGTATGGCGCCCCCGGCGGTGAGTACGCGCCCAACACCGAAGGTCCCGACCGCCAGTACCCTGGTTCGGATCCGGATTTCGTTGCCAATGAACTATTTTCGAAGCGCGGGGTCGATGTGGCGGTCCTGCATCCGATGGCGCGCGGCATCATGCCGGACCGGCACCTGGGCAGCGCGCTGCACGCCGCGCACAACGAGATGATGGTGTCGAACTGGCTGGAGTCCAGCCAGTTCGGCGAGCGGTTCCGCGGCACCATCCGGGTCAACCCCGACGACATCCCCGGCGCGCTGCGCGAGATCGAGAGATGGCGCGCACATCCGCGGGTGGTCCAAATCGGCGTGCCGCTGCAATCCCGTGAGCTCTACGGAAAACCGCAGTTCTGGCCCATCTGGGAGGCCGCCGTCGACGCCGGGCTTCCCGTCGCCGCGCACATCGAAGTCGGCTCGGGCATCGCGTTTCCGCCGACGCCGAACGGGAACACCCGCACTTACGAGCAGTACGTCAGCTTCATGGCGCTGAACTACGTGTATCACCAGATGAACATGATCGCCGAGGGAGTGTTCGAGCGGTTCGACGGCCTCAAATTCGTATGGGGCGATGGCGCCGCCGACTTCATCACGCCGTTCATCTGGCGCATGGACACGTTCGGCCGGCCGCACCTCGAGCAGACACCATGGGCCCCGCGGATTCCCAGCGATTACCTGCCGGGTCACGTGTATTTCGTTCAGGGCAGTCTCGACGGCCCCGGCGACGTCGAATTCGCCGGCGAGTGGTTCGGCTTCACCGGCAAAGACGACATGGTGATGTTCGGCTCGAGCTATCCACACTGGCAGTGCGGCGATGTCACGAAGTTGCCCAGCGCGTTGTCCGCCGAGCAGCGCGAGAAGCTGTGCTGGCGCAACGCGGCGCAGCTGTACGGCATAGACATTCCTGCCGGGGTGGGCGCACAGTAGAAAGATCGCGAAAGACTGAGGAGAACCAGATGACGTTGACCCATTCGCAGGAGCGGGTTCCCGCTACCGAGCGTATAGCCGTCCGCTGCGTCGACTCGGATGTTCACCCGGCCCCCAAGCGCGGAGAGTTGCTCCCGTATATCCCCGAGCCGTGGCGCAGTAAGTACTTCCTCACTCGCTCCATTGGCGAGCAGATCTACTACGACGCGCCCGATTACGCGCACTCCTACGCGATGCGCGTGGACTCCTTCCCTCCCAACGGCGAGTTTCCCTGCAGCGACCCTGATTTGGCGTTCCGTCAGCTGATCATGGAAGCCGGCTCCGACATCGCGATCCTGGAACCGGGCGCCTACCCGGCCCGCCTACCCGAGGCGCAGCATGCGATGTCGGCCGCGTTGAACGACTGGCAGGCCAATCACTGGCTGGACAGCCACAACAACTGGCACGAGCGGTGGCGCGGTTCCATCTGTGCCGCCATCGAGGAGCCGGAAGAGTCCGCCCGCGAAATCGAGCGCTGGGCTGGGCACCCCTACATGGCGCAGATCCTGATCAAGGCCGAGCCGAGACCGTCCTGGGGCCACCCTAAATACGACCCGATCTGGGCGGCGGCCACCAAACACGACATCACCGTGAGCTGCCACCTGTCACGCAGCCAGTTCGACGAGCTGCCGATTCCGCCGGTGGGATTCCCCAGCTACAACCACGACTTCATGGTGACGTACTCGCTGCTGGCGGCCAACCAGGTGATGAGCCTGATCTTCGACGGTGTATTCGACCGATTCCCGACGCTGCGAATCGTGTTCGTCGAGCACGCGTTCAGCTGGATCCTTCCGCTGATGTGGCGCATGGACGCGATCTATGACGCACGCAGGTCGTGGCTCGACATCAAGCGCAAGCCGTCCGAGTACGTCAAAGACCACATCAAGTTCACCACCCAGCCGCTCGACTACCCGGAAGACAAGACCCAGCTGACCCGCGCGCTGGAATGGATGGAGTGCGAGAAGATTCTGCTCTTCTCCTCGGACTACCCGCACTGGACGTTCGACGACCCGCGCTGGCTGGTCAAGCACCTGCCCAAGTACGCCCGCGACGCGGTCATGTACAAGAACGGCATCGCGACCTATCACCTGCCCGAGACCGTTCCGGTCCTTGAGGGTCAGACCCGGGTGCTCTGAGTTGACGGAAGAAACCAAGCGGCCCGAGCCACGTCTCGCCCAGGGCCGCGAGCACGTCGTCGCAACCGTAGACGAAATCCCGCCGGGCACACACAAACTGGTGCCGATCGGACGGCACGGCGTCGGCGTCTATAACGTCAACGGAACGTTCTACGCCATCGCGAACTACTGCCCCCACCAAGGCGGGCCGCTGTGTTCGGGACGACCCCGGGGGCGCACGATCGTCGACGAGACCGCGCCGGGCGATTCCGTCATGGTGCGCGACCTGGAGTACATCTACTGTCCCTGGCACCAATGGGGTTTCGAGCTGGCGACCGGCACCACCGCGGTCAAGCCCGAATGGAGTATCCGTACCTATCCGGTGCGCGTCGTCGGCAACGACGTTTTGGTTCAGGCCTAGCTACAGGAGAATCGGGTGCCTTCTATCGAGATCAACGGGGGAAATGTCGTCTACGAAATCCTCGGTGACTCTGGCGATCTCATTGCCCTTACGCCGGGCGGCCGGTTCAGCAAGGAGATCCCCGGCCTGCGTCCGCTGGCCGATGCTCTGGCCGCGGGCGGCTATCGGGTGCTGCTGTGGGACCGGCCCAACTGCGGTGCCTCGGATGTGCAGTTCTACGGACAGAGCGAGTCGCATATGCGCGCCGACACGCTGCACAAGCTGGTGACCGGCCTGGGCTTCGAGCGCTGCATTCTGGCCGGAGGCTCCGGTGGGGCAAGGGATTCCATGCTGACCACGATGCTCTACCCCGACATGGTCACCAAGCTCGTGGTGTGGAACATCGTCGGGGGCACCTACGGAACCTTCGTGCTCGGCTCCTTCTACATCGTTCCCAGCATCCTCGCGGTGCGCGGCACGGGCATGGACGGCGTGATGAAGGTGGCCGAGTGGCGTGAGCGCATCGAGGAGAACCCGAACAACAAGCAGCGGTTCCTCGACTTCGACTCCGGCGAGTTCCTCAAGTTGATGCTGCGCTGGCTCAACGCCTTCGTCTCCAAGCCCGGACAGACGATCCCGGGCGTCGAGGACGAGATGTTCGACCGGATCAAGGTCCCTACGTTGATCATTCGCGGCGGCGAGAACGACTTGGATCACCCGAAGCGGACGTCGCTGGAGGTCAGTTGCCTGATCAAGGGATCCAAGCTCATCGATCCGCCCTGGCCCGAGGACGCCTGGGAGCGCGCGTCCGAAGACCGGGCCGCGGGCCGGGTACAGCACTTCAACATGTTCGACACCTGGGTGCAAGCGGCACCCGCGATTCTCGAGTTCCTGGGCTCGTAATGGCGCTACACGGTATGAATGTAGACCTCACAATTGAGCGACGCCTCCAGCGCCGTGTGTACACGGCTTTCCGGAATCCGTTCGAGGTCGGACTCCCGCAGCGTCACGTGGACGATGTCGAATCCGTCGTCGCCGGGCGTGCGCTCGATGTCACCGGTCAACCCGAACGCGGACAGCACCCCGTGCGCGTCGTCGTCAGTTCCCCGGCTGACAAAGGTGATCACGCCCGGGACCGGTCCAACACCGAAGACCTTGGTGCACAACTCGATAGCCGTGCCCATGGCCGTATCGCCATCTTCGGCCGCAATGAGCAGTTCCACCCCGCGACGACTCGCCGGCATGGATGCGAGGTCCTTTTCAACGACGCCGACGCCGGCCTCGTCCGCAACCTCGAGGAGGGCCGCCATGCCGTCCCGTAGCTGCGCGGGCGTGAGCACGCTGTCGGGGTCGACGTTGACACGCACCACCGCAGTTCGCATGTGCGCAAGCCTAACCAAGACGATGGCGGGCCGACCGTGAGCACCACCGAATCCACCAACGTCACCACCGTCAGCGCACCTGGGTGCGCCCCGCGGCTGTTGAATGAGCAGACCGGCCAAGGTCGGGAAGACCTGGCGGCCTATCGCAAGCTCGGCGGTTACCGTCCGCTTGCCGACGCCGATGCATTCCTGCGCGAAGTCGAATCCGGTGGTGTGGTCGGCCGCGGCGGTGCGGCCTTTCCGCTGGCGGTGAAGCTGCGGTCGGTGCGCGACAACGGACGATTCATGGGTCCCCCCGTCGTTGTCGCGAATGGCGAAGAGGGAGAACCGGCTTCGGTCAAGGACCGCTGGCTGCTGCGCAATCGCCCTCACCTGGTCCTCGACGGGCTGCGGCTGGCCGCGACGATCGTGGCCGCTGACCGCGCCTACGTCTACGTGTCCGACCAGGAATCGGCGCACAGCGTCGACTCCGCGCTCGGCGAGCTGGATCCCGATACCCTGGGCGTCACGATCGACCTTCGCACCGTGCAGCCCGGATACGTGGCAGGCGAAGAGACCGCTGCGGTTCGGGCCATCAACGGCGGCCCGGCCAAGCCGACAGACAAGCCGCCGCGGCCCTTCGAGGCGGGAGTCGATGACCGGCCCACCTTGGTGAGCAATGTCGAGACTTTGGCCAACCTGCCCTACCTGCAAAGCCACGGCTCGGCTGAATATCGATCGGAAGGCACCACGCTGTCGCCGGGGACCTTCCTGGCCACCATCACCGGCGCGGGTAGGCCGCCGGTCCTCTACGAACTCCCCCACGGCCTAGCGTTCACCGACTTGCTTGCCTTGCATGGTGTTTCGGCAGACCACGTTCGGGGAGCGTTGATGGGCGGCTACTTCGCCGGCCTGCTCAACCGCTCGGTGTTGGCGACAACCTTGGACCACGAGACGATGCGCCGCGTCGGCAGCGGTCTGGGCTGCGGCGCGATCTCGGTCATCACCGACGAGTGTCCCGTTGCGGTCGCGGCGTCGGTGCTGGCGTACTTCGACCGCGAAAACGCCGGACAGTGCGGATCCTGCTTCAACGGGACGGCGGCGATGGCCGCGGCCGCCGGGGCGCTGCGCGACGGTGCGGCGACGACAGAAGATGTCGAACGGTTGCGCCGCTGGTCGGTGCTGCTGCGGGGACGCGGCGCGTGCGCGACGCTGGATGCCGCCACCAACGTTGCCGCCAGCCTGCTCGATCAGTTCCCGAACGAAGTCCGCGTCCATCTCGACGGCACGTGCCCGGACTGCGCACGCGGCCCGTTCCGCGCGGACCGTCCCTACGAGGCGGAACCTGCGAGGCAAGCATGAAAATCCGTCTCGACCGCACAGTCTGCGACGGCTTCGGCATCTGCGCCAAGCACGCGCCGGGATACTTCTCGCTGGACGATTGGGGATACGCATCGCTCATCGGGGACGGCACGGTGGCGGAACCGGATCGCGACGCGGTCATGCGCGCGCTGCTCGACTGCCCCGTACACGCGATTACCGAAATCGGTGAGCGCGCCCCCCGCGCTTCTCAGCCGCCGCTCGCCGACACCGAGGATCCTGCCGAGCATCTCAAAACCGAAGAGAACGAGGCAGAGTGGGGATTTACGCGCTGAGGACCTCACACAGAAAGTAACCGGTGATCAGGATCTTCTCGGCGTCGAGCAACCAGCCCTCCGAATATTAAGTACTTGATACCACGGTGACGCGCATAACTCCCGGCCGGACGGACATGCCACGCCGGCGGTGTGCCGTTCCGGAATGATTTTTTCTGGTCGTGGCGGTATCGACGCAATAGGCTGGCGTCATCCCAGGCCGGGATGACGCCAAGGGGAGGCCCACCATGAGGTGGTTATTTCGTCGTCTGACCGCTGTCGTTGTGGCTGCCACGGGCGCGATCGCGGCCACGGTGATCGCGACGCCGGGGATCAGCTCGGCGGAGTGCGATTCCAACATGTCGTGGAATGTGGCGACGTTCGAATGCAAACCGCCGCCCGCGTCACCAGAGTGGTACGCGCCCAAGCCGCCATACGCGCCCCCATTTGCGTCGCAGGACGTGCCGCCCCCGCCGCCACGGCCATGGTGGTCACCGAACGAACCGATGTGGAGTGTCGGCTTTCACCAGTGGGGTGCATATTTCAACGGCGTCTGGGTGCCGTACTGACGGCGGCACGTCTCTGCCGAGGCTGAAGTTAGCTAGATAACCGGCGCGGCGCCTTTACCCGATCTTGACCAAGTATTGAATTGCCTCGCCCACGATAGAGCACGTGAGTACGCTTCCATCTGTGGAACTGCGGGTTTTAGGCCCTCTGCAGGTCCGGCAAGGCGGAGCGCCCGTGACAATCCCGGGCGCCAAACCCCGTGCCATTCTCACGCTGCTGGGTTTGCGCGACGGTTCGGTTGTGTCGGCAGGCACGCTCGTCGAGTTGCTGTGGGGCGAGGATCCGCCACGCACCGCCGCCAAGGCCCTGCAGACCCACATCTCCACGCTGCGCCGCGCCTTGGGCGACGGCTTTGTTCTGACGGAGGGAGCGGGTTGGACGCTCGCCGAAAGCGAGGTTGACGCCTCGCGTTACAAGGCGGCGGCCCGCCTGGGACGCGACGCCGCGGCCGCCGGTGATCCCAGCCAAGCGGTGGCCCGCTTCGAGGAGGCGCTCGCCCTCTGGCGCGGTATCCCGGAGCTGCCCGACGGGCGGCGCGGAACATCCGAAAAGACGCGATGGATCGAGGGCCATGCCGCGCTCGAAGAGGATCGGGCCGACGCGCTGCTCGCGACCGGCCGCGCCACAGAGATCGTCGGCGAACTCGAGGCCGCGGTGGCCGATGCGCCCCTGCGCGAGAGGCGTTGGGGTCAGCTGATGCTCGCCCTCTACCGCGCCGGCAGGCAGGGTGAAGCCCTCGGTGCTTATCAACGGGCCCGCGCGCTGCTCGCGGACGAACTGGGGGTTGACCCGGGACTGGATCTTCGCCGACTCGAGGCGGCGATCGTTGCGCAGGACGTGTCGCTGGACATGCCTGGCACACAAGATGTTTCGTCGGTGACCCGCGCTGTGACGTTCCTACTGACGGACATCGAGGGGTCGACGGCTGCCTGGGAGGCTGAGTCCGAAGACATGGCGGTAGCGCTGGCGCGGCACGACGAGCTCGTCGAGCGGGTCGTCACGTCACACGGCGGGCGGCTGATCAAAACGCGCGGCGAGGGCGATGCCACGTTCTCGGTCTTCGATCGGCCGTCGGCGGCGGCGGCTGCCGCGATCGAGCTACAGGAAGCGATCGGCGATGAGCCGTGGTCGCTGCGGGTGCCGCTGCGCGTCCGCGTGGCCTTGCACACCGGCGAGGTGGAACTGCGCGATGGCGACTACTTCGGCCGGGCAGTCAACCGCGCCGCGCGCCTGCGGTCACTCGCCGTAGGTGGGCAGACCCTCTGCTCGGGCGCGACCGCCGAGCTCGTCGTCGACTCACTGCGCGACGACGTTGTGCTCACCGACCTCGGGATGCGCGAGCTGCGCAACCTCGCGCGCCCCGAGCACGTCTTCGAGCTTCGGCTGGAGACCGCCGACGACCGTCGTGTGGCAGTGGCAACCGATACACCCATCGAGCGCCCCAGCCTGCCCACGGTGCTGGCCGGCCCGGGGCCATTCGTCGGCCGCGAGCACGAATTCGCACGGCTTTTTGCTGCGTGGCAGACCTCCCTCGCCGGTGCCACGAACGCGGTGCTGATCGCCGGCGAACCCGGTGTCGGCAAGACACGTCTGGCCGGGGAATGGTCGCGACAGGCCTACGACCAAGGCGCCCTGGTGATTTATGGCCGCTGCGACGAGGACCTCGGCGCGCCCTACCAGCCATTCGCGGAAGCGCTACGTGCGCTCGTACCGTGCCTCGGCAGCAGTCGGCTTCGCGGAATGCGCGGCGCGGAGGCACTGCTCCCACTGGTCCCGGGCCTGACCGATCTCCTGCCCGATCTTGCCGCGCCGGCCCGCGCCGATCCGGACACCGAACGCTACGCACTGTTCGACGCTGTCGTCGCGCTGTTGGGACTCGCGTCCGGGAGCGCGCCCGTCGTACTGGTCCTTGATGACCTGCACTGGGCAGCCAAACCCACCCTGCTCCTATTGCGGCATCTCCTGCGTTTCGGCGAGCACGCCCGCGTTCAGATCCTGGGCACATATCGCAGCACCGACCTCGACCGCGCCCATCCCCTGGCGGCAACACTCGCCGACCTGCACCGCGACCGCACCGCTGACCGCATTGCGCTCAGCGGGCTGGACGAGGAGGACGTCACCGCGTATGTCGTCGAGGCGGGCTACGACGACGAAGAGCTGGCGCGCGCGCTGGCGTCGGTCACCGGAGGCAACCCGTTCTTCCTGATCGAGGCACTGCGCCACGTCGACGAGAGTGGCGGCCATTGGGATCCGGGCACCCTGCCGCAAGGGGTTCGTGAGGCCGTAAGCCGCCGACTTACCCGGCTCCCGGCGGAGACGAACAAAGCCCTTGCGGCGGCCGCTGTCGTCGGCAGCCGATTCGGCTTGGAACTGGTCGAGCGCGTGGTCGAGGCTGACCTCGTCGATGCGTTCGACGAGGCGTGCAAGGCCGGAATCGTGATCGAAGAGTCAAGCGGTCACTATCGGTTCAACCACGCCATCGTGCGACAGTCGCTGCTTGCAGAGCTGCCGTCTGTACGCCGGTTACGGCTGCACCAGCGCATCGCCACAACACTGGAGAACGAGCCCGGCGCGGACGACGAGTTGCTCGCTGAACTGGCGCATCACTACTTTGAATGTGCTTGGGCGGGAAACGCGGCCAAGGCCGTCGAGTACTGCCGGCGTGCGGCGGACCAAGCGATGACCCGCCTCGCCTACGAGGGCGCCGCCGACCTTTACGACCGGGCCCGTCACGCGCTGGAGGAGATCGATGACGAACTCCCCGACCGTGACGACCAAGTTGCCGCGGTACTGATCGCCCGGTGCGAGGCACTGCTGGCGGCGGGTGACGTCACCTCGGCGGCCGGCGCGGTGGCGCAACTACAGGAAGCGACGCGCGATTCGGCTCGGTTGGCCGCATGGGCAACGTGCTTCGACGGACAACTCTCGATGTTGGTCCATCCTGAGCGACTCGACGAGATCGAACCCGCGGTGGGCGCAGCCGCCCGCAAGCTGGCCGAATTGGACGACGCCGCCGGAGAAGCCATGGCGCACACCGTCCGTGCAGCGTGCCTCGCCCGGCTCGGGAGAATCGGTGACTGCGAAATCGCACTGGACGACGCTCTGACCGCGGCACGACGCGCGCGTGAGCACCGCCGGGTGAATGCAGTTCTGGCGAACGCGCCGCTAGCGGCGCTGTGGGGGCCCAATCCCGTTCCGCGCGCTGGTGGCCGGTGTCTGGACGTGGTGCGGCTGCTTCGAATCACGACCGACTCCCCCGCGGTCGAGGCGACGTCGACGCGGTGCCAGGCCATGTTGGAGGCCTTCCGTGGACGCGCCGCGGCAGCGCGGCGGATGATCGACTCGGCCCGGCGCACGGTCACCGAACTCGGCCTGCGCCATGCCGTTCTGGAGGTCCAGCAGTTCGCCGGCATCGTCGAGCTCGTAGTCGGCGATCCTGCTGCGGCCGAGCCGCATTTACGACAGGCATACAACGGATTTCGCCGCATGGGCCTCGATGCCGACACCGCCGAGACCGCCGCGTTGCTCGGCCGCGCGTGCCTCGCACTCGACCGAGGTGACGAGGCCGACGAATTATGCACGGAGAGTGAGCGTCTCGCCGGACACGCCCTGAAGGCGTCGATCGCCTGGCGCACACTTCGGGCGCGGCTGCTTTCGCGCAGCAACGACCACGACGAGGCTCGCCGAGTCGCGGAGGCTGCTGTCAGCGTGGCCGAGCACACCGACGCGTTGGTTGATCATGGCGACGCCTGCTTGACACTGGCAACGGTCTTGGGCGCCGCCGGCAACGTCGCCGGGGCTCGAGCCGCCGCCGAGCAAGCGGCGGACCTGTACGAACGGAAAGGCGCTGCAACACTTGTCGAGCGGGCGCGCCTGGTTCTCGGCAAGCCCATCCCGACCGCCCCGGCTGCACCCGAACCGCCCGCTGTCGAGCTCCACACGGCGGCCGTCCAAGCCAGCGAACGCGTCACGGCCGCTGTTGATCACGAGGACTGGGACGAATTCGAGCGGTTGTTCGCACCCGACGGCACTATAGAGAGTCGGCGGAAAATAGTCGGCTTCACGCCTACCGATTTCCGGTCGGGCGATGTGATACGGCAGACGAGGCGCGATCTCGAGGCGGGAATCATGCGGGCGCGTCATGTCGTAATTGCCGTACGAGGCGAGCGCCTCGCTCTCGCTCGACTTACGTTGGGCACCCTCGATGTAACCGCCGGAGCGCCGCAAGACGAATTGCTCCAGCTATACGGCATCGACAACAAGGGTCGAATCGCGTGGCAAGTGTGGTTTGACGTCGACGACATCGACGCGGCTATGGCCGAACTCGACGCAGCGCATGCCCTCAAGGAGGAACACCCACGGCCAAGGCTGCAAAACACGGCAAGCCGGGCGAATGAATGCTTCTTGGCGAACTTCGCCGTCCGCGACTGGGACGCGTTAACGGAGAACTTCGCCGCCGAACTGTACGGCGACGATCGTCGTGCTGTCGTAGGCGTTGGGATTCAACGGGGTCGAGATGCGATGATGAGGCATTTCCGGACGGCCCCGGGCCTGGAAGTCACTCAAACAGCGTCAGACACCATTGCCACCCGTGGGGACCGCCTCGTCCTCGCCCGGAATCAGTTCTCGCGCTTCGACGATAAACCCGACGCGTTCCGCGTCGATCTCCTACAGATAGTGGAGACCGACGCTGACGAGCGAATCTCGGCGATCTTCGCTTTCGACACGAACGATTTCGACGCGGCAATCGCCGTGCTAGACGCCCGATACCTCGCCGGCGAAGCGGCGGCTTGCTCGCAAACATGGTCGCTTTTCGTGGACAGCTATGCCGCGGTCAACCGACACGAGCTGCCGCCGACGGCGCCGGACTTGGTGAGCGTAGACCACCGTGGGGTGGCGCCGTTCACGCCCGGAGATATGACCCCTTACATCCGTGCCACGTGGGACGTCGCGCCGGATATCAAAATCTTCATCGAGGCCGTGCACCGACTGAGCAATCTGGGCGCAGTGGTGACTCACAAGGGCCGTGGAATCACGAAAGAAGGCTTCGAGGCGGAGTGGCACGAAATCGCCGTCGGGACGGTGGAAGGCGGCCAGTTCAATCGCAGCGAGCTATTCGACGAGGCCGACCTCGATGCTGCGCTCGCGAGATTCGAAGAACTTAGTCGGCCGGCACCCCGGCTGGAAAACACCGCAACGCGTGTATTCGAGCGTCTTTACTCGTATGTTGCTGCCGGCGACTGGCACGCCGTGGCTCAAATATCGGCTGAGGACGTCTGCGTCGACGATCGCCGGCGGGTGGTGAACGCCGGGATCCTGCATGGTCGAGATGCCAATATCAAAGATGCTCAGGCAACCGCTGCTGTCGGATTCACGATGACGATGTTGGACGTCCTGGCAACTCGCGGCGAGCGCCTCGCCCTCACAGGAGTCCGCGTTTCGGGCCGTGACCCCGAAGCGATTCAAAACGACGCCCTTCAAATCGTCGAGATCAACGCCGAGGAGCGAATCGCGGGCGTTGTCGTGTTCGAGCTCGACGACTTCGACTCAGCCGTCGCCGAGCTCGACGCGCGCTACCTCGCCGGTGACGCGGTCGCTCACTCGGATGCCTGGTCGGTCATTGCTGGGGCGTATGCCGGTCTCAACCGCCATGAACTCCCGCCCACGACATCGAGCTTGGTGGACATCGACCACCGAGGTGAGTCAGCGTTCGGCTACGCCGACCTGGCGGCATACGCCCGCGCTGGGCGAGATTTCGGACAATTCCGAATCTATATCGAGGCCGTGCATCGCCTGAATAACTCTGGGGCGATGTTCACTTATGTGGCCCACGAGAGGTCACAAGAGGGCTTTGATGCCGAATGGCGAGGGGCCAACATTTTGCTGGTCGAGGGGAACCTGATCGGGCACTCTGAGGTATTCGACGCGGCAGACATCGACGCTGCGATCGCGAGGTTCGAGGAACTACACCCGCAGGTCCATCGATTGGAAAACTCGGCAAGCCAAGTGGCCGAGCGCTACTCGTCGCATTTCGCATCTCGTGACTGGGATGCGCTGGGAGAGGTCCTGGCCGTCGATTTCATACTCGAGGATCGTCGGCGCGCCGTAAACGCAGGGGTCCGGCACGGTCGGGACGGCGAGATCGCGAACCTGCGGGCGATGGTCGAGGCCGGATTCACGCACATGGCGTCCGTCGTTGTCGCGGTCCGTGGCCAGCGTCTAGTCCTCACGCGCTCGTCTGGCCGCACTACTGCATCCGACGAGTTCCAGAGCGATGCGCTCGGTGTCGTTGAAATCAACTCCGACAATCGGATTGCAGCAATTGTCGTATTCGACGCCGACAACTTCGACGCCGCCATTGCCGAACTCGACGCGCGCTATATCGCCGGCGAAGCGGCCGCCCACGCGCACACGTGGTCCGCCATAGTGGAAAACTACTCGGCGATCAACCGCCATGAACTGCCCGCGATGACGGCGGACTGCGTGAGCATCGACCACCGGCGGGCTGCGGGGTTCGCCCCCGGCGAGGTAATCGCATACGCCCGTGCCAGTTTGGACGACGAACACAACATCCGTAACTATGTCGAGGCCGTCCATCGGCTCAATGACCTCGGAGTGGTCTTCACCCATGTCCGGCACGAAATCGCACAGGAAGGCTTCGATGCCGAATGGCGGATCGTGTTCATCTGCATGGTCGAAAGCGAACTGGTCAGCCGCTGTGAGCTATTCGACGAAGCGGACCTGGACACCGCGATCACGAAATTTGAGGTTTTACTGCCGCAGGCGCATCGGCCGGAGAACGCGGCAAGCCAAATAGGTGAGCGCTACTTGGCCCACATCGCGGCCGGCGACTGGGACGCCATGGCAGAACTACTGGCCGACGACATTGTCATGGACGATCGCCGTCGGATGGTGGGCGCGGGAATTCGACATGGTCGAGACGCCCTAATCGTGGACATGCGAGCGATCGCCAACCTCTCCGTCATGAACGTGGATTCGCGCGTCATCGCGGTCCGCGGCGAACGCCTCGTCATCCTGCGTAGCCGCTTTACAAATCGTGATCCAGGGTCCGAGGCACTACTCTCGGAGGTGCTCGTCATCGTCGAGACCAACGCCGACTATCGGATCGTCACGGCAATCGCGTTCGGTCTCGACGACTTCGACGCCGCCATCGCCGAGCTGGACGCCCGTTACCTCGCCGGCGACGCGGCAGCCCATGCGCGCACATGGTCTGTCATTGCGGAGAACTACGCCGCGCTGAACCGACACGAGCTGCCCCCGATGGCGCCGGACTGCGTGAGTATCGACCACCGGCGCGGCGCAGCTTTCCCGGCTGGTGAGGTAATCGACTACGCACGTGCCGGTTTAGACCACAACCACAGTATTCGCAACCATGTCGAGGCCGTCCATCTGCTCGACGACCTGGGAGTGGTCTTCACCCATGTTGGGCATGAAACCTCACAGGAAGGCTTCGATGCCGAATGGCGGATCGTGTTCATCTGCACGGTCGAAGACGACTTGGTCAGCCGCTGTGAGCTATTCGACGAAGCGGATCTGGACACCGCGATCGCGAGGTTCGAGCAGCTCAGCCGACCGACACCGCGACTCGAAAATGCGGCAAGCAAAGTGCACGAACGCTCCAACGCGTGTTTCATGGCACGCGACTGGGCTGCCCTTGCAGAGACATTCGCCGACGGCATTACGACGCAGGATCGCCGTCGAGTCATAGGCCATGCTGTGGGGCACGGTCGAGACGCGGTGGTGGCTAACGGTCGGGCAATCATCGACTTCGGGATGACGAAGGTGACGTCGACCGTTATTGCGATCCGCGGCAACCGCCTTGTCCTCGCGCGTGCGCGTTACTCGGGCCCCGATGAAGAGCCCGGGGCATTCCACACGGACGTACTCAACGTCGTGGAGAGCAACGCCGACAACCGGGTCGCGATGCTTTTTATCTTCGATCCCGACGACATCGATGGCGCGCTCGAAGAACTCGATGCCCGTTATGCCTCCGGTGAAGCGGCCGATTTTGCGCACGCCTGGTCGCTCGTCACCGGAGCATACGCCGCGATCAAGCGTCACGAACTTGCCCCGACGACACCGGACTTCGTGAATATCGACCATCGCCGCGGGGCGGCATACGCACCCGGTGACCTAATCTCTTACATCCGCGCGGGATGGGAGCTCGGACAAGACATCAGTACGCACATCGAGGCCGTGCATCGACTAAACAACTTTGGAGCGGTCGTCACCCATTCAGCCCATGGAACCACGCAAGATGGGTTCGATGCCGAGTGGCGCGGAGTACAGATCCTTGCGGTCGAAGGTGACATGATCAGTCGCAGCGAGATTTTCGACGAGGCCGATCTGAAAACTGCGATCGCGAGATTCGATCAGCTGAGTCGGCCGGCACCGCGCCTGAAAAATGCTGTGAAAGAGCGCTTCCTGAAGCACTTCGAGGCCCGCAACTGGGACGCCCTGGCGGAGGATTTCGCCGAGGATTATTACAACGACGACCGCCGTCGAGTCGTGAATAGCGGGGTTCGGCACGGTCGGGATATCGCAATCGAAGACCTGCGGACGGGCGTCGACATCGGGCTATTGACGCGCATCGCGGTGGACATCATCGCGACCCGCGGTGAACGCCTCATCCTCATGCGCGTCCACAATTCGGGCCACAACCACGATGCAGTTGAACTCGATATGCTCCAGGTCGTTGAGTATGACGCCGACGAACGGATCGCGGCCGCCGTAGTGTTCGACCCCGACGACTTCGCGGCCGCGTTCACCGAACTCGACGCCCGATATCTCGGCGGTGAAGCAGCCGCGCACGCGCACACCTGGTCCGTCATCAGCGGGGTCCACGCCGCTTTCAACCAGCGCGAACTTCCCACGACGCCAACAGAATTACTTGATCATCGACCACTTGTAACGGTCGAGGCGGGTGACCCTACCGCGAGCATCCGGGGCATGTGGGACTTCACGCCGGACTTGAATATCTACATCGAAGCTGTTCACCGGTTGAGCAATCTCGGCGCAGTCTTCACACAGGTCTCGCATGGCACGTCAAAAGAGGGTTTCGCCGCCGAGTGGCGAATCGTCGAACTCGTAACGGTCAGCGGTGATCTGATCAAGCGCGGCGAGTTGTTCGACGAGGCAGACCTCGACACCACGCTCGCTCGCTTTGACGAATTACACTCGCAGGCACCACGACTGGAAAACACGACAAGCCGACTAATCGAGCGAATCCAGACGTGCTTCGCGGCCCGCGACTGGGAAGTCTTGGCAGAGCTCATAGCCGAGGACTTTTCCACTGACGATCGCCGTCGGGTGGTAAGCGCCGGCGTTCGGCATGGCCGAGATGCTGAGATAGAAAACAATCGGGCGATCGCCGACCTGGGGATCACGAAGATCACTACTGCTGTCATTGCGACGCGCGGGGAGCGCCTCCTCCTCACACGTACCCGCTATTCGAGCCGCGACGAAGGGCGCGATGCTTTCCTCACAGAGCTACTCAGCGTCGTCGAGATCAATGAGCATGAACGAATCGCCGCCGTCGTCGCTTTCGACCTCGACGACGTCGACGCCGCCTTCGCCGAGCTTGATGCGAGATATCTTGCCGGCGAAGGGGCAGCCCACGCGCATACGTGGTCCGTCATCGTGGCGGCTTGCGCCGCATTCAATCGTCGTGAAATCGATTACGCTACAACAGATTCTGTATACATCGACCATCGGCGGCTAGACGGTCTCGATGCGGGGGGCATAGACGCACTCGCCAGCGCCACATGGGACGTTACACAGAACGTCAGAACCCGGATCGAAGCCGTGCATCGGCTCAGCGAACTCGGCGTCGTGTTAACCATCGCTATGACAGGGACATCCCCAGAGGGCTTCGACGCCGAGTGGCGGACGATCAGCGTTTTCATGATCGACGGTAACCGCCTCAGCCGGTGCGAGATCTTCGACGAGGCGGACCTGGACGCGGCACTCGCCCGCTTTGATGAATTGCATCCGCCTGCACGACAGCTGGCGAACGCGGCGAGCCGAGCGGAGGAGCGCTTCTTTGCGTATTTCGGGACCCGTGACTGGGCGGCGATGGCCGAGATCCTCACTGACGACAGTTCCATCGACAATCGTTCCCGCGTGGTCAATAGTGGATTCTGGAATGGCCGCGAGGCCATAATCGCAAATCAGCGAGCCCTGGCCGATGTTGTTGCTGCGGAGAACATAACGTTGACCGTGATCGCGACCCGCGGCGAGCGCCTGGTCCTCACTCGTATGCATTCCCCGGGCAGCGATCCGCGCAACGGAGAGTTCGTTTCCGAGATGCTGATAATCGCCGAGATCGACACCAACGGTCGGATCTCGGCGCACATCGGGTTCGATCTCGATAACCTCGAGGCTGCGTTCGCGGAGCTCGACGCCCGCTACGTCGCCGCCGAAGCGGCCCCTTATGCGCACACGTGGTCGCTCATTGACCAGACCCACGCCATGCTCAACCGCCACGAGATACCCCCGACAGCAGCTGGTTTCGTTAACATCGACCACCGGCGCGGGATCGCCTTCGCCCCAGGCGACATCGTCCCGTTCGTGCGTGCCACGTTTGATGACACGCCTGACGTCCGCCACCACATCGTCGCGGTCCATCGACTGAGCGGCCTCGGGGCGGTCATCACCCAAGCGTTGCACGGGACCTCGCGCCAGGGCCTCGACGCCGAGTGGCAAAACATCGCCCTTTTCATATTTGAAGGTGACTTGGCCACCCGCGTCGAGATTTTCGACGAGGAAGATCTTGACGCCGCAATCGTTCGATTTAACGAACTGCAATCACCAGTGCAACAACTGGAAAATGCGGCAAGCCAAGCGGGCGAGCGCTTCCTGACGCGGTACGAGTCGCGCGATTGGGACGCTATGGCAGAGCTATTGGCGGACGACTCTTTCAGTGACGATCGTCGGCCGGTAGTGGGCGCAGGCGTGCAACATGGCCGGGATGCCCAGATCGCGGACATGCGCGCTATCACCGAGCTCTGGATCATCACCAACCTCAAATTGGCCGTCATCGCGACGCGCGGGGAGCGCCTCGCCCTGACGCGGACCAGTTTTTCGGGACGCGATCAAGGATCTGAGCCATTCCTCACGGAGGTACTCAACATCGCGGAAATTAATTCCGACGGGCGGTTCCTGGCGAACATCTCGTTCGACCTCGACGACATCGATGCCGCCTTTGCCGAGCTCGATGCTCGATACCTCGCCGGAGAGGCGGCCGGCCACGCGGAGACATGGTCGGTCATCACGCGGTGGTTCGCCGCAGTCAACAAGCACGACATACCGCCGACGACGCCGGACTGGGTCGCCGTCGATCACCGCCGGCTTCCCGCGTTCGAGGGGGGCGATCTGCCGACGGCCCTACGCGCCGTCTGGGACGTCACGCCAGACCTCACCATCCACATCGAAAGGGTGCACCGGCTCAGCAGTTTCGGAGTGGTCGCCGCCTTTATCATGCATGGGACCTCGCCGGAAGGCTTAGCCGTTGAGTGGCGGACAACCGAGATACTGACTGTCGAAGGCGATCTCATCAAAGATTTGGAAATCTTCGACGAGGCGGACCTCGACGCCGCGCTCGCCCGCTTCGAGGAGCTGCAACCGCAGGCACCGCGTCCGAAAAACGCGGCAAGCCAAGTGGAGCAACGCTGCGTGAGCTACTTCGCGGCCCGCGACTGGGACTCCATAACCGAATTACTAGCTGACGACATTCTGATGGACGATCGTCGTCGCGTCGTGAACGTCGGGACCCGGCGCGGTCGCGATGCCCAAATTGCGGACATGCGCGCTATCGCCGACGTCGGAGTAACGGACATAACGCCAACGGTGATTGCGGTCCGCGGGGAGCGCCTCGTACTGGCTTCTTACTTCGGCCTCGACAGCTGGTCGGGGCACAAGGAGCTAGGCGTATCTGAGATCAACTCCGAAAACCAGATCGTGGCACGTGTCCAGTTCAACGCCGACGACATCGACGCCGCATTCGAGGAACTCGACGCGCGGTACATCGCAGGCGAGGCGGCGGCTCACAAGCAGACATGGTCGGTCATTGTGCAAGCGTATGCCGCGGCCAATCGTCACGAACTCGCCGCGACGTCACCGAACTTGATCAACGTCGACCATCGGAGCATCGCACTGATCGAATCCGGCGATCTGACCGCATACCTGCGTAATACCTTCGACGAGCTCATTGACCTCACCACGTATTTGGAGGCAGTGCATCGGCTCACCGACCGCGGGGCGGTCGTCACCCACGTAGGGACCGGAACCTCACAAGACGGCTTCGAGGCCGGATGGCGGATGATCAGCCTCATCGTTGTTGAGGACAACGTGATCAGCCGCTGTGAAATCTTCGACGAGGCAGACATCGACGACGCCCTCGCGCGGTTTGACGAACTACATGCGAGGCCGCGGCTGGAAAACACGGCGAGCCGAGTGGGTGAGCGCTTCTTGACGCACTTCCACGCGCGCGACTGGGACAGCATCGCGCAGATGCTGGCAGATGATTTCGCCCAGGACGATCGCCGTCGGGTCATAGGGGCGGGAGTCCGACATGGTCGAGACGCCCAGATCGCAGACCTGCGGGTGATCGCCGACCTCCGCACCACTTACATGACGTCGGCCGTCATCGCGACCCGCGGAGAGCGCCTTGCCCTCGTGCGACAGCGCTTGTCGTTCCGCGATGAAGGACAGGAAGGATTCCTCACAGATGTGCTCGTCGTGATGGAGATCGACGCCGACGAGCGGTTCGGTCGGTCCGTCTCGTTCAACCCCAACGACATCGACGCCGCGTTCGAGGAACTCGACGCCCGTTACCTTGCCGGCGAAGCGGCCGACCACGCGCGCACGTGGTCGGTCAACTCCCGCTTTTGCGCCGGTTTCAACCGGCACGAGCTTCCCGCAACGACCCCGAATTGGGTTTACATCGACCACCGGCCGCTCGTGACGATCGAGGCGAATGATTGGCCCGCATCCCTCCGCGCCTTCTGGGACATCGCAGCGGACTTCAAGAGCTATGTGGAAGCCGTGCACCGGCTGAGCGACCTCGGAGCGGTTATCACGGCAGCGGTGTATGGGACCTCGCACGAAGGCTTCCACGCCGAGTGGCGGGTGATCGACCTCTTCACGATCGATGGCGACCTCATCAGCCGGTGCGAAATCTTCGACGAGACGGACCTCGGCGCCGCGCTCGCGCGGTTTGACGAGCTCGATCGGCCGGCGCCCACGGGATGATCGTTTCCACTCGGCAGTGATAACGTAATTCTCCGATTCGTATAACGGGCCTACCGCCCGCCGTCCGACTTCCGGAGGTGACGTGCCAGGACCCGGACGCCCGCTGCCCCTGATCACGCAGGACAACGAATTCTTCTGGACGTCGGGGGCCGACGGGAGGCTGCGGCTGCAGGAATGCCGAAGCTGCAAATCGCTGATCCATCCGCCGGCGCCGGTATGCCGGTATTGCCGCTCACTTGACGTGGGCGTGCGGGAGGTATCCGGGAGGGCGACGCTCGCCGGATTCACCATCAACGAGCGATTCAGTCTGCCCGGGCTTACGGCGCCTTACGTGATCGCGCAGGTGGCGATCGCCGAGGACCCGCGAGTGCGATTGACCACCAACATCGTCGAGTGCGATTTCGCCGACCTCGAACTCGGACAGCAGGTCGAGGTCGTCTTCGAGCAGGTCGAAGACGTGTGGTTTCCGCTGTTCCGGCCCTTGCAGGAGAGCGGGGCTGGTGCCGATTCCGATCAACTGCCAGTCGACGAGGTCGCTCCAGACCGCTTCGTCGAACACGTCCGGCCCATGCTCACTCCGGAGAAGTTCGAAGACAAGGTCGCACTGACCGGCATCGGCATGTCGCCGATCGGCCGCCGGTTGATGCAGCCGCCGTTGGCGCTGACGGTGCAGGCATGCGAAGCGGCCATCGCCGACGCCGGCCTCACGTACTCCGACATCGACGGCCTGTCCACCTATCCCGGTGCGATCAACGTCGGCGGTTTTGGCGAGGGCGGTGTCACCGCCCTCGAAGCGGCGCTGGGCATTCGGCCGACGTGGCACAACGGCGCCATGGAGACGTTCGGCCCGGGCGGCTCGGTGATCGCCGCGATGCTCGCGGTCGCATGCGGTTTGGCGCGTCACGTGCTGTGCTTCCGAACGCTGTGGGAAGCCACCAATGGCGAGCTGATGAAGCAGGGCAAAATCACTCCGTCGATGGGCCGGATGTCAGGCTGGCAGATGCCATTTGGCGCCACGTCTGCGGCACACACCTTGGCCATGAACGCGCAGCGGCACTTTCACCGGTACGGCACCACGAAAGAAACGTTGGGCTGGATCGCGTTGAACCAGCGCACCAACGCCGAACTCAACCCGACCGCCATCTACCGGTCGCCGATGACGATGGACGATTACCTCAACGCGCGTCCCATCACCACGCCATTCGGCCTCTACGACTGCGACGTCCCGTGCGACGGCGCCATCGCCGTCATCGTCTCGGCCGTCGACGTCGCCCGCGACCTGGCCAAGCCGCCCGTGCTGGTGGAAGCCGTAGGGACTCAGATCATCGAGCGAATCGACTGGGACCAAAGCACTCTCACCCACGAGCCGCAGGTGCTGGGCCAGGCGGCGCATGTGTGGACGCGCACGTCGCTGCGGCCGTCGGACGTCGACGTGGCCGAGCTGTACGACGGTTTCACCATGAACTGCCTTTCCTGGATCGAGGCGCTGGGCTTCTGCGGGATAGGTGAGGCGAAGGAATTCCTGGACGGCGGCAAGAACATCGCGCGCGACGGTCAGCTGCCGCTCAACACGCACGGTGGTCAGCTCTCGCACGGCCGCACCCACGGCATGGGCCTGTTGCATGAGGCTGTCACGCAGCTGCGCGGCGAGGCCGGTGACCGTCAAGTCGCCGACGCCCGCGTCGGTGTGGTCAGCAGCGGCGGTCTCACGCCCAGCGGCGTGATCTTGCTACGGGCCGACGCATGAGCAGTACCGCTCCCCATCCCCGGCTCGTCATCGTGCACGGCGTACCGATGTCGGCGTTGGTCGCCGAAGCCGACGATCCTAAGGCCGTGATCGTGGCGATCCACGGGGGTGGAACCACCGCAATGTATTTCGACTGCCCGGGTCATCCGTCGTATTCGCTGTTGCGCACCAGTGCGGCAGCCGGATTCACCGTCGTGGCCCTCGATCGGCCCGGCTACGGAAGCTCGGCACCCTATCCTGAAGCGATGGTCTCCGGCGAGCAGCGGGTCAACCTGGCTTACGGTGCTGTGGATCGCATCCTCGGCGAACGTCCGCGTGGCGCAGGCGTATTCGTGTGGGGCCATTCGGGCGGCTGCGAGCTGACATTACGGATGGCCGCCGACGCGCGAGGTACCGACCTGCTCGGCATCGAGCTCGCGGGCACTGGCAGGCACTACCTGCCCGCGGCCAAGGAAATACTCAAAACGGCTACCCGCGAGCGCCGCCCGTCGGGCATGCGCGAATTGCTGTGGAGCCCAGAAGAGCTCTATCCGCCCGAGGTCCTCGGCGGCGCCACGGTTTCGCCGTCGGCCCCGTCTTACGAGGACCAGATGGTGTCGGACTGGGCGCGAAAGACTTTCCCGGAGCTCGGGCCGACCGTACGGGTCCCGGTGCACTTCAGCATCGCCGAGCACGAAAAGGTCTGGCAGACCGACGACGCGGCGGTGGCCGAGATTGGCGCCCTGTTCGCCGGGGTGCCGCAGTTCGTCGTGCATCGACAACCGGGCGCCGGGCATAACATCAGCCTCAGCCACGCGGCCCCTGACTACCACTCGAAAGTTCTTGGTTTCGTGCGGGAATGCGTGGTTGATGGTGCGACGAACACGGAATCCGATTTGGAGGCAGGATGATCCACGTCGGGTTCATCGGGTTGGGCAGCCAGGGCGGCCCAATGGCCCGGCGGATCGCCGAGGGCGGGTACCCCACCACCCTGTGGGCGCGTAGGCCGGAGGCCCTCGAGGCATTCGCCGACACCCCAGCCAAAATCGCCGGGTCCCCGGCGGAGCTCGCCGCGGCGAGCGATCTGGTCTGCCTCTGTGTGGTCGGTGACGCCGACGTCGACGAAGTCGCTTGCGGCGAAGACGGATTGCTCAAGGCGATGAAGCCGGGCAGCGCCATCATCGTGCACAGCACGGTGCACCCGAACACCTGCCGAGAGCTTGCGAACAAGGCCGCCCCGTACGGCGTTTCCGTCATCGACGCGCCGGTGAGCGGTGGCGGGGGCGCGGCAGCCGAGGGCCGTCTGCTGGTGATGGTGGGCGGCGACACCGACGTTGTCGAACGCTGCCGTCCGATCTTCGAGACCTATGCCGATCCGGTCGTTCACCTCGGCGAGCTGGGTTCCGGGCAGACCACCAAACTGCTCAACAACTTATTGTTCACCGCCCACGTGGCCACCGCGGCCACCGCCCTGTCACTGGCCGAGGAGCTGGGCGTCCAACCGGATCGTCTCACCGAGGTGGTCTCCCGCAGCAGTGGAAAAAGCTTCGCGCTCAATGCCCTCGGCGGGATCGGGGGGCTGAATCGGTTAGCCGGTGTTGCGGGAGGGCTGCTGCAAAAAGATGTCCGGCTCGTCGTCGACCTTGCCGACCGGGCCGGGGTGAAGGGCGGCGCGGTGCTCGATGCAGCCGACGCGGCCCTGACCCTGATGAACCACCCCCGATGAGGGGCCGATGAAGGTCGAATTCAACGGCGCGGGGCCGGTGGACCGCCCCATGGCGGGCCGTCTGGGAACGAGCAGACACACCGTGCGCCGCGAAGAGGGCGCGAAATACCAGCGTTTTGGTCTTTCCGGTTCGTCACGAAGGTATTACCGTTGACGTTACAGTCAGGGACTCCGCTGTAAAGGTTCAGCCCGACCTCGCCGCTGAGGAGGATTCAGTGACAAAAGCGAAGGTTGTCTTCGACCCGTACTCCGAGGACTACTTCAACAATCCGTTCGACATCTATCGGCGGATGCGCGAGGACGCGCCCCTGTATTACGACGAAAAGGAGGACTTTTACGCGCTGACCCGTCATGAAGACGTGTCGGCAGCGTTCAAGGACTTCGAGACGTATTCCTCGGCACGCGGCTGTGACCTGGCGATGGTGCGCAGGGGCATCAGCCCCGAGCAGAAGTCGATCATCTTCATGGACCCCCCGGAGCATCGGCACATGCGCAGCCTGCTCAATAAGGCGTTCACTCCGCGGGCTATTCAATCGCAGCGCGAGACCATCATCGAGGTCATCGACAAGTACCTGGGTGCCGTCGACTCGGACAACTTCGACGTGGTACAGGACTTCTCCGGACCCTTCCCGGTAGAGGTCATCACCCGGATGGCCGGCGTGCCGGAGGAATACCGCCAACAGGTTCGCCACTGGATCGACACCAGCCTTTCTCACGAACCGGGCCAGATCGAGGTCAGCGAAGCCGGCATGCAGGCCAACATCGACACGGCCATGTACTACTTCAGCCTGGTGCAGGAGCGGCGCCAGGAACCGCAGGACGACATGATCAGCCGGCTCATCGCGGCCGAGGTCCCCGGCGAAGACGGTGCCCTACGCAAGCTCGACGACATCGAGATCTGCGGGTTCGCAACCCTTCTGGGCGGCGCTGGTGCCGAGACCGTCACCAAACTGATGGGCAACGCGGCGGTGATCTTCGCCCAGCATCCCGACCAGTGGCAAAAGCTGCAGGAGGACCGGAACAAGATCCCGGGGGCGGTCGAAGAACTACTGCGCTATGAGGGACCGGTGCAGTACAACGTCCGCTACACCCTCAAAGAGGCCCACGTCAGCGGTGGCGTTATCCCTCCCGGCAAGCCGGTGTTCCTCTGCGGCGCCGCGGCGAACCGCGACCCGGAGGCCTTCACCGATGCCGACACATTCGACATCGAGCGTGACCAGACCGAGGCGCAGCACCTCGGGCTCGGGTACGGGATTCACAGCTGCCTCGGCGCCGCGCTCGCCCGGCTGGAAAGCCGCCTCGCGCTGGAGAGGCTGCTCGACTTCATGCCGCGCTATGAAGTGGACTGGGCGGGCTGCAAACGGGTGAACATGCAAAACGTCGCGGGCTGGAAGAACGTGCCCGTCAAGGTGCTTCGGTAAGGGGTCACGGTGACGAAGAAGATCGAAGTCGATTGGGGGCTCTGCGAGAGCAACGGTGTCTGCATGGGCATCAACCCCGATATATTCGAGCTCGGCGACGACGACATGCTGACCGTCCACCAGGAGGAGGTCACGCCGGAGAACGAGGCGGACGTGCGCGAGGCCGTCCGTCAATGTCCCCGGCAGGCCATCTCCATCGTCGGAGAGTAGCGATCAGAGTCCGGCGAGGATGACCGCGTTGCAGTCGGCCGCGGCCTGCCGCAGTTTCGCCGCCTTCTGGTAGCCCTCCGACTCGTACCAAGCCCGAGCGGCATCGACCGACTCGAATTCCAGTACGACGGTTTGGTCTCCATGCCAGTCGCCTTCGATGACCTTGGGCGCGGTGTCTACCGCCAGGATGGTGGCACCGCTCATCGCCGATCCGGCGGCTTGCGCATACGCCTTCATGCCTTCCGGATCTTTGATGGCCTCGGTCAAGATGACATAGCCCTTAGCCACTGAAGAATCTCCTACTCGCCGGTGTATTCGGTTATTTCTCGCTGATCGCCTGCTCGGGACAGCATTGGATTGCCTCCTGAGCTGCCGCCTCCATTTCCGTTGGAACGTCGGAATCTATGGCCTCGGCGTAACCGTCCTCGGTCAGGCTGAACACGTCGGGGCACAGCGTGAGACACATGCCGTGGCCGCGACACTTCTGGTCGTCTACCCATACCTTCATGCCAGCGTGAACTCCAGGTGCAGTTCGGTCAGGCCGCGCAGGATGTACGTCGGAACATATTGGTAATGGCGGTCATTCGCCGGCCCGTGAACGCTCTCGTCGATCCTGATGTCCGTCGTGCGGTCAAGCAACCGTTCGATCGCCACCCGGGTTTCGGCACGTGCTAGCGGCGCTCCCGGGCAGCTGTGGATGCCGCGCCCGAACGAGATGTGTTGGCGCGCATTCTTGCGGGCCGGATCAAAGGTGGCGGGTTCTTCGAACCGCCGCGGATCCCGGTTGGCTGCCGCCTGCACGATCATCACGGTGCTGCCGGCGGGCAGGTCGACGCCACCGACGTTGACGGGCACCCGGTTCATCCGGAAGTCGCCCTTGACCGGGCTCTCGTGCCGCAGCGACTCCTCGATGAAATTCGGGATGAGGCTGCGGTCCTTCCGCAACCGCGCCTGGATGTCGGGGCGTTCCCCCAATGTCTGCAGCGCCGCACCCAGCAGCCGCACGGTGGTCTCCTGGCCCGCCGAGAAGACGTTGGCGGCGACGCGCGCCACGTCCTCGACTTCCGGTACCGAACCGTCGGGATACGTCGCGGTGGCCAGGCCGGTCAGCACGTCGTCGCGGGGGGCGCGCCTGCGGTCGGTGACGTAATCGGAGAACAGGCCGTAGAGGAATTCGAGCGGGCTGTGTGCCAGCGATTCCTTGCCGGTGCCACCGATGCCGCCACCCGAGTGCTCGCGGATGCCCTTGACGAACTTGTCTCGATCTTCCATGGGCACGCCCAGCAGGTCGGCGATGACCAGCAGCGTGAACGGCCCGGCGAAGCCCTTGATCCATTCGCCACGCCCGGGCGCCAGGAAATCGTCGAGCGCCTGATCGGCGAGCGCCCACATGGCGTCCTCGTTCTCCTTGAGGCGCTTCGGGGTGATCAAACGCATCAGCAGGGAGCGATGGTTGGTGTGGGTCGGCGGGTCAAGGGTGGGCAGTTGGTCACTGAAGGGCAGCTCGTCGCGGTGTTGCTCGATCAATTCGGTGATGTCGTCACCCTCGATCGGGACGGGAAAACCGGGAAACGGGCCCGTGACCGAGATGCACGAGGACCACGTCTCGGCGTCGTTGAGAACCACGCACGCCTCGTCCCATCCGGTGATCATGGTGACGCCGTGATGGCTCTCCCGGGTGACGGGGCAACGCTCGCGCAGCGCCTCGTAGTACGGGTACGGGTCTGCGATGAGTTCGCTGCCGCGGAAGAAGTCCAACTCGGAGAATTCCTTCGCCATCTGCCGCTCCTTGGATCTCGGCTAGTGAGAACGTGCCTCTCGCGGATGAGTATTACATTTTCACACGGGGTGGTGGTCGTCAACGAGGGCCGTTGCCGGAGGCCGATCGAACGACGAATCACCCGAACTACTGGAAGTCGCGTGCGGTTCGGGCTGCGCCTTAGCTGGCGGGAACCAGGTCGGCGGCAACCGACGGCCACGCCAGCAGCCCGCTGCGGAAGGTCTCCACATGACCGATCGCGGTTTGCGGTGCGGCCGCGGCCGCCAATGCCTGGGCCTTGAACGTCTGGGCGGCCATGCTCAGCTCGTGTTGCACCACGCCGACGCTGTCATCGAGTTCGGACGGCCAATCCTCCCCCCACAGCGTGACCTCGGTGACACCGTGATCGAGTGCCTGCAGCACGCCCTGGCGCACCCGCGCGTCGCAGCCGAACAGGTCCGCCGCGGCCGCCAGGGCCTGCGGGCGCGGACGCGATTGCACCGACGCCAACGCCTCTTCGAGGTCGAGCATCTGGGCGCCGACGATCTGCAGCGGCCGGTCGTCGGGGTGGTCGGCGACCAGCACGCTAACGTCCCAACCCGCCATCGCCCGGTCGAAGATCCAGCCGCCGGCGAACCTCACCACGTCGAGGACGGTGGCGGCGATGACGTCGAGCCGGTATCTCATGTCGTCTCGGGGTTCTTCGTGGGCGCGAAATCCCGCGCCAGTGCCTCGGCGTACTGCTTGAACGCCTCGGCTAGCGGGATCGAAGGATCGAGTAACCATGTGGTTTCCATTCCGTGGACGAAAGCGAGAATTTCCACTGCCTTGACGGCGGGGTCTATGTCTGCGCGATACCGGCCGTCGGCCTGACCGCGACGGATGAGATCGGCGACGATGTCGGTCGCGGCCCGGTGCCTGGCCAGCATGCGGTCGTGCAACGGAGCCTCGGGAAGGATGTTCTCCACCAGCAGCACCGTGAAGGTGCCCACCAGTTCGGGGGCCCGGTAAAAACGGTCTGCGACCGCGGCGATCTGGGCGAACAGGTCACCGGTCCGGTCTGCATGCGTGTCGTCGTCGAGATCGCGGGCATCGAGCACCGCATGCAGCAACTGCTCCTTCGATTCGAAGTGATGTAGCAGCCCCGCGGGGGTCACCCCGGCCTCGCCGGCAATCTGGGCGAGTGTCGTGCTGCGCCAGCCGTTGCGGGTGAGCAGGCGTTGCGCGACGTCGAGAATCCGCTGCTTGCGGTCCTCCCCCTTGGCGAGAAGCGTGTCGTATCGGCGTGCGACAGGCACCACGACCTCCTCGCGCTTTTGTATCGACGCCGGAAAAACCAACCAAGTGAACACACAGTAGGTTAGTTTGGCCGCTGTGACAAGGGTCACCTGGCTCGAGTTTTGTCCGCGACGGCCCGCCGCCGCTAGTTCACCAGCTCCACCAGCGTGGCGTTGGCTGTGCCGCCGCCCTCGCACATGGTCTGCAGTCCGTAACGAATGCCGTTGTCGCGCATGTGATGCGCCATGCGTGTCATCAGCACCGCCCCGGATGCACCCAGCGGATGTCCTAGCGCGATGGCGCCGCCCAGTGGATTCATCCGTGCCGGGTCCGCGCCCGTCTCCGCCAGCCAGGCCAGCGGCACCGGCGCGAAGGCTTCATTGACCTCGAAGACGCCCACGTCGGACAGCGCGACGCCGGCCTTGCTCAGCACCTTTTCGGTCGCCGGGATGGGGCCGGTAAGCATCAGCACCGGATCCGCTCCGGTCACCGCGCCCGCCAGGTACCGCACGATCGGTACCAGGCCCAGCTCGACAGCCATCTCGGCGGTGGTCACCAGCAGCGCGGCAGCGCCGTCGGAGATCTGCGACGAATTACCCGCGTGGATCACGCCGTCTTCGGCGAAGGCCGGCTTGAGCGTGGCGAGCTTCTCGACGCTGCTGCCGCGCCGCACGCCCTCATCGGCGGTGCAGACGTTGCTATCGGCTCCGTCGACGAACACCGGCACGATCTGTTCGGTGAATGCGCCCCCGTCCTGGGCCGCCGCGGCCCGCTCGTGGGATTCGACGGAGAATTCATCGAGCCTGTTGCGCGAGAACCCCCACTTTTTGGCGATCATCTCCGCCGACAGGCCCTGGTTGAACGAGAAATTGTCATAGCGGGCAAGGACTTTCGGACCATACGGCATCCCGGTTGCCCGGGCCGAGCCGAGCGGAACACGGCTCATGACTTCGACCCCACCGGCCACGACGACATCCTGCTGGCCTGACATCACTGCCTGCACCGCGAAGTCGAGCGCCTGCTGGCTGGACCCGCATGCGCGATTGACCGTGGTCCCTGGGATGGTTTCGGGCCAACCGGCTGCTAAAACCGCGTAGCGACCGATGTTGCTGGATTGGTCGCCCACCTGGGACACGCAGCCCCAGATCACGTCGTCGATGACGTCTGGACCGATGCCGGTGCGTTCGAGGAGTTCGGTGAGGACGACCGCGGAGAGGTCGGCTGCATGCATGCCGGACAGCGCGCCGTTCCGCTTCCCCACCGGTGTACGCACGGCCTCGACGATGACTGTTTCGCGCATAGCTCTACTCCGATTGCCTCTCGCCCGAATGTGGATCCATCATCACCGAGTGTGTACTGAGGGCGCAAAAATCACCAAAAATTCGCCGTGACTACACGTTCGACGTTAGACCTAATAGCTTTTCGGCAACTTCAGGACGTTGGCTCCCAAGAAGTTCAGAATCATTTCCTGACTGACGGGCGCGATCTTCATCAGCCGGGCCTCCCGGAAGTACCGCGTGATGTGGTACTCCTCGGCGTAACCCATGCCGCCGTGGGTTTGCAGCGCCCGGTCGGCGGCTGTGAAGCCCGCGTCGGCGCAGAGATACTTGGCCGTATTGGCCTCGCGGCCACACGGTTTGCCGTTGTCGTAAAGCCATGTCGCCTTGCGCAGCATCAGTTCGGCGGCATCGAGCCGAGCCAGCGAATCAGCGAGCGGGAACTGCAATCCCTGGTTCATCCCGATGGGCCGGCCGAAGACCTCGCGCTCATTGCCGTATTTCACCGCCTTTTCCAGCGCCACCCGGCCGATACCGAGAGCCTCGGCCGCGATGAGCATCCGCTCGGGGTTGAGGCCGTCGAGGATGTACTGAAAGCCCTTGCCCTCCTCACCGATTCGGTCCTCAACCGGCACCTCGAGATTGTCGATGAACAATTCGTTGGAACTCACGGCGTTGCGGCCCATCTTGCGGATCGGGCGGATGTCGACCCGGCTGCGGTCGAGGTCGGTGATGAACAGCGTCATCCCGTCGGTCTTCTTGGTCACCTCGTCATAACTTTGGGTCCGGGTGAGCAACAGGATCTTGTCGGATTCCATCGCCTTGGAGATCCAGACCTTGCGACCGTTGACGATGTAGCGATCACCGTCGCGCTTGGCGAACGTGGTGATCCGCGAAGTGTCAAGCCCGGCACCGGGTTCGGTGACGCCGAAGCAGACGTGCACTTCACCGGTCGCGACGGCGGGTAACGTTCGTGCCTTGAGTTCATCGGAACCGTGCACCACGACCGGCTGCATGCCGAAGATGGACAGGTGGATCGAGCTGGCGGCGTTCATGGCACCACCCGACTTCGCGACCTCCTCGAGCAGGATCGTCGCTTCGGTGATGCCGAGACCGTGACCGCCGTATTCGGTGGGAATCGTCATTCCCAACCAGCCGCCATCGGCGATGGCGCGGTAGAACTCGGTCGGGAACTCGTGCGCCTGGTCCTTCTCCATCCAGTACTGGTCGTCGAATTTTCCCGCCAGCTCCGCCACTGACCGACGGATCAATTCCTGGTCATCGGTCAGCTCAAAGTTCATTCCGGCGCCAGGCACTGCTAGATCTCCTCATTCATTGCCGACGGCGAGATTGCCGTGGTGGTCGCGTATTGCCGGACAGGGCGACCCTGAGTGCAATGTCGACACGGCTCACCCGAGGCCGAGACCGGTTTGTCAGTCCTTGTTGCCGGTAAGGGCTTTCGCGTTGGCCGCGAAATCGGCAAAGGACGACCCACCTCGGCTGTCCTTGTCGTGGCCCGCCGCCCTAATGGACACGTCATGCCCCTCGGCGGCCTTACGCAGCGCACCGACGGTGGCCTGTTCGCGCGAAATGTGTGTGAAGGGGTCGAATGAGTACCAGCGCATGGCGTTCTCGTAGGTCATCTTGTTGATCTCGTCATCAGGAACGTTGTTGATCGACAAGACATCCCACAACTCTTCCGGCGCGCCCGGCCACATCGAGTCGCTGTGCGGGTAATCGGCTTCCCAGCAGATGTTGTCGATGCCGATCATATTGCGCAGCGCCACTCCGACCTTGTCGCTGATGAAGCAGGTCAGGAAATGGTCGCGGAAGACGTCGCTGGGCAGCTTGCCCTTGAAGTCCTGGTGCGTCCAGGTGGAGTGCATCTCGTAGGTGCGGTCGGCGCGCTCCAGGAAGTAGGGAATCCAGCCGGTCCCGCCCTCGGACAACGCAATCTTGAGGTCCGGATACTCCTTGATCGGCCGCGACCACAACAGGTCAGCGGCGGCCTGCACGATGTTCATCGGCTGCAGCGTGATCATCACGTCCATCGGCGCGTCCGGCGCGGTGATGGCCAGCCGGCCCGATGACCCGATGTGCACGTTCATCACGGTGTCGGTGTCGCACAACGCTTTCCACAACGGGTTCCAGTACTCGTTGTGGAAGCTCGGGTAACCCATGGCGGCCGGATTTTCGGTGAATGTCAGCGCATGCACGCCCTTCTTGGCTACCCGTCGCACCTCGGCGGCACACGCCTCGGCATCCCAGATCACCGGGATCGCCATCGGGATGAACCGCGCCGGGTAGGCGCCGCACCACTCGTCGATGTGCCAGTCGTTGTAGGCCTGCACCAGCGCGATAGAGAAGTCGTGATCGTCGGTGACGAACAACCGCCCGGCGAAGCCCGGGAACGACGGGAAGCAGATGGAGGCCAGGATGCCGCCGGCGTTCATGTCCTTGACGCGTTCGTCGACGTTGTAACAACCAGGCCGGATCTCGTCGAGCCCCGTCGGCTCGATGCCGTACTCGTCCTTGGGCCGGCCGGCCACCGCGTTCAATGCCACGTTCGGGATGACCGTGTCGCGGAACTTCCACATATCTGAGCCGTCGTCGTTGTGCACCAACCGGGGCGCGTCGTCCTGGTACTTCTTCGACAGGTGGTTCTTGAACATGTCAGGCGGCTCGACGGTGTGGTCGTCGACGCTGATCAGGATCATGTCTTCTTTGTTCATGGCCGTCCCTTCCATCGGATCCATTGGATCGATTACAGCCTCGGCGAATCGCTGTCCCGTGCCAAGATCATTAAAATGAAAACTATCTTCTCGCCTGACGAGAATCAACATCCAGAGGTTGCTGCACCGTTGGCAGCCGCCTGACCAGCAGCCGAGCTCAGGGGCGAATTTTCCGCTACCACGTGGAACGCAGTGAGTCGGAACCCGGCGTGAGAAATCGCTTGCGGCGTGCGGTCCAGGCGAGGGCCATCTGGCCGGACGGCCGCGCTAGGCGGCGCCCTGCTCGAGCCTCGGCAGCCCGGCATTGACCGGGCGCGCGTTTCGTGCCAGTCTGTTAGTTGCAAATGAGAATATGATTCTCTTTCACCGAGAGGACACTGCTGATGCGGTTGCAGCCGCTCCCCGCCGACCAGTGGGACGAGGCTACCCAGCACGCACTCTCGGCGATGCGTGGCGCGGACACGAACAACGCGCTTTCCACGCTGGCTCACCACCCGGCGCTCGCCAAGGCGTTTCTGCGCTTCAATGTCCACCTCCTCACGTCGTCGACGCTGCCGGCCCGCGTCCGCGAGCTGGCCATCCTGCGGGTGGCTCATCGTCGCCAGTGCGCGTACGAGTGGTCACACCACGTCAGGATGGCCAAGGACGAAGGGCTCACCGACGACCAGATCGCGGCGGTACAGCGATTCGGCGATGACAGCGGCGCGGACTTCGACGCGTTCGACCGCGCGGTGATCACCGGCGTGGATGAACTCGATGACAAGTCGGAGCTGTCCGACCTGACATGGGCGGCACTGGGCGAGCGCCTCAACGACCAGCAGCGCATGGATTTCGTCTTCACGGTCGGCTGCTACGCCCTGCTGGCCATGGCCTTCAACACTTTTGGCGTCCAGCTCGAACCCGCCGAACAACACTGACACGAGAGGTTAGAACGTTGCCGCACTTCCCCAAGCCAGCCGTCGGCAGCTGGACAGAAAACTACCCCGACCTCGGAACCGGCCCGGTTGACTACACCGATTCGATCGATCCGGCGTTCTTCGAGGCCGAACGCGACGCCGTCTTCAGGAAGACCTGGCTCAACGTCGGCCGGGTCAATCGGCTCCCGCGCACCGGCAGCTACTTCACCCGAGAGCTGCCGTCGGCCGGCAAGGGTACGTCGGTGATCATCGTCAAGACCAAGGACGGCACCGTCAAGGCGTACCACAACGTCTGCCGGCACCGCGGAAACAAGTTGGTGTGGAACGACTTTCCCAACGAGGAGACCTCCGGCACCTGCCGGCAGTTCACCTGCAAGTACCACGCCTGGCGATACAGCCTCGACGGTGACCTGACCTTCATCCAGCAGCCGGAAGAGTTCTTCAACGTCGACAAGGGCGATTACGGCTTGGCGTCGGTGCGCTGCGAGGTATGGGAGGGCTTCATCTTCATCAACTTCGACGACAACGCGGCGCCGCTCATCGACTATCTCGGGCCGCTGGCCAAGAGCATCGAGGGCTACCCGTTCGGCGAGATGACGGAGACCTACTCCTACCGGGCCGAGGTCGGCAGCAACTGGAAGCTGTTCATCGACGCGTTCGTCGAGTTCTACCACGCGCCGATCCTGCACCAGGGCCAGTACACCAAGGAGGAAGCCGCCAAGATCCAGAAGTTCGGCTACGAGGCGCTGCACTACGAGTTGGCCGGACCGCACAACCTGCAGTCGACCTGGGGTGGTCAGGCCCCGCCGCCGGACATGTCCATGGTCAAGCCGATGGACCAGGTGTTGCGCAGCGGTTTGTTCGGTCCGTGGGACAAGCCGGAGATCATCGAGAAGCTGGAACTGCCACCGGGCGTCAACGTGAAGCGGGTCCCGCAGTGGGGCATCGACTCGTGGCTCTTCTACCCGAACTTCATGCTGCTGATCTGGGAGCCGGGCTGGTACCTGACCTACCACTATTGGCCGACTGCCGTCGACAAGCACATCTTCGAATCCACGCTGTATTTCGTCCCACCGCGCAACGCGCGGGAACGCCTGGCACAAGAGCTGGCCGCGGTAACGTTCAAGGAATATGCGCTGCAGGACGCGAACACCCTGGAAGCGACCCAGACCATGATCGGCACCCGGGCCGTCAAGGAGTTCCTGCTATGCGACCAGGAAGTCTTGATCCGTCATCTGCACAAGACGACCGCTGACTACGTGAAGGAGCACCAGCGCAATGGCGTTACCGTCTGAATTCGCGGCCCTGGAGCCCTATTTGGATTGGGACCTGGCCACCGAGCCTGAGCGCTATGCCAAACGCCTGGCCTCCACGATGTCGCAGATGCAGGAGTTCTACGACGCCGCGTTCCCGTTGCTCAACGACGTCATCGCCTACTGCGACAAGTTCCCACTGGACGATCTGCCAGACGACGCAAAGACTTTGATGCACATGATGCAATCGCTGGTCATGGTGTCGTTCCCGATCGAGGCCTGGAAGCAGCCGCGGGTTCCCGACAGTGGCGCGGCGTGGGTTGAGGTAGTGCGGGAGCCGGTGATCTAAGCGGTGCTGACGCTCAAGGCCGCTGGGCTGCTCGACATCGATGCCGGGGAGATCCTTCGGCCCGGGATTCTGAAGGTCGAGGACGATCGGATCGTAGACGTCGGGGGTTCGGGCTCGACGGGCCCAGAAGACACTGTCATCGATCTCGGCGACCAGATTCTGTTGCCGGGCCTGATGGACATGGAGGTCAACCTGCTCATGGGCGGGCGAGGCGAAAAGCCCGGCCTGTCACAGGTTCAAGACGATCCGCCGACGCGAATGTTGCGCGCGGTCGGCAACGCCCGCCGCACCTTGCGCGCCGGGTTCACCACGGTGCGCAACCTCGGCCTGTTCGTCAAGACCGGCGGCTACCTGCTCGATGTCGCGCTGGGCAAAGCGATCGACGCGGGCTGGATCGACGGGCCGCGGGTGGTGCCGGCCGGTCACGCCATCACACCGACCGGTGGACATCTGGACCCGACGATGTTCGCGGCGTTCGCACCGCACGTGCTGGACCTGACCATCGAGGAAGGTATCGCGAACGGGATCGACGAGATCCGTAAAGCGGTGCGCTACCAGATCAAACACGGCGCCGAGCTGATCAAGGTCTGCTGTTCGGGCGGCGTGATGTCGCTGACGGGACCACCTGGGGCGCAGCATTATTCGGACGAGGAGCTGCGAGCTATCGTCGACGAGGCGCACCGGCGCGGAATGCGCGTCGCCGCACACACCCACGGCGCCGAGGCCGTCAAGCATGCCGTCGACGCCGGCATCGACTGCATCGAACACGGTTTTCTGATCGACGACGAGGCGATCGCCAGCATGGTTGAAAACGGCACGTTCCTGGTGAGCACGCGGCGGCTGGCCGAGGGAATGGACGTCTCGCACGCACCGCCGGAGCTGCAGGCCAAGGCGGCCGAGATGTTCCCGAAGTCGAGGACCTCGATATTGGCCGCGCACAAGGCCGGTGTGAAAATCGCCGTCGGCACCGATGCCCCGGCAATACCCCACGGCCGCAACGCCGACGAGCTCGTCACGCTGGTGGAGTGGGGTCTGCCGCCTCTGGCGGTACTGCGCGCGGCCACCACCACAGCGGCCGATCTCATCAACTCGAGCGACCGGGGCCGGCTGGCGCCAGGCCAGTTCGCGGATATCATCGCGGTGCCCGGAGACCCGTTGCAAGACATCACGGTTACCCGGCACGTCAGCTTCGTCATGAAAGGCGGCAAGGTTTATGTCGACGCCGGATCAGTCTAAGAGCGGCCCAACCAGAACTGACGACCTGGTCGAGATCCAGCAGCTCCTCGGCCGCTACGCGGTCACCATCACCCAGGGGGACATCGAGGGCCTCGTCGCCGTCTTCACACCCGACGGCACTTACAGTGCTTTCGGTGAGACCTACAGCCTGAGCCGATTTCCGGAGTTGGTGGCTGCGGCCCCAAAGGGCTTGTTTCTCACCGGAACCGCGGTCGTCGACCTGGACGGGGATGCGGCCAGCGGCACTCAACCGCTGTGCTTCATCGATCACGCCACCCATGACATGCGGATCGGCTACTACCGTGACACCTATGTGCGAACGGCCGACGGGTGGCGACTGAAGACCCGCGCCATGACCTTCATCCGCCGCAGCGGTGTACACGACTCCGGACGCCCGCACGCCATCGGGCGTCCCGCAGGTGACTCTGCGGCCCAGCCAGCGACTTAAAGGAGCCGACCAATCGAAGTGAATGTCGAGCAGTTCCGGGCCGATCTGCGCGCGTGGCTCGACGACAACGATCTGACCCCCGGGCCCGACCGCTCGCTGCAGGGGCACATGCGGCAGTTCGCCCGGGTCAGCCGTGCGCTTTACGACGCCGATTGGATGCGGTTCGGCTGGCCGGTTGAGGTCGGCGGATTGGGTGGTCCCGCGGTGCTGCGGGCGATCGTCGGCGAAGAGGTGGTGGGCCGCCGCCTGGCCGAACCCGGGCCCTATTCGTTGCTGGAGGTGCTCGCGCCGACGATGATCGACTACGCACCGGCCGAACTCGCCAAAGAAATGGTTCCGCGCCTGCTAAGCGGTGAAGAGCAATGGTGCCAAGGCTTTTCCGAGCCCGGTTCCGGCAGTGATCTGGCGTCGCTGACGACCCGGGCGGTCCAGGACGGCGACAACTGGATCGTCAACGGGCAGAAGGTCTGGACCAGCTTCGCGCAGTTCTCCACCCGGTGCGTCCTGCTCACCCGCACCGCGCCCGGGCACGACGGAATCACCGCGTTCTTCGTGGATCTCGACACTCCGGGCATCACCATCCGTCCGTTGCGGACGATGCACGGCGTCGACGAATTCTGCGAGGTGTATTACGACGACGTCGTGATTCCGGCCAGCCGGATGCTGGGGAAGCGCGGGGACGGTTGGCGACTGGCCATGGACCTGTTGCCCTATGAGCGTTCCGCCTGTTTCTGGCAGCGGATCGCCTACCTCTATTCGCGTTTCGACGAGCTGATCACTACGGCATCCAAAGTCGGCGAACCCGACGAATCCGCGCTCGGCGGCGCCTATTTGGCGCTTCACACGCTGCGCTGCCGGTCACGCGCCACTCAGCACCGGATGCGCGACGGCGCCCGACTCGGACCCGACACCTCCATCGACAAGGTGCTGCTTTCCTCCGCGGAGCAGCGGCTCTATGACACCGTCCGCGATATGCTGCCCGGCACACTCGAGCTCGAAGATACACCGTGGCGCTCGGAATACCTGTACTCGCGCGCGGCGACGATTTACGGCGGCACCGCCGAAATCCAGCGCAATATCATCGCTCGCCGGCTGCTCGATCTCGGGAAGGAGTGAATCGTGGCCCCTGCGGCAGACATCGAGTCAGACCCCGAATCGCTGCGCCTGCTGGCTGAGTCGCTGCGGACGACGATGAACGCCGCCTCCGGAGCCAAGCTCGATGAGGCGCTGACCGACCTCGGCTGGCGCGACATGCTCGAGGAAATGCCCGATGTCGCAATCCCTCTGGTATTCGAGCTGCTCGGTGAGACAGGCACGCACGCACCCGTGCTCAACGACGTGGTGCTGTGCGCGGGCGGTGACGCGCCGGGAGGCACACTGCCGCTCCCGTTCGCCGGCGGCTCCTGGGTAGTGTGGGAGCGCCGCGACCGCCCCGGCTCGGCCATCGATGAACTGCTGCCGATACACCCTGTGCCGCAAGAGGATCCCTTGCCGTCAGAAGCACTGCAGGCGTGTTGGCGGGCCGTGGGGTGGTGGCTGGTCGGCACCAGCCGCGCCATGCTGTCACTGGCTCGGCAGCACGCCGTGGACCGCGTTCAATTCGGCCGCCATATCAGCTCATTCCAGGCGATCCGCCACCGGCTAGCCGAGACACTCGTCGCGATCGAAGGCGCCGAGGCCACACTGCAGGCCGCGACGGAATGCGACGACCCGCAGGGGCTGGCTTCCCTGCTGGCCAAGGCCGCGGCCGGTCAGGCCGCGCTGACCTCCGCACGCCACTGCCAGCAGGTACTCGGCGGTATCGGCTTTACCGCCGAGCATCCGCTGCACCACCACATCAAGCGGTCGCTGATCCTCGACGGACTGCTGGGCAGCTCTCGGGAACTGACGCGTGCGGCCGGAAAAGCGTTGGTGGCGGCCGGTTCTGCGCCGCGACTCGCGCAGCTCTAATGGTCGCGGCCCAGGCGGCCACGCGGATTGTCAACCGAGATCGACGCTAGAGCGCACAAGTTCGAGTGGTCACCACGGTGGCGTCGATTTCGCTGAATGCCGGCGGTGACGGTAGGGGCATGCGGGTGGTATGTCCACGTAGACTCGTGCCGATACCTCCAACAGGATGGGACGCATGAGTCACCCCGATGCACCGCAGAACCAGTTCGGCGTCGCGTCGGTGCTGCTGGGCCTGGTTGGACTCCTTACCTGCTGGTTGCTGCTTGGAGTGCCTTTTGGCATCGCGGCGGTGGTGACGGGCGACATCGCCCGGCGCAGGGTTGCCCGCGGTGAGGCGAACAATCCCCGAGCCGCCATGGCCGGCATGGTTTTAGGGGCGATCGCGATCGTCGCGGGCCTCGTCGCCGTCGGTTACTACGCCCAGCTGGACACCCGGAAGCGCTGACAACGCAAATCAGTTGCGCGGCAGCCCTAGTACGCGTTCCGCGATGATGTTGCGCTGGATTTCCGAGGTGCCGCCCGCGATGGTCGCGGCGAAGGTACGGGTATACCGGTCGAACCAGCTGCCGTAGTGGCTATCCAGGTTGAGGGGCGCGAACGGGGCCGTGACCGCACGCAATGCCAGACCGTCACCGTCCTTGGCGTTGAGCGCGTCCTCAGTGGCGCGTTGCATCGACTCCGAACCGAGCAACTTGAGCACCGACTGAGCGGGAACATCCTCTTCGCCACGCGCGGCTTTGGCCAACGTCGCCGACCCCAGTAACCGCATCGCATAGAAATCCATCACCAACGTCGCGTAGTGATCCCGGTGCACCGGACCCGAGGTCCTGGACTCAACGGTCAACGCGTGCAGCATGTCTGCGTAATCCAGCCAAAGCATCGCGCGTTCGTGGCCGAGCGAACCGGTCGCAACGCGCCAGCCCGCGTTGAGCTCGCCCACCAAGTTCTCGGCCGGCACGCGTACATCGGTGAAGAAGACCTCGTTGAAGTCGACGTCGTCGATGTCGCCCACCGAGGCGAAGGGGCGGCGGACCACACCTGGGGTGTCGGTCGGAATCAGTAAAGCGCTGATACCCTTATGTTTTGGCGCGTCCGGGTCGGTGCGCACGAATGTCAGCAATACGTCGGCGTGATGGGCACCCGATGTCCACACTTTCTGCCCGTTGACGACGAAGTAGCCACCTTCGGAATCAGACGAGCGCACGGCGCGCGTCTTCAACGAGGCGAGATCCGAGCCCGCGCCGGGTTCGCTCATCCCAAGGGATGCGGTGATCTCCGCCCGCAATATCGGCACCGCCCAGCGTTGCTTCTGTTCGGGTGTGCCGAACGACAGCAATGACGCCGCGATGATGCCGACACCCTGCGGATTGAAGCTTTGATAGATGCGCCGCCGCGACAGCTCTTCGCGGTACACGTATTGCTGCAACAGCGTCGCGTTGCGCCCACCGAACTCCGGCGGGTTGCCGGGCTGTAGCCAGCCGCTGTCGAACAGCAAGCGCTGCCATCGACGGGCCCACTCCGGTATGTCCGAACTCGACTGGGGCCGCACGAACGCCTCGGCCTCGGAAGGCAGATGTGCGTCGAGGAATGCGACGAATTCGGCCCGAAACGCCTCCACGTCGGCGTCAAACGTCAGCTGCACGGCACTTCCCGGGATGGTCCTGAGCACACCGCGCCGTCGGTAGATCCGGGTTTCCGCCGACGTCGCGGTTCGCTCTTGCGATTAAGCTTCCATAGACACGTCTGGGAGAATACTATTCTCGTCGTAAGAAAGTTACAATCTCCGACACGTGATCCGTGAGGGGGTAGAGCGCAGCGATGTCACGGCGTTCTCCGGTAGAGTCCAACCATGTTCTCCCCTCGCGGCAATCAGCTGAGCCGGCCGTGACCAATCCCAGTGAAGAGCCGGCCTGGAAGCAGCGTGCCGTCGAGCGGTCCATCAAGACGGCGAAACTGCGCGCCGCGCAGCGTGTTCAGCGCTTCCTCGACGCCGCCCAGGCCATCATCATCGAAAAGGGGAGCACGGACTTTACCGTGCAGGAGGTCGTGGACCGCTCCCGCCAGTCGTTGCGCAGCTTCTACCTGCAGTTCGACGGCAAGCACGAGTTGCTGCTGGCGCTCTTCGAAGATGCCCTGAGCCGATCGGCCGACCAGATCCGCGCCGCCACGGAGAGCCAAACCGATCCGTTGGAGCGGCTGCACGTGGCCGTTCAACTGCTGTATGAGGCATCGCGCCCGGACCCGACGGCCAAGCGACCGCTGTTCACCGACTTTGCCCCTCGTTTGCTGGTGACGCATCCGGCTGAGGTCAAGGTAGCTCACGCACCGTTGCTCGCGTTGCTGACGGAGTTGATGGAGGCGGCCCACGACGCCGGCAAGCTGCGCACCACCATCAATCCCAAACGCGTCGCCGCCATGACGATGCAGACCGTCATGTTCATCGCGCAGTCCAGCGGCGGACCCGACGACGCCACGATGCACCCCATCACCGCCGACGAGGTGTGGGACTTCTGCTCACGCGGATTCATCGCGTAGCGCCCTCGCCGCGCCCTCATCTCATAATGAGCGATTACCGCGCGCCATTTGCCGGTGAGAATGAGATTCTCTAATATCTAGAACCACAGATAGCCAAAATGGATTCGTCATTGACACCCGTGATGACGCGGTGACAGAGTTCAAGGGCGGCAAGACCCGCGGTCCTGCGAACGCATTCGTTCTCCGCAATGGCGTGCCGATCAGATCAAGTCAGGAGTTGAGGTAGTCATGACCGGACGTGTTGAGGGCAAGGTCGCTTTCGTCACCGGAGCGGCGCGCGGTCAGGGCCGCAGCCATGCAGTGCGGTTGGCCCAAGAGGGCGCCGACATCATCGCCGTCGATATCTGCAAGCCCATCCGCGAGGGCGTGCTGGACACCGCGATCCCGGCGTCGACGCCCGAAGACCTCGCCGAGACCGCTGACCTGGTCAAGGGGCACAACCGCAGGATCTTCACGGCCGAAGTCGATGTGCGCGACTTCGACGCACTCAAGGCGGCGGTGGACAACGGCGTCGAGCAGCTCGGCCGGCTCGACATCATCGTCGCCAACGCCGGAATCGGCAACGGCGGCGAGACTTTGGACAAGACCAGCGAAGAAGACTGGACGGAAATGATCGACGTCAACCTGTCCGGGGTGTGGAAGAGCGTGAAAGCCGGCGTTCCACACATCCTGGCCGGTGGCCGCGGCGGGTCGATCATCCTGACCAGCTCGGTCGGTGGGCTCAAGGCCTACCCGCACACCGGACACTACGTCGCCGCCAAGCACGGCGTCGTCGGCCTGATGCGTGCCTTTGGAGTTGAATTGGGGCAGCACATGATTCGCGTCAACTCCGTGCACCCCACGCACGTGAGCACCCCGATGATCATGAACGAGGGCACCTGGAAGATGTTCCGGCCCGACCTGGAGAACCCCGGTCCCGACGACATGGCGCCGATTTGCCAGATGTTCCACACACTGCCGATTCCCTGGGTCGACCCGATCGACATCAGCAACGCGGTGCTTTTTTTCGCCTCCGATGAGTCTCGTTATGTCACCGGCGTAACCCTGCCCATCGATGCGGGTAGCTGCCTCAAGTAGTCGCTAGAAAGGGCTGCTATTCGACTGCCATTCGGCCGATTCGGGTCGCGGCCCGTAGCGGGCGATGTAGTCCTCGTGCATCCTCGCCTGTTTGCGGCGGGCGATCACGTCGACCAGGTTCGGGTCCAATCCATGGACTGCCAGCCGGTGCCGGCGCCAGACCTTGTTCAGCGCAAGGGTTATCAGCAACGCCCAGATGTAGAGCGGCGCGGTCATCTCCGTGTGCACGTAGAGCGAAGCGGGCAGCAGCCAGAATGGGGCAAGGACCAGCAGGGGCGGGATCGCCCACCTGATCATGTGCCGGCGGATGGCCCCCTCGCCGGCCAGATCTCGTGCCACCCAACTGCGCATCGAGTCGGGCAACCGCCGGCCGTAGGAATAGCCGATCCGCTGCCAGAGATTGGGTTTTGCGTCGGTCATGGTGGGCTCCTTAGGGTGATGTCAGGCATGCAATGCGTTGGCCGCGACGGCGGCGGCGTTGATGCGGGTAAGGATCTGATGGAGGTTCTCGAGTTCGGTCAGTTCGACCCCCAGACGTGCCACGACAGCCGGCGGGATCGCAAGTGCCCTCTCCCGCAAGGTGATTCCACGCTGCGTGAGCATCACGTCGGTGGTGCGCTCGTCGGCCGCATTCTTGGCGCGGGTGATCAGCCCCTGCCCCTCCAAACGCTTGAGCATGGGCGACATCGTGGCGGAATCCATCTGCAGCGCGGCGGCGATCTGCTTGACCGACAACGGGAAACGGTCCGCCGCGGGGGTTTTGCGGTGGTGGTCCCACAGTGCCAGCATCACCAGATATTGCGGATGGGTCAGGCCGAGCGGCTCCAAGAGGGGCCTATACACCGCCAGGACCGCGCGGTTGGTCGTCGCCAACGCGAAACACACCTGGTGTTCGAGGGCCAACGGATCGATGTCGCGCGCAGTGGGTGCGGCCATATTTATATTGTGCCCTAATAGTTAGCGGCCTATCCACATGATGTCTCTCACACCGGTCCCGCGGCGAGTAATACGCTCGGCAGCTATGGACGATTTCGCGGGACGCGGGGCAGTGATCACCGGCGGTGCAAGCGGCATCGGTTTGGCCACCGCCACCGAATTCGCCCGCCGCGGCGCGCGCCTGGTGCTGGCCGACGTCGATCAGTCCGCTTTGGAACGGGCGGTGGCGCACCTTGAATCCGAGGGGTTCGAGGCGCACGGGGTGGCGTGCGACGTGCGACACCTCGATCAAATGGTTCACCTGGCGGATGAGTCCTTCCGGCTGCTGGGTCAGGTCGATGTCGTGTTCAGCAACGCCGGCATCGTCGTGGCGGGACCGCTCGCGACGATGACGCACGAAGACTGGCGCTGGGTGATCGACATCGATCTGTGGGGTTCGATCCATGCCGTCGAGGCGTTCGTGCCGAAGTTGATCGAGCAGGGCAGGGGCGGCCGCATCGCGTTCACCGCTTCCTTTGCCGGGCTGGTGCCCAACGCCGGGCTCGGGGCGTACGGTGTCGCCAAGTATGGGGTCGTCGGGCTGGCCGAAACGTTGGCCCGGGAACTCAAGGACAACGGCATCGGCGTCTCGGTGCTCTGCCCGATGGTCATCGAAACCGGATTGGTCGCGAACTCGGAAAGAATTCGCGCCGCCGATGACGGGCTCGCGTCAGCGCCCGACCTGGCGAGCGGGTTCGGACAGCTTCCGCCGACGCAGGATGACGCAGTGTCAGTCGATGACGTGGCCCGGCTCACCGCCGACGCGATTGCGGCCAACCGCTTGTACATCCTGCCGCACGAAGCGGCCCGGGCCTCGGTCAAGCGCAGGTTTGAGCGCATCGATCGCACCTTCGATCAACAGGCCGCCGAAGGGTGGAAACACTAGTCGGACGGGCCCAGCCGGTAGGCCCCGGTCCGCCGGTCGTGGTACCAGCCGCCGGCGGCGTGGGTGCCGCCGTCGACGTGTAGCGTCTGCCCGGTGAGATAGACCGACATGTCGGACGCCAGAAAGACCGCGGCGCCGGCGATTTCGTCGACATGGCCGGGACGTCCGAGCGGCACGATATTGCCCATGGCCGTCGTCGCTGCGTCGCTGTTGAGCGCGGCGAGGCCTTCGGTGAGGGTGATGTCGGGCGCTATCGCGTTGACCCGGATACCGTAAGACGCCAATTCCAGTGCCGCGGTTTTGGTGTAGTTGATCACGCCGGCCTTGGCCGCCGCGTACGCGGCGTAGCCCGGGGCGGCGCGCACGCCCTCGATCGACGTCACCGAAACAATGCTGCCGCCAACGCCGCCGGTAACCAATTGCCGGGCCACTCGCTGGGTGCAGAGCAGCACGTGTCGCAGGTTCGCCTTATATAATGCGTCCCAGCCGTTTTCGCTGGTTTCGAGCAACGGCGAGGGAAAGGCACCCCCGGCGTTGTTGATCAGAATCGTGGGCGTGCCGAGTTCGGCCGTGGTCCGCTGCAACGCGGCGTCGACCTGCTCGCTGTCCCGGACATCGCTTACGATTCCCAGCGCACCGATGGATGCGGCCGCCTGCGCGCAGGTCTGCGGGTCGCGCTCCCAGATCGCCACCCGGGCACCGAATGCCGCCAACCCGGCTGCGATTCCGCGCCCGATGCCCGCTCCCCCGCCCGTCACGACCGCGACACGATCGGTGAGCAAAATGTTCGAGGGGTCGATTGCCATGGTCGGTCAGCTCCTCGCGCGCATGGCCGGTGTGCGGCCGATCACGCCGTCGGATTCCAGCCCGGCGATGTCCGAGTCGGACAAACCCAGACCGGACAGCAGTTCATGGTTGTGCTGCCCCAGCAGCGGCGCAGGCTCAGTGTGGAATTCATGGGGCCCGGCTGAGAACCTCATCGGCACGGTGCTGAGCCTGGCCGGACCGTTGACCGGATGGTCGACCTCCTCGAAGAAACCCCGGAACGCCAACTGGTCCAGTTCAGCTTGACGGTGCGGTTGCATGACCTTGGCCACCGGCACGCCGGCGTCCCACAGGGTCTTGACGATCTCGTCGCGGCTGCGGTGCCCGCACCACGCACCGAGTTCCTCATCGATGAATTCCTGGTGCGTGCGCCGGCCGGCGTCGGTTGAGAGCCTGGGATCCGTTGCCCAGGACGGCGATCCGAGGGCACGGCATAAACCGTCCCACTGGCCATCGGTAGCCACCGCGATGGCCACCCAGCAATCAAGCCGGCCGAATTCGTCGATGTCGGCGCTGAGGTAGAGGTTCTGCGGCGCGGCGGTCGGCCCCCGGTTGCCCGCGCGCTGCAGCAGGGCCCCGTACGCCGAGTACTCGATGACCTGCTCGGCGGAGATGCTGAGTGCGGCGTCGACCATCGCCGCTTCGACAAACACGCCTTCGCCCGTACGGCGTCGGTGCTCGAGCGCGAGCAGTATCGCGTTGAGCGCGTGCACTCCGGCGCATGCGTCGCCGATCGAATACGGGTCATACGGCGTGCGATCCGGATAGCCGGTAAGCCAACTCAGGCCGGACGCCGATTCGATGACGTAGGCGAATGCCGGGTTGTCGCGCCACGGGCCGTCGAGGCCGAAGCCAGGCATCCGCACCAACACCGTGTCCGACCGAATCGATTGAATGGTGCAGAAATCCAGCCCGATCTGGTCCAGTACCCGCGGCGTAAAATTCTCCACGATCACATCACACGTCGCGATGAGCTCACGCAGCAATTCGCGGCCGCGCGTAGTCTGTAGGTCGAGGGTCAAACCTTTCTTACTGGTGTTGAGTGCCTCGAAGATCGGCGACTTCTCCCACCACTTCTCCTCGGTGATCGGTATGCCGGCGATCATCCGGGTGCCATCCGGGCGGCGGGTGGATTCGACGTGGATGACCTCGGCACCGAGCAAGGCCAAAGCATGGGTACAGCAGGGTCCCGCCCAGAAGGTCGTCATGTCCAAAACCCGAAGTCCGCTCAGCGGCAGCGCTTTCGCTACACCGTCCGGCGCCGGTCGCACCGAAAGTTTCTCGTCGCGGTAATACTCGGTGTGCTCTCCCAGCCGCGGCGCCGGTTGCGGCGGGCGCAACTGCGCGGGCCGCATCCGATACGGGTGACTCGGTTGCATGAAGCCCTCGCGCGGATTACGCACAAAGGCGCCACGTTGCATGAACTGATCGAAGGACGTGGCGTTGGCGCCGCTGGCGACCGGCGCGTTGGGAATGCGGAACGCCGAGGCCAGTTCCCGAATTTCGTCGACCGGTGTGCCGGCTAACCAGGAAAAGATTTCGTCGGCATGGATGTTGGCCTGCTCGGTGATCGACAGCGGCGATTCCTCATCGATCCACTCGGGATGGCCCACCATCGCGCACAAGTCGAACCATTGCTGCGCGGTCCCGCAGCCGAGGCTCACCAGGCCATCCTTGGCCTGAGCCACTCCCGGAATCGTGGGCCGCCGCATTTCTCGCCATGGCCGGCCGAGCACCTCGAAATAGGAAACCGGGTAGTAGGTGAGGCAGAGGATCTGTGTCTCCAGCATCGAGAGGTCCACCAGTTCGCCCGTACCGCCGTCGATTCGACGCCATCGCGATGCCAAGGTGGCCGCGCTTGCGTAGGCACCCGTCAGGTATTCGCCGACCTGGCCGCCGACGAAGACAGGCGGACGCTCCTGCTCGCCGCGGCCAAGCCCGACGATCCCTCCCGACCATGCTTGCAGGGTGAACTCGGTCGCCGGGAGGTCGTGCCACGGACCTTCCAACCCGAACGGCGTGATCGCGGTGACGGTGAGATGCGGATGGCGATCCCGGATGACGTGTGGTGAGAAATCCGGATGCTCAGCCACATTCGAGCCGGCCGACCATACGGCCGCGTCGGCGGAAGCCAGGAGCCGGTCCGCCAGTTCGGTGTCGGCGTCCTTGTCAGGATCGACCACGACGCTGTGCTTTGCCCCCGCCAAAAAGCTGAACAACGCGCCGTCTGCGCCAGCCGGGATGGCCGCACCCGAAGCCGACCACCTACGCAACGGATCGCCCTGTGGCGATTCGACTTTCACGACATCAGCGCCGGCGTCGGCGAGCAACTTGGTGCAGTATGCGCCGGCTATACCGGTGGACAGGTCGATGACGGTATAGCCACTCAGCGGCGCTTCGACGCGGTGTCGCGCCACTATTTCTTTCTCTTCGCTTTGGCGCCGTTGTCGGCACGGGCCTTCTTGCGGGCTTTGTTGCTCAGCCGCCATTCGGCGGGGAACTTATGGTCGTTGTCCTTGACCGCATCGCCCAGGCCCCGTTTCATCGCGTCGTCGAGCATCGACTCGTCGGCGACATCCGGGCGCACGCTACCGCCCATCGACTCGAAGACGCCGCTGAGCATGCTGCCCAGGTATTCACCCTGAAACTGCTTCATGATCTCGAAGAAGACCTTCTGCATGAAAACCGTGTCCGTGGGCCGGTTACTGGCGCAGGCCGGCGCGTATTTCTCCACCTCTGCCTCGAGTTGATCCCGGGGAACCACGCTGTTGAGGAAGTTGCAGTCATACATCTCGGCGGCGGTGAAAGCCCGTCCGGTGAACACCATTTCCTGAAACTTCCGGATGCCCATGGTCTGTGCCCACCACCACATGCGGGGACCCCATCCGTAATACCGAAACGATGGATGTCCAAACAGCGCATCGTCGCTGGAAATGACCAGGTCGGCGTCGGCGGCCTGGTAAAAGTGCCAGCCATAGCAGTAGCCCTTGGCCTCCAGGATGCTGATCTTCTTGAAATCCTGCAGCCCGCGGATGCCCGAATTCGGGTTGGCATACCACTGGCCGAGGGTGGCGCCGCTGCGAAACGAACCTCGCGGGGTATATCCGCGTACCGCAGGCGCGCGGCGATCGTCGGCGCATTGAGATAACCTGGCCGGTCGAATGTGATCGTGGCGATCCGCGTCGCAGCGTCTTTGTGATACCGAATGATCTCTTCGGCTGCCGGCTCCGAGGGCTCGGGCATGGCTAGGGCTGCCAGAACGGGCTCGCGGTAAGCACTTCGGCGCCGGCCGCGGTGACCAGGACCGCTTCTCGCCCGAATACCGCGCCGACACCTTCTTCCCACACGTACGCCGTCACGGCCAGCGCCATTCCCGGCTCCAGGCGTTCCTCGGCGGCGGTGGTGAGCAAGTGCTTGGAAACGACGGGTGGATCGAACCCCATGCCCAGGCCGCGGGCAACCGGCATCGGTGGCTCGGGCTCACCCGCAGCGTGGTAGGCGGCAAGCAATTCGTTAGCTCCCGCGCCGGGCCGGCAGGCGGCGAACAGCTTGTCCCACAAGCGTTCCCAACGCGCATGCAGGCTCGCTGCACCGTTGGGCGCACGCCGGTTGTCGCCGGGCCAGGTCCGGCCCACTTCGCCGACGTAGCCTCCCGCCAGCACTCCGGCCGAAAACGCCACCAGATCGCCGTCGCGGATACGACCATCGCCGTGGGCGCGCCGCCACGGGTGCTTGCGTGACGTCACCCATGCGACATCTTGATTCGACGGCGTGCTCACGCCGCCGGCCGCGGAGGCCTCTAGCAAGACGCCGGCCAGCGCCTGTTCGCTAATCCCCGGCCGCAATTCGGAAACCGCCGCCGCCAGCGCCGACTCGGCCACCGCGACGGACTCCCGCAGCGCAGCGATCTCCTCGTCCGTCTTGATGCGGCGCGCGGCCCGCATGGCCAGCTCGCCGTCGACCAGCTGCGCGTTGGGAAACGCCGTCGGCAGGAGTTGCGCGAAAACCGGTGATAGCGCGTCGGTTCCGACGCGCCGTGCGGTGGCCGCCCCGTCGATGTGCTGCAGGGCAGCTATCGTGTTCATCGGGTTCCACGAGATGCCGTAGAGGTTCTCGTGGGGGATGTCTTCGGGAACACCCTCGTCCCAGGTGCTGAGGAGGTGCACGGCCCCGCTCTCACGCATCAGCACGCAGGTTGGGCCAAAGGGCCGAGTGCCGGCGACCCACAGTTGCGGAGCCCCGGTGACGTACCGAACGTTGGCTTGCCGGCCGAGCACCAGGACGTCGAGATCGTGCGCCGCCATCTGGGCCAGCGCCCGCTGGCGGCGGCCAGAGCGCAGCGTGCGTTCGTCGGGCAGGACCTCAGTTGCCATAGGGGTCATAGGGGTAGTCGGTCAAACGGATCCAGCCTTCCTCGGTGATCACCAGGACCTCTTCGCTGCGGTAGCCGCCGGTGCCGTCCTCCCACACCACCGGCTCCAGCACCAGCACCATGCCGGATTGCAGAACGAAATTCTCGTCGAACTCCTGACCGAGATCGGTTCCGATCATCGGCATCTCGGCGGCGTTGACGCCGATTCCATGGCCGAGGTAGAAATGCGGCAGCCACGGCTTGGTGCCGCGATTGGCTTTGATGGCGGCCCGGCCCAGATCTGCCGCCGTGGCACCGGCCTTGGCGACGCCGAGCACCGCTCCCATGATCTCGAACCATTTGTCGAACTGCGCCTGCTGGCGCGGGGACGGATCCCGCCCGACGATCCAGGTGCGCCCGAAGTCGGAACAGTAGCCCTGATAGGTGATGCTGACGTCGGTCCACAGCACGTCGCCTTCGGCCAGCTCGCGCTCGGTGGTCAGCAGCGGCAGCGCCAAATCGCCGTGCGTGGTCCACACTCCCTCGGCTTTGCTCGGTGGCATCACCTGCCAGATCGGCTCGAGCATGCTGGCCGTGGCGCCCAGTTCGAAGGCGCGGCGCAAAAAGCTTGCCGACAAATCGATCTGACGGATGCCGGGGGCCAGGCGTTTCTGCACCTCGACCATCGCCTCATCGGTGATCCGGATCGCGGTGCGCATGCAGGACAATTCGTCCGGCGTCTTCACCGACTTGGCGGCGCTGACGATGGCCGCGGCGTCGACGGGTGCACCACCCGGGAACATGAGCTTCGTGGCGCGCGACATGGCGCCGGTCAATTCGTCGACCGCGACGACCGCTTCGGCCGGAATGAGATCGGTCATTTGACGCGCGAAATGCTGGACACCCTCGTCGAATTCGAGATAGACGGGCCCGTGCAGGTGATCGGCGGGCAAGTCCGTTTCCTGCGCGGCTCCCTCTCGGAAGGGCAGGAACAAGTGCGGCCATTCGTCGTCGGCGAGCACCACGGCCACCGGCCGTTCGACGTAGGACAATCCGGCGTCGCCGAGAGGCCAGCTGGCCCCGGTGGCATAGACCACCGCGTTGTTGCCCAACAGGATCATCGCGCCGACACCCCGCTCGGTCATCGCCGAACGCAGCCGGGACCCCGTCTCTCGGCGCAGGCGAGTCAGGTCGGGCGTTTCCGGTATCACCAGTCCGCTACCGGTGTTGGAGCCAAGTTGTGCGAACGTCGCCACTACAAGCCCAGGAACTTCGTGACGTTGTCGCTGACGATCTTCACCGCATCGTCTCGACCCACAGCATCGACGACGGCTTTCAGTGATTTCTCGGAATAGCCGTAAGTGCTTTCGTTGTGTGGATAGTCACTGGACCACATCACCTTGTCGACCCCGATCCCGTCGATCAGCTGGAGACCGAGCGGGTCGACCATGAACGACGCGCTCATGTGGTTGTCCCAGTAGTGGCGCACGTCGTGTTGCAGCGGCCGGTTGAACATGTGCTGGTAGGAGGCGACCAAGTGCTCGGCGTCCTGCAGCGCCCACGGCACCCAGGAGATTCCGCCTTCGAACCAGCCGATCCGCAATCCGGGGTGGTCGTCAAGAATCCCGCCAAAGATGTACTTGGAGAACGTCTCCCGGAATCCGTCGATGTTGATCATCATGCCGACCACGACGCTGTTGAACTCGGTCGGGCTTTTCGGCGGTGTTTCCCCGATGTGGTGCGCGACGGGAAGTTCGGCGGCCTCGATCTCGTCCCACACCGGCCTCATGGAAGTGCTGGAGTAGTCGATCGGGTTGCCGTCGTCGCCCTTGCCGGGATTCAACGGCATCAAGAAGGTCTTGAGCCCCAACGACTTCAGCTCTTCCAGGGTCTTGCGGGTGCCTTGCGGGTCCCACCAGTTGATCAGGCCGGCTCCGTAGAAGTGGCCGTTCGAGCGCTCCTGGAGCTCGGCGATGTATTCGTTGTAGATACGGAAGGCGAGCTCGCGAAGCTGTTTGTCCGGGTAGTGAAACAGCGCCAGCACCGCGTTGGGGAAAGCCAGTTCCTTCTCGACGCCGTCGTCGTGCAGCTCTTGGATCCGGGCGTCGATGTTGGTGCTCGCGGCACCGGGCAGGTCGTCGTACTGCATCAGCACGGCGCTGAAGTCTCCCGGCAGGAAGGACTGTCCCTTGCGGCCGACTTGGTAGGCGCCATCCTCGTACCAGATCCGCGGCGCCTTGTCCTTCAGGTCGTCCGGAAAGCGTTGATAGAAGATGTCATCCGCCAGCGAGATGTGGTTGTCCGCCGAGAAGACCACGGTCCCCTGCGGCAAGCCGACATCGCTGTCCGCGGCGTGCCCACGCCGATCCTTTGGAGCGCCATAACCTCCGGGCGGGTAGAGCGTGCCTGTCTGAGTCGTCATCGTTGACCCTCCGTTCGGTTCCGCATTTCAGTAGGTAGCGAGCCGGGCTACCAGGTCACCGGCAGTTCGTAGACGCCGTAGGCGAGTCGGTCGTCCTTGAACGGAACCTCCTCGATCGGAATGGCAAGTTGCAGTGTGGGAATGCGCTGGGCCAGGGTGTGGAACACGATCTGCAGTTCGGCGCGGGCGAGTTGCTGACCCACACACTGATGCCGACCGTAGCCGAATGCGACGTTGCGGTCCGCGCCCGACCGATGCAGGTACAGTCGCTCCGGTTCGGCGAACGCGTCGGGATCCCAGTTGGCCGGGGCGAGATCGATGATGATGCCCTCGCCGGCACGGATCGTCTCGCCGGCGATGTGAATGTCCTCCAGCGCGACGCGGCGTTGACCGTTTTGGATGATGCTGAGATAACGCAGCAGCTCCTCCACGGCGCTTGCGATGACCTTCGGATCTTCGGCGTCGCGGATGACGGCCAGTTGGTCTGGGTTTTCCAGCAGCGCGAGCACCCCGAGGCCAATCATGTTGGAGGTGGTCTCATGCCCGGCGATCAGCAGCCCGGTGCCCAGCTGGGCGGCCTCCTTCACGCTTAGCTCGCCGGCCTTCACCCGCTCGGCGAGGTCGGAAACTGCATCCTCGGCCGGATTCTTGATCTTGGCCTCGACCAACTGGGCGAGGTATTTGTTGAGATTCATCGCGCCTTTGACGGTGTCTGCACCGGTGGCGTAACGCGCGAGGCCGATGTTGGCATGGTGCTGGAACATGTCGGCGTCTTCATAGGGAACGCCAAGCAGCTGGCTGATCACCAGCGAGGGCACCGGCAGCGCCAGCGCGGTGACGATGTCGGCGGGCTGCGGTCCGGCGAGTATCGAGTCGATGTGGTCGTCGGTGATCTTCTGGATGGTCGGGCGCAGGTTTTCGACGCGCTTGAACGTGAAGGGCTTCGACAACATGCGCCGGAACCGGGTGTGCTCCTCACCGTCGGAGGTGAAGACCGACCGCGGGCGCTTGTGCACCGTGGACAGCATGCCTTCGTTCCAGTGCGGGAATCCGGGCTGCCGGTCGTCGACGCTGACCCGGGAATCCGAGAACAGCTCGCGCACCTGCTCGTAGCCGGTGATGAGCCACGGTGTGCTGCCGTCCCAGATCCGGACCCTGGACAGCGGCCTGGCTTTCGCCAGCGCCATCACGTCCGGTGGCGGCGCGAACGGGCAGCGCGGCTCCCTGGCCATCGGGTAGTCCGGGATATCGGAGGTCTGCGCTGTTGCGGTACTCACCAGTGTGTCTGACATGTCATTCCTCGATGTGGATGGCAAGCGCGGGGCAGGCCGCCGCCGCCCGCCGCGCGCCTTCGGCCTGCTCGGGTGTCGGATTGGGGTTGAGGAGGACGACGACGCCGTCGTCATCGCGCTGATCGAACACTTCGGGCGCATTCATTACGCAGTTCCCCGAAGAAGCGCAAACATCTTGGTCGACAGTCACCTTCATCCGCGAGTCCTTCACTCGTACGCCGTCACGGGCGCCAGCCACAAACCCACGATCGCGTCGATGAGCCCGGACGCCGCAGCCCGCCATGAACGATGAGACGTCAATGAGCCTGTCGCGAAAGCGCGTTCACGATCCGCGCAGGTGTGCATCAACAGGTTTCGGGCCATGATGTTGCGTTCGAAATGCACATCGGCCGGCAGGTTAGGGAGGCAGCGGTTGAAGCCGTCCACCACCTGCACCAGCGACGGCGAGCTGAGCGCGCCCTTGACGATGATGTTGTAGTAGGCCGGATCGGTCATGGCCTGCGCAGCGAACCGCGCGTACCACGTCGGGTTTCCGAGCTGCTCCAGGTGATCGGTGAGCGGACGCACCAAACAGGCCACCCAGGAACGCAATTCGTCGGACTCCCCCGACGCCAGCAGGTCGGACACCATCTGTTCGCGGAGTTGCTCAACGGGTCCGCGGTGCTTGTGCTCGATCGCACGCACCAGGTCGGCCTTGGTGCCGAAGTGGTAACCGACGGCGGCATTGTTGCCCTGTCCCGCAGCCTCGCTGACCTGCCGGTTGGACACCGCGAACATGCCGTGCTCGGCGTACAGCCGCTCGGCGGCCACCAGGATCGCCTCCTGGGTGGAACTGGCCCGCTCGGTGCGCACGGTCCGGCCGACGGTGGTCATCGGATCAGTCAACCCCCTACCCAGGGTTTAAGTCAAGCGATTGATTTAAATTGTGCACCGAGTATGCTGCGGCCTCGGCCGTGTCTAGGCCGGACGCGACCTCATCGTCAGGCTGGAGCCGTGCGGCGACGTCAGCCGTGCTTCTTGGATCGGATCGGCTTGCCCGCCACCGTCCCGCCGTCGACCGGGAGCACCGTGCCGGTGACATAGCGCGAGCGGTCGGTGGCGAAGTACAGCGCGGCTTCGGCGACGTCGTCGGGAGTGCCCTCGCGCTTCAGCGGCCGATCCTCCCGCATCGTTTCGCGGATCCGCGCCTCGAACTGCTTGAGCTGTTCGGGGTCCATGCCGGTTCCCGATTTCCCCAAGATCGGCGTCGGTATGTTGCCGGGCGCGATGGCGTTGACCCGAATCTCGTGGTGCGCCAGCTCGATTGCCGCGGCCTTGGTGAATTGGATGACGGCCGCTTTGGACGCGCGATAGGTCATCACGCCGCCGCCGGCCTGAATGCCGCCGATCGAGGTGATGTTGATGATCGACCCGCCCCCGTGTTCGGCCATGTGCCGTGCGGCATCTCGGGTTCCCGCCATCACGCCCAACACGTTGACCCCCATCACGCGGTGGAAATCGCCGAGGTCGTCGTCCAGCAGCCTGCGCAGCGGGCTGGAAATCCCGGCGTTGTTCACCATGACGTGTAGGCCGCCGAACTTCTCGACGGCACCAGACACCAGCGCTCCCACCTGTCCGGGGTCGGAGACGTCGGTCTGCCGGAAGACGGCGTTGACCCCGAGCGACTTCGCAAGGGCCTCGCCGCGATCGGTCTCGACGTCGGCGATGACGACCTGTGCACCCTCGGCCACAAAGCGCTCCGCGAGACCGCGGCCGATGCCGGACGCCGCGCCGGTGACGATGACGACCTTGCCGTCCAATTCGTTAGCCACACGACGAGTTAATCGGCGCCTGCCGCGTTAAGTCAAGCAATTGATTTAACGACGCCGCGGGCCTCGTCCGCGGCGATCGTTTGGCCGCTACCTAGCCGGGGTTCCGCCCCGTCGACGTCTAGGCCATGCTGGGAAGGCCAGTTCGTCGGGAAACTTGGGAAAGGCGTGATCATGAAGGTGTTGGTAATCGGTGGCAGCGGGTTGATCGGGTCACAGGTCGTCGCCAATCTCACCGAGCTGGGACACGACGCGGTCCCAGCATCGCCAAGGACGGGTGTCAATAGCGTGACCGGCGAAGGTGTTGCCGAAGCGGTCGCCGGCGTCCACACGGTCGTGGACGTGTCCAACTCCCCGTCCTGGGCCGACGACGACGTCCTGAACTTCTTCACCACCTCTACCCGCAACCTGCTGGACGCGGAGCGGACCGCGGGCGTGCAGCATCATGTCGCCCTATCGATCGTGGGCGCCGACCGGGCGGCCGAAAGCGGATACATGCGAGCCAAGATTGCGCAGGAAAAAACGATCGTGGAATCGGGGGCGCCGTACTCGATCGTGCGGGCAACGCAGTTCTTCGAATTCGTTGACGGCATTGCTGATTCGTTCACCGAGGGTGATACCGTTCGCGCGCCGCATGGGGCGTTCCAGCCCATTGCCGCCGCGGATGTGGCCCTGGCGGTCACGCGTGCAGCATCGGGCGATCCCGTCAATGGAGTGATCAATATCGCCGGTCCCGAAAAGCATGGTATGGACGACTTCATCCGGACCCGCTTCGCGGCGACGGGTGATGCCCGCACGGTGGTGACGGACAACGGCGCCCGTTATTACGGTGCCGTGCTCGATGATCGCAGCATCGTTCCCATCGACGGCGAAGAACTGGTCGTCTACCCCACGACCTTCAGCGACTGGATGGCCGCGCAGGCACGCAGCGGTGCCCAATAGAAGCTCCTCGGGAAAAGACTCCTTGATGGGGCGCGGCTCGGCCCACCGACCTTCGCGCACACAAAAATATCGGCGTCATCCACGCGCCGTTCGGAACGTACGCATGCGCCGCGCGATGCTCGCGAAGCCTAGCGCGCGCGGTTGCGCTCCGCCTAGCATCCAAGCACAAGGACGTTGGGGTGAGCCAAAGACGAGGAGCGCCGATTGCCGTGCAACCCACAAGTGGCGGTCCCTTCGGCGGAACTCGGCTCACCAGACGCGGTTTCATGGCTGCCGGCTTCGCCGGCGGGTTGGCGCTGACAGCGTGCAGCCAAACCAAGCCGGAACCGTCGGGCAGTGCCCGAATGGCCGCGGCCATCGCCGAGGCCGAGTCCGCCCGACCGCACAGTGGCCGAACCGTCACCGCCAAGCTGGCGCCCCAGCAGGCCGAGGTCGACCTGGGCGGGCCGGTCATTCGCACGCTGGCCTACGGCAACAGCATCCCGGGCCCGGTGATCCGTGCCAGCATCGGTGACGAGGTCGTGGTGTCGGTGTCGAACGGACTCGACCATCCTACGTCGGTGCATTGGCACGGCGTCTCCCTGCGCAACGACATGGACGGCGCAGAACCTGCGACACCCGACATCGCACCCGGCCACGACTTCACCTACCGGTTCTCCGTACCGAATTCGGGTACCTACTGGGCACACCCGCACACTGGCCTGGACACAGACACCGGTCTGTATCTGCCGGTCATCGTCGACGACCCGACCGAGGGCAACTACGACGCCGAATGGATCGTCGTCCTTGATGATTGGACCGATGGCGTCGGTAAGAGTCCTCAGCAGCTCTACGGCGAACTGAGCAACCCGAACAAACCCCCGCAGACCACGCCCGAAACGACGACTTCGACAACCGAGACATCCCCCACGACGACGACCGAGACGAGCGAGACGACGTCGACCAGCCCGGCCAGCTCGACCAGCCCGGCACCGCCGCCCCCGGCGGCGAGGGGCGGTACCAGCGATCTCCTCGGCGGCGACGCCGGCGACATCGCCTACCCCTACTATCTGATTAATGGCCGAATCCCGGCTTCTCCCATCACGTTTAACGCCAAACCCGGCCAACGCATCCGCATCCGCTTGATCAACACCGCCTCCGACACCACCTTCCGGGTCGCACTCGCCGGCCACCCGATGACCGTGACGCACACCGACGGCTACCCCGTCGTTCCCACACAAGTCGATGCGCTGCTGATCGGGATGGCCGAACGCTACGACGTCATCGTGACCGCCGCGGACGGCGTCTTCCCACTGGTCGCCCTCGCCGAGGGCAAGAACGGCCTGGCACGCGGGTTGCTCGCTACGGCCGCGGGCGGTGCGCCAGACCCGCAGTTCCAGCCGGGCGAGCTCACCAAGCGGGTGGGAACCATCGAGATGTTCACCGCGACAACACCGGTCAACCTAGGACGTCCCGATCCCGGCCTCAACCTGCCGGTCGTGCTGGGCGGCAACATGATGCAGTACAACTGGACGATCAACGGGGAGCCCTACGCAAAGACCAATCCTCTGCACGTCCAGCAGGGCCAACGGCCCACCATCACGTTCGACAACACCACGATGATGTATCACCCGATTCATCTGCACGGGCATACGTTCCAAGTGATCAGGGCCGACGGCAGCCCGGGCGCGCGCAAGGACACCGTTATGGTGCTGCCGAAGCAGAGGCTCGTTGCGGTTCTCGTCGCCGACAATCCCGGAACCTGGGTCATGCACTGCCACAACACCTATCACCAGGTAGCCGGAATGATGACCCGGGTGGACTACGCCTTCTGACGTTTCAGAGCCCGCCCAGAAAATCCATCAGCAGCTGGTTGACCGCCGAGGGCCGCTCAATCTGGGGGCAGTGTCCGGCCTTGTCGATTACAACCGAGCGGGCCCCATCGATCTGCTTGGCGATCTCGGCAGCCCAGCCGGCCGGTAGGAGCTTGTCCTCGCCACCTTCGACGACAAGTGTTGGCACGCCGATGTTCTCGTAGGCTCGCGCGGGCAATGGGGTCGCGGCCTGTGTGGCGCCGGGACGGCGGAACCGGGCGGCGGCGACGGCCTCCCATGCCCCCGGCGCGGTGCTCGATTCGTAACGGCGGCACACATAGGCGTCGTCGGCGGGGTAGCCGGAGTCGAAGAACAGCGCTTCGACAATGCGGCGCATCGCCGGCAGCGTTGCGTCGTAGTTCTGTAGCGCCTCGAAGTGCTGGTTCTGCTGGATCTCCCCGCCGCCGCAGATGATCACCAGGCTGCGCGCTGGTAGCAGCGGTGTGCCCGACGTGGCGTCGGTGAGCAGGTTGATGGCTCCCATCGAATTGCCGACGAAGTGCGCCGAGTCGACACCGACCAGCTCGCAAAACCGCGCCACGTGCCGAATCCGCATGCCGCGGCCGTCGACGAAGTCAATGACCTTGGCGGATTCCCCGAACCCCAACTGGTCCGGCGCCAGGACCCGGTGTCGCGCGGCAAGCGCTTCGATGTTGCGTTCCCAGCCGAGCTCGGCGCCCGCACCGAACTCCCCGCCGTGCAGCAACACTACCGGGTCCCCGTCGCCCGCTTCCAAATAGCTGGTGGTCAGTCCGTCCACCGTGATGGTCTTACGCAGCCTCATTTGATCGCGATCGGGTTCACCGGTGAGCCCACTGCCCCAACGACTCTCAGCGGTGGGGCGATGAGCTGGAACTCGTAGACGCCGTCGGCGGCGCAGTCTTCGGCCAGCGCGGTGAGATCCCAGTACTCGCCGAACATCAGCCCCATGTCGCGCAGGCAGAGCAGATGCAAGGGAAAGGTAAGCCCCTCGACGCCCGAAACCAGGTCTTCGACTTGGAGGTTGTCCGCCGCGACGGCGGCGATCTCGTGGTCGTGCAGCCACTGGGCGCATCGCCAGTCCAACCCGGAATAGCCTTCTGTCTTGTTGCCGGTCATGAGAAACCTTGCCCACCAGCCGGTTCGGATCAGCACGATGTCGCCTCGGCCGATCGTCACCCCCTGCGCGCGCACCACGTCATCCAGTTCTTCCGGTGAGATTGGGTTTCCGGCTTCCAGGAAGACATCCGCGTTCCGGTGACGAACCAGGTCCAGTAGTACGCCCCGTGACGTGATGCCCTTGCCGTCGACCTTGTCGATGCCGCAGCGATAGGCCCCCAGGCTGGTCACCGAATCGGCCGGGAAGCCGTTGTAGAGGTGGCCGTCGTAGTAGACGTGAGACAACGCGTCCCACTGGCTGGCCGCCTGCAACGGCATGATGATGATGTCGTCGTTGAAGCGGAAGGGGTTGTCTGCGGTCATGTAACCGCTCAGCTGCTGGGCCACCAGGTTACTCGGCCAGTCGGACCCGTACCGAGCAAGGGTGTTCACATCGCCGCCGTCCACGGTCATTACGTGAATGGGATTGTGCCGAAACCCGAAGGCGCCCTGTGGACCGGACGCACCGAAGTCCACGCCCAACGGGAACACCTTTCCGTGGCGGACCAGGCTTGCGGCTTGGGCCACCTTTTCCGCGGTGATGAAGTTCAGGGTGCCCAGCTCGTCGGCGTCTCCCCACCGGCCCCAGTTGCTGACGTCGCGAGCGACCCGCCGAAAGTCGGTCATACCGGCCACGGTGCGTGTCCTTCCTCGAGTTCTCGCGCGATCGACGCACCCACATTGCCGCCGTCGACCCATACCACCTGGCCCGAAATGTAGCTGGCGGCACGGCTATTCAAAAAGACTAGAACGGCGGCTTGTTCGGCCGGGCCGGAAACACGGCCCAACGGCTTGGGAATGTCGTCGAGAAAGCCCTGCCCGTATGCCGTGCGCAGCTGGTCCAGGATCGGGGTCTCGGTGACTCCGGGACCGGTGCAGTTGATGCGAATTCCCCGTGCGCCCAACAGGGTGGCGCGGCGCATGGTGTAGAGGATGACCGCTTCCTTGGACAACTGATAGCCGGTGCCGAGCGCATCGGGATGCGCAGCGCACCACTCGATACCCTCCTGCATCGTCGCGGTACCCAGTAGCGGCGCCACGTCCCGCAGATGCTCCCGATACGCGGCCGCCGCGAGCGATGACACGCTGACAATGGCAGACCCCGCGACCATTTTCGGGACCAGCGCCTCGGTGGCATGGCGCAGCCCCAAGAAATTGATGGTCACCACCAGCGGCGCATCGCCGATCCCGGACGACACGCCCGCAACATTGAACAGCGCGTCGACTTGCCCGGTCACCGCCGCCACCGCCGACTCGATCGATGTCTGATCGGCCAGGTCGACCTCATGAAATTCGTCGATTGTGAAGTCTGGTCGCCGCTTGTCCAACCCGATGACTTCGGCCCCAAGCTCGGTGAGCTGCCTCACCACGTGTTCGCCTATGCCCGAAGCACATCCGGTCACCACCGCACGGCTTCCGTCGTAGCGCCACAGCTCGTCGATCGCTCCCAAGGCTCGCCTCGAAATTCTTCCGACTCAGATGCCGTCCGAGATTACTTCTGCTGTTCCTTCGCGCGCTGCGCCGCCTGAACGCGTCCTTCGTTGATCTCCGCCATAGCTTCCGGGATCTCGCTGGCGGTGAACTTACCGCCACGGCCAGTCGGGAGTCCACCAAACGAGTAATCCTCGTCGAATTGCGGTGCGCTCGATTCGGGCCGACGCGCCTCCACCTTCTCGATGACGGGTTCCAGCCGCTTGGCCTTTTCCGCCACAGCCTTTGCGTCCCGCTCGATGAATTCAGGGAGGACCTCTTTGCCCATAAGCTCAATCGATTCCATGGTCCCTTCGTGGCTGCGCGGGTTGAGCAGCAAGATGATCTCGTCGACGCCACTCTCCTCATAGCCGCGCAGAAACTCACGCACGGTGGCCGGGGATCCGATCGCGCCCCGGCCGGGTCCGTACGCCAGCGTCGGATCCTTTTCCACCTCTTCGAGATACCGCTGCCACACCCCGGTCCGACCCGGCGTGTGCACACCCGTCATGTAGTAGTGCATGATTCCGAACGAGAAGAACCCGCCGCCCTGCCCGAGCCGCTGCAGGGCCAGCTCATCGGACTTGGCCACCATCATCGACAGGTCACCGCCGATGGCGAGGATGTTGGGGTTGATCCCGGGAGTGACCGGGACGCCGTTCTCCTCGAACTCCTTGTAATAGCCGTTGACCCGTTCGGTCAGTGGTCCGGGACCGGTGTAGGCGAAACTCAAGGCGCCAATCGCCTTTTGGGCTGCCATCTGGACGCTGGCCGGTCGCGTGCAGGCGACCCAGACCGGCGGGTGCGGCTTTTGCAGCGGCTTGGGAACGACGTTGCGCGCCGGCATCTGGACGTGTTCGCCGTGGAAGCCGGTGAACGGCTCCTCGATCATGCAGCGGATCGAGACCTCGAGGGCCTCTTCCCACTGTGCCCGCTTATCGGCGGGATCGATATTGAATCCGCCGAGTTCACCGACCGACGAGGATTCCCCGGTGCCGAATTCGACACGACCATTGGACAGCAGGTCCAGGGTGGCGATGCGCTCGGCCACGCGGGCGGGGTGATTGACCGCCGGCGGCAGGTGCATGATGCCGAATCCCAGCCGAATGTTCGTGGTCCGCTGGCTGGCCGCCGCCAAGAAGATCTCCGGTGCCGTCGAGTGGCAGTACTCCTCGAGGAAGTGGTGCTCGGTCAGCCACACGGTGGAAAAACCCGCTTTGTCCGCGGCCTCGACCTCGTTGAGACAGTCCTGCAGCAAGACATGCTCGTCGTCGGGCGCCCAGGGCCGGGGCAGGGCGAATTCGTAGAACAGTGAGATTTTCATTCGTTACCTCCTATGAGTATTAATGGCTCGGCTGGCCGCTTGGGCCGCAACGTGTTTGGCTGCGACGTAGCCGAACGTCATGGCTGGGCCGATGGTCGCGCCGGCACCGGCGTAGCTGCGACCCATCACCGCCGCGGAAGCGTTGCCCACCGCATAGAGCCCGGGCAGCACGGTGCCATCGGTTCGCAGCACGCGGGCGTGTTCATCGGTCAACAGGCCGCCCGAGGTCCCCAGGTCCCCGAGCACGATACGGAAGGCGTAGTACGGCGGATCACCAAGCGGATACAGGTTCGGGTTGGGCAAGGTGTGGTCGCCGTAGTAATTGTCGTACGCGCTGTCCCCGCGGTTGAAATCGTCGTCGTGGCCCTTGCGGGCCAGTTCGTTGAAACGGCGGGCGGTTTCGGCGAGTTGTTCTGCGGGGACGCCGATCTTCGCCGCCATTTCGCTCCACGTCGTGGCCGCCTTGACCACACCCGATTCCAGCCAGGCCGATGGGATTTTGCGGCCGGTGGGGACCGGTGCACCTGGGATCTTGGGTACCGGCAGGTGCCCCGCGACGACGTAGCGGTTGAACGATCTGTGGTCGGTGATCAGCCAGCACGGGATATGGCTTACCCCGGATCTCTGCCCCTCGATCATGGCGTGACCGAAGTCCATGTAGGGGGCCGCCTCGTTGATGAAGCGTTTGCCCGCACCGTTGACGATGAACTGTGCCGGCATCATCCGCTCGTTGAGCATGAATTGCATGCGCCCGTCCGGCCATTGGATCGCCGGGAACCACCAGGCCTCATCGAGCAGGTCCGTCCCGGCTCCGACCGCTATGCCGGCACGGATGCCGTCGCCCATGGCCGCGGGATTGCCGAAGCTCCAGTCCTGGTCCACCTCGGGCAGAAGTTCTTTGCGCCAGGCGAGGTCGTGGTCGAACCCTCCCGAGGCCAGGATGACGCCCGAGCGCGCACCGATCCGCTGCGGATCACCCTCGCGTTCCACCACCGCGCCGGTGACCGATCCGTCCGAGTCGGTGAGCAACTGCACCATCGGCGAGTCCAGCCAGAGCGGGATGCCACGATCTCGCAGCGCCAGCCGGAGCCGGGCCGCCAACGACTGTCCGATGGCCGCCATCCGCTCGCCGAACACCCTCGCCCGCACCATTCGCGCAACCAACTTCAGCAGCATGCCTTTGCCCGCCCACGACTGCCTGATCCGGTAGAACGTGCGGAGATCCTTGGGCCCCAGCCAGATTCCCTTGGGGGCCAAGGCCAGCGGCTGCAACAGTCGGTGCTCGTCGGGGCCCAACTTCCGCAGGTCGATGGCGGGCACGTTGATCGTACTGCCGAGTTCGGAGCCGCCGGGTAACTCGGGGTAGTAGTCTGCATAACCGGGTTTCCACACGAATTCGAACCATCCGGAAAGCTGCTCCAAGAACTGCAGCATCTGCGGCGCGCTCTCGACGTACTGGCGCAGCCGCGCCTCACTGACCAGTCCGTCGGTGATCTGTTTGAGGTAGCCGACGACGGCTTCCGGCGAGGGCACGTAGCCCTCCCGGCGCTGGGCGGGGGCTCCGGGCACCCAGATGCCGCCGCCGGATAAAGCGGTGGAACCTCCGAAATAGGACGATTTTTCGACCACCAATGGCTCAAGTCCGCCGGCCTGCGCGGTCAGCGCGGCCGTCATGCCGCCGCCGCCGGAGCCGACGATGAGCACGTCGACAACGTGATCGAAACCGTGCACCGCGACCGTCATTTCGGAAGTGCCGTTCTGATGGCGAAACCGGCGATCAGTTCGGGTGCGGGTTTGTAGAAGCGCCCAGTGATTTCGTAGGGTCCCGCTGCGTCCAGCGCCGCGAACGCCGCCACCCAGGTGCGGATCTCCTGCGCCGAGCTGCCGCCCTCGTGGGCGACAAATGAATTCGACCAGCCGTCTAATTCGTCCAGCCAGCCGCCGTCGATGATCGCCAAGAATCGCTGGTCCCACGTCGGGTTGAGTGCCTGCAGGTCACTTTGGCCTGCGGCAAAATTTTTGGCCGCATCGATGATGGCCGCTTGCCGGGCCTGTCGCTGCTCGGACGTCATGGGTCGGCCGTGCACGATCCGTTCCAGCACCGGAGCGGGCGCGGTTGCCAGGGTCGGCACCGGCGGGCTGTGCGAGAGCCCGCCCGATCCCAGGAGGAGGACTCGCTTGTCCAGGGTGGCCAGGTAGTTGCCGACCGCGGCACCGAGTGCACGGCAGCGATGCATCGGGCCCAGCGGCACGCCGATCGCGTTGACGAAGATCGGTATCAGGGGGCGCGCTGTGGCGTCCCCGAAGAGCTTTTCGAGCGGCTGGACCGTGCCGTGGTCCACGTCCATGCTGGCCGACACCGCGATGTCGACACCGGCGTCGAGGACCGCCTTCGCGCAGTCGGTCGCAAGTGTTTCGGGTACATTCAGCGGTCCGGCGTGGGTTCCGTAGTCGCCCACTCCGCGGGCGCTGGTGCCAATGCAAAAGGGCGGCATCACCTTATAGAAGAACCCGTTGTAGTGGTCCGGGGAGAAACTGACCACCAGTTCGGGGTCATAGTCTTCGACGAACCTTCGGGCTTCGGCGATTGCGCCTTCGATGTCATCAAGCAGGTCCCGCGACGGCCCCGGAAGATTCAGGAGCGGGCTGTGCGACATACAGCACAGAGCCAGTGCCACTTTGCAAATCACCCCCTCGCGGCGTCAGGGTGAGCGCGTCAAGGAGCGCGGCGCTCAGGTCGGGCGCGCGCTGAGCGATGCAGGCACCCGCGATGCATCGGTCGGGCCGCAGGAACAGCACCGAGTCCGAGTGGGTGTCGAACCATGACTTGAGGCCACCGTGCCGGTCACCCACCACCACGACATCGGGATCGTCGTGCCCGGTCCAGTGCAGCTGGGTCGCCGGGCGCAACGTAAAGAAACGGGTGCCCAACGCTTTCCAGTTTGCGAACGCCACATCACCGAGGATCTTGCGCGGGTTGTTGTTCCAGGACAGCACGGCGAACCACGAACCGAGCACGTCGTCGAGCAACACGTCCTGCTGGTCGCGGGTGTCGACACGCGGCTGGATGAACAGCGTGCCCACCGGCGAATCGGGGCGCCCGGGTGTCGCGTGCACGACGGCGCCGTGCTCGTAGCGGGGCATCGGCTTGAACCGCATTTCCAGCACATATCGCTTGAGCGACGGCACGATTGACGCCGACCGCACCAGAAGATCGCGGGCCGTCGCCACGCGGCGGTTGGTCGGTGAGATCACTCGGCCCACCATGGTGGACAAGTCGATCATCGCGCGTGCGTGCTTGCGGCGTTCCACGTCATAGGTGTCCAGCAACTTGTCGTCGGCCCGGCCGCTCACCACCGCCGCGAGCTTCCAGCCGAGGTTCGCCGCGTCGCGGATCCCGCTGTTGTAACCCTGTCCCTGCCACACCGGCATCAGGTGGGCGGCGTCCCCGGCGAGCAGCAGCCGGCCCCGGCGGAACGCGCCGGCGATGCGCGAGTGGTGCGTGTACACCCGGCGCCGGATCACATCGACCCGGTCGGGGTGAGGCACCATCCTGGCCAGCATCTGCGTCAGGAACGCCGGGTCTTCGGCCTGCTCATCGGTCTCGTCGGCGTGAATCATGAACTCGAAGCGGCGAATTCCATGGGCAATCGAGATCGAGGCGTACGGGCGTTCGGGATCGGCGCCGACCTCACTGTTCGGGTGTCCCAGCGGGTCGTTGGCGATGTCGACCACCAGCCAACGGGTCGACGACGTCGTTCCATCGAACGACACACCCATCACGCGGCGCGTGATGCTGCGGCCGCCGTCGCACCCGACAACGTATCGCGTCCGCACACATGAGGCGTCGCCGTCGTTACCGGCGCCGCCACCGAGCTCGACGGTCACCCCCTCGGCGCTTTCGTGACATGCCGTCATCGGACGTCCCCACCACACCTGGACGTGTTCGAATCGATCCAGTCCGGAGAGCAATTCGGCGTCGACGAGCGGTTGCACGAAGCCATTACGCTTCGGCCACCCGAAACATGCGTCCGGCGGGGCCATTTCGGCGAGCACTCGGCGCTTGGCGTCGACGAACCGCAGAATCTGGTTGGGCACGGTATGCGGCAGTACCCGGTCGGCGAGCCCGATCGACTGGAAGGTCCGCAGCGCCTCGTCATCAAGGCCGACCCCGCGGGGGTAGTCGATGAGGGTGTCCCGCTCGTCGACCACAACGGTGCGGATGCCCTGCAGGCCAAGGATGTTGGCGAGGGTCAAACCGACCGGGCCCGCGCCCACCACCAGGACGTCGGTCTCGATCTCAGGAATCTCCTGCCCCGGCGTGGCCATCACCGGTCCAGCAGAAAGTCGAGGTGCAGCCGGTTAAAGGTCTTGGCGTCCTCGTACTGTGGCCAATGACCGCAGCCGGGCATCACCTCGAAGCGCGCGCCGGGAATCATCGACGCCATTCGACGACCCTCCGTCACGTCGGCGGTGGGATCGTCACTGGTCCACAGCACCAGCGTCGGCGCGATGATCGACCCGTATTCGTCCGGGCCGAGGATGTTGCGTGCGCGAATCTCTGGATCCTGCAATGCCATGATGTCGCTCATCGCGGAGACGAATCCCGGTTGCCGATATACCCGTTGGCGGCTGGCAACCAGATCGTCGTAAGCCTTGGACTTGTCGGCCATCAGCCATTTGATGCGCGCTTGCACCGTTTCCCAAGTCGGGTCCTCGGCGGCCGCCATGGACAAGGTGATGATCCGCTGCATCACCACGGGATCGGCTTGAGATCCGCCGGCCGTGTTAAGCACCAGTCGCGCAACCACATCCGGATGATCGACCGCGGTGCGCGCTGCCACCCAGCCGCCGAGCGATTCGCCGCTGAGGTAGGCGCGATCCACACCGATGGTGCGCAGCACCGCCATCAGATGCTCGACATAGTGGCCGACTTCCAGCGGATGTCCCGGCTTGTCGGTGTACCCGTGGCCCAGCATGTCGATCGACCACGTCCAGAAGTGCTCGGCGTGTGCGCCGAGGTTGCGCACGTAGGCCTCGGCATGACCGCCTGACCCATGCAGCAGCACCAGCACGGGCTTGCCGGGATCGCCGGCGCGCAGGTAGCGGGTCCGTATCCCTCCGGCGTCGAGGTAGCCCTGCTCGAACGCGACGCCCTGGAGATCGCTCCATATGCTCTCGAACTCCGCCACGGTGCTGACCGGCCTCCAGATCGAGGAAATGTCGTTCTCGTTTTCGACTTACTTGGTGTGCTAATATCGCACACTAATGTGCGTTATATATAGAGCTTCGCTCTCAGGGGAAGGTCTGTCAAGGCTGTGACCGGGTCCAGTGCCGGTTCGCAGACCCTGGCCAGGGGTCTGACCGCGCTGCAGATGGTGGCGGACTCCCCCGGCGGGCTGACGGTGCAACAGCTCGCCGATCAGGTGGGCGTGCATCGCACCATCGCCTATCGATTGCTGACCACGCTGGCCGATTTCCGCCTGGTGGCCAAGGGAGAGGACGGCCGCTACCGACCTGCCGCGGGCCTGGCCGTGCTCGGTGCCGCCTTCGACCGCAACGTGCGCCAAGTGAGCCTGCCGACGCTGCGCGCCCTGGCCGACGAACTCGGCACGACGGTCTCCCTGCTCATCGCCGAAGGCGACCAGCAGGTGGCGATCGCGGTGATCGTGCCCAGCCATGTCGCGTACCAGCTGTCTTTCCATGAGGGCAGCCGATATCCGCTCGATCGCGGCGCCGCTGGGATCGCCTTGCTCGCATGCATGCCCCCGCGCCCCGGCGAACGCGAGCTGGTGTCCGTGGCGCGCGAACGCGGCTGGGTGACGACCTACGGCGAGATCGAACCGAACACCTACGGTCTGGCCGTGGGGGTGCGCCGACCGGCGCCGTCCCCACCCACGTGCATCAACCTCATCTCACACCGAGAAGACGTGGTGATGCGCGGCAAAGACGCGGTCGTCAAGGCCGCCGAGCAGTTGGCCGAGCTCCTGAGCTAGCACTGAGCTGAAGGGATGGCAGTCCATGTCTTGGGACCACGAAGTCGACGTCGTCGTGCTCGGCAGCGGCGGCGCCGGGCTCACCGCCGCGCTGACCGCGGCCGTCGCGGGCGCCTCGGTGGAGGTCTACGAAAAGGCTGCGACCGTCGGCGGGACCACCGCCGTGTCCGGCGGCATCGTGTGGATCCCCGCTCATAACCGTTGCCCCGACGGCGAATTGACGGCAGCCGACGCGATGCGTTATTTGCGCGCCCAGTCACTGGGGTCGATGGACGACGAGTTGGTCGAAACGTTCGTGCGCACCGGACCCGGGATGCTTGATTTCATCGAGGCGCACAGCGGTCTTCGGTTCGAGATTGCGACCGGGTTCCCGGACTACCGCCCCGAGTTGCCGGGCGGGCGGCCGACGGGCGGTCGGTCACTGAGCGCGGCTCCCTTCGACCTGGCCCAACTCGGCGAATGGGCAACGCAGATCACGTCTTTCCCGGCCGACTGGTCCAACGTCGGTTTCGATGCCGAGACCAGGGCGCGCCTGCACGCTGCGATCGACGACCGAACCAGCCATCTGTGCGTCGCCGGCACCGCGCTGGTCGCGGGGCTCCTCAAGGGCCTGCTGGACGCCGGGGTCACCCCACACACCAAGGCGCGGGCCGAAGGACTCGTCGCCGACGACGGAGAAGTCACCGGGGTACGCGTGGCCCTGCCGGATCGGACGATCAGTGTGCGCGCCCGGCACGGGGTCATCCTGGGGACCGGCGGCTTCGAGTGGGATCCGGCTCTGACGCAAGCCTTTCTGCGCGGCCCCATGCACGGCGCGGTCTCGCCGCCCAACAACACCGGCGACGGTCTGCGCATGTCGATGGAACAGGGGGCCGACCTGGCCAACATGGGCGAAGCGTGGTGGGTGCCGATCGTGCAGATCCCGGGCGACACCATCGGGGGCAAGCCGCGCAGCCGCAGCGTGCGGCTGGAAAGGACGAGGCCTCGCAGCATCATCGTCAACTCGGCCGGCCGGCGCTTCGTCAACGAGGCCTGCGATTACAACTCGATGGCCGGCGCCTTCCATTACCTGGATCCCCGCGGCGGCTACGTCAACGATCGCGGGTGGATGGTGTTCGATTCGATTCACCTGCAGCGCTATGGATTTCTGGGTACCGAACCGGGCCAACCGGTCCCGGGCTGGTTCTGCGAATCGGCAGACCTTGCCGAGTTGGCCGCCAAGACCGGCATCGACGCCGACGGCCTGACCCGCACCGTCGAACGCTGGAACCGTCATGTTGCTGGCGGTGCGGATCCCGACTTCGGCCGCGGCTCCAGCGCCTACGACGGATATTGGGGCGATGACAGCGCGACCACGCCGGCCGGTAAGACGCTGGGCCCCATCGATACCGCCCCGTTCTACGCCGTACCGGTGAGCATCGGTGCGATGGGCACCAAGGGCGGACCGCGCACCGATCACGATGCCCGCGTTCTGCATATCCGCGGCGAGCCGATACCGGGCCTGTTCGCTGCTGGCAATGCGATGGGCGGCGTCACCGGACGCGCCTACGGCGGTGCAGGCGGAACCCTGGGCCCGGCAATGGTTTTCGGTTATCGTGCGGGTCATGCGGCCGCCACCGGGAAGTCGGTCGACCTGCAGTAGCTTAGGCTGGAACCGGCGCCGCTCGGATCAACAATGCGCTGTACGTACCGATTGACCGACTGCTTGAGCTGTTGGGGGGACACGCGGAACTGCTTGAACGACAACAGTTGAATTTTGGCTATCGCCTACTGGTCAGCGATTCTGGTTAAACACACAGCTTCCAATCGATCCCCGTAAATCCCGCCATCTTTCGACCCGCCGTGACGGGATCTCGCGGGGCTGCGCGACCATCAGGCGAGTTTGCTTCGCGATAGCGCCGGTGATAGCGCAAATCGGAATCGCCTCATGCCGGCACCACGGTGTCGCATAACTCACATCCGGGCACCTCGGGCGCGACCGTGGCACGTCCGGGCGGTCCGGTTTTGTCGGTGGTGGCTGCGATGATGTGGTCATGTCGTTGACCGCATCCGCTGGCGCCGTGGGGGTGACCGCGAGCGAGCGTCTTGAGGTGTTGTTCGGGGAGTTGGCGGAGTTGTGCGGTCAGCGCAACGCGATTGATGGGCGCATCGTGGAGATCGTGGCCGAGATTGATCGCGACGAGCTCGGTGGTGTTACCGGTGCGCGGTCGGTGCCGGCGTTGGTGGCCCCGAAGACGGGTTGCTCGCCGGCCAATGCCCACACGATCAGCACGATCGCGCGCCGGGTGCAGGAGTTTCCCCGCTGCGCCCAAGGTATGCGGGAGGGTCGGCTGTCGCTGGATCAGGTCGGGGTGATCGCGGCGCGTGCCGGTCAGGGTTCTGATGCGCACTACGCGCAGCTGGCCAGCGTCGCGACGGTTACCCAGCTGCGCAGCGCGGTCAGGCTGGAACCGCGACCCGACCCCGAACCGCGGCCCGAGGGGCTTGAACCGCAGGCCTCGATCACCAAGTCCTCCGACGACGAGGGCAGCTGTTGGCGGATCAGACTTCCGCAACCCGATGCCGCGAAGTTCGAGGCGGCGTTGGCCTCTCATCGTGATGCGCTGATCGCCGAGTTCACGCGCGAGCACGGCGACGGCGACCGCGCTTGGGGTCAGCGGCCGCCGTTGCCGGGCACCGTCGAGGCGTTCATGCGCTTGGTGGAGGCCGGGTGGGACGCCGAGGCGACCCGCCGCCCGCACGGGCAGCACACCACGGTGGTGGTGCACCTCGACGTGCAGCAGCGCGCCGCGGCCCTGCATCTGGGTGCGCTGCTGTCCGACGCCGAACGCCGCTACCTGAGCTGTGATGCCACCTGTGAAGTGTGGTTCGAACGCCACGGCGAGGTCATCGGCGCCGGGCGGGCGACCCGGCTGATCAACCGGCGGCTGCGCCGCGCACTCGAGTATCGCGACCGCAGCTGTGTGGTGCCCGGCTGTGGTGCCACCCGCGGTCTGCACGCCCATCACCTGCGGCATTGGGAAGACGGCGGCCCCACGGAATTAGCCAACCTGGTGCTGCTATGCCCCTATCACCACCGGGCACACCATCGAGGCGTCCTGACCATCACCGGATACCCCGGCGCGCTCACCGTCACCGATGACACCGGCCGAGCACTGAGCCCGGGATCGCTGGCACGCCCACCCACTCAACCCCCACCCACGGTGGCGCCCTACCCCGGACCCACCGGCGAACGCGCCAACTGGTGGTGGTATGAACCCTTCCAACCCCAACCACCACCGACCAACTAGCTTGATGCGGCATCGATCACTGCGGCAAATCGTTCGAGCTCAGATATGTTGCGGCATCGAACAATGCATACAGCCCGGTCGCCTACCGCGTCGTTGATGCAGTGCCCGACAACCGCAAAGCCTATAGCGGCGGCAACTGGCCCTTGCATACCAGCGTCTGCAACTCGACGTACTCGTCTAGCCCCTCGGGCCCGAACTCGCGCCCGATGCCGGACTGCTTGAAGCCGCCGAACGGTGCGCCAATGTCCAGGGTGTACATGTTGATGCCATACGTTCCCGTGCGGACCGCGGCCGCGACATCCAGGCCGTGTTGGACGTCGGCGGTCCACACCGAACCGGCCAGGCCGTAATCGGTCTCGTTGGCGATGCGGATCGCGTCGTCCTCGTCGCGGTAGCGCAGCACCGTCAGCACCGGACCGAAGATCTCCTCCCGGGCGATGCGCATGTCGTTGGTCGCGTCGGCGAACAGCGTGGGCTGCACATACCAGCCGCGCTCGAACAAGCTCTGTTCGCCACCGAGCACGACGCGGGCGCCTTCACTGCTGCCCGACTTGATGTAGTCCTGGACGCGGCGCTGTTGTCGTTGCGCCACAAGCGGTCCGATGTCCGTCGCCTCGTCGGCCGGGTCGCCGACGTTCAGCGTGGACATCATGTCCGCCAGGGCGTCGACGACCTCGTCATGTTTACGGTCGCTGACCAGAATCCGGGTCTGCGCGACGCAGGCTTGGCCGTTGTTCATCAGCCCGGCGGACTTCAACCCGGCCACCGTCTTACCGATGTCGGCGTCGTCGAGAATGATCGCCGCGGACTTGCCGCCCAGCTCCAGGCTGACCCGTTTGAGCTGCTCACCGCACAGGGCTGCGATCCGGCGGCCGACGGCACTGGACCCGGTGAACGCGACTTTGTCCACGCCGGGATGGCGCACCAGCTCCTCACCGATCTCGGAGCCTCCGGGCAGCACCGACACCACGCCTTCGGGCAGCCCGATCTGCTCAATCATCTCGGCCAACCACAAAGCGTCCAAAGGGGTTTCGGGTGCCGGCTTGATGATGACCGTGCAACCCGCGATCAGCGCGGGGATCAGTTTGGGCATGATCAAAAACTGCGGCACGTTCCACGGCACAATCGCCGCGACCACCCCGACCGGGGCCCTGCGCAGATGTACTTCGCCGAGCGCACCCTGGCGGCGTTCCTGCCACGGAAACTCGCGGGCGGCGGCCAGCGACAGGTGGATCAGCGCTACGGCGGCCGCGCCCTGGCCCATCCGGCTGAAGCTGCGCGGTGATCCCATCTCGTCGGTGATGAGGTCGGCCATCTCGTCGGCGTGGCCGGCGTAGATCCCGGCGAGGTGCTCGACCTTGGCCATCCGGTCGGCATGGCTCATGCGTGGCCAGGGACCGTGATCGAACGCGTGGCGCGCGGCGGCGACCGCGGCCTCGACGTCCTCGGGGCCCGCGACTTGCACATGCCCGACCGGTTCTTCGGAGTGCGGTGAGATCACGGCGAGCTGCTGCGGGTTGGCGGGTTTGCGCCACTGGCCCCCGATGAACAACTCGTTATAGGAGCGATGGCCGGCAGTCTCTGTCATCGGGGCACTTCCTCAGGGGATCAGACCGTGACCGCAAAAGTCGCTATTCACGCTAACATAGCGAAAAAAGCAGCGAGGCCCCATATGATCAGCGATTGGCGCAGTTACCCGTTCCAGTTGGTGTCCGGCGACGACCAGTTGAACTTCCCCGCCGCCGAGGGCGAACACCCCGACCAGGAGTCAGACACCTGGTTCATCGCCGGTCAGCTCGACGCCGCCGAGATTGATCGATCGTTGGCGTTCCTGACCATCTTCAACAAGAACCGTCCCGGGGGCACGGTCGTCGCGGACTTCTACACGATGGCGCTGTTCGACCTCGACACCGGTGACTACGGCACCTTCACCGACTACGACATGCCACCGGCAAATATGGAGCCCGGCGCCCAGCGCAAGCTGACGATGGCGGCGGGCCATCTCGACATCCACTACCACAGCAGCGCGGGGACCGCGTCGTGGACGACCAGCCGCAACGGCGATGGCCGACTGCTGCCCTACACTTACCGGGTAAGCCTGGTCGGCAAGGATCAGTGCGAGCGGCCCATGCGACTGGATCTGGCCGTAACCCCCACGCGCGCACCGACACCGGTGGGCGCATCGACTTATAACGGAAGGATCGTCTGCTTCGGTCAAAGCGACACCTACTCTTACTTCCAGACCGGCATGGCGATGACCGGCACCCTGCGCTGGGGAGACGTGGTCCAGCAGGTCTGCGGCACCAGTGGGCACGTCGATCGGCAGTGGTTCCCCAAGTACGCCGGCGGCGGGGGCTCCGGTGGGGATCCACGGGCCAGGTCACACGAATGGCGCACCATCAACTTCGACAATGGGGTCGACCTGAGCATCTGGCGACAGTTCGACCGCACCAACGGCAATGCACCGCAGCCGTTCACGGGTGTCACGACAAGCCACCCGGACCCAGCGATCGCGCCGGAATGTGCCGAAGACATCGAGGTGACGGTCAGCAGCTACGTGCGGTGGCCGGAGGCCATCCAGCCCCTGGTGCGGCCTCTCGCGCCGGCCCGGTACATGCCCGACCGCCACCGGATCAGCTGTCCCACTTTGCAGTTGGAACTGATCGGAGAGCCCCTGGTGGCGGCGCCCGCGCATGGGCTGCCCATCGAGTACATGGAGGGCCCCTATCGCTACCACGGGACCATGCGGGGAAAACCGGTCGCGGGCTTCGCGTTCAATGAACGCTCGCTGGCCCTGTACCGGGATTGGGAGCTCGTCGACGTGCTGTCCACTACCGTCGCGAATCTGGCACCGCCGCAGCCCGAATTGCAGGCCATGGTGGATCAGGTCGTGCCGCTGGTGGCGGCCGGCCGCCGCAAGGATGCGATCGAGTTGCTGTTCAGCTCGGTGCCAGTCGAAAATGGCATGCTGGCAACGCTTCTCGACGATCTGATCGCGGTCTTGTCAGCCGACGTCGGTTGACCGCGAAAGCGCCTGGGCCCACATGATGTGGCGATGCTGCAACCCGGGTTCGTTGCGGCCGAACACCAAGTGGTCGCGGACTCCGGACTCGAGATTGGCTTGCAGCCCCTGGGCCAGTCGGTAGTCCTCGTCGCGCACGGTGGCGTGCGCGTATTCGAAGACCGCCTGGGCGCCGGCGGACACCGACTCGTCGGCGACGTCCTGCGGGGTTGCGTTCTGGTGGACGGTGATTGACCTACCGGGCCGATCCCCCGGGTAGACCCGGAACAGCTCGCCGTTGGCGATGGTCACCGACAGCACGATGTTGGGGAACAACGCATAGATCACCACCATGTTATGGAACGGATTCCACTGATCCTCGGGCACGTCGTCGAGTTCCAGGATGGTGTTGAGGGGGAAGATCAGTCGGTGATGCGGCCCGTAAGAGTCGAACACCGTGCAGTTGCTGCGTGCGATGGTGGCGAACGTCTGCCGATGGACGGTGGCGAAATGATAATTCTCCGCGAACGTGTCGATCGCCAGTTTCCAGTTTATCGGGGAGTCCAGCACCTTCTCGCCCAGTGGGGACCAGCGCCCGATGCCCCACGAGTCGAGTTCCTCCGCGAGCGGGCCCAAGTGTGCCGCAACGTCCAAAATCGCCCCGGGATCCAGTGCCACCCAAAGGAATCCAGCGAATTCGGTGGCCGGGAGTTCGGTCAGGCTATCGGACTTGACGGTCACTTCTGGGAATCCCTCGCGTCCGGGAACCGCCATCAGGCGCCCGGTGTTGTCGTAGGTCCAGGCGTGGTAGGGGCAGGTGAACCGCTTGGCGGTGCCGCATCCCGTTGCCACCTGCGACTGGCGGTGCAGGCACACGTTGTTGAACGCCTTGACCGTTCCCTCTGTTGTTCTGGTCAGCAGGACGGATCGGCCCATCACCGTCTTGGTGCAATACGCGCCGGGGGCGGGAAGCTCCGAGGCATAGCCGACCAACTGCGGACTGGCCAGCAGCATGGCCCAATCCCGGTTGTGCCGCTCCATACTCGTGTAGTCACGCGCGTCGACCGTGAGCTGGGCCGGCGCGAGGTCGGTCACCTTGTCCCGCGCCAGCTTCAACGCACGCCGCGTCAGGTCGATTAGCTGGTCGTGTTCCATCTGTCCAGTACAGACCTTGTGACGGTTGTAAGGTCAAGGGGTGGCTGAGCAGTTGCTGATCGGCGACGTCACGGCCTTGACCGGCATCGCTTCCGGCCGAATTCGCCATTACGAGAAAATCGGCTTGCTGCACGCGCAACACCTGTCCAACGGCTACCGGGTCTTCGGAGTCGAGCAGGTTCTCGACTTGCTGCGCATCGACCTGATGCGAAGCCTCGGCGTCGGTATCAACGACATTCACCGTTTGATCGAGGGCGGGCACAGCACGCTGGCCGGCCTGCTCGACGAGCATCGGGAGCTGCTGGTGCGGCAACGAGAGCGGCTCGATCAATTGATTCAAGCCATCGATGCCGCCACCGAGTGTGGTGACGCGGACCTGAATGAACACATCCTGCACCGGTTGGCCACCACGCACCGCGACAGCATTGGGGTGATCGGGCGGCTCAGCGCCCCACTGTCCGCGCCCGTCGCCGCGATGTACACCGACTTGTTCGAGGAGTGGGACCTACCGGTCCCCGCCTTGTTCGGGCAAATGGTCCTCCCGCCCGCGGCCAGCACCCTGCTTTCGCAGCTGGCCGACACGCCGGGCCACAACATGCTGTTCGATCGATTGCGCGACCTAGCAGCCGACGTCATCGCGTTGGGCGACGACGATGCTGCGGCACGAGAGCTCGCGCGCAGCTGGATCGACCAGCAGCTGACAGATCCCCTGCCCGAGGACGTGGTTGGCGTGCTGCGCGGCGTGCAACCGCTTCTAGAGCGTGACCCGGTGATCGTGCAGGGATTTCGCGCCTGGGCGGGTTCAATCAGCCAGGCGGCCGCCCAATTCATCGAGGAGATCGCTCGGCAGACGGCTCGCCGCGGATTGGAAGCCGTGAGCGTCATCGTGCTGCCCGCGCGCCAACCCGGTCAAACGAACGTTGCGGCACTGTGACGGACATGTGACCGGTGTGATCAACGGGGCATACGAGGTTTCTGTCGTACCCTGTGGCTTGTGTCATCCGTTTCGCGACGAGATCTGCTCAAACTTGCGGCCGCTACCCCGGCCCTGCTTGGACTGGGCGTCGCGGCCACGTCGGTGAGCACCCCGTCGGGGTCGGCTTCGCTCGGCACCCTGCTGGACTATGCGGCCGGGGTCATTCCGGCCAGTCAGATCCGGGCCGCGGGCGCGGTGGGTTCGATTCGGTACGTGTCGGACCGGCGCCCCGGCGGCAATTGGATGCTCGGCAAGCCGATCCAAGTCAGCGAGGCGCGCGACCTCAATAGCAATGGGCTCAAAATCGTGTCCTGCTATCAATACGGCAAGGCCAGCACGGCGGACTGGCTTGGCGGTGCCAACGCCGGCCTGCAACACGCGCAGCGGGGGATGCAGCTTCACGCCGCGGCCGGTGGGCCGGCCAGCGCGCCCATCTATGCCTCGATCGACGACGACCCCTCCTACGAGCAGTACAAAAACCAGGTGGCGCCCTACCTGCGTTCTTGGGAATCGGTAATCGGCCATCAGCGCACAGGCGTGTACGCCAATTCGAAAACCATCGACTGGGCGCTGCACGATGGATTGGGCTCCTACTTCTGGCAGCACAACTGGGGCTCGCCCAAGGGATACACGCACCCGGCTGCCAATTTGCACCAGGTTGAAATCGACAAACGGTGCGTCGGTGGGGTCGGCGTGGACATCAACGAGATCCTCAAGCCTCAATTCGGCCAGTGGGCCTAGCGCCCAACGGCGTCGCCCGGCGAGGCCGGGACGCCGACTCTTAAAGATTCCAGCAAACACTCGTTCGCTCATTTTTCGGACGCGCGCAGGTGGCCGATAGGCGTCCGCGGCGGCCGACTGCCCCGCGACGGCGCTCGGCGACCAAAAATTTTTATGTAACGATTCGATAACAAGACAGCCTTGATCTGCGCAGTTATAGCTACTCGACCGTAACCACCTGCATGCAGCGGGTTTGTTCATCGGCTCCTCGCCGCCGGTGAAAGCGCGTGTTACCCAGGACACGGTTACCCATGCGTAGAACTCACCAGTAACCGATCAGCACGCAAAACGAGCGCCGATCCTTATGAGACTCTTAGTACAGCCGATGGAGTCCGTAGCACCGCTTCTTCCCACCCGAGCGGTCCGCCGACAACACATCGGCCCGCCGTTTCCCGGCTGTGATTCGACGCTGAACCACGCCGCATCGACAGGACCCCGCCCTGCGGTGGTGACCGCCAGACGCACGAGACCTAAAGACGCATATAGGGGAGACAGAACAGGTGACGATCCACGAGCACGACCGGGTGTCCGCCGACCGCGACGGGCAGGACCCGCAGGGCGGCAAGAACCCGCAAACCGGGGACACACTTGCTCTGGTCGACCGACTGACGGCCGGCGAGCCCTACGCCGTTGCATTTGGCGGCCAGGGCAGCGCCTGGCTGGAGACCCTCGAGGAACTGGTGTCGTCGGCCGGCATCGAGCCCGAACTGGCAACCCTGGTTGGTGAGGTCAGCCTGCTCCTGGAACCGGTGGCCAAGGAACTGGTCGTGGTGCGACCAATCGGCTTCGAGCCGCTGACCTGGGTGCGTGCGCTGGCGGCCGAGGATCCGGTCCCCTCGGACAAGCACCTGACCTCGGCCGCGGTGTCGATCCCGGGCGTGCTGCTCACCCAGATCGCGGCCGTGCGTGCGCTGGCAAGGCAAGGCATGGACCTCAAGGTGACGCCGCCGGTGGCCGTCGCAGGACATTCCCAAGGTGTGCTCGCCGTCGAGGCGCTCAAGGCCGGCGGTGCCCGCGATGTCGAGCTGTTGGCAATGGCCCAGCTGATCGGCGCCGCCGGGACGCTGGTGGCCCGTCGGCGCGGCATCTCGGTGCTTGGCGACCGCCCGCCGATGGTGTCGGTGACCAACGCCGATCCCGACCGCATCGGCCGGCTGCTCGATGAGTTCGCGCAGGACGTGCGCACCGTGCTGCCGCCCGTCTTGTCCATCCGCAACGGCCGCCGCTCGGTCGTCATCACCGGCACCCCGGAACAACTGTCTCGGTTCGAGCTCTACTGCCAGCAGATCTCGGAGAACGAAGAAGCCGACCGGAAGAACAAGCTGCGCGGCGGCGACGTCTTCTCGCCGGTCTTCGATCCGGTGCAGGTCGAGGTGGGCTTCCACACGCCCCGGCTGGCCGACGGCATCGACATCGTCGGCGGCTGGGCAGAGAAGGTCGGCCTGGACGTCCAGCTGGCCCGGCAGCTCACCGAGTCGATACTGGTGCGTCCGGTCGACTGGGTGCAGGAGATCACCCGAATCAACGACGCGGGGGCTCGCTGGATTCTCGACCTCGGGCCCGGCGACATCTTGACCCGGCTGACCGCCCCGGTGATCCGTGGTCTGGGTGTGGGCATCGTGCCCGCGGCGACCCGCGGGGGGCAGCGCAACCTCTTCACCGTCGGTGCGGTTCCCGAGGTGGCGCGGGCCTGGTCGAGCTACGCTCCGACGCTGGTTCGCCTGCCCGACGGCAGGGTCAAGCTCTCGACGAAGTTCACCCGGCTGACCGGCCGCTCGCCGATCCTGCTGGCCGGCATGACCCCGACCACCGTCGACGCAAAGATCGTGGCCGCCGCGGCCAACGCCGGGCACTGGGCCGAGCTGGCCGGCGGCGGGCAGGTCACCGAGGAGATCCTCGCCGACCGCATCGACCAGATGTCGGGGCTGCTCGAAGACGGCCGCACCTACCAGTTCAACGCGCTTTTTCTGGATCCGTACCTGTGGAAGCTGCAGGTCGGCGGCAAGCGGCTGGTGCAGAAGGCGCGCCAGTCCGGTGCCGCCATCGACGGTCTGGTGATCAGTGCCGGCATCCCGGACCTGGAGGACGCCGTCGACCTGATCGAGGAGTTGGGCGAGGTCGGCATCAGTCACGTCGTCTTCAAACCCGGCACTGTCGAGCAAATCCGCTCTGTCATCCGCATCGCGACCGAGGTCTCCACCAAGCCGGTGATCGCGCACATCGAGGGCGGCCGCGCCGGCGGCCACCACTCGTGGGAAGACCTCGATGACCTACTGCTGGCCACCTACTCCGAATTGCGGTCGCGCTCCAACATCACCGTCTGCGTCGGCGGTGGCATCGGGACGCCGGAGCGGGCGGCCGAATATTTGTCCGGACGCTGGGCGCAGGCATACGGCTTCCCGCTGATGCCGATCGACGGCATCCTGGTCGGCACCGCGGCGATGGCGGCCAAGGAGGCCACCACGTCGCCGTCGGTCAAGCGGATGCTGGTCGAAACCCAGGGGACCGATCAGTGGATCGGCGCCGGAAAAGCCTCGGGCGGAATGGCTTCCAGCCGTAGCCAGCTCGGCGCGGACATCCACGAGATCGACAACAGCGCGTCGCGGTGCGGCCGGCTTCTCGACGAGGTCGCTGGTGATGCGGACGCGGTCGCGCAGCGTCGCGACGAGATCATCGCGGCGATGGCGAACACCGCAAAGCCGTACTTCGGCGATGCCGGCGAGATGACCTACCTGCAGTGGTTGCAGCGTTACGTCGAGTTGTGCATCGGGGACGGTGATTCCACCGCGGACACCGCGTCGCCGGGAAGCCCGTGGCTGGCCGACACCTGGCGCGACCGGTTCGAGCAGATGCTGCAACGGGCCGAGGCGCGCTTGCATGCACAGGATTTCGGTCCCATCGAGACGCTTTTCGACGGCTCCACCGATGACGGTGCGCGGCTACTGGAGAACCCTTCCGAGGCCATCGCCACCCTGCTGGCGCACTACCCCGACGCCGAACACGTACAGCTGCACCCGGCCGATGTCCCGTTCTTCGTCTCGCTGTGCAAGCTGCTGGGCAAGCCGGTCAACTTCGTGCCGGTGATCGACAAGGATGTGCGGCGCTGGTGGCGTAGCGATTCGCTGTGGCAGGCGCACGACGCGCGTTACGACGCCGATCAGGTATGCATCATTCCAGGCACCGCGGCCGTGGCCGGCATCACCCGGATGGACGAGCCCGTCGGTGAATTGCTGGACCGCTTCGAGCAGGCGGCCATCGACGAGGCGCTCGCCGCCGGGGCGGAGCCCACGGCCGTCACCTCACGCCGGATCGGCCGCGCCGACGTCACCGGACCGCTGGCCGTCGTGCTGGATGCCCCCGATGTGCAGTGGGCCGGTCGCACGGCGACCAACCCGGTCCATCGAATCGCCGATCCCACCGACTGGCTGGTGCATGACGGACCCGAGAGCCGCCGCGCCACACATTCGTCCACCGGTGCGCAGCTTCAGGTCGACGGCGACCGCGTCGTGCTCAGCGTCCCCGTGTCGGGCACCTGGGTAGACATCCCGTTTACGTTGCCGCCCAACACTGTTGACGGAGCCACCCCGGTGGTCTCCACCGAGGATGCCACCACGGCCATGCGTGCGGTGCTGGCCATTGCCGCAGGGGTCGACGGACCGCAATTTCTGCCTGCGGTAATCGACGGAACGGCCACGGTCACGGTGGACTGGGACCCCGAGCGGGTCGCCGACCACACCGGTGTCACGGCCACGTTCGGAGAACCGTTGGCGCCCAGCCTCAGCACCGTGCCCGACGCACTCGTCGGGCCGTGCTGGCCCGCAGTCTTCTCGGCGATCGGCTCGGCCGTCACCGATACCGGCGCCCCCGTGGTCGAGGGCCTGCTGAGCCTGGTGCATCTTGACCACGCCGCACACATGGTCGGTAAGCTGCCGCGCGTCCAGTCGCAATTGACAATCACCGCAACGGCTTCGGTGGCCATCGACACGGACATGGGTCGTGTCGTCCCGGTTTCGGTCGCCATCACCGACACCGACGGTCAGGGAATCGCCACCCTGGAGGAGCGCTTCGCCATCCTGGGACGCACCGGCGCCGCCGAACTGGCTGACCCGACGCGCGCCGGCGGTGCGATCTCCGAGAACGCGACCGACACCCCGCGGCGGCGCCGCCGCGACGTCGTCATCACCGCCCCGGTCGACATGCGCCCCTTCGCGGTGGTCTCCGGTGACCACAACCCCATCCACACCGACCGGGCCGCCGCGTTGCTGGCCGGCCTGGAATCGCCCATCGTGCATGGCATGTGGTTGTCGGCCGCCGCCCAGCATGCGGTGACCGCCACCGATGGCCAGGCGCGCCCGCCGGCGCGGCTGATCGGCTGGACCGCGCGCTTCCTGGGCATGGTGCGTCCTGGTGACGAGGTCGCGTTCCGCGTCGACCGCGTCGGAATCGACCAGGGTGCCGAGGTTTTGGAGGTCACCGCCCGGATCGGATCGGATCTGGTGATGTCGGCGACGGCACGCCTGGCCGCGCCGCGCACGGTCTATGCGTTCCCCGGACAGGGCATTCAGCACAAGGGCATGGGCATGGACGTCCGGGCGCGGTCCAAGGCCGCCCGCAAGGTGTGGGACAAAGCGGACAAGTTCACCCGCGACACCCTGGGCTTCTCGGTCCTGCACGTGGTGCGGGACAACCCGACCAGCATCATCGCCAGCGGTGTGCACTACAACCACCCCGAGGGCGTGCTGTATCTGACGCAGTTCACCCAGGTCGCGATGGCGACGGTGGCCGCGGCGCAGGTCGCCGAGATGCGCGAGCAGGGTGCGTTCGTCGAAGACGCGATCGCGTGCGGTCACTCCGTCGGCGAGTACACCGCGCTGGCCTGTGTGACGGGCATCTACGAGCTGGAAGCCTTGCTGGAGACGGTGTTTCACCGCGGGTCGAAAATGCACGACATCGTGCCCCGCGACGAGCTGGGCCGGTCCAACTATCGACTGGCCGCCATCCGGCCCTCGCAGATCGACTTGCCCGACGACCAGGTTCCCGAATTCGTCGCGGGAATCGCCGAGAGCACCGGCGAATTCCTGGAGATCGTCAACTTCAACCTGCGCGGGTCGCAGTACGCGATCGCCGGCACGGTGCGCGGCCTCGAGGCCCTCGAGGCGGAGGTGGAGCGGCGCCGCAAGATCACCGGCGGCAAGCGCTCGTTCATTCTGGTGCCCGGTATCGACGTGCCGTTCCACTCGCGCGTCCTGCGGGTCGGCGTGGCGGAGTTCCGGCGATCGCTCGACCGCGTCATGCCGCGCGACAAGGACCCTGACGTCATCATCGGGCGCTACATCCCCAACCTGGTGCCGCGTCCGTTCACGCTCGACCGCGACTTCATCCAGGAGATCCGCGACCTGGTGCCGGCCGAGCCGCTCGACCCGATCCTCGCCGACTACGACAGCTGGCTTGCCGAGCGCCGGATCGAGATGGCGCGCATCGTCCTCATCGAGCTGCTGGCATGGCAATTCGCCAGCCCGGTGCGTTGGATCGAGACCCAGGACCTGCTGTTCACCGAAGAGGCCGCCGGCGGTCGCGGTGTGGAGCGGTTCGTCGAGATCGGTGTGAAGTCCGCGCCGACCGTAGCGGGTCTGGCCGCCAACACCCTCAAGCTGCCCGAATACGCCCACAGCACAGTGGAAGTGCTCAATGCCGAGCGCGACGCGGCGGTGCTGTTCGCCACCGACACCGACCCCGAGCCGGAGCACGAGGACGAGCCGGAGGCACCCGCCGAAAGTGCCTCCGCTCCGGAAGCGACTGCGGCGACACCGGCCCCCGCCCCCGCGCCGACCGCGTCGTCGGGTGCGGCCCGACCGGACGACATCGGATTCGACGCCGCCGATGCCACACTCGCGCTGATCGCGCTGTCGGCCAAGATGCGCATCGATCAGATCGAAGAACTGGACTCCATCGAATCCATCACCGACGGCGCGTCGTCGCGGCGCAACCAGCTGCTGGTGGACCTGGGCTCGGAGCTGAACCTGGGGGCAATCGACGGTGCCGCCGAAGCCGACCTGGCCGGGCTGCGCGCGCAGGTGACCAAGCTGGCACGCACCTATAAGCCTTTTGGCCCAGTGCTTTCCGACGCGATCAACGATCAGCTACGCACCGTGCTGGGGCCCTCGGGTAAGCGGCCCGGTGCCATCGCCGAACGGGTCAAGAAGACCTGGGAACTGGGCGAGGGTTGGGCCAAGCACGTCACGGTGGAGGTCGCGCTGGGGACCCGCGAGGGGACCAGTGTCCGGGGTGGCGCCATGGGCCACCTGCACGAAGGTGCACTGGCCGACGCCGCTTCCGTCGATAAGGCGATCGACGCCGCGGTGGCTTCCGTCGCCGGGCGTCGCGGCATCGCGGTGGCGCTGCCGTCTTCCGGCGGTGGTGGCGGCGCGACCGTCGACGCCGCCGCGCTGGGCGAATTCACCGACCAGATCACCGGGCGCGACGGCGTGCTGGCCTCGGCGGCGCGCCTGGTGCTCAACCAGCTGGGCCTGGATGACCCGGTCGGCGTTTCGCCGGCGGCCACCGATGCCGAGCTCATCGACCTGGTCACCGCCGAACTCGGCGCCGACTGGCCACGACTGGTGTCGCCGGTGTTCGAGCCGAAGAAGGCCGTATTGTTCGACGATCGGTGGGCCAGCGCTCGCGAAGACCTGGTCAAGCTCTGGCTCAGTGACGAGGGTGACATCGATGCCCGGTGGGTGGACCTGTCCGAAAGGTTCGAGGGCGCAGGCCATGTCGTGGCCACCCAGGCCACCTGGTGGCAGGGCAAGGCCCTGGCCGCGGGCCGTCAGATACACGCGTCGCTGTACGGTCGCATCGCGGCAGGGGCCGAGAACCCGGATCCGGGCCCGTACAGCCACGAAGTCGCGGTGGTGACGGGCGCTTCCAAGGGCTCGATCGCCGCGTCGATCGTCGGGCGACTACTCGACGGCGGTGCCACCGTCATCGCCACGACGTCCAAGCTGGACGACGAGCGGCTGGCGTTCTACCGCGGGCTCTACCGCGAGCACGCCCGGTTCGGCGCGGCGCTGTGGGTGGTCGCGGCCAACATGGCGTCCTACTCCGACATCGACGCGCTGGTCGAGTGGGTGGGTACAGAGCAGACCGAAAGTCTTGGGCCGCAGTCGATTCACATCAAGGACGCGCAGACCCCGACGTTGCTGTTCCCGTTTGCCGCACCGCGCGTCGCGGGCGACATGTCCGAGGCCGGCTCTCGCTCCGAGATGGAGATGAAGGTGCTGCTGTGGGCGGTGCAGCGGTTGATCGGCGGACTGTCGAAGATCGGCGCCGAGCGCGACATCGCGTCGCGGCTGCACGTGGTGCTGCCGGGTTCACCGAACCGCGGAATGTTCGGTGGTGACGGCGCTTACGGTGAAGCCAAGTCGGCGCTGGACGCCTTGGTGAGCCGTTGGCACGCCGAGTCCTCGTGGGCGGCCCGGGTCAGCCTGGCACACGCGCTGATCGGTTGGACCCGCGGCACCGGCCTGATGGGCCACAACGACGCGATCGTCGACGCGGTCGAAGAGGCCGGCGTCACCACATATTCGACCGATCAGATGGCAGCAATGTTGCTGTCGCTCTGCGACATCGAGTCCAAGGTCGCCGCGGCCGGTGCGCCGATCAACGCGGACCTGACCGGAGGGCTGGGCGAAGCCAACCTCGACATGGCCGAGCTGGCCGCCAAAGCCCGCGAGCAAGCCACCTCGACATCGGACGAGGAGGCCGAAGCCGCCCATGCCGAAGGCGCCATCGCCGCGTTGCCGTCCCCGCCGCGCGGCTTCACCCCGGCACCACCGCCGCAATGGGCAGACCTCGACGTCGACCCGGCCGACATGGTGGTCATCGTCGGTGGCGCGGAACTTGGTCCCTACGGCTCGTCGCGGACCCGCTTCGAGATGGAGGTCGACAACGAGCTGTCGGCGGCGGGCGTCTTGGAGCTGGCCTGGACCACCGGCCTGATCCGCTGGGAAGACGACCCCCAACCCGGTTGGTACGACACGCAATCCGGTGACTTGGTCGACGAGTCCGAACTTGTCGAGCGCTATCACGACACCGTCGTCGAGCGCTGCGGCATTCGCGAATTCGTCGATGACGGCGCGATCGATCCCGACCATGCCGCACCGCTGCTGGTATCGGTGTTCCTGGACAAGGACTTTGCGTTCGTGGTGTCCTCGGAGGCTGACGCGCGCGCCTTCGTCGAGTTCGACCCGGATCACACCGTCATCCGGCCGGTGCCCGACTCCAGCGACTGGCAGGTCATCCGCAAGGCCGGCACCGAGATTCGGGTGCCGCGAAAGACCAAGCTGTCGCGGACCGTTGGTGCGCAAATCCCGACCGGGTTCGACCCGACCGTGTTCGGCATCAGTCAGGACATGGCCAGCTCGACCGACCGGGTGGCGCTGTGGAACATCGTCGCGACCGTCGACGCGTTCCTGTCGTCCGGATTCACCCCGGCCGAGCTGATGCGGTGGGTGCACCCGGGCCTGGTGGCCAGCACGCAAGGCACCGGCATGGGCGGCATGACGTCGATGCAGACGATGTATCACGGCAACCTGCTGGGCCGCAGCAAGCCGAACGACATCCTGCAGGAAGTTCTACCGAACGTCGTTGCCGCGCATGTCATTCAGAGCTACGTCGGCAGCTACGGCGCGATGATCCATCCGGTGGGCGCGTGCGCGACCGCGGCGGTATCGGTCGAGGAGGGCGTCGACAAGATCCGCCTCGGAAAGGCGGAGCTGGTGGTCGCCGGCGGATTCGACGACCTGACGCTGGAAGCCATCATCGGCTTCGGTGACATGGCGGCCACCGCCGACACCGGCATGATGCGGGGCCGGGGCATCCACGACTCGAAGTTCTCCCGGCCCAACGATCGGCGCCGGCTGGGATTCCTCGAGGCGCAGGGCGGCGGAACCATCCTGCTGGCGCGCGGTGACCTGGCGCTGAAGATGGGGCTGCCGGTACTGGCGGTGGTGGCGTACGCACAGTCGTTCGCCGACGGCGTGCACACCTCGATTCCGGCGCCGGGGCTGGGCGCGCTGGGCGCCGCTCGCGGCGGCAAGGATTCGGCGCTGGCGCGGTCGCTGGCCAAGCTCGGGGTGGGCGCCGACGACATCGCGGTGGTCTCCAAGCACGACACGTCGACTTTGGCCAACGATCCCAACGAGACCGAACTGCACGAGCGGCTCGCCGACTCACTTGGCCGTTCCGAGGGTGCTCCGTTGTTCGTGGTGTCGCAGAAGAGCCTCACCGGGCACGCGAAGGGCGGCGCTGCGGTCTTCCAGATGATGGGGCTTTGCCAGATGTTGCGCGACGGTGTGATCCCGCCCAACCGCAGCCTTGATTGCGTCGACGACGAGCTCGCCGGCTCGGCCCACTTCGTGTGGGTGCGAGAGACGCTGCGACTCGGGGACAAGTTCCCGCTCAAGGCGGGTTTGGTGACCAGCCTTGGGTTCGGCCACGTTTCGGGATTGGTCGCGCTGGTGCACCCGCAGGCTTTCGTCGCCGCGCTCGACCCCGAACAGCGTGCCGACTACCAGCGGCGGGCAGACGCCCGCCTGCTGGCCGGTCAGCGGCGGCTGGCATCGGCGATCGCCGGCGGCGCGCCGATGTACGAGCGGCCGCCGAACCGCCGCTTCGACACCGACGTGCCGGAGAAACGTCAGGAGGCGGCGATGCTGCTGAACCCCGATTCGCGGCTGGGTGACGGCGAGGCCTACCAGGTCTCCGCCGGATGACGTCGGTGTACAGCGCGGCTCGGTCTCGGTGCGCTCCGCGGACCGCATCGTCGCCGGGCCCGGCCATCCGTTAACCTGGCGACCCATGGGAATCGTCGGCGTGGGGATCGATCTGGTCTCCATTCCTGATTTCGCCGAGCAGGTCGACCAACCGGGAACCGTCTTCTCCGCGACGTTCACCCCGGGGGAGCGCCGCGACGCCTCGGACAAGAGTTCGTCGGCGGCGCGTCACCTGGCGGCCCGCTGGGCTGCGAAGGAGGCCGTGATCAAGGCCTGGTCCGGATCGCGGTTCGCCCAGCGTCCGGTGCTGCCGGAGGACATCCACCGCGACATCGAGGTGGTCACCGACATGTGGGGCCGACCTCGGGTTCGGCTGAGCGGCGACATCGCCAAACACCTGGCCGACGTCATAATTCACGTGTCGCTGACGCACGAAGGGGATACCGCCGCCGCGGTGGCCGTTTTGGAGACGCCGACCGACTAGCCTCGTGGGCATGAGCGATCTGGTTGAGCGCGTCCGTGAGGTGCTGCCGTCGGTACGGCGCGATCTGGAAGATTTGGTGCGCATCGAGTCGGTGTGGGCCGACCCCGCCCGCCGCGACGAGGTACACCGCAGTGCGCAGGCCGTCGCGGATCTGTTGTCGCAGGCGGGCTTTGGTGATGTGCGGATCGTCAGCGAGGGCGGCGCCCCGGCCGTGATCGCCCATCATCCGGCGCCGGACGGCGCACCGACCGTGCTGCTCTACGCCCACCACGATGTCCAGCCCGAAGGCGATCGCGGCCAATGGGGGTCGCCGCCTTTCGAGCCCACCCAGCGTGATGGTCGGCTCTACGGACGCGGAACCGCCGACGACAAGGCTGGTATCGCAACACATTTGGCGGCCTTTCGCGCGCACGGCGGTCAGCCGCCGGTGGGCGTGACGGTCTTTGTCGAAGGCGAGGAGGAATCGGGATCCCCGTCCCTGGGCCGGCTGCTTGCCGCGCACCGCGACGCGCTCGCCGCCGACGTGATCGTGATCGCCGACTCGGACAACTGGAGCGCCGAGGTCCCGGCACTGACGGTGACGCTGCGCGGCCTGGTGGACTGCGTGGTCGAGGTCGCCACGCTCGACCACGGCCTGCACTCCGGCATATGGGGCGGTGTGGTGCCCGATGCGCTGAGCGTGCTGGTGCGGTTGTTGGCCAGTTTGCACGACGACGACGGCAACGTGGCCGTCGCCGGCCTGCACGAAAGCACCGTCGCCGCTGTGGATTACCCGCCCGAGCGGGTGCGTGCCGACTCCGGCCTGCTGGACGGGGTCTCCGAAATCGGATCGGGTTCGGCGCCGCAGCGGCTGTGGGCCAAGCCTGCGATCACTGTGATCGGTATCGACACCACACCGATTGAGAAAGCGTCGAACACCCTCATCCCGCGGGCCCGGGCCAAGATCAGCATGCGGGTGGCGCCGGGCGGGGACGCCGCGGCGCACCTGGACGCGTTGACCGCCCATTTGCAACAGCATGCGCCGTGGGGGGCACACGTCAGCGTCTTTCCCGGCGATGTCGGCGAGCCCTACGCCATCGACGCCACCGGCAGTGTCTATGACGCCGCGCGCGCCGCGTTCCGGCAGGGATGGGGGACCGATCCGATCGACATGGGCATGGGCGGATCGATCCCGTTCATCGCCGAATTCGCCGAGGTGTTCCCGGAGGCGAAGATCCTCGTCACCGGTATGGAAGACCCGGCGACGCAGGCCCACAGCATCAACGAGAGCCTGCATCTGGGCGTGCTGGAACGCGCAGCGATCAGCGAGGCGCTGCTGCTGGCCAACCTGGGCTAGTAGTGCGACTCGCCGATCATCGGGTGCTTTGGCGCAAGGACACGATGTTGGTGTAACCCGTCTTGTTGATCGTCGGCGGCCCGGAGTGGTAGACCATCGCGTTGTCGTCGCCGAAAACACTGATGGTGTCGGCGCTGTCGCCGGTGACGTGATTTGCGCTTCCGGAGACGTCAAGTCTGCGACAGTGGCCGGTGACCGTATAGGTGTTGTTGTCGTCTTCCAGCCTCAGGTTTCCGTCGTTGCAGCCGATGGTGTCCTTCGCACCGCCATTGATCATTGTGAGATTTCCGTGCACGGTGGTAGCGGAGTAATGACCCAAGAAAGCCGCGATCGCGAACGCACACACCAATATCCCCGATCCTCGCGGCGTATTCGCCAGCCTCGCGACGGCCCCCAACCACCGCCACCCGGTTTCCCCGAGTACACGCCCACCATTCGGGCCAGTGTCAGACGTTCCGGAAAGCCGGGGCGCGGCACCCGGCGGCTGCCCGACGCCGCGCTCCAGGTCGCGTATTCCTCAGGGTCTTGCTTCTCCGGGTCTTCTTCCGGGTTCATCGCTCAATAATCAGCTCTGCGGTTCGGTTTTGGTGGCGTCGTGCCGAAGTCGCGACTGTCACGGCCAGGGGAATCCGGGTGCCGGTGGGGGTACGTCGGCCGGATTGGCCTCCACGAAGTGATACACCGGGCCGGACGGGCCGCTGGTAACGGTCACGGCGAACCAGTGGCACACGCTCAGGTCGAATCCTGGCGGTATCGGAACGGTGTAGCCCCATTTCTGGCCGGGGCAGTAGTGCCAGTAGGACGGCCCGGCCTGGGCGGGTGCGGCCAGTCCCAGACCTGCCGCTGCTATGCCGCCAGAAACAAGCGCACTCGCGATGAACCGAGCTAAGGATCGAGGTGTATCCATCCGAAGGTCCTAATCACGTTGGCCGTGCCTGGCCCCTTACGGGCGAGCCACTAGCGAAATTCTGGCGTTCGCTGCGGCTACCGATCCCAACTGTAGAGGTGTCGAAGACCAGAAAGCATAGGTAGATCCATCGTCTCGCCGCATACTGCTTTTTATGTGCAGCCACTCGTCAGCGGGAGACGCCACTGTGAGTACGGAGAACACCCTGACCGGCAAGGCAGACAAGGCCGGCAAGACCAACCGATACCACTTTGATCGCCACAGCCCGGATTACCGCGAGCGGTTCACCGCAATCACCGAGGAAATGCACGCTAGATGCCCGGTGGCGTGGACCGACACCTACGACGGGCATTGGGTGGCCGCAGGCAACCGGGAAGTCTTCGAGCTCGCTCGATGCCCGCACGTGTCCAACGACCACGACGTCACCGGTGATGGCACCGGCTATAAAGGCATCACGATCCCTACGCTGAAGCAGGGCAACGGCGTCCGTGGCGGCATGCTCGAGATGGACGAACCCGAGCACTCGGCCTACCGCAGCATCCTCAACCCCTACCTGTCGCCGGCAGCCGTGAAGCGCTGGAAGCCATTTGTCGACGAGATCGTGCGGGCGAGCATCGACGAGAAGATCGAAGCCGGACGGATCGACTTTGTCGACGACCTAGCGAACGTCGTGCCCGCGGTCCTGACTCTGGCGATGATGGGCGTTCCACTGAGGAAGTGGCAGCTCTATTGCGAGCCGGCCCACGCCGGCGTTTATACCCCGGCCGATTCGCCAGACGCCCCAAGGGTTTTGGAGCAGACAATGGCGATGGGAGCGGACCTGTTCAACCACCTCCTTGAGATTCGCGAAAACCCACGCCCCGGCATAGTGGACGCATTGGCAAGACTGAAGATCGACGGCGAACCCGCCCCCGACGCCGAACTGCTCGGAATGCTCGGCTTGATCATCGGCGGAGGTTTCGACACGACGACGGCGCTGACCGCACACGCACTCGAATGGCTGGGCGAAAATCCCGAGCAGCGCGAACTGTTGAAGCGGGAACTGGCCACGCTGCTCGACTCGGCGACCGAGGAATTTCTGCGTTACTTCACGCCCGCTCCAGGCGACGGTCGCACCATCGCCGCCGACCTCGAGATCGCGGGGACCCATTTCAAGGAGGGCGATCGCCTGTGGCTGTCCTGGGCCATGGCGAACCGTGACCCCGCGGTGTTCCCCGATCCGAATCGACTAGACCTAAGCCGAAAGAACAACCGGCACTTCAGCTTCGGGCTCGGCATCCACCGCTGCATCGGCTCCAATGTCGCGCGCGTCGTGTTCAAGTCGATGCTTACGGCGGTGCTCGAGCGGATCGGTGACTATCGCTGCGACCCCGAGGGCACAGTGCACTATCGGACGATCGGCGTGATCCAGGGCATGCAGCACCTTCCCGCGACCTTCACGCCCGGCAGGCGGCTCGGCCCGGGGATCGACGAGACGCTGGAGAAGCTGCAGCGGGTCTGCGACGAACAAGGAATCGCGCGGCCCATCACCGAGTACACCGAGGCCGCCGTCATCGGCGACTGACTAGATCCGATGGTGGCGACCCGCTTCGCCCGGCTTCGCCGCGTTCGCGATCGCCACTAGATCCGATGGTGGCGACCCGCTTCGCCCGGCTTCGCCGCGTTCGCGATCGCCACTAAACCGACAGGTCGCGGCGAAGCTTGGCGACGTGGCCGGTCGCCTTTACGTTGTACTGGGCGAAGAACACGCACGGCGCCTTGAACACCGCCGACGTGGTTTAGGTCGAGGCTGACGTGGCGCTCCGGTTGGTTAGGCGAGCGAGACAGACGGCACGGCTACACTTTCAGCCGGGCGGGATGAGGTTGTAGCGGGCGATGATCTCGGGTAGCCACGGGGGTTCGCCGAACTGGAGTCCATAGGCCTCTGCGAGTGTCGCGATGGCCTCGAAGGGTGGGGCGCCGTCGGTCGTCAGGTCGGCCAGGTCGCGGAAGAACTTTTCGAAACCGGCTGGGCTGATCACCTCGATCATGCGGGCAGGCGTGGAGCCCGCGTTCCACATGGTGTGCAGTTCGCCTCTCGGCTTTGTGATGTAGCCGCCCGCGCCGAGCACGGCCTCGCGGTCGCCTGAGCGGAAGCCGATTTCGCCCTCGGTGACGATCGAGTACTCATCTTCCCTGGTGTGCAGGTGTGGCGGCACGAGGGCTCCCACAGGGAACGGGTGCTCCACGATGGCCACCGCGCCGCCGGTGTCCTCGCCCCACAGCTTGAACACCACCCCGATCGAGCCCAGGTTGCCCGCCCTGCCTTCGCCTGGGCGGACAATAGTCAGCGGTTGGGGGGTTTCGGCGGCACTCATCGCGGCGGCCTCTCGAATTTCGGTGATACGACTCGGGCGTCGCGAATTGTGCTCCGACACCGGACGGGTGTCAAGGCAAGCGGTAGTCCATCGACGGAGAACCGAAGGGGTTCAACGGATCTCGCCGTACAAGCATGTTGATTACGTGATTACGAGGCGCTGAGAACACGCTCGATAAATGTTGTCGTATGTGCAGCCTTCACGTTGTACTGCGCGACCGCGATCTTGCCCTTCGCGTCGACCACGAAGGTGGAGCGGATGACACCGGTGACCGTCTTGCCATACATCTGCTTCTCGCCGTAGGCGCCATAGGCCGTCAGTACCTTGCGGTCGGGGTCGGACAGCAGCGGGAAGGTCAGCTTCTCGGCGTCACGGAACTTGGCGAGCTTCTCCGGCTTGTCGGGGGAGATCCCGATGACGTCGATGCCGGCGCCGTTGAGCTCGGCCAGGTTGTCCCGAAAGTCGCACGCCTGTTTGGTGCACCCTGGCGTCGCCGCGGCCGGATAGAAGTACACGACGACGCGACGTCCCTTGTAGTCGGCCAGCGACACCTTGTTGCCGTCGGCGTCGGGCAGGCTGAAGGAGGGCGCTTTGTCGCCCGGCGCAAGCCGCGTGGTCTCGGTCAAGGTAAGTACCTTTCTTTTCACCGGAGCGTTGGGGTTAGCGCTAACTGATCTAGGGTAGTTCGGGCAGGTGTAGGAGCTGGATAGTGGGCGAGTTGGAGGACATAGTGGCGGACCGGGACCCCGAAGCCATCAAGCAGGACATCGACGTCGCCCGTGATCAGCTGGCGGCCACCGTCGACTCACTTGCCGAGCGGGCCAACCCGCGGCGCCTCGCCGACGACCTGAAGATCCGGGTGATCGGATTCGTGCAGAAGCCCGTGGTGCTGGCGTCGCTGGCCGGGGTCGGGGTCCTCGTCGTGGTGGTGGCGGTGCGCCGCGTCAGGGATCGGTGACGCGTCCGGTCTGGACGTACACCGGAATGTCGTCGGCCCAGGGCTGGCTGGTGGCCATGTCGTCGACCTCGCAGTAGCCGCGTTCGAATTCGCCCGTCACCGCATCGACCAGCCGGTATTCCTGTCGCTGTTGGTGGATGGGCTGAGCGTCGAGGATGACCACCCGGACGTCGCCGGGCTCGAACCCGCAGCGCTGCTGTAGCGCCTCGATGAGGCATTCGTTGTGCATGTGCCCGTCGCCGAAGTTCCAGCCGAGCACCATGGCGCAGATATTTTCGCCCTCGCAGAGGTTGTAGTCGGCCTCGTCGTAGCCGGCCAGCGCGCGGTGTACCAGCGTGTAGAGCGCGCGGCCGTGGGTGTTCATCCCTCGGAAGGCGTAGGCGAGGTGGATGGGCACCAGGGTTTCTTCCTTGGTCTTGTAGAGGCGTTCGAGCTGCAGGTGATACATCGGGCCCAGCGCGCGGGAGGCGGTGCGGATCTTTTCGTCGACCGACGGTTTGACGCACCACACCGTGGTGTCCCAGTTGCCCGCGTAGTAGCGCATGCTGGGCAGGAACGACACCTTGCGGGGGTAGAGGTTTCCGGCGACGACCGTTCCGGCGATGACCAGGAACAGGATGGCGACGGGCACCGGGTGGGTGATGTCAGACAGGCCCAGGCGTGCATGCGCGACGAACAGCCACAAGACCCCGAAGATCATGAAGACGTTCCACTCCAGCGGCACGCCCATGGGGAAGGCCAGCAGGATGTTGAGGTGGAACACGATCATCACGAATGCGGCGACGGCGGTGGGCCAGCCGCCGGGGGAGAAGAACAGCACCAGCGGCACCAATCCTTCGACGGCGGTTGAGAAATGGGCGATGAAACCCGCTAAATCGCTGGGCCGCAGGTCGTCCGGATAATGCTTGAACATCGATCGCTTGAGTGCGCCCGAGGGTATGAACGGATTGTTCGCCAGCATGGTGGAGATCACGAATGGGAAGTGCTTGTTGAGCTTGGAGGTCGCCGCGCCGAGCCAGATCACCAGGAACACGACCTTGGCCCCGACGATGACGTCGGCGCCGGCGAACAGAAACGTCAGCGCCAGCGGCGCATACACCTCGCCGCGCGCAGCCAGAAAGATGATTTTGTCGCGCAAGCTGAGCACGGCCAGCACCGCCAGAATCGCGGCCGTCCGCCACCACGGCAGCACGCCGATCGTCGTATTCAGCGTCGGAATTGGCCCGCCGCCATCGGACAGCAGCGCGGACGCGAGCAGCACCAGCAGGATGCCGTAGAGCAACGCGTCGAACGGAGTTCGGTTGCTGCCGTTGGTCAACGGCACCCGAGTGGGCCAGGGTGGCAAGCGGATGGTGCCGGGCCGCAGCCAGTACAGGATCGAGCCCATCGGGGGGAAGTAGCGCCCGGCCAACGGCCCGAAGCAGCAGCCGAGGCCGATGACTTCGAACAGCATCGTGTAGAGCACGGCCTTCTGGAACACGATCGGCTCCGACCACCACCCGCCGACCTGGGTAAAGCCGCCAATACCCCGGGTCGACCACGCGAAAAGCCAGCCCCCGAGGATGTACAGCGCGATCTTCACGCCGTACATCACATGCATGACCAGTGGGGTGCCGAAACCGTGCTGGGCGATGTGGCGCGCCATCGGGACGATCCGTTCGGCGCGGGAGCGAGTGGTCCACTCCGCCATGTCGACGACGGGCAGGTTGGGCCGGATGAACCCCATTGCAGCTCCTTCGACGCAGCGTGTCCCAAGGGGCCTATCGGCGCTTTCGGCGCCGACGGTGCAAGCAAGAAATTACCTGTAAGAGGGGCTTTTGCGTCGGATACGACGGCAAATGGTGCGCTGAAATCCGTGACGACCCCGCGACGGTGCTTCGGCTACTCCCAGCCCGGCGGGTCGTTCTCGGCCATGTAGGCCTCCCACGCGGCGTGCCGGACGGCCCGTGTGTGCAGGTCCTGACAAATCGCCTGCGCCTCGGCGGCGCTGGCGGCCCGGCCCAGGCCGTGATGCACCAAGCCGTCGTCGACGCGCTCGGCACGGAAGCCGCCCGTCGAGACCGCATGGACCCGATATTCGCTGCGATCGTCGATGTTGGCGTGCAAGTGGCCCTCGAAGGGTTCGACCCACTTGAGCTCAGTCTTCACAAGTCCCCTCGGAAAAGGTCATCGCAGCGATGGTAGGACAAGGACTTCAGGCAGTTCGTCACCCATCGGGTGAACCCGCCTTGTGCTTGATGACAAGCCCTAACTGTTCTCGGCCATTATGGACCCGGAGGATTCGGTATGCCTGGTGTTAATGCTCCCGGTATCCCTGGTGTCGGCAGTGGTGACGGGGGTGCCGGTGCGGGGACCGGTCGTCCCGGTATTTCCGGTGCCTCCGTTGGTTGCCCACCCGGCGGGATTCCCTCAGTCGGTAAAACCGGTTCACTCCAAAACCCGTTGGGCTCCATGTGGTCTTTGCAGAAATTCGTGGACTTCATCACCACCATGTATTCCCTCCACAGCCCCGGTGGGTTAGGTGCCGGTGCCATCGCGCCGTCTGGGCAGCGCCAGCTACAACTAAGAGCGCCGACGCCGGCGCCGCCGAATGCGAAGCTACTGCCGCTGTTGGTTGCTTGGCCGATGATGCCGTTGACACCGAAACCGCCTGCCTCGCAATGCATATGCGACCCGTTGATCTCGGTCGGATAGTCGCAAAAGCCACCTTGCCCGAACAATGCGCCGCCACCGGTCCCAACGCCCGGATACGGGCACAGGTCGGCGTGAGCCGAGTCGGCGGGAAGAAAAATCGACGCACAGAAGCCGAAAGACACCATCGAAGCGCAAGTTAGGATTTTCCTCATCTTGGCGGCCAGAGCTCCTTTCTCGCCGAGGCGGCTAAGCGCGCACCAAGTTTGGGTGCATACGCGTTCAGATTCTGCTCCGCCCGAGCGCCCAACGTGGTCTGTTTGATCCAGCTTCTGCGGCGAGTGCAAAACTCGGGGGACCGGGAGTGCAAAAGATCGCTGACGCCGTGGGGCTCGTGTTGGGCCAGTTGGAAAATCTGCTCTTACGCACCTTTGAGACGCCAGGGCTCCAGGACGTCGGCTGTCTTAGTGCCATCCCGACTAAGTCTCCTGGTCTCCGAGGTGAGCTTGGGGGGTTGGGTGGAGGGCATATTGACTCGCGTGTCGCGGGGCCGGCACAGTCGAATTCCCACCGGTGCGGTGAGGCTATGGATGAGCAGGCTTATCGTCGCGACGACCACCACGGCTTGCTTGATCAAGGCTGCCTGGTGGATGTTTCCCTGTTCGACCACCAGCAAGCCCAAAACGAGACTTCCGATTCCGCGGGGTCCGAACCACCCCATGAAAATTCTGCTGCGGACCGGCACGCCACTGCCCACCAAAGCAACGCTCACTGCTGCTACACGTACCACGAATAACGCCACGACCGCGAGCACCACTACCGGCCAACGAACCTCCCTCCATCCGGGTATGAGCGCGAAACTGCCGAACAAGGCGAACATGAGCAGCTCGAGAAGCTCGCCGGCCGCGTCGGAACCTGCGTCGTCGCCGGTTTAAGTTCGCTTCTGGGTAAGACGGTCGCGTAGACCAGCCCGCCGGCAAAGGCGGTCACGAACCCGCTGGCGTGCATCCGTTCGCCGATCCCAAAACAGATCAACGCCAGTGCCACGGTGGCCAATTGCGCCCAGGTGTCGCTCATCCAACCGCGCACCGTCGATCGCGAAATCACCGTCGCGCCAATCAGGCCAATGATGGCACCGACGCCCACCGAGAGGAGCTCGGCGCGGATCGCAAACCACGCCCAGTACCCCGGGGCATGATCAGTCCGCTCGGAAGCAAACGCGAGCGCGGCGAGCAGGGCCGCTAACGCGAATCCGTCATAGAACCCGCTTTCGACTGAAAGGGCGTCCCTTACCCGCTCGGGAATGCGGCGGTCTTCGACGAGGGCATGGATCATTGCAACCCCGGTGGGCGCCACGATCACCGCAAGGCACACGGTCTCCCAAAACGGCAGCAGCGGAAGCAAAATGACGGCGGTAACGGTGCCCAAGGCGACAGTCACCGGTATGCCGACCGTGAGCAGGCGAAGTGCCACACACCTTCCTCGCAGCAAGGCCCGCAGGTCGAGCACGGACGCCTGGTTGAACAGAATGACTGTTAGCGCGAGTTGGGCAAGAACCGTAAAGGCTGCGGTGTGCTCGCCCGCGTTGACTGATCCGATTCCGAATCGATCAAGAAGGGCCCCGAACGCGACGAATATGGGCCCTGGCGGCGAGGCACCACCTTCGGAAGAGCCCGGAAAACATCGCATAGCAGAGCGCCAAAATGGTCAGGACAAACGCAGTCTCGCTATGCAATGCCCCTACCTCTCACCGATTCGGGTCCACGCGGATATGCTTCGGGCCAGTGCTCGTCGCTGGCATTGGCCCTCTGAGATCCGCATTGACCGGTCTTATCGCACCGCCGTCGTGTGGTTCGGCTATAGCCGCAGTCATTTCATTGTGGCGAGGTTGTGCCAGAAAATCTTCAGACTCTCCGTGCCGCCGAACAAGGTAGTGAAGTTGGTCGAGTCGACCAGGACGATGTCACCTGCTCGCTCGTCCGTGGGCGGCATCCATATCAGCGCATTGAATTCGGTGTTTCCGGCCATGGTGAACGGATGCTGCCGGTTCGGGTCAACGCGCTGCTTACCCAGGACCCTCAACGAGTCGCTCTCGGGCGCGGTCAATTCATAGTGCGGCAGATGCGGATGGAAGTTCAACGTTGTGACATTGTCGAGCAGCCCGGCCGCGTCCAGGTCCTGAAATTTCGTCAAAGCAGCGATTTCGTTCGTGTCCTCCACAACGGCCGGCCGGAGTCCCCAAATGTTGCGAACCGGAACGTCGAGGGCAGCCATCAGTGAGCGGGTGTATGCGGTGAAGCGTTGTTGTCGCGGCACCAGGGGATCGCCGTGGTGCAGGTACTCCATCTGCCGCTGCGCCATGTCGTCGGTGAACCCGACGTCGTGGTGGGGAGCCAACAGCAGGCAGGTGCCTTCTCGTTTCAGCCATTCACGAATGGCTGAGACTTCTTCGGCCTCTGCTTGTTCTTCACCGACCAGGTGGTCAAGCCCGAAGACCATCAGGGTGTCGGTGTCGGCCAATATCCGTTCGTCGATCAGGAGCTTGTAACCAGCCTGGTCGATGCGTTGGAACACTGAGACCGGATGCCCCGTCGCTTCACCCGCCAAGTCCTGGAAGGCCAACGTGGAGCGGTGAAAAAGCTCCAACGTCCCGGCGATGCCTTGCAGAAAGTTAGCCTCGTTCCACTCCGGTCCCTCATACGCCGGCCATGCCGTCCTGCGGACTTCCGTCATCGTGGAGAAGCGGTTGTCCAATGCCTCAACGTCGCGTTGGGACTCCCATGGGTAGCTCCAGGTCCAGTAGATGCTGATGCGCCGCCCGCCGCTGCGTGGACGCCGGATGTGGGTCTGGTTGTAGGTGCGAGCGGCGGGCAGTGTGCTCACGATCGTTCCTCTGCGGTCATTCGAGATTCGCCAGATAGCGCATGGCATTGATGCCTGGAAGGAAGAAGTAAGCCCCACCGGTCAAAGTGGTGAACGCGGGCAGTCCCTTGAGAGTTCGGCGGATTGGCCGCTTGGGAATTTTGAAATCCATTGTGCCGTCTTGCGTTCCGCAGATCGGATCATGTTCGTTGCCGAGTTCGTGGAACGTGCGGTCATTGATCCACACGTTCTGCGCGAACTCGAACTGCCGGATCAAACTGGCGCCGATGATGAACGCTGCTATGCCGCGGTCCACCCCGTCGTCGGGTTCACCCTCGGGCAGTGCCGGCCCATAAGTTGCGCCTCGGCGAATGATTCGGTGCCGATTCATGTTATGCGCGGTGTCTCGTGGGTTGAGTCGCCTGGCGTGAGCGCCCAGAGGACAGGCATAACCGTGAGGGTCCATGTCTTTGTAGTTGAAGTCGTTGTTACGCATGGCGTCCGCACCCAACTCAGGATCGTCCCGCTCAGGTGCGAGGACCAAGGGAGCGCCGCTACGCCAACGGCCCATGAACTTAGCGGCCAGCAACTCCTCTTCATCCGGTGTAGCCGAGTTGGAACGGATATAGTCACGAAATAACGCCACGTGCTCCTGCAGCCGCCGATACGCTGCATAGGTTCCATTGCGCGAAAGCACTTCGGGCTGCGGCAAGTTGGCCACCGGGCCGACCTCGTCCGGATAGCCGAGGATGAACTCGCCGGCTTTTAGCGGCGCGCCGGAGCCGGGCGTCGGCACCTCACCGGATCCCTCAATCACCGGCTGGGACAGGCGATCTCGAAAACCAAAGTGGTCATGGGCGTAGTTGAACGGAGGTGTCGCGTTCAGGTCCAGATACGACAACCGACGCACGCCCTGGCAACGGCTTACCAAGTCGTCGTGCGCTGCGGTGGCGCGGACATGTTCGTCGTCATCTCGCGCGAACAGGATGGCAATCGCGTGAAGATCGTCACTGGCCAGTCCGCCGCCCCAGTTCTCGGGGTGGTTGCGCCCGGTGTCGCCGAGAATGTCGGCCCTGGCGGCCATCCCCTGACGAAACTCATCGGGGAAGCTTGCGAGCGAATCCTCGGGCACACCCAGCGCGCGAAGCCCGTTCCAGGTGAAGCCCAATGTGACCCACCGCTTGGTGCTATCCATGGTTTCTCGTACCGACGCGGCCGACTCGACAACATCGACCAGCTCGGAAAGCCATGCCCGGCCACCGGCGGGTTCGTCAAACGACAGGAACTCGTAGCGCCCGGTCATTGCCGGGGTGCGGGTCAACAGGATGTGCTGGATTTCGTCAAGTTCAAGCATCAGCCCTATTCCCTGTTGTATTACTGCATTTGGTCCAGCATGTCCTGGAAGGCGGCCTTGAGCCGTAGTGCCTTCTTGATCTCGTCGGCGGTGACGTAGGGGTACTCCCCGTACTCCAAGAAGCTCGGGAACTGGTGGTCGCGGACGAACTTGATGAATGCCTCAGGGTTTTCCTTCCAGTCCTCCGGGAAGCCCTCCAAGTTCGTGAACACCGTCGTGATTCCGGTCTGGCTGAACAGTTGCACCGCATCCTCGGTGTACTTGTCGAAGTCGGTGTCGAAGATGCCCTGATATTGGAAGTGCAGTCCCGAGCCGACGTCGAAGAGCACCCAGCGCAGGTAATGCAGCCGCAGCGGCGCGAGCACGTCGGGGCTGCCCTTGATCGCCTCTTCGATTTGCTTGCCATACGCACGGACGGCCTCCTCCCGTCCCTCCTTGACTTTGGCGATGATCGAAAAGCCGTAACACGCCGGCGTGCGGGGATATACCGGCCCGTAGCGACCGCGCTCAAGCTCGAAATAGCCCTCCCTGGGGATGGCCATCGCGGCCGGTTTGCTCCAGTCTTGGTCGGTCGCCGGCATCGTCCTTCTCCATTCGCTATTCCGGTGGACGCGACGCTACGCCGTGATCTTGGCCGACGTACCCGTTTCCAATGCGACGAAATTTTCTTAATCCATTCGCGATATCGCAGTGGCGCGGTATCAGCTGTGGTTAGCTGAACGTGCGCAACGACCGCCACCGGGCTCCGGCCAGGTTCAGTAGCAGAACGGAGGAGTCAGCCATGTTGGTCCCAGGAATCATTCCGCATCGGATGGTGGTCGGCGCGATCGGCGCTGGCGCGGTTACCGGCACCCTGTTGTTTGCTAGCGCGGCGAGCGCCGCGGCCGACGCGCCGCCTCGCCCGCCGGACTGCACAGCTGCGAACGTGGCCAGTGTCGCGGCTGGTGTTGCCGCAGCCCTCTCGACCTACCTACTCACTCACCCGGACGTAAACGGGTTCTACACCGGCCTTCAAGACCAGCCGAAAGATCAAATCCAGGACCAGGTGCAGAGCTACTTCAAGGCCAACCCACAAGAAGAGGCCGACCTGGAGGGAATCCGTCAACCGATGACTGATATTCGGCAGCGTTGCCAGTGGACTCCGTTGATTGGGCAGGCCACCACTCCCTGAACGATGTAGCGCGAAACCTGGTCATGTTCGAATTTAAATCGGCTACCGAGCGCAAATGCTGCACCAATCGGCCCAATAGTCCTGTGTCGCAGTGGAATCCGCTAGGGCCCTCGGTGCGCGTGTCAGCCCGAAGAACCCAGCCGTGATGGAAAGGAGATCACTATGAACTTGTGGAAGCGGTCTTGGACGACCGCAGGGATAGCGATATTGGCCCTGACTGCTATTCCAGAGATATGGGCCGCCGTGGAGCCTTCCGGGGTGGCGGAAGCCGACGTCTGCGCGGGTGTCGGCAGGCGTGTTTCCGTTAGCGGGTGCGCCAACCTAGCCGATACTGTCAACACGTTTGCCCCGCCGCCGGACGCCTATGCGCCGCTACCGCAAGACTTTCCACCCCCGCCCCCGCCACCACCGCCACGAGCAGGCGTTTGCGTCGGAGGCGGCCGGCGAATCCACGTCAGCACCTGCTTTTAGAAGTGCGGGTGCGCATGGCGTCCGCTGACATCGATGCGACTCTCAGCCGGTGCGCTGGCTCATCTCGATGACCAAGTTGATTGTCATCGCTACGATCACCACCCCGACCAGATATGACAACAGGGCCGCCCAGGATTCGACTAGATGGCTCAGCATCTAGCACAGCAGCCTCGTAACCGCGACGGCACTGATGCCGTCCGCGGGGATCAGCTTCCTTTGGTTCATCGGTGTCGTGCGCGACGGGCTTGGACGCTTCGAGGACCGATTTTTGGCCTCGGTGTTCTTGGGCAGCGGGCCGCTATTTCTCGCGATGACATTCGTTGCGGCCCCAGTGGTCGCCGGACTGGTGGCCACAAATACGGGCGCGATCGACTCGCCTGCGCGAGCCGGCGTGATCGACCTCGGCAGATTTGTCGTATTGGCGGCGACCAAGACCTACGCGATCCGGATGGCGGCGGTGTTCATGCTGTCGCTGGCCACCATCTGGCTGAGGACTGGCCTGATGCCCCGCTGGCTGGTCGCGATCAGCTACCTGGTGGCGGTGGGGCTGCTGATCGCCGGCGACACGAGCATGTGGATCGCGATGGCCTTCCCCGCGTGGGTGCTGGTAGTCAGCGGCTGATCCTGGCCCGATCGGGACCGTTCGAGGAACTGCGGAACAGGCAGCACTGAACGGTTCCACGCCGTCGCCAAGGCCGGCCCAGGGGTGGGCGACGCTGCAATGAGCAACGCATCAACGCCCCACCGGGAGGGTGACCCCCCGGGAAATAGGCTTTGAAGTGCGCCGTCAGGGTTTCGAACCCCGGACCCGCTGATTAAGAGTCAGCTGCTCTACCAACTGAGCTAACGGCGCTTGTGGTCGGCCGAGACCGCGTAGGCGACAATAACAGGCGTTGCGCCACGGAGTGAAATCCAGACCTTCTTCCAGGATAGCCGCCCGAAGCTGAACAGGCCCGTAGACGTCCCCGCGTGCCGCGGCCAACCATCGACCGGCTGCCGTCGACTTCTCATGCCGCGATACCGGGGGGCTGCGAAAGGCGCTGCGGCACAGGGTGTTTTGTGGCCTCACAACACGGTGCCGGTGTACGGTGCCCGCTCGGCCATGAAGGCGGCGTCCAGCTCGCCCAGCGCTCCTTGGCGCACTTCGGTGATGCGGTTGGCGCGGGCGAGCTGGGAAGCCCGATGCGCCCCCATGTAGATGCTGGCCAGGTCGGCCAGACCGATCTTGATGTCTGCCGACCCGTCATGGGGCGTGCATTTTCCGACGCCGTCGCGGGTCTGCAACTGAAAGCGCCCTCCCGCCAGGTTGAGCGGGTCGGTGACTTCCAGCACGATGTCGGCATCGGCGGCGTAGGTACGTGCTCCGAGCGTTTCGGGCACGTCGTTGATACGCACCCACAGGAAGTCGCTCACGCCCGTCGTTTCAGCCGCGCGTTGGTCGACGAGTTTGAGGGGCAGCGGGTCATCCGGTGGCACGTCGATCTCTATGCGATAGAACATCTCCAATACCAGCAACGTCTGCAGTAGCTCGGTGTGCGCCTCGTCGGTGATGGGGCAGAAGTCCTCGACGACCACCGTGCCAAGCGGTGGACGGAACGCATGCTGGTGTGAGCCGACCACCCGGTAAGTCAAAAAGCCGTCGGGATGGATGGTGTAATGTAGCGCAGATCCGTTGCCGCGCTGGGTCGCTCGGTCGTCCATGTAGTCGGCCCACCACGCACCATTGCGGGATATCGCGCCATTGGTTGCGGCACACCATCGTTCGTAGATCTCGGGAACGTTTCGTCGCGCCTCGGCGGCGTTGACCTCACGCGCCCGAAGGTGACTCGGCGCGCCGCGCAACTTCGCGAAGCGGCGGTCAATGGAGTAGGTGCGGCTGTAACTCGACACACCGGCGCCGAAGCCGTCGTACATCGCAGTCTGTGTCGGAACGCCGCAAACGACGGGATAACCACGGTCCAACAGGATTCCGAGTCCCTGGGCGCTGAGCTGGGCCCACAGCCCCTTGCCCTGATGCGTTGACGCGACGGCGATCATCGTCAGCCAAGCGACCCGCAAGTGGGCACCGCCCGGCACGGTGAGCTGCGAGGGATAGATGATGGACGTGCCCACCAAATTCGAATGCTCCGGATCGGAGAGATCCTCGGCGATCAGGATGTCATCGAGGCTGACTCGGCGTTTCCACGCTTCAAGATCTTCCGGGCCCACCGGATCGCCGAAAGTCCGGGCCTGATTCTCGAAGACCGCCTGCCAGTCCGCTTCGGTGGGATGCCGAATATTGGTGCCGTCGTCCGTGTCGTCCGTGTCGTCCATCGCACATCCAATCTGCATGTAGCCCAGGCAAACCGGCACTGCGCACACCAAATCTAGGTACCGAGTGTGCTTTTACATTCGATACCCCGGTGCCCGAGCGTCAAACCTCCATCGGCAGATCGACAGGACGCCGCCACCCCGGGCTGATGTGAGCAATTCGCAGCTGGGCGGGTCAACGCGCGCGGTTTCGGGTAGGCGATACGGCATGCTGCGAGTAATCACCCGGCTTGCCATCGCCGCGCCGCGCCGCATCATCGCGGTTGGCGTGCTGGTGCTGCTGGGGAGCGCGATCTTCGGGCTGCCCGTGGTCAACAAGCTTTCCGGCGGTGGGTTCCAGGACCCCACCTCCGAGTCTTCGCGGGCGAGCGACACCCTTCGGGACAAGTTCAACCAGACCGATCAGCAGATGTTGATCGTGGTGACCGCGCCCACCGGCGCCCGCGGTGATCAGGCACGGCGGGTCGGCATTGACATCGTCGACCAGCTCAAACGTTCGCCGTGGGTGCTCAACGTTTCGTCGGCGTGGACGTCGCCGCCTGCGGCTGCGGCCCCACTGGTGAGCAAGGACGAGAAGTCCGCAATGATCGTGGCCGGCCTCAAAGGCGGGGAAAACGACGCGCAGAAATACGCCAGCACGCTGACGAAGGACCTGGTGCATGACCGGGACGGCGTCACCGTGCGCGCCGGCGGGATGGCGGTTGCGTATGCGCAGATCAACGACCAGAACCAGCGTGACCTGCTGCTCATGGAGTCCATCGCGATTCCACTGAGTTTCGCGGTGTTGGTGTGGGTGCTCGGCGGAGTGGTGGCGGCGACGCTGCCGATTGTCCTGGGCGCATTGGCCGTAGCGTGCACCATGTCGGTGTTACGGCTGATCAGCTTGGCCACCGATGTGTCGACGTACGCGCTGGACCTCAGCATCGCGATGGGCCTTGCCCTGGCCATTGACTACAACCTGCTGATCATCACTCGCTATCGCGAGGAGTTGGCGCGCACCGAGGATCGCGACCGGGCGTTGTATCGCACCATGGCCACCGCCGGGCGGACCGTGCTGTTTTCCGCCACCACCGTTGGCTTGTCGATGGCGGTGATGGCGCTGTTCCCGATGTACTTCCTGAAATCGTCGGCCTACACCATCGTGGCCACCGCGGTCATCGTCGCGATCGCGGCCGTGGTGGTGACCCCGGCCGCCATCGTGCTGCTGGGGCCCCGACTGAACACGATGGACGCCCGTCGCGCGATGCATCGCATCCTGCACGGGCAGCGGTCATTCCGCGATCCGGCTCACCAGCCACTGGTGTCGCAGTTCTGGTACCGGTCGACCAAGTTCGTCCTGCGCCGGGCGATGCCGGTCGGCTTGAGCGTCGTCGCGCTGCTGTTGTTACTTGGGGCGCCTTTTCTGGGCGTGAAGTGGGGTTTTCCCGACGAGCGGGTGCTACCGCGCTCGGCGTCGGCGCGCCAGGTCGCCGACATGCTGGACAACGACTTCGCTAACGGGTTGGGGACCTCGGTGTCCGTGGTGGTTCCCGACGCCCGCGGGTTGAGCGCCGGCGAGCTGCAGCGCTACGCCGCTGAGCTGTCCCGGGTGCCCGACGTGTCCGCGGTCAGCGCACCGATTGGGACATTCGTGGCGGGGAATCGGGTCGGGGCGCCCGCCGCCGCCACCGGCATGGCCAACGGCAGCGCATTTCTCACCGTGGGCAGCACGGCGCCACTGTATTCGCGGGCCTCGAACACACAGCTAGACCGGCTGCATCAGGTCGGCGGGCCGGCGGGGCGGTCGGTGGAGATGACCGGACTGGCACAGATCAACCGCGACAGCGTCGACGCGATCACCAATCGACTGCCACTGGTGTTCGGGCTGATCGCGATCATCACGTTCGCGCTGCTGTTCTTGCTCACCGGCAGCGCGGTGCTGCCGCTGCAGGCACTGGTGTGCAACGTCCTGTCATTGACGGCCGCATTCGGCGCGATGGTGTGGATATTCCAGGATGGGCATCTGGGCGCCCTGGGCACCACTCCCAATGGGACGTTGAACGCGAACATTCCAGTATTGTTGTTCTGCATCGCTTTTGGGCTGGCTATGGATTATGAGGTGTTCCTGGTCTCGCGCATTCACGAGTACTGGCTGGCCTCGCAAGCCATTCGTGAGACCCCGCCGCCGCCGGCCGAGGCACGCCACGCCACCGACGAGAGCACCGCGCTGGGCATCGCCGGCATCGGCCGGGTCGTCACCACCGCCGCGCTGGTGATGTCGATTTCCTTTGCCGCGCTGATCCCCGCGCATGTGTCCTTCATGCGAATGCTGGGCTTGGGTCTGACGCTCGGTGTGCTCGTCGACGCCACCTTGGTGCGGATGGTTCTGGTGCCGTCCTTCATCCACTTCCTCGGCCACTGGACATGGTGGGCTCCCCGGTGGTTGGTGTCGTTGCGGAACCGGCCCATGACCGGCGAGGGCGGCGAGGTCGCGGTCGGGCGCGGCCGCTGGGCCCGCGATGCCCCCGAGGTGCCGCAGTCAATGATCAGAAGGTGGCCAACCAGAGCCGCGTCCGGTCGTAGCTGATACGAGGAGCCTGGTAGGGCAAGGACTTTCGCAGAAATGACGCCCGCGCTGCCGGACATCGACGGAGAAACCCTTATGGCCCAAGTGAATATCGCCGCATTGCTGGCTCTGAGTTCTGCGCTGTGCATCGCGCTCGGCGACGTCCTGCAGCAGCGCGCGGCGCACTGCGTCGCGGACCGAGCGGTCGGCTCCGTCGAATTGTTCGCCGGCCTGCTTCGCAATCAACGGTGGTGGTGGGGCGCACTGCTGCTCGTGGCAAGCATCGCGCTACAGGCCGCGGCGCTTGGTGACGGCTCGGTGCTATTGGTGCAGGCACTGCTGATGTCTTCGGTGCTGTTCGCGCTGCCGATCAACGCCAGGTTCTTGCACCGCACCGTGACCGGGGGCGAATGGGTATGGGCCGCTTTGTTGACCGCGGCGGTGATCGTATTCGTAACCGTCGGCAACCCTCAGGCCGGGCATACGGGTGCCTCGCTGCGGACCTGGGCCGCGGTGGCCGCTGTGCTCGGGCCGCTGTTGGTCGGCTGCGTGATCGTCGGCCGGATATGGGGCGGCGCCGCCGCCGCGGCGCTGTTCGCCTTCGCGTCGGGGGCATTGTGGGGCGTCTTCGCGGTGCTCGCCAAAGAGGTCGTCGCCCGGTTCGGCGACGGAGCGGGCGCGGTGACCCGGACCCCGGAGCTGTACGCCTGCATTCTGGTGGCGCTGGGTGGCGTGGCGTGGAGTCAGTCGGCGTTTCGGGCGGGTCCGTTGACCGCGTCGATGCCGACCCTGCAGATGTCACAGCCGGTGGTGGCCGCCGTGCTCGGCGTCGTCGTTCTCGGCGAGACGCTGAACACGGGTCGCGCCGGAACGATCGCCCTGGTGGTGGCGGCGCTGGTGATGACCGCGGCCATCGTCAAACTGGCTCGCCTCGAGGCCGTCAGCACCCGCGACCGGGTCGAGGCGCAGCTGCACGACGGGGCCGGCTCGCCGGTGTAATAGGGTGCCTGGCGGGCTCTGGACCTCGCCAGAATGACGAATTCATTGCGGTGGCGACACCGATCGGCTGCCCCGGCTCGCTTGCGCACGGGAGTGTCGGCAAAAGCCATTAGAATGCCTGCAGCTACCTCGCTGGTCAGCGGTGACCAACTAGAGAATCGGGCGGAAGGTCACTGATGGCGCGTTTGCGGAGATCACGATCGTGGCTGGTGGCCGCGATCGTTCCGATTGCTGTGTTCGCTGGCGCCTGCAACGGCGACCACGCGGCGGCGCCGCCGAAGGTCATCTTCGACAAGGGCACGCCCCTGGCCGACTTGCTGGTCCCAAAACTCACCGCCTCGGTGACCGACGGCGCCGTCGGTGTGACGGTGGACGCGCCGGTGACGGTGACCGTCGCCGATGGCGTGCTCGCGTCGGTCACCATGGTCAACGAGAACGGCAAGTCGATCAGTGGGCAGTTGAGCCCCGACGGCCTGCGTTGGTCGACCACCGAGCAGCTGGGCTACAACCGGCGCTACACGCTGAACGTCAAGGCGACCGGCCTGGGCGGGGCGGCCAACAAACAAATGACGTTCGAGACCAGTTCACCCGCGCACCTGACCATGCCCTACGTAAATCCGTCCGACGGCGACGTAGTAGGCATCGGTCAGCCGGTGGCGATCCGCTTCGACGAGAACATCGCGAACCGGGCGGCGGCCCAAAAAGCCATCACCATCACCACCAACCCTCCGGTGGAGGGCGCGTTCTATTGGCTGAACAACCGTGAAGTTCGTTGGCGCCCAGAGCGTTTCTGGAAGTCGGGGACCACCGTCGATGTGGCGGTTAACACCTACGGGGTGGATCTGGGCGATGGGATGTTCGGCGAGGACAACGTAAAGACGCACTTCACCATCGGCGACGAGGTGATCTCGACGGCCGACGACACCACCAAGACGGTGACCGTGCGGGTCAACGGTGACGTCGTCAGGACCATGCCGACGTCGATGGGCAAAGACAGCACCCCGACGGCCAACGGGATCTACATCATTGGCGCGCGGTTCAAGCACATCATCATGGACTCATCGACCTATGGTGTTCCGGTCAACTCGCCCAACGGATATCGCACCGAAGTCGACTGGGCCACACAGATGTCCTACAGCGGCGTCTTCGTGCACTCGGCGCCGTGGTCGGTGGGCGCCCAGGGCCACACCAATACCAGCCACGGATGCCTCAACGTGAGCCCGAGCAACGCCGAGTGGTTCTACGAACACAGCAAGAGTGGCGACGTCGTCGAGGTGGTGCATACGGTCGGGTCGACCTTGCCGGGCATCGAGGGCCTGGGCGACTGGAACATCCCCTGGGCGCAGTGGAAAGCGGGCAACGCCAACACCTGACGGACCGGTCAGTGCAGCTTCTGGGCCGTCCTCGGGCAGTGGGGCGCCCGCCTGTGGGCCTCTTTAAGGGGCGGGGCAGCCAGCGCATGGCAGAAACGCTTACAGGCCTGCGCTGGACAAGCACCACAACGGTTCACGTGCGAGTCCCGCGCTCAGCAGCAGGCGTCAGCGCGCCAGCGCCATAACAAACAGGCTGTCGTCCTAACGCCCGAGCCGGGCCGTTTCGTACGCCTTGCTTGCGCGCTCCAAGTTGACGAAGTTTTCGTGCGACGGGTCATTCCACCAGTCGAGAACGGCAAACGCCATCTCTCGGGCGAACGGATACAGCGGCGATTTTGATCCGCGCGACCACAGCAACTTAACGGCATCGTCTCGAAGTGCATTGGCAGTGCGCTGTATTTCGTCGCGGCCCGGTTCGGGTAGCTCGTGGACGACCCGGTTGAGTATGTCCGCGATTGCGTCCCACACCGCGAGTGCTAGCTGTTCCTCTTCACCGCTCATGGATTGCTCCCGCCAGGTAGGACCCGTCACTGATGGTTCCATTGTGTTCCGCGGGCCCGTCGTGGTGCGCGATCGTTTCGCGGTCGTTCGCTACGCCGCACTGCCGCTTGGGCCTGCGAGCTTCACGATCGAATCGTGATCCAACCGGAATGAGCGTGGCTTAACGCGATACGCGACGAGCCGACCCTGAACGATCCAACGCCGAATCGGCTCAAATGTCGATGGTAAAGAATTCCGCGGTCGCTCAATCGTGGGCTGCAACTATAGCCCTGCCGGGTTCTGATAGATCACGCCACTAACGGCGGCACACAAGAACCGGCGGTCATACGCCCAAGCGCCTCATTGCGGCACTCTTCACCGGAGCTCCCTTGGCGCTCAGTGTCGCAGTAGCGTCGCAAGTGGTCGGAAAACAAGAGGTCAGGAAGCGGCGACGCTCCCTGACCCAGTGGGGTGAGTGACGGGACTCGAACCCGCGACATTCAGGATCACAACCTGACGCTCTACCAACTGAACTACACCCACCACGGCCGCAAGCCGACCTTCGCACGACGATGGTCAACGAGCGGCGACGTCGATACTAGCCGGTCGGTGGCGCGCTGGCCGAATCGTTTGTCCCCGGTGCGTCTTTTCCGCCGTCAAGGGCGGCGACCACCGCCTCGATTTCGCTGGTAGACGGCCCCGGCGGCGCAACGAACGCGGTCCGCCGATAGAACTGCAACTCGCGAATGGACTCGTGGATGTCGGCCAGTGCGCGGTGGGAAAGCCCCTTGACCGGCTGCCCGAAGTAGATCCGCGGATACCAGCGCCGGCACAGTTCTTTGATCGAGCTCACATCGATCATGCGGTAGTGCAAGAACGAATCCAGCGCGGGCATGTCGCGCGTGATGAAGGCGCGGTCGGTGGCAATGGAGTTGCCGGCCAGCGGCGCCGTCTTGGGTTGTTTGACGTGTTCGCCGATGTAATCCAGCACCATCGCCTCGGCGGTCGCCAGGTCGACGGTGGATGCCTGCACCTCGTCGGTCAGCCCAGAGCGCGCATGCATTTCGCTGACCACGTCGCCCATCGCCGCCAGCGCGGCGTCGTCGGCGTGGATCACCACGTCGACTCCGTCGCCGAGAACGTTCAGATCGGCGTCGGTCACCAGCGCCGCGATCTCAATCAGCTTGTCCGAACCCAGGTCGAGTCCGGTCATCTCGCAGTCGATCCACACCAATTCGTCTCGCACAGCGCTCAGACTAGGCGCCGGTGACGCCCGTGCCGGACCTCGCCCCCGGATGAGGTGGAGACGTAGGGTGAGCGTTGTCGAACTGCATGCCGAATCATCGGAGAAGAGAGGCGTAGCACGATGAGCACCGATTCTGCGGCCACGGCCGCGACGCGGATCGCCGACGGCTACGCGGTCGACGGCCAGGCTCTGGAATTGGGCACGGTCGTGATCGACGGCGACGCCGATCCGGCGGCGCAGATCCGCATTCCGCTGGCCACCATCAACAGGCACGGCCTGGTGGCCGGGGCTACCGGAACCGGCAAGACCAAGACGCTGCAACTGATCGCCGAACAGCTCAGCGCCGCGGGTGTCCCCGTCCTGATGGCCGACGTGAAGGGCGACCTGTCCGGGTTGGCCAGGCCGGGCGAAGGTAACGACAAGACCGCCGCACGCGCCAAGGACACCGGCGACAACTGGGAGCCGACTGGGTTTCCGGTCGAGTTCTTGTCGTTGGGCACCAAGGGAATCGGTGTGCCGATCCGAGCGACCGTCGACAGTTTCGGGCCGGTTCTGCTGTCAAAAGTGCTGGGGCTTAACGCTACTCAAGAGTCGACGCTGGGGCTGATCTTCCATTGGGCAAAGGATCAAAACCGTCGCCTGGTCACCACGGACGATCTACGCGGCGCCATCGGCTACCTGACCAGCGACGCGGGCAAGGAAGACCTGAAATCCCTGGGCGGCGTGTCGGCGACCACGGCGGGCGTCATCCTGCGCGCACTGGTGAATCTCGATGCCGAGGGCGGCGACACCTTCTTCGGCGAACCCAAGCTCGACCCGAACGATCTGCTGCGCCTCAACGACCAGGGCCAGGGCATCATCTCGCTGCTGGAGTTCAGCGGCCAGTCGGTGCGTCCCGTCATCTTCTCCACCTTCCTGATGTGGCTGCTCGCCGACCTGTACACCCAACTGGACGAGGTCGGCGATGTGGACAAGCCGAAACTGGTCTTCTTCTTCGACGAGGCGCACCTGTTGTTCGCCGACGCGTCCAAGGCGTTCCTCGAGCAGGTCGAGCAGACCGTGAAGCTGATCCGCTCGAAGGGCGTCGGGGTGTTCTTCTGCACCCAGCTGCCCACCGACATTCCCAACGACATCCTCTCCCAGCTGGGTGCGCGGATTCAGCACGCGTTGCGGGCGTTCACGCCCGACGACCAAAAGGCGCTCAGCAAGACCGTCCGCACCTACCCGAAAACCGATGTCTACGACCTGGAGTCGGCGTTGACGTCGCTGGGAATCGGTGAGGCGGTGGTCACCGTGTTGTCCGAGAAAGGCGCGCCGACGCCGGTCGCGTGGACGCGCATGCGGGTACCCCGCTCGCTGATGGCGTCGATCGGCAACGATGCGATCGGCGGCGCGGCGAAAAACAGTCCGCTGCAGGCGAAGTACGGTCAGACGCTGTCCCAGCCCGCGCAGCCTCAATCCGTCCCGCAGGATTCGCAGACCCAATCCGCGCCGCAGCCACCGCAAACCCGGTCCGAATACCCCCCGGTGCCGCCGAACGAGCCAGTCCCGCCGATGCCGGAGCCGGCGGAGCCCAAGGGCTCGAAGGGGCCGTCCATGTGGGAGGAAGTCTTGCAGAACCCGACCGTGAAAAGCGGGATCAACACCGCGATACGCGAAGCAGTGAAGGGCATCTTCGGTTCCGGCCGCCGCCGGAAATAGCGCCTACCCGCCGCCGAGCTTCTTGTAGAACGCGCCCACGATGGGCGCCACGATGGCGCGCGGACCGTACCCGCTGGCCACCGACATCGCCTTGGACGTCAGGCCCGGAACGACTCGCATCTTGTTGTGTGCCAACGCATCCAGCGACACCCGGGCGGTGTGCTCGGTCGAGATCCATAAAAAATCCGGCACCAGTCGCTCGACGATCGAGGCCTCGGTGTCGTCGGGCAGGTCGGTGCGTACCGGGCCCGGCGCCAGCAGCGTCACATTGACTCCGGATTTGCGCAGCTCGCCGCGCAGGGATTCGCTGAAGGTGTTCGCGAAGGCCTTGGTGGCCGCGTACGTCGCGTTGTACGGGATCGGCGAATTGCCCGCCGCCGAACCGGAAATCAGTATCCCGCCAGACCCACGCTCCACCATTCCCGGCAGCACGGCCAATGTGAGATCGTGCACCCCAAGGACATTCAGCTGCAGCTGGGCCTTTTCGCCAGCCGGATTGAGCGTGGCGACCGGACCGAAGGTCGCGGTGCCCGCATTGGCGCACAGGATCGAGATGGGTCGGGCCGCCAGCTCGTCGCACAGTTTCGCGCGTTCGCCCGGATCGGCCAGGTCGGCGGGGCGCACGTCGACGGTGACGCCGTACTTGTCGGTCAGGCGAGCGGCCAGGTCCTTGAGCAGGTCTTCGCGGCGCGCCGTGACGATCAGGTTGTGTCCGCGAGCGGCGAGTTCGGTGGCGAGCGCTTCACCGATGTTCTGCGAAGCTCCGCTGACGACGGCGCGCGCCTCGGGGCTTGGAGCGGGTAGCGGCATGGGCCAATGGTAGACAGCGGTCCAAACGGGACCCGCAGGCGATCGCGAGCGCCGATAGAGTGCCGGACATGAGCCGGCAGGAGTCGCGTTCCGCCACCCCCGCGCGATCGCGTGTGGTGGCGTGGGCCCTGTGGGACTGCGGCTCGACCGGCCTGAACGCGATCGTGGCGACCTTCGTCTTCTCCGTCTACCTGACCAGCAGCGTAGGGGCCGGCATATCGGGTGCCACGACGCCGGCGAGCTGGCTGGGCCGCGCGGCGGCCATCGCCGGCCTGACCGTCGCCGTGCTCGCGCCCGCCGTCGGCGTGTGGGTGGAGTCGCCGCACCGTAGGCGGGTGGCGTTGAGTGTGCTGACGGCTGCGGCGGTGACGCTGACCAGCTTGATGTTCTTTATCCGCGAGCATCCCGGCTACCTGTGGGCGGGTCTGGTGCTGCTTGGAGCGACCGCGGCCTGCGGCGATCTGGCCAGCGTCCCGTACAACGCCATGCTGCGGCAGCTCTCGACGCCGCAGACGGCGGGGCGAATATCCGGATTCGGCTGGGCAGCGGGTTATGTCGGGAGCGTCCTGCTGCTGCTGGTGATCTACACGGGCTTCATCTCCGGATCCGGCACCGGGCCCACGGCGACACGCGGCCTGCTGCGAGTTCCGTTGCGGGACGGGCTATATGTCCGCGAGGCGATGGTGGTGGCCGCGATCTGGTTCGCGGTGCTGGCGTTGCCCTTGTTGTTCGTCGCGCACCGGCTTACCGAGTCGTCGGAGGGCCGCCGGCCGACCAGCATGCTGGGTGGCTATCGCAAGTTGTGGACGGAAGTCGCCGCGGAGTGGCGGCGCGATCGCAACCTGGTCTACTTCCTGTTCGCCAGCGCGCTCTTCCGGGACGGGCTTTCGGCGATCTTCGCGTTTGGTGCCGTGCTCGGCGTGAACGTGTACGGCATCTCGCAGGCCAACGTGCTGATCTTCGGGGTGGCGGCCAGTGTGATCGCGGCGGTGGGCGCGGTGCTGGGTGGGTTCGTCGATCACCGCGTCGGGTCAAAGCCCGTCATCGTGGCGTCACTGTTCGCGATCGTCGTCCTGGGGCTGACCCTGATGGCGCTGTCCGGATCGGTGGCCTTCTGGGTGTGTGGGCTGGTGTTGTGCATGTTCATCGGGCCGTCGCAATCGTCGTCGCGCGCTTTGCTGCTGCAGATGGCCAAGCACGGCAGGGAAGGGGTCGCGTTCGGTCTCTACACCATGACCGGGCGGGCGGTGGCGTTCGTGGCACCGTGGCTGTTCTCGGTATTCGTCGACGTCTTCGGCGCCGTGCGCGCCGGCCTGGGCGGCATTTTGCTGGTGCTGATTGCCGGACTGCTGGCGATGCTGGCCGTCCGGGTTCCGCTGCGCGCCGCCACGGTGGCCGAACCCGCGGCCGAGCCGTCGTAGGCGGCCCGAACAACGCCTAGCCGCGGGCGTCGCAGACCGTCAAACCACCGCCGACGCGTTTGCTGATCTGAACCCCGTCGATGGTGAGCGTGCAGGTGACGCTGTGGCCGATGTTGACAATCGTGACGTTGGCCGGGTGGGCAGCCGATTTCGACAGGCTGACCTCCTTGCTCCACGGCAGCGCGACGTTGAATTCGGTCTGGATGAGCCCGCCGGTATCGATGTACATGATGCTGATCGCGCGACCCTCACCCGAGACGGTGTAGACGACGTCTTGCATCACGACCTGCCCGGTGGTCTCGGGCGGCGAATTGGGCCCGCTGGTCGGCGGTATCGGGGCCGGAATGAACGACGGTGACCTGTGCGTCGACGTCGTCGGGGCCTCCGTGCTCGGCTCCGGCATCGCCGGCAACGGGGGGACGGCGGTCTGGGTCTTGATCGCGTCGTTCGCCAGCACCAGCGCTATCACCAAGGCGACGACCAGCAACACCGCCGCGCCTGCGCCGATCCACACCCATCGCGACGACGGTCTCGGGGCGACGGGTGGCGGGGGAACCATGCCCCTCGGTGCGTCGCCCGACGGAGGTAGGTCTTGCTGCCAGTACGCCGGCAGCGGCTTGGTCGTGTTCGTCTCGTTCGGGGTGGGCGCCCACGGCGACGTCGTCCCGCCGTAGCTCTGCGCGTAGGGCGTCTGGTCGGCGTACGCGGGATCAGCGGAGGGCGAATACCTCGGCTGCTGTGGCCCCGGCGATGTAGGAAAGCGCTCGGTAGGACGTGAATCGTTCATGTCCACCTCATGGCTTGCAAGGGTACCTGGCCTCGGTGTTACAGGCCTGCGTCAGCTAGGACGGGGAGCTCAGGGGCGTTGATTTCCGGCCGCGAGCGCGGCCACGGTCATGGCCCGCATCACGGTGCGCGCCCTCGCCGCGCCGACGGATTTGCTCCGCGAAGTGTCGAGGGGCTTCATGCTGTGCGGCGTCGAATTCAGCAGGCCGAATACGGCGTGCGCGGTCAGCCGGGCGTCGGCCTCGGCCAGGTCGGGGTTGAGTTCCCGCAGCACTCCCACCCAGACCTCGACATATTGACGCTGGGATTTGCGCACCTGCCGTTCGGCGGCCTGGGGTAAGTACGCGAGGTCACGATCCTGGATGCGAATGAGGTCGGGTTCGTTGAACACGAAGTCCAGATGAAAATCGATCAGCCCGTCCAGTGCGGCGGCCGCATCGGTGCTGTGGGTCCGTACCTGCCGCGCACCGGCGAGCAGGCGGGTGCTGATGCCCACCAGCAACTCGACCAGCAGCGACTCCTTGTTCGGGAAATGGCGATAGATGGCCGGACCGCTCACCCCGGCGGCGGCACCGATGTCTTCCAGCCGCACCGCCAGGAAACCGCGTTCAGCGAACAGCCGCTCGGCGGCGGACAGCAGTTGTAAACGACGGTCGGACTTCAACTGGCGCCGGCGATTTGGAGCGTCAGCGGGACTGGCCCGGCCCTCGGAGGCGGACGCTGTCATGACGGACCTCCGTTTGGTCAATTGGCCCTAACCTAGCATGAGTTATTCGCGATTAACTCGCGTTCGTCACGAGGGCGGTCCTGCCTGGACCGGCAACGGCGGCGATGGTATTCTCAGCCCTTGAGTTAATGGACATTAACTCAAAATCCGACCGCACGACGGCAAGGAGGCTGCTGCGGCCATGGACAACGTGGTGACCTCGCCCGTCTCAACCGGGGCGTCGTTCGCCGATGAGCACCGTCGGCTGGTGGCTGAGCTGAACGCCAAGCTGGCGGCGGCCGCGTTGGGCGGAAACGAGCGTGCACGGGAACGTCACGTCAGCCGGGGCAAGTTGCTGCCCCGCGAACGCGTGGACCGCCTACTCGACCCCGGTAGCCCGTTTCTGGAACTCTCACCGCTGGCCGCGGACGGTATGTACGACGATGAGTCTCCGGGAGCAGGGATCATCACAGGCATCGGCCGCGTGTCGGACCGCGAGTGCGTGATCGTCGCCAACGACGCGACGGTCAAGGGCGGTACCTACTACCCCATGACGGTCAAAAAACATCTGCGCGCCCAAGAGGTGGCGCTGCAGAATCGGCTGCCCTGCATCTACCTGGTGGACTCCGGGGGCGCGTTTCTGCCGCGGCAGGACGAGGTCTTCCCCGACCGCGAACATTTCGGCCGCATCTTCTACAACCAGGCGACCATGAGCGCCAAGGAGATTCCGCAAGTTGCGGCGGTGCTCGGTTCGTGCACGGCCGGCGGCGCCTACGTGCCGGCGATGAGCGATGAGGCCGTCATAGTTCGCGAGCAGGGCACGATCTTCTTGGGTGGTCCGCCCTTGGTCAAGGCCGCGACCGGAGAGGTCGTGTCGGCCGAGGAACTCGGCGGCGGCGACCTGCACTCCCGGGTTTCCGGCGTCACCGACCACCTTGCCGAAGACGACGAGCACGCCCTGCGGATCGTCCGCGCGATCGCGGAAACCTTCGGCCCGCGCGAGCCCAGCCCTTGGGACCTGCGGTCCCCGCTCCCGCCCACGTGCGCTCAGACGCAGCTCTACGACGTGGTGCCGCCGGACCCGCGGGTGCCCTACGACGTGCACGAGGTCATCGTGCGGCTGGTCGACGGCGGCGAATTCAGCGAATTCAAGGCCAATTACGGCAAGACGCTGGTGACCGCGTTCGCGCATATTCACGGCCACCCAGTGGGAATCGTGGCCAACAACGGCGTTCTCTTCAGCGAATCCGCCTTGAAGGGAGCACATTTCATCGAGTTGTGCGACAAGCGCAAAATACCATTGCTGTTCTTACAGAACATCGCCGGCTTCATGGTGGGCCGCGACTACGAGGCCGGTGGCATCGCCAAACATGGCGCCAAGATGGTCACCGCCGTCGCCTGCGCGCGGGTGCCCAAATTGACCGTCGTGATCGGCGGCTCCTATGGGGCGGGAAACTATTCGATGTGCGGCCGGGCGTATTCGCCACGATTCCTGTGGATGTGGCCGAACGCCCGCATCTCGGTGATGGGCGGCGAACAGGCCGCGTCGGTGCTGGCCACCGTGCGCGCCGAGCAACTTGCCGGCGCCGGCAAACCATGGTCGGCCGACGAGGAAGAGGCGTTCAAGGCTCCCATTCGCGAACAATACGAAAATCAGGGCAATCCTTATTACTCCACGGCGCGGCTGTGGGACGACGGGATCATCGACCCCGCTGACACCAGAACCTTTGTCGGGCTGGCTCTCTCGGTGTGCGCTCAAGCACCGCTGGAGCCGGTCTCCTACGGCGTCTTCCGGATGTGAGTGCAGTGTTCGAGACCGTTCTAGTGGCCAACCGCGGCGAGATCGCGGTGCGGGTGATCCGAACCCTGCGCCGGCTGGGCATCCGCTCGGTCGCCGTCTACAGCGATCCCGACGACGGTGCGCGGCACGTGCTCGAAGCCGACGAAGCGGTGCGGCTGGGACCCGCCGCGGCACGCGAGAGTTATCTCAACATCGACAAGGTCGTCGAGGCGGCCGTGCGCACCGGATCCCAAGCGATCCATCCTGGGTACGGATTCCTTTCCGAGAACGCCGATTTCGCCGCCGCCTGTGAGCGAGCCGGAGTCGCGTTCCTGGGGCCGCCGGCTCGTGCGATCGAGGTGATGGGCGACAAGATCACCGCCAAGAACGCGGTCGCCGCCTTCGATGTGCCGGTGGTACCCGGTGTCGCAAGGCCGGGGCTGAGCGACGACGAACTGGTCGCGGCCGCAGACGAGGTCGGCTACCCGGTGCTGATCAAGCCTTCGGCGGGCGGCGGCGGCAAGGGCATGCGGTTGGTGGAAGAACCGGGCAGGTTGGGCGAGGCGCTGGTGGGGGCGCGGCGCGAGTCCGCTTCGTCGTTCGGCGACGACACATTGTTTCTGGAACGATTCGTGCTGCGGCCCAGGCACATCGAGGTGCAGGTGATCGCCGACACGCACGGCAACATCGTGCACCTCGGCGAGCGTGAGTGCAGCCTGCAGCGCCGCCATCAAAAGGTGATCGAGGAGGCGCCTTCGCCGTTGCTTGACGAGGCGACGCGGGCGCGCATCGGGGCGGCCGCCTGCGACACCGCGCGCAGCGTTGATTACGTCGGCGCGGGCACGGTCGAGTTCATCGTCTCCGCGGCCCGGCCCGACGAGTTCTTCTTCATGGAGATGAATACCCGCCTGCAGGTTGAGCATCCGGTCACCGAGGCGGTCACCGGGCTGGACCTGGTCGAGTGGCAGCTGCGAGTGGCCGCCGGCGAGAAGCTGGCGTTCGCCCAGGACGACATCGAATTGCGCGGACACGCCGTCGAGGCCCGGGTTTACGCCGAGGATCCGGCGCGGGGATTCCTACCGACCGGTGGACCGGTGCTGCATGTTTCCGAGCCGTCCGGTGACGGTGTGCGGGTCGACTCCTCGTTGTTGGCGGGCACGCTGGTGGGCAGCGACTACGACCCGATGCTGAGCAAGGTGATCGCTTACGGGGCCGACCGCGGCGAGGCGCTGGCGAAACTCGACCGGGCGTTGAGCCGCACCGTGATCCTGGGCGTTCAGACAAACATCGAATTCCTCCGATTTCTGCTCGCCGACGGGCGGGTGCAGGCCGGCGATCTGGACACCGCTCTGCTGGACGAACGCGTGGCGGACTTCGCTCCGCTGCCGGCTCCCGACGACGTGCTCGCGGCCGCCGGCCTCTATCGGCAATCGGCCCTGGCTTCCCGCGCTCGCCGCTTCGGGGGCAACCCCTGGGCGGAGCCGACCGGATGGCGCGTCGGCGGTAGCCCGGCACCGGTCCGCACCGACATGCGTACCCCGCTGCGCAGTGAGACGGTGTCGGTGTGGGGGATGCCCGAGGCGGCCACGGTGCAGGTCGGCGAGGGTGAACCCCGTTTCGCCGCAGGGCAACTCGAACCGACGCGGCTGAGCATGACGCTGGACGGTGTGCGGCGGACCTATAGCTGGGCCGAAGCCGACCGCCATCTGTGGATCGCCGACGAGCGAGGAACCTGGCACCTGCGGGAAGCCGAGGAAAACAAAATCCACCGCGCCGCGGGCGCGCAGCGGGCCGAGATCGTCAGTCCGATGCCCGGCAGCGTGATCGCGGTTCAGGCGACCTCGGGCACCGACGTTTCCGAGGGCGACGTGGTAGTCGTCGTCGAGGCGATGAAAATGGAACATTCGCTTGCCGCGCCGGTCTCCGGACAGGTGCAAGTACTGGTCTCCGTGGGTGACCAGGTGACGGTGGACCAGGTGCTGGCCCGACTGGTGCCCGAAGAGTCCAGCGCGGCAGCTGATTCGAGTAAGGACGCATCATGACCACATCCATCACCGCGGGGACATTGCCCAAGGAATACGAAGATCTCCGTGACACTGTCGCCGAGTTCGCGCGCACCGTGGTTGCGCCGGTGTCGGCCAAACACGATGAGGAGCACAGCTTCCCGTACGAAGTTGTCGCCAAGATGGGGGAGATGGGCCTGTTCGGCCTGCCGTTCCCCGAGGAGTACGGCGGCATGGGCGGTGACTACTTCGCGCTTTCGCTCGCACTGGAGGAACTGGGCAAGGTCGACCAATCGGTGGCGATCACTCTGGAGGCCGGAGCCAGCCTCGGCGCGATGCCCATCTACCGGTTCGGCACCGAAGAGCAAAAGCAGAAGTGGCTGCCCGACTTGACCGCCGGCCGCGCCCTCGCCGGCTTCGGACTCACCGAATCCGGGGCCGGCTCGGACGCCGGAGGCACCCGCACCACGGCACGGCTCGACAACGGCGACTGGGTGATCAACGGCAGCAAGCAATTCATCACCAACTCCGGCACCGAAATCACCTCCCTGGTCACCGTCACCGCCGTCACCGGAACCAACGCGAACGGCAAAAAAGAGATCTCCTCGATCATCGTGCCGAATGGCACACCAGGATTCACCGTGGAACCGGTGTACAGCAAGGTCGGCTGGAACGCGTCGGATACTCACCCGTTGAGCTTCGACGACGTTCGCGTCCCGGAGGAGAACCTGTTGGGTGCCCGAGGCAGCGGCTACGCGGGTTTCCTGTCGATACTGGACGAGGGCCGCATCGCGATTGCCGCGCTGGCGACCGGGGCGGCGCAGGGCTGCGTCGACGAAAGCGTCAAGTACGCCAAGGAACGCCAGGCTTTCGGCCAGCCGATCGGCGCCTACCAGTCGATTAGCTTCAAGATCGCACGGATGGAGGCGCGTGCCCATGTGGCGCGCACCGCATACTATGATGCGGCGGCAAAGATGTTGGCGGGCAAGCCCTTCAAGAAGGAGGCGGCAATCGCGAAGATGATCGCCTCAGAAGCGGCGATGGACAATGCCCGCGATGCGACGCAGATCCACGGTGGCTACGGCTTCATGAACGAATATCCGGTGGCGCGGCATTACCGCGACAGCAAGATCCTCGAGATCGGTGAAGGAACCACCGAAGTGCAGTTGATGCTCATCGCGCGATCGCTGGGGCTGTCGTGACGCGCGCCGGCGACGATGCAGAGCGCAGCGATGGGGAGCGTCGCTCATGACGGATGCCAAGTCAATTGTTCAGCGCGGCTTGTGGTTCGAGGAATTCGAGATCGGCACCACGTATCTGCACCGGCCCGGCAGAACGATCACCGAGGCCGACAACGTGTTGTTCACCACGCTCACCATGAACACCCAGTCGCTGCACCTCGACGCGGCCTGGGCCGCCGAACAGCCCGGCTTTCGGGGTGAGCGACTGGTGAACTCCATGTTCACCCTCTCCACCCTGGTCGGGCTCTCGGTGTCGCAGTTAACGCTCGGCACGATCGTGGCCAACCTCGGCTTCTCCGAGGTGTCCTTCCCCAAGCCCGTCTTTCATGGCGACACCCTGTACGCGGAGACGGTGTGCACGGGCAGGCGCGAATCGAAGAGTCGGCCCGGCGAAGGCATCGTCACCCTCGAGCACACGGGACGCAACCAGCACGGCGACGTCGTCGCGCGCGCGGTGCGCACCACGCTGGTGCAGAAGCGCCCAAGCGACCAGGAGACCACGTGAACCTGCAAACCGCCGGTCCCGGATGGCTGTTCTGCCCGGCCGACCGCCCCGAGCGTTTCGCCAAGGCCGCCGCCGCCGCCGATGTTGTGATCCTCGACCTCGAGGACGGCGTGGCCGAGGCGGACAAGCCAGCGGCGCGCAACGCGCTGCGGGATACGCCGCTTGACCCCGAGCGCACAGCAGTACGGCTCAACGCGGCCGCCACGGCGGAATACGCTCTCGATCTCGAAGCCCTGGCCGGCACCGCGTACACGACGGTGATGCTGTCCAAGGCCGAATCCGCCGCGCAGGTGACAGCGCTCGCGCCACTTGAGGTGATCGCGCTGCTGGAGACGCCGCGGGGTGCGGTGTTCGCCACCGAAATCGCGGCGGCACCGGGCACCGTGGCGCTGATGTGGGGCGCTGAGGACCTGGTGGCCACGCTCGGAGGTAGCTCCAGCCGCAAGGCCGACGGCACCTACCGCGACGTCGCTCATCACGTGCGGTCGACGGCCTTGCTCGCGGCGTCCACCTTCGGGCGGGTCGCGCTCGACGCGGTGCATCTGGACATCCGGGATCTCGATGGCTTGCGGGCGGAGGCCGAGGACGCCGTCGCGCTGGGCTTCGGCGGAACGGTGTGCATTCACCCGAGCCAGATCCCGGTAGTCCGCGAGGCGTATCGCCCTAGTGAGGAGCGACTGGACTGGGCACGGCGGGTGCTGACGGCCGCGCGGTCCGAACGCGGAGTCTTCGCCTTCGAGGGGCAAATGGTCGATTCGCCGGTGCTCAAGCACGCGCAAATGACGTTGCGCAGGGCGGGTGAGACCGTCCCTGAGTGACGGCTGCCAAAGCACCGAACGGGGCCCGGGCACTGAAGCGCGACACGCTGCGCCGACACCGCAATCAACCCGGTCTCTTCCGGTTTGAGCGCATAATGGTGAGTACGTCAGTGTCGCGGCGAGCGAAGCCTTTCGTGTAACTGGCGATCGATCTCCGCTCGCGGTCGGTCCCGGCTGACCGTTTGCCGGGACCCGCTGTGGTTGACCCAGCCACGCGGCACCCGACGGGAGAGGCGGTGTGGCGCAGATGTCTTCGACGTCGATGACTGTCGATCTCGAGCCGGTGCAACTCGTCGCGCCGGATGGTTCACCGGCGTCCCAAAACCGTTACAGCCGTGAGCTTCCCGCAGAGACGCTGAGCTGGCTCTACGAGATGATGGTGATCACCCGCGAGCTGGACGCCGAATTCGTCAACCTCAAGCGGCAAGGGGAGCTGGGTCTGTACGCCTCCTGCCACGGTCAGGAAGCGGCACAGGTTGGTGCCGCGGCTTGCCTGCGTAAGACGGACTGGTTGTTTCCCCAATACCGGGAACTCGGAGCATTTTTGGTGCGCGGTATTCCGCCCGGACACGTAGGGGCCGCGTGGCGGGGCACCTGGCACGGCGGCCTGGACTTCACCAAAAAGTGTTGCGCGCCGCTGTCGATTCCGATCGGCACTCAGACCCTGCACGCCGTGGGCGCGGCGATGGCTACCCAACGCCTGCGCGAGGATTCGGTGACGGTGGCCTTCCTCGGCGACGGCGCCACCAGCGTGGGAGACGTGCACGAGGCGCTGAACTTCGCGGCCGTGTTCAACGCCCCCTGCATATTCTTCGTGCAGAACAACCAATGGGCGATCTCGATGCCGATATCCAAGCAGACCGCCGCGCCGTCGCTGGCGCACAAAGCGATTGGTTACGGAATGCCCGGAATCCGGGTGGACGGCAATGACGTGCTGGCCTGCTTTGCGGTGACGGCCGAGGCCGCCGCCCGGGGCCGCGCCGGTAGCGGCCCTACATTGATCGAGGCGGTCACCTACCGCTTGGCCCCGCACACCACGTCTGATGATCCGAGCCGATACCGGACGCAGGACGAGGTCGACCACTGGTCGGCGCTGGAACCGATCGCGCGGTACCGCAGCTACCTGCAAGGCCAGGGCCTGTGGTCACAACGGTTGGCAGAACGGGTTATTGGCCGTGCGAAGCGGATGCGGGCCGAGTTGCGCGATGCGGTGTTCGACGCGCCCGATATCGACATCGACGAGGTGTTCACGTCGGTGTACGCCGAAATCACGCCGGGATTGCAGGCGCAGCGACAGCAGTTGCGCGCCGAGCTCGAACGAAGTGATTGAGAGGCATTTATGACTCAGCTCGCTGATCGTCCGGCCGGCCACGAGGAAACACCGATCGCGGCGGTGCAGGACGTCGCGCTCGGCGCTCAGTCGTTGACCATGGTGCAGGCCCTCAACCGCGCGCTACACGACGCGATGGCAGCCGACGATCGGGTGCTGGTGTTCGGCGAGGATGTCTCGGTCGAGGGAGGAGTGTTTCGGGTAACCGAGGGGCTGGCCGCGGCGTTCGGCGAGAACCGTTGCTTTGATACGCCACTCGCGGAGTCCGCCATCATCGGGATCGCGGTGGGCCTGGCGCTGCGCGGTTTCGTACCGGTGCCCGAGATCCAGTTCGACGGGTTTTCTTACCCCGCTTTCGATCAGGTGGTCAGCCACCTGGCGAAGTATCGCACCCGCACCCGCGGCGAAATCAACATGCCGGTGACGGTGCGCATCCCTTCCTTCGGGGGAATCGGTGCCGCCGAGCATCATTCGGATTCGACCGAGTCCTACTGGGCACACACCGCCGGCTTGAAGGTGGTGGTGCCGTCCAGCCCGGCCGACGCGTATTGGCTGCTGCGCCACGCCATCACCTGCCCGGACCCGGTCATGTATCTGGAGCCCAAGCGCCGGTATCAGGGGCGCGGGCTGGTCGACGTCATCCGGCCCGAACCGCCGATCGGACAGGCGATGGTGCGCCGACCCGGCACCGACGTGACCGTCGTGACCTACGGCAGCTTGGTCAGCACCGCCGTCGGCACCGCCGAAGAGACGCAGCGGCAATACGGTTGGAGCCTGGAGGTCATCGACCTGCGGTCGCTGGTGCCGCTGGACTTCGATACCGTCGCCTCATCGATCCGCCGGACCGGACGCTGCGTGGTGATGCACGAGGGACCGCGAAGCCTGGGCTATGGAGCGGGCTTGGCTGCCCGCATCCAAGAGGAGTTGTTCTACGAGTTGGAGGCGCCGGTGTTGCGGGCGTGCGGGTTCGACACCCCGTACCCGCCGGCGCGGCTGGAGAGGTGGTGGCTGCCCGGTCCCGACCGGCTGTTGGACAGCGTCGAACGCGTGTTGGCGCAGCCATGAGCGAGGAGCGGATCAAGTCCTTTCGCGTCCCCGACCTCGGCGAGGGACTCGAAGAAGTCACGGTGACGCAGTGGCATGTGGCGATGGGTGACGACGTCGAGCTCAATCAGGTGCTGTGCACGGTGGAGACCGCCAAGGCCGAGGTGGAAATTCCGAGTCCGTACGCGGGCCGGATCGTCGAAACGAACGGCGCCGAAGGCGATGTGGTCAGGGTGGGAGCGGTGCTGCTGCGGATAGATACCGCGCCAGTCAGCGGGCAACCGCTGGCCGTCGACACGGCCACGCCCACGCTGGTCGGTTATGGCGCCGACTCCGGCATCGATACCAGCAGACGTCCCTCCCGCCCGCTTGCCGCCCCTCCGGTACGCAAGTTGGCCAAAGAGTTGATGGTCGACCTCAACTCGGTGCCGCACACCGGCGCCATCATCACGCGGGAGGACGTGATGTCGGCGGCCCGCGGGAACGGCAATGGCGCCGATCTCCGGCCGGTCCGGGGCGTCCAGGCCTGGATGGCGGAGAAAATGGCGGTGTCGCACAGGGAGATTCCGGCGGCGAAGGTCGGTGTCGAGGTCGAGTGCACCGAGTTGGTCCGACTGTCGGAACGGTTCAGTACGGCGGGGGAGACCATAACGCCCTTCGCGCTCATGTTGCGATTGCTGATCGTCGCGCTGCGCCACAACGAGATAATGAATTCGACGTGGGTCGACTCGCCGCAGGGACCGCAGGTGCGCGTTGAGCATCGTGTGCACTTGGGCATCGCCGTGGCCACCGAACGTGGCCTGCTTGTCCCGGTCGTTATCGATGCCCACAGTAAGACGACCCGCGAACTGGCTTGCCGGGCAGCCGAGTTGATCGCCGGTGCGCGTGCCGGCAGCCTGGGGCCGGGGGAGTTACGGGGCTCGACGTTCACCGTGACGAATTTCGGGGCCTTGGGCGTGGACGACGGTGTGCCGGTGATCAACCATCCCGAAGCCGCCATCCTCGGCATGGGCGCGATCAGGCCGCGGCCCATCGTCGCGAAAACGCAGATCGTGGCTCGCCCCACGATGTCGTTGACGTGTGTGTTCGACCACCGCATCGTCGACGGTGCGCAAGCGGCCCAATTCGTCTGCGAGCTAAGGGACCTGATCGAGTCACCCGAAACCGCACTGCTGGATCTGTAGGTCTCTCGTCAGCAGCGTGGCAGGACGGGACCCATTGGCTACCTGCGCTGCGCCGCGGCCAAACGCTGTGCAAATTCCGGTGATTGGATGGAGTGTGACTGCGGCCCGAGCTCGGCGCGCATGGCGAGCTGATGTTGCTCGTTGTCCAGCGATCCGGGACTTACGGTGGCGCGCATCGTGGCCTTGGTCGCCAGCACCACTTCCCGCGGGGCCGCCGCCGTACCCGCGGCGAGCTCCGTCGCCGCAGCGACCGGATCCTCGGCTACCGTCAGCGCCAGGCCGTACCGCACGGCGGCGTCGGCGTCGAACCGCATACCGAACAACAGGGCCGCCCGCGCGACCTGTGGGCCCACCGCCCGCTGCAGCATCCACGTCGCACCTCCGCCGGGGTGCAGCCCCAACTTCTGGAATCGTGCGTCGAACACGGCGTCAGGTCCGGCGATGCGGACATCGGCGGCCAGGGCCAGGTTCAGGCCCGCGCCCACCGCCGCGCCATTGACGGCGGCAATGGTGGGCAGCCGGCAACTACCAACGGCCATGAAACCGTCATAAAGCTGCTGCAGGCCCGCCTCGGCCGCTCCACCTCCGGCAGCCCCGAGGGCGCTGAGATCGGCGCCCGCGCAGAACGCCTTGCCCGCCCCGGTGACCACCACGGCATGCACATCGGGGTCGGCTTCGGCCCGCTCGACGGCCTCGCGCAGCTGCCCCGACGACTCGGCGGTTATCGCGTTGCGTCGATCGGGATCGTTGACGGTGATGAGCGCGACCCGGTCGGTGACGTTGAAAAGGATCGCTTCGGACTGGGCCATCGGGCACCTCCGGCTTCGCGTATGGCTTGTGAATCCGCTCGGCCTTCATCGGCGGCAGCGTCACGGGCGAGGTAAGACTACTTCGCGCCGTCCGAGGGGGGTGAGACGGTGTGAACGTGGTTAGCGAGAACCAGCGGGATAAGTACGGCATTCATCACCGGCAAGCCACCCTATTGGCTCGCTCCAATGGCCGAACGATATTAGCCAGCGGCTGAAGCGCCTTTGACCCTGCCGCGCAAAACGTGACATCTTTGCGGGAGGGGGCGGCGGATATCGGTATCTATAAGTAATGATGGATTTATCAAAACGTTATCTGCCGCATTTGACGTATTCGCCTCAATCCCTGAGTCGACCTGGCAAAACGTGCGGGGAGACGCGAGCCCACTGGACGGGTCTCAACGCCGCTTGCCGGCCCGGTTGTGGCGTCGAATTTTGCGCGAGACGTTACAGCTCGGGTTTCGCTAGCCTCTTCGCCAGCTCATCGAGTTCGGCCTGGCGCTCGCGCACCGCGCAGCCCCGCCGCTCGATGCGCGCTCCATGCGGAATCGCCCTCGGCAGCGCATTGCTACGCAGCTTATTGTTCGCATAATGGATTGCGGCATCGATCATTTCGATGTAGAGCTCCGCTTCATGCTCTCCGCAGGAACCCTCGATACGCTGGACTTCGTCCCAGCACGGATAGGAAGAGTATCGCGCGTCAAGCTGCTGTTGAGAGACGTGCGTGCCGAAGTAACAACGCCAGTCGCGGCTCAACCAACCTCTCGTCTTGACTTCGACTTTGATTCGATTACCCACGCCAGCTATGAACTTCGGCTGCCCGACGCGCACCACCGGCTGCCATTCATCCGCGGCCATATATCGCCAACCCCCTCGAAGAGAAGACGCTCTTGCCAATCATCCCGCCATCGGCGCCATCTGCTCGCTTGACACGCTGTCCGTAATGATTAAACCGCATTCTTTAAGCATTGGCTCCGACTAATTTCGGGTTTACTGACCAGTAATAAAACCGACCCAAATGCCATTACCGGCGGTCCCGTATGAGCGCTTAGCGGCGCTAATCATGCCCGCAGAAATGGCTGTGACCTGCGGCACTGTGCCGACGCCGGCGCCCCCGTCAGGGCCCCGCCGGCCTGACCGCGGGCGATCACCACCGTCGATTCGCCGCACATCCGCCGATCGGGGCCTCGCGGTCACCAGGAGGTGACTTTTCGAATTCGATAGCGCATTCAGTGTGAGGGTGGTCATTGCCGCGTTGCGGTGGGTTAGCCGTCGGAGCTCGACAAGCGACGAGGCCCGCCGCGCCATCGGCTTTGGCGGTGAGCTCGTAACCAAGGGTCCAGCCTCGATCGAATCGTGTTTCGGTCGTGCCGAAGGCCGGGACATGCGGTTCGGCAACAACGCATGGCGCCACCACCCGGCGAATCGGCGAAAGAACTCAATTAGTCGACTCAGAGACGGCCGGCCACGAAAGCGGCGGCCTGACCGGGCATTCCGGACCCCTGGTAAGACAGATGCGCCGCCGAGAACATCTCGTCGTGCGACGGCGGCGCCAAGGGGCCGCCCGGAGTGCACACCGAATCGCCAGGTGCACACAAGTCAATGGCCTTCGCGCCATACCACGGGCTGACCTCGCTCACCGGTGCACCCAGATACCGGTCCGACGGATTTCCGAACAGAGCGAGCGCGGCAACATGGTCGGCCTCGTCCGCAGTCAGTATCTGCGGGATCAGGCCCCCGATCGGTGCCTGGGCGATGGTGATCAGATCGATCACCATCGCGCCCTGGGCGTATCCGCCGAGCACCAGCTTGGTATTCGGGCAGGTTGCCACCATGGATTGGACGTGAGCATGAGCGTCGTTGGCGCCCGCGGACGCGGACGGGGCGAAATCCTCGTCGGCGGGGTAGTTGACCGCATACACCCCGAGGGAGCGGCTCCCGATCTGAGAGCGCAAGGAATCAATGAAAGCCCTTCCGACCCCGCCGACGCCGGGGGGCTCAGCGGTGCCGCGGGCGAACGTCACCTCGACGTCCGGGCAGGACGCCGCGGACGTGGAAATCGGTGGGCACAGCAGCGTCGCCCAAGTTGTCACCACTGCGACACCCAGCAAACGCCCTAGCCGGCGTGCGTCCACGCTCCAGATGCTAGTTGACAAATTGTCGAATAAGGAGCGCACCCTGGACACGCAGGCGCACTTGGGGGCTCGGTGGGTGCCCCCGGCACGACTCGAACGTGCGACCTAGGGATTAGAAGGCCCTTGCTCTATCCACCTGAGCTACGGAGGCAATGTGCAGGTCAGTCTATCCAACCGCAGCCACGGACCCGATTTCGCGGCGCCACGCGCACGAAAACCGTTACGGCGCCCCATTTATCGGTTAGGGTAGGCACCCTCGACACACGTATTACATCGGCCGGCCATCGGCCGTTAACGCAACGAGGCGTGTGCATAGCGTCGAGGGGTGGCGTTGCAATGAGCGTGGCCGGCAATTTGACTTCGCACTGCTCGTGGGCGCACGCCCGGGCGGCACGCCTGGCGGCAGAGGCCCGCGCTATCTATCAGCTGGGCAATCTGGTGCTGCGCGGCGGGCCGTTCGCGCTGGGCTGTTTCGCCGGGTGGCTTTTCACCGAGTTTCCTCCGCACGTGGTAACCGGACACGCGCTGTCGCGGGTTTCTCATCCGTCTGTTGGCCGCGTCGGTACGGCGTTGGCCGCCCAGCGGGCGGACCAAACCCTCACGGCCGCGCTCGAGGAGTCCTTCGGCCCCGAATTTCGTGAGCAGATATGCCACCCCGCCGCCGTCGGGGCCGTGTGCGCCCCGCGCGGTCGACTGATAAGCAGGCCCGGACCCCACCACCGTTATGCGGCGCAGACTTCCGACATCTCCTACGGGCCGAGTCCCCGCGACAACCTGCTCGACGTCTGGCGGCGCGACGATTTGGCGCCCGGTTGCCGGGCGCCGGTGCTGATTCAGGTGCCGGGCGGAGCTTGGGCGATCAACGGCCGCCGTCCGCAGGCCTACACGTTGATGAGCCGACTGGTCCAACTCGGCTGGATCTGCGTCTCGATCGACTACAGCAAGAGCCCGCGAGCGACGTTCCCCGCGCACCTCATCGACGTCAAAAGGGCAATCGCATGGGTGCGGGAGAACATCGCCGATTACGGCGGTGACCCCGACTTCATCGCCATCACCGGCGGTTCGGCGGGCGGTCACCTTGCCTCCCTGGCGGCGCTCACCCCGAACAACCCCGCCTTCCAGCCCGGATTCGAAGACGCCAACACCACCGTGCAGGCGGTGGCGCCGTATTACGGTGTCTACGACTTCACCGACTTCGAGAACATGCACGAACTGATGCTCCCGTTCCTGGAGCAATTCGTGCTGAAGGCCCGCTACGCCGACGAGCCGGAGCGCTTTGCGGCGGCGTCGCCGATTTCCTACGTGCACGGCGACGCCCCACCGTTCTTCGTGCTGCACGGTGAGAAGGACGAAGTGGTGCCCAGCGGACAGGCTCGCGTGTTCTGCGCGGCGCTACGCGCGGCCGGCGCGGCCACCGTGGCCCACGCCGAACTCGCCAATGCCCATCACGCTTTCGACATCACGCCGACGGTCCGATCGCGGCTGGCAGCTGACGCGGTCGCGGATTTCCTCGGCGTCGTCTATGCGCGGCGCGTCAGCGCGCTCCTGGATTTGCTGCCCCTGACGGCCACTTCGGCCAGCTGAGCTCGCGTCCCGGCACTCGCCGCTCCTTTCACCAGCGCGGTAACCCGACTAGCGTTGGGTAGACCAGTGGAGTTGGTGGGTCCAAGGCAGGAGGCTTGATCGACGGTGACAAGGTTGGCGCGTCGAACTGATGACAATGACTGAGTCCGTCGAGGCGATGAAGCTGTCCGACGAGCTCGGGCCGGTCGACTACCTACTGCACAGGGGAGAGGCGAACCCCCGCACCCGGTCGGGGATCATGGCTCTCGAGCTACTGGACACCACACCGGACTGGGGACAGTTTCGAACCCGATTCGAGAACGCATCGCGACGGGTGCTGCGGCTACGGCAAAAGGTGGTCGTGCCCTCTCTGCCGACCGCGGCGCCGCGCTGGGTGGTCGATCCCGATTTCAACCTGGACTTCCACGTGCGCCGGGTGCGGGTGTCCGAGCCCGGCACGCTGCGTGAAGTATTCGACCTCGCCGAGCTCATCCTGCAGTCGCCGATGGACATTTCGCGGCCGCTGTGGACGGCCACCCTGGTCGACGGTCTGGCCGACGGCAAGGCCGCGGCGCTGCTGCACGTCAGCCATGCTGTCACCGACGGAGTCGGCGGGGTCCAAATGTTCGCCGAAATCTATGACCTCGAGCGCAATCCGCCGGCCAAGCCGACGCTGCCGCTGCCCGTACCGCAGGATCTGACGTCCAATGACCTGATGCGCCAGGGCATTAACCACCTGCCGTTCGCCGTTGTCGGCGGCGCCATGAGCGCACTGTCCGGCGCGGTAGCGGCGGCAGGGCGGGCGGTCTTGGAGCCGACGGCGACGGTTTCGGGGATCGTCAGGTACGCCGTGTCGGGCATGCGGGTGCTCAACCGGGCTGCAGAGCCGTCGCCCCTGCTACGACGGCGCAGCCTCGCAACCCGTAGCGAGGCCATCGACATCTCGCTTTCCGACCTGCACAAAGCCGCAAAGGCCGGTGGCGGCTCAATCAACGACGCCTACCTTGCGGGGGTGTGCGGCGCCTTGCGCCGTTACCACCAGGCGTTCGGCGTGCCGATCAGCACGCTGCCGATGGCGGTGCCGGTCAACCTGCGGGCCGAAGCGGATACGGCCGGCGGCAACAGATTCACCGGCGTCAATCTAGCGGCGCCGATCGGTACGGCCGACCCCGTCTCCCGGATGAAAAAGATCCGCGCTCAGATGACGCAGCGGCGCGACGAGCCCGCGATGAACATCATCGGTTCGATCGCTCCGGTGCTCAGCGTCTTGCCGACCGCGGTGCTCGAAGGGATCACCGGCTCGGTGATCGGATCCGATGTGCAGGCCAGCAACGTACCGGTCTTTCCGGGCGACACTTACATCGCCGGTGCTAAAGTGCTGCGGCAGTACGGTATTGGGCCGCTGCCTGGAGTAGCGATGATGGTGGTGCTGATTTCGCGCGGCGGATGGTGCACCATCACCGTGCGCTACGACAGGGCCTCGGTGCGAAACGAGGCGCTGTTCGCCCAATGCCTGCTCGAAGGCTTCGACGAGATCCTGGCGCTGGCCGGTGACCCACCACCGCGGGCGGTGCCCGCCTCGTTCACCGAGCCGGCCGTGTCCTCGCGATCGGTGGCCGGCTCATGAGCGCGTCGACCGAGCAGCCCGACGACCGCGGAACCCAAAACACCGGGCAGGAAATGCGGTTGCCCGGCTCGGTGGCCGAGATCATGGCCAGCCCCACGGGCCCCAAGATCGGCGCCTTCTTCGACCTGGACGGCACACTGGTCGCCGGGTTCACCGCGCTCATCCTGACCCAGGAGCGGCTGCTGCGCCGCGACATGGGCGTGGGGGAGCTGCTCGGCATGGTGCAGGCCGGCCTGAGTCACACCCTCGGCCGTATCGAATTCGAGGACCTCATCGGTAAGGCCGCCGCCGCGCTGACCGGTCGACTGCTCGACGACCTGGAAGAGATCGGGGAGCGCATGTTCGTCCAGCGGATCGAGTCGCGGATCTACCCGGAGATGCGCGAGCTGGTGCGGGCGCACATGGCTCGTGGCCACACCGTCGTGCTCAGCTCGTCGGCGCTGACCATTCAGGTAAACCCGGTCGCGCGGTTCCTCGGAATTCCGAACATGCTCACCAACAAGTTCGAGACCACCGACGACGGCATGCTCACCGGTGGCGTCCAGAAGCCGATCCTGTGGGGACCTGGCAAAGCCGCTGCGGTACAACGTTTTGCGGCCGAGCACGACATCGATCTCAAAGACAGCTACTTCTACGCCGACGGTGACGAAGACGTCGCCCTGATGTATCTTGTCGGCAACCCGCGGCCGACGAATCCCGAAGGCAAGATGGCCGCGGTGGCCAAGCGCCGCGGATGGCCGATCCTGCGATTCAGCAGCCGCGGCCCGGTGGGCCTGCGCCGGCAGTTGCGGACTCTCGCCGGCTTCGGCTCGATGTTCCCTGTCGCCGCAGGCGCGGTCGGCATCGGTGTGCTGACCCGCAACCGGCGCCGCGGCGTCAACTTCTTTACCTCCAACTTCTCCCAGCTGTCGCTGGCGATTGCCGGCGTGCATCTCAACGTCATCGGCAGAGAGAATCTCACCGCGCAACGCCCGGCGGTCTTTATCTTCAACCACCGCAACCAGGTTGACCCGGTCATCACCGGTGCGCTGGTGCGCGACAACTGGGTGGGTGTGGGCAAGAAGGAACTGCAGAAAGACCCGATCATGGGCACCGTCGGCAGGCTGGTGGACGGCGTGTTCATCGACCGCGATGACCAGACTGCCGCGGTGGAGATGCTGCACGAAGTCGAAGACCGTGCCCGCAGGGGGCTTTCGATCGTGATCGCCCCGGAGGGCACCCGAGTCGACACGACCGAGGTAGGTCCATTCAAGAAGGGGCCGTTCCGGATTGCGATGGCCGCCGGCATCCCGATCGTCCCGATCGTGATCCGCAACGCCGAGCTGGTCGCCGCCCGCAACTCGACGGTGATCAACCCGGGCACCGTCGATGTCGCGGTCTTTCCGCCGATCTCGGTGCAGGACTGGACGCTTGAGACGCTGCCGGAGCGGATCGCCGAGGTTCGCCAGCTGTACCTGGACACGCTCGCCAACTGGCCCGTCGACGAGCTTCCTGAGGTCGACCTGTACGCCGAGAAGAAGGCGGCAGACAACGCCCAGAGCCGGACCGCCAAGGCACCCGCCAAGAAGACGCCGGCCAAGAAGACGCCCGCCAAGAAGACGCCGGCGAAGAAGACGCCGGGTAAGAAGGCCGCGCCGAAGAAGACGCCGGCCAAGAAGGCCGCGCCGAAAGCGAAGGCGCCCAAGGTAAACCCCCATGAATCCCAGGCCGCCCTGAAAGACGGCGAGGCGCAACGACCCGCGCCCGAGGGGGCGACCGTGAGCGCCGAGGCGCCGGAATCGCCGCCCCGAGGGCGTCCGTGACCGAACCGGCTGCAGATAGCAGCGCGGTCCTTACCGCACGAGACTCGCTGGTATTGGCGTCGATGGCCTCACCGGTCGAGATGGAACTGGTGACGGCGTGGCTGGATCGCCAGCGCGGCGACCATCCGGGAGCGAATTTCGGCTTGGTGAAACTGCCGGCGCTCGATGCGCCGCCGGACGCGATGACGGCCCTGGCCGAGCAGCTCGAATCCGGGGAAGACCGTTCGATCGTGCCGGTGCGAGTGTTCTGGCTGCCGGAACCGGATCGTGGCCGATTTGCCAAGCTGGTCGGGCTGCTCCCCGGCCGTGATCCCTACCACCCCAACCACCGTCAGCAAGAACAGATCGTGCGGACCGCTCCCCAGCGTGCCCGGGTGGTAGCCGGCGAGGCGGCCACGGTGTCCGAACTTCGCCGGCAATGGCGCGACACCACCGTCGGAGAAGACAAGAACGACTTCGCCCAATTCGTGATCCGCCGCGCCATATTGGCGATGGAACGGGTTGAATATCGGATCCTCGGACCGCAGTACAAGTCGCCTCGGCTGGTGAAGCCGGAGATTCTGGCCTCCAACCGGTTTCGCGTCGGCCTGGCCAAGATTCCCGGCGCCACCGTCGACGAAGCCGGGAAGATGCTCGACGAACTCGCCACCGGCTGGAGCAGGGCGTCGGTCGACCTCGTCGGGGTCCTCGGCAGGATGCTCAGCCGCGGGTTCGATCCGGAGATCGACTACGACGAGTATCAGGTTGCGGCAATGCGGGCCGGCCTGGAAGCTCACCCGGCGGTGCTGTTGTTCTCCCACCGGTCCTACATCGACGGCGCCGTGGTGCCGGTCGCCATGCAGGAGAACCGGTTACCGCCGGTGCACGTGTTCGCCGGCATCAACTTGTCGTTCGGCGTGATGGGGCCGTTGCTACGGCGATCCGGTGTCATCTTCATCCGTCGCAACATCGGCAACGACCAGCTCTACAAGTACGTGCTGCGCGAATACGTCGGTTACATCGTCGAGAAGCGGTTCAATCTGAGCTGGTCCATCGAGGGCACCCGCTCGCGCACCGGAAAAATGCTGCCACCCAAGCTCGGCCTGCTGGCCTACGTCGCCGACGCATATCTGGATGGCCGCAGCGAAGATATTCTGCTGCAACCGGTCTCGATCAGCTTTGACCAGCTGCACGAAACCGCCGAATACGCCGCCTACGCCCGCGGCGGCGAGAAGACGCCCGAAGGCGTGGGCTGGTTGTACAACTTCATCCGCGCGCAGGGTGAACGCAACTACGGCAAGATCTACGTCCGATTCCCCGAAGCCGTGTCGATGCGGCAGTACCTGGGCGCACCGCACGGCCCGCTGACCCACGATCCGGACGCCAAACGGCTTGCGCTGCAGAAGATGTCGTTCGAGGTCGCCTGGCGGATCCTGCAGGCGACCCCGGTGACGGCGACGGGACTGGTCTGCGCGTTGTTGTTGACCACCCGTGGCGCGGCGTTGACGCTCGGTCAGCTGCACCACACCCTGCAGGACTCGTTGGATTACCTGGAACGCAAACAAGACCCGATGTCCACCAGCGCCTTGCGGCTGCGCACCCACGACGGGGTGCGCGCGGCGGTCGATGCGTTGTCCCACGGACACCCCATCACCAGGGTCGACGGCGGCCGGGAACCGGTGTGGCGCATCGCGCCCGACGAACAGCACGCCGCAGCGTTCTACCGCAACTCGGTGATCCACGCCTTTTTGGAGACGTCGATCGTCGAACTCGCACTGGCACACGCCCGCCACGCCGACGGCGACCGCATGGAGGCCTTCTGGACCCAGACGATGCGACTGCGCGATCTGCTGAAGTTCGACTTCTACTTCGCGGACTCGGCGACGTTCCGGGACAACATCGCCGAAGAGATGGCGTGGCACGCCAATTGGGAAGCCCATGTCGCCGCCGGAGGCGACGAAATCCGCTCGCTGTTGTTCGCCAAGCGTCCGCTGATGGCGGAAGCGATGTTGCGGGTGTTCTTCGAGGCTTATGAGATCGTCGCCGACGTCCTGCGCGACGCACCGGCCGACATCGGACACAAGGAACTGACCGCCTTGGCGTTGGGCGTGGGCCGGCAGTATGTGGCGCAGACCAGGATCCGCAGCAGCGAATCGGTGTCGACGTTGTTGTTCGCCACCGCACGGCAGGTTGTCGAGGACCAGAACTTGATCGCGGCCGCGCCGGACCTGGCGGAAAGGCGAGGCGCCTTCCTGCAAGAGCTGCGCGACATCCTGCACGACTTCAACTATGTGGGGCAGATCGCGCGCGATCAGTTCGTGGCCCGGGAGGACAGGGCCCGTCGGGACCTTCTGGACAGCCAGGCCCACTAGCCGGCGGGCCCGCCCATACCCTGGACCTATGACCGTCGCCCCGCCAGCCGGCAAGGCCTCGACCGAGCGCTCAACCCAGCGCCGCGCGCTGGTGTGGCCGGTCCTGGTCGGGGTGGCCATGCTGGCGGGCTGCACTGCCGCCGGCATCGGGACGCTCTCGCTGGCCAGCGCGCTGACCGTGACGGGCCTACCCGATCCGGGCCAGGTGACCACGCTAGGCCTACCGTTCGTCCGGGCGGTGGGCGAGATCGCCGCGGTGCTGGCGGTCGGGTCGTTTCTGTTCGCCGCGTTTCTGGTGCCGCCGCAGCGCAGCGGTGTGCTCGACGCCGGCGGCTATCGGGCCCTTCGGCTCGGGACGGTGGCATCGGGGGTGTGGGCGGTGTGTGCCGCACTCCTTGTCCCGCTGACCATCTCTGACGTGTCCGGTCATCCCGTCGCCGACATCAGTGCGATGCGGATGTGGTCGTTGGCGGGTCTGATCACCAACGCCTCGGCCTGGCGCTGGACCGCGATCCTCGCCGCGGTGATCACGCTGGCGAGCCTGTCGGTGCTGCGCTGGTCGTGGGCGCCGGTGCTGCTCGCCGCGTCGGTGATGACGTTGATTCCGCTGGGGCTGACCGGTCACTCGTCGGCCGGCGGTTCACACGACCTGGCCACCAACGCCCTGCTGATCCACTTGGTCGCCGCCAGCCTGTGGGCCGGTGGTCTGCTCGCCGTGCTTGCCAACGCCCTGCGCCGCGGTGGTCACCTCGGGCTGGCCGCCCGGCGTTTCTCGATGATCGCGCTGTGGTGTTGGGTCGCGATGGCATTCAGTGGACTGGTCAACGCCCTGGTCCGGGTGCCGCCGTCCGACCTGTTCAGCACCGACTATGGGCGGCTGGTGACCGCCAAATTCGTCGCGCTGTGCCTTTTGGGCGCGCTCGGCTGGCGCCAGCGGCGTGTCAGTGTGGCTGCGCTGCAAGCGGATCCGAGCCCGGCGCGAGCACGTGGTGCGTTGCTTCGGCTGACGCTGATCGAGGCCGCCGTCTTCGGCCTGACGTTCGGCATCGCCGTCGGGCTGGGCCGCACCCCGCCGCCGCCACCGCCGTCTCGGCTGCCGTCGATTCCCGAAGCCGAGATCGGTTACGACTTCGACGGGCCGCCCACCGTGGCGCGCATCCTGTTCGACTGGCGGTTCGACCTGATCTTCGGTTCCGCCGCCCTCGTTTTCGCCGCCCTGTATGTGGCGGCGCTGGTGCGGCTGGTCCGCCGCGGTGACAAGTGGCCGCCGGGGCGGACCTTTTCCTGGTTGCTCGGCTGCTTGGTGTTGCTGTTCGCCACGTCGTCGGGCGTGGGGCGCTACATGCCGGCGATGTTCAGCATGCACATGGTGGTCCACATGTGCCTGTCGATGCTGATCCCGATCCTGCTGGTGCTCGGCGCCCCGGTCACGCTGGCCTTGCGGGCGCTGCCCGCGGCCGGCCGTGACGATCCGCCGGGCATGCGGGAGTGGCTGTTGGCCGCGCTGCACAGCCGCTTGTCCCGATTTCTCACCAACCCAGTGGTGGCCACCGTGCTGTTCGTCGCCGGGTTCTACGGGCTGTACCTGTCGAACCTCTTCGACATCACCGCGAGCAGCCACGCCGGGCATCTAGCCATGAACGCCCACTTTTTGCTGAGCGGCTACCTGTTCTATTGGGTGGTGATCGGGGTGGATCCGACGCCGAGGCCGCTCCCGCCGCTGGCGAAGGTGGCCGTGGTGTTCGCATCACTGCCCCTGCACGCCTTCTTCGGGGTGGTGCTGATGGGCACCAAGAAGGTGCTCGCCGCAGACTATTACCGCTCGCTCGGCCTGGGTTGGCACACCGATCTGCTGGGTGACCAGCGCCTGGGCGGGGGGATCGCATGGGCGGCGGGGGAATTCCCGCTGGTGATCGTCATGCTCGCGCTCCTCATCCAGTGGGCGCGCAGCGATCGGCGCACCGCCACGCGGTTGGACCGGGCCGCCGAACGCGACGATGACGCTGACCTGGTGGCCTACAACGCGATGCTGGCGCAGTTGGCGCGGGGCGACAAGCCCAACCGATCCGGCCAGACCCCCGCTGATCCGGACTGATCCACAGTCCCGATTTCTTCCCCAGCGACGCCCGGCCCGTCGGGTTTTCGGCCCCCGTTGCCCGCGGCGTCGTCGGTAGCGCGGTGCTTACTGGCAGCCATAGCCAACTGCAATCGAGAAGGGATCAGCTCATGTTTGAAACCCCGCTTACGGTCGTCGGTCACATCGTCAACGACCCCGCCCGCCGCAAGGTCGGCGACCAAGAGGTCCTCAAATTCCGGGTGGCCAGCAACTCGCGCCGGCGCACCGGTGACGGCGGCTGGGAGCACGGGCACTCGCTGTTCGTCACGGTCAATTGCTGGGGAAAGCTGGTCACCGGGGTGGGTGCCGCGTTGGGCAAGGGGGCACCGGTGATCGTGGTGGGTCACGTGTACACCAGCGAATACGAGGACCGCGACGGCAACCGCCGCTCGTCGGTGGAGATGCGGGCAACCGCGGTCGGGCCGGACCTGTCCCGCGTCATCGTGCGCATCGAAAAGCCCGGCTATACCGGTCCGTCTTCCGGGCAGGAAAGCAAGGCGCCGGGAACTCCCGCCGATGCCGTGGACGTTAGCGGCGAGGACGAGCTGGCCGGTGACGATCCGGCCGGCACAAGTGACGCCACCGAGGAGGCCCCGCTTTCCGTTCCCGCCTGAGCCTCGGCTCGGGCGCGGGGCTGGGGCTACCGGGCGATGCCTAGGATGGTCCGCGAGATCACTCGCAAATCAGAAAGGCATAACCGCGGCATGGCTGAGTTCATCTACACGATGAAAAAGGTCCGCAAGGCGCACGGCGACAAGGTGATCCTGGACGACGTCACGTTGAGCTTCTATCCAGGCGCCAAGATCGGTGTCGTTGGCCCCAACGGCGCCGGCAAGTCGAGCGTCTTGCGGATCATGGCGGGCCTGGACAAGCCGAACAACGGTGATGCCTTCTTGGCCAACGACGCGACCGTCGGCATCCTGCTGCAGGAACCCCCGCTGAACGAGGAGAAGACCGTTCGCGGCAACGTCGAAGAAGGCCTGGGCGAGATCAAGGTCAAGCTCGACCGCTTCAACGAGGTCGCCGAGCTGATGGCCACCGACTACTCCGATGAGCTGATGGAGGAGATGGGCCGGCTGCAGGAGGAGCTCGACCACGCCGACGCGTGGGACCTCGATTCGCAGCTGGAGCAGGCCATGGACGCGCTGCGCTGCCCCCCGCCCGACGAGCCGGTGACCAATCTGTCCGGTGGTGAGCGTCGCCGCGTTGCGCTGTGCAAGCTGCTGCTGTCCAAACCCGACCTGCTGCTCCTCGACGAGCCCACCAACCACCTGGACGCCGAGAGCGTGCAGTGGCTAGAGCAGCATCTCGCCTCCTATGCCGGCGCGATCTTGGCGGTCACCCACGACCGGTACTTCCTGGACAACGTCGCCGAATGGATTCTGGAACTGGACCGTGGCCGCGCGTACCCGTACGAGGGCAACTACTCCACGTATCTGGAGAAGAAGGCCGAGCGGCTGGCGGTGCAGGGACGCAAGGACGCCAAGCTGCAGAAGCGGCTGACCGAGGAGTTGGCGTGGGTGCGCTCCGGGGCCAAGGCGCGTCAGGCCAAGAGCAAGGCGCGGCTGCAGCGCTACGAGGAGATGGCCGCCGAGGCCGAGAAGACGCGCAAGCTCGACTTCGAGGAGATCCAGATCCCCGTCGGTCCGCGACTGGGCAACGTGGTGGTCGAGGTGGAGCACCTCGACAAGGGCTACGACGGCCGCACCCTCATCAAGGACCTGTCCTTCACCCTGCCGCGCAACGGCATCGTCGGTGTCATCGGCCCCAACGGGGTCGGCAAGACCACCTTGTTCAAAACCATCGTCGGTCTCGAGCAGCCGGACAGCGGCACGGTTAAGGTCGGCGAGACCGTCAAGCTCAGCTACGTCGACCAGACCCGCGCCGGCATCGATCCCAACAAGAACGTGTGGGAAGTCGTCTCGGACGGGCTGGATCACATCGTCGTCGGGCAGACCGAGGTGCCGTCGCGGGCCTACGTGTCGGCGTTCGGGTTCAAGGGACCAGATCAGCAGAAGCCGGCCGGCGTGCTCTCCGGTGGCGAGCGCAACAGGCTCAACCTCGCGCTGACGCTCAAGCAAGGCGGAAACCTCATCCTGCTCGACGAGCCCACCAACGACCTCGACGTCGAAACGCTGAGTTCGCTGGAGAACGCCCTGGAGCAATTTCCCGGTTGCGCGGTGGTGATTTCGCACGACCGATGGTTCCTGGACCGCACCTGCACGCACATCTTGGCCTGGGAGGGTGACGACGACAACGAGGCCAAATGGTTCTGGTTCGAGGGCAACTTCGGTGCATACGAGGAGAACAAGGTCGAGCGGCTCGGTGCCGAAGCGGCGCGGCCGCACAGAGTGACCCACCGCAAGCTGACGCGCGACTAGTGTCGGCTCTGCCCCGCATTGCCACGGAACGGGGCGACGGAGCGCCCTGACAACCGTCGCCAGTTGGGAGCTATCGGCATGACGATCGATCCCGGAGCCAGACAAGGTCTCGAGCCGTGGACCAGCTTCACCCGGCAGCAGGACATTCCTGAGTGGATCTCGAAAGCCTACGTCGAGAGCTATCGGGGTCCGCATAGCGACGAGTCGGGGGGCGCGGAAACCAGACCCATCGACCTGACTGTGCCGGCGGCGATCGTGACCCCGGCCATGCTGAGCGCGCACTATCGCCTTGGCCTGCACCGCCCCGACGGAGAGAGTCGCGTCGCGGTGTACTCGGCGGAAGACCCAGCTGGCTTCGGGCCTGCCCTGCAAGTCGTCACCGATCACGGCGGCATGCTGATGGACTCCGTCACCGTGCTGTTGCACCGGCTCGGCGTCCCATACACGGCGATCATGACGCCGGTGTTCGAGGTGAAGCGCAGCCCCGAGGGCGACCTGCTGCGGGTCGAAGCCAAAGCGGAAGGCGCATCGCAATACGCCGGCGAGGCGTGGATACATGTGCAGCTGCTGCCGTCGGTCGACAGCAAGGGCCTCACCGAGGTCGAACGGCTGTTACCCAGGGTGCTGGCCGACGTTCAACAGGTCGCCAGCGACGCGGCGAGCCTGATCGCCGCGCTCAACGATCTGGCCGCGCAAGTCGAGGCCAACGCCGAGGACCACTTCTCGGCACCGGACCGCGACGACGTCGCGGCGCTGCTGCGCTGGCTGGGCAACGGCAACTTCCTACTGCTCGGCTATCAGCGCTGCCACGTGCACGACGGACAGGTCTCCGGCGACGGGACACCCGGCCTCGGCGTCCTGCGCACCCGCACCGGCTCGCGCCCCCGGCTGACCGACGACGGCAGACTGCTGGTGTTGGCGCAGTCCGTGGTGGGCAGCTATCTGCGCTACGGCGCCTACCCGTATGCGATCGCGGTTCGTGAATACGTAGACGGTGCCGTGATCGAGCACCGTTTCGTCGGCCTGTTCACGGTGGCCGCGATGAACGCCGATGTCCTTGAGATTCCGATGATTTCGCGCCGCGTGCGTGATGCGCTGGCGATGGCCGACAGTGACCCGATTCATCCGGGGCAGCTGCTGCTCGACGTCATTCAGACCGTTCCCCGCTCGGAGCTGTTCACCCTCGGTGCCGAACGACTGCTGGCGATGGCCAAGGCGGTAGTGGATCTGGGACCGCAACGAAACGCGTTGCTGTTTCTGCGCGCCGACCGCCTGCAGTATTTCGTTTCCTGCCTGGTGTATCTGCCCCGGGACCGCTACACCACCGCGGTGCGGCTGCAGATCGAGGACATCCTGGTGCGCGAATTCGGCGGCACCCGACTGGAATTCACTGCTCGGGTCAGTGAATCACCCTGGGCGCTAATGCATTTCATGGTTCGCCTGCCTTCCGATGGGCCCAGCGCCGCACCGGTCGACGTTTCCGAAGACAACCGGATCCGCATTCAGGCGTTGCTCAGTGAAGCCGCCCGTACCTGGACCGACCGACTGGTCGCGGCGGCCTCGGAAGGCTCGGCGGGGCACGCTGACGCCGAGTACTACGCGGCCGCCTTCCCCGAGGTCTACAAGCAGGCGGTCACCCCGGCCGATGCGATCGACCACATCGCCATCATCAATGAGCTGCAGGACAACTCGGTCAAGCTGGTGTTCGTCGAAAGCGATGACGGGACCGCGCAGCTGACCTGGTTCCTGGGCGGACGCACCGCCTCGCTGAGCGAGCTGCTGCCGATGCTGCAGAGCATGGGTGTGGTAGTGCTCGAGGAGCGCCCCTTTACGGTCAACCGACCCGACGGGCTGCCGGTGTGGATCTATCAGTTCAAGATCTCACCGCACCCGACCATCCAGCTGGCCTCGACGCAAGCCGAGCGCGACGCGATGGCCGAGTTGTTCGCGGACGCGGTCACCGCGATCTGGCAGGGCCGCCTCGAGATCGACCGGTTCAACGAGCTGGTGATGCGCGCGGGCCTTCGATGGCAACAGGTCGTGCTGCTGCGGGCCTACGCAAAGTATCTGCGACAGGCGAACTTTCCCTACAGCCAGTCCCACATAGAGTCGGTGCTCAACGAACACCCCTCGACCGCACGGTCGCTGGTCGCGCTCTTCGAGGCGCTGTTCGACCCCAGCCCCGATTCCTCGGCGAACCGCGATGCGCAGGCCGCCGCCGCGGCGGTCGCCGCCGACGTCGACGCACTGGTGGGGCTGGACACCGACCGCATTCTGCGTGCCTTCGCATCGCTTGTACAGGCTACCTTGCGCACCAATTACTTTGTCAGGAGCGAGGATTCGGCAAGGGCGCGCAATGTGCTGGCGATCAAGCTGGACGCCCAGCTGGTCGACGAACTACCACTGCCGCGCCCCAAATACGAGATCTTCGTCTACTCACCGCGCGTCGAAGGCGTGCACCTGCGGTTCGGACCGGTGGCCCGCGGTGGCCTGCGCTGGTCGGACCGTCGAGACGACTTCCGCACCGAGATCCTGGGCCTGGTCAAGGCGCAAGCGGTCAAGAACGCCGTCATCGTGCCGGTAGGCGCCAAGGGGGGATTCGTCCTCAAGCGGCCGCCGCTGCCCACCGGCGACGCCGCCGCCGATCGCGACGCCAGCCGCGCCGAGGGCGTCGCCTGCTATCAGCTGTTCATCTCCGGACTGCTCGACGTCACCGACAACGTCGACCATGCGACCGGAAAGGTCAGCCCGCCAAGGGACGTCGTCCGGCGCGATGGCGACGACGCCTACCTGGTGGTGGCGGCGGACAAAGGCACCGCCACCTTCTCCGACATCGCCAATGATGTCGCGAAGTCCTACGGCTTCTGGCTCGGCGACGCGTTCGCGTCCGGCGGGTCGGTCGGCTACGACCACAAGGCCATGGGTATCACCGCCCGGGGGGCCTGGGAGGCCGTCAAACGGCACTTCCGGGAGATGGATGTCGACACGCAGACCGAGGACTTCACCGTGGTCGGGATCGGCGATATGAGCGGCGACGTCTTCGGCAACGGCATGCTGCTGAGCAAGCACATCAAACTGCTCGCCGCCTTCGACCACCGGCACATCTTCCTAGACCCCGACCCCGACCCCGCGGGTTCGTGGGAAGAACGCAAGCGGATGTTCGACCTGCCGCGGTCCAGCTGGGAAGATTACGACACGTCGCTGATCAGCGACGGCGGCGGCGTGTACAGCCGTGAGCACAAGGCGATCCCGGTCAGCCCGCAGGTCCGCGACGCGTTAGGCATCGAGGGGTCGGACGAGGGGGTTATCGAGATGACCCCGCCGAATCTGATCAAGGCGATTTTGCAGGCGCCGGTGGATCTGCTGTTCAACGGCGGCATCGGCACCTACATCAAGGCGGAATCCGAATCCGACTCCGATGTCGGCGACCGCGCCAACGATCCGGTGCGGGTCAACGGAAGTCTAGTGCGCGCCAAGGTGATCGGCGAAGGCGGCAACCTCGGCGTGACCGCGCTGGGTCGCGTCGAGTTCGATTTGGCGGGTGGCCGGATCAATACCGACGCCGTGGACAACTCGGCCGGTGTGGACTGTTCGGACCACGAGGTCAACATCAAGATCTTGATCGACTCCCTGGTGACCGCCGGCAAGGTCAAGCCCGAAGAGCGCAAACCGCTGCTGGAATCGATGACCGACGAGGTCGCTCAGCTGGTGCTCGCCGACAATGCCGACCAGAACGATTTGATCGGCACCAGCCGGGCGAACGCTGCGAGCCTGCTGCCGGTGCACGCCAGGATGATTCAGTATCTGGTGGACCAGCGCGGCATCCACCGCGACCTGGAAGCTCTGCCGTCGGAGAAAGAGATCGCCCGGCGGGCCGAGGCAGGCATCGGGCTCACCTCACCGGAGATGTGCACCTTGATGGCGCACGTCAAGCTGGGGCTCAAGGAGGAGATGCTCGAGACCGAGCTGACCGAGCAGGATGTGTTCGCCTCGCGACTGCCCCTGTACTTCCCGAAACCCTTGCGGGAGCGGTTCACTCCGGAGATCCGCGCGCATCAGCTGCGGCGCGAGATCGTCACCACCATGCTGATCAACGACCTGGTGGACTCCGCCGGCATCAGCTACGCCTTCCGGATCGTCGAAGACGTCGGCGTCGGATCGGTCGACGCGGTGCGCACCTACGTCGCCACCGACGCGATCTTCGGGGTAGGAGCGACATGGCGGCACATCCGCGCTGCGAATCTACCCGTCGCACTGTCGGATCGGCTCACGCTGGACACCCGGCGGCTGATCGACCGTGCCGGACGCTGGCTGCTCAACTACCGCCCGCAGCCGCTGGCGGTCGGCGCCGAGATCAACCGGTTCGCCGCCAAGGTCCAGGCGCTGACGCCCCGCATGTCGGAGTGGCTGCGCGGCGACGACAAGGCCATCGTCGAAAAGGAAGCCGCGGAATTCACCTCCCAGGGTGCGCCCGAGGACCTCGCCTATTCGGTGGCCGCCGGGCTCTACCGCTTCAGCCTGCTCGACATCATCGACATCGGCGACATCAGTGACATCGATGCCGCCGAGGTCGCCGACACCTATTTCGCGCTCATGGACCGGCTCGGCACCGATGGCCTCTTGACCGCGGTATCCGAACTGCCCCGCCAGGACCGGTGGCACTCGTTGGCGCGCTTGGCGATTCGCGACGACATTTATGCGTCGTTGCGATCGCTGTGCTTCGATGTGCTCGCCGTAGGGGAGCCGGACGAAAGTGGTGAAGAGAAGATCGCCGAGTGGGAACACCTGAGTGCCTCCAGGGTCGAGCGGGCCCGCCGCACGCTCATCGAGATCCAGGAAAGCGGGAACAAGGATCTCGCCACGCTGTCAGTCGCCGCGCGACAAATCCGTCGCATGACCCGCACCAGTGGAAGAGGATCATCGAGTTGAGCGTCGGCTTTGTCGCGCCCGTGCCAGTGCGCTGGTCGGACATCGACATGTATCAGCACATCAACCACGCCACCATGGTCACGATCCTGGAGGAGGCGCGTGTCCAATTCCTGCGCGAAGCGTTCGAGGTCGACATCAGAACCATCGGGTTGCTCATCGCCGAAGTCAAGGTGACATACAAAGACCAGCTGCGCCTGGTGGATTCGCCGCTGCAGGTCACCATGTGGACCAAGCGGTTGCGGGCGGTCGACTTTACGCTGGGCTACGAGGTGCGCTCGGTCGCCGCGGCTACCGAGTCGAAGCCCGCCGTCATCGCCGAGTCGCAATTGGCCGCCGTGCACATCGAGGAGCAGCGACTGGTGCGCCTCTCGCCACAACACCGGGAGTATCTGCAGCGGTGGATCAGGTAGCCGACCGGGGTCTATGGCTGGGCGCCGACGCCAGGGACGCCCACCGCACGGATCTCGCCGCCTTCGTCGACCGCGCGCTGCGACTCGATGAAGCCGCGATCATCCGATTTCGAACCCGATCCCCGGGGTTGCTGACCGCCTGGGTCGCAACGGGTTTCGACGTGCTGGCCAGCCGGGTAGTGGTCGGCGAGGTGCGGCCGGGCGATCTCTCGGTGGCCGCGGATGCGCTGGCGCGCGGCCTTTCCGCGATGGGTGCCTCGGGTTACGTCGATCCCGGCTTCGCGATGGATTCCGCGTGGCGGGGTGCGTTGCCGCCGGAATCCGGCTTCACCCATCTCGAAGACATACCGGCCCGGGTGGTGCTGGACTTGGCGCAACGCGGCGCCGAACTTGCCAAGCAGCACGGCAGTTCTCATGGCCCGCCTTCCTCGCTGCTCGATCAGGTGGTCATTCAGGTCAGCTCGGCCGACGTGCAGGTGGGACTGCCCATGCGCTGCGTGTTCGCGTTGACCGCGATGGGGTTTCTGCCGCAGGCGCCCGATGCGGTCGCCGCCGACGAGTTCATCCGGGTCCGGATACTGCCGACGTGGTTGCGTCTGGACGCCCGGTTCGGTTCGGTGTATCGCCGCCGCGGCGATCCCGCGCTGTTGCTCGGCTGACGCGACCGGCCCTGGTCGATTTTGCAAACGGATCACGCTGAGTTTAAAGCGATTGCGGACCGGGATCGCTCGCGATGCTCAGGGGCCGTAGAGCAGCCACAGCGGCAGGACGGCGTCGAGATGGTCCATGAATTTCTTCAGGCCCACCCGAAACTGCCCGTATCCGTACGGGTCTTCGGCGTACTGGGGGAAGGCGATGCCCACCCCGAACAGGCCGGGGGCCAGTATTCCGTTGGTGCGGTTGTGGTCCAGCTGCCCCCACTGCGGGGTCTCGGGTAGCTTCCTGCGCTGGAAACCGACGGTGTAGACGACGCGATCGCACTGCGCCAGTTTCTCGTCGAATTCCGGGCTCGATACCCAGCACCGCTCGAGCCGGTCGGGAAGCGCCCCGTCAATGTTCTCACGAGCCCAGACGGCGGCCTGGCCCTTCAGCCCGGTGTCGTCGAACAGGATCCAATCCTCAAAGTAGACAGCGTATTTCAGTGGGCTCCGATAGAAATTAACGATGTGCTTGACGGGATGGCGCAGGAGGTTCGGCAGCACGATCATCGACGAGTGCGACGAGCCGAACACGGCGACCGTCGCGCCCTCGAGTTGTTCTTCGGCCAGCTTGCCGGGATCCAGTGCGACCTGGACGGGGATCTCCTGGAGGTCGGGGTGGCAAAGTTTTTTCGGATCCGCGCCGACGGCCAGGATCACATTCTTGGCGGAGACGTCGCTTTGTTGCGTCTCGATCCGCCATTGCCTGTTCTCCAAGAACAGCGCGGTGGCGGTCGTCGCGATGCTGTCGACCTGCCCGCGTAGCTGCTCGGTGATCCACACCAGGGGTTCGGCGACGAGACCGAGCGCACAGGTCTCCTGCGGATCGATCTCCTTGAGCGGCATTGGCGGTGCATCGGAGAACCGAAATGCCTTGGAGCCGTTGAAGTATTCGAGAAAGAGCGCCACATGGGTGTTGCTGGAAACAGACCGCCACCGTTGGCCGATGTCGCCGCCGGCGAAGGCCGGATCAATCCAGGCGATCCGTTCGCCCGCGATTCCGTGATCCAGCAGCCTTCCCACCGCGGCGATGCCCGCCGCCCCGGCACCGATCACTGTCCATTCGTAGCAAGCCATCCACAACATATAGAGCAGTCCGTCGCGAAATGCTCACCGGGCTTCGCGGCCGACCCAGCCGGCTACGCCAGCCAGGCCGCGGAGTCCGGTGGCAGTTTGCCTTCCAGCAGCGGCGCGCTGGCCAGGATCAACTCGCCGGGGGGCAGGGTCGTCGGCGATTCACCGCTGTTCAGCGCGCAGATCAGCCCACCGGGGCGCCGGAAGATCACCGTATCGCCGGACGCATCCAGCCACTCGATGCGCTCGCCATCGAATTCCACGCGGCGCTTTCGCAATTCGAGCGCCCGCTGGAAGAACGACAAGGTGGAGTCGGGATCGCCGCTCTGCTTCTCGACGGTCAACGCCGCCCAGCTTTCCGGCATCGGCAGCCACGTCTGCGACGACGACGAGAACCCGAACGGGGGCTGCTCGCCGGACCACGGCATCGGTACCCGACACTTGTCGCGGCCCCGCTCGGTATGTCCGGACCGGTCCCAGGTCGGGTCCTGCAGCACCTCCTCGGGCAGATCCAGCACGTCGGGCAGGCCCAACTCTTCGCCGTTGTAAATGAACACCGTGCCCGGCAGGGCGAGCATTGCCATCGCCATAGCCCGCGCCCTGCGCAGCCCGACGTCGCCGCCGCCGTAGCGAGTCACCTCGCGGTCCACGTCGTGGTTCGACAGTGTCCAGGTCGGGACGGCGTCATAGATCGCGGTGGTCGCAAGTGAGTTCTCGATGGCGTCATGGATTTGGTCGGCTTCGAAGTCGATCTTGGTCAACCGGAAATTGAAGCCGAGGTGCAGTTCGTCAGGCCGCAGGTACTCGGCCCACTGCAGGTTGTCCAACACCCACACCTCGCCAATGGTCACCGCCCCGGGATACTCGTCGACGACCTTGCGGATTTTGCGGTGAATGTCGTGTACGGCCGCGTTGTTGAAACGCGGGTCGTCGTCGGTGTGGCTGAGCACCTTGACGCCGGCCTTGGCGTCGGGCAGGCCGGGCGGCTTGGCCATCCCGTGCGCGACGTCGATACGGAAGCCGTCGACCCCACGATCGAGCCAGAACCGCAGCGATGTCGCGAAGTCCTCGAAGACCTCCGGGTTCTCCCAGTTCAGATCCGGCTGCTCGGTGTCGAAAAGGTGCAGGTAGTACTGGCCGGGTTTGCCATCCGGCTCGACCACCTGCGTCCAGGCCGACCCGCCGAAGACCGACGTCCAGTTGTTCGGCGGCAGAGCCCCACCGGTCCCCCTGCCGTCACGGAAGTAGTAGCGCTCCCGGGCGTCGGTGCCGGGGCCGGCGGCCAGCGCCGCCTGGAACCACGGGTGCGCGGAGCTGGTGTGGTTGGGCACCACGTCCATCGTGATCTTGATGCCCCGCTGGTGCGCCTCCTCGATCAGCCGATCGATCGCGGACATCCCGCCGAACAGCGGGTCGATGTCGCGCGGATCGGCGACGTCATACCCGTGGTCGGCCATCGGTGAGACGGTGACCGGGCTGAGCCAAATGGCATCGATTCCCAGCCGCTCCAGGTGATCCAGGTGGGCGACGATTCCGTCGATGTCGCCGACGCCGTCACCGTTGCTGTCGGCGAACGATCGCGGATATACCTGGTAAAAGACCGCGTTCGACCACCATGCGGCGGGGCTCATGCTGCTCCGTTCGGTTGCGAGGTATCTAGAAGGGCGAATTGACCAGTGAGTCGGCAGCCATCTCCAGATAGTTGAGCAACTCGCGCCGGTGCTCGTCATCGAGCGTCTGCGAATCGATCGACGCGACCGCCGTGTGCATGCACCGCAGCCACGCGTCACGCGCCAGGGGAGTGATCCGGAAGGGCACGTGACGCATCCGCAGCCGGGGGTGGCCGCGTCGGTCGGAGTAGGTGCGCGGACCGCCCCAGTACTGCTCTAGGAACATTCGCAAGCGTTCCTCGGCGCCCTCGAGATCGTCCAGCGGGTACAGCTCACGCAGGATCTCGTCTTCGGGAACCTGCGCGTAGAAGCGGGACACGATCGCGTGGAATGTCTCGGCACCGCCGACCGCGTCGTAGAAGGACTCTGTTACCTGATCCATCGCCGTCCATTGTGGTGCATCCTCGCGGCGCCACTCGGACGCGGCCCGGCCCCATGCCTGGTGTTCACCGGATCGACACGGCGTTCACCTGCCAAGAGGGGTGCGATTGGCGCCGAATCATGGTGGACTGTTCGCGGAGGATCTATGGCGCAGGGCAAAAGACGCCGCAGCCACCGCAGTCAGGTAGCCGCGGCTGGGTTAACGGGACCCACAACCGTGTCGTCGCTGCATAGCCTGGAGATCCATCCGCCCGCCCGCGCGGAGGGCGCTTCCATCTGGAGCCGCCGGCGGGTTCTGCTACTGAATTCCACCTATGAGCCGCTGACCGCGCTGCCCGTGCGCCGGGCGATCGTCATGGTGATCTGTGGAAAGGCCGACGTGGTCCACCACGATCCGGCCGGGCCGGTCATCCACTCGGCGACCCGCTCGATCGTGGTGCCCTCGGTGATCCAGCTGCGGTCTTATGTCCGCGTCCCCTACCGGGCGCGCGTCCCGATGACCCGCGCCGCGCTGATGCACCGCGATCGGTTCTGCTGCGCCTATTGCGGCGCGAAGGCGGACACCGTCGACCATGTGCTGCCCCGCAGCCGCGGCGGTGATCATTCCTGGGAGAACTGCGTCGCGTGCTGCTCGACCTGCAACCACCACAAGGGCGACAAGCTGCTCAGCGAGCTCGGCTGGTCCCTGCGCCGCCCGCCGTTGCCGCCGACCGGGCAGCACTGGCGGCTGCTGTCGACGGTCAAGGAGCTGGATCCGGCTTGGGCCCGATACCTCGGCGAGGGCGCGGCCTGATCGGCGAATCCGGTGTCCGGTCGCGCCGCTAGATCCCTTCGTGGGATACGGTTTGCGTCGTGAGTCCTATGCATGTCCATCTGTTCATCGTCGGAATACCGCTGTTGCTGGTGATCGTGCTGTCGGTGCTGATCTGGTCCCACAAGGGACCGCACCCAGCGGCCTACAAGTTGGGCGAGAAGTGGACGCATCCGCCGATCCTGTGGGCTGCTACCGGCGAAGACGTGGGCCACGCCCACGGCGGACACGGTGAGCACGGTACGTCGGAATTCGCGGTCGGAGGTGGCGCCAGTGGCACGTGGTGAGGTAGCGACGAAGGAACCCACCGAGCTGCCGCCCGGCTGGGTGGTCACCACGAGCGGACGGATCTCCGGCGTCACCGAGCCGGGTGAACTGTCGGTGCAATTCCCGTTTTCGACCAAAGACCTGGTCGCCGTGGACGACGCGCTGAAATTCGGCTCCCGGGCGTCCAAGACGCGCTTCGCGATCTATCTAGGCGACCTGGGCGGCGACACCGCCGCGCGCGCCCGTGAGATCTTGGCCGACGTGCCGACGCCGGACAACGCGGTGCTTTTGGCCGTTTCACCCGATCAGAAGGTCATCGAGGTGGTCTACGGCAAGCAGGTTCGTGGCCGCGGCGCCGAGTCGGCCGCACCGCTGGGCGTCGCCGCCGCATCTTCGGCGTTCGAGCGGGGCGATTTGGTCGACGGGCTGGTCAGCGCGATCCGCGTGCTGAGCGCCGGGATTTCACCGGCCTAGCCGTTAGTCCTGCGGCTGGGGCTCAGCGGTCGCCGGCGTCGAATTGGCGCGCCCGCAACGAACGCTTCACCCCGGCTTGGCCCTCGAGCACGAGGCGTCGCAACGCGGCCGGCACCTGTGGGTCGGACAGGAACTTGTCTGCCGCGGCGACGCCGTCGTCGCTGATGTCCCAATGCGGGTAGAGGCCGACCACGACGGTCTGGGCCACCTCGCTGGACCGGCGGGCCCAGACTCCGGAGATCGCCTCGAAATAGCGCGGGGTGAACGGCTTGAGCAACTCCGCCTGCCCAGGCGGGGCGATGCCCGCGATGATCGAGCGGGCGGTGATGTTCGCCATGGTGTCGTCCTCGACCACCGTCGTCCAGGCTGCCTCTTTGACTTGCAACTGAGGTCGAGCTGTCGCGGCCTGGGCGCCGTGGCGCTTGCCCGCGGCGGTCGGGTCGCGCTGAATCTCGGCGTCGATGAACGGTGTCGCGAGCCCGTCGGCGTCGATCTCGCCCGCGCCGGCCAGCGCCGTCACGATCCGCCACCGCAGGTCCGTGTCGATTTCGAGGCCGGGCAGCCCCAAGTCGGCGGGGTCGCGGTCGAGCAGGTCCGTCAGCGTCACGACGTGCCGGGTGGACAGCAGCGACGAGCACAGCGTGTTGACGAACGCGAGTTGGTGATCCGAACCGGGCTGCGCGCCGCGAGCCAACTCCAGTAACCGGTCGGCGAACTGTGGCCAGCCGTGCTCGCGCGCCCATCCCTGTTCGGCGTACGACGTCAGCGCGGTCTGCGCCTGTAGCAGCAGCCGCTGCGCCACGCCGACCTCGGACTCGGCGTGCACTCCGCCCGCGACCAGGGCCACGAAGTCGCGGGCGCGCAGCTCGGCCTCGCGCGTCATCTCCCAGGCGGCCGACCAAACCAGCGACCGCGGCAGCGGCTCGGCGATGTCGGCGATGCGCTCCAGCGCAGTGCGTAGCGATTCGGCGTCCAGCCGCAACGAGCAATACGTCAGGTCGTCGTCATTGACCAGCACCAGCTGGCCTCGCGAAACACCAAGCAGCGCAGGGACTTCCGTTACGGGGCCCTCAACGTCGAGTTCTTCGCGGTGCACCCGCACCAGCTTCCCGGTTGCGTCGGCGTCGTAGACCCCGACCGCCAACCGGTGCACTCGGGTTTCGCCGGCACCCGGGGCAGCTCCGCTCTGGGTCACCGCGAACCGGGTGAACTTGCCGTTGCTGTCGACGTCGAACTCCGGTCGCAACGTGTTCAGTCCAGTCGTTTTCAGCCACTGCTGACCCCAGTCGGACAGATCCCGTCCCGACGCCTGCTCCAGGGCGGCGACCAGATCGTCGAAGGTGGCGTTGCCGAAGGCGTGGGCGCGAAAGTAATCGCGCAGCCCGGCTAGGAAGTGCTCGAGCCCGACATAGGCGACGAGCTGCTTGAGCACCGAAGCGCCTTTGGCATAGGTGATGCCGTCGAAGTTGACCTCGACCGCGGCCAGGTCGGGGATGTCGGCCGCGATCGGGTGCGTCGACGGCAATTGATCCTGACGGTAGGCCCACGACTTCTCGACCGTCGCGAACGTCGTCCAGGCCTCGGTGAATTCGGTTGCCTCGGCTTGGCATAGCACCGAGGCGAAGGTTGCGAACGACTCGTTCAGCCACAGGTCGTCCCACCAGGCCATGGTGACCAGGTCCCCGAACCACATGTGCGCCATCTCGTGCAGCACGGTCTCTGCGCGCCGCTCATAGGAGGCCCGGGTGACCTTGCTGCGAAAGACGTAATCCTCCAGGAACGTCACCGCGCCCGCGTTCTCCATTGCGCCGGCGTTGAATTCGGGGACGAACAGCTGATCGTATTTCCCGAATGCGTAGGGCATGCCGAAGTTCTTGTGGTAGAAACCGAATCCCTGCTTGGTCTGGGTGAACAACCGCTCGGCGTCCATGTGTTTGGCCAGCGAGGACCGGCAGAAGATGCCCAGCGGGATCTCGCCGTGCTCGTCGGTGTAGGAATCGTTCCACTCGGCGTATGGGCCGGCGATCAAGGCGACCAGGTAGGTGCTCATCCGCGGCGTGGTCGCAAAGATGTGCAGCCCGTCGTTGACCGACACCGTCACGCCATTGGAGATCACCTTCCAATGCGTGGGTGCCGTCACCCGCACGTCGAACGTCGCCTTCAGGTCGGGCTGGTCGAAGCACGCGAACATGCGCTTGGCATCGGCGGTTTCGAACTGCGAGTACAGGTAGGTCTCGTTGTCGACCGGGTCGACGAACCGATGCAGACCCTCACCGGTGTTGGAGTAGCGGCAGTCCGCGTCGACCACGACGACGTTGCGGTCGGCCAGCCCGGACAGCGGGATACCCGTCGACTCGTCGTAGCCGGAGACGTCCAGATCGCGTCCGTTGAGCGTGGCGCCGCGGATGGTGTCGGCGGCGATGTCGATGACCGAGTCGGCCCCGGCGAGCGCGTCGAACACCACCGTGGTGACGGAGCGAAAGGTCCGTTCGCCGGGACCGCCGGAGCCGTCGGTGAGGTCGAGGTCGATTTGATAGCTGGCGACAGTGATCAGGGCGGCGCGCTCGACGGCTTGTTCGCGGGTGAGGTTTGGGAGAGCCACGTGTCCAACTTACGGGTCGGGCAGATCGGGAACAGGACGCAGACGCCTACGGTTGTGCTGATCAGACTTTTACCTCATGAAAGGATCCGTCATGCCTGACACCGCCGCCGCGAAGAACAAGGCCGACTTCTGGTTCGATCCGCTGTGTCCGTGGGCGTGGATCACCTCGCGCTGGATTCTCGAGGTGGAGAAGGTTCGTGACATCGAGGTCAATTTCCACGTGATGAGCCTGGCGGTGCTCAACGAAAACCGCGAAGACCTGCCTGAGCAATATCGCGAGAACATGAAGCGGGCATGGGGTCCGGTGCGGGTTGCGATCGCCGCCGAGCAGGCCCACGGCGCCGAGGTGCTGCGGCCGCTGTACACCGCGATGGGGACGCGGATCCACAACGAGGGCAACAAAGAGCTCGAGGACGTGATCAAACTGGCGCTGGCCGACGCGGACCTGCCGGCCGAGTTGGCGGAGGCCGCCAACAGCGAGGAATACGACGAGGCGCTGCGCAAGAGCCACCACGCCGGCATGGACGCGGTGGGCGACGATGTCGGCACGCCGACCATTCACGTCAACGATGTGGCGTTCTTCGGGCCGGTGCTCTCCAAGATTCCGCGCGGCGAGGAAGCGGGCAAGCTGTGGGACGCCTCGGTCACCTTCGCGTCCTACCCACACTTCTTCGAGCTCAAGCGCACTCGCACCGAGAAGCCCGAATTCGACTAGACCGATCGGGTCGCGATCGCAGCCACCGGCGCGGCGGGTGGCTATGTAAGGATTGCGGGCATGCGCGTCTACCTCGGCTCTGACCATGCCGGATTCGAGCTCAAACAGCAGATCATCGACCACCTGAAAAAAGCCGGGCACGAGCCGATCGATTGCGGCGCCTTCAGCTACGACGCCGAAGACGATTACCCCGCCTTCTGTATCGCCGCCGCCACGCGCACCGTCGCCGATCCCGACAGCCTGGGCATCGTGCTGGGCGGGTCCGGCAACGGCGAGCAGATCGCCGCCAACAAGGTCCCGGGCGCCCGGTGCGCGCTGGCCTGGAGCGTCGAAACGGCCACGCTGGCCCGTGAACACAACAACGCCCAACTGATCGGCATCGGCGGTCGCATGCACACCGTGGCCGAGGCGCTGGCCATCGTCGATACCTTCTTGACCACTCCGTGGTCGAAAGCCGAACGCCACCAACGGCGTATCGACATACTCGCCGAATACGAACGAACCCATCAAGCCCCGCCGGTGCCCGGCGCCGCCGACTGACGCAGGAAAGGTCTGCACGTGCCCGAAGGGCATACCCTGCACCGGCTCGCCCGCCTCCACCAACGCCGTTACGCCGGTGCCCCCGTCGCGGTGTCCAGCCCACAGGGCCGTTTCGCCGATTCGGCCGCGGTGGTCGACGGGCGGGTGCTGCAGCGCACCAGCGCGTGGGGCAAACACCTGTTCCACCACTACACCGGCGGCCCGATAGTGCACGTGCATCTCGGGCTGTACGGGGCCTTCACCGAATGGGAACGGCCCGGCGACGGGCTGTTTCCCGAGGCGGTCGGGCAAGTGCGAATGCGCATGATCGGCGTCGATCACGGCACCGACCTGCGTGGCCCGACGGTGTGCGAGGTCGTCGACGAAGGTCAGGTCAGCGCAGTCTTGGCCAGGCTGGGCCCCGACCCGCTGCGTAGCGACGCCGATCCGTCGTGGGCGTGGAAGCGGATCGCCAAGTCCCGCAGGCCCATTGGCGCACTGCTGATGGATCAGACGGTGATGGCCGGCGTGGGCAACGTGTATCGCAGCGAGTTGTTGTTCCGCCACCGGATCCACCCGTTCCGCCCCGGCCGCAAGGTCGGCGAGGACGAGTTCGAGGCGGCCTGGATCGATCTGGTCGCGCTGATGAAGGTCGGATTGCGTCGTGGCAAGATCATCGTGGTGCGGCCCGAGCACGACCACGGCGCACCGTCGTATCGGCCCGATCGGCCGCGCACCTACGTCTATCGACGTGCCGGCGAACCCTGCCGGGTGTCGGGTGATCCGATCCGCACGACAGTGCTGGAGGGCCGAAACGTCTTCTGGTGCCCTACCTGCCAAAAGTGAGCCGGCTCGCCGGCGCAACCGCAGCGGGGACGACACGGTGCGGACCGGCAGACCCGAAACCTGGCACTGATTGTTTAGCCAAAGCATCGATATGGGTAGAAAAGATCTCGTGAAAACTCTTCCACGTTTGGCCGCAACGGCCCTCGCAATAGGCGGGCTGGGTTTGGCGGGCTTGGGCGTCGCAACTGACGCGCAGGCTCACCCCGGGCCCTTCCCGCAATGGTGTCCGGGTGAGTGGTGGGACCCGGGCTGGGGCAACAACTGGGACTGGAACAGGTGCCACGACTGGCACCATGAGGGTTGGGGCCGCGGCGGACCTGGTGCCCCGTGGGGTCCGGGTGGGCCCCGCGGCCCCGGTGCTCCGTGGGGTCCGGGCGGGCCAGGTGGGCCGCCCCCTCCCGGCTGGCATCGGTGACCCGACAACTCACGCAAACAAGCGCGCCCTGCCGACCTGGCAGGGCGCGCTTGCGTTAGGGGTTAGATCACTCCCAGCACGGAGTAGACCGCGTTGGACAGGACCAGGCTGCGCGGGTCAGCGTTGGCCTTGGTCGGGTCGAAGTGATTGGCGACATACGCGTAGCCGATGCGGTGCTCCAGGTCGACGAACCCGAACGAGCCGCCCAGTCCGCCGTGCCCGAAGATCCGGGGGTTGGGCCCGTTGACGCATCGCTGGTTGAGCATGTAACCCAGCCCCCATCCGTGGTCGGCCACCCGCGGTCCCAACACCAGATCGGTCTCCAGGCCGCCCTGGCAGACCCGCACCAGGTCCATGTGCTCCCGGCTGAGCACCTTCTCCTGCGCGAGCGCGTTGTAGAACGTCGCCAATCCCAGCGCCGAGACCTGCCCGTTGGTGCCGGGGAACTCGAGTTCGCGCCACAGACTCAGGTCGTGCGAGCCGAGTTCGTCATCGGGGGCGAAGCCCATCGAGATGGACAGCCCCGCCTTCGGGTGCTCAGCAAGGCTCGTCGGGTAGCCGGGGGCCTGCGCTTCGGCCAGCAGATCGCGGGCATGCGGCTTGTTGACCCGCTCGGCGCAGCGGTATTGCTCTCGCAACGGCAACCCGATGTGAACGTCGGCGCCGAACGGTTCGGCGATCTCGGTGCGCAGGTATTGGCCGATGGTCCGGCCCGTCACCCGACGAAACACCTCGCCCATGATGAAACCGAAGGTGGTCATGTGATAGCCCTGCGCGGTTCCCGGCTCCCACCACGGCTCGGCGGCGGCGAGTTGTTCGCAGACGTAGTCCCAGTCGGCGACCTGTTCCCAGCGCATCCGGGTGCGCGGACCGATCACCCCGGACCGGTGGCCCATCACCATCGCCAGCGTGATGTCTTGTTTGCCCGCCTGGGCGAACTCGGGCCAGTAGTGCGCGACGGGAGCCTGTAGGTCCAGCTCACCGCGGTCGGCGAGCTGGTGTATGCAGGTGGCCGACAGCCCCTTGGTGCCGGACAACACGGTGGTCAAGGTGTTCTGCTGCCACGGCCGGGTCCGGGCCGCATCGGCCCAGCCGCCCCACAGATTGACGACCACAGACCCGTCGACCCACACGGCGACGGCCGCGCCGACTTCATCGCCGTGCGTGAAATTGCGCTCGAACGCGTCGCGAACGCCGACGAAGTCCGAGGCGCATGAGCCATGGATTGACGCGTCGGTCTTCAGGTCGCTCATGGCGCCTTTCTATCGAGCAGATAATTAGCCCGAGCGGGCGACGGGAATCGAACCCGCGTAGCTAGTTTGGAAGACTAGGGCTCTACCATTGAGCTACGCCCGCAGTGTTCAGTCGAGCGTGACTGTAGCTGGCGACAAAGATCAAATCTAATCGACTCGGTTTTGTGATCGCTCCGTGAGGTCTGTGACGTCGCTGCGAAGCCCGTGGCCAACCCGGTGTTGAGGGGCCTTAGGATCATCGAGGTCAGCGCGGGGTGTAGCGCAGCTTGGTAGCGCATCCGCTTTGGGAGCGGAAGGCCGCAGGTTCAAATCCTGTCACCCCGACCAGCACCACCGGCCCGGTGCCCTGAGCACGACACACCGAGGCCGATAACGAGCAACGAACGACCATTGAGGAGCACACCCGTGAAGAGCACCGTCGAGCAGTTGAGCCCCACCCGGGTGCGCATCAACGTGGAGGTCCCTTTCTCGGAACTCGAGCCCGATTTCCAGCGCGCCTATAAGGAGTTGGCCCGGCAGGTGCGACTGCCCGGCTTCCGCCCGGGCAAGGCGCCGGCGAAGTTGCTGGAGGCGCGGTTCGGTCGCGAGGCGATGCTCGATCAGGTCGTCAGCGAGGCGCTGCCCGCGCGGTACGGGCAGGCCGTCGCCGAGTCGGAGGTGCACCCGCTGGGCCAGCCCGAGATCGAGGTCACCAAGAAGGAGTACGGCGAACAGCTGGCCTTCACCGCCGAGGTCGACGTTCGCCCCAAGCTCACCCTGCCGGATCCCGGTGCGCTCAAGGTGTCGGTGGACCCGATCGAGGTCAGCGACGAAGACGTCGACGCCGAACTGCAGTCTCTGCGTGCCCGATTCGGCACCCTGACCGGAGTGGACCGACCCGTCGCCGACGGTGACTTCGTCTCGATCGACCTGTCGGCCACCATCGACGGCGAAGAGATCCCGGGTGCCGCCGCGCAAGGCCTGTCCCATGAGGTCGGCTCGGGCCGGCTCATCGCGGGCCTGGACGAAGCCCTGGTCGGTTTGTCGGTCGACGAATCCAAGGAGTTCACCGCGCAGCTGGCGACTGGCGAGCACGCTGGCAAGGACGCGCAGGTGACCGTCACGGTCAAGTCGATCAAGGAACGTGAGTTACCCGAGCCCGACGACGAGTTCGCGCAGCTGGCCAGCGAGTTCGACACCATCGAAGAGCTGAAGTCCAACCTGCGCGAGCAGGTCGGCCGAACTAAGCGGGCTCAGCAAGCCGAAAACATTCGCGAAGCCGCCCTCGACACACTGCTTGAGCAGGTCGAGGTGCCGCTGCCGGAAGCGATCGTCAAGGCGCAGGTTGACAGCGCCCTGCACAACGCCCTACACAGCCTCGACCACGACGAATCCAAGCTGGAGGAAGTGCTGGCCCAGCAGGGTAAGTCGCGCGAAGAGTTCGAGACCGAGACGCGCACCGCCGCCGAGACGGACGTCAAACGGCAGCTGCTGCTGGACGCCCTGGCCGACGAACTCGAAGTCCAGGTTGGCCAGGACGACCTGACCGAGCGCCTGGTGGCCACGTCGCGGCAATACGGCATCGAGCCCCAGCAGCTGTTGGCCTACCTCCAGGAGAACAACCAGCTACCGGCCATGTTCGCCGATGTGCGCCGGACGCTGGCCATCGCCGAGGTGATCCGGGCGGCGACCGTCACCGATACCGCCGGAAACGCCATCGACACGAGCGAATTCTTCGGCAAGGGCTCGGGGGACGCCGAGACCGAAGCGGTTGGCGACGCTGAGCAGGCGGGCGAATCCGTCACAGGGGCCGACGAGAAATCGGATGAGGCCGGCGAATCCGAGGCGGCCGACGCGGGGGAGTGACCGCGCCATGAAGCTGTGAGCGAACGTGGCGCATTCGGGGGTGCGTGGCCGCGAAACGGCGGGCCCGGTTGGCTAGTGTCGTGAATACAGATCTCGAGAAAGCAGGTAACCCAGTCGTGACTGACATGCGTTCAAACTCGCAGGGTCTCAACCTCACGGACTCCGTCTATGAGCGCTTGCTGTCCGAGCGCATCATCTTCCTGGGTTCAGAGGTGAACGACGAAATCGCCAATCGGCTGTGCGCGCAGATTCTGCTGCTCGCCGCCGAGGACGCCAGCAAGGACATCAACCTCTACATCAACTCGCCGGGCGGATCGATCAGTGCGGGTATGGCGATCTACGACACGATGGTGCTGGCGCCCTGTGACATCGCCACCTACGCGATGGGCATGGCCGCTTCGATGGGGGAGTTCTTGTTGGCCGCCGGCACCAAGGGCAAGCGCTACGCGCTGCCGCACGCCCGCATCCTGATGCACCAGCCTTTGGGCGGGGTGACCGGCAGCGCGGCCGACATCGCCATCCAGGCCGAACAGTTCCACGTCATCAAAAAGGAGATGTTCCGGCTCAACGCCGAGTTCACCGGCCAGACGATCGAGCGCATCGAGGCCGACTCCGACCGCGACCGCTGGTTCACCGCGCAGGAAGCCCTGGAATACGGGTTCGTCGACCACATCATCACCCGCGCCGCCCACATCACCAATGGAGAAGCCCGATGAACCCCGAAACCCAGCCCCAGGCGCGCTACATCCTGCCGTCGTTCATCGAGCACTCGAGCTTCGGCGTCAAGGAGTCCAACCCCTACAACAAGCTGTTCGAGGAACGCATCATCTTCCTCGGCGTGCAGGTCGACGACGCGTCGGCGAACGACATCATGGCGCAGTTGCTGGTGCTCGAGTCGCTGGACCCCGACCGCGACATCACCATGTACATCAACTCGCCCGGCGGCGGATTCACCTCGCTGATGGCGATCTACGACACCATGCAGTACGTGCGCGCCGACATCCAGACGGTGTGCCTGGGGCAGGCCGCTTCGGCGGCGGCGGTGTTGCTGGCCGCCGGGACGCCGGGCAAGCGGATGGCGCTGCCCAACGCCCGGGTGCTCATCCACCAGCCGTCGCTGCAGGGCGTGATCCAGGGGCAGTTCTCCGATCTGGAGATTCAGGCCGCCGAGATCGAGCGGATGCGCACGCTGATGGAGACCACGCTCGCCCGGCACACGAACAAAGACGCGTCGGTCATTCGCAAGGACACCGACCGCGACAAGATCCTGACCGCCGAAGAGGCCAAGGATTACGGGATCATCGACACCGTGCTGGAGTACCGAAAGCTTTCGGCGCAAACCGCCTAGCGCCCTCGGTCCCCTTCGCCGAACGTGCACTCACGGCGAATCTTTGCCGAATTTTTCGACCTGATTACACGCTCGGCGAAGTTCGGCGATAGCGGCGGGACCGACCCGACAGCATCCGCCGACGATCCGGGCCCCGGCCGCGACCCACTGGGTCGCGAGGTCCGCGCGGAACCGCGATGGACCGATCCAGCTGCGCCGCAACGCGTCCCAGCGTTCGCCGCTGTTCGGGTAGACGATGACGGGCTTGTCGACGGCCGCTGCGCTCGCAATCGCGGGCAACACGTCATCGGGCGCGCAGCAGTTCACCCCGACCGCGACGATCTCGTCGACGCCGGCCACCACCGCGAACGCGTCGGCCAGCGGTTGCCCGGCGCGGGTCCGGTCCCCGTCGACGGTGTAGCTCAGCCAGGCCGGTCTGCCGACCGAGCGCACCAGCTCAACGAGGGCCTCCGCTTCGTCGACGTCGGGCACGGTTTCACACGCGAGCACGTCCGCGTCGGCGTCGGCCAGGGTTTCCAACCGTGGCCGATGCCACCGCGCCAAGTCGGCTACCGACAGGCCGTAGCGTCCGCGGTACTCCGATCCGTCGGCCAGTGCCGCGCCGTACGGGCCGATCGAGGCCGCGACGAGGAGGCCGTCGACGCCCACCTCGTCCCGTGCCGCCTTCGCGAGCTCGACGCTGCTGTGCAACAGCCTTGCCGTCTGTCGGCGATCGAATCCGCGATTGGCGAAACCCTCGAACGACGCCTGGTAGCTGGCCGTCGTCGCGATCGCGGCACCGGCCCGAAAGTAGGCGGCATGCACGGCGGCGATGTTGTTCGGGGCGTCCGCGAGCAGCCTCGCCGACCACAATGGGTCGGAAAGGTCATGGCCGCGAGCTTCGAGCTCGGTGGCCAAGCCGCCGTCGAGCACGACGGGTCCACTGGGCCATTCGAAGCCCACAGCCAAACCCACGTCGCCACTGTAGGGTGATTTCTTAGGGGTTCGCCCAGGCCTCGCGTGATCATCGGCGTTGGGTTGGCACCTCCAGCGGAAGCAATGTCGTAGGCCGGTCGGCCTCGGCAGCGTTACGACCGCGACACGCCAAAGACACGCAAAGCGCGTCTTTCGCGAGTTGCGGGCACCGTCTGGCTATATGTTTCATCCATACGGACACGCACGAATACCACCGACGCGATTCGGCCCCTATGGTCGCGTCGGGCCCGATCAAGCGGGTAGCGTCGGTGAATACATCCGGGGACAGGCAAGACGAACGGCGAATAGGAAGTAGGCCCTCAGCACCATGGCGCGCATCGGAGACGGCGGTGACCTGCTGAAGTGCTCGTTCTGCGGGAAGAGCCAGAAGCAGGTCAAAAAGCTCATTGCTGGCCCCGGCGTGTACATCTGCGATGAATGCATCGACCTCTGCAACGAGATCATCGAAGAGGAGCTGGCCGATGCCGACGACGTAAAGCTTGATGAACTCCCCAAGCCGATCGAGATTCGGGAGTTCCTTGAGGGATACGTCATCGGGCAGGACACCGCCAAGCGGACGCTGGCCGTGGCCGTCTACAACCACTACAAGCGGATTCAGGCGGGTGAAAAGGGCCGGGACTCGCGGCACGAGCCGGTGGAGCTGACGAAGTCCAACATCTTGATGCTCGGGCCGACGGGTTGCGGAAAGACGTACCTGGCCCAGACGCTCGCCAAGATGCTCAACGTCCCGTTCGCCATAGCCGACGCCACCGCCCTGACCGAAGCCGGTTACGTCGGTGAGGACGTCGAGAACATTTTGCTCAAGCTGATCCAGGCCGCCGACTACGACGTCAAGCGCGCCGAGACCGGCATCATCTACATCGACGAGGTCGACAAGATCGCCCGCAAGAGCGAGAACCCGTCCATCACCCGCGACGTCTCCGGGGAAGGCGTCCAGCAGGCCCTGCTGAAGATCTTGGAGGGCACCCAGGCGTCGGTGCCCCCGCAGGGCGGGCGTAAGCACCCGCACCAGGAGTTCATCCAGATCGACACCACGAACGTGCTGTTCATCGTCGCCGGGGCCTTCGCGGGCCTGGAGAAGATCATCTACGAGCGCGTTGGCAAGCGTGGCCTGGGCTTCGGGGCCGAGGTGCGCTCCAAGGCCGAGATCGACACCACCGATCACTTCGCTGACGTGATGCCCGAAGACCTGATCAAGTTCGGCCTGATCCCCGAATTCATCGGCCGGCTGCCGGTGGTCGCCTCGGTCACCAACCTGGACCGCGAGTCGTTGGTGAAAATCCTGTCCGAGCCGAAGAACGCGCTGGTAAAGCAGTACACACGGCTCTTCGAAATGGACAACGTGGAGCTCGAGTTCACCGATGACGCCCTGGAAGCGATCGCCGACCAGGCGATCCACCGCGGCACCGGCGCTCGCGGCCTGCGGGCCATCATGGAAGAGGTCCTGCTGCCCGTGATGTACGACATCCCGAGCCGCGACGACGTCGCCAAGGTTGTGGTGACCAAGGAGACCGTCCAGGACAACGTGTTGCCGACGATCGTCCCGCGCAAGCCGTCCCGTTCGGAACGTCGGGACAAGAGCGCCTAACTACTTCGTCCTCGGAGCGCACCGGCATCGCGAGCGACGCCGTTACCCGGCTTCTTGAGCACGGCCTGGACTTCTCGACTCCCTCTTCTTTCCGCGGACCCGCTCGTTGTCGCGGCCGGCTGCAACCCTTCGTTGGTCTTGCTGGGTCCCCGCCGCGGCCGCCTCACGCGCCATCTGAACACCGATTTCCAACGGCTCCGGAGGGGGCCACGGTATGGACGACAGTACTAACGCGCAAGACGTGACCAATAACACAGTTTGATTTGTACTCGCCAGTAGCCCTTAGCTGACTTCGTGTTTTGCCGACAAAACGGCGGCGTGACATGCATAGGGGACGGCCATACAACCCTCAAAGAAATGCCATAATTGATACCGGCAGTGACACGAAAGCGCCAGCGTGCTGAGGCCGCTCCAAAGGCGCGTAACCTGGGACGTCGGCGGAGTGTCTGTCCGGCGAACATAGTGGAGGCAAAGACGTGGATCCGAACGGCAGCGGAGCCGCATCAGACTCACATGGGGCGTCGCCCAACGGATCTGCCCGCCAGCGCCTCGAACAGGTCGTCATTCGCTTCGCCGGGGACTCCGGCGACGGCATGCAGCTCACCGGAGACCGGTTCACATCCGAGGCAGCGCTTTTCGGCAACGACTTGGCGACCCAGCCCAACTACCCCGCCGAGATCCGTGCCCCTGCAGGCACGCTGCCCGGCGTCTCGTCCTTCCAAATTCAGATCGCCGATTACGACATCTTGACCGCCGGCGACCGGCCCGACGTTCTGGTCGCGATGAATCCCGCTGCGCTCAAGGCCAATATCGGGGATCTGCCCCGCGGTGGAATGGTGATCGCGAACTCCGACGAGTTCACCAAGCGCAACCTGACCAAGGTGGGCTACGTAACCAACCCGCTCGAGACCGACGAGTTGTCGGACTACGTCGTGCATTCCGTCGCGATGACCACGCTTACGCTGGGGGCCGTCGAGACGATCGGCGCCACGAAGAAAGACGGCCAGCGCGCCAAGAACATGTTCGCGCTGGGCCTGTTGTCATGGATGTACGGGCGGCCGATCGAAACCAGCGAAAAGTTCATCCGGGAGAAGTTCGCTCGCAAGCCCGAGGTCGCCGAGACCAACGTGCTGGCGTTGAAGGCCGGTTGGAACTACGGCGAAACGACCGAGGCTTTCGGTACCACTTACGAGGTGTCCCGGGCGACCCTGCCGTCGGGCGAATACCGCCAGATCTCGGGCAACACCGCGCTGGCGTACGGGATCGTGGCGGCCGGCCAGCTGGCGGACATTCCGGTCCTGCTCGGCAGTTACCCGATCACACCGGCGTCCGACATCTTGCACGAGCTGTCCAAGCACAAGAACTTCAACGTCATCACGTTCCAGGCCGAGGACGAGATCGGTGGCATCTGCGCCGCGATCGGCGCCTCGTACGGCGGTGCGCTGGGCGTGACCACCACGTCAGGCCCGGGCATTTCCCTGAAGTCCGAAGCGCTCGGGCTGGCCGTGATGACCGAGCTGCCGCTGCTCGTCGTCGACGTGCAGCGCGGCGGGCCCTCGACCGGGCTGCCCACCAAGACCGAACAGGCCGACCTGTTGCAGGCGCTGTTCGGCCGCAACGGCGAGTCACCCGTCGCGGTCCTGGCTCCACGCTCACCCTCCGACTGTTTCGAGACCGCGCTCGAGGCGGCACGCATCGCGGTGTCGTATCACACCCCGGTAATCGTGTTGTCCGACGGCGCGATCGCCAATGGCTCGGAGCCCTGGTGCATTCCGGATGTCAGCACGCTGCCGAGCATCACGCACACCCTCGCCAAGCCCGACGAGCCGTTCCAGCCGTACGCGCGTGACCCGGAGACGCTGGCCCGGCAGTTCGCCGTGCCCGGCACCCCCGGGCTCGAGCACCGCATCGGCGGACTCGAAGCGGCGAACGGCTCGGGCAACATCTCCTACGAGCCGGTGAACCACGATCTCATGGTGCGGTTGCGCCAGGCCAAGATCGATGGGATCTCGGTCCCCGATCTGGAAGTTGACGATCCGACCGGCGACGCCGAGCTGCTGCTGATCGGCTGGGGCAGCTCTTACGGTCCGATCGGTGAAGCCTGCCGGCGCGCGCGGCGCAAGGGCATCAAGGTGGCGCACGCTCACTTGCGTTACCTCAACCCGTTCCCGGCGAACCTGGGTGAGGTGCTGCGCCGCTACCCGCAGGTGGTCGCGCCGGAGATGAACCTGGGTCAATTGGCGTTCCTGCTGCGTGGCAAGTACCTGGTCGATGTGCAATCGGTCAGCAAGGTGCAAGGTGTCGCCTTCCTGGCCGACGAGATCGGCCGCGTCATTCGCGCCGCGCTGGGCGGGACGCTGGCCGAAGTCGAGAACGACAAGACGATGGTCGCCAGGATGGCGGCAGCAACGGTTGGAGCCGACGCATGAGCTCAGTGGTTCAGGACGGCGACAACGTAGAGCGAAGCGATGAGGAGGGGCGACGCTCGTGACTGACGTGATCGGCAATTTGGCGGGCAAAGACCTTGGTGTGACCGCGAAGTTGACCAAAAACGACGGGGTCCCCACTTTGTCCACAGAGGACCAGCCGCAGAAGTCCAAGGACTTCACTAGCGACCAAGAGGTCCGCTGGTGCCCGGGCTGCGGGGACTACGTCATTCTCAACACCATCCGCAACTTCCTGCCCGACCTCGGGTTGCGCCGCGAGAACATCGTGTTCATCAGCGGTATCGGCTGCTCGAGCCGGTTTCCGTACTACCTCGAGACGTACGGTTTCCACTCGATTCACGGTCGCGCGCCGGCCATCGCCACCGGTCTGGCGCTGGCCCGCGAGGACCTCTCGGTGTGGGTGGTCACCGGCGACGGCGATGCCTTGTCGATCGGGGGTAACCACCTGATCCACGCGCTGCGCCGCAATGTCAACATCACCATCCTGCTGTTCAACAACCGTATCTACGGTTTGACCAAGGGTCAGTACTCGCCGACATCAGAGGTCGGCAAGGTCACCAAGTCGACCCCGATGGGATCGCTCGACCATCCGTTCAATCCGGTGTCGTTGGCCCTGGGCGCCGAGGCGACCTTCGTCGGCCGAGCGCTGGACTCCGACCGCAACGGACTGACCGAGGTGCTGCGCGCCGCCGCCGGGCACCGGGGGGCCGCCGTTGTCGAGATTTTGCAGGACTGCCCGATCTTCAACGACGGCTCGTTCGACGCGCTGCGCAAGGAGGGCGCGGAGGACCGGGTCATCAGTGTCCGCCATTGCGAGCCAATCGTGTTCGGCGCCAACGGTGAATATTGCGTGGTGAGGTCGGGCTTCGGGCTGGAGGTGGCCAAGACGGCGGACGTGTCGGTTGACGAGATCGTGGTGCATGACGCGCACAGCGACAACTCGGCCTACGCCTTCGCCCTGTCCCGGTTGTCGGACCAGAATCTCGAACACACCGTGCTGGGCATCTTCCGCGACATCAGCCGGCCGACCTACGACGATGCGGCGCGCTCGCAGGTCCAGGCAGCCCAGTCGGCGAAGCCGTTCGACTCCGCCGCGCTGCAGTCGCTGTTGCGTGGGCGCGACACCTGGACCGTCGACTGACGTGGGCGACCAGAAATCCGACACACAACAGGCGGTGTCGTTAGCTGGGGTGGTGCTGGCGGGCGGAGAATCGCGGCGCATGGGGCGCGACAAGGCCACCCTGCCCGGCCCCGGAGGTGCCGCCACGCTGCTGGAATACGTCGCCGGGGTGATCGCGCAGCGCTGCGAGCCGGTTTTCGTGATGGCCGCGCCGGGGCAACCGTTGCCGCCGGTGCAGGCGAAAGTCATCCGCGACGAGGTTCGCGGCCAGGGCCCCCTGCCGGCGACAGGACGTGGGCTGCGGGCGGCCGCGGAGGCGGGCGCCCGGTATGCCTTCGTCTGCGCCGTCGACATGCCGCTCCTGTCTGCGGAATTGATCGACGACCTGGTGCGTCTGGCCGCCGAGACCAATGCCGAGATCGTGCTGCCGTGGGACGGCCGCAGCCACTACCTGGCCGCGGTGTACCGCACGGACCTGGCCGAGCGGATCGACGGCCTGGTCGCCGGCGGCGCCCGGTCGATGCGCGCCTTGATCGATGCCTCGGACGCGCAGCAGATCGTGCTGCCGGAGTCGCGCTTTTTGGCCAACGTCAATACGGAGAGCGACTTGCTCGCCCTGGCGCAGTCCCGGAGCTGAAGGCCGACGGCCGAAGCGCTCACGTCGCGGCGGACCTTGCATAGTCGGCGAATTCGGCCGATTGATAGGCCGCGTTGGAAACATGGCTTTAGCCACTTCGGTTTTTTCCAGAACTTATGCACGTTTCGGTATGACGACAAGGCATCGAGCAAGACAAGAGCTCGACAGGCCTACATCGTGATCTGTTGTAGCAGTGGTGCTTTGAAGCGCTTATAGGCGGTGTCCATCAATTTCCGGCGATGCATGTAGCCGCGCTCTGCCAATGAAACGTAGGCCGTTCCAGCAAAATCGGATTGCCTTGAATACATTCTCCCTACGCGCACAAGAGCGCTGCTCAGAAGTGGGCGTGAGGCCACCCCGTCGAAGCACTCGACATCAGCGTATTTGCTTGAAAAGCGTTGCAGTTATGCTTGATTGAACGACAAGCGTTGCCGACCAGGACAATACATGGGCGGGGACGCTGTCGGCATGAAAGACACGGCAGCGCACGATGATCTTGTCCACGAATTGTGCTCGTGTACAGGCAAAGTCGATACCTTCTCGGTTTCCTCGCTTGCGCCGCACCTTGCGAGTTTGAAGTTCGTGGAAGTTGCGGTATCCTCCGCCGGCTCTCAACGGCGGAATCGGATCCGTTGAAGCACTGGCGAATCGGTCGGCCAAGCGGCAAATAAACGTGCGCCAGCTCACAAAATGCGGGTGATTCGGCTCACCATCTGTCTCGCTGATCCAGTTGGGGGTTGATTCCACGATGGCCGCAATGACCTGCGTGAATACCCATGCTGCCGCACCGTGATCGGTCCGTTACTGAAACGAGATACCCGATTTCTGAAGATGACGAACGCGCGCAGGTTCTCTACGGTCCCTGTTAGCCCACAACGGGTTACGGAAGAGTAATCAGATAATTGAATCCACGGACCCGCGTGCGAGCGGCGCCGCGGACGGCGAAAGCCCGACCGTGGTCGGTGGGTAACACCCGCCGGGCAGACCTAGCCCGCCGCTGCCGTGCCTGACCCAGACGGCACGTTTCGAAGCAGGCATCAATCAGACAGCTTCAGCCCATCCGTGGGCTTGCTTTGGCGCGCGCGCACCGCGAAAGGAACAATTTTGCAGAACGTCCGAAAGACGCTCATTCTTGCCGCGGTCACGGGCACGCTCGTGACCATCCCGTCGGCCACCGCTAACGCGGACGAGGTACCGGCGGGCTTCGACCCGACCGCGCCGGCCGCCGGCCCCGCCCCGGACGCTCCGCCGCCTCCGGCTCCCGACGCTCCGCCGCCGCCGGCTCCGGACGCTCCGCCGCCGCCGGCTCCGGACGCCCCGCCGCCTGGCCCGGACGTCCCGCCGCCACCCGCCCACCGGGCGTACAGCGTGAACTGGGACGCCATCGCGCAGTGCGAGTCGGGTGGAAACTGGGGGATCAGCACCGGTAACGGCTTCTCCGGTGGCCTGCAATTCACCCCGAGCACCTGGCGTGCCAACGGTGGATCGGGCTCTCCCGCCGGCGCGAGTCGCGAGGAGCAGATCCGAGTCGCCGAGAACGTGCTGCACTCGCAGGGCATCGGCGCTTGGCCGGTCTGCGGGCGCCGCGGCTGAGCCGCAGCCGCAATCGGCGGATTCGCCATACATATAAGAAGTGCCGGGCCCTGTGCCCGGCACTTCTTATTTCCACGGGGTGCGGCTCCGGGCGTCGGGTAGCGTCGGGCCCGTGACCGAAACGCCGCGCGAATTCGACATAGTGCTGTATGGGGCGACCGGCTTCGTCGGGAAACTCACCGCCCAATACCTGGCCGGCGCGGCACCGGATAAACGGATCGCGCTGGCCGGCAGATCGACCGACCGATTGCGCGCCGTCCGTGACACGCTGGGCGACGCCGCGCAGTCGTGGCCCATTCTGAATGCCGACGCCTCGTCGCCCTCGACGCTCAATGAGATGGCGCCCCGCACCCAGGTCGTCATCACCACGGTCGGGCCCTACACCCGTTACGGTCTGCCGCTGGTGGCCGCGTGCGCGGCAGCTGGCACCGACTACGCCGACCTGACCGGCGAAGCGATGTTCGTCCGCGAAAGCATCGACCTGTACCACAAACAGGCCGCGGATACCGGCGCGCGCATCGTGCATGCGTGCGGATTCGATTCGGTCCCTTCCGACCTCAGCGTGTATGCGCTTTACCGGGCGGCACGCGACGGCGGCGCCAGAGAACTCGGCGACACCGACCTGGTCGTCCGGTCCTTCTCCGGCGGCGTGTCCGGCGGGACCGTCGCGTCGATGCTCGAAGTGCTCGATACCGCCTCCCGCGATCCGGACGCTCGCCGCCAGCTCGCCGACCCGTACACATTGACCACGGACCGCAGTGCCGAACCCGATATCGGCCCGCAGCCCGATTTGCCGTGGCGTCGTGGTGATCGGATCGCGCCGGAGCTGAAGGGTTTGTGGACGTCGGGCTTTTTGATGGCGCCTTATAACACCCGAATCGTGCGGCGCAGCAATGCATTACTGGACTGGGCCTACGGACGCCAGTTGCGGTATAGCGAAAGCATGAGCTTGGGCTCGTCACCACTGGCTCCGGTGGCATCCGCTGTGGTGGGCGGGGTCGGCGCGGCGACCTTCGGATTGGGCAGCCGGTATTTCCGGCTGCTGCCGCGCAAACTGGTCGAGCGCATCGTGCCCAAACCCGGAACCGGCCCGAGTGACGCCGCCCGGGAACGCGGCTACTACCGGATCGAGACCTTCACCACGACAACCACCGGCGCGCGTTACGTGGCGCGCATGGAACAGCGCGGCGACCCGGGTTACAAGGCGACTTCGGTGTTGTTGGGGGAGTGCGGCCTCGCCCTGGCGGCGGATCGTGACAAGCTCACCGATCTGCATGGCGTCCTCACCCCCGCGGCCGCGATGGGCGACGCGCTGCTGGACCGATTCCCTGCCGCGGGCGTGGCATTAGAGGTAGAACGGCTGGATTAGTGACCCGGCTCACGCATTCGGGCGCTTACATGAGGGCAAACACCGCTCCCTAGAATTGACGGGTGACCGCCAGCCGCAGCCCCGCCACCGACCTGCCCAAGTCGTGGGATCCAGCTGGGGCCGAGAGCGCGATCTACCGGAGATGGGTGGACGCGGGGTACTTCGCGGCGGACCCGAACAGCCCCAAGCCCGGGTATTCGATTGTGCTGCCACCGCCGAACGTCACCGGCAGCCTGCACATGGGCCACGCCCTCGAACACACCATGATGGACGCCCTGACTCGCCGTAAGCGGATGCAGGGTTATGAGGTGCTCTGGCAGCCGGGGATGGACCACGCCGGCATCGCGACGCAGAGCGTGGTGGAAAAGCAGCTCGAGGTCGACGGCAAAACCAAAGAGGACTTCGGCCGAGAGCTGTTCATCGAAAAGGTCTGGGACTGGAAGAGGGAGTCCGGCGGCGCCATCGGTGTACAGATGCGCCGCCTCGGCGACGGTGTGGACTGGAGCCGCGAGCGCTTCACCATGGACGAGGGTCTGTCGCGGGCGGTCCGGGCGATGTTCAAGCGCCTCTACGACGCCGGACTGATCTATCGGGCCGAGCGGCTGGTCAACTGGTCGCCGGTGCTGCAGACCGCGATCTCGGATATCGAGGTCGACTATCAAGAAGTCGAAGGCGAGCTGGTGTCCTTCAGGTACGGGTCGATGGACGACTCGCAGCCGCACATCGTTGTGGCCACCACCCGGATGGAAACGATGCTCGGTGACACCGCGATCGCGGTGCATCCCGACGACGAGCGCTACCGACACCTGGTCGGTAGCAGCCTGCCGCACCCTTTCGTGGATCGTCAGCTCGTAGTGGTCGCCGACGAGCATGTGGACCCCGAATTCGGCACCGGTGCAGTCAAAGTCACGCCCGCACATGACCCCAACGATTTCGAGATCGGCGTGCGCCACCAGCTGCCGATGATTTCGATCATGGACACCAAGGGTCGAATAACCGACACCGGAACGCAATTCGACGGCATGGACCGATTCCAAGCCAGGGTCGCGGTGCGCGAGGCGCTGGCGGACGAGGGACGGATCGTCGACGAGAAGCGGCCGTACCTACACAGCGTTGGGCACTCCGAGCGCAGCGGCGAGCCGATCGAACCACGCCTTTCCCTGCAGTGGTGGGTACGGGTGGAATCGCTTGCCAAGGCCGCCGGCGACGCGGTGCGCAACGGGGACACCGTGATTCACCCCGCCAGCCTGGAACCGCGATGGTTCGCCTGGGTCGACGACATGCACGACTGGTGCATCTCGCGTCAGCTGTGGTGGGGCCACCGCATCCCTATCTGGTACGGCCCTAACGGCGAACAGCGCTGCGTGGGGCCCGACGAAACACCACCAGAAGGCTGGTCACAGGACCCCGATGTGCTGGACACCTGGTTCTCCTCGGGCCTGTGGCCGTTCTCCACATTGGGCTGGCCCGAACAGACTCCAGAACTCGAAAAATTCTATCCCACAAGCGTTCTCGTTACCGGCTATGACATCCTGTTTTTCTGGGTAGCCAGAATGATGATGTTCGGCACCTTTGTCAGTGACGACGAAGCCATCACCCTGGACGGGCGCCGCGGTCCGCAGGTGCCGTTCACCGATGTCTTCCTGCATGGACTGATCCGCGATGAGTCCGGCCGCAAGATGAGCAAGTCCAAGGGCAACGTCATCGACCCGCTGGACTGGGTGGAAACCTTCGGGGCGGACGCCCTGCGGTTCACGCTGGCGCGCGGCGCCAGTCCCGGCGGTGATCTGGCGATCGGCGAGGACCATGTCCGGGCGTCACGCAACTTCTGTACCAAGCTGTTCAACGCCACGCGCTACGCGCTGCTCAACGGCGCCAAGCTGGCCCCGCTGCCCGTGCCCGCCGAGCTCACCGATGCCGACCGATGGATTCTCGGGCGACTGGAAGAGGTTCGCGCGGAGGTCGACTCGGCGTTCGACAGCTACGAGTTCAGTCGCGCTTGCGAGGCGCTCTACCACTTCGCCTGGGACGAATTCTGCGACTGGTACGTCGAATTGGCCAAGACGCAACTGGCCGAAGGGATTACGCATACCACGGCGGTGCTGGCGGTGACACTGGACGTTCTGCTGCGATTGCTGCACCCGGTGATCCCGTTCATCACCGAGGCACTGTGGCAGGCTCTGACCGGTGGCGCGGCCGAACACGAGTCGCTGGTGATCGCCGACTGGCCGCAGCCCTCCGGCATCAGCCTCGATCAGGTTGCCGCACAGCGGATTACCGATATGCAGAAGCTGGTGACCGAGGTGCGGCGGTTCCGCAGCGATCAAGGTCTGGCGGACCGCCAGAAGGTGCCGGCCCGGATGACCGGCGTCGACGCATCCGATCTGGGCACCCAGGTAAGCGCGGTGGCGTCGCTGGCGTGGCTCACCGGCGCCGACCCGGATTTTCACCCGTCGGCGTCGGTCGAAGTGCGCCTGTCCGGCGGCACCGTCGTCGTCGAGCTCGATACCTCGGGCACCATCGACGTCGCCGCCGAACGTCGCCGGCTGGAAAAGGACCTGGCCGCGGCGCACAAGGAGCTGGCGTCGACCACCGCCAAATTGGCCAACGACGACTTTTTGGGCAAGGCCCCGCACCACGTCGTCGACAAGATCCGGGACCGTCAGCGCCTGGCCCAGGAGGAAACCGAGCGGATCAACGCGCGGCTAGCCGGGCTGCAATGAGTGTCCGATGACTGAGCCGCCCGAGTGGCCGCCGGATCCGCACTGGCCGCAAGACGAGATTGCCGGCGAGATCCCCGACCCGGCCCCCACACCGGACGAGATCGCATCGTTGCTTCAGGTCGAGCACCTGCTGGACCAGCGGTGGCCGGAGACCAAAATCGAGCCGAGCCTGACCCGGATCAGCGCGCTGCTGGACCTGCTGGGCTCGCCGCAACTGGCCTATCCATCCATCCATGTCGCGGGCACCAACGGCAAGACCTCGGTGGCGCGGATGATCGACGCACTGATCACCGCTCTACACCGGCGCACCGGGCGCACCACCAGCCCGCACCTGCAATCGGCGGTGGAGCGCATCTCCATCGACTCCAAGCCGATCAGCCCGGCGCGCTACGTGGCGACCTACCGTGAGATCGAGCCGTTCGTGCAGATGGTCGACGCGCAGTCGCAGGCCGAGGGCGGCCCCGCGATGAGCAAGTTCGAGGTGCTGACCGCGATGGCGTTCGCCGCGTTCGCGGACGCCCCTGTCGACGTCGCCGTGATCGAGGTGGGGATGGGGGGACGCTGGGATGCCACCAACGTGATCAACGCCCCGGTGGCGGTCATCACCCCGATCTCCATCGATCACGTGGAGTACCTGGGCGACGATCTCGCCGGCATCGCTGGGGAGAAGGCCGGCATCATCACGCGGGCGCCCGAGGGCGCACCCGACACCGTCGCGGTCATCGGGCGTCAGGCTCGCGAGGCGATGGAAGTCCTGCTGGCCCAAACCGTCCAAGCCGATGCCGCGGTGGCCAGAGAGGATTCGGAGTTCGCCGTCTTGGGCCGCCAGGTCGCGATTGGTGGGCAGGTGCTGCAGCTGCAGGGTTTGGGCGGGGTGTACTCCGATGTCTACCTGCCGCTGCACGGTGAGCATCAGGCGCACAACGCCGTGCTGGCTCTCGCGGCGGTTGAGGCGTTCTTCGGTGCCGGTGCGCAGCGTCAGCTCGACGTCGAGGCGGTTCGTGCCGGTTTCGCCGCCGCCGCCAGCCCCGGCCGGCTGGAGCGGATGCGCAGCGCACCTACGGTGTTCATCGACGCCGCGCACAATCCCGCCGGTGCGTCGGCGCTGGCGCAGACCCTGGCCAGTGAATTCGACTTCCGCTATCTCGTCGGGGTGCTCAGCGTGCTTGCGGATAAGGACGTCGACGGCATCCTGGCCGCCCTGCAGCCGGTGTTCGACGCTGTCGTGGTGACCCACAACGGATCTCCGCGGGCGGTCGATGTCGAGTCGCTGGCCTTGGCGGCCCGCGAGCGGTTCGGGCCCGACCGCGTGAGCACCGCGGAAAACCTGCGCGATGCCATCGACGTCGCGACGGCGCTGGTGGACGACGCCGCGGCGGACGGGCCAGCCGAAGCCTTCTCCGGCACCGGCATCGTCATCACCGGCTCGGCCGTCACCGCTGGGGCGGCGAGGACCCTGTTCGGTCGTGATCCGCAATGACCGACGCGCCCGACAACCCCGAGGAGCAGCCCCCGGCGTCACCGGGCGACCCGTGGCGGAGCTTCGGCGCGGTGATGGCCTTGACGCTGTTCCTGGAAGCCATCGTGGTGCTGCTCGCGATCCCCGTGGTGGGCGCGGTGGGCGGCGGCCTGACGACAGCTTCGCTGGTCTACCTGATCGGGTTGGCCGTGCTGCTGATCCTGATGGCCGGCGTTCAGCGCAAACCCTGGGCGATCTGGGCCAACCTCGGCGTGCAGGTGATCCTGCTCGCCGGCTTCGCGATCTATCCGGGTGTGGGTTTCATCGGCGTCCTGTTCACCGGGTTGTGGGGACTGATCGCCTACTTCCGCGCCGAGGTCCGGCGCAGGCAGGGGTAGGCCGGGTAATGGTGTGACGGACCGCGCAGCGGCCCCCGAGCCATCACCCGACCCCGTGGCCGGCTGATTATGTACGCTGTCCGCCGTGACCGAACGGACATTGGTACTGATCAAGCCCGACGCCGTGCAGCGGCAGCTGGTGGGGGAGATCATCGGCCGCATCGAGCGCAAAGGCCTGACCATCGCCGCGCTGGAGCTACGGCCCGTCGGCCGCGATCTTGCCGCCCAGCACTACGCGGAACACGACGGCAAGCCGTTCTTCGACTCGCTGCTGGAGTTCATCACGTCGGGACCGGTGGTGGCGGCCATCGTGGCGGGGCCGCGGGCGATCGCCGCATTTCGGCAGCTCGCGGGCGGCACCGACCCCGTGGAGAAGGCGATTCCGGGCACGATCCGGGGCGATTTCGGGCTGGAGACCCAGTTCAACCTGGTGCATGGGTCTGATTCGGCGGAGTCCGCGAAACGCGAAATCGCACTCTGGTTTCCCAAGGCCTAGACCTGCGGCGATAGCTGCCGCGGCGCGGTCCCGAGTAACTTTGCTGAAGTGGCCGCATCATGTGTGGCTGGGGCGGTGGCGTGATGTGGGATACTGGTCTCGGGTGAACGTCGCCGGACCGGTGTCAGACACCCGAATGAAGACTTAGACAAGCGCGACCATAGCCTCGTCGCCTTGGTTCGCTGCATGTCAGGCCGTCATTCAGCACGGCGCCGAGTGGGTCTGCGATCCTGGGCCGCTCGGGGCGAGACCATTACAAGCCCGGGAGAAGTGACCCGGGTCCATAGCGAAGCCCTCGCGTGGCCGCGTCGCAATGACGCGCCCGGGGGCTTGAGGAGAATACGTGGTAGACGGTGCACCGACTGCAGACCCATCAGAAGAATCGACTCGGCCGGAGGAACTGCCGGACCGCTTAAGAGTTCATTCGCTGGCCCGAACGCTGGGAACCACCAGCAAGCGGGTGCTGGACGCCTTGAGCGAGCTGGACGGACGAATCCGCAGCGCGCATTCCACCGTGGACCGCGACGACGCGGTCCGGGTACGGGACCTGCTGGCGTCGTCCGCGCAACCGCCGGCGACCGGTGAGGATGCGGTCAGCACGCCGGCGGCCTCCGAAGCGAGCGCCGCCGACGAACCCGAATCGCGATTGCTGCTCGAGAGCCCGGACAGTGCCGACGAGCGGCCGCATTACATGCCGCTGTTCGTCGCGCCGCAGCCGATCGATACCCGCGAGGAAGAAACCGGCGCCGACGACGGCGCAGACGCCGACGACACCGACGCCTCCGACGGCGATGACGACGAGCAGACCGACCGGCCGTCGAACCGGCGGCGGCGCCGCGGCCGTCGTGGTCGTGGCCGCGGGCGCGGCGAGCAGGGCGGATCCGACGGTCAAGGTGACGAGGACGACGACGAGGCGCAACCGCGGGGCAAGAAGGGCGGTCAGGCGGACTCTGAGGACTCCGAGGACTCCGACGGACAGGACTCCGACGACTCCGATGACTCGGACGACTCGGATAACGGTGACGACGGCTCGGCCGACGGCGGCAATCGCCGCCGCCGGCGGCGCCGGCGGCGCAAATCCGGATCGGGCGACGACAACGACGAGGGGTCATCGCCGGATGACCCGCCCAACACGGTGGTGCACGAGCGGTCGCCCCGCAACGGCAAGGGTGGCGGTGACGACTCCGCCGGCTCGAACAACGAGATCAAGGGCATCAACGGCTCCACCCGGCTCGAGGCCAAGCGGCAACGGCGCCGGGACGGCCGCGACGCCGGCCGGCGCCGCCCCCCGGTGCTGACCGAGGCCGAATTCCTGGCCCGCCGCGAGGCGGTCGAGCGGATGATGGTCGTGCGCGACCGGGTCCGCACCGAGCAGCCCCATCAGGGATCGCGCTATACCCAGATCGCGGTGCTCGAGGACGGCATCGTCGTCGAGCACTTCGTCACGTCGGCCGCGTCGGCCTCGCTGGTGGGCAACATATACCTGGGGATCGTGCAAAACGTGCTGCCGTCGATGGAGGCGGCGTTCGTCGATATCGGCCGCGGCCGCAACGGTGTGCTCTACGCCGGCGAGGTCAATTGGGAAGCCGCCGGACTCGGTGGGTCCGATCGCAAGATCGAACAAGCGCTCAAACCCGGCGACTATGTCGTCGTCCAGGTCAGCAAAGACCCGGTCGGGCACAAGGGGGCGCGGCTTACCACGCAGGTGTCGCTGGCGGGGCGCTATCTGGTCTACGTGCCGGGGGCGTCGTCGACCGGGATCAGCCGCAAACTGCCCGACACGGAACGTCAACGGCTCAAAGAGATCCTGCGTGAAGTGGTGCCGTCGGACGCCGGTGTGATCATCCGGACCGCGTCCGAGGGGGTGAAGGAAGAGGACATCCGCGGCGACGTCAGCCGCTTGCAGGAGCGCTGGAAACAGATCGAGGCCAAGGCGATCGAGGTCAAGGAGAAGGCCGCAGGCGCGGCGGTGGCCCTCTACGAAGAGCCCGACGTGCTGGTCAAGGTGATCCGCGACCTGTTCAACGAGGACTTCGCCGGCCTGATCGTCTCCGGTGACGAGGCCTGGAACACCATCAACGATTATGTGAATTCCGTTGCCCCGGACCTGGTTTCGAAGTTGACGAAGTACGAGACGCCCGACGGCCCGGACGGGCAGGCCGGGCCGGATGTGTTCGCGGTGCATCGCATCGATGAGCAGCTCGCCAAGGCGATGGAGCGCAAGGTGTGGCTGCCATCGGGCGGCACGCTGGTGATCGATCGGACCGAGGCGATGACGGTGGTCGACGTCAACACCGGCAAGTTCACCGGGTCGGGGGGCAACCTCGAGCAGACGGTCACCAAGAACAACCTCGAGGCGGCCGAGGAGATCGTGCGCCAGCTGCGGCTGCGCGACATCGGCGGCATCGTGGTCATCGACTTCATCGACATGGTGCTGGAGTCCAACCGCGATCTGGTGCTGCGGCGGCTGACCGAGGCGCTGGCCCGCGACCGCACCCGTCATCAGGTCTCCGAGGTGACGTCGCTCGGTTTGGTCCAGCTGACCCGCAAGCGGTTGGGCACCGGCCTCATCGAAGCCTTCTCGACGTCGTGTTCGACTTGCGGTGGGCGCGGGATCCTGCTGCACACCGACCCGGTCGATTCGGCCTCGTCGAATGGGCGCAAGTCCGAATCCGGTGGTGGCCGCCGGGGCAGGCGCAAGAAGAACAAAACCGAGGAGCAGGTGGTGGCCAAGGTGCCCGCCCATGCTCCCGGCGAGCATCCGATGTTCAAGGCGATGGCCGCCGGCTCCTCCGCGCAGCCCGACGATGACGAATCCGACGAGATCACCGAAGACACCACCGACGAGCTCGACCAGGACAAGCCGGGTCGCCCGGGCGACGGCGCCGACACCGAGGACTTCGACGACAGCGACGAAGATTCGGACGATGACGATGACGACGACGCCGACGAGGACGACGACCTCGACGACGAGGACGAGGACATCGACGACGAGGACGAGGACATCGACGACGAAGAGGACCTCGGCGACGATGACGAGGATCTCGAGATCGACGACGACGATCTGGACACCGAGGACGATTCCGACGACACCGGGCCAGGCCCGGCTGTCGCCGCCCAGGCCGGCGCGGGACGCCCCCGGCGCAGACGCGCTGCGGGCAGGCCGGCCGGACCGCCGATCCACGCCGACTGAGTCGGCCGACCAGAAGACGGCGGTCGCGTCCGGTTTGACCCTGTAGCCGCTGGTCACGTACCCTTGGACAGTTGTCGTCAGGCCGGGCGACTAAGTTTGGCCGGCGGCAGCGGGACTCCCGGGAGCCGGCGTAGGCCCGCAACCCAGACCCACCACGTGCACCGCGGTTGGTTCGCGCGCGACGCGCACAGCAGCGGTTAGAAGAAGGAGCAGGAGCAACGATGGCGACCTACGCAATCGTGAAGACGGGCGGCAAGCAGTACAAGGTCGCCGTCGGGGACGTGGTCAAGGTCGAGAAGCTCGAATCCGAGCCAGGCTCGAACGTGTCGCTGCCGGTTGCCCTGGTGGTGGACGGAGCCAAGGTGACCAGCGATGCGGCCGCACTGGCCAAGGTCGCGGTGACCGGCGAGGTGCTCGAGCACACCAAGGGCCCCAAGATTCGTATCCACAAGTTCAGGAACAAGACCGGCTACCACAAGCGTCAGGGACACCGTCAGCAGCTGACGGTCCTGAAGGTCACCGGAATCAAGTAGTAGCGGAGGCGACAGACATGGCACACAAGAAGGGCGCTTCCAGCTCGCGCAACGGTCGCGATTCCGCCGCGCAGCGGCTGGGCGTGAAGCGATTCGGCGGCCAAATCGTCAAGGCGGGCGAGATCATCGTTCGGCAGCGCGGCACCAAGTTCCACCCGGGCGTGGGAGTCGGCCGCGGCGGGGACGACACCTTGTTCGCCAAGGAAGCCGGCGCCGTCGAGTTCGGCCTCAAGCGCGGCCGCAAGACCGTCAACATCGTGGCGGCCGGACAAGCCACCGACTGACGGTGTTTCCGGGCCCAGCCCGGTGATTTCGGCGCCCGGCTCTGATTGGATAGCCTGGCTCCTCAGCCGACCGTTACGGTCCGCGTCGTCGCCAGGCGAAGGTGAGGTGATCCACGATGCCTCGGTTCGTCGACCGCGTCGTCATCCATGCGCGCGCCGGTGCCGGGGGTAATGGCTGCGCCTCGGTTCATCGCGAGAAATTCAAGCCGCTCGGCGGCCCCGATGGTGGCAATGGCGGCCGCGGCGGCAGCATTATTTTCGTCGTCGATCCGCAGGTGCATACCCTGCTCGATTTCCATTTCCATCCGCACGTCACCGCGCCCTCGGGCAAGCAGGGGATGGGCAGCAACCGTGACGGTGCCGCCGGCACCGACCTCGAAGTCAAGGTGCCCGACGGCACCGTCGTCCTCGACGAAAACGGCCGGATGCTGGCCGACCTTGTCGGCGCGGGCACCCGCTTCGAAGCCGCCGCCGGCGGCCGCGGCGGGCTTGGCAACGCCGCTCTTGCATCGCGGGCGCGCAAGGCCCCCGGCTTTGCGCTGCTGGGCGAACAGGGCCAGACCCGCGACCTGACTCTGGAACTCAAGACGGTCGCCGACGCCGGCCTGATCGGCTTTCCCTCGGCCGGCAAATCTTCGCTGGTGTCCACGATCTCGGCGGCCAAGCCCAAGATCGCCGACTACCCCTTCACCACGTTGGTTCCCAACCTCGGCGTGGTGTCGGCGGGTGAGCACACCTTCACCGTCGCGGACGTGCCCGGCCTGATCCCGGGTGCCTCCCAGGGCCGCGGCCTGGGCCTGGATTTCCTCCGGCACATCGAGCGATGCGCCGTGCTGGTGCATGTCGTCGACTGCGCGACTGCCGAACCCGGCCGCGACCCGATCTCCGACATCGACGCGTTGGAGGCCGAACTCGCGGCGTATACGCCCACCCTGCAAGGGGATGCGACGTTGGGTGATCTGACCGAACGGCCCCGCGCGGTGGTGCTGAACAAGATCGACGTGCCGGAGGCGCGCGAGCTCGCCGAATTCGTTCGTGACGAGATCGCCGAGCGTGGCTGGCCGGTGTTCCTGGTGTCGACGGTGGCGCGAGAGGGTTTGCAGCCGTTGATCTTTGGGTTATGGAAGATGATCTCGGACTATCAGGCCGCGCAGCCCGAAATCGTGCCGCGGCGTCCGGTGATTCGCCCGGTTCCCGTCGATGACAGCGGCTTCAGTGTCGAGCCGGATTCCCAGCAGCCGGGCGCTTTCGTCGTCAGCGGCGCGCGGCCCGAACGTTGGGTCCGCCAGACCAACTTCGACAACGACGAGGCCGTCGGATATCTCGCCGACCGCCTGGCGCGCCTCGGTGTGGAAGAGGAGTTGCTGCGGCTGGGCGCGCGACCGGGTTGCGAAGTGACCATCGGAGACATGACGTTCGATTGGGAGCCGCAAACGCCTGCGGGGCAACAGGTTGCGTTGTCGGGCCGTGGCACCGACGCACGGTTGGAGCGCACCGAGCGCATCGGCGCGGCCGAACGTAAGGCTGCCCGGCGCCAGCGCCGCGAGCACAGTGAGGAGTCGTGAGCCCCCATCGCGACGCCATCCGCAATGCTCGCAGCCTGGTGGTCAAGGTCGGGACCAACGCGCTGACCACCCCGGCCGGGGTGTTCGACGCGGGCCGACTGGCCGGGCTGGCCGATGCGATCGAGGCGCGGATGAAGGCGGGTACCGACGTCGTCATCGTGTCGTCCGGAGCCATCGCCGCTGGCATCGAGCCGCTCGGATTGTCTCGCCGTCCCAGGGATTTGGCGACAAAACAGGCTGCGGCCAGCGTTGGTCAGGTGGCGCTGGTGAATTCGTGGAGCGCCGCGTTCGCCCGCTACGGCCGCACGGTAGGGCAGGTGCTGCTGAGTGCGCACGATATCTCGATGCGGGCCCAGCACACCAACGCCCAGCGCACGCTGGACCGGCTGCGCGCACTGCACGCGGTGGCGATCGTCAACGAGAACGACACTGTGGCCACCAACGAGATCCGGTTCGGCGACAACGACCGGCTTTCGGCGCTGGTGGCTCACCTGGTCGGTGCCGAAGGGTTGGTGCTGCTGTCCGACATCGATGGGCTTTATGACACGGATCCGCGAAAGACCGACGGCGCGAGGTTCATCGCAGAAGTTGCGGGATCCGCGGATCTGATCGGCGTAATCGCCGGACCCGGAAGCGATTTGGGCACCGGCGGAATGGCATCGAAAATGTCCTCGGCGCTGCTGGCCGCCGACGCCGGTGTTCCGGTGCTGCTGGCCGCTGCGGCCGACGCCGCGACCGCGCTCACCGACGCCTCGGTCGGCACGGTGTTCGCCGCACGCCCGGTGCGGATGTCCGCACGTCGGTTCTGGGTGCGTTACGCCGCTGAGGCGGCCGGCGCGCTGACCCTGGACGGGGGGGCCGTGCGCGCGGTAGTGCGGCAGCGTCGCTCGCTGCTGCCCGCCGGGATCACCGCGGTGGCCGGGCGGTTCTACGCCGGTGATGTCGTCGAACTGCGCGACCCGGACGCGGTGATGGTGGCCCGGGGCGTGGTCGCCTACGACGCGACTGAACTGACCACCATGATGGGCCGCTCAACCTCTGAGCTGCCCGGCGAGCTGCGCAGGCCCGCGGTGCACGCCGACGACTTGGTGGCGGTGTAAGGGACGATCCTGGTGCGCCGTGGCCGGCGGCACTTCGGGACTGATCCGTGGGCGCCACTTCGGGATAAGCCGTGGGCGTCACTCTGGAACTAAGCCGTGGGCGCCACTTCGCGACTAATCCGTGGGCGCCACTTCGGGACTAATAGGACTTTTCCAAACGTGCTAGCGCATGCGCCAGCACGTTTGGGGTTGACCTCGTGGTCGGACTGTCGGCTCATCGAGATGAGTCGGGTCAGCGCTCCGAGGTCGGCTTGAGATACAGTGCACCCCATACGATTTCGGCCAGGGTGGCGGCCAGCTCGGCGTCGTAGTCGGATGGCTCCGTCGGCAGGTTCTGCTGGCAGGCCCGTTCGACCATCCAGGTCAGCGCGCTGGCGGTGGTCAGCGGGGCCAGCTCGGGGCGGATCGCGCCATCGGCCTGGCCGTCTTCGATGACGTGGGTGAGTTGCTCGGAGATCCCAGTCAGCAGTTCGCGATACGTTTGCCCCGTCAGCGCGTCGTAGGCGGCCATTTCGTTGAGTGCGACCAACACCGCCTGATGCCGCCGGTAGGTGGCGATGACGCGGCTCATCGCCGTTCGCACGTCGTCCGGGTCATGCCGGCCGGCCACGCTCCACCAGCTGCGCGCGCCGTCGGTCAGATCGCCGAACACCTGGCCGGCGAGCCGGCGCAGCAGATGGCCCTTGTCCTCGAAGTAGATGTAGAAGCTGGCCCGGGAAATGCCGGCCTCGCCCGAGAGCCGGTCCACGCTCAGTTCGGTGAAGCTCGCGCCGTCGCGCATCAGCCGTTCGGTGGCGTCCAGCAGGCGGCGCTCCATCTGTTCGCGGCGCTGCTCGCGCGCCGCACCTCGGTGCCCCTGCGGCTTGCGGGTGAGCGACGGCATGCGCCGAGCATAACCGATCCGTCGACATATTGACTAGACGTAGTGTCTAGGCATATTGTCGCGGGGAAGCTGTGACCGGGGTCATACGAGACGGAGGATCACCATGGCCGTGATGACGGGAAAATCTGGCACCGACAGGACTGGCCGTGCCTACGACGAGATCGATCTGTCCTCGCGGGCGTTCTGGTCCACCACCGCGGCGGACCGGGAACGCTCGTTCGCCGTGCTGCGGGCCGAACGCCCGGTGAGCTGGCATCCGCCGGTCGAAGACTCATTGATGCCGGACCCGACCGACCCCGGCTTCTGGGCGGTCACCCGGCGCGCCGACATCGTCGCCGTCAGCCGCAACAACGAGGTCTTCATGTCCGGCCGGGGCGTGATGTTCGAGAGCATCCCGGTGGAGCTGCTCGAGGCGTCGCAGTCCTTCCTGGCGATGGATCCTCCGCGACACACCAAGTTGCGCAAGCTTGCTCACGCCGCGCTCAGCCCCCGGCAGGTCCGCCGCATCGAAGACTCGATCAAGGCCAACGCCAAGGCCATCGTCGAAGAACTGCGGGCCGCCGGCAGTGGTGCGGATTTCGTCGACCGCTGCGCCAAGGAACTGCCCATCCGCACCCTGTCGGACATGATGGGGATTCCGGAATCCGAGCGTGAGCGCATGGCCCACGCGACCGATGCCCTGGTGTCCTGGGCCGACCCGGAATTCCTCAACGGGCGCCCGGCGATGGAAGTCCTGGTGGAAAACCAGCTGTATCTGCACCAAGTCGTCGGCAGCCTGGCCACGGAACGCCGGAAGCACCCCGGCGACGATCTGATCAGCAGCCTGGTTACCGCCGAGGTCGACGGTGACCGCCTGGAAGACGCGGAGGTGGCCGCGTTCTTCGTCCTGCTCTCCGTGGCGGGCAACGACACCACTCGGCAGACCATCAGCCATACGCTGAGGGCGCTCACCGATTTTCCCGATGAGAAGGCCTGGCTACTCGAGGATTTCGACAACCGGATCGGGACGGCCATCGAGGAGTTCATCCGCTGGGCGACGCCGGTCATGACCTTCCGTCGCACGGCGGCAACGGATTTCGAGCTGGGCGCGCAGACGATCCAGGCCGGCGAGAAGGTGGTGATGTTCTATCCATCGGGCAACTGGGACACTGAGGTATTCGACCACCCGGAACGCTTGAACTTAAACCGTGACCCCAATCCGCACGTCGGCTTCGGCGGCGGCGGATTGCACTTCTGCCTCGGTGCGCACGTGGCCCGGGCCCAGCTGCGGGCGATATTCGGTGAGCTGTTTCGCCAGCTGCCGGACGTCCAGGCGGGCGAGCCCAGCTACTTGGCCGGTAACTTCGTGCACGCCATCCGCAGCATGCCATGTACTTTCTAACGCGTTGGCAGGGGCGCTAATTCGTCGGCGAGCAGCGTCAGCAACTCCGAGCACCCGCCGTCGACCTTGACGGTGGCCAGGTCGTCGCCGCGGGTCTGGCCGCGGTTGATGATGGCGATCGGCATGCCCAGCGCGGCGGCGTGGCGGACGAACCGGTAGCCGGAGAACACGGTCAGCGACGAGCCGGCGACCAATAACGCGTCGGCCTGTTCCACCAACCTAAACGATTCTGCCACAACATCTTTGGAGACGCTTTCGCCGAAGTAGACGATGTCCGGCTTGAGCATGCCGCCGCAATGGTCGCAACCCAGATACCGGAACGACGCGGTGTCGGCGACGACGGCGTCGGCGTCGGGAGCCACCGCCAGCCCGCCGATCGCTTCGGCGCGCTCGATGAACCCGGGGTTGAGCGTCTCCAGCCGTTCGGCCAATGCCGCACGGGTCATGGTGGCTCCGCAGCTCAGGCAGGCCACCTGCGCGTAGGTGCCGTGCAGGTTGATGACATTTCGGCTGCCGGCCTTGGTGTGCAGCAGGTCGACATTCTGTGTGATCACGCCGGTGACCACCGATGCGGCCTCGAGCTCGGCGAGTGCTCGGTGGCCCGCGTTGGGCAGCGTCTCGTCCATATGCCGCCAACCGACGTGGTTGCGTGCCCAGTACCGCTGCCGAAACGTCGGATCGCTGGTGAACTGGCGGATCGTCATGGGATTGCTCGGAGGTGAATCGGGTCCCCGGTAGTCGGGAATGCCCGAATCGGTGGAGATGCCCGCGCCCGTCAGCACCGCGAATCGACGGCCGGCCAGCAGAGTGACCAGTTCGGGCGATTCTGCGCAGCCGACGGTCACTCACCCAGCGTAGGGGATTTAGCCCAGGCAGTCCGCCGCGGTGGTGAGCTCCGCGGCCATGTTTTGCTGCATCATCGTGCACGCCGCCGCGCCCAGGTCGGCATCGATGTGTGCGACGGCATCGGTTGGGATCACGACGGGGAAGTGCCGCACGTAGGCATCCAGGGCGGTGTAGAGGATGCATTGCTCGGTGACCTGACCGGTGATGATCAACCGCTTCGTTTCCAGCCGGTTGAGCAGGTATGCCAGTGCCGTGGCATAAAACGCGCTGTGCCGGACTTTCGTCATCACGCGGCAGTCCTCGGTGGGCAGGATCGGCTTCACCAGATCGGGCCGGGCCCCGTCGCGTGCGGCATGAACGATGTCGGAGAACTGCGCGGTGAAGTCCCCATAGTTGTCGTTGACGTACACCAGGTCGACGTCGTCGATTTCACGTGCCCGGCGAACCAAATCGGTCAAAGGCTCGATGATCTTCGCCACATTGGGTATTAGATCTTCAGCATCGGGATGCTGATATGTGTTCATCATGTCGACCACTAAGACAGCCGTGTCACTCATGGCGTCGGGGATACCCGCCGACTCCCGGTTGACACGCATGGGACGACAATGGAAGGGCGATGGACTTTTACAACTCTTACAGCCAGGGCTTTGCCCGCGTCGCCGCGTGCACGCACCGCACCGTCATCGGCGACCCGGCCGCGAACGCCGAATCGGTCCTGAGGATGGCCAGGGAATGCCATGACGATGCCGTTGCGCTCGCCGTCTTTCCGGAACTGACGCTGTCCGGCTATTCCATCGAAGACATCGTGCTGCAGGATCTGTTGCTTGACGATGTCGAGAAGGCCGTCGCGGAGATCGTCGCGGCCTCGGCCGACTTGTTGCCGGTGCTGGTGGTCGGTGCCCCGTTGCGCCATCGGCACCGGATCTACAACGCCGCCGTCGTCATCCACCGCGGCGAGGTGCTCGGGGTGGCGCCGAAGTCCTACCTGCCCACCTATCGGGAGTTTTACGAGCGCCGCCAGATCGCACCAGGAGACGACGAGCGCGGGAGCATCCACGTCGCCGGCCTCGAGGTGCCATTCGGCCCCGACCTGCTTTTCGAGGCTTCCGACGTGCCCGGTTTGGTGCTGCACGTGGAAATTTGCGAGGACATGTTCGTGCCGATCCCGCCCAGCGCGGAGGCCGCGCTCGCAGGCGCGACGGTGCTGGCCAACCTGTCCGGCAGTCCGATTACGATCGGTCGCGCCGAGGACCGCTGCCTGCTGGCCCGTTCGGCCTCGTCGCGGTGCCTGGCCGCTTACGTGTATTCGGCTGCCGGGGAAGGTGAATCGACGACCGACCTGGCCTGGGACGGTCAGACCATGGTGTTCGAGAACGGTGTGATGCTGGCGCAGTCCGAGCGCTTCCCGAAAGGAGAGCGGCGCAGCGTCGCCGACGTCGATATCGAATTGCTTCGCTCGGAACGGCTCCGGATGGGCACGTTCGACGACAACCGCCGCCACCATCGGACGACGACGGACGACTACCGGCGAATCCCGTTCCGGCTGGACCCGCCGGGCGGCGATATCGGGTTGCGTCGCGAGGTCGAGCGATTCCCCTTCGTTCCCGCCGACCCGCAACGGCTGGAACAGGACTGCTTCGAGGGCTACAACATCCAGGTCGCCGGTCTCGAACAGCGGCTGCGCGCACTGGATTTCCCCAAGGTCGTCATCGGGATTTCCGGTGGGCTGGACTCGACGCACGCGCTGATCGTCGCCGCACGCGCGATGGATCGCGAACAACGCCCACGCAGTGACATCTTGGCGTTCACCCTGCCCGGCTTTGCGACCGGCGACCACACCAAACGCAACGCGGCCGAGCTATGCCGCACGCTGGGTGTGACGTTCTCCGAGATCGACATTCGCCAGACCGCGGAACTGATGCTCAAGGAGATGGATCACCCGTTCGCCCGAGGCGAGGAAGTCTATGACGTCACCTTCGAAAACGTTCAGGCCGGTTTGCGCACCGACTACTTGTTCCGCCTGGCCAACCAGCGAGGCGGGATCGTGCTGGGCACCGGAGACCTGTCCGAACTCGGATTGGGCTGGTCGACATACGGTGTCGGCGACCAGATGTCGCACTACAACGTCAATGGCGGCGTACCCAAAACGCTTGTCCAGCACCTGATCCGCTGGGTCATCTCGTCGGAACAGTTCGAGCCGGAGGTCAGCGAGGTGTTGCAGTCGGTGCTCGACACCGAGATCACCCCGGAGCTGGTTCCCAGCGGCGAAGAGGAAGAGCTGCAGAGCAGCGAGGCGAAAGTGGGCCCGTTTGCACTACAGGACTTTTCACTGTTCCATGTGCTGCGTTACGGATTCCGGCCGTCGAAAATCGCTTTCCTGGCCTGGCATGCGTGGAGCGATCCCGAACAGGGCATCTGGCCGCCCGGCTTCCCCGAGGACAAACGGCCGTCGTACTCGCTGAAGGAAATTCGCCATTGGCTGCAGGTGTTCGTGCAGCGGTTCTACTCGTTCAGCCAGTTCAAGCGGTCCGCCCTGCCCAACGGGCCCAAGGTGTCGCACGGCGGTTCGCTGTCGCCGCGGGGGGATTGGCGCGCCCCGTCCGATATGTCGGCGCGCATCTGGCTCGACGAGATCGAACGCGAGATTCCGGAGGACTAGTTCGCACACTCGCGGGCCCGCTCGGGCGCACCGAGCGGGCCCTGAGCGTGTTGATCAAGCCCTTGCGCGGCGCCATCCCTGGTATTGCACTTCGGCGAACACCAGCGTGTAAACGCCGGCCGCTAGGTTCAACACCACGCCGGTCGACGTCAACGGGAAGACGTCGGCGAGCACGAGCACGATTGCGGCGACCGTGTATGTCACGTTCGCGATGATGACGCCCATGCCGGCGCGCCGTACCGACGGCAAGGCGGCCAGCCCGAACACCACCGCGCCGTAGGTGATCAAGAAGGCGCCCATGCCGTACTCGAACGCTTTCGTGGTGCCCGAGAGGTCGGCGAGCCAGCCGGCCACCGGGATACCGGCCAGGCCGACCAGCGCGCTGATGGCGGCGTCGGCACGCATGGCAAGGCGAAGCAAGCCGTCCCGGGTACCGGTGCGGTCGATCGTGATTGCGGACATGATGTTCCTTTCTCGACGGCGGACTGCGATCGCCACCGACGCTGCTCGCAAACCACTGCCAGATCGACGCCAGCCGCTGCCAAACACTGCCAACCGCAGGTCAGCGGGGTGATGGCCCACCGTGCGCTGGTAGGTTCGATCGAGCGTGTAGCGGTGTGGGCCATGCCCGGGATCGGTGGTGGCCAGGCGTAGTCGTCATGGGCCGGATTGGCGGGCAGCGCGGCTAGGACGCGTCCCGGAGCGCCTTGTCGATCGCAGCGGCGTCCGGTGCGCAATCACCAGCGCCGGCCACCAGCGTCGCCAGCGCACCTGCCGCGCAGGCGCGCCGCAAGGCGATCCGCCGCTGGTCTGGCGAGCCGGGATTGGTTGGCCAATTGGCGGCCAGCACGCCGGCGAACACGTCGCCGGCCCCGGTGGTGTCCACCGCATCCACCGTCGGAGCCGACACGGTGTACTCGCCGTCCACGCCAACGTAACGGGCGCCGCTCGCGCCCAGCGTTACCACTAAATGCTTTGGACGCCAGGGCCATTCGTCGGCCTCTTCTTCGTTGGTGATCACCACGTCCGCGGCGGCCGCCAAATCGCCCAACGAGTCGGAGTCCTGACCGGCGGGCGAAGCGTTCACGAGGACGACCGCGCCGGACGAGCGGGCGTGTCGCGCCGCGGCGACCGCGGTGCGCAGCGGGATCTCCAGCTGGGTCAACAGCACATCGCAGTCACCGACGACCGCGCGGGCACGGTCGTCGGTGAGTGTGAAACGACCGTTGGCACCCGGCGCGACAACGATGGTGTTCTCGGCGTTGGCGTCGACCAACACGATTGCCGTGCCGCTGGGGCCGGGAATTTCGACGGCTCCGTCCAGTCCGACGCCGTTGGCCTCGAGGTGCGCGCGCAATTGCCCGCCGGCCGCGTCATCGCCCACCGCGCCGACGAATTGCACCCGGGCACCGGCGCGCGCCGCCGCCACCGCCTGATTTCCACCCTTGCCGCCGGGGGCGTGCGCCAACGATGACGCCAAAACCGTTTCCCCGGGCCGCGGAAGGGCATCGACACTTAGCGACAGATCCAGATTCACGCTGCCCACGACGCAGACCCCGGCCATGAGCAATGACGTTAGTCGTGGCGGCGAGGCAAAGCACACCCGCCGGCACCAGCACCGTGACGCCGAATCGCGTCACGGCAAACGGCGAATAACTCGATGTCCGCGCGATATTCTGCTGCGTTAGGGGAGCTGGATCCGAGAAAAGGGGCAGGCGATTGACCACTCGCGAGCTAACGGACGCTGAGCCCCATAGCGATCCTGAACCGGCTCAATCCACCACCAAGCGTCGGCGTGCGCTGTCCCGATTCCGGTTCGGTATCCAGTCCAAAATTCTGATCACCATGCTGCTGTCGAGCATCCTGGGCGTGGCGGTGATCGGTGCCATCGCGGCGGCATCGGGGCGCAACGCGTTGCGGCAGGTCGAGTCCGAACGTCTGATCGAGATGCGCGAATCCCAGAAGCGGGCGGTGCAGGCGCTTTTTCGCGAGGTGTCGAATTCGCTGATCATTTGGAGTGGCGGGTTCGGCATCAACCAGGCGACGACGGCCCTCACGGCGGACTTCGCTCAACTGAACAATGCGACGATCTCGCCCGCCCAACAGCAGTCGCTGGTCGATTACTACGACAACGACATGATCAAACCGATCAAGCAGATCACCGGCGACACCATCGATATCAGGGCCGTCCTGCCAAGTGCTAACGCGCAGAAGTACATTCAGGCCTACTACACCGCCGCTCCGCGGGCTAACCCCGATGCGCTGCCCGTCCCCGACGCCGGCGACGGCAGCGCCTGGTCGGCGTCCAACGCGCGCTTCGACTTCTACATGCGCGGCATCGTCAATCGGTTCGACTATCGCGACGCGCTGTTGTTGGACATGCAAGGCAATGTCGTCTACAGCGTGCGCAAGGGTCCCGATCTCGGGACCAACGTCCTTACCGGCCCGTACCGCGAATCGAAACTGCGGGAGGCATACCAGAAAGCCCTCGCGTCCAACGATGTCGACTTCGTCTGGGTCACCGACTTCCAGCAGTACCAGCCGGCACTCGATACACCAACGGCGTGGGTGGTGTCACCGATCGGCATGAACGGAAAGTTCGAGGGAGTGATGGCGCTGCCGGTGCCGGTCGCGAAGATCAACAAGATCATGACGGCCGACAAGCATTGGGATGCAGGCGGTATGGGACCGGCGACCGAAACGTATCTGGCGGGACCAGATGACCTGATGCGGTCCGATTCAAGAGTATTCATTGAGAACCCCAAAGAATACCGGCGCTCGGCGATCGACGGCGGCACACCGCCCGACGTGGTCGACCGGGCGATCAGGCTGGGCACCACCACTCTGGTGCAGCCGGTCGATACCGCCGGTCTTCGCGCCGCCCAACGCGGCGAGACGGGCGTGGTCAGCGCCACCGACTACATGGGCAATAGGGAGCTGGAAGCCTATGCGCCGCTCAACATCCCCAATTCCGACCTGCACTGGTCGATCCTCGCTACGCGCGACAATTCCGACGCATACGCCCGACTCGGCAGGTTCAGCAAGAAGATGGTGATCGCTGTCGCGGCAATGATCTTCGCCATCTGTGTGGCCTCGATGTTCGTCGCGCAGCGTGCGGTGCGACCGGTCCGGCGCCTCGAAGAGGGCACCCGCAAGATCAGCTCCGGCGACTACGAGATCAACATCCCGGTTCAGCGGCGTGACGAAATCGGTGACCTCACGGCGGCATTCAACGAGATGAGTCGGAGTCTGGCGATCAAGGAAGAGCTGCTCAACGAGCAGCGCCGAGAAAACGATCGCCTGCTGCTGTCGTTGATGCCCGAAGCGGTGGTGCAACGCTATCGCGAGGGCGAGGAGACCATCGCCCAGAAGCATCAGGACGTCGCCATCATCTATGCCGACATCATCGGCCTGGACGAAATATCCAGCGATTTGCCCGAAGACGAGTTGGTCGCCACAGTCGATGATCTCTTCCGGCAGTTCGATGCGGCCGCCGAGGCCCTTGGTGTCGAACGGATTCGCACCTTCCACAACGGCTATCTGGCCAGTTGTGGGGCGGTCACCCCCCGGCTGGACAGCATCCATCGCGCGGTCGACTTCGCCCTCGAAATCGGTCGCATCATCGACCGATTCAATGCTCAATCGGTGCACCAGCTGGGCCTGCGAGTAGGTGTGAACACAGGGAACGTGGTGAGCGGGCTGGTCGGCCGCTCCAGCCTGGTCTATGACATGTGGGGTGGCGCAGTCAGTTTGGCCTACCAAATGCACAGCGGCGCGCCGCAGCCGGGGGTCTATGTCAGTTCGCAGGTGTACGAAGCGATGCGGGATGTCCGGCAGTTCACCGCCGCCGGCACCATCTCCGTCGGCGGTACCGATCAGGCCATCTACCGGTTATTGGAGCGCTGATGAACCTCTTCACCTCGACATGGTTCTACTGGGCGATCGGCATTGCGGCCGGGTTGCCGCTGGGGCTGATCGCGCTCACCGAGCTGCAGGACGCCCTGCTGCGCAGAAGCAGCCCACTGGCCCGGCAGGTCGGCCTGGTGCGCAACTATCTGCTGCCGCTCGGTGCGCTGTTGCTCCTGCTGGTTAAGGCCTCGCAGGTCCCGGCCGACGACGTTCCGGTGCGTCTCCTCACCACGGTGTTCGGCCTGCTGGTGCTGGTGCTCGTGCTGTCCGGCCTCAACGCGACGATGTTCGAAGGCGCGCCGGAAAAGAGCTGGCGTAAAAGGCTTCCCACCATTTTCCTGGACTGCGCCCGGTTGGCCGTGATCGGTGTTGGTCTGGCGGTGATGTCGTCCTACATCTGGGGCGTGCGCATCGGCGGTATCTTCACCGCGCTGGGTGTCACATCGGTCGTCATCGGTCTGATGCTGCAGAACTCCGTCGGCCAGATCGTGTCGGGCCTGTTCATGTTGTTCGAGCAGCCGTTCCGCATCGATGAATGGCTGGACACCGGCACGGCCAGCGGACGCGTGGTCGAGGTGAATTGGCGGTCCGTGCACATCGACACCGGCAGCGGCATTCGGGTCACGCCGAACTCGGTGCTCGCCAGCAACGCGTTCACGAACCTTTCTCGTCCGCCCGGCGGGCACAAGCTGTCGGTGACGACGACGTTCTCCAGTGTCGACCCGCCGGACCGGGTGTGCGCGTTGCTGTCACGCATCGCCCAACTGTTGCCCCAGCTCAAGGCCGGCAGCGTACCGCGTACGGTCCCGTTGGGTGCGGCCGAGTACCGCACGACCATCGGGTTGAATTCACCGGCGGACGACGGCGCCGCCAAGGCCACTTTCCTGCGCTGGGCCTGGTATGCGACACGACGGGAGAATCTGCACCTCGACGGCGCCGACGACGACTTCTCCACCGTCGAACGTGTGGAGCACGCGCTGCACACGGTGGTGGCGCCGGCGTTGCGGATCGGCGCCGAGGAGCAGCGATCGCTGCGGTCCGCCGCGAGGATCGTGCGCTATGGCGCCGGCGAGGTGGTGGAGTACGCCGGCCAGGTCCCTACGGCCATGACGTTTCTGGTCTCCGGGCGCGTGCAGCTGACGGCGACCGCCGACGACGGCTCGCTGGTTCCGATCAGCACGCTGGTCACGGGGTCGTTCGTTGGGCTGACCGCGCTGACTCGGCAACCCAACCTGGCCAGCGCGTACGCCCTCGAAGAGGTCACGGCGCTGGAGATCGATCGGGAGCACATTGAGCACCTGGTGACGCGTGCGCCCGTGTTGCTGCAGAACTTCGGCAACATCATCGAAGAGCGGCGCAGCAAGGTGCGCAGTGCGGAGCGCGGGTCGCCACCATCTGGGGTTTTGGCGCCCGATACCCTGGTTTGATGAGTCTGCAAGCACCATCGCTTCCTGACTTGCGCCAGGAGGTGCACAACGCCGCACGCCGCGCCCGGGTTGCGTCACGTGTCCTGGCGTTGCTGCCGACCGTCGCCAAGGACCAAGCGCTGCGATCTGCGGCCGATGCGCTAGCCGCGCACCGCGATCTGATCCTGTCGGCCAACGCCGAAGACCTCGACGCCGCACGGGCCGCCGGCACGCCGTCGGCGATGCTCGATCGCTTGGCGCTGGACGCCAAACGCGTTGAGGGCATCGCCGCCGGCCTGCGTCAGGTCGCGGGGTTGCCCGACCCGGTCGGTGAGGTGTTGCGCGGTTACACGTTGCCCAACGGGCTGCAGCTGCGTCAGCAGCGGGTCCCGTTGGGCGTCGTCGGCATGATCTATGAGGGCCGGCCCAACGTGACCGTGGACGCCTTCGGATTGGCGCTCAAGTCCGGCAATGCCGTGCTGTTGCGCGGGAGTTCATCGGCGACGCGGTCCAACCAGGCGCTGGTCCAGGTGTTGCGTGCTTCGCTGGTCAGCGAGGACCTGCCCACCGATGCGGTTCAACTACTTTCGGCCGATGACCGCGCCACGGTGACGCATCTGATCCAGGCCCGTGGCCTGGTCGACGTGGTGATTCCGCGCGGCGGGGCGAGCCTGATCGACGCGGTCGTCCGCGACGCGCAGGTGCCCACCATCGAGACCGGTGTCGGCAACTGTCACGTCTACGTGCACGAAGGTGCCGACTTGGAGGTGGCGGAGCGAATCCTGCTGAATTCCAAGACCCGTCGGCCCAGTGTCTGCAACGCGGCAGAGACACTGCTGGTCGATGTCGCGATCGCCGAAGACGCGCTGCCCCGGCTGGTGACCGCCCTGCAAGACGCCGGCGTGACCGTGCACGGCGGTTTCTCGAAGGATGCGCACGAGGATGACCTGCGTCGCGAGTACCTGTCGATGGACATCGCGGTGGCGGTGGTCGACGGTATCGACGCCGCGATCGCTCACATCAACGAGTACGGCACCGGACACACCGAGGCCATCGTGACCACCAATATGGCTGCGGCGCAGAAGTTTACGGACGGCGTGGACGCGGCCGCGGTGATGGTGAACGCGTCCACCGCCTTTACCGATGGTGAGCAGTTCGGTTTTGGCGCCGAAATCGGCATCTCCACACAGAAATTGCATGCGCGCGGTCCGATGGGGCTGCCCGAATTGACCTCGACCAAATGGATTGCGTGGGGAGACGGACAAACTCGTCCGGCTTGATACCCGCGTGGAGAAAGCGTTTTTAGGAGAACCGATTGTGAGTGTGCCCGCCCGGTCCAAGCCGTTGTTCGACGACATCGATGACGTGTCGCGGCGGCTGGCCGAGACCGGCTACCTGCCCGACACGGCCACCGCGACCGCCGTGTTCTTGGCCGACCGGCTCGGTAAGCCGTTGTTGGTGGAAGGTCCGGCCGGCGTGGGAAAGACCGAGTTGGCACGCGCCATCGCGCAGGCCACCGGCTCGGGGCTGGTGCGCTTGCAGTGCTACGAGGGCGTGGACGAGGCTCGCGCGCTCTACGAGTGGAACCACGCCAAGCAGATCCTTCGCATCCAGGCCGGGTCCGGGGACTGGGATCAGACCAAGGACGACGTGTTCAGCGAGGAGTTCCTGCTGCAGCGCCCGTTGCTGACGGCCATCCGGCGTACCGAGCCGACCGTGCTGCTCATCGACGAGACCGACAAGGCCGATATCGAGATCGAGGGCCTGCTGCTGGAGGTGCTGTCCGACTTCGCGGTCACCGTTCCGGAACTGGGCACCATCGTGGCCGAGCGAACGCCGCTGGTGGTGCTGACCTCCAACGCCACGCGTGAGCTGTCCGAGGCGCTCAAGCGCCGCTGCCTGTACTTGCACATCGACTTTCCCACTGCCGACCTGGAACGCCGCATCCTGCTGTCCCGGGTTCCCGAGCTGCCCGCGCATCTGGCCGAGGAGCTCGTTCGCATCATCGGGGTGCTGCGCGGGATGCAGCTCAAGAAGGTCCCGTCCATCGCCGAGACCATCGACTGGGGCCGCACGCTGCTCGCGCTGGGTTTGGACACCATCGACGACGCGGTCGTCGCGGCCACGCTCGGGGTGGTGCTCAAACATCAATCCGACCAGCAGCGCGCGACCGGCGAGCTGCGGCTGAATTAGGACGATCGCGATGGCCACCCGCCGCATCCGACCCTCCCGGCCACTCGCCCCGCACGGGCTGCCCGGCCATTTGGTGGGATTCGTCGAAGCGCTTCGCGGGGCTGGGATTTCGGTCGGCCCGTCGGAGACGGTGGACGCCGGCCGGGTGATGGCGACGCTCGGCCTGGGTGACCGCAAGGTGCTGCGCGAGGGCTTGGCGTGCGCTGTGTTGCGCCGATCCGATCACCGCGAGACCTATGACGCCATGTTCGACCTGTGGTTCCCGGCGGCGCTGGGCGCACGCGCGGTGGTCGCCGATGACGACGCCAACGACTTGGCAGACGACAACGCATTGCCGGCCGACGACGTCGAGGCGATGCGCCAGATGCTGGTGGACCTGTTGACCGAGAATCCCGACCTCGCCGACATGGACGAGCGGCTGGTCGCGATGATCGCCCGGATCGTCGAGGCCTACGGCAAGTACAGCTCCAGTCGTGGCCCGTCCTTCTCGTCGTACCAGGCGCTCAAGGCCATGGCGCTGGACGAGCTCGAGGGCAAGCTGCTGGCCGGGCTGCTCGCCTCATATGGTGACGAACCGACTCCCAGCCAGGAGGAGATCGCTAAAGCGCTTGCCGCGCAGCGGATCACCCAGTTGCGCAAGATGGTAGATTCCGAGACCAAACGGCGCACGGCCGAGCAGCTGGGTCGTGATCACGTCCAGATGTACGGCATCCCACAGCTTTCCGAGAATGTGGAATTCCTGCGCGCCTCCGGTGATCAGCTGCGCCAGATGCGCCGGGTGGTTGCCCCGCTCGCCCGAACACTGGCGACCCGGCTGGCAGCCCGCCGTCGACGCGCCCGGGCCGGATCGATCGATATGCGCAAGACGCTGCGCAAGTCGATGTCCACCGGCGGGGTCCCGATCGACGTCGTGCTGGCCAAGCCGCGTCCGGCACGGCCGGAGCTGGTGGTGCTGTGCGACGTGTCCGGCTCGGTCGCCGGGTTCAGCCACTTCACCCTGCTCCTGGTACATGCTCTGCGACAACAATTCTCGCGTGTTCGCGTGTTCGCATTCATCGATACCACCGACGAGGTGACCCACATGTTCGGTCCGGAGGCCGACCTGGCGGTGGCGATCCAGCGGATCACCCGGGAGTCGGGCGTTTACAGTCGCGACGGCCATTCCGATTATGGCAACGCGTTCGCGTCGTTCATGCAGTCGTTCCCCAACGTGCTGTCACCGCGCACCTCGCTGCTGGTGCTCGGGGATGGCCGCACCAATTACCGCAACCCGGAGACCGAGCTGCTGTCCCACATGGTGACGGCCAGCAGGCACGCGCACTGGCTGAATCCCGAGCCCAAGCATCTGTGGGGCAGCGGTGACTCGGCGGTGCCGCGCTACCAGGAAGTCATCGCGATGCACGAGTGCAGATCCGCCAAGCAGCTGGCGGCGGTGATCGACCAATTGCTGCCGGTGTAGGGGTGCGGGCGCCGCGTCGATTCACATCGGCCACACGCGTATCCGTCCGCGGCCGCGCCCTTCGCGCCCGCCTCACAGCGACAACCGCGGGCAGACCGGTGTCTTCGGCAGCATTTGGCGCTGTGAGGCGGGCGCACTGCATGCCGCCCGAATTAGAGGCTGGTGTGGCGCATGTGACCAACGCCTGGAACATCGGGCCCTAGCACCGGCTCAAGTAAGCTGGCAAATCGTGCAAAAGCAGCTTCGCAGGTTAGGAGTGATGGGTGGGACTTTCGACCCCATTCATTACGGTCACCTGGTTGCCGCCAGCGAGGTCGCGGACCTGTTCGACCTCGACCAAGTGGTGTTCGTGCCCAGCGGGCAGCCCTGGCAGAAGGAGCGGAACGTCTCTGCTGCCGAGGACCGATATCTGATGACGGTGATCGCCACGGCATCCAATCCGCGGTTCTCGGTCAGCCGGGTCGACATCGACCGCGCCGGCCCCACCTACACCAAAGACACTTTGCTTGACCTGCGCGCCCTCAACCCAGGCTCTGAGCTTTACTTCATCACCGGGGCCGACGCGCTGGCCTCCATTCTGTCGTGGGAGGGCTGGGAGACGGCGTTCGAGCTGGCGCGCTTCGTCGGGGTCAGCCGGCCCGGCTACGAGCTGCGGCGCGAACACATCACCGGCGTGCTGGGCGAGCTGCCAGACGACGCCCTGACCTTGGTCGAGATCCCCGCGCTGGCCATCTCTTCGACCGATTGCCGCCGTCGCGCAGCGCAGCGCCGACCGCTGTGGTATTTGATGCCCGACGGCGTCGTGCAGTACGTCTCCAAACGCCGGCTCTACCGCGACGACGGGGAGCCTCGCATGATCGCGAACGAAACGCGCTTGACCACTGGGGAACACCCATGAGCGCCACGCAGGAGGCCATCGACATGGCGACGGTGGCCGCGGGCGCCGCGGCCGCGAAGCTGGCCGACGATGTCGTCGTCATCGACGTCTCGGCCCAGCTCGCCATCACGGACTGCTTCGTGATCGCCTCGGCGTCCAACGAGCGACAGGTCAACGCCATCGTCGACGAGGTCGAGGAGAAGATGCGCAAGGCCGGTTACAAGCCCGCCCGTCGCGAGGGCACCCGGGAAGGCCGCTGGACGTTGCTGGACTATCGCGACATCGTCGTTCACATCCAGCACCAGGAAGACCGCGACTTCTATGCCCTGGAGCGGTTGTGGGGTGACTGCCCGGTGGTGTCGGTAGACGTGGACGAGAACCGTGACCACTCCGAAGAATCGGGCGCGCAATGAGAATTCGTCGTCTGATCATGCTGCGGCACGGGCAAACCGAGTTCAACGCGGGTAGCCGGATGCAGGGCCAGCTGGATTCCGAACTCAGTGAACTCGGGCGGGCACAGGCCGTTGCGGCCGCCGAGGTGCTGGGCAAGCTGCAGCCGTTGCTGATCGTGTCGTCGGATCTGCATCGCGCCTACGACACGGCGATCAGGCTGGGGGAGGTGACCGGCGTGCCGGTCCGGGTGGACCAGCGGGCGCGGGAGACCCATCTCGGCGACTGGCAGGGGTTGACCCACACCGAGGTCGACGCGCAGGCTCCCGGCGCACGGCTGGCCTGGCGCGAAGACGCCACGTGGGCGCCGCATGGCGGCGAGAGCAGGGTCGACGTCGCGGCACGCAGCGTGCCGTTGGTCGCCGAATTGGTATCCAGCGAGCCGGAATGGGGTGACCCCGACGGGCCGGATCGCCCGGTGGTGCTGGTGGCTCACGGCGGCCTGATCGCCGCGCTGTCGGCCGCGCTGCTGAAGCTTCCCGTTGCCAACTGGCCGATTCTGGGTGGCATGGGCAATGCCAGCTGGGTGCAGCTTTCCGGCCATAACGACGATCCCGCCGACGAATTCAACAGCATCCGTTGGCGTCTGGATGTGTGGAACGCTTCCGCGCAGGTGTCCAACGATGTCCTCTGAGCCCAAGCCCACCCTGCTGATTTTCGCCGACTCGTTGGCCTACTACGGTCCGACCGGGGGACTTCCCGCCGACGATCCCCGAATATGGCCTAATATTGTTGCGGCACAACTTGATTGGGATGTCGAGCTGATCGGCCGCATCGGTTGGACCTGCCGCGACATCTGGTGGGCGGCGACCCAGGACCCGCGGGCGTGGGCGGCGCTCCCCAGGGCCGGCGCGGTCATCTTCGCCACCGGCGGCATGGATTCGCTGCCGTCGGTGCTGCCCACCGCGCTGCGCGAGCTGATCCGCTACGTGCGGCCGCCCTGGCTGCGGCGCTGGGTCCGTGACGGCTATGGCTGGGCGCAGCCCAGGCTCTCTCCGATCGCCCGGCCGGCCCTGCCTCCGCATCTGAGCGCCTACTATCTCGAACAGACGCGTGGCGCAATCGATTTCAATCGCCCGGGCATCCCGATCGTGGCGTCGCTGCCGTCGGTGCATATCGCCGACACCTACGGAAGGGCCCACCACGGTCGCGCGGGGACGGTGGCCGCCATCACCGAATGGGCGCAAAGCCACCAGGTACCCTTGGTGGATCTCAAAGCCGCTGTCGCCGAGCAGATTATCAACGGCCGCGGAAACCCCGACGGCATCCACTGGAATTTCGAGGCTCACCAGGCGGTCGCGGAGCTGATGCTCAAGGCGCTCGCCGAAGCCGGCGTGGCAACGATGCAGAGCGCGCAGCGCGATGAGGACGAGCCGCGCAATCAAGCCGGCGTCGCAACGATGCAGAGCGCGCAGCGCGATGAGGAGGAGCCGCGCAATCAAGCCGGCGTGGCAACGATGCAGAGCGCGCAGCGCGATGAGGAGGAGCCGCGCAATCAAGCCGGCGTGGCGCACGAGAAGCGCCGCGGGTAGCGCTTGTGACCGTCGTGGTGGTGACCGACTCGTCGGCACGTGTGCCCGCCGACCTGCTCGAGAAGTGGGGGATACGTGTCGTTCCGCTGCACATCTTGCTCGACGGCAACGATCTGCGTGATGGTGTCGACGACGTTCCCGGCGACATATACAAATTAGCGGCGACCACCGCGGCGGCCACTCCGGCCGAACTGGCCGACGTGTACCAGCAGGCGCTGGCCGACAGCGGCGGCGACGGCGTGGTGGCAGTCCACATCTCGGCGGCGCTGTCGGGCACCTGCCGCGCCGCCGAGCGTACCGCCGCCGACCTCGACCCGAACGTGCGCGTCGTCGACTCCAAATCGGCTGCGATGGGCACCGGTTTCGTCGCTCTGGCCGCCGCGCGGGCCGCGGCCGATGGCGGGGACGTCGAGGCCGTCGCGGACGCCGCGCGTGCCGCCGTGGACCGCGGGCATGCCTTCATGGTGGTGCAACGGCTGGACAACCTGCGCCGTAGCGGGCGCATCGGCGGGGCGAAGGCGTGGCTCGGCACCGCCCTGGCGCTCAAGCCGCTGTTGCGTATCGATGATGGCAAACTTGTTCTGGCTCAACGAGTGCGCACGGTGAGCCATGCGACGCAGACGATGATCGAACGGGTCTGTGAGGTCGTCGGCCAGGACGTCGCCGCCCTGGCTGTGCACCACGTCAACAATCCGGTCGGCGCACAAGAGGTGGCGACGGCGCTGCGCGAGCGGTTACCGGCGTGCGAGCCGCCGATCATCACCGAACTGGGACCGGTGCTCGCGGTGCATGTCGGCGCGGGCGCGGTCGCGGTGAGCGTAGGGCTCCCCCGGCGGACTAGCGATCGCGAGCGGGGCGTGGCCGGTTCGCCACTCTCGGACTAGGCGTTCACCGGCCGCCGCGCGTTGTCACCGCGCGGGTGTACAACCTGCGGCCACCAGAACCACCGTCCGAGCAGGGTGGCGATCGAGGGCATCAGCAGCGTGCGCACGATCAGCGTGTCGAGCAACAGACCGATGCACACCGTGGACCCGAACTGACCGAGCACGCGCAGATCGCTGCCCAGCATGGACGCCATGGTGAAGGCGAACACCAGGCCCGCCGCCGTCACCACACCACCGGTGCCGGCCATCGACCGGATGATCCCCGTCTTGAGCCCGCGATGGATCTCTTCACGGAACCGGGAGACCAGTAGCAGGTTGTAGTCCGACCCGACGGCCAGCAGGATGATGACCGACAGCGCCATCACGATCCAGTGGATCCGGATGCCGAACAGGTCCTGCCAAATCAACACGGACAGACCGAATGACGCGGCGATCGAGCTGGCCGCCGTGCCGACGATCACCAGCGCGGCCACCACACTTCTCGTCAGCAGCAGCATGATCATGAAGATCAGCGTCAGGGCCGACACCACGGCGATCATCAAGTCGTATTTCTCGCCATCGGCCATGTCTTTGAACGTTGCGGCGGTTCCGCCGAGATAGACCCTGGCATCCGACAGCGACGACTGCTTCAAGCCCTCCTGGGCCGCGGTGCGTTCGGCGTCGACGCGCGCGATGCCCTCCGGCGACATCGGGTCGCCCTGATGGGTGATGAAGAACCGCGCCGACTTACCGTCCGGCGACAGAAACATGCGCAGACCCGTCTGGAAATCGGGGTTGTCGAAGGCTTCCGGCGGGAGGTAGAAGAAGTCGTCGTTCTTGGAGTTGTCGAAGCTTTGCCCCATCACGATGGCGGTGTTGCTCATCGCCTCCATCTGGTTGATCATCGCCTTGAACGTCTGATACAGCGTCAGCGTGATGCCCCTGGTGGTCTTCAGCGTGGTGATGAGCGTGGGGAACAGCGCATTGAGGTCGTGGGTGGCTTTGGCGGTGTGCGCGATGTCGGTTGTGAGGTAGTGGAACTGCTCGGCGAGTTGGTCGAAGCCGTCGAACGTGTCGAACAGGGACCGCAATCCGATGCACACCGGAATGTCGTAGCAGTGCTTCTCCCAGTAAAAGTACGTGCGGATCGGCCGGAAGGTGTCGTCGAAATCCGCGATGTGATCGCGCAGCGTGTCGGTGATCTGCGACGTCACCGCCGTGGTCCGTGCGCTGTCGTCGGCGGCGTTGGCCAGGTCTAACGACACCTCATACTGGCGCTGCGTGGTGTCGATCTGGGTTTGCAGGTCATCGGCCATCTTCAGGATGTCGTTCATGCGCTCCTTGAGGAAGCTCATGTTCTGCATCGTCGTCTGGCTTTGTACGCTGTTCTGGAACGGAATCGAGCTGTGCTGGATCGGGATGCCCAGCGGTCGCGTGATGTCCTGGACCATGGCGATGCCGAGCGTGCGCATCTCGTTCTTGGCCACCCGGTCCAAGACGAGCATGTCTGCCGGGTTACGCATGTCGTGGTCAGACTCGACCATCAACAGGTCGGGGTTCATCCGTGCCTCGGAGAAATGCCGATTGGCGGCCTCCTGCCCCTGATTGGACGGGGCTGACAACGGCAGGTAATGGCGGTCGTTGTAGCTCGTGTGGAAGCTGGGCAGCGCGATCATGCCGACTAACACGATCGCGGCGCTGACGGCCAAAATCGGTGCGGGCCAACGCACAACGGCGGTGCCCACCCGGCGCCACAGCCGACCGCGCTTGGCCTGCCGTTCGAAGAGATGGAAGCGACTGCCGACGAAGACCACCGCGGGGCCCAGCGTGATGCCGGCCAGCACCACGACCAGCATGCCGATCGCCACGGGTGCGCCCATCGTGTTGAACCACGGCAGCCGCGAAAAACTCAGGCAATAAGTCGCGCCCGCGATCGTCAAGCCCGATCCCAAGACGACCGGGGCGACGCCCTTGAATGTGGTGTAGTACGCGCTTTCTCGGTCCTCGCCGGCGGCCAATGCCTCCTGATAGCGGCCGACGAGGAAGATTCCGTAGTCGGTTCCCGCCGCGATCGCCAGCATGGTCAAGATGTTGGCGGCGAAGGTGGTGAGCCCGAATGCGTTGTGGTAAGCGAGAACCGCGACGACTCCGCGCGAGCAGGCCAGCGCGACAAAGGTCATGAACAGCTGCACCAGCGTGGTGACGATGGACCGGTAAACCAGCAGCAACATGATCGCGATGGCGCCCAGGGTGAACAGCGTGATCTTGGCCAGGCTGGCGTTGCCGATGATGTGCATGTCGTCGGACAGCGCCGCGGGACCCGTGACGTAGGCCTTCACGCCGGGTGGCGCCCTGTTCTCGTCGATCACCTTGCGAACGGCGTCCACGGACTCGTTGGCCAGCGTCGTGCCCTGGTTTCCGGCGAGGTTCACCTGCACATAAGCGCTCTTGGCGTCGGCGCTCTGAGCGCCCGCGGCGGTGAGCCGGTCGCCCCAGAAGTCCTGGATGTGCTGAATGTGCCTGGGGTCTTGGCGGAGTTGCCGAATCAGCTTGTCGTAGTACTGGTGGGCGTCCGGCCCGAGCGGGTGCTGACCCTCCAGGACGATCATCACGGTGCTGTTGGAGTCGAACTCGTGGAAATTGTGGCCCAGGCGCATCATCGCCTTCATCGACGGCGCGTCCAGCGGTGTCATCGGCGCCGAGTGCGCCTCGCCGACCTTCTCCAGGGTGGGAACGATGACGTTCACCAACACGGTGATGGCCACCCAGCCCAAGATGATCGGTACCGCGAAGATGCGGATCGCGTGGGGCAGGTAAGGCCGGTGGCCCCGCTCGGCCTTGGACAGGCCGCCGGTTTTGATCGGGCCGGTGTCGGCGGTGCTCAGGTCGCGTTCGGTCTTGCTGTTCACATCGCTCATGCGGACTTCACCAGGCAGAAGGTCTGGGCGTTATGGCCGTCGGAGTTCTGGCTGTCGCGGACGACGCCGTCCACGGTGATCTTGCAACTGATCGTGCCGCCGTCGCTCTGCGCCATGATGTTGGCGCTGACCGAGGGCAGCGTGGTCGAGATCGTGGTCGACCACGGCAGTGGGGCGTTGTTGACCTGGTGGGTGTCGGCGTTTTCGTCCCAGTAGTTGATATTGGCCGTCGTACCCGGGGAGCCGGAGATTTCGTAGACGACGACCTTGGGATTGAACTGCACGATTTCGATCCCTTTGCCGGCGTTTGCGTTGAGGTCTTCCGAGCCGAAGATCTTGTGCAGCCGCGACACGATCAGCGCCGACACCGCCAGAACGACGACCAGCACCAGCGGGATCCACACTTGTCTCAAAGCGCGGGCCATCAAGCCGGGGCGGGGACCTGAGCCCGGACTAGTCACCACCTGACCGCCTTCCGCAAAGCTCACCAACCGTCGCCGACGACACCGATGTCAACGGAACATTTGCTCAGTTAGGGATACTAACCTTAGTGCACGCAAGCGTTCCTCGCGGGGCCGCCACCTGTGGCGGACGGCATATCCGCTAGTGGGCCAGCCGGCCGGTGACAGGTGGCAAATCCGCCAGTGTCACGATCCCGGGCGGAGCGGCGACCACGGCCGGGACGGCATTGGTAACCGGCATCGCCGTGTAGATCATTCCCAGTCCCATGAACCCGGGCTCGGTCCAGTCCTTGGGTGGCAGGCAGTGCAGCACGGTCCGCATGTTGGGCAACCCGAACACTTGAATGACGTGGCCGTGCTCGAGCGGCTTGGGCGGGACGACGTGACTGCCCATGGTCCAGTTGAACCCGACGCTGACGACGTTGCGATCGCCAACCCAGCCGCGGTGGTAGCCGTAGACGCTGCCGACCGTTCCGGCGGGGATCTTCATAAAGCCCAGATCGGAGTCATCGGTGGCCGCAGTGAACGTGACGTCGAAGGTCATCTTGTCCAGCTTCGCCCCGATCGCGTCGGCCATCATCGCGGCCGATTCCGCGAAGACTTCGCTTTCGCGCCGGACGTTTTCGGCCAGTCCCGGGGTATCGGGAGCTTGCGAAAACCCCATCGCTGTCTGAGTTTCCGCCGACTCGTAGGTCGAGCAGTCGACGGACTCGGTGATCCGGATCTCGTCAACGCGCTCGCACGAGGCGGAGAGCACCATGCCCACCATGTTCGTCATGCCCGGGTGCGCGCCGCTGCCGAAGATCGTCGAATTGCCCTTATGGCAGGCGTCCTCGATGCGTTTGAAGTCCTGTGGCGTCTGTTTGCCACCGGTGATCCACGCGGCGCTGGTGCACACGTTGACTCCCGATTCCAGCAACCGTACCAACTCGTCGACGCTGGGCCACAACGGGTTATAGCAACATGCGTCGGCGCCCAGGGCCAACAGCGCGTCGATGTCGTTCGTCGCTTGCACGCCGGTCGGCTCCGCCCAGCCCGCCAGGTCGGCGGCGTCGACGCCGACCTTGTCGGCGCCATGGGCATACACCCCGGCCAGTTCCAAGTCTGGCCGCCCGATGATGGCGTGCAGCGACCGGCGACCGATGTTTCCGGTCGTCCACTGGATCACCCGCAGCGGACGGTCCGTGCTTGCCTTGCTCATCGCGGCTCCTTTGCCGTGGGCGAACTAGTTGCTGATCTCGAATCCTGCGTTGACCTTGGTCGGGCGCACCCGCACCACCAATTCACCGGGAACGCCGTTGCGACGGCCGAATTCGTCCGCGCGTGCTGCGCCCATGTAGCGGCGACCGGTGCGGGTGGCGATGTCGCGGACCTCATGCGCATCCTCGCTGACCGTGGCCAGACCCTGCACCTGGACGAACGAGTACGGCGGATGGGGATCGTCGACGCAGATCACCACGCGCGGATCACGCGCCAGTGCACGGCCTTTCGACGTGTCGCGCCCGGTGTTGAACGCCAGCTCGGCGCCGTCCTGCCCGATGTCGACCACGAACCACACCGGCGCGACCAGCGGCCGGCCGTCGGCGGCGAGGTAACCCAGCATCCCGGTGCGGGTGCCGGCCGACAAGAACTCGATGACCTTCTCACTCAGTTCCGCGGGCTCGGCCATGCCTTACAGACGGGCCAGGTCGTAGTCGCCGATGTGGTCAATCAGGTTGTGCAGGTGCTCATTCGAGGTTCCCAGGGTGTTTTCGATCGCGGTGAGTCGGGCGGCGTAGTGGCTGACCGGATATTCCGCCGTCACGCCGATACCCCCGTGCATCTGGACCGACTCCTGAGCGATGTGCCGGCCCGAGCGACCGATCTGCAGCTTGGCCCGCGACGCGATCAACGGGTCGATGTTGCCGTCGGCGATCGACATCGCCGCGTACAACGTCATGCTGCGGGCCAATTCCAACGACACATACATGTCCGCCGCGCGCTGCGTAAGCGCCTGGAATTTGTTGAGCGTGACGCCGAACTGCTTGCGGGTCTTGAGGTAATCGGTGGTCAGGCGCAGCGATTCCTCCATCGCCCCCAGCGCTTCGGCACACAGCGCCGACTGGATGCGCACGACGGCGTCACGGATGGCACCTGACGCGTCGCGTGCCTCGCCGAGCGGTTCGGCGGCGGTGGAATCCAGATCGATCTGGGCGCCGCGCTGTCCGTCGAACGTCCGGTACGGGTGCCTGGTCACCGATGCCGCATCGACCAGGAAAAGCCCGGTGCCGCCGTTCGGCAACCCGGCGCTGACCACCAAGGTGTCGGCGCAGTCCCCGGCGAGTATCGGGTTCTTCTGACCGGTGAGTGTCCACGAATCACCTTGCTGCGCAGCCTTCGTGCTCACCTCGGCGGAAGGGTTGCGCCGGCCGGGCTCGAGGTGGGCGAACGCCAGCAGCCGCTGTCCGCCGGCGACCTCGTCGAGCAGTTGCTTCTGCTCGGCGCTGCCGAGTTCGGCGATCAGCGCACCGGGTCCCAAGGCGGCGTGCAGCACCGGTTCGGGGGCCAATCGGCGGCCGACCTCATGGAGCACCACCATGATCTCAATCTGGCCGGACTCTTCTGGCTCGAAGCCGAGACCGAGAATCCCGGTGTCGGCGAGCTGATTCCAGACCTCGCGGCTCCAGCCGAGGTCGGAGCCGATGATCTTGTTGCGGCTTTCCGGGTCGTAGGTGCGCGACAACAGGTCGCGGGTGGTGTCTCGGAGCAGGGCTTGCTCGTCACTCAGCTGAAAGTCCATGGCTGCCTCACAATCCCAGAATCGTCGACGCGATGATGTTGCGCTGCACCTCGCTGCTACCGCCGTAGATCGTTGTCTTGCGGTAGTTGAGGTAATGGGGCGCACTGTGTTGCGCCCAGGAAGGCGATGAGATGTCTTCGCCGTTGGCCGGAAGCGCATCCGGCCCCGCCACCTCGACGAGCAGTTCGGTGGCGGCCTGTTGCAGTTGGCTACCCTGCAGCTTGAGCACCGACGACGCCGGGTTGGGCTGGCCGTCCGCCGAGTCGGTCACCACTCGTGACTGCGTGAGTTCCAATGCCAGCAGCTCGTTTTCGACCTCGGCCAGCCGCGCCGCGAACAGCGGGTCGTTGAGCACGCCGGTGGCCGCGGCGTGCCTCTTGACCTCGGCGAGGCGCACCTTGGTCCGCCCCACACCGGCGATGCCCGTGCGCTCGTTGCCCAGCAGGAACTTCGCGTATGTCCAGCCCTGGTTCTCTTCTCCGACAAGCTGGTTGGCGGGTACGCGGACGTCCTCGAAGAACACCTCGTTGATCTCGTGTCCGCCGTCGATCGTCTTGATGGGCCGCAGTGTGATGCCCGGCGTACCCATGTCGAACAGCAGGAACGAGATCCCGGCCTGCCGCTTGGGCGCCTGCGGATCGGTGCGGACCAGGCAGAAGATCCAGTCGGCGTACTGGCCGAGTGTGGTCCAGGTCTTTTGACCGTTGACGACGTAGTCGTCGCCGTCGCGGACCGCGGTGGTGCGCAGCGACGCCAGGTCGGAGCCGGCCTCGGGCTCGGAGAAGCCCTGGCACCACCAGATGTCCAGGCTAGCCGTCGGGGGCAGGAAGCGTTGTTTGACCTCCTCCGAACCGAATTCGGCGATTACCGGGCCCACCATTTTGGTGTTGAAGTTCAGCGGTTCGGGGACGCACGCCAGCTGCATCTCGTCGGCCCAGATCTGATGCTGGGTCGGCGTCCAGTCCTTGCCGCCCCACTCGACCGGCCAGTTCGGCACCGCCAGCCCGTGCTCGTGCAGGATCTTGTGGCTGGTGACGATGTCCTCGTGGATCGCTTGCGCCGAGCCCTGGCGCACCCGCTCGCGCAGCTCCTCCGGAATTTTGGTCGTGTAGATGGTGCGGAGTTCGTCGCGGAACGCGGCTTCCTCTGGTGTGAGCGCCAATTGCATGGCAGCCTCCTGTCGTTTCTCCGGTGACCGGGACGACGCAGCGCCCAGAGCTGTTTTCTGGCGATGCCGGTCGTTCGCTCGGCTTCCATCTTGACCCATCCCTCACACGCCCTGTGCACAGCCTCGGGTTAATCCACAGATCGGCCCGGCGGCGCGGTTGAACGGTGCCGTCGTGGTGGTGCGCGGACCTACCGTCGGACCATGCGAACAGAACTCCCGGCGGAGCGCCTCCAGCGACGGCTCAGCGCTGAACCGGAGACCGACGCGCACACCGAGCCCGGGGACGAACGGTCGGCCTCGGAGGACACCGGCGATGATGACCAGAATTCGCTGCTCCCGCGGTGGCTCCCCGACGCGTCGCAAGACCGCGGCTGGGTGGCCAAAGTGCGTGCCGACCCCGGACGGGCCGGCGCCATCGGGCTGGCGATCATTGCGGCGCTTGCGGTGCTGGTCACGGTGTTCACCTTGCTGCGCGACCGCCCGGCGCCGGTGATGACGGCCAAGCTGCCACCGGTGGAGAAAGTGTCGACCGCGGCCCCCAGGTCATCGGCCGGCCCGGGCGCCGCGCAGCCGCCGAGTCCCGACCGACCGGTGGTGGTCAGCGTGGTCGGCCTGGTGCACACGCCGGGTCTGGTGACCCTGGCACCGGGTGCGCGCATCGCCGATGCGCTGTCGGCCGCCGGTGGTGCGATGGACGGCGCGGACACCATTGGCTTGAACATGGCCCGACCGCTTGGTGACGGCGAACAGATCGTGGTCGGTCTCGCTCCGGCCCCGGGCCAGCCGACGGCGCTGGGCAGCTCGGTGGCCACCGGGTCGACACCCACATCGAAGGTACCGCCATCCGCGCCGGGACCGGTCAAGCCGAAGGCCGGCCAGGCCGTCGACCTGAACACCGCGACCGTTCAGGAACTCGACGCTCTGCCCGGGGTGGGGCCGGTCACCGCCGCCGCGATCGTGGCGTGGCGGCAAGCCAACGGCAGATTCACCAGCGTCGACCAGCTCGGCGAAGTCGAGGGCATCGGGCCGGCGAGGCTGGAGAAACTGCGCGCCCTTGTCCGTGTCTGATCCCGGTGGTTCATCCCGAGCCGGGTGGATCTGCCTCCGGGCGTGTCGATGTGCGCCTGGTACCGGCCGCGTTGACCTGTTGGGCGGTGACCGCCGGCGGGATCTGGTGGCAGGCCGGCCAAATTCTCCCCTGGTGCTGCGTCGCGTTGACCGGGGTCGGTGCACTGGCGTGGCGTGCGGTGCGCCGGCGCGGGCGAAATGCGCGGCTCCGGGCGATCACCACCGGCCTCGCAGCGATCGGAATGGTGGGGGCCGGCTACGGCTTCGCCATCGCGCTGCGCACCGACGCCGTCGTTCATCACCCGATCACCGCGGTCTTCAGCAACAGCGTTCCGGTCACGGTCGTCCCCACCGAGAGCGCAGTGTCGCTGGGCGGCAGCCGCTTGATGTTTCGGGCGACCCTGCAACGCCTGCGCACCGTCGAAACAACCGGGCGGGTCGTCGTTTTCGCGCGTGCCTCGGACTTCGGCTCCGTCATGGTGGGCCAGCCGATGCGGTTCACCGCGCGCATCACCCGGCCGATCCGTCGTGACCTGACGGTCGCGGTACTCAACGCGTCGGGCCGGCCGACCTTGGGCACCGCAGGCCCCGTGCAGCGGGCCGCGCATGGGGTGCGCAGCCGATTCGCCACCGCCGTCCGCGAGACGCTGCCCGGTGAACAGGCGGCGATGCTGCCCGCGCTGGTGTTAGGCGACACCTCGGCGGTGCCGGGCAACACCAGCCGCGACTTTCGCGCCGCGGGCATGACGCACCTGATGGCCGTGTCGGGTGCAAACGTGATGATCGTGTGTGGCGCGGTGTTGTTCTCGGCGCGGTTGATCGGCCCCCGGGCGGCCATCGCGTTTGCCGCACTGGCGCTGGTGGCCTTCGTCATCGTCGTGCAGCCGACGGCGAGTGTGTTGCGGGCGGCGGTGATGAGCGCCATCGCGCTGGCGGGAATGTTGTCTTCGCGTCGGCGCCAAGCCATTCCGGCCCTGGCCGCCACCGTGCTGGTGCTGCTGGCTGTCGCCCCCGCGTTGGCCGTCGACGTGGGGTTCGCGCTGTCCGTAGTCGCCACGGGCGCGCTGATCGTCGTCGCGCCGGTTTGGTCGCGGCGACTGGTCGCAAAGGGATGGCCCAAGCCGCTGGCTGACGCGCTCGCCGTCGCCTGGGCGGCGCAGGTGGTGACCGCGCCTTTGGTCGCGGCGATCTCGGGCCGATTCAGTGTGGTTGCCGCGCTCGCGAACCTGGTCGTGGCTGCCGTCATCGCGCCGATCACGGTGCTCGGCACCGCCGCGGCCGCGCTCTGCGGGGTATGGCCGGCCGCGGCGCGGCTCCTGATCCGGTTCACCGGTCCCGAGTTGTGGTGGGTGGACGGTGTGGCCCGCTGGGCGGCCCACATGCCGGGCGCGACGCTGCCGGTGCCGGAGGGTGTGCCCGGCACGCTTATCGTCGGCGGTGTCACGGTGCTGGTGGTGGTGTTGTGGCGATGGCGGCTCGTCCGCATCGTGGGTGCACTCGTGGCGCTTACTGGGCTGGCCTGGGCGCTGTCCGGGCTGGGTTAGACGAGTTGTTGAGCTGTTGGATCCCCGGGCGGCACAGTCGGTAGGGCGTGACACCATCGTGGGATGAGCGAAGTTTCGCCGTTGCACCTGGTCCTGGGAGACGAGGAACTGCTGGTCGAACGGGCGGTAGCCGACGTGCTGCGGTCGGCGCGGAAGCGGGCCGGCACCGAGGACGTTCCGGTCAACCGGATGCGGGCGGGCGACGTCAGCACGTATGAGCTCGCCGAGCTGCTGAGTCCGTCACTGTTCGCCGACGAGCGCATCGTCGTGCTGGAGGCCGCCGCCGAAGCCGGCAAAGACGCTGCCGCGGTGATTGTTTCGGCCGCGAGTGACATGCCGACGGGTGTAGTGCTGGTCGTGGTGCACTCGGGGGGTGGGCGAGCCAAGGCGCTTGCCGCCGAGCTGCAGTCCCTCGGCGCCGAGGTGCATGCCTGCGCGCGCATCACCAAACTCAGCGAACGCATCGACTTCATCCGCAAGGAATTTCGCGGCCTGCGCGTCAAGGCCGACGAGGACACCGTGACCGCGATGCTGGATTCGGTCGGTTCCGATCTGCGGGAGTTGGCTTCTGCCTGCTCGCAGTTGGTCGCCGATACCGGCGGGGTGGTCGACGCCGCCGCGGTGCGTCGCTATCACAGCGGCAAGGCCGAGGTGAAGGGCTTCGACATCGCGGACAAGGCGGTAACCGGCGACGTCGAGGGAGCCGCCGAGGCGTTGCGGTGGGCCATGATGCGGGGGGAGCCACTTGTGGTGCTGGCCGATGCTCTGGCCGAGGCGATCCACACGATCGGTCGGGTCGGCCCCCTGTCGGGGGATCCCTATCGGCTCGCGTCACAGCTCGGGATGCCGCCCTGGCGGGTGCAGAAGGCGCAGAAACAGGCTCGGCGTTGGTCGCGTGACTCGGTGGCGTCGGCGATGAAGGTGGTGGCGACGCTCAACGCGAACGTCAAGGGAGCGGTGGTGGACGCCGACTACGCCCTGGAATCCGCGGTCAGACAGGTTGCCGAGCTAGCCGCCCAGCGCAGCCACTAGAGGGGGCGGGCGCCGTCGGCCTGCAGGGCCTCAGATCTTGTTGAGCGCCTTCGTCAGCGCTGACTTCTTGTTCGCGGCCTGGTTCTTGTGGATCACGCCCTTGCTGGCCGCCTTGTCCAGCTTGCGGTTGGTCGACACCAGCAGTTCGGCGGCCTTCTCTTTGTCGCCGGCGTGGGCGGCCTCGCGGAACGCGCGCACGGCGGTACGCAGCGACGACTTCACCGACTTGTTGCGCAGGCGAGCGCGCTCGTTCGTCTTGTTGCGCTTCTGCTGCGACTTGATGTTGGCCACGCTGGAGTTCCTTCTTCGATTAGACGTTTTGTGGGGCGCCGGATATCACCACAGCGACTGCCCAGGTTATCAGTGAGTTACGTTTTCTCCCAAAATGGGAACCCGTGGGCTGCCAGAACGTCGATTTGAGGCAGCATCTGAACAGTGAGTCTTACAAACCAGCTTGACGAGACCAAGCGGGGTTTTCGCGCTGCGCGTTCTGAGCGCATTTTTGGTGGATACAACGAGTCTTCGGACGCCTACCAGATGGCGTTCGACGAGATGTTCGATGCCCAGGGCGCTGTCCGCGGTCCCTACCGGGGTATCTACGCCGAGCTTGCGCCGTCGGACGCCTCGGAATTGAAAGCTCGCGCCGAAGCGCTATCCCGCGCCTTCCTCGACCAGGGGATCACCTTCTCGTTATCAGGCCAGGAACGGCCGTTTCCGCTGGACCTGGTGCCCCGGGTTATCTCGGCCGCCGAGTGGACGCGCCTGGAGCGCGGCATCACCCAGCGGGTCAAGGCGCTCGAGATGTACCTCGATGACATCTACGGTGACCAGGAGATATTGAACGACAATGTCATCCCACGCCGCCTGGTCACCTCCTGCGAACATTTCCACCGGCAGGCGATGGGCATCGTCCCGCCCAACGGCGTGCGCATCCACGTGGCGGGCATCGATCTGATCCGCGATGAAAAGGGGGTCTGGCGGGTCCTCGAGGACAACCTGCGCTCGCCGTCGGGTGTGTCCTATGTCATGGAGAACCGGCGTACCATGGCGCGCGTCTTTCCGAACCTGTTCGCGACCCACCGGGTGCGCGCCGTCGACGACTACGCCTCGCACCTGCTGCGGGCGCTGCGCAACTCCGCGGCCACCAACGAGGCCGACCCGACGGTGGTGGTGCTGACCCCCGGTGTGTACAACTCGGCCTATTTCGAGCATTCCCTGCTGGCCCGCCAGATGGGTGTCGAGCTGGTCGAAGGGCGCGACCTGTTCTGCCGCGACAACCAGGTGTACATGCGCACCACCGAGGGCGAGCGCCAGGTCGACGTCATCTATCGGCGCATCGACGACGCCTTCTTGGACCCGCTGCAGTTCCGCGCCGACTCGGTGCTGGGAGTGGCCGGCCTGGTCAACGCCGCGCGCGCCGGCAATGTCTCCATCTCCAGCGCTATCGGCAACGGCGTCGGCGACGACAAACTCGTCTACACCTACGTCCCCACCATGATCGAGTACTACCTGGGCGAAAAGCCCCTGCTGGCCAACGTGGAGACCTTGCGCTGCTGGCTCGATGACGAGCGCGAAGCGGTGCTGGACCGCATCGACGAGTTGGTTCTCAAGCCGGTGGAGGGGTCCGGCGGCTACGGCATCGTGTTCGGTCCGGAGGCCTCGGACAAGGAGTTGGCTGCCGTCGCCAAGAAGATTCGCGACGATCCCCGGAGCTGGATCGCGCAGCCGATGATGGAACTGTCGACGGTGCCGACGCAGATCGGCAATACCCTGGCGCCCCGCTACGTGGATCTGCGACCGTTCGCGGTCAACGACGGCGACGACGTGTGGGTGCTGCCCGGCGGGCTGAGCCGGGTGGCCCTGGTCGAGGGGTCGCGGGTGGTCAACTCCAGTCAGGGCGGCGGCTCCAAGGACACCTGGGTGCTGGCGTCGCGGGCGGCGGCCGGCGACCATGAGCTCGAGGCGGCTGAGGTGGTGCGCTCGCTGCCCACCTCGATGCCCGACCCGTTGGAAGACGCGTCCTGGCTGACGTCCATGTCGTCTCAGCAGGCGCAACCCACCGAACTGCCCCGGCGCGAGCAGCTCGAGCAGCAGCAGCAACAAAGGGCGGTGCACGATGCTGGCACGTAACGCCGAGGCGCTGTACTGGATCGGCCGCTACGTCGAGCGCGCCGACGACACCGCCCGCATCCTGGACGTGGCGCTGCACCAGTTGCTCGAGGACTCCAGCGTCGACCCGGACCAGGCTTCGCGCCTTTTGCTGCGGGTGCTCGGCATCGACCCGCCGGATCACCACCTGGATGTGTGGTCGTTGACCGACTTGGTGGCCTACAGCACCAACACCCAGGGTGGCTGCTCGATCGTCGACGCCATCACCTCGGCACGCGAGAACGCGAAGTCAGCGCGCGAGGTGACGTCCAGCGAGATCTGGGAGTGCCTCAACACGACCTATCATGCCCTGCCTGAACGGGAGCGTGCCGCCAAACGCCTTGGGCCGCACGACTTCTTGTCGTTCATCGAACGACGCGCGGCGATGTTCGCCGGCCTGGCCGACTCGACGCTGTCCCGCGACGACGGCTACCGGTTCATGGTATTGGGTCGGGCGATCGAACGGGTCGACATGACGGTGCGGCTGTTACTGTCGCGGGTCGGGGACAGCGCCTCGTCCCCGGCGTGGGTGACGCTGTTGCGTTCGGCGGGCGCCCACGACACCTACCTGCGGACTTACCGTGGTGTGTTGGATGCGGGCCGGGTCGTCGAATTCATGTTGTTGGACCGGCTGTTTCCGCGTTCGGTGTTCTACTCGCTGCGACTGGCCGAACACAACTTGGACGAACTCGTCCACAACCGACAGAGCCGGATTGGGGCCACCGCCGAGGCGCAGCGGCTGCTCGGTCAGGCGCGCAGCGAGTTGGAGTTCGTCCAGCCGGGAGCGCTGCTGGAATCGCTGGAGAGCCGTCTGGCCGGGCTGCAGCGGACCTGCCATGACGTCGGAGAGGCGTTGGCGCTGCAGTACTTTCACGTGACGCCCTGGGTGGCGTGGTCGGACGCGGGCCAACGCGCCCGGCTGGTCCGCAGGAAAGGGGACGGCTGATGTGGCGGCTGCGCGTCGTGCACACCACGGGATACGCCTACCAGTCGCCGGTGACCGCCTCCTACAACGAGGCCCGGCTGACCCCGCGGTCGAACACCCGGCAGAACGTCATCCTCAACCGGGTCGAAACCATCCCGGCAACGCGGTCCTACCGCTACATCGACTACTGGGGCACCGCGGTCACGGCGTTCGACCTGCACGCCCCCCACACAGATCTCACGGTGATGTCATCCTCGGTCGTCGAAACCGAGCGAGCCGAACCGCTGATGTCGGAAGTCGGTTGGGGCGACCTGCAATCGGAGGTAGTGATCGATCGCTACGACGAGCTGCTGCGCCCCACCGAGCACACGCCGGCCAGCAAGCGGGTGGCGTCGGTGGGCAAAAAGATCAGCAAGTCCCACAAGCCGGCCGAGGCCGTTGTCGCCGCCGCCGATTGGGTGCGCAATGAACTCGAATACCTTCCCGGAACCACCAGCGTGGCCTCGTCGGGGCTGGACGCGCTCAAACAGGGCAAGGGCGTCTGCCAGGACTTCGTGCACCTGTCGCTGATGTTGTTGCGCAGCATGGGAATTCCGGCGCATTACGTCTCGGGCTACCTCCATCCCAAACGCGAGGCCGTGGTCGGGGACACCGTGGATGGGCGAAGCCACGCCTGGATCGAGGCGTGGACTGGTGCCTGGTGGAGCTATGACCCCACCAACGACACCGAGATCACCGAGCAGTACGTCGGCGTGGGCGCGGGCCGCGACTACGCCGACGTCTCCCCGTTGAAGGGCATCTATTCCGGCGAGGGCGCCACCGACCTCGACGTGATCGTGGAGGTGACCCGGCTGGCCTAGCCCGGTGATATTCGCCGACAGTGGCCGACCCCGGGGATACCGTTGCAGGAATGAATGATTTAGCCGAGGGCGCGGCTCGGCGCGATGGGAACCCACCCGGGCGTGGCTGGGGGCCCCTGGTGCCGCTATCCCTGGCCTGCATCGGTCTGCTCATCGGCGGCATCGCGATCGGGGTTGCCGTGGGCGGCGTCATGCCGTTGCCTTACGGGCCGGCAAGTGCCGTCACGAGCTACGTCCGTGCCCAGTCGGTGGCCGTGCGCATCGTCGCCGTTGCGACGTTCGCGTCGTCGGTGCCGCTGGCGCTCTACGCGGCGATCGCCGGTGCCCGGCTGCGGCAACTCGAGGCAAGCAGCAGATCCGCCGCGATCGCTCTGACCGGTGGCGCCTTGGCCGCCGGTGCGCTCGGCCTGGCTGGACTGCTGGGCTGGACGTTGTCGATACCGGAAGTTGGAGCTGACGCGGCGTTGGTCAGAGCGCTGTACCTACTGGTATTCCTCACCGGCGGCCCGGGCCACATTGCGGCGTTGGGGCTGCTGGTCGGCGCAATCGCGGCGTCCGGCACGGGAGTGCTGCCCAGATCGGTCACCCGGATCGGTCTGGCGACGGCCGTCCTCGCGGAAGTGACCGTGGTGGTGCTGATCTGGCCGGCGCTGGGCGTCATCCTGCCGGTCGCGCGGGTCCTGGCGCTCACCTGGCTGATGGTGGCGAGCGTTGCCCTATCGCCTGCGGCGCAACGAGGTTCGCCGGTCCGGTGAGCCGCCGCCGGCGATCGTCATGTGGATGCCTCGACCTGGACCCGGTGCAGATCGTCACCGAGTTCGATGCGCCCACCGAACTGCGTCGCCGCCAGGGCCCGCCACTGTTCTTCCTGGCCGGGTACCAGCGCCGGCACGTAATGCGTCATGACAAGGGTGCCCACCCCCGCGCGGGCCGCGGTCGCCGCCGCTTCCTCAACTGACGAGTGGTAGTCGCAGATGTCCTGCAGCCGCTGCTGGGGGATGGTGACGACGATGTCCTTGCGGATCACGGTGTGCACCAGCGCGTCGGCGCCCGCCGCCAGCTCATCCAGGCCGGCACAGGGAATGGTGTCACCGGCGAGCACCACCGAGGCGCCCTGGTGATCGACCCGAAAACCGATGGTCGGGGCCACCGGCCGGTGATCGGTCGGGGCCACCCGAATGCCCACCCCGTCGTGGTCCCAGACGGGGCCGTCGGTGTACTCGCGGACATCCACCGCCGGCGGCTCGTTGAGGTCGCTGTGATGGGCGATCCGGTAGCCGATGTCGTGCCGGAACGCGTTCAGCGTCGCCGCGACCACCTCGGCGGTGCCGGGCGGTCCGATGATGGGCAGCGGCGCGGGATCCGGGGTGAACGTGCCGATCCACCGCGTGATGAGGACATCGCCGAGGTCCCCGATGTGGTCGCTGTGCAGGTGGGTGAGCAGCAACGCCGACACTCCGGCCGCGCCCACCCCGACCGCGGCCGCGCGCTGCAGCACGCCACGCCCGCAGTCGACCAGGAACACCTGCCCGCCGGCACGCACCAGAGTTGACGGCCCGGCGCGGTTCGGATCGGGAATCGGACTTCCGGTGCCCAGCAGCGTGACCTCGATCATGGACCCATCTTGCAAGCCCCCGGTGCCTGCGGGTGGGCCAACCGAGGGATCAGCCGCGCTTTCACCGTTTTGGACACGATCTGTATGAGGTTTCTCTGGTGGCTTTTCCGCCGCGCGAGGAACCCGTAACCTGGTGTGAAGCGGATCACAACCCGGCTGGAGGCCTCGATGCGGATAGCGGACGTCTTGCGAAACAAGGGCGCGGCGGTGGTGACCATCAATCCGGACGCGACGGTTCGCGAGCTGCTTGCGGGGTTGAGCGACCAAAACATCGGCGCCATGGTCGTGGTCGGCGACGAGGGTGTGGTCGGCATCGTGTCGGAGCGTGACGTGGTGCGCCAGCTGCACACGCATGGCGCGAGCGTGCTGTCGCGCCCGGTGTCCAAGATCATGACCTCGATGCTGGCCACCTGCGCCAAGACCGACGAGGTCGACGCCATCAGCGTGTTGATGACCAAGAATCGGGTGCGGCATGTGCCGGTGCTCGACGGCAAGAAGCTGATCGGCATCGTCAGCATCGGTGACGTCGTGAAGACCCGGATGGAAGAACTTGAGGCCGAGCAGCGACAGCTGCAGTCCTACATCACCCAGGGCTGATCGCCCAGGCTCGGCGGATCGCCCGGCGCGGCCCCGCTCGCCGAACGTGCACTCACGGCGAAGACGAAGTCGTTTTCTCGCCGTGAGTGCACGCTCGGCGCATCGCCGGACGCGCTAGCGCCAGGAGTACTCGGCGCGCAATCGCGCGGCCACCACATCGAAGATCTCGCGATCCAGGATGGCGCCTTCACGGCGAATGCCCTCTTCGGGCACGTCGAGCACCCGGTCCAACCGGACCCAACTTGGCCTGCCCTCGTAATCCCAAGGGCCGGAACCAATTCCGACCCAGTCGTGATCCGCGGCGTGGCGCTCCTGGCTGGACACCATCAAGCCCAGCAGAACGCTACGGTCTCGCCCCACGACCAGGACGGGGCGGTCCTTGCCCCGCGTGGGGTCGTCCTCGTAGACCACCCAGGTCCAGACGATCTCGCCGGGATCGGCCCGGCCGTCGAGGCTCGGCGCGTACACCAGCTTGCGGGCGCGTTGCGCGGTCGGCAGGCTGCCGCTGGTCACCGGCCGGCCGGAGACGGGCGTGTCGGAAGGTGGGGGCGCCACCGCGGCGATGACATTCGCGGTGATCCGCACCGCCTGCTGCAGCTCACGCAGCACGGTCTGGGAGTTCTGCACCTGTCGGACGAGGCGAGGGGCGTTGTTGAATACGAAGTTCTCGGCGAACCGCTGAAACGTCTTCCACTGAGACTTTCGGGGAGACGGCATATTCGCAGCATAGACGCGAGCGGCGGGGTGCGATTGTGTCCAAGTAGGTTCCGGCGGCCCTGTCTGGATACGCTGGACATACCCGCGAACGCCCCGGAAACGGCCGCGCAGCGCCCCGATAAGCTTGCACGCACCAGGAGATTCCCATCAGCAGTTTCGCCGACAAGACCTTCACTGCGCCGGCGCAGATTCGGAACTTCTGCATCATCGCCCACATCGACCATGGCAAGTCCACGCTGGCCGACCGGATGCTCCAGCTCACCGGCGTCGTCGACGAGCGATCGATGCGTGCCCAGTACCTGGACCGGATGGACATCGAGCGCGAACGCGGGATCACCATCAAGGCCCAGAACGTGCGCCTGCCGTGGAAAGTCGGCGACACCGATTACGTGCTGCACCTGATCGACACCCCGGGCCACGTCGACTTCACCTACGAGGTGTCGCGCGCACTGGAGGCGTGCGAGGGTGCGGTGCTGCTGGTCGACGCCGCGCAGGGCATCGAGGCGCAGACCTTGGCCAATCTCTACCTGGCACTGGACCGCGACCTGCACATCATTCCGGTGCTCAACAAGATCGACCTGCCCGCCGCCGACCCGGACCGTTACGCCGCCGAGATCGCCCATATCATCGGTTGCGAGCCGGGTGACGTGCTGCGCGTCTCCGGCAAGACCGGAGACGGCGTCGCCGACCTGCTCGATCACGTGGTGCGCGAGGTGCCGCCCCCGCAGGGTGAGGCCGACGCCCCACTGCGGGCGATGATCTTCGACTCGGTCTACGACATCTACCGCGGCGTGGTGACCTACGTCCGGGTGGTCGACGGCAAGATCACCCCGCGCGAACGCATCGCAATGATGTCGACCGGCGCCACCCACGAACTGCTCGAGGTCGGCATCGTCTCGCCTGAGCCGAAGGCCAGCGACGGCCTCGGCGTCGGGGAGGTGGGTTACCTGATCACCGGCGTCAAGGACGTCCGTCAATCCAAGGTGGGTGACACCGTGACGACGGCCCGCCACGGTGCCGCCGAAGCGCTGACCGGATACCGCGAACCCAAGCCGATGGTCTACTCGGGTCTGTATCCGGTGGACGGTTCGGACTACCCGGTTCTGCGCGACGCCCTGGACCGCCTGCAACTCAACGACGCCGCCTTGACCTACGAGCCCGAGACGTCGGTGGCGCTGGGCTTCGGATTCCGTTGCGGCTTCTTGGGTCTGCTGCACATGGAGATCACCCGGGAGCGCCTGGAGCGCGAGTTCAATCTAGACCTGATCTCCACGTCGCCCAACGTGGTCTATCGCGTGATCAAAGAGGACGACACCGAGATCCGGGTGACCAACCCGTCGGATTGGCCGGAGGGCAAGATCCGCGAGGTCTACGAGCCGGTGGTCAAGACGACGATCATCGCGCCGAGCGAATTCATCGGCACCATCATGGAACTGTGCCAGTCGCGCCGCGGCGAGCTGGGCGGCATGGATTACCTGTCGCCCGAACGGGTCGAGTTGCGCTACACCATGCCGCTGGGCGAGATCATCTTCGACTTCTTCGACTCGCTGAAGTCACGCACCCGCGGCTACGCCAGCCTCGACTACGAGGAGGCCGGCGAGCAGGAGGCTCAATTGGTCAAGGTCGACATTCTGTTGCAGGGCGAGGCGGTCGACGCGTTCAGTGCGATCGTGCACAAGGACGGGGCATCGGCCTACGGCAACAAGATGACCACCAAGCTCAAAGAGCTCATCCCGCGTCAGCAGTTCGAGGTGCCTGTCCAGGCCGCCATCGGATCGAAAATCATTGCGCGCGAGAACATTCGCGCGATCCGTAAGGACGTGTTGTCCAAGTGCTACGGCGGCGACATCACCCGTAAACGCAAACTTCTGGAAAAGCAGAAGGAAGGCAAGAAGCGGATGAAAACCATCGGGCGCGTCGATGTGCCGCAGGAGGCGTTCGTTGCGGCGCTGTCCGCCGACGCCGCGGGGGACAAGGGCAAAAAATAGCCATGCGAATACGTGGGATGGCGACGGCGCTGGTGGCGGTTGCCGCGTTGGCGACGGGTTGCGGTGGAGTAGTGGCGGGCACGGCCAAGCCGGCGCCAAACCTGAAGCCGGGACCGCTGCGCGGCACGACGGTCAAGCAAGTGCTTCTCGACGGCGCGACGCTCTCGCGGATGCTCAATCAGACCTTCGTGGCGCGGGATCCGGCCGAATTCGGCGGGCCCGAGAAGCTTTATCAGGTCAAGCGATCGACGTCGCAGGCCGGTTGCCTGGGCGTGACGGCGATGTTGCAGCACGGCGTCTACCGGTCCGCCGACGTGAAAGACGTTGCGTCGGAGTCGTGGTGGAACAATGGCGAACCGGCGCAGGTGATCGTGGTTGAGGAAGGCGTGGTCACGCTCCCATCGGCCACGCAGGCCCAGGCGTTGTTCGCGCAGTTCTCCCAGCAGTGGCAGCAGTGCAACGGCATGACGACATCGGAACAGTCGGGTCCGATCAGCACAACGAACGTCATCAGCGATGTCCGCGCCACCGATTCCACCGTCGCGGCCACCAAAACCGCGACATCGATACTGCCCAACATGCCGCCCCTGCGGCCCACACCACAGGCGCGCGCCATCGGCGTCCGGTCGAACTGCCTCGTCGAGGTTCAGGTGGTGTTCTTCGGCGGCCGACGGTCCTCTGACCCGGGATCGGCGGACATCAACTCCAGCGCCACCGACATCGCGCGTGCCCTGATGGACAAGGTCAGCGCTCTGGGCTGACACCGCGCGCTTCGCCGCGTTCGGGTAGCTACCTGATGGTGGCGACCCGCTTCGCCCGGCTTCGCCGCGCTCGCGATCGCCACTGACTACCTGATGGTGGCGACCCGCTTCGCCCGGCTTCGCCGCGCTCGCGATCGCCGCGCTCGCGATCGCCACTACATGGGTGCGTTTGCGGGCTGGAACATCCCAGAGCCGTCGGCTTCCTCCTCAGCGCGGATGACGTGCACCACCGCGTTGATCAGCGCCAGGTGGGTGAACGCCTGCGGGAAGTTGCCCAGCTGCCGGCCGGTGCGCGGCTCGATCTCCTCGGCGTAGAGGTGCAGTGGGCTGGCGTAGGACAGTAGCCGCTCACACAGGCGTTTGGCGCGCCGCACCTCCCCGATTTCGACCAGCGCCGACACCAGCCAGAATGAGCAGATCGTGAAGGTGCCCTCCTCGCCGGACAGCCCGTCGTCGGTCTCCTCGACCCGGTAGCGCAGCACCAGGCCTTCCTGGGTGAGTTCGTCGGCGATCGCCACGACCGTGTTGCGCACCCGCGGGTCATCGGGCGGCAGGAACCGCGTCAGCACCACCAGCAGCAGCGAGGCATCCAGCGCGTCGCTGCCGTAGCGCTGGGTGAACACCCCGCGGGAGTCCACCCCGTGCTGCAGGATGTCGTTCTTGATCTCCTCGGCGATTGCCCGCCACTGCTGGGCATAGCTCTTCTCACCCTGCCGGTCGGCCAGCTTGGCTCCGCGATCGAGCGCCACCCAGCACATCACCTTTGACGACGTGAAGTGCTGCGGTTCCCCGCGCACCTCCCAGATGCCGCGGTCCGGCTCGCGCCAGTGCTTGATCGCCTCCTCCACCTGCTTCTTGAGCACCGGCCACAACGTCTCCGGGACTTGCTCGCGCGACTTGGCGTGCAGGTAGAACGAATCCAGGATGGAACCCCAGATATCGTGCTGGACCTGGTCGTAGGCGCCGTTGCCGATGCGCACCGGGCGGGCATGGTCATAGCCGGACAGGTGATGCAGCTCTTCTTCGACCAGGCTGCGCTCGCCACCCACGCCGTACATCACCTGCAGCGGGTGCCGCTCGTTGTGGTTGGCGCCGGAGACGTCGGCGATGAAGGCGAAGAAATCGTCGGCCTCGCGGTCCAGCCCCAGCGTGTACAGACCCCACAACGCGAACGTCGAGTCGCGCACCCAGGCGTAGCGGTAATCCCAATTGCGTTCGCCCTGCGGCGTTTCCGGCAGCGAGGTGGTGCTGGCCGCCAGCAGCGCACCGGTGGGCGAGTAGGTCAGGCCCTTCAGCGTCAGCGCGCTGCGCTGCAGGTACGCGCGCCACGGATGGTCGGGGAAGTTACCGATGTTGATCCACTGCCGCCAGCACTCGGTGGTCTGCCACATCTTGTCGGCGGCCTCCTGGTACGTCTGCGGCGCCGGGTGTTTGGTCCAGCTCAGCGCGACGAACACGTCGTCGCCTTCTTTCATCCGGGTGCGCGCGCGTGCCTCCCGGCCTTCCAGCCCGATGCGCAGGTTGCTGGTGAGCCGCAGCGTCGGGTGGGCGTCGGGTTCCTTGGTGGCGCGCGCGACGGCCTCGCCGTACGCGTTAGCGGAGTACTCCCAGGCGGCGCCGACGCGGTGATAGTCGAACGCCGGCTCGCAGCTCATCATCAATTCGACGGTGCCGCTGACGCACCGCACGGTGCGTAGCAGGATGTGCTCGGCATCCCAGTCCATCGGCGTGCGGCGATGCGTCCGCGACCGCCGCTCTAGGTCGTGCCAGGGCCCCATGACCAGCGCGTCACGCACGATGAGCCACCCGGTGTGGGTCTGCCAGGTGGTCTCCATGATGAGGCTGCCGGGAAGGTACCGGCGGGCCGAGGGCACCGAGACGCCGTAGGGGCCCAGCCGGAAGTGGCCGGCGCTGCGGTCCAAGATCGCGCCGAAGACGCTGGGGGAGTCCGGTCGCGGCACGCACAGCCATTCGACCGAGCCGGCCGGGGAGATCAGGCAGGTGGTTTCCCAGTCTGACAGGAACGCGTAGTCGGCGATGGGCGGGAACGGGTTCCGGAGGGCGGCGCTGGGAGCGAGGGGCCCCGGCGTGCGCAAGTCGATGGACGACGACAGCGACGCTGCGGAGGTGGCTTGGAACGCATCCTCGGGCATGGCGTCGGCCGGCTGGTCTTCGGATTGGGCATGCAGAACCATCTGGACATCATCGCTGCTCAGCGGTCTCGCGTCCAACCTTTCGCCGAGGTGGCGTGGCGCGCGGGTATCCCCTGCGTAAAGCGCATACGCGGGCGAGTTCGGGCCGCGCACACGAGGTCGGCGTGCTTTTCCGTCGCCGTGATGTTGATGCCGGGACGGACAATGGCGGGCGAGCACCGTGCCCGCCGGTCCGGCGCCGTCGATCGGGCAGGTCGTGGCCTCGGGACGGTAGCCATGCGCCGGTCCTCATATTGGTCTTCGGCAGCGGTGCCGAATAGGGTGGGCCCCGTGAACGCGTTCCTCGATTGGTGGGACGGCAACGAGCTTTGGCTTTCGGGGCTCCCTTTCGTACTGCAGGCCATGGTGGTGGTGCCGATCGTGCTGGTGGTGGCCTACGCCGCGGCGGCCCTGTTGGATGGCCTGCTCGGCAAGGGCATCGAGCTGATGCGCCGCGCCCGCCACGCTGACGCGACATCCGAGTAGGGCCCATGCCGCGGTCGCATGTCACGCTGGTTCTCGCCATCCTGGTGGCGCTGGTCGTCGTCACATGGCTGGTAACCCACCTGATGCACCACTAGCGGGGATGCCGTTCGCTCGGCGCCCGCTGCGGTGGCGGCAACGTCAATTCCTGTTAGGCTTCCGGCCATGCGCATGGCATTTGGCATTCCGGGCTGCTATGCCTTCGTGCACTGTTGTCGTTGACTGCCACACCCGTACCCGGTCTGGTCTGGAGTTTTCGAATTCTCCTGAAGTTCTAGGTGCCTATCCGCGGTAACGGGACCGAAATCCCATATGTTCCACATCGGAAGGCCCGCAATGCACATCAGGACCGCATCAGGTTGGCGGCCCGTCCTCGCCTTCGCCCTGATCGCCGGCCTCATCGCCGGATGCCACGGCGGTGCCAGTGATGCCGTCGGTGGCGGCGGACTGTCCAACGCGCGAACCAGCATCACCCTGGTCGCCTACTCGGTCCCAGAACCGGGGTGGAGCAAGATAATTCCGGCGTTCAACGCCTCCGATGAGGGCAAGGGCGTGCAAGTCGTCACTTCCTATGGGGCGTCGGGTGATCAGTCCCGCGGCGTTGTCGACGGCAAGCCGGCCGATGTCGTCAACTTCTCCGTCGAACCGGACATCGCTCGTCTGGTGAAGGCCGGCAAGGTTTCCAAGGACTGGAATGTCGACGCCACCAAGGGAATCCCGTTCGGCTCCGTGGTCACGCTGGTGGTGCGAAAGGGCAATCCGAAGAACATCAGGGATTGGGATGACCTGTTACGGCCGGGAGTCGAGGTCATCACCCCCAGTCCGCTGAGTTCAGGATCGGCCAAATGGAACCTGCTCGCACCGTACGCCGTCAAGAGTGAAGGCGGCGCCCATCGCGACGCCGGTGTGGATTTCATCAAAAAGTTGGTGACCGAACACGTCAAACTGCGTCCCGGGTCGGGGCGGGAAGCCACCGATGTCTTCATTCAGGGCAGTGGCGACGTACTGATCAGCTACGAGAACGAGGCCATCGCCACCGAGCGGGCGGGAAAGCCGGTCGAACACATCAATTTGCCGCAGACCTTCAGGATCGACAATCCGGTGGCCGTGGTCAACACCAGCCCGCATCTGGATGCCGCCGTCGCCTTCAAGAACTTCCAGTACACGGCTGCGGCTCAAAAGGTTTGGGCGCAGGCGGGTTTCCGCCCGGTCGATCCGGGCGTCGCCGCCGACTACCGAAACCAGTACCCGGTGCCGACGAAACTGTGGACCATCGCCGACCTGGGTGGCTGGGCCACGGCGGATCCGCAATTGTTCGACAAGACCACCGGCAGCATCACCAAGATCTACACGAAGGCCACCGGATGACGACCATCACGCCGGACCCGGCGGCAATCCGGCCCGAGCACAACGGTGACGTGCCACCGGGACCGCTTGCCGGGCGCGGCCGCGGGACCACCGCCCTTCGGGTCGGCGCGGCCACGGTGTGGCTGTCGGTGATCGTGTTGTTGCCGCTGGCGGCAATCGCCTGGCAATCCGCGGGTGGCGGCTGGCAGGCCTTCTGGCTCGCGGTCTCATCGAATGCCGCGGTCGAGTCGTTCCGGGTGACCCTGACGATTTCAGCGGGGGTCACCCTGCTCAACCTGGGTTTCGGCCTGGTGATCGCGTGGGTGCTGGTGCGTGATGACTTTCCGGGCAAGCGGCTCGTCGACGCGATCATCGATCTGCCGTTCGCGCTGCCCACCATCGTCGCGAGCCTGGTGATGCTGGCGTTGTACGGCAACAACAGCCCGGTCGGCCTGCATCTGCAGCACACAGCATGGGGTGTGACGGCGGCGCTGGCGTTTGTCACGTTGCCGTTCGTGGTGCGCGCCGTCCAGCCGGTACTACTCGAATTGGACCGCGAAACCGAAGAGGCCGCGGCGTCGCTCGGTGCCAGCGGACGTAAAATCTTCACCTCCGTCGTGCTGCCGTCGCTGCTGCCGGCGTTGCTATCCGGTGCCGGCCTGGCATTTTCACGGGCGATCGGTGAGTTCGGATCCGTGGTGCTCATCGGTGGCGCTGTGCCTGGCAAGACCGAAGTGTCGTCGCAGTGGATACGCACCTTGATCGAGAACGACGACCGCACCGGCGCTGCCGCAATATCGATTGTCTTGCTGGCCATTTCGTTTGTCGTGCTGCTCATCCTGCGGATCGTGGGCGGGCGCGCGGCCAAGCGAGAGGAGCTGTCTGCATGACATCGTCTGCGGGAGTGCGCTATTGGTTGCGATTCGTCGCGCTCGGATATATCTTCGTCCTGCTCGTCGTCCCGGTGACGTTGATCCTGTGGCGGACCTTTCAACCCGGGCTCGGCCAGTTCTACGCCTGGGTGAGCACCCCCGCTGCGATATCGGCGCTGAATCTGACGCTTCTGGTGGTGGCCATCGTGGTGCCCCTCAACGTCGTCTTCGGTATTCCCACGGCATTGGTTCTCGCGCGCAACAGGTTTCGTGGCAAGGGCGTGCTGCAGGCCGTCATCGATCTGCCGTTCGCGGTATCGCCCGTCATTGTGGGCGTGGCGTTGATCGTGTTGTGGGGGTCGGCCGGTGCGCTCGGGTTCGTGGAGCAAGACCTCGGGTTCAAGATCATCTTCGGCCTGCCGGGCATTGTGCTCGCCAGCATCTTCGTCACGCTGCCTTTCGTGGTGCGTGAAGTGGAGCCGGTGCTGCACGAGCTGGGAACCGATCAGGAGGAGGCGGCCGCCACCCTCGGTTCGGGCTGGTGGCAGACCTTCTGGCGGATCACCCTGCCGTCCATCCGATGGGGCCTGACGTACGGCATCGTCTTGACCATCGCACGTACCCTGGGGGAATACGGTGCCGTGCTCATGGTGTCGTCGAACTTGCCGGGGAAGTCGCAGACACTGACACTGCTGGTCTCTGATCGCTACAACCGCGGCGCGGAGTACGGCGCCTACGCGCTGTCCACGCTGCTGATGGGAGTTGCCGTGCTGGTGTTGGTTTTCCAGGTGGCGCTTGATGCGCGCCGCACGCGAGCGGCCAGACAGGCCTGACGAGGGGAATGACCGTGACTGATGCCGGCACCAATCGCGACGACCTCGCCATCATCGTGCGTGACGCGAACAAAAGGTATGGCGATTACGTCGCTCTGGACCACGTGGACTTCGTCGTGCCCACCGGCTCGCTGACGGCATTGCTGGGTCCCAGCGGTTCGGGCAAGTCAACCCTGCTGCGTGCCATCGCCGGTCTCGATGAGCCCGACACGGGAACCGTCACGATCTACGGCCGTGACGTGACCCGGGTGCCACCGCAGCGCCGCGGCATCGGCTTCGTGTTCCAGCACTATGCGGCGTTCAAGCATTTGACGGTCCGCGACAACGTGGCCTACGGGCTCAAGGTCCGCAAGCGACCCAAAGCCGAGATCAAAGCCAAAGTGGACAACCTGCTAGAGGTGGTGGGACTGAGCGGGCTGCAGGCTCGCTACCCGAATCAGCTGTCCGGCGGTCAGCGACAGCGGATGGCATTGGCCCGGGCGCTGGCCGTCGATCCGCAAGTGCTCCTGCTCGACGAGCCGTTCGGCGCGCTGGATGCCAAGGTGCGCGAGGATCTGCGGGCGTGGCTGCGGCGCCTGCACGACGAGGTGCACGTGACCACGGTGCTGGTCACCCACGACCAGGCCGAGGCACTGGACGTCGCCGACCGCATCGCCGTGTTGAACCATGGCCGCATCGAGCAGATCGGTTCCCCAACCGACGTCTACGACTCCCCGGTGAACGCGTTCGTGATGTCGTTCCTCGGTGCGGTATCCACCCTTAACGGCATCCTGGTGCGCCCGCATGACATCCGGGTGGGTCGCAACCCCCAGATGGCGATCGCCGGCGGAGACGGCACCGCCGATTCCGTCGGCGTGGTGCGCGCCGTCGTCGACCGGGTGGTAACGCTGGGTTTCGAGGTCCGGGTCGAGTTGACCAGCGCCGCCACCGGGGGCTTCTTCACCGCCCAGATCACCCGTGGTGACGCGGAGGCGCTGGCCCTGCGCGACGGCGACACGGTCTACGTGCGTGCCACCCGGGTTCCGCCGATCGCCCTAAAATCAACCAACGTGAGTAGCGCGGACGCGGCCGATGAGGACGAGAACACGTTGACGTCGGCCTGACGGGCCGGTCGTCGCCTGTTTGCGCGCTGTCACTACGACGCGTGCAAACCGCATTCGGTCTTGGCCCGGCCCTGCCAGCGTCCGCTGCGCGGGTCGGCACCCGCCAACGGCTTGGCCGTGCAGGGCTCGCAGCCTATCGATGAATACCCCTCGTAGATAAGCGGATTGACGAGCACACTGTGCTCGTCAATGTAGTTCTGCACGTCCTCGTCGGTCCACGTCGCCATCGGGTTGACCTTGACCAGCTTGAAGCCCTCGTCGAAACCGACCACCGGTGCGTTCGCACGGGTCGCCGTTTCCGACCGGCGCAGCCCGGTCACCCACGCCGAGAACCCCCGCAGCGTCTTGCCGAGCGGCTCGACCTTGCGCAGCCGGCAGCATTCTCCCGGATCGCGCGCAAACAGGTCCTTGCCCAGCAGTCTGTCTTGCTGGGCGACGCTCTGCTCGGGAGTGACGTTGAGCACCCGGATGTCATAAACGGACTCGATCGCGTCGCGGGTGCCGATCGTCTCCACGAAGTGGTAGCCGGTGTCCAGGAATACAACGGGCACACCCGGACGCGCCTTGGCCGCCAGATCGATCAGCACGGCCTCCTGCATGCTGGAGGCCACCACATAGTTGCAGGTGGCCCAGCCGCGGGGCCCGTTGATGCCGCCGAATGTCTCGTCAGTCCATCGCAACACGTCGGCGGCGCTGGCGCCCTCCAATTCGGCCGCCCCGCGGGCGGCAAGCGCACGCAGTTCGGCTTCTGGAAGCCTGGTTGTTCGTTCGCTCATCGCAAATCGTCCTCGTCTGCCCTCATTGCCCACTGTGCGAAACGTTCACCCTCGTCGCGATATTTCAGGAAGTTGCGTGTGACCCGCTCGATGTAGTCGCCGAGCTCGTCGCTGGTCACCTTGTGCTGACGCAGCTTTCGACCGAACCCGCTGTCCAGACCCAGGCTGCCGCCCAGGTGAACCTGGAAACCCTCGACCGAGCCGCCCTGTCCGTCGTCGACCATCTGGCCCTTGAGTCCGATATCGGCGACCTGAATGCGCGCGCATGAATTCGGACATCCGTTGATGTTGACGGTGATGGGCACGTCGAGTTGCTCGTTGATATCCGCGAGGCGGTGTTCGAGGTCGGGCACCAAAGACTGTGCCTTGACCCGAGTTTCGGCGAAAGATAATTTGCAAAACTCAATCCCGGTGCACGCCATCACATTCCGGCGCCAATGCGAGGGCTGCGAGTGCAGGCCCAGCGCCTCCAGACCAGCGATCAGCGCATCGAGCTTGTCGTCGGGCACGTCGAGGATCACCAGCTTCTGGTAGGGGGTGAGCCGGATCCGGTCCGAGCCGGCCCGCTGGGCGAGTTCGGCCACCGCGGTGAGGATGGTGCCCGACACCCGTCCCGCGATCGAGGCGACGCCCACCGCGTTGAGACCGTTCTTGAGCCGTTGCACACCGACGTGGTCGATCGGGTGCTTCAGCGGCTGGGGAGCCGGACCGTCGATCAGTGGACGCTTGAGGTACTCCTGTTCGAGAACTTCACGGAATTTTTCAATACCCCAGTCCTTGATGAGGAACTTCAGCCGCGCCTTGGACCGCAGCCGTCGGTAGCCGTAGTCGCGGAAGATCGAGGTCACCGCGTGCCACACCTCGGGCACCTCCTCGAGCGGCACCCAGGCGCCGACCCGCTGGGCCAGCATCGGGTTGGTCGACAACCCGCCGCCCACCCACAGGTCCAGCCCCGGGCCGTGCTCTGGATGGTTGACGCCGATAAACGCGATGTCGTTGACCTCGTGCACCACATCCTGCAGACCCGAGATCGCGGTCTTGTACTTGCGCGGCAGGTCGGCGAAGTCGGGCTGACCGATGTAGCGGCGCGCGATCTCCTCGATCGCCCAACTGGGGTCGAGAACCTCGTCGAGCGACTCCCCGGCCAATGGTGAACCCAGGATCACACGGGGGCAGTCACCGCACGCCTCGGCGGTCTGCAGGCCGACCTCGGCCAGCCGCCGCCAGATTTCGGGTACGTTCTCCACCTCGATCCAGTGGTACTGGACGTTTTCGCGGTCGGTGATGTCGGCGGTGTCGCGGCCGAATTCGGTAGAGATCTGGCCCACCGTGCGCAGCGCGGCCGCCGACAGCGCACCGCCGTCGCACCGCACCCGCATCATGAAGTACCTGGCTTCCAGCAAGTCCGCGTTGTCGTCGCCCGTGAACGTGCCGTCGTAGCCCTGTTCGCGCTGGGTGTACAGGCCCCACCAGCGGAAACGCCCCCGCAGGTCGCTTTTGTCGATGCTGTCGAAGCCGTTGCGGGCATAAACGGTCTCGATGCGCTCGCGTACGTCCAGCGGGGCGCCGGCCTGCTTCATTTCTTCGTTCGCGTTCAGCGGCTCACGATTCCCCAGTGCCCATTGGCCCTCGTCACGGGCCTTCGCGGGTCGGGCGGTGGTCATCGGAAGTTCTCTCCTTCAAAAAGATCGCCAGCGCGGCCAGCACAGTTCACCGGCACTTTTGGGCGGCACGGAACCATCGGCCAGCTGGGGACGCAGGGGGGCCTGGGTCTACCACGTCAAGGCAGACAGATACAGCTGCAAACGCGCTTGAGATCAATGTGCCGTCGCGCCACGAGCACAATCTGCACGCTGGGCTGGTCGACAGTCACGTCCACCATTGTGCCACGGATGCCGAGGGGCCGCGCGAGCAGGGTAAATCTTGGCTCACGGTGATTAAAATTACCGGCCGACTCTGGGAAATCGCACGCGAAAAACCTTGGAAGTTCATGCGACCGTTCGTTGTGCGCGGGTCGGCGTCGCGACCGAAACCGACAACCCGGGTCGCCCGGTTCGTCGTGGGATCATGTGGCATGGCCATTCGCGAGGAACGGGTCGACCTGCCCGACGTCGGGGTGGTCGCGGGGCAGCCGTTTGGCATTTACGTGCATGTGCCGTTTTGCATAACCCGTTGCGGCTATTGCGATTTCAACACCTACACGCCGGCCGAGCTGGGTGGTGTCAATCCCGACGCCTGGCTCAGCGCGCTGGGGGCGGAACTGGAACTGGCCGCAGCAAGATTGCAGGCGCCCCCCGTGGACACCGTGTTTGTCGGTGGCGGGACGCCCTCACTACTCGGGGGCCCGCGGATGGCGACGCTGCTGGGCATGGTGCGTCAGCACTTCACGCTGGCACCCGACGTCGAGGTCACCACCGAGGCCAACCCCGAGTCGGCATGGCCGGATTTCTTCGACGCCGTCCGAGCGGCCGGCTACACCCGGGTATCGCTGGGGATGCAGTCGGTGGCCCCGAAGGTCTTGGGTGTTCTTGACCGCATCCACACACCCAATCGGTCCGCGGCCGCGGCCCGCGAGGCGTTGGCCGCGGGCTTCGAGCACGTGAGCCTGGATTTGATCTACGGAACTCCGGGGGAGTCCGACGACGATCTGTTGTGCTCGGTCGACACCGCGATCGAGACCGGCGTGGACCACGTGTCCGCCTATGCGCTGGTGGTCGAGGAAGGCACCGCGCTGGCCCGGCGAGTCCGGCGCGGCGAACTGGCGGCACCCGATGACGACGTGTTGGCGCACCGCTACGAATTGGTGGATGCGCGGTTGTCGCAGGCGGGCATGTCCTGGTACGAAGTGTCCAACTGGTCGCGGCCCGGCGGTGAGTGCCGGCACAATCTCGGTTACTGGGACGGCGGTCAGTGGTGGGGCGCGGGGCCGGGTGCGCACGGATTCGTAGGTAAGACACGCTGGTGGAACGTCAAGCATCCCAACGCTTATGCGGAGAGGTTGAGCGCCGCGTCGCTGCCGGTGGCAGGGTTCGAGCAGCTCGATGCCGAGGCCTTGCACACCGAGGATCTACTATTGAAAACTCGACTGCGGCAAGGGCTTCCGGTTGATCTGCTCAGTGCCGCCGAGCGCGACCGCGCCCACGGCGTGGTTGCCGACGGGTTGCTGGTGTCCGACGGTGACAGGCTTGTCCTGACTCCGCGCGGGCGGCTGCTGGCCGATGCGGTGGTGCGAACGCTGTTGGGCTAGCGGCGATGTCGGTGCGGTCAGACGCCGAACCAATGCTTGAAGGCGCGGGCGATCTCGATGTAGAGCGGGATCCCCACGGTGACGTTGTAGGAGAACGTCAGGCCCAATGACGCGGCCAATGGCAGTGTGGGGCTCGCTTCGGGGATCGCCAGGCGCTGCACCGCCGGGACCGCGATGTAGGACGCCGCGCCGCACAGGACCGCGAATAGTACATAGGTTCCGGTCTTGAAGTCGGCGTGCGTCAGCGATGCATAGCTGCAGGCGACGACGATGCCCAGTGTCGCAGAGACATTCGGCGCCACCAGGCCGAAAACGATGAACCCGGGACCCGCGGTGCGCAGGTCCTTCAACTTGCGCGACGCCGTCATCCCCATCTCGAGGAGGAACAGACACAGCACGCCCTGGAAAGCCAGCACGAAGAATTTGTCGTCGTCGGCCACGACCTTCTGCCCCTGCAGTCCACTGACGAGGCCGATGATGATGCCGCCCATCAACAGGACTAGGCCGGGATTGAGGAAGACCTCCTGGAAAAGTTCGCGGGAGAAAATCGGCGCCCTTTTGCTCTTGGCGCGCGCGGGCCTCGAATTGGGCTCCCAGTCCGGGTGCTCCAGTTTTTCCAGCGACAGTTCGAGCTCCTGCTCGATGGCGGCTTCCTCCTGGCTCTCGAGACTCTGGCCGTGCGGAGGACGCGCGGCGGTGCCGGGCCCGACCCCGACCTTGACGGGCGGCGAGTAGCCGGCCTCGTCGGGCATGTAGCCCGCTGAGTCCATGCCCCGATGGCGCAGTCGCGCCACGAAATACAGCGCCACCAAGCAGCCTGGGATCTCCATCACAGCCAGCATCACCGGCATGTAGGCGTTGAACGCGATGTTCACCGCGGCCAGGACGGCCACGCACGTGGCAAACGTTCCCGCCGAGTCCGACCCGTAGTAGCCGGCGATGGTCGCGCGGTCGATTTTTCGGAGCGATTTGAGGCGGCTGAGGCCCAGGTAGGCCAGGCCGCCGATCAGACAGTTCAGCACGAAGCCCAGGACCATGAAGCCCACGATGACCCCGACGCTCGACGCACTGACCTGTGCGAGTTCTTCACCGCCGTGCCAGCCGATCGCCAGCAACAGATACAGGGTCAAGCCCTGATAGATGACGTAGGGGAATTCGAACCGCACCTTGAGAACGGGAATCAGGAACCCGAAGTAGAAGAACAGCAGAAGCGGCTTGAACAAGTTATGGGTGAAGTTGTGCCAGAACTCTTGCAGCATCGATGCCTCCGTGGGTTAGAGCGCCGATCTGGGAAGCACCGTCCGCAAACGGGCAACCACGAAACGTCCCGACGACCGTCAAGAACGTATCCCCGGCACTGACTTGCCGCCACTTGGATACACACAGGCAAGCGGCCGGCTGACGAGCTGACGAAGACTGGCAAAATAGCAGGTCAAGCCGGATTCGTCGAAGCAACAACGCTCGCGCAACCGCTGAATGGGGGACGGATAGTTTGTTGTGAACTTACTGTGCATTGACTGTCAAGCCAATATTTTGGCCACCCTGATGGGACGCGCGACGGCGTGATGCCGTCCCCGATTTGTGCGGTGCGTTACCGGCGGCTGGGCCGGCCGTGGGCGGCAGTGAGCGCTAGGAAAAGTCTGACCGCTAAAGCCGCCGGCTGTGCGATCGCGACGTAAACGGTCGGGAAACATTTCGAGTGGCGATGTTCCCAACTGGCTGGGGCGATCTGGGACGGCGGAGGTAGTTGGCCCGGCTGCGCAGACAGGCGGGCGGTGCGCGGCATGCTTCAAGGAACGCACCCGATGGGCCGACGTCAAGCCGACTGCGGCATCCGAGGGGACGGATCGTGGAATCGGTTGCGCACAGCTACATAGGTTAGGCTACATTTACTAACCGTGACCGAGGTCAGCGTCGAGACAAATTCCGCCGGCTCTGAGTCGCCGTCGATTCCGCTCCTCGGGCACATCGATCCGGCGAACCTGGCGGCCGCGCTGGTGGTGGAGTTGTCCGAGCGCGTCGGGGAAGAGTATCTGCTCTACGAGCGCGGCGGTGAATGGGTGCTGGCCACGGGCGTGCGCGCAATGATCGAGCTGGACAGCGACGAGCTGCGGGTCAGCCGCGACGGTGTGACCCGAAGCCAACAATGGTCGGGCAGGCCTGGGCCCGTCCTCGGCGAAGCCATCGATCGGCTGTTGCTGGAAACCGAGCAGCTCTTCGGCTGGATCGCCTTCGAATTCGGCGTGTACCGCTACGGGCTGCAGCAGCGCCTGGCCCCGGGAACCGCACTGGCCCGGGTGTTTTGGCCGCGCGGCCGCATTGTGGTGACCGAAGAGGAGGTCCGGCTGTTCGGTACGTCGGCGGGCCGCCGGGACGAAGTGCAAAGCGTGCTAAACGACGGCGTGCCCGATGTGCGCGACGCCTCAGCCGTCGACGTGGCCGCTGACCCGTCCGCCTATCGCGAGCGCGTGGCGTCGGCCGTCGACGAGATCGCCGCGGGCCGCTACCACAAGGTGATCCTCTCCCGGTCGCTCGAAGTGCCTTTCGCGCTTGATTTCCCGTCCACCTATCGGCTGGCCCGTCGGCACAACACGCCGGTGAGGTCGTTTTTGCTGCGGCTGGCCGGCATTCGCGCCGTGGGTTATAGCCCCGAACTGGTCGCGGCCGTCCACCACGACGGCCTCGTGGTGACCGAACCGCTCGCGGGCACCCGCGCGCTCGGGCGCGGTGAGGTCCGTGACCGCCAGGCACGCAACGACCTGGAGTCGAATTCCAAAGAGATTGTCGAGCACGCTATCTCGGTGCGCAGTTCACTGCAGGAAATGACCGAGATCGCCGAGCCGGGCACCGCTGTCGTCACCGATTTCATGACGGTGCGGGAGCGGGGGAGCGTGCAGCACCTCGGCTCCACGGTCAGCGGTCGGCTGGGCAGGGGGAATGACCGGATGGATGCACTCGAAGCCCTTTTCCCGGCGGTCACCGCGTCGGGTATTCCGAAAGCGAATGGCGTTGAAGCGATCATGCGTCTCGACGAGGGACCCCGCGGGCTGTATTCGGGTGCGGTCGTGATGGTTTCAGCCGACGGGGGGCTTGATGCGGCGCTGACGCTGCGGGCGGCTTACGAATGTGATGGTAGGACATGGCTGAGGGCGGGTGCGGGCATCATCGAAGGGTCGACGCCCGACCGCGAATTCGAAGAGACCTGCGAAAAGCTGTCCACACTCGCGCCGTATCTGATTGCGCGCCACTAGCTTTCTGATCGCGATGTGCCCGCCAGCGGCTGGTGTCCACACCGAGCCAGGCTCAGGCCGTAGAGCTCGATTCGAGATAGTCGGCCAATATGTGGCCGACGAGTGATTCGATATTGGCTTCGATCGACGAGGCGAGCGTGGCGGTGACGGTGGCCACCGCTTGAGTTCGGAAGCGCACCAGCATGGTGATCAGCTCGGCGATTTCGGCGTCGGCGGGCAGGGGTTCGCCGGGCTTGATGCGATTCAGCACGTGCTCGGCTCCCGCGCGCACCAGCATGTCACTGATCTTGTCGATCTCGGGGACGATCTGCTCGTGAAGGTCGATGAGCTTGTCGAATTCGACGCCGTAGCTGCGAATCTCGTTGAAGGCTTCGATGAGTTTCGGGCGGGTGATGGTGGCTTGCGTCCCATCGATCCGGATCACGTGTAGCGCCACCAGGCGCTCGAACGCGTCGGCGTCGTCGACCAGGCGTCGGGCCTCGGCCAGCGGTACCGTTTCCGGCTTTTCGGTGGTCCAGGTGCCGACGATGGCGGTTTCGAGTCCCAGCACGTCGCCGAGGTTTTTGCCTTCCTCCCACGCGCTGAGCATTTCTCGCACGTGTGCGATGTTGTAGCCGCGGTCGAGCATCGAGGTGATGAGCCGCAACCGGGTCAGGTGGGTGTCGTTGAACAACGCGATTCGGCCCACTCGCAGTGGAGGCGGCAGCAGTCCGCGGTCGCGGTAGACCCGGATGTTGCGCGTGGTGGTGCCGGCGAGCCGGGCCAGGTCATCGATCCGGTACTCACCGGAGTTCGCGGCGCCGTGCGGGTGCCGCGCGGCCGCATCGAAAAGCTGTGACACCGCTCCCTCGATGAGTTGGCGGTATTCCCGCGATTGGCGCCGCACCCGTTTGGGCGCGCGCCGCACGTTGTGCAGCACGCTGGCGATGGTGCCGGGTTCGGGCCGCGATGCGCGTTCGGTTGCCATGTCAGTGGCGTCTCAGGCCGACGCGGTGGTCTGCGTCTGGGCGTGACGCGTCACCGCCCGATAGTGCTCGTATCGGAAATCTTTCATCTGGCGAAGATACTGCGTGGCGAAACCGGGGTACATCGACCCGTTGAATCCGTCCTTGGTGAGGTACCAACTGCGGCAGCCCGACATCCAGGTCGTCTTGGTGAGCCGACGCTGGAGCCGCTCGTTGTGGTGACGTTGGACCTCTTCGCGCACATCGAGGTAACGCAGGTCGTTGTTGAGGATGGCGCTGATCCCGCGTACCGCGTAGTCCAGCTGGCCTTCGATGTAAACCAGCAGGGAGTTGTGGCCGGGCCCGGAGTTGGGGCCGGTCATGACGAACAGGTTGGGATAGCCGTGCACGTTGATGCTCTTGTAAGCCTGTGCGCCATCGGCCCATTCGGCGGCCAGCGACCGGCCGCCGAGCCCGGTGACCGGAAACGGCGGACCGGTCAGGTGTACGTCGTAGCCGGTGGCGAACACGATGCAATCGAGGTGGTGTTCGATGCCGTCGCTGGTGCGGATGCCGGCCGGGCTCAAGGTGGCGATGGGCCAGTCGATGAGCTTGCAGTTGTCGCCTTGCAGCGCGGGGTAGTAGTCGCTGGAGACCAGCATGCGCTTGCACCCCGGCCGGAAGTCTGGCGTCAGCTGACGTCGTAACCACGGATCTTTCACCTGAGCGCGCAAGTGTGCCCGCCCGAGCCGGGCGACCAGCGAGGTCAGCGGCGTGTCCCACACTAGCGCCGTGGCGCTGGCTTCGTGGCCCCAGTACAGTGCCTGGCGCGCAAGCTGTTGGGTGGCAGGCACTTTGGTGAACAACGATTGGACGGCCGGCGGAGTGGCGACGTCCAGTCGTGGCAGCACCCAGCACGGCGTGCGCTGAAACACCTTGACGAACCCGGCCTGCTTGACCAGCTCGGGGATGATCTGAATTGCGCTGGCGCCGGTCCCTATCACCGCGACGCGCTTGCCGGCGAAGTCGTAGTCGTGGTCCCAGCGTGCGCTGTGGATCTTGTGTCCGCGATAGGTTTCCATCCCCCGGATGTCGGGGAAGCTGACGTCTGAGAGCGGGCCGGATGCCAGGACCACGGTACGGGCGCGAAACTTCTTGCGGTTCTTGGTGGTGGCTGTCCAGACGCCGGCCTCCTCGTCGAAGGTCAGGCCCTTCACTTCGTGGCCGAACCTGATGCGGCCGCGGACGTCGAACCTGTCCGCCATGACCTCGAGATGCCGATAGATCTCCGGGGCGGGCGAATAGGTGCGGGACCACGTCGGGTTCTTGACGAATGAGTACGAGTACAGCAGTGATGGGACGTCGCAGCTGGCCCCCGGATACGTTGTGTCGCGCCAGGTCCCGCCTACTCGGTCGGCGCGCTCCAGCAGCACGATGTCGTCGACTCCGGCTTCGGCCAGGCGGATTGCCGCCCCGAGTCCGGTGAAGCCGGCTCCGACGATGAGCGCTGCATGGGTGCGGTTGTTCACCACGGTCACGCCGCCGGCTCGTGCGTGAGTTCTGCAACCCACGTCGGTACAGACGGAAGCAGGAGTCGCGGATATCGGTCGGAAAGCCAGACCATCGAATTCGCCAGCAGGTGGTACGGGTGGCGTGGATTTGTGACCACTCCGGCGTAATGCCTCAGGAAACGGTAAGTCGGTACCCGCCTGGTACGTTCGCCGCGATCACCAAGCTCTCTAAATCGCTTCACAGCCCGGTAAAGCCGCTCTGGCTCCATGCCCATGGCGGTGATCTCGTTGCGAATCCTGTTGATCAGCGGTGCGCCCATGATCGCACCGATGATGAGACCCGGAGTGGCATTGTGACCGACGAAGTCGATCAGTAGCCGTCGGATCTTCGCGTGCCCAATCATGTCGAGAACTTCGAAGTCGACGACCAGATGGCGTGATTCGTCGTTGTTGATCTTCTCGAAGACCTGGTGGCAAACGGGGTCGTGCACCTCGTCGAGGAGGAATTTCAATAGGGCGCCGTCCAGTGCGACTTCGAGCATCGGAATGACGGTGCCGAGCAGAGACAGCGGCATGTCGTCGGCCCAGCGGTCCAGCCAGTCGATGGCCAGTCGGATGTTCACGTTCGGCTCGGGAATCTCACCGTCCTCGAGCATGCCCCAACGCTTCATCAACGCTAGTTCGGCGTTGGCATGCCGCTGCTCCTCGGCGTGGAAGTAGCGGTAGATCTCGGCAATGGTCGGTGTGGGTGCCTTTTTCGCCAGTGCCGCGAAGCCCCTGGCGCCGATGTTCTCGATCCAGCACAGGTCGGCCATGAACGCCTTGAGCTGTGGCCGTTGCTCATCACTGATCATCTCGGCGCCGGCTGCGTCCCAGCCGATATCAACGAGCGCCCACTGGCGATCCTTGATCTTGGCGAGCATGGCTTCCATGTCGATGGCCACCGGTAGCTCCTTTGCGTCGAGTGATCAGGGCAGGTTGATACGGGACACCAGGCCGGCCGCACGCGTATATGTCTGTGGGGCGAGCCGTTTGATGTTCCAACCGATCTTCGCGTCGATTTGCGGCATGCAGTACAGCTCGCCGCGGTCATGGGCGTCCAAGCAGGTACGCGCGACCTTCTCCGCGGATAATCCGGTCCAGCGCATCAGTTTTCCGGCGAGTTCGCTGGATTGCTCACTGATGCGGCCGGACTCGAGGATGTTGGTTTTGACGAAGGTGGGGCACAGCACGGTGACTCGCACCGGCGTGCCGGCCAGTTCGGCGGCGAGAGTCTCCGAGAGTGAGAGCACACCGGCCTTGCTGACGTTATAGGCGGCCATGCCGGGCGCTGCACCGAATGCCGCCGCCGAGGCCACGTTGATGATGCCCCGCGGCGCGTGCGACCGCCCGGCATCACGCAGGATCGGGGTGAACACGTGGCAGCCGTGAATGGGCCCCCACAGGTTGATGCCCAGGGTCCACAGCCAGTCGTCCAGCGGTGTCTCGCCGATGGCGGCACCGCCCGCGCCCACCCCGGCGTTGTTGATCACCAGCGTGGGTGGCGCCGCGAACCAGGATTGTGACTGTTCGGCCAGCGCTTGCACATCCTCGATTCGTGATACGTCGCAACGGATTGCGACCGCCTTCGCGCCGTGTGCGGTGATCGTGTCTGCCGTCCGGTGCGCGGCCGCGTCGTCGATGTCACTGCACACCACCGCGCCGCCGCGCTTGCTCAGTTCGACGGCGAATGCAGCGCCGATGCCGCTTCCGGCGCCGGTGACCACCGCTAGGGCGCCACGGCTGGTTTTCGACCCGCCGAGCAGTCTGTCCAGAGGCCCGAGCATCGTCAGTGGACCTCCTCGGTGACGGCGCGCGCATCCTGAAGGGCGTGAGCGATGAATCGCGCGACGTAGGCCATGGCCTTGGCGGCCTCGAGTGTGATGCGTGGCAACGCCTGAAAGACATGCACCTGGTGCGGCCAGATCTGCAGTTCGCATCTGCCGCCGGCGGTGCGGATGTCGGCGGCGAGCTGGCGCGCATCCTCCTGCAGCATCTCGGCGCCACCGGCCTGGATGAGGGTGGGGGGAAGTGCAGGGGCGCCGGCGACATCGAGCGTCAACCGCCGGTGGGTGAGGTCGATGCCGCGGTGATAGAGGCTGACAAGGCGGACCGCGCTCGCCGCCCGGGTGGCCGGATCGGGGCGAATCCGTTCGCGCGCGAGCGAGAGTTCGAAGGTGAGGTCGTACAACGGGGAGAACAACACCATTGCGGCGGGGGGACTGCTGGATATCTCGGGCTGCAGCAGCAAGTCGACCGACAGGTGACCGCCCGCCGAATCTCCGGCGATCACAACCTGTTTCGGCGGCACGCCGACGGCGGTGGCCAGCCAGTCCCAGCCCGCCCGGACGTCGTCGGCCGCACTGGGGAAGCGATGGCGCGGCGCAAGCCGATAATCGATGCAGAACACCGGAAGGCCGGTCAGGGCCGAGAGCCAGGATGTCAACCGGCGGTGCGTCTTTGGCGAACACACGGCGTACCCGCTGCCGTGCACGTAGTAAATCGCACCCTCGTTGATTGACGAGCGCGCGGTCTCGCTTGTGGGTGTGCGTGGTCCATAAACCCATTCACCCTTGACCCGGCGGCCGTCGGGCAGCTTGACGTCTACCGACTCGACGCGGGCGCCCGCAAGTGAGGGGCCGAAGGTCCCCATGATCCCGGCGATGATCTGGCGTGATAGCCACAGGCCCCATGGCCGTTCGGGCGGAATCACGCTGGTGATCGGCCGAAGGGTGTACGTACTCACCGCTGCCGCGCCGCGGGATCGCAACGACCCGCGAGCCGGAACGCCGTCCGTCATACAACGCAGTCAACACCAAATGGTGACATTGGTCAATGGCAGCTTTCGTGGGTATGACGGAGTTCTATCCCGCGTCATGTTGTCGCAACGCGGCCCCGCGGCGCACGGTATCAGTCGAAGGCGATGACGCCGCGAATATTCTTGCCGGCTCGAAGGTCTTTCATGGCCTCGTTGATGTCGTCGAGCTTGTATTTCTGCGTGACCAGCTCATCGAGCTTGATCAGGCCCGCCTCGTACATCGCCAACAGTTTCGGCATGGCTTCCCGCGGGTTCATCTCGCCGTAAAGCACACCCTTGAATGTCTTACACGAGCTGATCATGTCGGTAAGGACCATCGGTACCATCAGGTCGGTGATCTTGGGCATTGCGGTCAGTACGCATGTTCCGCCCTTGCGCAACAACATCATTCCCATCATCACCATGTCTGCGGGCACCACCCCGGGGGTGAGAACGACCCTGTCGGCCATCACGCCCCAGGTGATCTCCTTGACCAGTTCCAGCGCGGCGCCGGTGTCGACAGCGGTGTGGGTGGCGCCGAAAGTCGGCGCGATGTCGCGTTTGAACTCGTTGGGGTCGACGGCGACGATGTGTTTGGCGCCCGCGACTTTCGCGCCTTGCACGGCGTTCATGCCGATGCCGCCGACACCGACTATCACGACCGTGTCACCCGGTTGGGTGCCTGCCGCAACCGAACCTGAACCGAATCCCGTTGTCACACCGCAGGAGACCAGCGAGGCCGCCTCTAAGGGGATCCAATCGTGCACCTTGACCAGCGAGCGCTCGGATGCAACCACGAATTCGGAGAAGGTGCCGACCTGCATCATCGCCATGAGGTCTTCACCCGCCAGGTGACGCCGCCGGGTGCCATCGGTGGTCATCGCCTTGTCATAGATGTCGGCACCCACGTCGCACAGGTAGGTGTAGCCTGTCGCGCACCATCGACAGTTACCGCAGGCAGGAAGAAACGAGATGGCCACATGGTCACCGGGTTTGAGCGTCTTGACCTCTGGGCCGACCGTTTCGACGACCCCGGCTCCCTCATGACCGCCGAGCATGGGGAACCATTCGGGCACGGAAAGCCCTGCGGCCCGCATCATCTCTTCCATCTCGGCTGTCGGGACACTGTCGCCGGTGTAGAAGTGCTCATCGGAGTGGCAGATCCCCGCGTAGGCCATCTTGACCAGCACTTCGCCCGCGTGGGGCGGGTCGAGCTCCACGTCGGTGACTTCCCAGTCCACACCGACGCCGCGCAATACCGCTGCTTTGGACTTCATCTGGACTCTTTCCCTAAGGATTTGGGGATTAGGACGCCGGCCAGCCGACAGTCTTTGTCTCGGTGAATATTTCGAGCCCCTCGATGCCACACTGCCGGCCGACGCCGGACTGCTTGTACCCACCGAACGGGGCGTCCGCGCCGTACCACAGTCCGCCGTTGATGCCGAGCGTGCCGGTTCTGATCCGGCCCGCAACAGACTTGGCGCGGTCGAGGTCGTTGGCGAACACCACACCCGACAGGCCGTAGATGGATTCGTTGGCGATTCGCACAGCGTCGTCGTCGCCGTCGAATCCGATCACCGACAGCACGGGTCCGAAGATCTCCTCCTGTGCGATGGTCATCTTGTTGTCGACATTTGAGAACACCGTCGGCTCGACGAAATAGCCCTTCGGTAGATGCTTGGGCACCCCGCCGCCGGTAACCAGGCGGGCGCCTTCCTGCTTGCCCTTCTCGATGTAGCCGAGGACTCGATCGTGCTGCTTCCTGGAGACCAACGGGCCCTGCAGCACCGAAGGATCCGTGGGGTCGCCGTATTTGTTCTTTTCCATTGCGGCTTTGACGATCTCGACAGCTTCGTCGTAGCGAGAGTTGGGCACGAGCAGGCGGGTGGGCATGGCGCAGCCCTGCCCGGCATGCATGCAGACGAATGCGCTGCCGCCAACCGCGCCGCCGATGTCACCGTCCTCGTCGAGGACGAGGTACACGGACTTGCCCCCGAGCTCGAGGAAGGTGGGTTTGACGGTCTGGGCAGCGTCAGCCATGATGCGCCTGCCGGTCGCCGTCGAGCCGGTGAAAGCGACCATGTCGATCAGGGGGGATTTCGAAATCACCTCGCCGACAAGGTGGTCGGATGATGGCACGATGTTGATGACGCCGGGCGGGATGTCGGTGCGCTCGGCGATGATGCGGCCGATTCTGGTGGCGTTCCACGGCGTGTCCGGGGCGGGTTTGAGCACGCAGGTGTTGCCCATCGCCAGGATGGGCCCGATCTTGTTGAGGATGATCTCGAACGGGAAGTTCCACGGCGTGATGACGCCGACGACACCGATGGGCTCTTTCCAGACTTCGCGGGTGGTGAGGCTGCCCATGCCGAAAGCGTCCTTGTCGGGAAGTGAACGCTTCCAAGTGAATTCGTCGATCATCCTGGTGGGCCAGGTTAGGGCTTCATTGAGGGGGACGTCGAGCTGCGGCCCGTAGGTCGACAGCACGGGACAGCCCACTTCGGCGACGAGTTCGGTGCGCAGGTCCTCGCGTTCGGCCTCGAGCGCTGCCTGCAGTTGCCGTAGTCCGGCGGCCCGCGCCGCGCCGTCGCGTGACCACTCGGTGTTGTCGAACGCATGCCGCGCCGCAGCGACGGCGCATTCCATGTCGGCGCGGGTCCCGTCGCTGGTGGCGCCGAGGATTTCTTCGGTCGCGGGGTTGATGTTGTCGAACTGCCGTCCCGTCTCGGACTCGACGAGCTTGCCGTCGATGAGCATGCGCGGTTCGTGGTTCACCATTGCCGAAGTTCCTTCACTGCGTCGGAGGCGCGCGGGGCCAAGGTCAGATAGGGGATGAAACTGCTATTGCCGCAGCGGATCACGGAATTGACGACATCGGTCAGGTGCTCGGCGTCAACGAGGCCCCCCTGCATGTACTTGTTCTCCATCCAGAATCTGATTGCCGATTCCAGGGCGTCGGGATCCCAGCTTTTGTTGAATTCCGTCTGCGCGTCGCCGGCCCCGCCGAGACTGTCGCCCACGGCGAGGCGAGTAAAGGCGATCTCCGGATGTTCGGTGCGCCAGGCCTCGACGAGCTTGTCCAGTGCGCTCTTGGAAACCGCGTAGGCCCCGAGTAATGGCCACGGAGTGGTGTAGGACGCGCTCAGTGAAGACAGGTACACCGCGGAGCCCGCCGCCGCGGCCAAGTGTGGTGCCGCAGCCGCGGTGATGAGCGAGGCACCGATGACATTGGTGGCGAACAACTGCGCCCATTGATCCGCGGTCACCTCGCGCAGTGGCGCCAGCACGCCCACGCCGGTCGTGTACACGAGGGCATCGAGGCCACCGAGTGCGGCGACGACCTCAGACATGGCTTTCTGGCAGTTGTCGGCAAGGGTGACGTCGCAAGCGACGGCCACGGCCCCATTGCCGGCTTCCTTGGCCGCGTCGACCAACCTGTCATATCGGCGTGCCAGCAGAGCGACGTGGGCGCCGCGCTGGGCGAGGCCGGTGCCGATGCATCGGCCGAGGCCGGAAGAGGCGCCGACGACCGCGACCCGCACCGAGCGTTGTCCGTTGTCAGACATCGAGCTTCGCACTTACGGAGCCGAGGGTCGCGCCCGCGGTGCGTTCGAATCGGCCCTGGTCAAAGCTGCGGACCGCGACGTCGTGGTCACCAACCTCGGCGCGCAGAGCGCCCACCGTGCACTGCTCGCGGGTGCGGTGTTGCCGGCCTGCGAAGCCAGGGAAGGATGGGAAGCACATCGACCCGAGCACGCCGCCGGCATCCATGTCCTTGATCCGCTCGTGGATGTCGTAGCACCCCGGCCGCATCTCGTCGAAGGCGGTGGGCTCGACGCCGTACTCTTCGCGTGGGCGACCGGCCACAGCATTGAGCCCGATGTTGGGAACGATCGCGCCGTTGAAGGTCCAGACCTCCGAGCCGTCACGTTGGCGAATGATTCGCGGTGTCTCGTCGGCATACTTGCTCGCGACCCTGCCCTCGAACAGGTTCGGAGGCTCCACCAGATGGTCGTCGACGCTCACCAAGATCATGTCTTCGGGCTGCATGGGTCTCCTTGCACAGAGGTTGAGAGCGAGGCTATCAGTTACCGGAAGAACTGTATTCAGTTTTCGGAAATGAACGTTTTCATCAGGGCAGCGACCGTCCGCATGCGGCAGTCAAAACGATCACCGCCGCAATATTTTTCGGGGCTTGACCGCGAATGAAAGCAGAAGCCGGTCAAGGACCTTGGCGGCTCGACGGCGGGCCGCGGTGGGATTTGCGGCATGCACGACCAGAAGCGAGGCCTCCTCGAGCGCGGCGACCAGCATGTGTGTCAGCTCCCCGACGGGTTGGTCGTCGATGATGCCGGCTGCGATAGCCTCGCGGACCACCTCGTTGATGAGGGCGATGCTATTGCCCTCCTGTATCTTGCGCAGGGCCTCCCAGCCCAGAACCACCGGTCCATCGATAAGCATCACTCGCTGTACCGCGGGTTCCTGTGCCGCTTCGAGGAATCCGTGCAAACCGCTCGTGAGCCGCTCCCATGGGTCCGCCCCGGGCGGGGGAGCGGCGATGGACCGCAGCGTGAGGTCGTTCTCGACATCTTCGAACACGGCGCGAAACAGCTCGGCCTTGTCTTTGAAGTGGTGGTAGAAGGCGCCGCGCGTACCGACACCCGACTTCGCCACCAGGTCACCGATGCTCGTGTTGAAGTATCCAAGTTCCACGAAGATTTCTCGACCCGCGTCGATCAGGTCGCGACGGGTCTGCTCGCCTCGGGCGCGCCGATCCACGTCCGTCCCACCGCGCTTCGCCATGTCGACGATCGTATCAACATTTAGTCTGTATGTTGACTGCCGGTTGGGGCCGTTCTCAGCGCACGATGCCGCGAACAGTCATGAGCCCGAGGTCGGCGTGCGACTTGAAACCGGGCGAGGCGTCGCAGATGGCGGGAATGGAGTTCACCGGTTCCATCGCAGTCCAGGCGTAACCGATGTAGCCGGGTTTCGCGTGGTCTCGCGCATGCTGGCTGCCCCGCAGGATCAGCTCGGTACCTGGGTCTCCTTCAATCACCACCCGGTAGTGGTAGTACGGCTCCCAGTCCGGCTTCGGGTCGATTGCGTCGTGTTCGATGAACGAGTAGAGCTCATGCAGGGTAATGAACGGCCGGCCGTCCACCCATGCGGTCCAGAGGTGATGCTGGGACGCGACGGTGCCCTTCTTGATCACACCTTTGAGGCCCGGCATATCCATATCCGGAGTTCCCTCATAGGGGATATCGCGGATGGCCGTGCCCAATTCCACGTCCGTCGTGAATTTCTCGACAGTTTTGCCCAGCCCTTCGACGACCATCGTCAGCGACTGCGCGAACAATGACCAAGCGTCTTGGAAAAGATTGCCCTTGGCGAACTCGGCCGGGGATTTCCCGAACCCCATCTCGTCCAGGTACTTCAACGTGTCCTTGTTGAAGTTCACCGCCTCGTAGATGTGGATGTGGTCGGTCTTGCCGACGATTCGGGCCAATGTCAGAACTAGCAGGTCCGCCGCATAACCAGGGTGGATGCCACCTCCATGGAACGAAGTACCGCCGTCTTGGCACGCCGCTTCGATCTTGTCGATGTCCGCGCTGTTGGTTTCGGTCCGATGCCACCACGCGCCGCCCGAGGCGACGACGCTCTTTCCCCCGCGCAGCAGGCGGCAGATCTCGTCGACGTCCGACCACAGTGGCGCGTAGAACACGCAGTCGGCGTCGAGGGCCTCCAGGGCGGACTTGTCGGTGGTCGCTAGCACGCCGATTGGCCCTACCCCGACGAGTTCTCCTGCGTCTCTGCCGACTTTCTCCGGGCGATTGCAGAGTACCCCGACCACTTCGTAGAGGGGGTTGTTCGCAAAGTGTCGCAACGCCAAGGTGCCGACATTGCCTATGCCCCACTGGATCACGCGATACTTCTTCTCCGTCGGTGGCGCACTGGCTCCGAGCGGCGACATGAGCGTCATTGCTCCTCCTTAGAGCGGCGACCCCTATCCGGAAAAGCTAACACGCCAAAAGCGCTATATGCGCTTTTCGTAAACGATGGTTTCCGCAGGCATGAAGTCTGACGTCCCCGTCGATACCCTCTACCTTCATCCGGTATGTTGCCGCTATGGCAGACGACGAGGTTCGCGCGTACGGTTCAGTCGCTCCCCTGAAAGTCGGCCTGCTCAACGACTATCCGACCACCGGCGACACCGACAACGACAGTGTTGACGCCCTGCGGCTGGTGATGGACGAAGCGCTGTCCTCGGGTCTGCTCGACCGGCCGATCGAACTTGTGACACGCAACGTGGTTGGCTTGCCGAACGGCACCTACCTTGCGGTCGAACGAGCCTTCGATGAGCTTGTGGCGGAGGGCTGTCTTGCCATCTACGGGCCGTGGGTATCGGACAACGTGGTGCCGCTGCGTTCGCACGTCGAGGCCACGGCGCGAGTACCGATCGTCACCCTCTCGGGATCGGAGGGAGCGCTCGGTGACTGGTGCTTCGCGTTGAACAACGGCTCGATGCCCGAGGAGCCGGTAATGCTGGCCGCGGTGATGATCGGCGATGGCCGGTCGCGCATCGCCATTGCCTACGAGGCCTCGCTGATCGGTAATGAATACCTCGGCTTTGCGCAACGGGCATACGATGCCGCGGGTTTGAAGGTCGTTGCGACGGTGGCGATTCCCCAGGTCGAAGCCGACAAGTCCGAGGCGGTAACCGCGCTGCGCGCATCGGAACCCGACGCACTGGTGCACGTCGGGTTCGGACACGGCCTCTGGGGCTTCACGGATGCGCTGCTGGCCGCGGGCTGGGATCCCCCGCGGTATACGACGACGGCTTTCGAAATGGCCCACATCAGCGCGGAATGGATGCGGCACCTGTCCGGCTGGATCGGCCTGGACAGCTACGACGAGCGCAACACCGTGGGCCAGGCCTTCCTCGACCGCTTCGAGGCCCGATACGGCCGCCGGCCCGCACACTCGATGCCGGGCCTGTCCCACGACGCGGCCACCGTGATCGTGCGGGGCCTCGCCGCCGCGCGCCCGCTGACCGGCGAGGGGGTTAAGAACGGTATGGAGCAGGTGAAGCTCGTCCCGTCGGCCAGCGGCGCCCCGGGCACCTTCCTTCGGTTCGGACGGTTCATAAGACAGGGCTGGATGGGTTCGGACTATCTTGTGGCCCGACGGGTGCTACCGGATGGCAGCGCGCATGTGTTTTATGCGGCGCCCAGCGACCACATCGCACGCGCGGTGGCCCCGGGCTCAAGTTAATTGGATCGCACCGAACACCGGTGCGGTCACGATGCCCGGCGGTTGGGCAAGCACGTAGGGAATGGCGCGAACCGCACCCATCGCGATCATCAGATGACCCGGCATGGCGTGCTGGCCCACTGCTGCCTGGCCGTCGGAGCCGACGTCGAGTTGCAGTTCGAAGCTCGGCTCACCCCTGATGACCGCGCGAATCAGCGGCGCCTTCTCACCAGGCGCCAGGGGGGCCATGCCCCACTGAGGAAGGTCGCGTGTCAACACCCACTCCTCGTGAATGGCCAGCAACGGTCGACCCGACCAATGTCCCACCCACGAAAAACGCTGTCCGACAACTGTTCCCGCGTCAATTGTGCCGGCGAGGACCTCGATGTCATAGGGCAGGGTGGTGGCGTCGACCGCCACATCGATGTGCGACAGGGTAATTCCGAGCACGTCGGCCGTCGCATTGAGCGCTTGGCGATAGGCCAGGTCCAGCTTCTTGATGATCGGGGAATCGATGCTGACGTCTTCTGGGCGCCTGCCCATGCCCATCAGGTCGACGAGCATGGGCCGACTGTCGACGGCTGACACGTCGGTGGCCTCGTAGAGGTCGATGCGATCGATCGTCTTGCTCAACCCCGTCACCGTCGCGACCAAACGCTCGAACATGAACCCCGGGTTCTCACCTGCTGCGTGGAACCTCGATCCGCCTTGTTGGCAGGCCTTCGCGAACGCCGCCTCGGTGTCCGCGCCATAGGTGGGCAGGTGGTTATACGACGTCGTGGTGATGACTGTGCTGCCGGCGGCCAGAAGGCGGCAGATGTCCTCGGCGTTCGTCTCGATGGCATGCGCCTTGCTGGCCGCGTGCACGACGACATCCGCGCACAGCGCGGTGATCTCATCCTTGTCTGCCGTGGCGACCACGCCGGTGGTCGGCGGTAGTCCGCACAGCGCGCCGGCGTCGAGGCCGACCTTCGCGGGATCGTATACAAGTACGCCCACCAGCTGATAATGGGGATTCTCAATGAGCTCTTGCAGCGCGGCGCGACCGACGGCGCCCGTCGCCCACTGCGCAACTCGAATAGCCAATCGAATTCTCCAGGTTCTGCTTTCGCGATCTGGCCAGGTTCTGGTTGGTTCAACCTACATCATGTAGGTTTGCAACCGGGAAGCTGGAAGTTTTGCCGACCGTACGGGAGGTGCAGGTGGTGGAGCCGACGGTTGCTGACGACATCGAGCAGCGTATTCGTGAGGCGCAGGAGAAGTTCAACGCCGGGATGGGCGCAGACGGCGATGCGACTCCCTATCCGCTGCTGCGGGAGCTGCGGGCAAAGGCGGCTGTCCACCCGGGCTGGCCGGAAATGGGCGTTTCCGAGGGCGGCCCTGACGGCAAGAAGACCTTCACGGCGTACTCGTTCGACGCAGTCAAGGCCGTTTTCACCGACAACATCACGTTCAGCACCCGAATCTATGAGGACATGGTGAGGCCGCTGCAGGGTCCGACGATCCTGGAGATGCAGGAGCCCGAGCACGCAACCTATCGCCGGTTGCACGAATTTGCGTTCGCCCGATCGTCGATGAAGCGCTGGGACACCGAGCTTGTTGGCCCGCTGGTGGATCGCACGATCGCGAAGTTCCGTGACGACAAACGCGCGGACTTGGTCGATGCGGTGTTCATGCCGATCCCAGTCCGGATCATCGCTGCCCTTCTCGGGCTGCCCGAGTCGGATATCGGCGAGTTTCACCGGTTGGCCATCGACCTGCTTGGCTTTCGCGCCGACATGGAAACCGCGATGAAGGCGTCCGCGGAGATGAAGGAGTACTTCATCGGGGTGCTCGCCGACCGGCGTAAGTCGCCAAAGGACGACATGGTGACCATCTTGTCGCAGGCCGAGATCGACGGCGTCAAGATGTCGGATGAGCAGATCTACGGGTTCATGCGCAATCTTCTCCCCGCAGGAGCCGAGACCACGTCGCGGTCGACCGCCAGCCTCGCGTTGGGTCTGCTGACCCACACCGACCAGCTCGAGGCGGTGCGCGCCGACCGCAGCTTGTTGCCGCAAGCGATCGAGGAGGGCGTCCGGTGGGAGACACCGTTGCTGAACTTCATCCGGGAGGTCAGCGCCGACGTCGAATTCTTCGGCATGAGCATTCCGAAGGGTTCGACGATGATGGTGAACCTGGGCAGTGCCAACCACGACGAGACGCGCTGGGATGATGCCGAGTCCTTCGACATATTCCGGGAACGTAAGCCGCACATCGGGTTTGGTCATGGTGCGCACGTGTGCCTGGGAATGCACTTGGCCCGGCTGGAAAGCACCAAGATTTTCAACGCGCTGCTCGACGCACTGCCCGGCCTGCGGATTGACCCAGACGCGCCAGCGCCCTTTGTGACGGGCACGATGTTCCGTTCGCCGCCACGTCTCGACGTGGTGTGGGATTGAGGACTGCCTGACATGACTCGCGTGATCCAGTGGGCGACGGGCGTGACGGGCATGATGTCGTTGCGTCACGTCGTGAGCCGGCCGGACCTGGAACTGGTTGGCGTGCGCGTGTACGACCCGGCCAAAGCCGGCGTCGACGCAGGTGTTCTGTGCGGAGCGCCCGAAGCGGGCGTGCTCACCTCGGCCGATCGCGAAGCGGTCGTCGCCACCGATGCCGACGTGGTGCTCTACATGGGCAAGGTCGAGATCGACACACCCGGCTGCTTCGCCGATGTCTGCGACCTGCTGGCGTCGGGCAAGAATGTCGTGGCCACCGGCAGCCGGTTCATACATCCCCGTTCGCTGCACGAATCTCTGGCCGGCGGCATCGAAAAGGCTTGCCAATCCGGGGGTTCCTCGTTTCTCGGGCTGGGCCTGTACCCGGGCTTCATCGGCGAGTCGCTGGCACCGGTCCTGTCCCGGCTCACCGAGCGGGCCGACCGGATCAGTGTGCGGGAGGTGCTGAACTACTCGACCTATGCCAGCCACGACTTGATCTTCAACGCCATGGGATTCGGCCACACGCCCGGCGACACCACCCCCTTGCTGACGAACACCGACTACGCCGCGAGCGCCTGGATCGGCAGCGCGACGGTCCTTGCGCAGGCCCTCGGTCTCGAGATCCGGTCGGTCGTGGGGTTTCGTGAGGTCGCGACGACGCCGCGGGCGCTGGTGGTGGCGGCCGGGGAGATTCCCGCGGGAACCGTGGGGGCCATGCGTTTTGGCGTCGAAGTCGACTGCGGCGACACCACGCTCGCCGTCGAACATCTCACCAGGATGGCTGACGATCTGGCCCCCGACTGGCCAACAGAAATCGGTTATGCGGTGACCGTCGAGGGGAAGCCCAGCATGAGTCTTCATCTCGTGATCGGTTCTCACGGCGAGGATCACGCCGAACAGGGCTGCCTGGCCACCGCCATGCACGCCATCAACGCGATCCCGGCCGTGATTGCGGCACGACCGGGACTCTACGACCTGTCGACTATCGCCCCGTTCGTCGCGCACTGGACTGAGCGCGGTGTCGTGCCAACAAGATAGTTGCTCGAAGATCCCGACAACCGTCGCATCCCGGCGAGGAGGATTGAGTGCTCAAATCGATTGATTTCGAGGTCATTCGCCAGCCCCCATCCCTCGCCCATTACCGACGCGAATGGGTCCCCACGCCGGGCATGGGACTGTCGGGCATCTGGTTGGGGGCAGTCGTTGCCGACGCATCCGGTCAAAGCTATTGGGGGGTGCGTGGGTGCGACGACTTCGTTACCGGAATGACCCATGTCATGTCTCCAGTGTGCGGATTTCGCTCACTGCCGATGGACCTCGGGATCGATGCACCTCACCTCTACGCCGAGTACTCGACGCTCGACTGGTTCGAGCCGCTGCAATACGTCGATGACGGCGCGACTGTCCAGCTGCTGTATCCCAGCGGACGAATCGAGCGCGATGCCAACGGGTTTCACTGGCACGATGCGAGCAACCGATGGGAGTTACATGGCCGGACGGTCAGCGATATCGTCCTCACATTCGTGCCCGCGCAACAAGGCATCGACGACGACGTCTACTACCGCCATGAGCTGATGTACGCCACCGGCAAGGTCGATGGCGTCGAGGTTTCCGGCTACGCACACCAGGACTTCGCGTACGGACCGCCAGGAAAGGTGTACACCGAGCTCCCCATCGCCCGCCATCTGCAAGGCATGTGGGTGTCCTGGCTGCACGAATTCGACGATGGGCAGTTGGGCGGCGGCAGCTTCTGGCAGGGGCGCGAAGGCGTGACCTTCGGCCCGGGCTATCAGCTCAAAGACGGTGTTACCACGGTGCATGAGGACATCGCTGCGAAGCCGATATTCAACGAGTCCGGAAGGATGACCAAGCTCGACGCGAACATCGGCGCCGATTCCTACACCTTCGGCTTCGAATCGAGTGGGAGCCCGCTGCACGTCTTCGGTTCAGTGACACTCGCCTCGTCGGGGGTGCGGCCGGCGCGAAGCTGGTGCTGGGTCGAGTACACCGGAAACATGCTGACACCGGAGCTACTCGACGCGGCCACCGCCATGTTCGCCCTGGCGCGTGGGCTCGTCTGATGACGTTTTTCACGGTAGCCGTTCGGCCGCCCCGCATCGTCACCGTGCTGGACCGTGCGGTGCCGTACTCGGAGGGGAGGCAAAATGATTACCTTCGGTGTGACAAGCGGTTGGTTCGGCGGCGATGGCGCCTTCGCCGCCGAGGACGTGGCGGCCAACCTCGACCGGATCCTCGATGAGTCGGAGATGTTCGTGCCCGGCAGCATATTCGACGAAATGGAGCATGTTTTCGCGGCGGCTCCCGATAACTCGCAACGCGGCCCGTGACCGGTCGGAGAGCCGATCTTCGGGTGGTTGCCGACGACGCCCGCTGACGCGATCGGCACCCGCCGATGTCAGTCCGCGACGACGATGGGCGGATCACCGAAGCCGGTATAACTACGGATCAACGGCAGATCGGCCATGGTGGCAAAACCTGCGGGTGCGGCACATATCGCGGGTATGGCGTTGACGACCTGCAGCGCAACGGCGACCAAGCCCGCGCGGACATGCTCGGCGACCGACGCCGGCCGTGAATAGCTGGCCAGGCAAAAGAAGTGCACGCGCATCGATGGATCACCTTCGAGCGTAAGGGTCCACCCATCGTCCGGTTTAGGCCAGTGCTCCGGATACTTGCCGCCCACCGTCCATAGTGTCTCGAACTCGATAAGCGGCTCACCGTCGCGGTGTCCGACGAAGTTCCAGCGCTGACCAGCGGTCGTACCAGCGCGCACCTCATGGTCGAAGATCTGAAAGTCCTTGGTTGCCGGCACTGCGTCGACGCTGACCGTGACGTCGTCTATCGCGGCGTTCAATGTATCGGCGATGAACCATGTCTGCTGGGTGAACAGGGCGGTGTTGAAGGTCAGGAAGTCGTTTGCGGTCGGGGTGATGTGGTCGACTGGGCGACCGAACCACATTCCGTCAAACGTGATTTCGGTGCTCTCCCACAGCGACCAGTCGGCGCGCTCCTGCAGGGTGAGTCGATCGATCGTGCGACTCATGCCGGACAGCGCCAGCGGCAGCACGCCCGACAGGTTGCCCGGGTTGAGGCCGCTGGCGTGGATGGTGCTGTTGCCCTTGCGGCAGGCCGCCAGCAGCCGCCGACGGTCGGCTTGCCCGATGCGCTGGGGGTAAAACAGGAATGAGACGGTCGCGACGTTCTTCCCGCTCTCCAGCAGCGCGCACACGTCGTCGAGACTGGTGAACGACGGCGCATAGAGCACGAGATCGCAATCCGTGGACAGGATTTCGCTGACGTCGGTGGTGGCGGTGATCCCGATGGGGCTCCGTCCGACCAGCGTCCCGACGTCGACGCCGTGCTTGGAATCTGAATACACCCGCGCCCCGACCAGTTCGAGGTCGGGGCGGTAGTCGAGGATCGTGTTGATCATCTCGGTGCCCACCGCACCGGTCGCCCACTGGATTATTCGCAGCCGTCGGGATTCGCCGGTCACCTTATAGACTCCCTTCGCATGTTGATCAGATGAAGTCCGATCCGCCGTCCACGTTGACGGTGGCTCCCGTCACGTAGCCGTTTCGCCGCGACGCCAGATAGGTGGTGGCCGAGGCGATCTCTTCGGGTAGCCCGGCGCGACCGATGTCGCAGGGATGACCGTAGGTCTTTTCGACCCATTTCATCACGTCTTTCGGGTCCGACGAGTCCAGCCCGTCCGCGGCGAGGACATCACGCAGAATCTCGGTGAAGCTGGCCGTCACGATGGTGCCGGGACAGACGCAGTTGACCAGGATGCCCTCGGGGCCCAGGCTTTTGGACAGGTTCTTGGTCAAACTCGACAGTGCCGACTTGGCCGCCGTGTAGGCGACCAGTCGCGCGCTCTGGCGCTGGATCGAATGCGCCGAAAGTGTGACGATGCGAGCCCAGTCGGCCGTTCGCAGCAACGGCAGTGCGGCCCGGACCGAGCGCACGGCTGACAGCGTGCCGAGATCGAATGCGGCGTGCCAGTCATCGTCGGTGAGCTCCTCGAAGGTGCCGGCACTCGGACCGACGGTGTGCACCAGCACATTCAGGCTGTCCCAGGAATCGGCGACCGATGTAAACGCCGACGCGATGGACTCGGCGTCGGCCATATCGGCGCTGATAGCCAGGACTTCGGGGGCGCCGGCACGGCGGACGCGCTCCGCCGCAGCGTCCAGCGCTGCCCGCCCGCGCGCCATGATCGCCACCGAGGCCCCCTCGGCCCCAAAGGTTTCGGCGATCGCGAGCCCCATCCCCTTGCTTCCGCCGGTCACAACGGCCGTCGCGCCCTCGAAACCAAGGTCCATTAAGTCATCCTCTCGGGGGCGTAGGGTTTCTGATGATTCGCGGCGCCAGGTGCACGATCTCGCTGACGACCGTAGGGTTCGCACGCGAAACCGCGATCAGGGACAGCATCGCGTTGGCGACATCCTCAACGGCGGACATCTCGGCTGGAATCTGGCCGCCCTGCGCCCAGGCCCGGTACAGGTCGGCCAGCAGGTCGCGGTCTGCGCCGCGCAGGATCTCGGTGTCACACGTGGGGCCGACGCTCACCCGGATCAGGGCGAGCTCGGGGTGCTCGGCCCGCCAGGAGCGCAGGATCTCGTCGAGAGCGGCCTTGCTCGCGTGATAGGCGGCCACACCGGGGCGTGGACGACCGACGTCATGGCTCGATGCGACGACAACCGTCGCGTTTTCGGCCAGGTGGGGTAGCGCCATCCGCAGCACGTGGGAGGCACCGACGGCGTTGACGGCGTAGGCATGCAGCCAGGTCGCGACATCGGTGTCTTCGATCAGCGCGAACGGCACGACAGCGCTGGTGAATACCACCGTATCGAGGCTGCCGAACTTGGCAGCGACGTCGCCGATAACCGTTTCGACGGCACGCGGGTCCGACACATCGAGCTCGTACGCCGAACCGCTCAGCCGATCGGCCAGCTCGGACAGGACGTCCAACCGGCGCGCCGCGAGCGCCACCTCGGCGCCCCTGGAGTGGGCGGCGAGGGCCATCGCCTGTCCGATACCGGACGATGCCCCGATGATCAGCATCCGCGTCCCCGCGATGTTGGAGTGTCGGTCGGCCATACCCGTTTCCTTCGCCAGATAGTCAGCCGATTCTCTCATGCGAGAATTGTTATTCTCGTCCGGGGTGCTTGAGACGAGCCCCGCTCGCCGAATAGGAGGCCGCGTGGTCGTTCATCTTGATTACCTCAATTTCGAGGGCAAGGTCGTGCTGGCCCGGCTGGATGGTATCGCGACGACCAGGGGACGTGGACGAACATGCCCGTGATCAAGGGCGACAGCGGAATGCCCGCGGACACGGTCGCGACATGACGAATACCCTTGATTCCAGGACGCATTCATCGTCGCGGACCTGGGTGGGGTGGGCAATCTTCGTCGTCGCCTACCTGGCCTTCGCGGTCGTCACAGTAGCGAGCATCCAATCGGGCACACACGGCGACCCGCGGACCACCAATCCCGACCCGACCGCGCCGCCGTATCCGCCGTTCCTCGGTTTCGACAACTGGCCGCTGGCTGTCGCCCTCAGTTCCATTCCGATGGCGATCGGCTTGATCGCGACATTGGTATGGCTCTCGGTCCGGCAGCGCAAGGTGCACTGGACCGTGGTCATCGCGTTCGCCGGCCTCATCACCGGAGCGCTGGATCCCCTGGCCAACTGGGCGACCTTCGCGATCTTCGACCCGCGCATGCTGCACTTCCCCCTGTCGTGGCCGTATGTGAACATCTCGCCGAACCTCGAGCCCGCGTTGGCCTTTCTCGGCGGATATGCCGCCTACTACCTGCTCAATGGTCTGGGATTCCTGCAATTGCATGACCGATTCATCGACCCGCCGATGCAACGCAACGCCTGGCTGGCCCGCCATCGTCTGGTCGGGGTCTTCATCGGCGCAACAATCGTCGCAGTCCCCATTAACGGGTTGATCCAGTTCACCTGGATGCGTTTCGGCATCTTCTTCTACACCGAGGCCGTCGGTCCAACGCTGCAGATCGGCCATATTCATTTCCCACTGATCATGGCGGTCTACGACTCCATCATCTTCGGCATGGTCGCCGTGATGTGCGTCCGCGACAATAGTGGCGAGCTGATCCTGATCAACCGGATCGCCCGGCGGCTCCCGGCGCGGCCCGGAGGTAGCACGGTCACGTTGACGCGCCAGCTGCTGATTTCCTTGGCGGTGGGTCTCGTCTCCTTCGCGGCGCCGCTGGCGGCGCTGTCCGGGTTGCGGGTCGCGGGATTGTCCAAACCCGCCTACGAGCAGAACCCGTATCCGAATATCAAGTTGTACGACCCGTACGGGCATCTCGAGCGATCGGGCAAGCCCGGTCCTTTCTACAAGTAGACCGCAGGGAGTCTTGATGGGTGATTACACGGCCGCCCGCTATCGCGTCGCTCATATCGGCACGGGACTCACCGGGCGGGAAGCATTGCGGGCCACGATTCTCGACCCCGCACTGGAGCTCGTCGGAGTGAAGGTCTCCACGCCGGGCAAGATCGGATCCGATGCGGGCGGCCTCTGCGGCTTGGCGGATGTTGGCGTCACGGCAACAGGAGACGTCGCGGAAATCGTTGGACTGAAACCCGACTGCGTGACCTACTGCGCGACAGCGGTCCGTCGGGAGGATGATGCGGTCGCCGACATTGCCGTGCTGCTGGCGGCGGGGATCAATGTCGTGACGATCTCGACGATCCCACTCGTGTATCCGCCCGCTGCGCCACCCCGCTGGCGCACCGCGCTCGATCAAGCGGCGCGCAAAGGCAATTCGACGTTTTACGCTACCGGTAGCGAGCCCGGCTTCATCAGTCTCAACCTGCCCACCGCCCTGCTTTCCGGCGTGGGCAGGGTGGATTCGTACCGGATGGATGAATACGCGCTCGACCTGGATAAGTCGTATCCAATCTGGGATGTGTTGCACGAGTCGATGGGTTTCGGCAAGCCCGACGGCCACGTGCCCGCCCGGATAGCCTCCGGCAAGGTGAATCATGACTGGGAGACGGTCGTGCGCTATATCGCGGGCGTACTCGGCATCGACCTCGACCGCGTAGAACTGGACTGGGAGACCCTGCTCGCTCCAGCCGACCTGTCAACCGCCATCGGCGTGGTGCCGGCCGGAACGATTTGCGCGCATCGCTGGCAGTTGTCGGGGGTCGTCGACGACCGAAAAGTGGTGGCAGTGCAATATTTCGCGACGGTGAGTTCGACGCCATGGCCCGACCGCTGGCCGAAACCCTCACGCCAGGGACAGGGCGGGATGGTGTTCCGCGTTCAGGGCGACCCCAGCGTGAGCCTGGAGCTGTATTTGGAACAGTCCGAGGAAGGCCGGGTCAATCCCGGAATCACGGCCACGGCGATGGCCGCCGTAAATGCAATTCCTCGCGTGGTGGACGCCGCCCCCGGCGTCATCGAATTGCCTTTGGCCGGGCCTGAAATCGTCGGCAGACTCTCGCGAGCGGCACGTTGACCCTTTTCACCCTGCTGCACGGCGGGATGCATTTCGGATCGTCCTGGGACGCGGTCACTCAAGAGCTTGTGCGGCAGGGCCACCAGGTCGTCGCACCGGACCTGCCGGTCGACGACGACTCGGCCGGCGCGGGGGACTGGGCGCGAGTGGCGCTCGACGCGATAGAGCGTGCCGTCCAGGACTGGGCACCGACGAATGTTGTGGTGGTGGCGCATTCGATTTCGGGACTGTGTGCGCCCGTCCTCGCCACGCTGTACCCGGTGTCCCGGCTGGTATTCGTCGCTGGCCTGCTGCCGGTGACCGGCCAGTCGTTCGTCGAACATCTGGCCGCCAACCCCGACGCCATCACGTTCCCGGAGCCACAAGAGCACGGTGCCGGGCCCTTCGGATTGACCTGGGAGTCCGTGCGTGACGGCTTCTACCACGACTGTCCGGAAGCACTCGCCCGGCGGGCTTTTGACGAACTGCGGCACCAATCATTCACCGTGTTCACCGAGCGTTGCCCGATCGATCGGTGGCCCGACGCGCCCACGACCTACGTACTCATGCGCGACGACCGTGCGGTGGGAGAGTCGTGGGCTCGGCGCAATGCGGTCGACAGAATCGGGGCGTCGATCGTCGAGTTGGACGGCGGCCATTCGCCCTTCTACTCACGGCCGGCGGAGCTGACCGCGATCCTGCTAGGCCTGGGCAACCCCGACGTCGACGGATATAGCTGAGGCGGTAACGAATTTCGACTCGTCTGAGGCCAGCCACGCGACCGCGTTCGCGACATCCTCGGGCATCGTCACCGCATTGGGCAGGAGCTGCTTGCTGAAGCCGAATTGAGGGAGGGAGTAGGACTCCGCGGCCTGTTGCATCGCTTCGATCATCCGGCCACTGCCCATCGGCGTCGCAACCGACCCCGGGTGCAGGCTGTTCACCCGGATGTTGTAACGGCCGAGTTCCACCGCGAACGAGCGAGCGAGCCCCGTGACGCCGTGCTTACTTGCCGTATAGGCGACCATGAACGGCTCCATCTTCACCCCCGCTACCGATCCGATGAGAATGATCGACCCGCCGCGTCCTCCGGCAATGATGTGCTTGGCGCCGGCCATCACAGTGTTCCACGTACCGACCAGGTTGATGTTGACGGTGTCCTGAAAATCGCTGGGGGAGACCTGATCCCAGGGGGCTGGACAACATATGCCCGCGTTGGCAACGATCACGTCGAGCCGGCCCAGCTCGACCACTCCTTTGTCGACGGCCGCGCACAGGGCGGGGTGATCGCGCGTGTCCACCATCGCCGTGACGGCACGCCTGCCGTTGGCGGCGACAAGGTCGGCGGTTTCCGCCAACTCGTCCGGGGTGGCCGAATCGTAGGGGACGCTGGGCGGCAATGGGCCGGCAATGTCGACGAGGATTGTGTCGGCACCATCCGCACTGAGCCTGACGGCGTGCGCGCGGCCCTGGCCGCGGGCGGCACCGGTGATGAGGACGACCTTGCCGGTCATGTCTGGCACACCGGTACGGTACACCAACGCACCAGCGCAGAGAACCAGCTTTACCTTTAAGCGAGAATTAGTATTCTACCCTTGGTACTCAACGAAGGAGTGATGCAATGGGCGCACTCGACGGTCAGACCGCTTTCATCCTCGGCGCATCGGCTGGAATTGCCCAAGCGAGCGCGAGGCTGTTGGCCGCCGATGGTGCGACGCTTTATCTTCTCGGGCGATCGGGGGAGCGCCTCAATGCGACCCGTGACGGGATCCTCGCCGTCGCACCGGACGCCGAAATCGTGACCCATAAGGGTGATCCGGAGGACGAGGCTACCGTCGCGGCAGCCGCGCAGGCGGCCTACCACGTCAAGGGGCGGCTGGACATCGTGGTCGGCACCGTGGCCATCGGGGGCACCGGCCCGCTGATCGAGCAGGACCTTGAGACCTTCACCAATTTCGTGATGGGCAATCTGCGGTCGAACTTCCTCGCGATGCGTTACTCGGCGCCACTCATGACGAACGGTGGATCGATCGTGTTCATCTCGTCCACGTCGTCGAAGATTCCGATGGAGGGTCTGGGCCACTACTCGGCGGGCAAAGCCGCGCTGGAGATGATGATCCGCGTCGCGGCATCCGAGCTCGGTCCGAAGGGAATTCGCGTCAACGCCGTCCGGCCGGGCTTGACCGAGGCGGCCACCACCCAGGGCTACATTCACCTGGAAGAGCTGACCAGCAGCTTCCTCGAGCGCGTTCCGCTGGGCCGACTTGGGGTGTCCGACGATATCGCGCCCGGCGTCCGTTATCTGGCGGGCCCTGAGTCGAGTTGGATGACCGGGCAGAGCTTTGCGATCGACGGCGGCAACGAGGTCAGGGGCGCACCCCGCGGCCCGATGTTCACCGTTTAGCCGAAATCCAAAGCATCGCGGGGCGCGGTGATCGGCAGATCCAGTGAGGTCGCGATGCCGGGGGCCGCGTCGATGACGTACGGGATGGCATTCACCACGCGCATGGCCGTCGCCTCCATCGCGTTGTCGTTCCCCGATGCCGGGGTGTCTTCGGTGCCGAAGCGAAGATCGCAGTGGATGTGGGGTTCGCCCTCGATGACGATGCGATAGGTGCCGTTCGGCGCCGAGGCCCATTCGGGTGCCAAGTCGGGCGCCATACGGTTGATGTGCTCGATGGTGATCATCGGATGGCCGTTGACCACCCCGGTCGTCTCGGCCCGCACCGCTCCGCAGGTGCCTGCTGGAATCAGTCCGCACGCCACGTGCAGGTCGCGCGGCGTGATCACCCGTTCATAGCTTTCGGTGACCTCGTCAAGCTCGACTCCTAATGCGCGCGCCACCAGGCCAATAGGTGGTCCCCAGGCGAACTGCTGTGCGCCCTGAAGCTCCAGCATCGGGGTGAAGTCCAGCGGACGGCCGAAGCCCATCGCGTCGAACATCAAGTACTCGTTGGGGTAAGCCGAGTAATCGAAGATCTCCTGCGCGCGAACCGAGCGGATGGTGTTGGACAAGGTCGACAGTATGACGGCGAACTGGTCGCCGGCGAATCCCGGTTCGATACCTGACGTGTATATCGTGACGCCGCCCGCGAGTGCCGCGGCACGCACCTGATCGGCCAATTCCGGAATCCACCTGTCGGGAAACATCATTCCCGGCGTGTTGGTGGTGACGACGTTGATGCCGGCCTTCAGAAAGCAGACATAATCGCGGACCGCCGCCGCATCCATGTCGGCGCTTGTGGCCGCATAGACCACGCAGTCGGGCTTGAGTTTGATGATGTCGTCGAGATCGGCAGTGGTCGTTACGCCGATGAGGCCGAGCCCGACAACCTCGCCGGCGTCGCGGCCGGTCTTCTCGGGGCTGTGCACCCATACACCGACCAGATCGAGGTGCGCGCGGCGGTTGATCGCGCGTAACGCGATGCTGCCCACGCCGCCTGTCGAGATAACTGCTACGCGTAAGACCCTGTCCGCCAATGTGATTGCTCCTTTGTCGGGTGCTGCTGGTTACAGATCGGGGATGGGGAGGGATGAATTCGGCCCCTGTAGGCCCCCATCGACGATGAAGGTTGAGTTGGTGGCGTAGCAATCGCGAGTGCACAGATACAACGTCAGTCGGCCGAGGTCTGCGACGTCGCCGATACGATGCAACGGCGTCAACTCCTTCAGTTTCTCCTCGGAGTCCGGCATCAGGTCGAAGCTGGATTGCAGCCCGGTCGTCATAAACGCGCCAAGGGCGATGGCATTGACGCGGATTTTCGGTGCAAGCTCGCAGTAGTCGAAGGTCTGTCGGAGGTTGTCGTCGGTGCGGCCCAGAAATGGGCCGAGGTCGCGAATCCCACGTTGTTGACCAGGATGTCGATGCGGCCGAACTCATCGACCGCCGTCCGCACCACGCGCTCGCTGTCCGCGCATCTCTTTCCGGGGCGGGCCGATTCGGAATCCGTGGATTGTTGCCCTAAACCGACGACGGTGGCGCCCGCTTCCGCGAGTACCTTGGCGATGCCTTCGCCGACGCCGCGCCCGGCGCCGTCAGTATCGCAACCTGACCGTCTAACTTGAACTGTTCGAGTGCCACGAAGCGCCTCTCTGCAGCGGTGGTCGAGTGTGCCGCGGCAAATCTACCGCAATGAGAATTATTGTTCTCCGAGATTGGAAATTGTCCTTGATGGGTGCGGCGTTCCGTTGACGCTGATGGCCACCGAAATGCCCGACGGCCAGCCGGCTGCGCCCTAGGGGTGCGCCAGCAACCCGCTGAGCCGCTGCGCTAACTCCGACTTCTTGACCTTGCCGGTCGCGGTGAACGGGAGGTCCTGTTTTGCGGTGACCCAGATGAACTTGGGCACCTTGTAGGTGGACAGCCGGTCACGCAGCTGAGCCCGCAGGGACTCGCCGTCGAGAGTCGATTCCCCGCGCGGCACCACGGCCGCGGCGACTACCGTCCCGTGCTCCGGGCTTTCTGCCCCGACGACGTACGCCTCAAGCACGCCGTCGCAGTCACCAAGCGCCAGTTCGACTTCGCTCGGCGTGACGTTGGTGCCGCCGCTGGTTTTGATCAGATCCCCCAGCCGTCCGGTGAACTTGATCCAGCCGTCGTCGTACTCAACTCCGCAGTCACCCGTCCGGTAGTAGCCATCCGGGGTGAACACCTCCTCGCGCTCACGTTTGTGCAGACGCTGCATCAATGAGTAACCGCGAACCCATATTTCGCCCGGCGCGCCGACGGGCGCCGGCTGTCCTGTGTCAGGGTCGACGAGCAGATGCTGCAACCCTTCGATGGGTGGGCCGCCGGTTTCGGAGCGCTCGGGCGGCTGCGGCAGATACGGGTCGACGCCGAGGTGATTGCCGCACAGCTCGGTCATCCCAAGGCCGCTGGAGCCCTTGGGCTGACGCTCGGGTGGCACCATCGCGGGCATGCTGGTGCGGTGCACCGAACTCAGATCGCGGGCAGAGAACTCGGGATGTTCGGCCAATGTTTTACCCTGCTGCGGCCAGCCCAGCGCGATGGTCGCGCGGTGTCGCTCCATGAGTTCCAACGCCTCTGCTGCGTCGAATGCGGGCTGGGTCACCAGCGTCGCGCCGTGGTGGATCACCGCGTGCAATCCGGTGATCAGCCCGCCCACCCAGAAGAAGGGCATGGAGGTGAACATCACGTCGTCGTGGGTGACGGCGTACATAAACGTGAGGTTGTAGGTGTGGCGGACCAGTGTGCCCTGGCTGTGTACGGGTCCCTTGGGGTCGCCGGTACTGCCTGAGGTGTAGATGATCATCGCGTCATCGGCCGGTGTCACACACGATTCGACGGAGACGAGAAAGTCGGTGTCGGTATGCGACTGCGTGTCCCCGTCCGTGATCGTTGTCGTCCAGGCCCGATCGGATGGCGCCCACACCGCAACCGTGCGGAGGAATGGGGCCTCGCGTACCGCGATGCGGCCCGGTTCGCGCTGATCGGCCAGCCCGGGCAGCGCATCCTGCAGACGAGCGAGGAAGTCATGGTTGCGGAACCGCGACCACGTGAGAATCGCCCGAAGGTCGGCATGGCGGACAGTCCAGGCCAGTTCGGAACCCTTGTAGAAGGTGTTGAGCGGAACGGCGACCGCCCCGATGCGTGTCGTGGCAAACCATGCCAATGCCCACTCGATGCTGTTGGGCATCAGGATTCCGACGTGGTCGCCCTTGCCGATGCCCTCGGCGATCAGATTAGTCGCTAGTGCGGCCGAGCGCCGGTCAAGCTCGGTATAGGTCAATTCCTGCCCGTCGGCGATAAGGAAGGGCCTGTCCCCGAACCGGCCCGAGCATGACCTCACCAGTGTCGGAATCGTGGGCGAAATGTTCGGGAAGGGCATGAGCGCAGGATAGTAGGCTTTCCGGATTACGAGAACACCTGTTCTCATTGCTGGCTACACTTTCCGTCATGGCGTCAGATTCGTCGAGTCCGAGCGCCGAGGAACGGTTGGACCGGCTGGAGTCCAGCATCGCAATCGGCCAGCTGCCGAGCAGGTATGCGATGGCCCTCGACGCCCGTGACCTCGACACACTGGTGGACTTGTTCGTCGACGATGTCGACGCGGGTGCGGAGGGCGCAGGCAGGGCGGCGTTGAAGCGTTGGTACGACCGTGTGCTGCGGCGGTTTTACCGGAGCATTCACCTGATCTGTGGTCATCACTTCGACCTCGTCGACGCCGACCATGCGATCGGATCTGTCTACTGCCGCGCGGAACACGAGGACGGTGACGGGTGGTACGTGATCACGATGCGTTACGACGACGTCTACGAGCGCCGCGAGGGCCGGTGGTGCTTCGTCAAGCGACGTGAACACCCTTGGTATTCGGTCGACGTGACGGAGCGCCCAGGTCCGGAGTTCATGCGCTGGCCGACCGACATTCAATTGCGCGCGGCCATGCCCCAGCGGATGCCGACGTGGCGCGCCTTCTGGGACAACGGAGACCCGGCGCTGCCCGCACGACTGTCGGCGCGCCCGTAGCCCTGGGTACTCGCACCGCGGTCGTCGGCCGATGCGGTTTACAAATAGGTACGAAACTGGGATTCTCGTAGAATGCAAATGAGCGTTATCGCCGTTGCTGATCTGTTTGTGTGCTCGCACCCTCGCACCGCACCCCATGGAGGCCGTCATTTCCATCGACAAAGTTCTCAGCGGTGTCCGCGTGCTGGAGGTTGCCGCCTGGACCTTCGTGCCGTCGGCCGGCGCCGTCCTGGCGGAGTGGGGGGCCGAGGTCATAAAGGTCGAGCCGCGCCAGGGCGGTGACCCGCAGCGCGGGCTCGTCACGATGGGCATCGTCGACGAGGGCGGCGGCACGGTCAACTACATGATCGAGATACCCAATCGGGGTAAGAAGTCGATCGGCGTCGACCTCAGTACCCCCGGTGGCCAAGACGTCATCCGCAAGCTTGCCGCGACGTGTGATGTCTTTCTCACCAGTTATTTGCCAAGCCGCCGCAGAAAACTGGGCATCGACGTCGACGACATCACGGCTGCCAACCCCAGCATCGTCTACGTGCGAGGGTCGGGCCACGGGCCGAAGGGGCCCGACTCGGACAAGCCGGGCTATGACGGCGTCTCTTACTGGGCGCGCGGCGGTATTGCCACCGTGCTCACTGAAGACGCTGATGAGCTGGTGCGCTCGCGGCCGGCCTTTGGCGACCTGCTCGGGGGGATGACGATCGCGGGCGGAATCGCGGCCGCGTTGTACAAAAAGGCCACTACCGGCCGGGGATCGGTGGTGGATGTTTCCCTGCTGGGATTGGCGGCCTGGAACCTCAGCCCCGATGTCGCCGTAAGCCAGATCCACGGCGGCGGCGCGGTTCCGAAGTACAGCCACGCCGACGCACCCAATCCCTTAGTGGGGACCTACCGCACCAAAGATGACCGCTACGTCCAGCTGATGATGCTGCAACTGGACAAGTTCTATCCGGAAACGATGCGCGCCATCGGTCTACCCGAGTTGATCGATGATGTCCGATTCGCCGATCCCGCTGCGCGTTTCGCTAATCGCGCAGAGCTGATCTCGCTGATGGACGATGCGTTCGCGCAACGTACACTCGCACAATGGCGTGAAGCGCTGGCCGACGTTTCCGGCGCCTGGGGCGTGGTTCAGACGCCGGGGGAGCTGTGCCACGACCCGGCTGTGACCGCGAATGGCTATATCGCCAACACCATGACGATGAATGGTTCGCCGTACTCACTGCCCACGAACCCGGTTCAATTCGACGAACAGGCCGTTGTACCGTCGGGGGCACCCGAGCACGGCCAACACACCGAAGAGGTGTTGATGGATGCGGGCTTGGATTGGGACACCATCATGGGCTATAAGGAAGCCGGAGCGATCCTATGAGCCCGACCGCGCCGCAGGTTGTTTCCGGTGACTCCGTCGAGTTCGACCCCTTCTCGGAAGACTTCTTCAACGGAGCGTTCGACACCTACCGGCGGTTGCGCGACACGGCTCCGGTCTATTACAGCGCGAAGTGGGATTTCTGGGCGCTGACCCGCTACGACGACGTTGCGCGCGCAACCAAAGACCACGAAACCTTTTCATCGGCTAAGGGCGCCACGTTGGACATGGTTCAGGCGCACGACGACGCACTGCCAGTTCCCAAAGTGATCATCTCGATGGATCCACCCGAACATCAGAAGATGCGAAAGCTGGTGAGCAACGTTTTCACTCCGCGCGCCATCGCCTCGCTGGAAGACATGGTGCGCGAAAAGGTTTACGAACGCATTCACGCGCTCGACGCATCCTCCTTCGACGTGGTGGCCGACTTCTCGGCACTGTTTCCGAACGAGGTCATCACCACCATGCTGGGTGTGCCGAAGCAGGACCGCGACCAGATTCGGGTCTGGCTCGATCTGCTCATTGAACGACGCCCAGGTGAGATCGCCACCACCCGAGCAGGTTTCGAGGCCTCCACAAAGACCGGGATCTACTACTACAACCTGGTCCAGCAGCGTCGCGCCGAGCCCCGCGACGACATGATCAGCCGACTCATCGAGACCGAGATCGAGCGAGACGGCCAGGTGGAGAAGCTCACTGACGTGGATATCACCGGGTTCGCGACCATGCTCGGGGGAGCAGGCGCAGAGACCGTGACCAAGCTCGTCGGCAACGCCATGGTTGCCTTCGCCGACTTTCCGGACCAGTGGAACAAGCTGCGTGCTGACCGGAGCAGGATTCCCGCGGCGATCGAAGAGCTATTGCGCTACGAGGCACCGTCGCAGTATCAGATCCGCACCGCCACCCGCGATGTCACGTTGCACGGCAGCACAATTCCCGCGGGCAGCGCCGTCCTGCTCGTTACGGGCGCGGCGACACGCGATGAGCGGATGTTTCCGGATCCCGATCGACTCGACATCGACCGGGAACGCAAGATGGGTTTCAACCTCGCGTTCGGTTACGGCGTGCACAGCTGCCTGGGGGCGGCGCTGGCGAGGATGGAGAGCCGCATCGCGCTGGAGGCTCTGCTTGACCTCATCCCGGAGTACGAAATCGATCGCAGCGGGTTGCGGCGGGTCGCGATGTCGAATGTCTGTGGCTGGTCCAATGTTCCCGTGCGTAAGAAGGGGACAACGTGATGTCGGATCGAGCGACTGCACCGCAGGATCGCCCATGCAAAATGGGAAACGTACGCGATGGCTCCGGAGACCAAGAAGATCAGCTACGGCGATGAGTGGATCTACGCACCGGACGCGGTGATGATGTGCCCCCTCTTCAACAACGGGGCGGAGAGCCCGATGGCGAACCTCGCGTCTGATGAGGTCCTGGAGGCGATGCAGAACTTCGCGCCGGATGGTGACATGCCCACTTGCGAATTTCGCATGTGGTGGAAGCACTTGCCCGACTTTCGGATCGTTACGCGGTTTGACTGCGCGGCCGCAGATTGGGGGTTCGCGGTCCGCGACACCTATGCGGGAACGCTGGCCGACGGGACCGTGCTCGAACTCCACGAATGGGACTACGCGTGGACCAACGAGGAGGGCCACATCACTCGTTGGGACTGGTTCGTCGATTCCCCGGAGTGGTACCCCTTCGTCGAGCTCATCGGCCTCGATCCCAACGGTCTGACGTACCAGGCATACACCGTCAACTTCCTCCGTGAAGGCAGCATTTCGAGATGATTTCCGGATGCGGCTGCAGAGCCAAGGGTGCAACGCTGCCCGCGAGCGACTAGCGCGTCCTGAACCGGCCGTTTAAGAATCCGCGCACCACGTAGCCGCGGATGAAGTCGGCGACGGCGTCGTCGTTACCCATGTCGAGATAGGGCGACGGAGTTGTGAACAGCGAGAACAACATCCGAGCGAACCACTCCGTTGCCGCGCGGATGTCGAGGTCAGAGCGCACCTCGCCGGTGAGCCGCGCGGCCGAGACATAGGGCGCGAGAAACTCGCTGCATTCCCGCAGGAGAGTCGAGGCGTTCTTGGTCAACATCAGGTTGACCTCTTCTTGGTCGAAATACGACTCGGGCTCCACCACCCGACGGGCCTGGGTGACAAAGACGCCGGCGCGTACCAACTTGTCCTCTAGCGTGCTCCCGCCGTGGCGGTCGATCGCCTTGGCCAGCCTGCGATAGAAGCTCTGCGAGGCCGCTTCCGCGCAGGACTCGACGATCGTTTCCTTGTCCCGGAAATACTCGTAGAACGTGCTCCTGGAAACACCTGCGGCCCTGGCGATGTCGACGATCGTCGTCTTCCGCAAGCCCTGTGTGCGAAAGCATGCGAACGCGGCCGAGATGAGTACTGCGCGTGTGTCGACCGCGGTCGCGTGCGTCACCAGGCTGCCTCGCTTCCGTACTCAGCGATCGGGCGCGAGGATCAAACCGCTCGTCGGGACGCCCGTCCCCGAGGTGACGAGCACGTGTTCGACGTTGTCCACCTGATTGTGGGACGTGCCGCGCACCTGCCGCACGCCCTCGGTAATGCCGTTCATGCCATGGATGTAGGCCTCGCCCAGCAGCCCACCGTTGGTGTTGATCGGCATGCGGCCGCCGATGGACAGGTCGTCGACCGAGACGAAGTCCTTTGCCTCCCCGCGTCCGCAGAACCCCAGTTCCTCGAGTTGAGTGAAGACGAAGGGTGTGAAGTGGTCGTAGAGGAATGCCGTCGAAATGTCTTGCGGCTTGAGGCCGGAGTCTCGCCACAGCTTGGCGCCGACGACACCCATCTCAGGCAGGCCCGTGATCTCTTCGCGGTAATAACTCGTCATTACTTCGCCGTCGTAGGCGGCACCCTGCGCGGCGGCCGTGATGACGGCGGGCGGCTTGGCCAAGTCTCGCGCCCGCTCGACGCTCGTCACAACCATTGCGACGCCGCCGTCGCTTTCCTGGCAGCAGTCAAGGAGTCTCAGCACCGGGTCGATGATCCATCGCGATTGCTGGTGTTGCTCAAGGGTTATCGGTTTTCCGTAGAACCAGGCGTCGGGGTTGTTCGCCGCGTGCTTGCGGTCGATGACGGAGATCTTGCCGAAGTCGGCGTTGGTGACGCCGTAGGTCGTCATGTACCGTTGGGCGTGCAACGCGACCCAGGCTGCCGGGGTCATGAACCCGAACGGCGCGTACGGCGCCATCCACAACGGTGTTACGCCCGGCTGGCGGCCGGCCCCGCCGAAGCGGAAGCCGGAGCGCTCGTTGAAGGCGCGGTAGCACACTACCGCCTCTGCCGCACCCGTCGCGACAGCCATCGCGGCCTGCATCACGGTTCCCGCGGCCGCCCCGCCCCCGTGGGGGACCCTGGTGAAGAAGGTCAGGTCGCGGATTCCGACATTGCGGGCGACCTCGATTTCCTCGTTGTCGTCGACGCTGAAGGTGACCATGCCGTCGATCTCGGAGGGGCGCAGCCCGGCGTCGTCGATAGCGGCCTTCACCGCCTCGCAGGCGAGCTGCATCTCGCTTCGGCCCGATTCTTTGGAGAATTCGGTTTGGCCTATCCCGACGAGGGCAGCCTTGCCGCCAATGCCGTCGGTCATGCATCCACGCCTTTGAGCAGGCTGAGCACCGCGGTGCCGGAGACGTGGTCCCCCAGGCTATTGGTGCCCTTGAAGGTAACCTCGACCAGTCCTTCGCCGTCGGTCGACGATTTGTCCGTAACTGATCCCGTGAAGCGCATCGGATCATTCGGGTAGGCCGGCACGCCGAGACGAATGGAAAGCTTCCTGATCATCGCCTCGGGACCCGCCCAGTCGTGCAAGAACTTCACACACAGCCCGTTGGTCGTCAGGATATTCAAGAAAATGTCCTTAGAGCCTTGCGAATTCGCGAAGTCCCGGTCGTGGTGCACCGGCATGTAGTCACGGGACGCGATGGCGCCGGCGACTATCAGCGTGGTGGTCACCGGAACGTCCATCGGCGTGATTTCGTCGCCGACGTTGATGGAGTTGAATGCCAGCGTTGTGGTGCGGTCGACGGTGGAGGTCATTTGCTTCCTTCCGGGTAGGCGGCGCCGAGCCGGGCCAGTTGTTGGGAGGCCGAGCCGAGTGAAAGCTCAATCTGCTTGGCCCACAGAAAATAACGGTGAAGCGGATAGGTGACATCGATACCCATGCCGCCATGCACCTGCTGGGCCGACGCGACGACCCGTGCCCCCGCTTCGGCCGCCCAGAACTTGGCGATGGACGCTTCGCGGCCGGCGGGCCGGCCCTGGGCAATCAACCACGCCGCGTGCCAGGTCGTCCAGCGAATGGCCTCGACGTCGATGAACGCATCGGCCAGCCGTTGCTGCACCGCCTGGAACGAGCCGATCGGCCTGCCGAACTGCTCACGTTCGCTGGTGTAGGAAGCGGCGAGCCTCAGCGCTCGTTCGGCCACGCCGACCTGCATGGCGCATAGGCCGATAAGTGCCCGGGTGTACAGCGAACCGACCGCGCGGGCACCGTCAACGCCGAGCCGGTGTCCGATGGCGCCGGCGAGTTCCACGTCTCCGTAGGGTTCACCGTCGGTGGTGTCCGCCGCCGTCACGGTGACGCCGTCGGTCTGCGAGTCGACGACGAACAGGCCCGCGCCGTCGTCGGCCCGGGCCGAAACCACGATGGCGTCGGCAAGTTGCGCCGCGGGCACGAGTTCCTTGTTGCCGTCCAGGATCCAGGTGTCCCCATCGGCCCGCGCGGCGGTGCGTGGCGCGGTGGGATCGGAGTTGCCCGGTTCGGTGAGTGCTGCGGTCAGGATTGCACTGCCATCCACTACCTTCGGTAGGTAACGCTGCTGAAGTGCTGAGTCCCCGTGTCGCGCAATCGTGTCCGCGCCCAGCACGAGCGTCGCGTAAACGGGGACCGGCGCTACGCTCCAGCCGACCTCGGCGAGTAGGACGCCGAGGTCGAGGAAGCCACCACCGCTACCGCCGATGGCCTCGGGTAGCGCGATGCCCAGCAAATCCGACGCAGCCAGCTCGCGCCACAGCGCGGGGTCGTGCCGGACCGGGCCCGATTCCAGGTCGGTGAGATGTTCGGGCGTGGCTCGGTGCTCGAACAGCTGACGGGCCACCTTGCCGACGGTCTCTTGTTCTTCGGTGAAGGAAAAGTCCATGCTCGCTTGACGCCTCGCTTGTCAGCGCGCGGGCCGGAACTGGTGCAGCACCAGCTCTTCGCCGCTCGGGATTGCTTCGAACTTCTCGTAGAAGACTTCGACTGGTAGCCCGACCTCGATGGTCGTTGGCTCGATGTCGCACAGGTTCGAGACGATGCGCACGCCTTCGTCGAGCTCGATCAGTGCCACCACGTAGGGGTACTGGAGGAACGGCAGCGGCGGATATTGCGGCATTATGAAGCTGTAAACCGTTCCACGCCCGGTCGATTCGACGGAATCCCAGTTGAGTGATTGACAGCTTCCGCACATCGGGCGAGGCGGCACCCGTAACGTCTTGCAGTCCGTGCACCGCTGGATCAGCAGCTTATGGTCTTTGAGTCCTGACCAGAAGAACTCGGTGTCCGGACTGATCGAAGGGGCAAGTCTGTTGGCCATCAGCTTCCTGTCTTGAATCGCAGGGTACGGAACCGTTGGCGGCCGATCACTTCACCGTTCTGATCGCGGTAGGTCGTAATCCAGGTGACGAAGTATCCCATGCCCATCGCTGTCTTCTTCTCATCGGAGATGGTCTCGAAAACGGTTTCGGCGGTGATGTCGTCGCCGACGCGCGGGTATCGCTCGAGCTCGAACTCGGAGTTGGTGGCGACGGTGCCGGTGTAGCCGGCGTCGGTGAGGAACTGCAGCGGGTTCTCCTTGAGCTCGACCGGGACTCCGCCGCGTTCGTGAATGCCGACCAGTTTGGGTGGGGCCATGGTCCACGACTGCAGCATGACGGGAGGTGAGACCAGGCCGCCGTAGCGGGAGGAAGCGGCGAACTCCGGATCCAGGTATGCGGGGTTCAGATCGTCCAACGCGTACGCCCAGTGCCGAATCATGGCCGCGTTAACGGGATCTGGCGCCTTGACGGGCTGCCCTGAACTGATCGGCTTTCCGATGAGGGCATCGAGGCGTTCGCGCAGCTCGTCTTTCGTTGTCTCGGTCACGGGTTGGAGCTTCCTTTCTCCGATGCGCTGGCGGCCCGCATGTCGCGGGGCGCGCGCGGCATCCCGAGACCGGCGATAGCGATGATGTCGCGTTGAAGCTCGTTTGCCCCGCCGCCGAATGTGTTGATGACCGCAAGGCGGTAGGCGCTTTCCAGCTCGCCCTTGAGCGGGGCCGCCGTGCCCTTGCGCACACCCGCCTGCCCCACGACGTCGAGAAGTTCCCGAGCAACCTGTTGGGTGAGCTCGGTACCGAATACCTTTGCCGCGGAGGCTTCGCCCATGCCGAGCGCCCCAGAGCTCATCGTCGCGTTCACGCGCAAGTTCAGCATCCGGTAGGCGGCGACTTGTGCTTCGACCCGGGCCAGCGCCTGCTGCACCCAGGGCTGGTCGATGACCAAGCCGTCGTCGAGCGGTGTCGTGGACGCCCATTTGAGCGTCTTATTGAAGAGCGGTTCCAGCGCACCGAGGTTGCCGAGGGCGGCGCGTTCCAGGTTCAGCTGGTTCGTCACGAGCGTCCAACCCTGGTTTTCGCCGAGCACGACGGCACTCTCCGGGACTCGGACGTCATCGTAGAACGTGTAGTACGTGGACACACCCGGCATGGTGTGAAGTGGCTTCCAGGAAAAGCCCGGTGAGTCGGTCGGCACGATGAATAATGTGATTCCCTTGTGCTTCTTGACAGTTGGGTCGGTGCGCGCCGCCAACCAGATGTAGTCGGCGAACTCGGCGCCGCTGGTGAACATTTTCGATCCGTTGATGATGAACTCGTCGCCGTCGCGCACAGCGGTGGTGCGCAGCGACGCGAGATCGCTGCCGGCGCCGGGCTCCGAGTAGCCGATCGCGAAATCGACCGTGCCCTTGAGGATTGCGGGCAGGAATTTGGACTTTTGCTCGTCGGTTCCGTATTGAATGAGGGTGGGGCCCACCGTGTTGAGCGTGATCATCGGCAACGGCGCGTTGACTCGCCGCGCCTCCTCCGAAAAAATGTACTGTTCCAGTGCCGTCAGCCCGCCGCCACCGTATTCCACCGGCCAAGCGACTCCGAGCAGCCCGGCTTCACCGAGGGCGCGCCGGCACTCGGTCATTGCGGCACCCCCCTCGGTGAGGTTGGCGACGGCGGCGCGACGCTCCGGGGTCATCACCGCCTCGAGGCGCGTCCGATAGTAGTGTCGCAGCTGTTCTTGCTCGGGCGTGTAGTCGAAGTCCATCAGTTGCCGGCTCCCAGTCGGATCGGCATGCGTTTCACCCCCGGCACCATGGTGGCGCGAAGTCGTGACACGTCACCGGTGAGCTCGATGGTCGGATAGGTGCCCAACAGCACCTCGAACATCACCCTGGCTTCGAGGCGAGCGAGCTGAGCCCCAAGGCAGGCGTGCTCGCCCGCACCGAATGCGATGTGCGGGTTCGGGTTACGGGTGATGTCAAACTCTTCACAGGTGGGCCCGAAAATCTCTTCGTCGCGGTTGGCGGCGCCGTAAAGCATGACAACGGTGTCGCCCGCCTTGATCTGCTGACCGCGGATTTCGACGTCCTCGGTGGCCTCGCGGGCCATATGGGTGACCGGGCTGGTGAATCGCAGCATTTCCTCGACAGCACAGGGCAGCAGCGCCGGGTTCGCTCGCAGCAGGGCGAACTGATCGGGGTGGTCGATGAGCGCCAACGTGCCGAGTGCGATGAGGTTGCGGGTCGTCTCGTTGCCGGCGACCAATAGCAGGAAAGAGAAGTTCAGCAGATCCGCGTCCGTGAGTTGCTCGCCGTCGACCTCGGCCGCGGCCAGGATGCTCAGCAGATCGTCCTGCCCACTGACCTCGCCGCAACGTCGTGCGGCGATGAGCTTGGTGAAGTACTCGTACAACTCACCGAGTGCGACGACCGAGTCCAGTTCGATATCCGGGTCGGCCGTGCCAACCGCGGCGTCCGACCATGCGCGGAACTGCTCCCAGTCTTCGGGCGGGGCACCGAGCATCTCGGCAATCAGCCGGGTGGGAAGGGGTGCGGCGATCTCTTCGGCGAATTCGTACTCGCGCGACGGGTCGACGCTGTCTACGATTCCCTTCACGATCTCGCGCACCTTGGGCTCCAGCAACTGCACCTGGCGGCGCGTGAAACCGGAGTTGATTAGCTTGCGAAGCTGCCGGTGACGCGGGGGATCGGTGAAGATGAGGTTGCCCTCCTGAACGGGTGCAGGCTGGGCGGGATCGGGAATCGAGATGCCCTTCGTTGACGAGAACGTCAGCGGGTGGCCCGAGACGTAACGGATGTCCTCGTACTTCAACAGCGCCCAGAAGTTCGTGACGTCGTTCCACACGACGGGAGTGGTGTTGCGAAGCTCCCGGTAGACCGGGTAGGGGTCGCCGGCGTAGAAGTCCGGTGAGTGCAACGGAACGGTGGTAGTGGGCACAGCAGGCCTTCCTCGACACAGAGCTGCTCGGACACATTACGAAAGAATGTCCGTTTCCAAGGTGTCTACCGTACACGCGACGCACCTGTCAATCGAAGCGTATATAGCGATAGATTAGGGTTAATTGCCTGTTGACGGCGTGGTGGTAGCCGTGTACACACAGTCGAAGTATGTAAGTTTTCAATGGCGTTGCCCCGCTGCGGCGCGGTCAAGCAGTCAGGAAGGCAGGCAGGCGATGGCTGGCTCTCGGTCTCTCCTCGACGCATACGGGCACTTCATCGATGGCCGGTGGGTAGACGCGGATAGTGGGCGCTACGACGTCGTCAACCCCGCCACCGAGGAAGTGATCGGCACCGCACCCGACGCGAGCGTCGCACAGGTCCAGCAAGCGATCGCGGCGGCGCGGGCCGCATTCGACGCCGGCGCGTGGCCATCGGCCGAACCCGCGGAACGCGCGCGATGCCTGCGACAACTCAGCGATGCCTTGATGGCCAGAGGCGAGGAGATCTACGCGCTGGCGCAGGCCGAATGGGGTTGTACGGCAAACGAGCGGATTATTCACGTCGAGGGTCCGGCATTCATGGTCGGTCACGCCGCCGAACTCGCGATCGAGCCTCAAGAGGCTCAGCTGGACGCGTGGGGTGCCGCGGGCACCACGCTGTTGCGCTACGAGCCTCTCGGTGTGGTGGCCGCTATGACGCCATGGAACTTCCCGCACACCCTTAACGTCATGAAGCTAGGTGCGGCGCTGGCGGCCGGCAACACACTTGTGCTCAAGCCTTCGCCGCTGACGCCACTGGCAGGGTTGGCGTTGGCGCGAATCATCGATGAGGACACCGACATTCCGGCAGGCGTCGTCAACGTGGTGACGCCGACCAGTGTCGAGGCCAGCAGGAGCTTGACATTGGATCCTCGGGTCGACATGGTCAGCTTCACCGGCAGCTCGGCCGTCGGCCGCGATGTGATGGCGGCCGCCGCGACCTCGATGAAGCGCGTTTTGCTGGAATGCGGCGGCAAGTCTGCGACCGTACTACTGCCCGACGTCGACGTCACCGACGAATTGTTGGAGCGGCTGCTGTTCGAGGGATGCACTATGCATGCCGGCCAGGCCTGCATCCTCAACAGCAGGCTGCTGGTTTCCGACGCGATTCATGACGAGGTGGTGGACCGGCTCGCCGCGCTGGCTCGCACCGTCGTGATCGGTGACCCCGTCGATCCGGCCGTCACCATGGGACCGCTGATCAGTCGCGAACATCTCGACCGCGTCGAGGGATTCGTCAAGCGCGCCGAAGCCGACGGTGCAACCGTGGTGGCCGGCGGAGCCACACCGAAGGATTTGGGCAGCGGCTATTATTTCGAGCCGACGATCCTTCGCAGTGCATCGGCGGATTCCTACATCGCGCAAGAGGAAGTGTTCGGTCCCGTACTCACCGTGTTGCGGTACCGGGACGACGATGACGCGGTCGCCATCGCCAACAACTCGGCCTATGGTCTGGGTGGTGCGGTGTGGGGAAGCGACGTCGACCGCGCGGTCGCCATCGCCCGCCGGATCAGGACCGGGCAGGTGTCGATCAACGGAACGATCCCCGGAGACGCCCCGTTCGGCGGCTTCAAGCAGAGCGGAATCGGCCGGGAGGGCGGTGTAATGGGATTGCGGGCCTACATGGAGCCCAAGGCCATCGGGATACCCGCGTGAACCGGCCGCTGGCCGGTTTGCGCGTCGTCGAGGTGGCCTCCGAGATCGCAGGCCCCTACTGCGCGAAGCTGCTCGTCGATCTCGGCGCCGACGTGTGCAAGATCGAGCCCCTACAAGGTGACCCCCTGCGTCGATGGGGTCCGTTCCCGTCCGAAAATCCGGATCCGCCGCATGGCGGGCTGTTCGAGTACTTGAACGCAGGAAAGCGCGGCACCGCAATCGATCTGACGAGGGAAAACGACATCGCAGCAGTCCACGAATTGATTTCTGCGGCAGACGTGCTGGTGGAGAACCTGCCGGTAGGCACGACGGAGCGTTCGGACTGGGGCCTGGACGGGGACACCCTCGAACGGCTCAACCCGAATCTTGTCGTGGTCAGGATCTCCAACTTCGGTCAGGACGGACCGCTGTCCAGCAGGGTGACGACTCCGCTGACCCTGCAAGCTGCGGCGGGATGGGTCAACGTGCGCGAGCCCGGTCGGGAGCCGGTGCAGGCCGGTGCCCGAATCCCGGAGTACATCGCCGGCGGGTACGCGGCCCTGGGCGCGTTGACGGCGCTGCGGATCGCCGCGGCCCGAACGGGTCGGCCGGTCGAGGTGGATGTGTCGATGTTCGAGTCGCTGCTGTCGACATTGCCCTATCCGATGCTGATGGCTGCACGCCTGAAAAGCCTTGGCTTACCGACGAATTCCAAAGCGGCACCGATGCTGGGAATCGTGCCGGCCGCCGACGGTTGGATCGGGATCAACTGTTTGACGGGTCAGCACTGGCTGGATGTGTGCGCGATGATCGGGCTGCCCGAGTTCGGCGAGCATCAGCTGGCGATCATGCTGGGCGGGCCTGAGCGCGATGAGTTTTTCGCGAAGGCGCAGCCCTTCCTCGATTCGATGTCCGTTGCCGATCTCGTCGAGTTGAGTCAGGCCATGCGGATACCGGCGGCGCCGGTCACGAACGGCGATACCATCCTGAGCTCTCCGCAGTACGCCGAGCGGGGCTTTTTCCTCGAAGCGGGCTCGGGCGCAGGGCGATTCACGAGACCCGGTGCGCCGTTCCGGCTTTCGAAGACCCCGGTCCCGCCGCCGCTGCCCGCTCCCGACGTCCGAAGGGGAGTGCCGGCCGGGTGGAGTGAACGCAACGCGGCCCAGCGCGAGACGAACGCCCTAGACATCGCGCTGCCGTTCGCCGGTTTGAAGGTGTTCGACTTGAGCACCTTCTGGGCAGGCGCGTATCTGACGTGCTACCTCGGCGCGTTCGGTGCCGATGTCGTCAAGGTCGAATCCATTCAGCGCCCCGATGGGCATCGCTACTCGGGTGCGCTGCTGCGCGAGGGCGACGACTGGTACGAGCGCGGGCCCCTATGGCAGGGAACCAATCTCAACAAGCGCGACATCACATTGGACCTGACCTCCGCTGAAGGCCGGGAGCTGGCGCTGCGCCTGGCCGCCGAGGCCGACGTGGTGGTGGAGAACTTCTCGCCGCGCGTGGTGGAGCAATTTGGGCTGGACTACGACTCCATCTCGCAAGTCAACCCTGCCGTGATCATGGTGCGGATGCCCGGATTCGGGTTGGAGGGACCGTGGCGCGACTACGTGGGCTGGGCACTGAACATCGAACAGGTGGCGGGGATGTCGGCCGTGACCGGGTACGCAGACGGACCGCCGTGCAATCTGCAGGGGCCCGCTGACCCGATTGCCGGCGTGCACGCCTGCGTCGCGCTGCTGGCCGCCCTCGAACATCGACGCCGCACCGGCGAAGGTCAGCTGATCGAGGCCGCACAAATCGAGATTGGTGCGGCGGTCACCGCCGAACCCGTCATCGAGTACTCGTTGACGGGCACGGTGCGTCCTCGCGAGGGAAACCGCCACCGCGAATACGCCCAAGGCGTCTACCCCACCAGCATCGCCGACGAGTGGGTGGCGCTGTCCGTGCGCGACGATGCTGACTGGCTTTCGGTGCTGGATGCCATCGACCGCGATGACCTGCGCGACGATGCCCGGTTCGTGACCGCGCAGGCCCGCAGGGAACACCACGACGAATTCGACGAGATCATGACCAGCTGGACGTGCACGCAGCCCGCGGACGAGCTCGTTGCCACGCTCGCGCGCCTTGGGGTGCCCGCGGAGCGGCTGCTTGCCGCCGACCGGATGTATGACGTCGGACAGCTTGAGTCGCGCGGCTTCTACCAGGACCTGGACCATTCGATCACCGGTCGCCAGAGATTTCCCGGCTGGCCATTTCGGATTTCACCGGGTCCCGTGCACCAGCACCGGACGGCGGCCCCGACGCTTGGGCAGCATAACGCCGAGGTCCTTGGGGCGCTTGGGCTTTCCGATGCGGAGATCGCCGCATTGCGTGAACAACGGATCATCGGCGAACGTGTCCTGAACGCTTGATGTTTGGTCCCCGGGCTATTTGCGAGGGCGTACCGCTTTCCGGGGCCGGATTAGGCGTCGACCATCGCGGCGATCGTGTCGACCACACACGCCGGCCGATCGTTTCCCTCTACTTCGACGGTGACGCGCACCGTGGCCCGGCCGCCCCTGTCGTCACGCTCTACCTTGAGCAACTCGGCCCCGGCCCGGATGCGGGAGTCGACCGGAACGGGAGCGGGGAATCGTAGCTTGTCCGAACCGTAGTTGACCTGCATTGCCAGCCCGGTTACCCGGTAAATCTGTTGCACCAGAATGGGTACGAGCGACAACGTCAAATATCCGTGGGCTATGGTCTTGCCGTAGGGCCCGGCTGCTGCCTTCTCCGGATCGACATGAATCCACTGATGGTCGCCGGTGGCCTCGGCGAACAGGTTGATCTCGTTCTGAGTCACCTGTCGCCAGTCGCTGTAGCCGAGGTGCTCACCGACGTGCGCCTCGAATTCGGAGATGCCGTTGTACACCGTGGGAGCGGCCGGTGCTTGCGTCACGCCGGGACCTTGAGGCCCAGCTGCTCAATAGCGTTGCCGCCCATAATCTTTGCCTGTACCGATTCCGGTATCCCGTCAAGACGGTCCACGAAGCTCAGTGGGTCACCGATGCCCTCGGGGTGAGGGAAGTCCGAGCCGAACATCACGTGGTCCTCGCCCATGATGTCGATGATTCCCTGAAGGTCGTCCTCCAGGAACGGGTGGATGTAGATGTTGCGCTTGAACACCTCGACGGGATGCTCGTCGAACTCCTTGGGCATGATCTTGTACGCCGTGTTGAGCTGCTCGAGCAAATTGCGCACCCACCCGCTGCCGTTTTCGACACAGAAAATCTTCAAGTCCGGGAAGCGTGACAGCGCACCGTGGCAGATCATCGCGGCCAGGGTGTCCTCGATGGCCCGGTGGCCCATCACGACCTCGCGCAGCGCACTCGGCTTGAACGACAGATACTCGTCGCCGCCCTCCCACTCCATGAGGTGTTTCTGATATCCGCTATCGGAGGCATGCATCGTGACCGGCATGCCGGCGTTGACGACCTCTTCCCAGAACGGGTCGAACTCGGGCAACCCCATGGACCGCGAGCCGCCGAAGCGGCTGGGTACCGGCGCAGGCCGGACGAGGAACGTCTTCATACCGCGCTCCACGCCCCAGTGGAATTCCCTGATGGCCTCGTCCACCAGCGGCAGGCAGATGACGGGGGTGGGGAAGATCCGGTCGCGGTAGTTGAACGTCCAGTGCTCGTGCATCCACTCGTTGAGCGCGTGGATGATCGCGTGGGTGAGGACGACGTCATCGGTGGTGCGTTCCTCGATGAGGCTGGCGAGGGTCGGGTACATCACGCACTGGTCGATGCCCAACTCGTCCATCAGCTCCAGTCGGGGTGCCGGAGCTTGGTAGGCCGGGATGACATTCATTGCCTCGCCGATGAATTCGCGGAAGTTGAGGCCTTCAGGGTTGTTGCCCAAAAAGTAGTCCTCGGCGCTTCCCGGCCGGGCCACCCGCTCGAACGTCGGGTTGGGAATCATATGGCTGATGTGGTCCTTTACCACGAGCTTCGGCCGGCCGTTGACCTCGACGTAGCCGACCTTTCCGCGATGCTCCCTCGGCAGGTACTTCGTGAGCGCGTCCGTCGTCTCGTACATGTGGTTGTCGACGTCGAAAACCGGGTACGGCAAGGAACGGGAAGACATGGAACTTCTCCTCCTGAGCAGCGAATATGATCATTTACGCTATTTGAGAACGACGTTATCACCATCGATCCCGAACATCCAGATCGGGTCAGGGCGTGCAGATGTCTTTCCACGCGTCCACCACGGCATCCGTAGTGGTCACGGTGCTGAGCAGTGCCAACGTGTTGTCGATGATGGACTCGGCATACTCGCGCGGATACCCACTGACCGCGTCGCGCGGCAGCACGAATTGATAGCTGCGGTTCACCGCGTCCATCACGAAGTTCTGAATGGCGATGTTCACCGAAACACCGACTCCGACAATGGTCTTGATGTTCATGTTCCGTAGCACGGAGTCGAGATCGGTACCCGTCATGGGCCCGACTCCGTGGGTCCGGGTCAGCACCAGATCGCTGGGCGCAGGTCCGAGTTCGGGCAGAACCGACGCGCCGGGACTGCCAGGGGTCAAGTCGGCCGCGAACGATTTCCCGGCGATGAAAAGCCGGGCATTGGTGTTCGACCCTAGGTTGTCGGGCCGCTTCTGAATCAGGCAATGCACGACTGCGACACCGGCCGCCCTTGCCGCGGTCAGCAGTTTGGCGATGTTGGGAATCGCTTGGCGGCGAGCCTCTTCGGCAAGAAACGGCAAGCCGGCCTGCGGCCCGATCACCCCGCCCTGGCACTCCTGGGTAACCAGCGCCGTGGTGGCAGGCGTCAGCAGGTCTTGCAGCCGTGGTTGTGGCATGAGAACACACGTTATCGTGTGCCGACAACAAACGTTAACTTGGGAGGTTAGATGGAGGCTTGGGAACTCGAAGTGCGGGAGTCGGTGCGGCAGACATTGGCCGACTACACAGCGGCCACCGATCGATTCGATCTCCACGCACTGGCCGCTTGCTTCGGGGATGACGGGGTCTTGCAGTTCACCGGAGCCGCCGAGCCACTGACCGGTCCGGCGGAAATCGAGGCCGGTCTCGGCGCCGCGGTGACCCGGCCATCGCGATCGGCGCGCCGGGCACCGACACATGTCCGGCACCATGTCGCCAGCGTCCGGTTCGGGTCGGTCGCCCGCGACAGGGTCGAGGTCAGTAGTTACTTCGCCGTTCACACGGATGTCGGGCTCGACCACTGGGGCCGCTACCGCGACGTGCTGGTCCCGGTGAACGGTCGGTGGCTATTCGCCCATCGCCGCATCAGTGTGGACGCATTCGCGGCCGACAGCCTGATGGCATGAGGAGGCGTCAGGCCGTGATGAACTGCTTGGCGAACGCGCGGGAACGATCGATGAATTCGGCCCGGTCGGCACCCTGGGGCGCGATGGTGAGCCAGGTGACCCCCGACGCGGAAAGCCTGGCGATGGTCGCGTGACGTTCGTCGGCCGATCGGCTGTCGTCCAACAGGTTTCCGGCAGAGAAGCAGATGTCCAGCGGCGTGGTGCGGCCGATTTCAGCCGCGTACTGCTTGGCCCAGTCGATGGCGAGCTCTAGGTCGTCGATCGTCGAGATTTCCGCGGTCCGCGACGCCGCGGCGTAACCGAACGTGTTGAAAGGCGCCCATCCCTGCGCGCGCGATACCGCCCGGCGGACGGCGGGCTTGCTGTTACCGCCGACCCATACCGGTGGTCGCGTCGCCGGCAACGGGCGCAGTCGGACACCGCGGGCGGTGAACGACGTTCCCTCGTAGGCGATGTCCTCACCGGTGAGCACCTTGTCCAGCACGTCCAACGCCTCGTCGAGCAATGCTCCGCGGTTGTCGAAATCGATTCCCAGAGATCTGAATTCGGGCTTGAGGTACCCCGCGGCGGTCCCGAGGATCAGTCGGCCCTTCGACAGCACGGCCAGGCTTTGGATCGACTTCGCGCCAAGAAACGGGTTGCGGTAGGCGGCGATGTAGACGTTGGTCAGCAGCTTCACGCCGGACGTTGCAGCGGCGGCGAACGCCAACGCGACGAATGGATCAAGCGCGTGGTGGCCGCCGTGATCGAGCCACTTCGCGTCGGGTGCGGGGTGGTCGGTGACGTGGACCGCCGCGAATCCGCTTGCCTCGGCAGCTCGCGCAATGTCGGCGATGGCCTCGGCGCTGACGAATTCGTCCACCGCCTCTACACGCTGGGTGGGCAGTTCGAGGGAGAAGGAGACGGTCACATGGGTCCTTTCATTCCGCAGCAGTGAAGAGATCGGCTAGGCGCTGGGCGTGGTAGTCGGGGTCCCCGAAGATCAACTGGGTGGCCTTGGCGCGCCGGACGAACAGGTGGGCATCGTGTTCCCAGGTGAATCCGATGCCGCCATGGATGCGCATGTTGTCGAGAGCGGCGTGCAGGAAGGCTTCCGAACCCACCATTTTCGCGACCGACGCCGCGGCCGGCAGGCCGTCGGTGTCGGCCACGTCGGCCGCATGCGCCGCGGCCGAACGCGCACCCTCCACCTGGACAAGCATGTCCGCGCACCGATGTTTGATCGCCTGGAAGCTGCCGATTGGTCGACCGAACTGAATTCGGTTCTTGGCGTAGTCGACGGCCATGTCGAGGCAGCGTTGCGCGGCGCCGACCTGTTCGGCCGCCAGGACGACGAGAGCGAGATCCGATGCGCGCGCCAGGAAGTTCGCGGCACCGCCGTCGCCTCCGATCAGCTCGGCCTTCGCGCCGTCGAAGCTCACCCGGGCCACCTTGCGGGTGCGGTCGAGTCCGGCCAGCGGCGTGCGATGAACACCCTCCGCGTCGCCGCGCACCGCGAGCAACGAGATGCCCGCCGGCGTGGTGGCGGCCGCCAGGACCACGTCGGCGGTGTGGCCGTCGATCACGAGCGGCGCCTCACCGTGCATCCGATAGCCGCCGCCGTCGCGGACGGCCCGCAACATCACGGCCGCGGGCTCCCATGCACCGAGTCGGCCATTGAGGATCAGCGTGGCGGTCATCGAGCCGTCGGCAAACGCTGGGACAAACCGTTCGCTCGCCCCGGTGTCGCCGCTGGCGAGAACGGCTTGTGTCGCCAGCCCGACGGTGGCGAAAAAGGGGGAGCACAACAGGGCGCGCCCCATTTCCTCGAAGACCACCGCAAGTTCGGTGATGGCGGCGCCGGCCCCGCCCCACTTCTCGGGAACGGCGATGCCGTGCAGGCCCAACTCTCCGGCCATTCGGCGCCAGGACGCCTCGTCGTACCCCGTGTCGGTTGCCATCAGCTTGCGAACCGTCTCACTGGGTGACATCGCAGTCAGGTAGTCGCGAACCATCCTGCGAAGGTCATCGACGTCACTGCCCGGCACGCGCGACCTCTCGCGCCGACCGCATCGGGACCGCGGGGTGAACCCGTTCGAGCGGAAGGGCAACCCAAAGGCTCATCCAGGTCCACCGATCATGTTGTCGGTCAGCGGCATTGATTGGGTCATATTTTCCTCTATGCGGCCGCGACCGGGCCGGCCGCTAAGCGAAGGCGTCCTGGTCATCCGGTCCGGGATGGGCATTGTCGGATCAGGATAGTATGTTTTTTGAAAATAGAGAATATTCATTCTCGTTCGAAGGAGCGAAGCGGTGACGACGAAACTCGATTACGGCATCTTTGACTGCGACACCCACTGCTACGAGACAAGGGACGCGTTCACCCGTTACCTGCCGGAGAAGTTTCGGGACCGGGCGATCACCACCGTGCGGGGTGCGGACGGCGTGGAGGTGATCCTTGCCGGGCATCGCGTCGCCACCTTCAACAGCGAAGGGGGTTTGGGTCTCGATGTCGCGTACCGGCCCGGTTCGCTCAAGGAGATGCTCAAGCAAATGGGATCGGGCAACCCTGAAGAGTCCTACGAGCCGCAACCCATGCGAGCGGAATTCATCGAGCGTGCCGCACGCCTGGGCGTCATGGCCGACCAGAACATCGAGGGTATGGTCATCTATCCGAGCGGTATGGCCCTGGCCGCCGAGCACTACGTCGATGACACACCGGCACTGTATGCCAATCTGCGCTCGTTCAACCGATGGTTTGACGAGGAGTGGGGTTTCAACTACGACGGCAAGATCTTCGCCACCGCGCTGATGTCATTGCGTGACTTGGATTCTGCGATCGCAGAGACCGAGGCGATCATCGCGCAAGGTGCGAAATTTGTGCTGCTGCCGACCGGGCCGGCCTACGGACGATCACCCGGGGACCCGTACTTCGACCCCATTTACGCGCGCCTGCAAGAGGCCGGTTGCATCTTGGTGTTCCACATCATGCCGTTCTGGTACTTCGATGCGATCTCACCCGCGTGGGGGCAGAACTCCGACCCCGCCTCTTGGCACATGTCGGCTTGGCAGTGGATGAATATCTATGGCCAGCGGCCGATCGAGGAAACGTTGTCGGCGCTCATCTTCGACAACCTCTTCGGTCGCTTCCCGGGTCTGCACGTCCTCGTCGCCGAGCACGGGGCCGAATGGGTACCATTCTTCACCAGGCACATGGACAAGAGCCGGGGGATGGGCCGCAACGGTCCGTGGATCGGAGGGAAGCTGACCGAGCGGCCGTCGGCGATCTTCCGTCGCCATGTCCGCGTCGTGCCGTACCCCGAGGACGACATCCCATCGATCGTCGCGGGCCTGGGATACGACGACTGCCTGGTAATGGGCTCGGACTATCCGCACGCCGAAGGCTTGGCCGAGCCCGCCGACTTCGTGAAACTCCTTGACCCGCTTGATGATCACGCCAAGCGGCGGATCATGCGCGACAACGCCTATCAGCTGCTCTCCCGGAGTTAACGGCCCGATGGCAGACGGAGACGTCGACCTCGACCTTCTCCAGGAGTCGGCACGGGAGTTTCTGGCCGGGCGCGCGGACAAGGGGTCCGTCAAGGACCTTGCTGCCATGGACTGGACCGGGCTGCTCGTCGATGCGGGGAGGGGCGGGGCTGGCTGGCGTCCGGTCGAAACGTGTGTCGTGGCAGAGGAGCTCGGACGAGCACAGGATAGGTCGGCATGGTTTGGCACCACGTTGGCCGCTGCCGCGGTCGCCTCGGCGTCGGACGACGTCAGGGAGCAGCTGCTGCCCGGCTTGCTGGCCGGTACCGAGACGGCGGGTCTGGCCCTCCACGATGACGCCGTGCGGGTCATCCGCGATGACATCGATTTCGTTGTCCTGCTGAGGCGCGACGGGATCCACCTGATACGCAACCTGGATCCCGCACGGTTCGAGGTGGACGGTGACTTGCTGGACGTCACGCGAACGGTATGGCGTGTCGATCTGAGCGATGCGCCTCTCGCGTTGATCGGGTCGCCCGAACGGGCCGACGAGCTGACCGCGATGGCCAGGCTGCTCGTGTCGGCCGACTCCGTCGGCGCGTTGTCCATGACCCTGGAGCGGCTGACGGCGTACCTGCGGGAGCGCGTGGCGTTCGGCGCGCCGATTGCCAGTTTCCAAGCGATTCAGCACCGGCTCGTCGAGCTCCTGGTTTTCGAGGTCAAAGCGCGGGCCGTCGTCATGCGGGGCGCCCGCGCTCTCGCCTCGGCCGACGCGAGGGCAACCGTGTTGAGTGCAGCGGCGCATGCCTTTGTAGCCGCAAACGCGCCAGCCGCGGTCGACGAATGCATGCAACTATCGGGTGGTATCGGATTTACCTGGGAGTACCCGCTGCACTTCGAGCTGCGGCGGGTCTTCACCAACGGTCACTTGGTGGGCACGGCCCGATCGAGCCGGGCGCTGCTGGCGGAGGTGTCGGGTTGGTGAGCACGTTCGGGGATCGGCCCACTGAGACGCAGCTGGCAGAGTTCAGGAATCGGGTCAGAGCACACATCACCGAACACGCACCGGCGATCGAGGCGCGCGAGGGCCACCGAGCTCCTGAGACGGCCGAACAGGAAGCCAAGCTGCGAAGGTGGTTTGCCGGCCTGTTCGAGGCGGGGCTCGTCGGAGCGGACTGGCCGGTCGAATACGGCGGTCGCGCCGATCATCACCCGCTGCATGACCGCATCGTGAGCGAAGAAATTCTGCGCGCCCGCGCACCGCGCCCGGTGGATCAGGTGAACCTCGCCGCCCACGTGCTCCTGCACTTCGGGTCCGAGGAGCAGAAGCGAACGCTGCTGCCACCGATCCGGCGCAGCGAGCACGTGTGGTGCCAGCTGCTCAGTGAGCCCGACGCCGGCAGCGACATCGCCGCGGTCCGCAGCCGCGGCGCAAGGCAGGACGATGGCGGCTGGCTTATCGACGGGCAGAAGACTTGGATCACCGACGGCCACTGGGCCGACATGGGCCTTGCGTTGATCCGCACGGATCCCACCTCGTCACGCCACCATGGGCTGTCGGTGTTTGCCGTGCCGCTCTCGGCGGAAGGCGTCGAGGTTCGTCCGATCCGCACGATCGGCGACGCGATCGAGGTCAACGAGGTGTTCCTCACCGGAGTCAGGCTCGGTGCCGAGAGCATCATCGGCGAGGTGGGTCAAGGCTGGTCGATCATCATGGCGGGCTTGGACTTTGAACGATTCGGCATCGGCGGAAACGTCATTCTGCTGGAACTGTTGATCGATGATCTAGTCACGGTGGCCAGTCATGCACAAATCGACGGCGCACCGGCGCTGAAGTCCGACGATATCCGGCAGCGGGTGGCCGAATTGGCGGTCGAGGCGGAGGTCGCCAAGGCATTCATCGATGATCACGTGGAGCGGCTGACATCGGGTGACGAGCAACCAGGCGACGGTTCGATCGCCAAATTGAGTTTTGCCGAGACCTATCACCGGGTCGCGGCCTTTGGCGCAGAGCTGGCCGCAACGGCGTCGTCCGTGGGCGCAGCCGATCATGAGGTGCGACAGGCCAAACAACGGTTGCGTGAGTGCTGGCTGTGGTCGCGTGCCTACACGATATCGGGCGGTAGCTCGGAGATGATGCGCAACATCCTCGCCAAGCGTCGGCTGCATCTGCCGAGCCGATGACCGCGCAACCTGCAGCGCAGACCTACTGGTCCCTGCTCGAGACGGCAGCGCGGGCGTACCCCGAACGCGTGGTGGTCGCCGACGATTACGGGCGTGCCCTGACGTGCGGACAGCTGCGTGAATCCGCGCTGACCTGCGCAGCGGTGCTGGCGCAGGCGGGAATTCGGCCGGGCACGGTGGTGTCATGGCAACTGCCGACCACGATCGAGACGATGGTCGTCATGGCGGCTCTGACGCGCCTCGGTGCGGTCCAGAACCCGATCCTGCCGATATGGCGAGAGAGCGAACTACGTTTCGCAACAAGGCAACTCAAGACAGAGGTCATCATCGTGCCCGGATTGTGGCGCGGCTTCGACCATACCGCGCTCGCGCGTCAGCTCGCCGATGAGCATTCGATGGCTGTGCTGGTCATCGACCACGACGCGCCCATCACCGACGTGCTTCGGCTGCCCGCCGGCGATCCGGCGGCTCTTCCCGCGCCGCCGACATCTGATGAGGACCCCCGGTGGATCTACTATTCGTCGGGCACGACGGCGGCCCCGAAAGGCGCGCGGCACTGCGACCGCTCGGTCATCGCCGGCTCGGCAGGCGTCGTCGGCATCGTCGGAGCCTCCAGTAGCGATGTCAACCCGATCGCATTTCCGGTATCGCACATCGGGGGAGCCGCCATGCTCGCCGCCAGCCTCCGCACCGGCATGCGGTTGGTGCTCTTTGACGCCTTCGATCCCGTTGAGACCCCCCTGGCCATCGCCGCGCATCGCCCGACGCTGCTGGGCAGCGCCACTCCCTTCTTTGTCGCCTTCATGGCGGCGCAGGCCAGGCACGGCGACAAGCCGCTCTATCCCCAGCTGCGCGGCTGCGTTGGCGGAGGCGCGCCGATCACTGCGGAGTTGGGTCACCAAGTGCGGCAGACGTTTTCAGTGGACGGCGTGGCCAATTCCTGGGGCCTGACCGAATTTCCGGTCGCTACCTCGCAAGCGCCGAACGGGCCCCCGGAGCTGCTGGATCATACGGTTGGAAAGCCTGTGGCAGGCGTTGCGGTACGGGTCGTCGACGAATGCGAGCGACAGGTCGCGCCAGGGGAGGATGGGGAGTTGCGGCTCAAAGGGCCGCAATGCTTCCTCGGCTACGTCGATGCTTCCCTGGATGCCCAAGCGTTCGATGCCGACGGGTGGTTTCGCACAGGTGATTTGGGGCGAATCGACGACACGGGCAACGTCATCGTGACCGGGCGCATCAAGGATGCGATCATCCGTAACGCGGAGAACATCTCGGCACTCGAGATCGAGGGGGTGCTGGCGAGCCATCCGGCGGTGGCCGACGTCGCGGTGATCGGCGTACCGGATGAGCGAACGGGCGAGCGCGTGTGCGCCGTCGTGGTCGTGCACCCAGGTGCGGCGGTGACGCTCTCGTCGGTCTTCGAATACTGTCAAGCTCGCGGGCTGAGCAAGCACAAAACGCCCGAACGACTCGAAATCGTCGATGCGCTACCTCGCAACCTCACCGGCAAGGTGCTCAAGAACGAACTACGCACCCAGTTCGGGAGTCGGTGAATCCAGAGTAACGGGAGGACATCGGGCCAATAATGTTCACGCTGAGGTTCGACATGCGGGCGCCGTCGATAGGGGCGCATCCGACAGAGCTGTACGCCGCGGCCAGCGAGATGGCGGCGTGGGCGGAAACCCGGGGCTGTGTCGCGGCGGTGCTGTGCGAGCATCATTGCGCCGACGACGGTTACCTGCCCTCGCCCCTGATGCTGGGCGCGGCGATCGCCGCACGCACCAAACAGCTGATGCTGAACCTGGTGATCATCCTCCCGTTCTATGACACCGCGAGATTGGCCGAGGACATGGCGGTCCTGGACCACATCAGCGCGGGCCGCGCGAGCTATGTGTTCGGGATCGGTTACCGCGCAGAGGAGTTCGACCACTTCGGTCTATCACTGTCGGATCGGGGACGACTGGCCGACGAGAAGCTCGGCATCCTTCGTCGGTTACTGGCCGGCGAGCAGGTCGAACACGGCGGCCGCCGGATGAGGGTGACGCCGCGACCGCGCACGCCAGCAGGGCCGATGATGATGTGGGGTGGGGCGAGCCTGGCCGCTGCCAGGCGGGCCGGGCGCAACGGTCTCGGACTGCTCGCCAACGGGGTGGTGCCGGGAATGAAGGAGGCCTACGAGCAGGCCTGCCGCGAAAGTGGTTTCGAGCCGGGATTCACGCTGCTTCCCGAACGCGATACGGCCACAAATTGTTTCGTCGCGGACGACGTCGATGCCGCATGGGACGAGATTGGCAAGTATCTGTTGCACGACGCGATGGCGTACTCGGAGTGGAATCCGGCCAGCACGGTGTCGGCGAACATCACACCCGCCAAGACCGTCGACGAGCTGCGTAGCGCGGCGTCCTCCCACGTGATCCTGTCCGTAAGCGAGGCGAGGGAGCGCGTAAAGGCGGGGGAGATGTTCAACATCGCACCGTTGTGTGGCGGCATTCCGCCGGACATTGCCTGGACCTACCTCGAGCGCTTTGCCGAACTTGGCTAGAGGCCGATGAGCTCCCTGAGGTTGCCGCCCATCACTCGTGCCGTGGTGACCGCGGGCAAATGCTCGAGTTCCTTGACGAAGTCCGTCGGCGCCGCCAACCCCTCGGGATGCGGGTAGTCGGATCCGAACATCACGCGATCCGCACCGAGGATGTCGATGAGATGCGACATGTCCTCCTCGTGAAATGGGTTCACCCACACATGCCTGCGGAAGACATCACAGGGGTGCTCGCTGAATTCACGTGGCTTCTTGCGGTACACCCGATCGAATACATCCATCAAGCGCTGGGCCCACGAGCCGCCGTTTTCGACCACACCGATGCGCAGGCCGGGAAACCGCTCGAACACCCCGTGCGCGATGAAAGCGGCGAGCGTGTCGAAGATGTGGCGGCTCTCCTCGTAGATGAACCCGCGGAACTTCGTCAGCTGGAAGCCCTGGAACTCGTCGCCGCCCTCCCAGTCGGAGAGGTAGCGGTCGTAACCGGCGTCGGAGTTGTGCATCTGGACCGCGATACCCGATGACTCGACCATCCGCCAGAAGTCGTCGAACTCGGGCAGGGCGGGTGAACGCGAGGTGCCGTCCTCCCGCGGTACCGGCGCCGGCCGAATCAGGACCGTCTTCGCTCCGTTCTCCAGGCACCACTCGAGCTCTTGGACGCCCTTCGCCGGATCATTGAGCGAGATCGCCGGGACCGCGAAGATGCGGTTCTGATAGTTGAACGTCCACTCGTCGAGCAGCCAGCGGTTGAAGGCGTGAGTGACCGCATGGGTGAGCTCCGTGTCGGACTTCGTCCGTTCTTCGAGCATCCCGGCCGTGGTCGGGAACATCACCGCGCCGTCGACACCTTGGCGGTCCATCAACGCCAGGCGCAGGTCGGGGCGCCGGAACTCGTCGGGACAACGGATCGGCTCGGCGAGTTCGCGCAGCGTCTTGCCCTCCGGGTTGATCCCGCGGTAGTAATCGGCCCACGCGCCAGGGGTGGGGATCACCTCGTAGGTCGGGTTGGGAATGGTCTCGGTGATGACACCGAGGACCTGGAGCTTCTTGCGGCCGTTGACGTCGACGAACTTCAGCGCGTCGGAATACTTCTCCGGCAGATATCGCGTATAGGCGTCGATCGTTTCGTACATGTGGTTGTCGGCGTCCCACACTTCGAATGCTTTGTCGTCACTCACAACGCCTCCTGTAATTGAGAATTATGATTCTCACACTAGCAAACGACCGTATTCGACTGCGATCGGCGCTACAGGTTCATGAAATGGCCGCCGTCGACGCCCAGGGTCTGCCCGGTGATGTAACGGGCGGCCGGGCCCACCAGAAATGCGACGGCGGTCCCGATATCTCGCTCGGGATCACCGATCCGGCCTAGCGGCACCCGTCGCGACAGGCGTTCTTCCATCGCTGGGTCGGCTTCGATCGCGGCGGTCATCGCAGGCGAATAGGCAAGCGGTGAAACCACATTGACGGTAATTCCGTGGGGCGCCCATTCGCGGGCCAGGCTCTTCGCGAAACCGCGAAGCGCACCCTTCATCGTCGCGTAGAGGGGAAGCGTGGCGCTGCCCTCGATACCCGCCGGCGAGGTCATGACCAGGAAGGTGCCGCCACGTGCTTTCAGCGCATCGAATGCCGCGGCCGCGCAGTTCTGGGCGCCGCCGATCGACACCGAGTAGTGGTCTTCCCACAGCGGCCGGCTCACCTCCTCGAGCCGATGCGGCTGGCTGGAACTGCTGCTCGTGGCGTTGTGTACTACCGCGTCGAGCCGGCCGGTGGCGGCAAGAGCGGCGTTCACAGCCTCCGCGACCTGTTCGGGTACGGTTACGTCGCAACGCGTCCAGGTTGCCCGCTGCCTTCGTGCGGAGATCCCGCCGACAACATCGCATCCGGATTCCGCGCGGGTTGCCACCACGACATGCGCGCCTTCGGCGGCGAGGGCCCTCGCGATACCACGTCCCACACCTGCCCCGGAACCGGTCACCAGGACCGTGTGACCGTCCAGCCTCACGGCACCATCACCGAACCCCCGTCCGCAACAATGGTCGCCCCGACGAGGTGATCGAGGTCGCGACGGAGCAGGAACTTCGTTGTCTCCACAAGGGAGTGGATCAGCGTGTGGTCATCACAGAACGCCGGCGCGGTCAGATGGGACGCGTCAACGCCCGGCGCGAACAGACTTACCGGCGCTGCGACGAGGTTGACTGTCACGCCGTGAGAACACCATTGCCGCGCTGCCGATTTCGCCATCGCCCGGATACCCTCAATAGCCGTCGTGTAGCCCACCAATCCGGCGGCCCCCGCGATGCCGATCGTCGGAACGACGAGCACGATTCGGCCGCCGTGCTGCCTCATGGCGGAATGGGCATGTTGCAGAGCAACGAGCGCCCGCCACATCGTCTCGCCGGCATCCACCGTCGTCGAGCCGGGGCCGACGACGACTACGACAGCGTCGATCGGGGGCGCTAGTGGCGCATCGATTTCTGCTGCGACAGCGCCGAGTCCGTCGGTGAGCGCGGTCGTCAGCGGGTCGCCGGGGCCGAGAACGACTGTTGACATGTTGGGCACCTCAGCTTTTGGCGAGCGCCGCGAGTTCGCGTTTGACCACCTTGCCCACGTCGTTTCGCGGCAACTGCTCGACGAACACGATGCGCACGGGCACGCGGTACGGCGTCAGGCGCTCGCGGCACCACGACACGAGACCGCCTTCGGAGATCGACTCGTCGCCTTTCACCACGAACGCCCACGGCACCTCGCCAACCCGCTCGTCGGGGATACCCACCACGGCCGCTTCGCGCACTCCGTCGGCCGCCACCAACACGTCCTCGACGGCGCCCGGAAACACCTTGAGCCCACCGCGGTTGATCATGTCCGACACGCGGCCATCGAGCCACAGGAACCCGTCGTCGTCGAACCAACCCAAGTCACCGGTGTGGAACCAGCCGTCGTCGGTGAGCCGGTCCAAGAAGGCGGCATCGATCTTTCGGGCGGCGGTCGTGGGCGTGCGGACCATCACCTCGTCGTCGGCGATCGTGACGTCGATGCCTGGCAGTGGCCGCCCGACGGACCCGAGTTTGGTCTCACCCCATTCGCGGGCGTCCGCAGCCGACCAGCCCACCACCTCGCCACCCAGCTCGGTCTGGCCGTAGGAGTTCAGCACGATCACCCCGAATTTGTCCCGGAATCTGCCCGCCTGGACCGGCGAAAGTGGAGCGGTGATCGACCGCACGATCTTCAGTGGCGACAAGTCGTTCACCGAGTCGTCGTGCAGGACCATAGTGAGTGCCGCGGGCGGCAGCACCGTGGACCGCAGCTGGTGCCGTCGGACCAGCGCGGCGAAGTCGGTAGGCGAGAAGCGGTCCATCAAAACAACGCCCGACCCGGCCCGGAATGCGAACAACACCTGATAGATGCCGGCCCACAGCGACAGCGACAGCGGCACCAGGTTCGGCATCGGAGGGCGCTTCGGTTTGTCAGTGGCTGGTTTCGTCCCGCGAAGTTTAGCGAGGAGTCGATCGATGAGGTCGAGCACCGTGGTGTGACGCAGCGGCACCGGCTTCGGTGGGCCGGTTGTGCCAGAAGTGAACTGCAGCAGGGCCACATCTGCGTCGTACTGGCGGGGATCGCCCTGGTGGTGTGTGCCGGCGGTCGCCGCCCACGACAGGTCCTTGCCGCTCACGATGGGCAATTGGAAAGTCGTGAAGCGTTCGGCCAGTTCGGAAGTCGTGACGATGGCAACGGGGCGCAACGTCTCGAGTTGAGTCACGATCTCGGCGTCCGCAGCCCTGGGATTCAGTGGCGTGTACACGCCGCCGGCGCGCCACACGCCGAACAGCGCCGCTATGGTGGTGGCTTCGTTGGGCAGCATCGCGGCGACAACCTGCCCCTGCGTCAGGCCCCTCTCGGCGAGCAACCCGCTGAGCTGGTCGGCACTGGCCTTCAGCTCATCGCGGGACACATCGGCGTCCAGCGTGTGCACCGCGACCTCGGGTAGGGCGTCCAGCAGCTGCGCGAGACTCACGAATCGGCCTCCAATGGCGCCCAGTTCGGAGTTCGCTTGTCCGCGAAGGCCACCGGTCCCTCGTTTTGATCCGGGTGTCCCCACATCGACGTCAGGTGCTTGGCGCCGGCCCGACACGCATCCGTGAGGCCGTACTCCAAAGCGCCCCACAGCGCCCGCTTGGTGGCGCGCATCGCGGCGGGAGAATTCTTGGCGATCTTCTCGGCCAGCTCCTGGGCGACCTCGCGCAGCCTGTCGGGCGGATCGACGACCTGGCTGATCATGCCGAGCTCGTATGCCCGCTGGGCGCTCAGCCGCTCGTGGCTGCCGACCAGCGCCATCCGTAACACGGCCTCGGCGGGCATCTTTCGCATCAGGGCGATCGTCTCCAGTGCACTCACCTGGCCAATCGACACGTGCGGGTCGACGAAGCTCGCATCCGACGACGCGATGACGATGTCGGCGTCGGCCACCCAGTGCAACCCGCCGCCGGCGCAAACCCCGTTGACGGCCGTAATTACCGGCTTGTCGACGTTGCAGTGCCACGCCGTCAACTTCAGGTCCAAGGTCCTCATCGTTTCCTGAAACTGCAACACGGCCTCGCCGTCGAGCTCTTCGACATCGGCGCCCACCTGGAAGGCCCGCCCATTACCGGTATGAACGATGACCCGGACTTCGGGGTCGGCGTTCAATTCCGCCCATGCTCTGGGGAATTCCTCGCGCATCACGACGTCGTACGCATTGAGCCGGTCCGGCCGGTCGTTGATGATCCAACCGACCGGCCCGCGCCGCTGCACGACAAGCCGCTGATACGTCATGAAGCCTCCACTGCGTCCGACAGCGGTTGCCACTGAGGCGTGCGCTTCTCGCGCCATGCCCGGACGCCCTCGCCGTGATCGGGGTGATTGCGCAACCGCCAGATTTCCTCGGCGGCGTCGTTGCGGGCTTGGGTCAAACCGACTTCCAGAGAATGCCACAGCGCCTTCTTTGTGGCGCGCAGGGCCGTCGGCGCATTCGTGGCAATCGCGGCGGCGAGCCGCGCTGCCGCGGGGCGGAGCTGGTCGGCCGGTGTCACGTCGGACACAATGCCCAACTCGTAGGCGCGCCGCGCCGAGATGCGTTCGCCGTTACCACTCAACGCCATTCGGGTTATTGCTTCCATCGGCGATTTACGCAGTAACGTGATCGCTTCGTACGCGACGGCCTGGCCGACCGAGACGTGCGGATCGACGAATGAGGCTCCGTCGGCCGCAATCACGATGTCGGCGTCGGCCACCAGGTGCAGACCACCTCCTGCGCAAATCCCGTTGACGGCCGCGATCACTGGCTTCCACACGCCGCAGTGCCACGACGAGATCTTCAATTCGGCATCCCTGGTGCGCCGCGAGTGCCGGCGCATCGCCTCCTTGTCGCGCGCGACCTGAACCACATCCATTCCGGTGCAGAATGCCTTCCCGTTGGCGGTATTCACGATTACCCGAACGTCGCGATCGCCGTCCAGCGCGGCCCAGGCGGACTCGAGTTCGTCAAGCATCAACGAGTCGAAGGCGTTGCCCGCGTCCGGCCTGTTCAGGATGAGCCAGCCGATGCCGTCGCATACCTCCACCACCAGCCGCTGGTAGCTGGTCACGAGCGCGGGATATCCTTCCAGGGCTTGCCCTTCCATGGGTCCGGCTCCTTGGGCAACCCGAGCACACGCTCACCCAAGATGTTCTTGTTGATATCAGTAGTGCCCCCCTCGGTGGCGTTGGCGAGGCTGCGCATCATTCCGTGGACATCGCGTGGCAGGGCATCGGGGTCGTCGGTGGCCGGCCAGGCGACAGCGTCTGTGCCCAGCAGATCGACCATGAGGTCCTGAATCTGTTGGTTCAACGTGGCCTGGTGCACCTTGCCGATCGAGGATGCGGCGCCGGGGGACTGGCCGGCCGAAAGCGCCGCGCGCACTCGGGCGTTGGTCCAGCCCCGGATCTGCTCCTGTGCCCACAACCGCATGACTTTGTTACGGATGACGGGGTCGTCCCACCGGCCGGTCTCCTGTGCAAGAGTTATCAGGCGTTCGGCGCCGGAGCCACCGAGCCGGCCCATGCCTCCCGACCCGGAACCCGAAACCATCTGTCGTTCACTGGACAACGTTGATGCGCTGACTCGCCATCCGTCGTTGACCGCTCCCACGCGCTGCGCGTCGGGAATTCGTGCGTCGTCGATGAACACCTCGTTGAACTCCGACTCGCCGGTAATCTGGCGCAGCGGCCTCACAACAACGCCAGGTTGGTGCATATCGAGCAGAAAGTAGGTGATGCCCTGGTGTTTGGGCGCCTCCGGATCGGTTCTGGCGAGCAGGATCGCAAAATCGGCCTCGTCGGCCCACGTGGTCCACACCTTCTGCCCGGAGATCACCCAGGTATCGCCGTCCTTAACGGCGCGGGTGGCCAGCGACGCAAGGTCGGACCCGGCCCCGGGCTCGCTGAAGAGCTGGCACCACTTCTCCTCGTTGCGCACAATCGGCGGCAAGAACCGCAGCCGCTGTTCCTCGGTGCCGTGGCTGAATAGCGCCGCCGCGGCATTGTTGAGCCCCAACGGATTCAGCCGCGTGAGCCGCAGCGGACGGAGCACCTCCTCGACCGCGCGGGCGACCTCGTTGCCGACACCCAGGCCGCCGTGTTCGCGCGCCCACGTCGGCACGACGAGGCCGGATGTGGCGAAGACCGGATACCACTTCCGATAGTCCGCCGAACTGCGCACCGTCCGCAGCGCAGCGGGTCCGTTGGCGGCGGCCGTCCGCCAGGTGGCGGGCACCTCGGTTTCGACCCATCGCTCGACCACCGCGACGGCGTCGGCGGCGCTGGTGGCTTCGTTGATCGGCAGTGCGGTCATCGCCCTTGGAACTTTGCATCGCGTTTGTCCCGGAAAGCGGCCAACCCTTCGCGGAAATCCTCACTGCGGCTGGACAGTTCGAGTGCCATCGCCTCGTTCTGCAGGTGGCGGTCGAGGTCGAGCCCGTTGCCGCTCTGCAGCAGCCACTTGGTCAGACCCAGTGCCACTGTGGGGGCATCGGAAAGGGCGGTGACCAATTCGCTTGCAGCATACTCTAATTGACTCTCAGCAACGGCATCGTGGATGATGCCCCACTCGACCGCGGTGGTCCCCGAGATCTCCCTGCCGAGCATTAAGAGCTGGCGCGTGCGAACCATGCCGATCAGCCGAGGCAGCAGCCAGGCCGCGCCGCTGTCCGGGGTGAAGCCGCGGGCCATGAACGGTTCCCAGAACCGCGTATCGTCGGCAGCCACGCAGAAGTCGGCGGCCATCGCGATGTGGAACCCGAGACCGGCGGTCCAACCGCGCACCACCGACACGATGGGGACCTGCGTCTCGAGCATCAATGGGATTAGGCGGTTGGCCTTGTTTGGCAGCCGGCGCTGTGTACTGCCCACCCGCGGCTTGCGCTCCGAGCGAGCGTTGTTGGCGATCAGATCCGATCCGGCGCAGAAGTCCGGCCCCTCGGCGTCGATGCGGATGACACGCACCGATTCGTCAGTGCCTGCGGCGGCCAGATGCGCGATCAACGCGTCGAGCATCACGTCGTTGACCGCGTTGCGGCGGTCGGCACGGTCCAAGGTCAGGCGCAGGGCCGGGCCCTGTTGTTCGGCGCGCAGACCGGGCACGCTGTCGTAACTCATGTCTCAGCGCTCGGTGAATTGTGCTGACACCACGGTGAGCAGCTCCGCGAGGTTCCTCGCCCCGCCGGGTGGATCCGGAAGCCGGACGGGTCCGTGCTCGCGGCTGGGCAGCAAAATCGTCGCGTAGCCGGGCGCCGTGACCTGGCCACGGTGGTTGGTCGCAGCCAGCTCGAGGTCGACGGCGGGACGGTCACCCGCGGCGAGGTACTTGTGCACCACCCTTCCAGTGATGGTGTGCAGGTCGCCGACGTAGTTGAACAGCCGGAACTCGCAGCCGAGCTTCCACAGCCATCCGTCGTCACCCATCCAGTCCGTGCACAAGTGGATGAGCCACGTCTCGCGCATGCGACCGTAGTCGAAGGTGGTGGGATTACCCGCATTGCGGGCGGCGTCAGGCTCCCAGTGCACGCGCTGCTGCGCATCGGGCACACCGTATTCGTTGGGCGTATAAAAGCGAGGAATGCGGCGCCGGTTGCGCCATGCCAGCCGCAGGGGACGCACGCCATACATTCCGGTCCCCATGCCGACATGCCAACAGACCATGTCGGTGACCGTGAGCGGGCCTTTCGTCAACGGCCCGACGTCGTCGCCCTCATTGACGTCCTCCCACCATCGCGGTTCGGCGCCGCGCGGCGACTCGTGCGCGTATCTCTCGTCCAGTTCCGCGATCTCATCGGGGTTCCAAGACTTCAGTTCGACTTCGTCATACTTCTTGCGCCCGCGCGCCTTGCTGCGCTCGGTCCGGATCATGTTGCGATACTGGCCACCCAGGATGACGCCTTCGTCGTCGCGAAACACCTGTGCCGACCATTCGTGGACGGCGCGGTCGGCGAATTCGCTCGTCTTGTCCAACGCTGCGACCAGAGCGTTGCGCCGGAAGACCCGGTGGTTAGCGCGCAAGGGTGCCCACCATTCGCGCGACGACGAGGCGTAGAAGGCATGGACGCCGCGCAACGGATCGCCTTTGGTCAGTTCGCGGTCTTCATCGGAGAGCGTGGTCACCTCGTCCTCACCGATCAACGTGTCACCGCCGACCAGCGCCGGCGGGGCGATGGACTCGCCCCACACGGATTTGGCAGCGTACTCGGGATCGGCCCACAGCGGGTTGGCGTCGCCGTAGCTCTCAGCCACGTGGCGGAAGCTGTCCTCGTTCGGGCGAAAGTAATGAGGCGGCTGGGTATGCGGAACGGCGATACCGATTGTCGCGCGCAGCCGGGCCAGTCCCTCGTCGGTAATGTGACCGGTTTCCGGCATGAGAATTAAGATACCCGAAAAACGGAAACGCAGTTAACGCAGGGGACGCGATGATGAGAGACGAAGCGCCGGGCATCGTGGTGGCCGTCGGTGACGACGGAGTGCAACGAATTACCATCGACCGGCCCGATGTCGGAAATTCGTTGTCGCCCTTAGCTCGTGATGCGCTCACGGATGCATTCACGCGGGCGCACAACGATCCCGGTGTTCGTGCCGTGCTGTTGCGCGCGACGGGCGAGCGACACTTCTGTGCGGGCGCGGGCCTGGCGCCACGGGCGTCGGACGCCGACCCGTCCGCGCAACCCGTTGCCGACAAGCGGCCCGGCGATGTCGCTCGGATGCTCCAGCAGGGGTGGCAGCGGTTGGTTGCGTCCATATTGGACTGCGACAAACCAGTGGTCGCCGCGGTCCGGGGCACCGCTGCGGGCGCGGGGGCCAGTCTGGTGCTGGCGTGCGATCTGGTCGTCATGTCCACGGAGGCAAAGCTTGTCGAAGCGTTCGTGCACCGGGGGATCCTGCCGGATTCGGGCGCCATTCACCTCCTGACCCGAATCGTGGGGCTGCGTAAGGCCACAGAACTGCTGATGCTCGGCGAGCCCGTCGATGCCGCGACGTGCGAGCGCCTGGGGCTCGTCAACCGCGTCGTCGCGCCCGACGACGCCGACGCCACGGCCGAAGAGATCGTCGGACGGCTCGCCGCCGGCCCGACGGTGATGCTCGCACTCACCAAGCGATTGTTGGCGGTGTCGTCGGAGTCCGGTCGCGATCGCGCATTCGAACAGGAGGCGTGGGCGCAGGAGGTCGTGTCGCAGACTGCGGACTTGACTGAGGGTTTACGGGCGTTCGCCGAGCGACGCACGCCGCGATTCCAAGGGTTCTGAGGTTCAGCCCTTCGTCGGCCCCCCGCGGATCGTGAATGTCGAACTGTCGTCGATCCGGTCGATCGAGTCGGCCACGGCCTCTGCGGTGAGCCCACCATCCTCGATGCCCTTGGTGACTCCGATGAAGACACGCGAAACCTGGCCGCCGCCCACCGAGTAGATGTGGGCTGTTCGATCACAGCTGCGGTGTGACAGGTAGACGACCACCGGGGTGACGAGTTCTGGGTCCATGGCCTTACCCGCCTCGCCCATGATGTCCTCGGTCATCCGCGTACGCGCGATTGGTGCGATGGCGTTGATGGCGATACCGTTGCGCTGTCCCTCGATGGCCAGCACGTGCATCATCCCGACCACGCCCATCTTCGCCGCGCCGTAATTCGCCTGACCGAAGTTGCCGAAAAGCCCGGTCCCCGAAGTCGTCTGGACGATCCGTCCGTAGTTTTGCTCGCGCATGATCGGCCATACCGCGCGCGTCACGTTGAACGTGCCCTCGAGGTGGACTGTAATCACCGCGTCGATTTGATCGGCCGTCATGTTCTTGAACGCGGCATCGCGCAGGATTCCCGCGTTGTTGATCAGAATGTCCACCTGCCCGAAGGCGTCCATCGCCGCCGCCACGATGGCCGCGCCCCCCGCCTCGGTGGCGACCGAGTCATGGTTAGCGATCGCCGTCCCACCTGCGGCGGCGATCTCATCGACCACGCTTTCGGCCGCCGATGTCGAGGCACCACTGCCGTCCACCGCGCTACCCAGGTCGTTGACCACGACTCGCGCACCGCGCCGAGCGAGCTCCAAGGCGTGGCAGCGGCCCAAACCGCCGCCGGCCCCGGTCACGATGGCTACCTGGTTGTCGAAAGTCATTGACTGCATGTGTGAGAGGTTACATTTACTCAATCGAGAACAATCATTTGCATCGGAGGAAGCACCATGAGCGGCCCGACTGAGTTGCTGCGACATGCGCGCCGGCGAGCCGAACAAATGCGACCCGGCTACCGCGCAGCCGGTTTCTGGACAGCGCAGCCCGTCGACGTGCTGCGATCCACCGCGGCGCGGCACTCCGCTCGGACGGCCGTCGTCGATCGGGGAACCGAATTGACCTACGGTGAACTGGACAAGCGGGTCGATGCGGCCGCCCACGCCATGGTGAATGCCGGCGTGGCGCCGGGCAGCGCGATTGTCGTGGTTGTCGGTAACGATGTGGACTCGGTGGTAGCGGTCCACGCGGCGCTGCGCGCCGATGCGGTGGTGCTGCTCGTGCCGCGCAGTGCGGGAACCAGACAGATCGCGGACATTCTCACGCGCACCGGTGCCGAATTCGGCGCAGCGCCGAACTGGGCCGCCGGCGCTGAACCAGCCCTGGCTGGGCGTTGTTGCTGGATCGAACCGTGCGCCGGCGAGCCGGTGGGTGCCGCGCAGGCGTTGCGTCCAGCGCGGTCGGCCGACGAGCCCTGCTTTGTGCTCTATACCTCGGGCACGACGTCTCGACCCAAGGGCGTGATCCACTCCTTGAGCACGCTGATCAAGGCGTCGGCGAACTACATCGCGGGGGCGGGCCTGGGTCCGGACGACCGGATCTTTCTGATCAGCCCGCTGGCATCGGTTACCGGGGTGGTGCAGGCGCTGTTCATCGGTCCGATGCTCGCGGCACCGGTGACTCTCGAGGACCGATGGGACCCGGCGGCGACGTGTGATCTGCTGGTCGATTCCGCTGCGACATGGTACGGCGGCCCTGATCGGCTGCTGAACCGGATGCTCGACGAGGCGGTGGCCCGAAACAGGAAAATCCCTTTGCGTGCAGTGTATCTCGGCGGCACCATGTTGGATCGGCGCATCGTGGAGCGAATCGAGAACGAGTTCGGCATCATCGTCATGCGGGCATACGGATCGTCCGAAGTGCCGGTGAGCACCTCGGGCCTGCGCGGCGAGCCCGCACAGGTGCGCCACGCCGATGACGGCGTCCCGCTCAATGACGTGGATGTGCGGGTCGGCTCCGCCGGCGACCCGACGGAATGCTGTGTCCGTGGTCCGCATGCGTTCCTCGGATACACCGACGCCTCGGACGACGCCGAAGCCTTCGACGGGGACTGGTTCCGCACAGGCGATGTGGCGGACCTGACCGACGGTCGGATACGGATCATCGGCCGGATCAAAGAGATCGTGATCCGCAACGGGATGAAGATTCCCACAGCGGAGGTCGAAGAGGCTGTCGCGCGGATCGACGGAGTACGAGAATGCGCGGCATACTCCGTCGCCGACGCTGTGACCGGGGAGCGGCTGGCAATGGCAATGGTTCTCGACACCGATGTCCAGATGTCGTTGTCGGACGTCGCCAATGCGCTCGTGTCGGCGGGGTTGCCCAAATACAAGCTGCCCGAGGAACTGGTGTTCTGGGAGGAGTCACTTCCCGTCAACGCCAATGGGAAGATCGATAGGAACACACTCGATGCGCGCTCCGCAGGCCGGCAGCGTTTGCTGGCCGCGCGTCTTGTCGTGACCGGGTGAGGGTGGTGCCCCGCAGGGGCCCTACAGGCTTGCCGGGTGGAATACCGGGACGACGAACCCGTTTTCCCCCTCGCGGTAGGCGATCACCAACTCCATCTCGGCGCGGAGGTCTTCCACGCGGCAGTTCTCAACGACTGTCATCAGCCGGGGCCCCTCGGCGAGGTCCACCATCGCCAGCACGTAGGGCGTGCGCGCATCGAAGGGTGCGCCATTCTGATGGATGACACTCCAGGTGTACAGGCGCGCGCGACCGCTGGCCACCGCCAACTCGACGTCCTCACTCCAACAATGCGGGCAGAACGGCCGCGCGTAGAGGGAGGTCTGACCGCAGGACCGGCAGCCGTTGACCGTCAGCCTTCGGTCCTGGATGGCCGACCACCATGCTTGGCTGTCGGCATCGGTCGTGGGCCGATCAGGAGCCGTCACTACTGCCTCCCGAGAATCATCGTGGCGCTATGGGTGAAGAAACCACCCATCGCATGGACGCATGCCAGCCGGGCCCCGCTGACCTGGCGCTGTCCGCATTCTCCCCGCAACTGTCTGACCGCCTCGACCATCAGGAACATGCCCCGCATGCCGGGGTGGCACGACGCCAGGCCGCCGCCATCGGTGTTCGTCGGCAGCGCGCCCCCAGGGCGAAGGGCCCCGGACTCGATGAAGGACCCGCCTTCGCCCTTGGCGCAGAAGCCGAGGTCCTCCACGGTCAGCAGGACGGTGGACGTGAAGGAGTCGTAGAGCTGGCACACATCGATGTCGGCCGGGCGCACGCCCGCCTGCGCAAACGCCTTCGGGCCGGAGCGTGCCGCCGCCGACGTCGTGAAATCGGGCCACTGGCCCATGCTGACGTGCGACGTCGCGTCAGCAGCACCGAGGATCCAAATCGGTTCCTTCGCGCAAGCTTTAGCCACCCGCTCGTTGGCGAGCACAACGGAGCCACCGCCATCGGTGCGCAGGCACACATGCTTGGAGGTAAACGGATCGGCCAGCATTGGCGCGGCGGCGACGTCTGCAAGGGTGATGCGGTCACGCTCAAATGCGTTGTCGGTCATGGCCGCCCACTCGTGGGCCGCCACGGCGACTTCGGCCAACTGGTCCACGGTGGTGCCGAATTCGATCATGTGCCGCCTGGCCGCCATCGCGTACTTGGCGATCAGGGTGGCGCCGTACGGCGCCTCGTACTGCAATACGCCGCCGGTGCCCAGTGCAGCAGCCGACCCGCGTACCCGGCGCTTGACGTCGGAACGGGCGGTCGATCCGTAGGTCAACAGAACGACCTCGATCTCGCCGGCCGCGATCGCGGCGGCGGCGTGCCCGGCCATCACTTCCCAGGATGATCCGCCGACATTCGTCGCATCGACCCAAGCCGGTCGCAGGCCGAGGTATTCGCTGACTTCCACCGGCGGCAGCAGCGTGCCGTGCCCGCCGAAGCCGTCGATATCGTGCTTGCCTAGGCCCGCGTCGGCGATGGCTCGGCGCGAGGACTGCGCCATCAGTGCCATCGCGGTCTTGTCGGGAACCCGACCGCAGTCGGAAAGAGCTGCACCCACGATCGCGACGCGGTTGGTCGGCATAGCTAATGGTTATCACATCATCGCTGCAGCCGATAATGCTCGTTGACGGAAATATGGAAACGCTATTCTCGGTCGGCTAACGTGGGCCTATGACGACAGCGCTGCGCGATGCGTTGCGAGGAGACGCACTTGTGCTGTGCCTGGCGCTGCTCAACACACGCACTCCCGACGTTCCGGCTGTCGCGGCGGCATGCGGGTATGACGCCGTGTACGTCGATCTCGAGCACACGTCGACATCCCTGGATACGGCGCAGATGCTATGTGTGAGCGCGCTGGGTGCCGGGATTTCCGGCCTGGTGCGAGTTCCTTCCCACGATCCGAGCGTTATAGCGCGGGTTCTCGATGGCAGCGCGGTAGGAATCATTGTGCCGCACGTTAATTCGAAAAAAGAAGCGGAATCCGTGGTTCGCGCCGCGAGGTTTCCGCCTATCGGTAATCGGTCAGTATCTGGCGCCAATGCGGTCAGCGGGTATCAACCACGACCGGCGCCGCAACTGGTGGAGTCGCTCGAACAACGCACGGTCGTGGCGGTGATGATCGAGACCCCGGAGGCCGTGGAGGCATCCGACTCCATCGCGTCGGTCGACGGCATCGACATGATCCTCCTGGGGCCGAGTGACTTGACCGCCGAAATGGGGATACACGGACAGTATGAGAATGAGCATTTCCACCGTGCAGTAGAATCGGTCGCGGCGGCTTGTCGTAGTCACGGCGTGGCGCTCGGGATAGCCGGAATTAAGTCCCTTGACCTGCTGAAGAGGTTCGTGGGACTGGGATTGCGATTTATCTCGGCGGGGACTGACATCGGGATGATGACCGAGGCGGCCACGACCCGCGCACAAGCGCTCCGCGGACTGGAGGGCCCATCACGGGAACCAGCTTGACGAATGACACCGATAGCCGAGGCGACGTCAACACATCAGGAGGACCGGATGCCGACAGTCATCTACACCAAACCCGTCACCGACCCAATGGCCTGGACCGGCGCCGACTTCACCAGCAAGGAAGATTTCGCGTTCGACCTGTCCGCCCGCAATGTGGCTGCGCTGGAATCGATCCTGGTTACAACCGCAAAAAAGGACCGAGATGACATCACGCCCGAGGACGCCCGGCACCCAGACCTCGACGACGATCTGGCGCGGCTCTACCAGGATTTGATGTTCGGCAAGGGCCTTGCGTGCGTGCGCGGATTTCCGGTCGAACAGCATCCGATCGAGGACCTCGAGCGCATCTACTGGGCATTCTGCACACACCTCGGATATCTCGTGTCGAACAACTCCTTCGGGCACCGGATGGTGCGCGTTCAAGAGGAGATCCTGCCCGGCGGTGTGCAACCCGCACGCGGCACCAAATCCCGCGCGGAACTGGCCATGCACAACGACGCCGCCGACATCCTGTCCCTGCTGTGCGTATATCCGGCGGCTCAGGGCGGGGAGAGCCAGTTTGCGAGCGGACCTGCCGCGCACAACCGCATCCTGGCCGAACGCCCGGATTTGCTTGACGTGCTCTACCAAGGGTTTCCACATCACCGGCGCAGCGAACAACCCGACGATCAGCCCGACATCACGCCCTACGACGTCCCGGTCTTCTCGCAGATCGACGGACGAATCTGCATCAATTTCACCTACAGCAGCATCTTCCCGGCCATGCAGACCCTTGGGCGCGCGTTCACCCCGAAGCAACAAGAGGCCGTCGAGCTGCTGCGCAACGTACTCGTCGAGCAGCAGGTCGAATTCCGTTTGGAATCAGGCGAAGCGGCGGTGGCCAACAACTTCGCCATGTGCCACTCGCGGTCCGACTTCGTCAGTAGTAACGACCCGAAGAAAGCCCGCTGTTTCCTGCGCGCCTGGATGGAGGTCGCGCGCGAGGATCGTCGTCTGCCGATCGGTCGCGAGTATTTCCACATGGAAAACAAGGATCTGCGGCTGGGCTATGACGTGGTGCCCGGGCGCGACGGCGCGATCGCCCGTAATGACTACCGCAATGTAGACGTCGCGCTGGCTGACATGTTCAAGGCAGCCCAGGCCAAACCCAAGGCGCGGCCATGACCGGTGGCGTGACAGGCGCACAAGCTACATGACCGGCGCGCCACGACCGCGGTTGGTTGTCGAGCGGTGGACTGACCCCGCCGCAGGGGACATCCTCGAACACTCCGACATCGACGTCGTCAAACTCGATCTCAGCGCGCCCGCCGAAACGGGTTGGGCCACATTGGAGTCAGCGCACGGCTATCAAGTTGCCACGCGAACCGATGTCGCGGCCGTGGCCGATGGCGCGCAGTGGCTGGCGGGAAAGGAGCTGATCGAGCGCTGTTCTTCCCTGCTCGCCGTCTGTTCGGCCGGGGCCGGATACGACGTCATCGACGTCGATGCCTGCACCCGCGCGGGAATCGCGGTATGCAACAACTCCGGCCCGGGGGCCGAGGCGGTGGCCGAGCACGCACTGGGATTCATGCTCGACCTCGCGAAGAAGATCACCGTCTCGGACCGGGCTTTGCGGGCCGGCCCCCTCGGAGATCGACTTGCCTTGCAAGGCAGTCAGCTACTCGGCAAGACGCTCGGTGTGATCGGGCTCGGCGCCATAGGGGGCCGACTCGTAGAGTTGTGTGCGCCATTCGGGATGGAGGTGCTGGTCTTCGACCCGTACCTCGACGATGCCAAAGCGCAAGGTCGCGGCGTGCGGCAGGTGACCCTTGCCGAGCTGATCGAGCGTTCGGACTTCGTGCAGGTGACCTGCCCATTGACGAGCGAGACGCAAGGGCTCATCGGCACAGCGCAATTCGCCGCGATGAAGCGGACCGCTTTTTTCATCACCACGGCGCGCGGGCCGGTCCATGACGAGGAGGCACTGCTCGACGCACTCGTCAGCGGAGGCATCGCGGGAGCGGGCCTCGATGTGTTCCACGAGGAGCCACCACGGCAGGACAACCCGCTGTTGCAGCTCGATAACGTCGTCGCGACGCCGCACACCGCGGGCATCACCGTGGAGGCGGCGCGGGACATCGCCGTCGCGACTGCGGTGCAATGGCAGACGATTTTCGCCGGCGCGATGCCGCCGCGCCTGCTGAACCCCGATGTCTGGCCTCGCTACTGCGAAAGATTTCACGACATCCTGGGTATCAAACCGACCGCTCGCGTCGCTGCCGCCGCAGAGTGAAAACAGCCCTCCCGCGGAGGCTTTGAGAGAAGGAGCCTGACCAGGTGACGCAGTACGACACGATCGAGGTCGAGGTTCGCGGTCACACCGCGTGTGTGACCCTCAACCGTCCCGAGGTGCTCAACGCGATCAACGACCAGATGATCGCCGAATTAGCCGTGGCCTATGCGGAAATCGAACGTTCGCAGGACATCTGGACGGTAATCATCACCGGTTCCGGCCGTGCCCTGTGCGTCGGGGCAGACGTCAACAAGGCCGCCGACCATGACATGGAGAACGCGGCGGGAATCGACAACCAGGGCGAGCCCATCCTGAGCTCGATGCGGCAGTGGGACGCACCGCAGGAGGCGACCCCGCCCTGGCTCCACATGACCAAGCCGATCATCTGCGCGGTGAACGGCATTGCCTGCGGTGCCGGCATGGACCTCGTGACTACGGCCGATATCACCGTCGCGTCTGAACGCGCGACGTTGATGGACCCGCACGTCAGTATCGGTGTGACATCCGGGCGCGAAGGGGTCAGGCTTGCCCGGATCCTGCCGCTGCCGGTGGCAATGCGGTTGATCTTGATGGGCAAGCACGAAAAGCTTGACGCGCAGCGTGCCTATGATTTGGGCGTCTTCACCGAGGTGGTCGCCCACGACGCGCTCATGGCGCGCGCGTGGGAGATCGCCGAGGTGGTGAATTCGAATGCACCGCTGGCGGTGCGGGGTTCACGAATGGCGGTGCGCAAGGGGTTGACGATGCCCATCTACGAGGCAGAGCTACTGGCCGAGAACTACCGGATGAAGGTGGCGCTGACGAAAGATGCCATCGAGGGGCCGCGCGCCTTCCTCGAGAAGCGTAAGCCGGAGTGGAAGGCGCTGTAGCGCTTAATAGCGGTTGGTAGCGCTTGGGCCGGCGCTACACCATCCCAAAGAACGTCTTCGCGTTGGTGGACAACACCTTTCGCTTGGTCGCCTCGTCGAGACCCTCCGTCGCCTTGTTGGCGACCTCCATGCTGTGCGGCCAGTTGGTGTCGTTGTGCGGGTAGTCGGTCTCGAACATGAGCTGGTCCTCGCCGACCAGATCGAGGATGCGAAATGCGACCGAATCACCGAAGGTGGAGAACCATACTCGGCCGGGCACTTGGGTGCTCGGCGGTTCGGTCAGCAGCGGGTGAATGCCACCCCAGGCGCGTCGGTCCTCCCAGACCTCGTCGACACGTTGCAGGTAGTAGGGGATCCAGCCCGCTTGCGCCTCGGCGAAGGCCAGCTTGAGGTCCGGGAACTGCCTGAGCTTGCCGGAGAACAGCCAGTCGACCATGGCGATGGTGCAGTTGACCGCCATCAGCGCGCTAGTGACGACGTGCGGCGAGTCCGGCGAGGATTTGGTGAGCGAAGAACTCGACCCGATGTGCAGCATGATTCCCACCTGGTTTCGTTCGCAGGCGGCGAAGAACGGGTCCCAGTAGCCGCTGTGAATCGACGGTAGGTCGAGGCGAGAAGGCAGCTCGGAAAAGCACACCGCGTGCATGCCACGGGCCGCCACCCTGTCGACCTCCTTGGCGGCCAGTTCCACGTCCCACAGCGGGATGATGCCGAGCGGGATCAACCGACCGTTGGAGCTGCCGCCCCACTCGTCGATCTGGAAGTCGTTGTAGGCCTCGACGCAGAGCCTGGCGAGTTCCTTGTCCTTGCCGTACAGGAAACGCTGGCCGCAGAAGCGGACGAGAGTGTTGGGGAAGCAGGCCGAGGCTTCGATGCCGGCGAGGTCCATGTCGGCGAGCCGGTCCGCGGGGCGGTAGCAGCCTGGGCGCATCTCGTCGTAGGTGATGGGATCGGTGCTCAGCTCGTCGAGCTCATAGCCGGCGGCCGCGCTGATGAGTGGGATCGGGATGACCGCGTCCTCGTAGTGCCAGATGTCCGCGTCGCGTCCCTCGTCGTCTTCGACGAACGCGACATCCGAAGTGACGCTCGGATCCATGCGGCCCCGGGTGCGTACGATCCGCGGCCCGATGTCCCTATAGCGCTCGGGCAGCCGGCTGGTCCAGAGATCGGCCGGCTCCACCAGGTGGTCGTCCGGCGAGACGATCAGGATATCTGCGCTCAACGCTGCACTCCTTCGACAACGGCCCACGACTTCAGAACGGGCATGATAGCTCCCGCAATCGAGAATGACCGTTTCCACGGTACCGCATCGGATCGGGTCGGAGTCGCCCGGCGCCTGATATGGCTTACCCATGCGGTGCCGACCGAGGCCGTCGTCGGAGGCGCGCTCGTGGCCCGGAGGGCCGACAGAGCGGTCGCGTGGTGGCGAGGAAGGGATAGGGCGGAAATCCGCACTTACATGCAGTGACAATCAACATACACGGGTAGGTAGATTGCGCATTTCTGACGGAGAACGCGTATTCTGGCCGCATTATGCCTACGAAGAAGCCCGCCGGTTCAGACGTCGAAACCGGCTTGGAATTGGTAGATACCGATGTCGAGCTGCCGGGTAGCTGGCAGCAGCGCACGATCGAGCGGCGCCTGAGCACCGCGAGGGCCCGTGCCCTGGCCCGCAGTTCGCGGTTTCTGGCCACCGCGCTGGAATTGGTGGAGGAGTCGGGCAAGGCCGACTTCACGATTCAGACACTCATCGACAGGTCCAATCTGAGCCTGCGGGCGTTCTACCAACACTTCGCCGGCAAAGAAGAACTCATGTTGGCGCTCTACGAGAACGTCACGAGTCAGTTCACCGAGGACATCCGGCAGGACGTTGCCGCGGCCGACGGCCCGATGGAGCAACTCGAGGCGTTCTGTCGCGGTGTCCTGTCGCGGGCGGAGTCGTCGGAAGCTGTCGGCGGCCGCGTCATGACCATCTACAACCTGAGCCTGGAAATCGAGCGTCCGGACGACTTCGCCAAGGTGTGGGAGCCCCACCTGAAGCTGCTGACGAAGATCATCACGTCGTGTGCCCGGGCGGGACTCGTGCGCACGGATCTGACCCCCGCGCAGCTGACCACGTTGCTGAACACCACTCTCACCGCGCTCGCTCAAATCGGCGTTTTTCATTTGGGCGGCAAGGGAACCAAGCTCACCGAGGATCAATTGTGGGCGTGGTGCAAACAAGCTGTGACACCGCCCGCTAACGACATCAAGGCCCGGCCCGCGCGCAAGGCGGGACCCAGTGCGTCGTCGGCTCGCCGGGTCAAGAAGCTAACGGGGTAGGCCGAGCCCGCGTTGGGCGATGATGGTGCGCTGGACCTCGCTGGTGCCCGCGTAGATCGTGGTGCCCAAAGAGAAGCGCAGTGAGTGGTCGAACCGACCGTGCTCAGGCGCGGTCGGTTCGAGATAGCTCCGAAGGCCATCTGGGCCCACGAGTTCGATGATGTCCTGGCTGGCGCGTTCAAGGGCCTCCGTGCTGAACACCTTGGACATCGGTCCCTCGGCCACCGGCATCTCGCCCTGCTCCAGCATCCACACGCAGCGCCGCTGCAACAGCATCGACACCTCGCTCTCGATGGCGACTCGGGCGAGCCGGCGCCGGACGTCTGCGTTCGCAATGGGACGCGAGCCGTCGTCGGACGTGGTGGTGGCCCAGCGTTCCGCATGGTGCAACAGGCGGATCAGGTGCGGGCCCCAGCCGGACGCGTGCTCATCCTGCAAGGACAGCCCGAGCACCTGCCAGCCACCGTCGACTTCGCCGATCCGCCACTCGTCGCCGATGCGGACGTCGCTGTAGAAAGTGATGTTCGTTCGCTCCCCGGAGAGCGTCCATACCGCCTGTGCCGCAAAGCCGTTGGAATCACGCGGCACCAGGAACATCGTCAGGCCCTTGTGTTTGGGCTTATCGGGATTCGTCCGTGCGAGCAGGAAAATGTAGTCGGCGATGTGACCGTTGGTGGTGAACATCTTTGAGCCGTTGATCACCCAATCATCGCCGTCGCGGACGGCCTTGGTGGCCGCCGCCGCGACATCCGACCCGCACTCCGGCTCGGTGAAGCCGAGGGCGATGGTGATGTCGCCGTTGATCGCGCCGGCGAGGATGCGATCCTTCATTGCCGGGGTACCGATCTCGCGGATGATCGATGCCACCATCCTGGTCGTCTCGGAAAGGTACATCGGCGCGTCGAAGCGCATGAGTTCTTCTTTGAGAACCTGATCGTCCCATATGCCGCGGTCCTGTCCGCCGAGCTCGACAGGCCAGCACGGTGCGAAATAGCCCTTTTCGACGAGTGCTTTGGCGAATCCGTCGTCGTGTGCGACACCGCTCTGGTAGATCTGCTCCTCGAATTCGGGGGTCAATACGTCCCGCAGGTGCGCGCGGACGCCGTCCCGGTAGCTTGCGGAGGCTGCGTCGAGCTGAAAATGCATGTATGCACGCCAATCTGTAGTCGCGCGCGAATCGGGCACTGTGCGCGACAATGTTACTCTCAAATTTGAGAGTAACCATATCCGCGGGTGATTGGGACGGGTGATCGTGGACCTGAGCTTGACGGGCGAACAGAGGCAGCTGGTGGATTCGTTCGCCGCACTGTTGGCGCGCGAGTCGACCTCCGAGCGTGTGCGGGCCGCGGAACCGTCGGGCTTCGATCTCAAGCTGTGGAAGGCGCTGCTGGAGACCGGGGCAGTCGAGATGGCCGTCGACGAGGCGGCGGGGGGATGGGGTGCCTCGGAGTTGGAACTCGCGTTGATCGCCGAACAGTTCGGCAGGGCCATCGCGTCGGCTCCGATCATCGAAGGGCAGGTCGCCGCGCGATTGCTAGCCGCTTCGGGCGAGGCCGGTAAAGAGTTGTTGAGCACGGTCCTCGCCGGTGACCAACTGGTCACCTTCGCGCCTCGCGCCGGGTGCGGAGTGAAGTTGGGACTGGTACCCGCCGGCGCGGTCGCAGACCATGTGATTGCCCTGGCCGAGGGGCGGCTGCTGGCAGTGCCGACCGGGAACAACAGCACCGCGGTGAGAAATCTCGCGTCAATGCCGCTGGCGGACATCGTGATTGGCCCTGAATCGCTCGTGCTCGCCGCCGGAGAGCAGGCACACGACCTGTTCTCCGGGGCGCTCGACCTGTGGCTGACACTGACCGCTGTCGCGCTGGCGGGTGCGGCCAGGAAGGCCGTGGAGATCGGTGTCGACTACGCCAAACAACGCCATGCGTTCGGGATGGCGATCGGCACCTTCCAGGCTGTGTCACATCCGTTGGCCGACAGCGCCACCGCCGCCGACGGAGCGCGGTTGCTCGGGCTGAAAGCGGCGTGCGCATTCGCCGACGAGCCGGACCGTGTTCGCGAACTGGCGGCCATGGCCTTCGCGTTCGCCTACGAAACCGCGCGCGACGCGACGCGCCGCAGCTTGCACATCCACGGCGGATACGGATTCGGTATGGAAGGCGACATCCAGCTCTACTATCGCCGGGTGCGGGGCTGGGCAATGGTTTTCGGCGAGCCCGCCGTCGCATTGGACCGAGTGGCCGACGAGCGCTACGGGGCCACTGCGGGTTGACCTGGATCTCGGCGCGCCAGCACCGCGAAGCTGAGCGTCGCGCGCGCCGCCAGCCGGTTTCGGCCGACGTCGTGAACGTCAACGCCGACGACTATCAACCGCTTGCCCGCGCGCACCAGCGTGGCGGTCGCGCGCGCCGGGCCTTCGACGATCGGAGCCAGAAAATGGATGGACATGTCAGCGGTGCCTGCACCGTCGGCGTCCCCGGCGTGCTTGACCGCCAGCCGCCCGCCAGCGATGTCGATGACTGTGGCGACCAACCCGCCCTGCAGCGCGCCGCGGATGTTCCTCAGGTCTGGACGGTTGTGCAGATCGACGACGACCGAGTCGTCGGTATCGACGACGTCGTAGAACGGCAACCCGGCGAAGAGGTGGCCCGCGATGGTGACGTTCATGGGTTGCGGCGTCGGTTCGGTGGGTGAAGCAATATCGGTCACGCGTCCGACCGCACCTTGTCCTTGACGGCCAGGACAACCGGGGGAGCCGTCCGCCAGTTCGGCACCCCCTGCTCCTCGCCCGCGGTGGGGAGTTTGTCCTCGCGGATCTGCGCCCAGTGGGAGTGGTTCAACTGGTGCAGGGCGAAGCAGGACTGCAATGCGTTGTAGAAGCCCATGTTGTCAACCGACTGGTTCACCGACTCCTTGATCAGCAGGGCCGCCATCGTCGGCACCTGTGCGATGCGTCGCCCCAAATCCAGGGTGCGCTCGGCCAGTTCGTCGCGCTTGAAGATCTTGCTGACCATGCCCAGCCGGTAAGCCTCTTCGATGTCGATTGCGTCGCCGGTGAGCATGAGCTCCTTCGTGCGTCGCGGACCGAATTCCCACGGATGGCCGAAATACTCCATCCCGCACATCCCCAACCGGGTGCCGACCACATCGGCGAAGCGCACCTCTTCGCTTCCGATGATGAGGTCACAAGCCCAGATCAGCATCAGCCCCGCGGAGAAAACGTCGCCGTGGACCTGGGCGATGGTGATCTTGCGCAGATTGCGCCACCGCAGATTGTTCTGGAAGAAGTAATGCCATTCCTGCAGCATGGTTCTCTCCGCGCCGTCGCGGGTACCGCCGTTGACGGTCACGGTCGGATGCTGGCCAGGCCCCGGGCTGAACTCGGCGCGAGCCTGTTTGGAGCCGATATCGTGACCGGACGAGAACATCGGGCCCTCGCCGGCGAGGATAACCACGCGAACGGTGTCATCGGCCTCGGCGCGCGCAAAGGCGTCATCGAGTTCGACAAGCATGCCGCGGTTCTGGGCATTGCGCTGGTCGGGGCGGTTCAACGAGATCCGAACAATCATGCCGTCGTCGAATGTGTCCCACTTCAGGAATTCGTACTCGCTCACCGCTCTCGCCTCTTTCTCGTCTGCTACTGGTAATGGTGTTATCAATATATGAGAAGTGATGTTCTCACAGTTCGGGTCCGTGTTGGCCGGAAGGGGTGCAGATGGCGGAAGGTCAGCGGAAGCCAAGGGTGATTCTGTGGGGTCCCGGCCAGGTCGGGGTCGGTGCGTTGCGTGCCCTCATCGCGCACCCAGGCCTCGAGCTTGCCGGCGTGGTGGTGCACGCCGAAGCCAAGGACGGCAAGGATGCGGGCGAGCTGTGCGGGATGCCCGCGACCGGCGTCATCGCCACCCGGGACATCGGAGCCGCGCTGTCGATGAAGGCGGACGTGGTGGCCTACTTCGCATCGGGTGACTACCGCTATCACGATGCCGCGCAGGACATCGCGCGCTGCCTGCGCGCGGGCAAGCATGTGGTGTGCACCTCGCTGGTCCCCATGTGCTACCCGCCGGCGGCCGACAAGGAAACGGTTGAACTGCTTGCGGCGGCGTGCGTAGAGGGCGACACCAGCTTCTTCAACAGCGGTGTTGACCCCGGCTGGGCGAACGACGTGATCGCGCTGACTATGACGGGCTTCAGTAGTCGTGTCGACCGCATCACGATGCTCGAGCTACTCGACTACGGTCCGATCAATCAACCCGACATCATGTTCGACTTCATGGGATTCGGGCACCCCCCTGACCACCCGGCACCGCTGTTCGACCCGGACCGTCTCGCCGCGTTGTGGGCACCCACTGTCCACCTGGTCGCCGACGGCGTCGGACTCCCGCTCGAGAGCGTCGAAACATCCATCGAAAAGTGGTTGGCAGCAGAGCGATACGAGGTTGCGTCTGGGTGGATCGAACCTGGGACCATGGGCGGCATGCGATTCAAACTCGCCGGAATGGTCAACGGAGAGGAACGAGTCGTGCTGGAACATGTCACCAGAATGGGAAAGGGGGCTGCGCCTGATTGGCCGCGGCATCCGTCACCGCACGGCGGCTACCGGGTCATCGTCGACGGTCTACCCACCTACACCGTCGACATCGAGATGCATGGTCGCGGCAACAACATGAGGGGCCTGACCTACGCGACCGTCATGCGCGAACTCAACGCGATCCCCGCGGTGATGGCCGCCCCGACCGGCTTGCTGTCGACGCTTGATTTGCCGCTGGTCACGGGCCCGGTGCGCGGCGCAACCTGGCGAGGCGTGCTGCCCGCGGGGGTGAAGGCGTGAGCGACAGAGTTCTCCCACTGGCGTCGGCGGACCTGTGGGAGGTCATGCGCACCGCGTCGGCCGTGCGGCGCTATCGTGACGATCCTGTCTCGGACGAGGTCATCGACACCTGTCTGCGTGCGGCGAGTTGGGCTCCGTCCGGAGGCAATCAGCAGCCGTGGAAATTCGTCCTCTTGAGGTCGAGCAGGGTGCGCGATCTGGTCACGGAGGCGGCACACCGGACATGGGACGTTATGACCGAGTTCTATCGGATATCGGTGCCCGACAACGGGGCTGACGATCCCAAATCACGCGTTTTGCGAACGATGGCTGAGCACATGAGCGTTGGTGGTGCGGCCCCAGTGCTAGTGCTGTTCTGTGTCCAGCCACAGCGAGGAACCACTGAGCTACAGCAGGGGGGCTCGATCTTTCCCGCGGTGCAAAACTTCCTCCTGGCCGCTCGCGCACAAGGACTAGGCGCGGCGATCACCCTGTGGCACGGGTCTTGCGAGGACCAGCTGCGGTCCATGGTCGGCATTCCCGACGACTGGAAGATCGCAACCCTGCTTACGGTGGGCTGGCCCAAGGGCGGCCATCATCCGGTGCGGCGCAAACCGCTTAGCGAGGTCGCGGCGATCGATCATTGGGATCAACCCTGGAAGAAGATGTGACGGCGTCGGAAGCGTCGGGCCCGGCACTGATCGCTGCCGGGCTCCCCGATGCCCGGGCACCGCCGCGGTGCCTGCGGACGGCGATTGCGCTGTCGAGGTCTTGTCACCGCTTGTCGAAGCGTTCCGCGGCGCCACGGACGCGAACACATTTCTCCGCCAGAGCCAGAGGGGCCTTCATGCAGTTGCGTGATCACGCAACGTCCACCAAACCCGCTGTGGTCCTTCACTATTCCGGCACCATCGTGAGCTTCGCGGACCTCGAAGCCAGCGCTAATAGGCTGGCCCATTTCCTGCGACGTTCGGGCCTGGTCGCCGGCGACACCGTCGCAGTGCTCATGGAGAACAACGCGCGCATCCACGCCGCGATGTGGGCCGCCAAGCGAAGCGGGTTGTACTACACGCTTGTCAACACGCATCTGAGCCACTCCGAGATCGCCTACATCGTGGCAGATAGTGGAGCGAAGGCCATCATCTCCTCACGGGTGATGCGGGGTGTGTGTCGTGAATTGCCCGGGCACCTGCCCGCCGGTCTACCACCGGTTGCGCTGATTGCCGACGATGACCTGGAAGGCTGGCTGCGCTATCCCGAATGCGTGGCGGCCGAACCTGCGACACCGATCGCCGATGAAAGCGATGGTCAGCTTTTGCAGTATTCCGCGGGCAGCACGGGTCGCCCGAAGGGAATCCGCCGGCCGCCGGCCCCACGCGGCGCCGGTCTTTCGAATCTATCGACGCCCGTCTTCGAGGCCCTCGGGGTGCGCGACGACTCGATCTACTTGAGCCCTGCCCCGACCTACCACACCGCGCCGGCCATGTGGACAATGGCGGCGCAGGCCGCGGGCGCCACAACGGTTCTGATGGAGAAGTTCGACGCCGAACACGCGCTCGAGGCCATCCAGCGCCATGGCGTCACGCACGCACAGTTCGTACCGACAATGTTCGTGCGAATGCTGCGGCTGCCCGACGAAACTCGGATGCGCTACGACCTATCGACTTTGCGACGCGTCGTCCACGCCGCCGCCCCGTGTCCGCCCGAGATCAAGCGCCAGATGATCGACTGGTGGGGGCCGATCATTGACGAGTACTACGGGTCATCGGAAGGTGCCGGAATCTCGTTCATCCGAGCCGACGACTGGCTGGCGCATCCAGGATCCGTGGGCAGACCCATGGTTGGTACACCGCACATCCTCGATGAGGAGGGCACCGAACTCGGGCCGAGGCAAGTCGGTGAAATCTACTATGAGGGCGGTTACCCGTTTGAGTACCTCAATGACAAAGCCAAAACGGCTGCGGCCCGCAGTCCCGAAGGGTGGGTCACGGTTGGCGACGTCGGCTACCTCGATGACGAGGGTTACTTGTACCTCACCGATCGCCGCAACCACATGATCATCTCCGGCGGAGTAAACATCTACCCGCAGGAGACCGAAAATCTTCTCATCAGTCACCCACTCGTGGTCGACGCCGCAGTGTTCGGCGTGCCGGATCCGGTGATGGGACAGTCGGTGACAGCCGTCGTGCAGTTGGCGGATCCCGCCCGGGCGTCGGGCCGACTTGCCGAGGAACTCATTGCATGGCTACGGAATCGCATGGCGCACTACAAGTGTCCGCGGTCGCTGCATTTCGAGACGCAGTTACCGCGGACTGACGCCGGGAAGCTCTACAAGCGGGGGCTCGTCGAGAAGTACGCGGGAGATACCCAGAGTTAGATCACGTGAGGCCTCTCGGATACCTGAATGTGTATACCGCCACGCAAGGTGTCATCGCCAGTGCGGACGGCAGCGCTGGGATCCCAAGGATTGAGAACGTAGGCAGGCCGGTTCGGTGCCGGTCCCGGGGTTCATCGCCACGCCTTGCGCAAGTACCTCCGAAGAATCGCCCGCCTCCGAGATCTCATGAAAGAGCGCACTATCCGTCACCCACCCTGATTTCGGCGGTCGGCCGCGTATCGAACACGACTGCGTCCGGCTTCCGGTGTGACCGACCTCCTCTTGCGCATACCCCATTATAAATGAATAATATCCTTTAAATAGCGCGGAGCAACTGGAGAATGGTCGCTCGGGATGACAAGGCCACGATGGTGACAGCACCGTCTGACCCGATGGCGTTGAAGCTTAATGCACAGCGCCAGACCGTCTTTGAGTCACGGAACATGAAGTTGTCTGACGCTGCCGGGTGCACGAGCGCCTCGACTTCGGGGACTTTTGGCCCTGGTGTCACGGCGACGGGCGACGGAAGATTGGTGTTACCACTAGTTGCAGATAAGTTGGGAGGTGGCGGCCGTGGATCAACTGACAACGCTTGACGCCGGCTTTCTGAAGGCGGAGGACGCGGACCGGCACGTGAGTTTGGCGATCGGCGGCCTGGCGGTCATCGGGGGGCCGATCCCAGACCGTGAGGCGCTGATGGCGACTCTTGCTCAACGGGTCCGGATGTGCCCCCGATTCGGACAGCGCCTGCGCACTCGTCCCTTCGACCTCGGTGCACCCGAATGGGTGGACGATCCGGACTTCGACCTGGGCCGTCACGTACGGCACATCGCGCTGCCGCGGCCCGGCGATGACCGGGAGTTGTTCCAGCTGGCTGCCGACGTGATTTCCCGGCGCCTCGACCGGGATCGTCCGCTGTGGGAAATCTGGATCATCGAAGGGCTCAGCGAAAACCGGTGGGCGATGCTCACCAAGATTCACCACTGCATGGCCGACGGAATCGCGGCCACCCACATGCTTGTCGGGCTGTGCGACCCCGATCCCAGCGGCACCCATGAGAGCTTCGTAAGCTCTATCCACGCCACTAAAGAATCTGAAGCGCAACGAATCTCACGGACCATGCCGGGCTTCAACCCACGGAACATACTGGGTGGAGTGTGGCATACGACGACCGCCATGACGGCCACCGCCGCCCGCACGGCCCTGGGTGCCGCGCAGATCGCCGCCGGCTTGCTGCGCCCCACAACGACGTCCCTCAACGGACCGATAACCACGCTGCGCCGCTACGGCGTCGCGCGGGTGCCCCTCGCCGACGTCGCGCAGGTGTGCGCAACCTTCGATGTCACCATCAATGACGTTGCGCTGACCGCAATCACGGAGAGCTACCGCAACACCCTTGTGCAGCGGGGCGAAGAGCCGCTTCCGGATGCGCTTCGCGCGCTGGTGCCGGTGTCGATGCGGACTGCCGAGGCGTTGGACAAGACGGATAACCGCGTATCGGTGATGCTGCCCTACCTACCGGTCGACGAGGAGCACCCGATAGAGCGGCTGCGGACCGTCCATTCCCGCTTGGACCGTACGAAGTCAAACGGCCAGCGGCAGGCGGGTCATGCATTCGTGTCGATGGCCAATCGCATTCCATTTCCCCTGACCGCATGGGCGGTCCGGTTGTTGATCCAGCTACCGCAGCGCGGCGTGACCACCCTCGCAACGAACGTCCCCGGGCCCCGTCAGCCACTGCGACTCATGGACCGGCCGGTGGTCAGTGTGTTCCCGGTCCCGCCGATTGCGATGCAATTGCGAACCGGGGTGGCAATGCTGAGCTATGCCGAGGACCTGTTTTTTGGCGTCCTCGCAGACTACGAAGCCGTATCCGACATTGATGCGTTGGCTCGCGGAATCGAACAGGCGGTGGCGCGTCTGGTAGCGATCAGCAAGCAACGCAAACGAATACATGGCCGTCGAGGGCTGTCACTCGTCGCCAACGTCTAACCACGTCGCGCCTCTCAGGACGCTCCGGGTAGCCCGAAAGGCGATCGAGGCAGTGGTCGCTGCCACCGCCGAGACTCACCTCGTCAGTCGTAACACGTCGGTCAACACACGCCGCGGTGTGGGCGGTGGTGCCGCGTCGAGTGGCGGCGCGGCGCAACCCGGGCGGCCTGGTATTATTAATGAAAAATATCATTTAAAAGCAGGCAACCGGACGAGAGGATGGATGCGTTGGGTGAGCACCACGAGGACGAGGCCGGACGATCGCATCGCTTGGGGCGTAACCGGCAGCGCCAGCGAGTTCTCGAACTGGTGCGTGCGCACGACGAACCAGTTGATGCAGTCGAACTCGCCGCTCGCCTCGGGCTGCACACGACCACGGTGCGCTTCCATCTCGACGCGCTGTGCGGTGAGGGACTCGTCGAACGTACCCGGATCACGCGCACCGGTGTGGGTCGTCCCCGCACCGGATACCGTGCGGTGCGCGAGCGGCTGGACTATCGGGTCCTTGCCGAGATATTGGCATTTGAACTCGGCGATACCGCCGACAAGCGGCGTCGCCGCGCCGAAGCCGCCGGTCGGCGATGGGCCGAGCGAATCGCTGATGAGAGTCCGCACGAAGACGCTGCGGGGCAACATGTTCCAGGCGGTTCTGCATCGAGGGAGGCGGCTGACGAGCGGTCGGCGGCGATCACGGCGGTGTTCGACCGGATGGGATTCGGTCCCGAGTTGGTTCCCACCAAAAAATCGACCCGCGGCAACCAGCGGACAATTCGCCTGCACAGCTGCCCGGTTCGTGATCTGGCCCGTGCTCACCCGGAGGTGACGTGCGCCTTGCACCGGGGGCTGCTGCGGGGCCTGGCAGGTCCGCAAAAGTCGGTTGGCTCCGCGCCGGGGATGCGAGCCGAGCTGGAGCCCTTCGTCGAACCCGAGTTGTGTCTTGCCAGGGTGATCACGGATGAGTGAGCTCTCTAACCCTGTGGGCCATGCGGTCTCCGACGTGTGCGTCCGCGCGGACGTGGAGGCGCTGCTGCGCCGGTTCTACGGCCGGGTGATGGCCGACGACGTCCTCGCCGAGCCCTTCACGGAGTTGCGGTTGACAGGTCTGGAATCGCACATCCCGGTGATGGCCGACTTCTGGGAGACTGTGCTGTTCCGCGCCGGCCTGTACAAAGGCAGCGCATTGCACGCCCATCGCCGCGTCCATCAAAGAGTCCCGTTGAGCAGCCGTCATTTTGTCCGCTGGCTGACCATGTGGACTGACACCGTCGACGCGATGTTCCGGGGACCCAACGCCGAACGCGCGAAGATCCAGGGCGCCCGGATCGCCTGGGCCATGCACCGACGGCTGACAGGCTCGGACACGCCAGAACTCGACATCCTTGTCGCGCGCTGAGGCTGATGGAGCGCGCTACTCAGAGAGAACGTCAGGGAAGTGCCGTGCCGCCCCGGATGATCGACGGTGACCGGCTCGTGGAGGCAGCGAGGATCGAAAGGCAAGCCGCAAATGGCCGGTTACCGTGTGCGTTTCGTGCCCGCCTGCTGGCACACCCAGCCATCGGGAATGCGGCCCGTGTCGACGAAGCGGGTCAGCTGCGCGCTCGTTGGCGCCGGAAAATCGTAGTCGGCATGCAGATATACGACCGGCTCCTCGTTGAAGTTGTGCTTGTGGAGGTGGTCCAGCAGCTGTTCGCAAGTGTCCTCAAGCCGCGGGCTGCCTGTTCCGTCAGCAAGCAGCTGCGTGAGGGTTTCCATCGTCCGCCACAGCTCGCCGTGTTCACGCATCATCACGAAGACGGGCATCATTATTCCGGCCTTTCGAATCGGCGGGAACAGGAAGATCTCCTCGAGGTAAATGTGCCGACGCAGCGCATCCATCGTCGCCCTCAGTAGCTCGGGCTGCCGGTTGCCGCGATCGAGTGCGTCGATGAAACATTCGATAGCGGTGCCTATTTCGCGGTGTTGGCGCATCAGTTCGGCGGATAACACCCGGTCGGGCATCTTTTGCTCCTCCATGTGCGTCTGCAGCCGGGTAGGTCACCTCTCGCCGGCTTCGGCCTTCACACGGGCGGGTCATCCGCCCACCGGCGAATGCGGAATGAGCGAGACGCGCATGCCGACGCGCTGAACCGCTCCCTCCGATTCGCGCCCGACCATGCCGCCCAACGGCAGCTTGGACACTGCGGTGCCCGGCGATGCCCCGGGTGCGACGGCCCACCCGCCCGGCATGGCACCGCTGTTGAGCCCCGGAAGCGGGGCGACCGACGAAACCGTCGTCGCCCAACTCGGGGGTACGGACAAGGTGCTCAGCGAACTGGCTTGGCCCACGCTCGCCGAGGCGCCCTGACCCAATCCCGCCAGGGGCTCGAGGCCTCCCAAACCGGCCGCGGCGCCCGTGCCTCCCAAGCCGGCTATGCCCTGGACGCCCTCGGCCCCCAAGATGGACCCGGCGCCCGCTTCGTCCAGCGCCAATCCCTGGTAGTCCAGATCGAGGCCGTAGAGGTCGATCCCGATACCACCGCCGTCGGCGATCAGACCGGCGCCGTCGGCGCCGTACCCGGCCGCCTCGGAGGCCAGCCCCGCCGCGGCACCGTCCGCCGCGGGGGCAGCGGCGAGCGCCGAGGCCGCTCCCGAGGCGGCGCCCGCACCGCTGCTCACGGTCTTGGTCGCACCCTTCCCGGAGGCCCCGGTCACACCCGACAGTGAGCTGAGTGGGGCGGAGGCTCCCGAGGATCCCAGCGACGCTCCCGTGCCCATCGCCGCCTGTGATAAGCCGGCAGTCGAGGATGAGCCGGGAGTTGAGAGGCCTTGCAAAGTCTGGGGCACCGTCGAGGCCCATTGCGTCGTCGTTGACTGTGCGCCAGTACCGGACTGGGCTGCTGCATGGGTGACGGCGCCGAGCTGTCCGGCGGGGCCGGCTGGATTGGTCGACTGCGGTGGCGGCAGTACCGGCGAAAGCCTCGATGCCGCAGCGGAATTAGCGGCGTAGGTGTACATCGCGGCGGCGTCCTGGGCCCACATCTCGCCGTACTCGGCCTCGGCCGCCATGATGGCCGGGGTGTTCTGCCCGAAGATGTTTGTCTGAATCAATGCCAGTAACCGAGCGCGGTTTGCGGCGATCAGAGGAGGTGGCACCGTCACCGCGTACGCGGTTTCGAATGCTGCTGCGGCGGCCGTGGCCTGCGTTGCCGCCTGCCCGCATTGCTCGGCGGTCGCCGTCATCCAGGCGATGTAGGGCATTACCGCGGCCGCCATCGACATCGACGCCGGTCCAGACCAAAACTCGTCGGTAAGGGCCGCGATCACGGTGTGGTAGCCGCTAGTGGCGTCAGTCAGCTCCGCGGCCAGCGACTCCCAACCGGCGGCGGCTGCCAGCAAACTTGCGGGCCCGGGCCCCACGTACATCCGCCCCGAGTTGATCTCGGGCGGCAATGCGCCAAAATCCATGTCCATCCCTAATTTCTTGGTGCCCGTCTTGGTTGACCTCGCCGATTCATGGCATCGCGGTGGACGTTGGTGCCGTCGCACACAACATGCGGTCAGTAGTCCGAGCAGGTGGTGAATGATTGAAATCGCCCAGCCGTCGCGCAAAGGCGGCGCGACGAACCACATCGCTGGCGGTTCGCGGCGTGGCCTCGGGGTTCGGCCGAACCGGCAAACCGATTGCGGGCGAATGTGGCTTCGATAGCGAAGATCGCGTCGACCCAAATTGCCATGACAAGCGGATCAGTCTGCGCCGAGCACGCGAACCCTATTGCGGTTATTCGCTCAAGCTGGCGCCATGGCGTAGCTCGCCGAAAAGCCGTTGTGCTTGATCAGCAGCGGGCGACGCAGAATCGAATCAGAAGGTTCTGCTCAACGCGGGTAGATGCCGGCGCGCGCGGGGGTCCATCGGGCCGCTGCTGAGACCGAACAAACCCCGTCATCGGCGGTACCGCAGATCCGGGCGAGCGTGGCGTGGAAAGCGCCAAAGTGGTTGGCCGACCCCGCTTTAACCCGCCGCCTTTGAACGCCTTGTCATCGTTCACGCTGGGGCCAACGCCGAGACGCCGGACAGGAACCGAGTCGTTGGTGAGCTGCATCCCGTCCGAAACGGTGCCGGCCGATGATGCCACCACCCCCGGCTGCATCGTGTCGGTTGTCGTCTCGGCTTGCAAAGCCCCACAACCGAACGCAGCTGCGAGTAGGGCCAGTGCAGCAACGATGGCCGACGCAGATTGCCGTCGTGACCACCGTGAAGGCTTTGCAACTCTGAAACTCACAGTGCCGCTTACGCTACCAGCTGCGATGCCGCGCCCGCGTCAGGGGCGCGCGATCATTCGGGTGGTTCTCGTGATGACGATCAGCGACTCGCCCATTCATGACGGCCGTCCTGGCGTCGATCTCACGTTGGGTCAGGCGGCCCAGCTGCGGTGGCGCGGTGACATCGGTTATGCGCAGACAAAGCACCCTCGATCGTCGATGATGGTTTCGATACTCCGCCTGGCCGTGAAATTCCCAGAGAAGGGAGGTTGACGATGCCCGATGAGCTCCGCGGGCCGGCCAGACTGTTCGATGCGTTGACCACCAAAGGCACCGCCTTCACCGAGGCCGAGCGGCGGCGACTGGGTCTTCTGGGTCTACTGCCGACGGCGGTGAAGACGCTCGAGCAGCAAGCCGAGCATTGCTGGCATGAATTCTCTACTCGGCGTGACGATCTCGATAAACACATTTATCTGCGGGCGTTGCAGGACCGCAATGAGACCCTGTTTTATCGCGTGTTGCACGACCACATCGCCGAAGCGCTGCCGATCGTGTACACGCCCACCGTGGGTGAGGCCTGCCAGCGTTTCAGCGAGATCTACCGGCGGCCGCGGGGGTTGTTCGTTTCCTACGCCGAACGTGATTGCCTGGACGAGGTGCTGAACAATCGGCCGCAGCGCGAGGTCGATGTGATCGTGGTGACCGATGGTCAGCGCATTCTCGGCCTGGGTGACCAGGGCATCGGGGGAATGGGCATTCCGATCGGAAAGCTGTCGCTCTACACCCTGATCGGTGGCATCGACCCCGCGCGGACGCTTCCGATCGTGCTCGACGTGGGCACCGACAACAGCGAGCTCCTCGACGATCCCCAATACCTGGGCTGGCGGCACCGGCGCGTCGGCGACGACGACTACCACGCGTTCATCGACAAGTTTGTCGCCGCCGTCCGCAAACATCTGCCCAACGTGCTGCTGCAGTGGGAGGACTTCGCGACCACGCACGCCCTGCCGATCTTGGCCCGCTACCGCGACAAACTGCTCACCTTCAACGATGACATCCAGGGGACGGCCGCCGTCACCGTCGGCGCGTTGCACGGCGCCGCCAAAGTCGCCGGCCGTCCGCTTTCTCAGCAACAGGTCGTCATGCTGGGCGCCGGCTCGGCCGGTATCGGGGTGCTGGACATGATTCGTCGTCAAATGGTGAACGAGGGGTTGTCCGAACAGGCTGCCTCACAGCGCATCTGGGTCGTCGACGTGGTTGGCCTGATCACCGATGACCGCACCGACCTCTCCGGTGCCCAGCGCGAGTTCGCGCAGCCGGCCGGTCGTGTAGCGGGATGGGGCCTGTCAGGGCCCGCGCAGCTCGCCGATGTCGTTCACCATGTCGAGGCGGGCGTGCTCCTCGGCCTGTCGACCGCGGCGGGTGCCTTCACCGAGAGCATCGTGCGCGAACTGGCAAGCAAGGCGGAACGACCGATCATCTTCCCGCTCTCCAACCCGACGAGCCGAGCCGAGGCGCACCCAGCGGAATTGGACCATTGGACCGACGGACGCGCCCTGATCGCCACCGGGTCACCCTTCGCGCCGCTACACCGAAACGGCACGGAACACGCCGTAGCCCAATGCAATAACGTCTATATCTTCCCTGCGATGGGGCTCGCCGTCACCGCGGCTCAGGCGACCCGGGTCACCGACGAGATGTTGCGGGTCGCCGCAGAGACCTTGGGCGAGGCCTCGCCGGCCCTCACCGACCCCGACCAGCCGCTGTTGCCCGCATGGTCAGACGTGCCCGATGTCGCCGTCCGGATCGCGCACGCCGTCGCCGTGCAAGCCGTCGCGGACGGCGTCGCCCCTGCGCGCAGCGACGCGGAACTCAGCGAACGCATCGCCGCGGTGCGTTGGCTCCCCGAGTACCCGGCGTCAGCGAGGCCGTGACGCCGGCTGACAGTAGCGGTCTTAGATCCGTTGCTTGAGGTCGTAGTCCCGTGCGGCGCCACTTCCCGCAACCGAGCGCTTGACCTCATACATACAGTGTGTATGTTTATACATACGGTATGTATCTGAAAGGTTGGGTTATATGGGTGCCACGCTCGACGCCATAGTGGAAGAACGCGAGATCGTTTTGGAGCTGTGCTCGCAGCTGCCGGATGCGATGTGGGAGAAAGACAGTGGATGCGCCGGCTGGTCGGTGCAGGACCTTTTGTCGCACATGGCATGCAGCTTCTGGCTGGCCGTCGATCCGTCGACACTGCCCAGCCCTGGTGAATTACCTGCCGAACGCGCCGCGGATCTCTATGTCGCCTCGCGACGTTCGATGACACCCAAAGAGGTGGTGGCCGACTATGAATCGGTCAGTGCGCAAGGGCTGGAGGTACTGGCCGCGATCGAGACTCAGGAGATCGACATACCTATAGGGGACGTCGGGACCTATCCGGCTTCGGTCGTGCCGACGACCTTTGTCTTCGAGTCCTTCATTCACGTGCGATATGACCTCTTCCCGCCGGATGGGCCATTGCAGGGAGAAGCCCCGCCCGTCGACGAGTTGCGGCTTGCCCCCACTCTTGACTGGATTGAAGCGGCACTGCCGCAACAGAATGTGCGCCTGCTCAACGACTTACCCGCCAGCGTAGAGGTAAGCCTCGACGGGCTGTGCGGGCGAACCCTGCATATCGGCGAGCGCCCCGAGGTCGCGGCGCGTATCACGACCGATTCGCAGGTCTTTGTACGGTGGGTCACCCAGCGCGGCACATGGGAGGATCTGGGCGTGCAGACCGAGGGTGATCCGTCATCGCTGGATATCGTTCGCCGGCTCAGGGTGTTCTGAGGCGGCCGCAAACCGCGACGCCACATCAGCCGGTAGCAGGGTCGCGGACCTTTCATACGGTATGTATGAAAATGCATACGCAGGTGTGAAAGGTACGGGTTGATGGCGAAGGATGGTCGCCGCACGCAGGCCGAGCGTGCGGCCGAGACGCGTGATGCGTTGATCGGTGCCGCCCGGCCGTTGTTTGCGTCGGTGGGATTCGCCGACGCATCCCTGGAAACGATCGTCCGCAACGCGGGGGTGACGCGCGGAGCGCTGTACCACCATTTCGCTGACAAGACAGAGTTATTCGCGGCGGTATTCGAGCGGGTGGAGGGTGAGATGGCCGCTCGGATGGGGGAGGCCGTCGCGGCCTCGGGGCACTCCGATCCCGTCGAGATCATGCGACTTTGTTCAGGTCTTTGGTTAGACGCGTGCGCCGAACCCGAGATCCAGCGCATCGTGCTGCTCGAGGCGTTGGCGGTCCTGGGTTGGGAACGTTGGAGCGACATCGGACAGCGCTACAACATCGGATTCGTGACCGGACTACTCACCGACGCCATCGAGTCCGGCAGCATCCCCCACCAGCCCGTCGAGGCGACCGCCCTGACGATCATGGGGGCGCTGCGCGAGGCGACGCTCTACATCGCGCGCGCCGACGATCAGCGTAAGGCCCGCGCGGACGCCGGTGCGGTGATGGACCGACTGATCGATGCGTTGCGCGCAGACGATGGCGGCTAATCCGTTGCTACATGCGGAGGGTCGTAGACCACGAGGAACACCAGGTCGTCGGCGCCGGCGTTGACGAGACTGTGTACGACGTTCGCAGCAACCTTGACCACGGTACCCGGCTTGGTCTCCCAGAACTGCTCACCAAGCTGTACGCGGCCGGTGCCGCTGAAAAAGTAGAACGCGTGGTTGTAGTCGTGGTGATGCGGTGCGGATCCGCCACCGGGGCCGAACTTCGTCAGCTGCGCGCTGAACAGCGTGGAGTACTCCGTGCCGACCAGCTCGTCGCTTATCCAAAAGTTCGGACCGAGATCGGTCTCGTGCCAAACGATGTCCTCGGGCGCGATGACGTTCGCGAAGAGGGCGTGAGCCACAATTCTCCTTTCGTGCGTCCGCTCTTGACTGCGGGCGGTTTTCGTCCTCGACGTGACGGACCATCAAGCGGCGATGCTTCCACCGCCGTCTGCTCGGATGATCTGACCGGTGATGTAGCCGGCATCCTCGTCCAGCAGGGCGCAGATCGCGTGCGCGATCTCGCGCGGTGTGCCCACGCGCCGCAACGGAATGGATTGCAGGATATGCGCTTCGCGATCGGATCCGACCGGGCTGAGTTCGCGGTACATCTCGGTCTCGATGGGGCCGGGCGCCACCGCATTGACCGTGATGCCGGACTGCGCGAGTTCACCGGCCCAGATCCGGGTGCACGCTTCCAGTGCGGCCTTCGTCGCCGCGTAGGGCGTGCGCTCCGCGGTGCCCAATGTGGTGAAGCTGGTGACGTTGACGATGCGCCCCCAACCATTGGCCAGCATGCCGGGCAGCACCGCCTGGACCACCTGTACGGCGGCTCGCACGTTCAAGTCGTACGTGGTGAACAGATCGTCCAGATTGATCGAGCCGATGCGTCCGAACCGGGCGATCGCTACGTTGTTGACCACTGCGTCGACTCGCCCGGACGTTTCGACACGCTTGAGTACCGCGTCGGTGGCCGTGCGGTCGCTGAGATCCGCCTCGAAGAACTCGCCCGGAAACTCGTCGGGCCGGCTGCGGGCCAGACCGATTGGTATGTTGCCGGACGCGGCGAGTCGGTCGGCGACTGCGCGGCCGATTCCCTTCGATGCCCCGGTGATCAGTACCCGCCGTGCGACCATGGTGCCCTCCTTCGCAAGCTTTCCTATGATTACTTGAACGCTTTGGAAAGCCAATTACTCATAACGTTGTTGATATGGGCGATCACATTGCGCTTATGGAGGATCGATGACGACATTGTCGCAGCTCAAGACGTTTATCGCGGTGGTCGATCAGGGCGGTTTCACGGCGGCGAGCCGACGACTCGGGCTATCCCAACCGGCCGTCAGCCGCACCGTCGCCACGCTGGAAAAGGAGCTGGGACTGCCGCTGTTCCTCCGTCGGCGGGACGGGCTGTCCCTCACCGACGCAGGTGCGATCGCGTTGACACACGCGCGCGAAGCGGTGCGCCAACTGACGTTGATGCGTACCGAGGTCGCCGGGTTGGCGGGTGACGTCACCGGGACGCTGAGCCTGGCGAGCCTGCCGTCGGCTACCGCCACGCTCGTCGCTCCGCAGCTGCAGGCGTTCGCCCGGCGGCATCCGGCCGTCACCATCCGGCTGCTGGAGGGAAGCGAGAACGAGATCTTGGATTGGCTCGATCAGGGCGCCGCCGAGGCCGGCGTGGTCAGCCTCCCCGTCAAGGGTCTCGACGTGGCGGTCCTCGGCGAGCAGCAAATGGTTGCGGTAGTGCCGGCCGACAGCCCGCTGGCACCCAAGGACACCATCACCTACGCCGACTTGGCCAAGGAGCCATTCGTTCGTGGCACCGGTGGCTGCGCGGAAGTGTTCATGCCGATCGCGCGGCGCGCTGGGATCGAATTCGACCTCGCCTTCGAAGCGCGGGAGATTTCCGCGACGCTCGAGATCGTGCGAGCCGGGCTGGCGGTCAGCATCCTGCCCCGTGCAGGCCTGCCCGAATTGCCGGGTGTCGCGGTGCGGCCGCTGCTGCCCCGGACCGTGCGCCGCCTCGGCCTCGCCGTTTCGGCGAGCGCGTCGGCGCCCGCGCGCGCGTTCCTCGATCAGATCGCCGCGCTCGATCTGCGCTGATTGCGCGCACCCCGGCGCTCAATGCTCCCGCCTTAGCGTGGTATCTTCGCCGACGTGAACATCGGCGTGCGCGCGTACTGGCGCTTTATCGTGGCTCCGGGTGGAGCCGGCGATGCAGCGTCTGGTTGACGCAACCGCACGACTGATACCCGGAGCCCAGCAGTGACCACAAGGTCGCTGCTTTTCGCTTTTCAGGGCATCGGGAATCAGCGGGCGTGCCCTGGCAGCCGGCAGAGAAAGGCACACACCCTCCATGTCCATCCTCAAGTGCGACACGACGACCATCGATACGTCCGATCATCGGATCGTTTCGTTTCGCGAACTCTCGGCTCCGGCCGTGATCCGCGCCGAGCTGCCGTTGTCGGCTCGACGTGCGCAGGCCGTCCAACGAGACCGCGACGAGATCTCGGCGATCCTGGCCGGCGGTGACGACCGGCTGTTACTGGTCGTCGGACCCTGCTCGGTGCACGATCCCGTCGCCGCGCTCGACTACGCTCGCCGACTTGCGCCGATCGCGGCCGAGTACGTGGACCGACTGAAGATCGTGATGCGGGTCTACTTCGAAAAGCCACGCACCACCATCGGATGGAAGGGACTGATCAACGATCCCAACATGGATGGCAGCTTCGACGTCGAACGTGGAATCCGCATTGCGCGTGGACTATTGCTCGACATCATCGACGTGGGCCTGCCGGTGGGATGTGAATTCCTGGAGCCCACCAGCCCGCAGTACATCGCCGACGCCGTCGCCTGGGGCGCGATCGGCGCCCGGACCACCGAGTCGCAGGTTCACCGCCAGCTGGCGTCCGGCCTGTCCATGCCGGTCGGGTTCAAGAACGGCACCGACGGCAACATCCAGGTCGCCATCGACGGCGTCAAAGCCGCTGCGGCAGCACACCATTTCTTCGGTACCGACGACGTCGGTCGCGCGGCCATCATCGAGACCGTCGGCAATCCCGACTGTCACGTGATCCTTCGAGGCGGCACGGCCGGGCCCAATTACGACACCGCCTCGGTGACCGCCGCGATCGAGCTGCTGAGCCAGGCAGGGCTTTCCACCCAAGTCATGATCGACTGCTCCCATGCCAACTCCGCCAAAGACCATGAGCGACAGGCCGAGGTCACCGCGGAGGTGGCCGCACGCCTTGCCGCCGGCGAGCGCGGTATCGCCGGTCTGATGCTGGAAAGCTTCTTGGTGGCCGGCGCCCAATCGCTCGGCGGCGGCGAGCTGACTTATGGCCAGTCCGTGACCGACCAGTGCATGGACTTCCGTACCACCGCGGGCCTGCTGGCCGACCTCTACGCGGCGATGGGCTGATCGCACGCCCCTACCGGAGGGTGGGAAACGCCCGCGGCCCTACCGTCGCGCGTGAGTTTGTTGAGCCGAAACCTGGTGGACGATGGCCTTTTTGTCGATCTTGCCGATCGGCGTGGTTGGCAGTGAGTCCATCGGGACCAGGACATCGGGCCGCGCGTGCGCGGCCACGCCACGGGCGTCGAGATAGTCGTTCAACTCCGCCAGCGATAGCTCGGGTCCGTTGAAAACCACCGCGGCACAGATTTTCTCGCCCAGGTAGGCGTCGGGCAGCCCGACGGCCGCGGCCGAGAGGATCGACGGGTTGCTGTGCAGCCGCTCCTCGAGGTCTGCCGCGGAGATCGTCTCTCCGCCACGGCAGATAACGTCTTTGACTCGGCCGGTCACCACCAGATAGCAGTCGGGACGCAGCCGCACCACGTCGCCGCTGCGGAAGAACCCGTCGGGGTCGAAGCTGCGTTCGTTGTCGCGTTCGGCGCGGAAGTAGCCGTTGAATGTGTAGGGCCCGCGGACCAGGAGTTCGCCTTCCTCGCCCCGGGCCACCGGCTGACCCTCCGCATCGACGACGCGCAGTTCATCGGCGGGCGACAATGGCCGCCCCTGGGTGTGCTCGGTGAGTTCCGGCGGATCGTCTAACCGGGTGTAGTTCAGCAGTCCTTCGGCCATCCCGAACACCTGCTGCAGACCCGGGGTCAGCGTGCTGCGCACCAGATGCGCATCCTCGGGTTCCAACTTGGCGCCACCAACCTGTAAAAGCCGCAACGTCTTTGGTGTCACGGGTTCCCAATCGCAGGCCTGCGCCCACAACTTGGCCAATGCGGGCACCAGGGCGGTCACCGTGACACCGTGGCGTGCGATGGCGGCAAAGGCCGCCTCGGGGCTGGGGTCGGTGCCGAAAACGGTGGTAGCGCCGACGGTCATCGCACCGAGCAGGCCCGGGCAGGCGAGCGGGAAATTATGGCCGGCCGGCAGCACCGCCAGGTAGACGTCGGCTGAGGTGAGCCCACAGAGTTCCGCGCTGGCCTTCGCGTTGAGAACGTAGTCGTCGTGCGTGCGGGGAATGAGTTTGGGTGTTCCCGTGGTTCCGCCGGAAACCAGTAGCAGCGCAGGCGATCCCGGGTCGGGTGACGATGGCGGCGCACCGATTGCCGGCTGGTCGCACAGTTGGGCCCATGAGATGAACGGCCCCGGGTCGCCGTCGACGATGACGTGTTTGAGCTCGGCGTGCTCCTCGGTTAGCTCCCGCGCCATCGGCCGATAGTCGAAACCCCCTGTGGTATCGGCGATCAGCAGTCCGGTGGCCTCGCTGACCGCGGCGAAATGCCCAAGCTCGACGGCGCGATGTCCGGGCAGGCACATCACCGGGATCACTCCTGCCCGCAGCAGGCCGAACAGAGCCACCGCGAACTGGCAGCCGTTCGGCAACTGCAGCAACACCCGGTCGCCTGGCGCGATACCCGCGCCCCGCAGTCCGGTGGCCGCGCGGTCAGCCAAGTCGTCGAGTTCCGCATAGCTGATCGCGTCATCGCCCACGGCGTCGAGGACGGCGACTCGATCGGGCCATTGCTGGGCCGCGTCGCTCAGGATCGTGTCCAGGGGCCGTCCCGCCCAGTAGCCGGCGGCCCGATAGGCGGCGGCCCGATCCGCTGGGAAGGGCACGAACCCGTCGAGGACTCCGGGCGTCGGCTGCGGTGTGTTCGGGCTCATGGCTCCTCTAGCGGGACTCCGGGCAGGGCTAGTAGCGGGGATGCCGCGAGTAAGGATAGGGTAACCAAAAAATTAGGGCAGCCTGTGCTAATCGGGGAGGGTCTGTGGTGCACGCCTCGGCACGCTCGGAGAATATCCGGGCGGAGGTGGCCGATTTGCTCGGCGTCGACGTCGATGCAGTTCAGCCGGGTCGCAGCCTGATCGCCCAGGGCCTGGACTCCATTCGGATCATGACGTTGGCCGGCCGCTGGCGGCGCCAGGGCATCGCCATCGACTTCGCCACCCTTGCCGAGACCCCGACGATCGAAGCCTGGGCCGCTCTGGTCGGCGCCGACCGGAAGGGCGCCTGCCAGCCGATCCTGACCGCCGAGGCTCCCGGCGACGCCGACCTGTCAGGGGCGGACGAGCCGTTCCCGATGGCCCCGATGCAGCACGCGATGTGGGTCGGTCGCCATGACAACCAGCAGCTGGGTGGTGTTGCCGGTCATCTGTACGTGGAGTTCGACGGTGGCCCGGTCGACCCCGAGCGCCTGCGCACGGCGGCCACCGCGCTGGCGCGTCGCCATCCGATGTTGCGGGTGCGGTTCCTACCCGACGGAAATCAGCGCATCACCCCGGTGAACGAGAGCGGCGCCTTCCCGGTCAGCGTCGAGGACCTGCGCTCGCTGAGCGCCGAAGAGGCCGAACAGCGGCTCACCGCGATCCGCACCACCAAATCTCATCAGCAGCTCGACGACGCGGTGTTCGAATTGGCGGTGACGCTGCTACCGGGCGAGCGGTCGCGCCTGCACGTGGACCTGGACATGCAGGCGGCCGACGCGATGAGCTATCGCACGCTGATGGCCGATCTAGCCGCCTGCTACGGCGGCCGCGATCTCCCCCAGCTGAGCTACACCTACCGCCAGTACCGCCAAGCTATCGAGGCGGCAAGCGCACAGCCGCAGCCGGCACGCGAGGCCGACCGGGCCTGGTGGGCGCGGCGCCTCCCGGAGCTGCCAGACCCGCCCGCGTTGCCGTCGACCGGTGGCCGGGGCGCCAACCACAGCACCCGACGCTGGCACTGGCTGGACCCCAAGACACGCGATGCGCTGTTCGCCCGCGCTCGAGCGCGCGGCGTCACCCCAGCGATGGCGCTGGCCGCGGGATTCGCCAACACTGTCGCCCGCTGGTCGACCACCTCACGCTTTCTGCTGAACGTGCCGCTGTTCGGGCGCCAGGCGCTGCACCCGGACGTCGACTTTTTGGTTGGCGACTTCACCTCCTCGTTGCTGCTCGACATCGATCTAATCGGCGCCGACACCGCTACCGCGCGGGCACGCGCGGTGCAGGACGCGATGCGCACGGCCGCCGCGCATTCCGCCTATCCCGGGCTGTCGGTCCTGCGCGACCTCAGCCGCCACCGCGGTACCCAGGTGCTCGCGCCGGTGGTCTTCACCAGCGCGCTGGGGCTCGGCGAGCTGTTCAGTCCCGACGTGGTCGGCCAGTTCGGCACGCCGGGATGGATCATCTCCCAGGGGCCGCAGGTGCTGCTCGACGCGCAGGTCACCGAGTTCGACGGCGGGGTCCTGGTGAATTGGGATGTGCGCGAGGGCATCTTCCCGTCGGGTGTCATCGACGCCATGTTCGCCTACCACATCGACGAGCTGCACCGGCTGGCCTCCGCCGACGACGCATGGGAGGCGCCGGGGCCCCCGGCGCTGCCGGAGGCACAGCGCGCGGTACGTGATGCGGCCAATGCTCGCACCGCCCAGGCCAGCGGAGAAGCGTTGCACGACGGGTTCTTTCGGCAAGCCGAGCGGCAGCCCGACGCCCCGGCGATATTCGCCAGTACCGGTGACCTCAGCTACGCGCAACTGCGCGACCAGGCGTGGGCCGTGGCCGCGGCGCTGCGCACCGCCGGCATCGCCGCCGGCGACACCATCGCGGTGATGGGCCCGAAGACCGCCGAGCAGATTCCGGCGTTGCTCGGCATCCTGTCGGTCGGCGCCGTTTACCTGCCGATCGGCGTCGACCAGCCCCGTGATCGCACCGAGCGCATCCTAAAAACCGGGCGGGTGAGCTTGGCCCTGGTGTGCGGCGGACAACGACTGTCCATGCCGGTACCCGAACTGGTCATAGCCGAGGTGGTTAACGACGGGTGCCCGATTGCTCAGATTGCTTCAGCGGTAATCGATCCCGCCGAACTCGCCTACGTGTTGTTCACATCGGGCTCGACCGGCGAGCCCAAAGGTGTTGAGGTCACCCACGACGCGGCCATGAACACGGTGGAATTCATCGGCCACCACTTCGAGATCGGCCCCGCGGATCGATGCCTGGCGCTGTCGACACTGGAAGGCGACATCTCGGTGATGGACGTGTTCGTCACCCTGCGCACCGGTGGGGCCATCGTGGTGGTCGACGAAGCGCAGCGGCGCGATCCTGACGCCTGGGCCCGGCTCATCGACACTTATAAAGTCACGGTGCTGCACTTCATGCCCGGCTGGCTGGAGATGCTGAGTGAAGTCGGCCGCGGGCGGCTGTCGTCGGTGCGGGTGATCCCCACCGGGGGCGACTGGGTGCGACCCGAGGTGGTACGCCGCCTACGGACCGAAGCGCCGAACCTGCGCTTCGCGGGCCTCGGCGGGGCCACCGAAACCCCGGTGCACAACACCATTTTCGAGGTAACCGACTCGATGCCGCAAGATTGGACGGCCCTGCCCTTCGGTGTCCCGCTTCCCAACAACGCCTGTCGCGTCGTCGGCGACACCGGCGCTGATTGCCCCGACTGGGTCCCCGGGGAATTTTGGGTGTCCGGGCGCGGCATCGCGCGCGGCTACCGCGGACGTCCCGATCTCACCGCGCAACGTTTCGTCGAGCACGACGACCGAACCTGGTATCGCACCGGCGATTTGGTCCGCTACTGGCCAGATGGCACCCTCGAATTCGTTGGCCGCGCTGACGAGCGGGTGAAGATCAGCGGTTATCGCGTCGAGTTGGGCGAGATCGAGACCGCGTTGCGGCGCGTGCCCGGCGTGCGGACGGCGGTGGCCGCCCTGATCGCCGTATCCGGGGAATCGGATGTGCTCGCCGCGCAGGTGTGCACCGACGACTCCTCTTTGACCGCCGAACGCATCCGGCAGCTTCTTGGTGAGCTGGTCCCCGCGTACATGGTCCCACGCCACATCATGGTTGTGGAGCGGATCGGTTTCACCGATGCCGGGAAGCTCGACCGGCGCGCCGCCGCGCGTGAATTGAAGACCGCCGTCGGGCAAGTACGGCGGCCTGGCTACCGGTCACCGTCGACGCCCTTGGAGTCCGCACTGGCAATGATCGTCGGTGATCTACTCGGCCAAGAAAACATCGGAATCGACGACGACTTCTTCGCGCTCGGCGGTGATTCGGTGCTCGCCACCCAAGCCGTGGCGAGGATTCGGGCCTGGCTGGACGCACCGCACATCATCGTCGCCGACGTCTTCGCCAACCGAACCGTGTCGGCGCTGGCCGCGGTGCTCAGCGCCGGCGAGAACTATCCCGGCCGGCTGGACCAGGTCGCCGAGCTGTACCTGGAGGTCGTCGGGATGGACGCCGAGTCGGTTCTGGCGGCCGCTCGACAAGCTACGAAATCGTATACGGCACAATGACATTGAATGACCTGATCACCGTGTCTGCCACGTTCCCGTCCTGGATCAAGCTGACCAGGGCGCACGGCGACGCGTCGTCCACCGGTGCCACCGTGATATTTCCGCACGCCGGTGCCGCCGCCGCGAGCTACCGGGTGCTGGCGGCCGCGCTGGCCGCCGGTGGCGACACCTATGTCATGCAGTACCCCCAGCGGGCTGACCGCCTCACCGAACCCGCCCACGACAGCGTGCACGATCTGGCCGCCAGCCTGTTCCGGGCCGCGCCGTGGCCCAGCGTCGCGCCGCTGAAGTTGTTCGGGCACAGCATGGGTGCCGTCGTCGCCTTCGAGTTCGCCGTTGTGGCCCAAAGGCATGGCGCGGCCGTACAGAAGCTTTGGGTATCGGCCGGTCCGCCGCCGTGCGTCGTCGCGGACATGCCCCAACTGCCGACCACCGACGACGGGCTGCTGGCCGAAATCGCCGATTTGGGCGGCACCGACCCCGAACTGCTCGCCGACGAAGAGTTCTGCGAACTACTGACCACCGCGGTGCGCGCCGACTACCAGGCCTTCAATGGGTATGAACCCAGCCGCGATGTCCGCATCGGCGCCGACATTCACGTACTGGGTGGCCGTGACGACCATCGCGTCACCGCCGGCGTGCTTGAGCAGTGGGAAAGGCACACGGCCGGATCCTTCGCGGTGTCGTTGTATGACGGCGGGCACTTCTACGTCTACGACCATGTCGACGCGATCGCCGCACAGGTGAATGCCGGGTGATCAGCAATGTCTGACGATGGTTTTGCCCGGGGCCTCGAGGGCGAGGATGCCGATCCGGTCGTGATCGTGGGGATGGGTGTCGAGGCACCCGGCGGCATCGAAACACCCGACGGTTACTGGGATCTGCTGGCGCACGGCCGTGAGGCGCTGGGCCCCTTTCCCACTGACCGCGGCTGGGCGGTGCACGAACTGCTCGCCGGCTCGCGGCGCAGCGGTTTCAAAGAGATCCATGACCGCGGCGGTTTCCTCACCGGGGCAACGACTTTCGATCCAGAGTTTTTCGGCATCTCACCCCGCGAGGCGGTCGTGATGGACCCGCAGCAGCGGGTTGCGTTGCGGGTGGCCTGGCGCGCGTGCGAAAACAGTGGCATCAATCCAGACGACCTGGCCGGACACGATGTGGGCTGCTTTGTCGGCGCCTCGGCCACCGGCTACGGACCCGAGATGGCCACGTTCTCCGAACACAGCGGTCATCTGCTGGCCGGCACCGCGCTCAGTGTGATTTCGGGCCGCATCGCCTACACGCTGGGGTTGACCGGGCCGGCACTGACCCTGGACTCCTCGTGTGCATCCGCGCTGGTGGCCTTCCACGTCGCGACGCGCTCCCTGCAGAACGACGACTGCGATCTGGCCATCGCGGGTGGGGTCAACGTGCTGGGTTCGCCGGGCTTCTTCGTCGAGTTCTCCAAACAACACGCACTCTCCGACGACGGATACTGCCGCCCCTACAGCGCGCGGGCCAGCGGGACCGTGTGGGCCGAGGGGGCGGCGATGTTTGTGCTGCAACGTAAATCGGCCGCGTTGCGCGCCGGTCGACAGATAGTCGCCGAGGTGCGGGCCACGGCTATGAATCAGGACGGGCGCAGTGCCGGTCTGAGCGCGCCCAGCGGCGATGCCCAGGTACGGCTGTTCCGGCGGGCGATCAGCCAGGCCGGGATCAAACCGGCCCAGGTGGGAATGATCGAGGGCCATGGCACCGGAACCCGACTCGGTGACCGAACCGAGTTGCGGTCGCTTGCCCAGACTTACGGCGATACCGAACCTGGCAGCGGAGCATGGCTGGGTTCGGTGAAATCCAATGTGGGTCACTCGCTGGCCGCGGCCGGCGCGCTGGGGCTGGCCAAAGTGCTGGTAGCTGCGGAACACGGCGCCGTGCCACCCACCCTGCACGCGAGCGAAGCAAGCCCCGAAATCGAATGGGAGAAACAGGGTTTGCGATTGGCGCAGACTTTGACACCGTGGCCGGCCATCGATGGGCAACGTACCGCCGCGGCCTCCGCGTTCGGGATCGCGGGCACCAACGCACATCTGATCGTTTCCGTCCCCGAGGTCGCATGATGCTCACCCATCGACTTCCGGACGGGCGCGTTCCGGTGCTGCTCAGCGCCCACGACCCGGAGCTGATTCGCCGGGACGCCTCGGCGATCGCGGACTACCTGGGTCGCGTCGACGACTCGCCAGATCTGACCGCCGCGGTCGCCTCCACCCTGCTGCGATTGCGCCGGGTGAGACGTCACCGTGCGGTGGTGCGAGCGGCGGACCGCACCGAACTCGTCGCGGCACTGTCCGCGATCGCTCGCGACGAGGACCACGAGTTGGTCTCGCACTGCGCCCAGACGACGCCGCGGCGCGTCGCGTTCGTGTTCCCGGGCCAGGGCAATCAATGGCAGGCGATGGGAGCCGACGCGTACCGGCAGCTGCCGGCTTACCGTGCGGCCGCCGATCGGTGCACGCAAGCTTTCGTATCTGCCGGATTCCCTTCTCCGCTGCCATATCTGGTCAGCGATGAAGAGCGCGGCTGGTCGCGCTCCGAGATTCAGGCGGCGCAGTTCACCCACGCGGTGAGCCTGGCAGAAGCGTGGCGGTCCTACGGGGTGCTGCCCGATATCGCCATCGGTCATAGCCTCGGCGAGGTGGCGGCCGCGTATGTGGCGGAAGCGCTTGCCTTGTCGGACGCGGTCGCGTTGGTGGTTGCGCGCGCCACGGTTGTCGACCAGTTGACCGGCTGCTACGCGATGGCGGTGCTCGGGACCGGACTCGACATCGCGGAGTCGCTACTGGCGGAGGCGCCCGGCTGGCTGGAAGTCTCGGCGGTCAACGGCCCGTCGTCGACCGTCGTCGCCGGTGACCAGCAGGCGGTGGCCGGCGCGGTGCGGCTGGCCCAACAGCGTGGCATTTTCAGCCAGCAGCTGTCCGTCGACTATCCCGGACACACCAGCGCGCTTCGGCCGTTGCGAGCGAGTCTGGCCGAGCTGACGCCGAAGTCGGCATTCCGCGACGGGCCGGTGAGATTCATCGGCTCCACGCTGGGCGCCGAGTTGGCTGACACCACCGACTTCGGTGACTATTGGTATGAAAACCTCTGCGGCACCGTGCGATTTGATCTCGCTGTGCAGTATGCCCGCGGTTGCGGGGCCGACGCGTTCGTGGAGCTCTCGGCGCACCCGTCATTGCTGTATCCTCTGGGCGGCATCGTCGATGACGAGGCGAGCGTCATCGTCGGCTCGGGGCATCGCGACCGCGCCATCACCGATTCGCTGTCGGCGAACATCGCCGCCATTGCGATCGCGGACCCCGGCTCAAGGTGGGCCGACGCGGTCCCGGGTGCCGAGCGGCCCGCGCTGCGGGGGTTCCCGAACGCGCCGATGCGGGCGGTGCACCTCTGGGCGGCACCGGAACGAGTGACCGAACCGGCGCCTGCGCCGGCGCTCACCGTGGCTGTCGAAAAGTGGCGGCCGATGTCGGCACCGATCACGACGAGCGTAACCACCGTGGACATCGGCTTCTTCGGTCCAGGTGCCCTGACGCAGCGACTCGTCGACGCCGTTGCGGGACATGATGACCGCCGAGCGGTGTCACCGAACGAGGCGGAAGTCCTCGTGGTGGCCGCCCCGGAACTCGACGAGCTCGACGCCCCCGCGGCAATCGAGCAGATCGCCGGTCGGCCCGATGCGGGCCTGCCCGATTACCCCGCGTTGATCGGCCCTAGGTGTCGGGCCGTCTGGTTACTCACCGCCGGTGCCGAACAGATCGACCGGGACGATGCCCCCGCCTCTCCGGCGCAGGCTGCGCTGGCGGGCATGCATCGCAGCGTCAGCTTCGAGTTCCCGGACCAGGCCTTCGGGCATCTCGACCTCACGCACCGCGATGTCGATCCCGCCACGGCGCAAGCCGTCGTCGAGGTGCTGCTCGGCGAGGCGGCCGAGGTCGCGTTGCGGGGCGCCGAATCGCCGCGACTCTACGGCCGGACGTTGAGTGCGTGCCGCGAGTCGACGACGCGGCGACCGCTCGATGCGGCTGCGCTGGACGACGTGGTGATCACCGGTGGCAGCGGGGCCATCGGATTGCAGTACGCGCGGTATTGCCTGAGGCGCGGCGCCCGGACCATCACCCTGTTGAGCCGCAACGGCGTTGATCCGACCGTACTGCGTGAACTCGGTGGCCGGCATGATGCCGAAGTGCGTGCCCCCCGGTGCGACATCACCGATCGCGCCGCGCTGGCCGCCATCGCGGCGAATTATGCGGGGTCGGGCGCGTCATTGCTGATTCACGCCGCAGGCATCGCGCAGGCGCGCTTGAGTTCGGATCTCACCGGTTCGGATGTGGCGGCGGTCTGCGCGGCCAAGGTCGACGGATTGGCGGCGCTGACCGACGTGTGGCCGCTGCGGCCGGATTGCCGGATCCTGGCCTGCTCATCGGTATTCGGAGTCTGGGGCGGGCACGCCCACGCGGCGTACGCGGCGTCCAACCGGATGCTCGACGTGTTGGCCGCCCAGTTGCGTGCCACGGGACGCGACTGCACCGCGATCCGATGGGGCCTGTGGCACGGTGCCGGCGTAGTGGCGGGCCACGAGATCACCCGCACCGAACGATCAGGTTTAGTGGCAATGGAGCCGGAGCAGGCGATCGAAGCCAGTCTGTATCGCTACGCGGGCGATCCACTGATTTTCGACGCCGACTTCAAGCGGCTCCAGGTGTTCTTTGAAAGCCAGGGAATGCCAATGCCGTTCATCGTCTCGCCCTGCGGCGACGGTGCGGACCGTGAAGTCTCGGTTGAGAAGCCGCTCGCCGAGATAGTGCGGGCCGAATTGGCCGCAACGCTGCACCTGGGCGATTCGCTCTCGATTGACCCGGGCACATCGCTCATCGACCTGGGCGTGGACTCGTTGCTCGCACTCGATCTACGTAAGCGCCTGCGCCGCACGGTAGGCAATTCGGTTCCGGTGTCCCGCATGCTCGGCGGCATCACCGTGACAGAGCTGATCGAGGCGTTGCGTGCCGACTCGGCCGGCGGGCCCGCGACGCCACCCTCATTCGGGCGCGCGGGCGTCGCCAACGGTGCACATCACTCAACGCTCGCGATGCTAGAAAGGCTGGACTCCTAGCGTGACAAATACCACCGGCGTCGGCACCCCACTCGACGAACAGCGCCTGGAATTACTGCGCCGCATGCTCGCTGAACGCGGCCTGGCCAGGACGACGGCCCCGGCGCAGGTGTCCGACGACGGGCCACGCATGTCGGTGGGCCAGCACCGGATGTGGTTCGTGCAGTCCGCCGATCCCGACAGCGCGCTGCTCAACATCTGCGTCTCCTACCGCCTTTCCGGCACGGTCGACACCGCGCGGTTGCACCATGCGGTCGACGCCGTCGCCGGGCGGCACCCCGTGTTGCACACGACGTACGCAGCAGACGGCGAGGGCGTCCCGCATCCGGTGATCCGCGAGGACCTGCGACCGGAATGGGCCGAGCACGACCTGGCCGAGTTGACCGATCAAGCGCGCCGGCTGCGGCTGGATGTGCTGGCGCAGCGCGACTTTCGTCGGCCATTCGACCTGAGTAAGGATTCGCCGTTGCGAATCACGGTGGCGCATCTGACTGACGACGAGCTGATGCTGCTGATCACCGCGCACCACATCGCCTGGGATGACGGCTCGTGGGAGCCGTTCTTCGCGGATCTGACCCGCGCATACACCGACCCGGACACCTTCGCCGATGGGCCAGTACCGAGGGATCATTCGTCGGATCCGACCTCCATTCGCCAGTCGGACCTGGACTACTGGCGACCGCTGATGGCCGACCTGCCGGAGCCCCTCGAGCTTCCCGGGCCCAACGGTTCGGTGGTGCCCACCACCTGGCGCGCGCAGCGCGCGTCCGCGCAGCTGTCGGTCGACATCGTCGATCGGGCGGCCGCGCTGGCCCGCGAAACGGGCGCCACCCCGTACATGGTGTTGATGGCCGCCTTCGCCGCGCTCGTGCACCGCTATACCCAGTCAACCGACTTCTTGGTCGCGGCCCCGGTGCTCAACCGCGGCGTGGGCACCGAGGACGTCATCGGCTATTACGGCAACACCGTGGTGATTCGGCTGCGGCCTGCGCCGCACCAGACGTTTCGCGAGCTGTTGCACCAAACCCGCGTCGAGGCGGTGGGCGCCTTCGCCCATTCGCGGGCCGACCTGGACTGGCTGGTGCGGGAATCGAATCCCGATCGTCGCCATGGCGCCGACCGGATGACCCGCGTGAGCTTCGGGCAACGAGAGCCCGACGGTGTCGGCTTCTGCCCGCCGGGCGTGCGTTGCGAACGCGGTGAATTGCGCGGACATTTCAACCAATTGCCGCTGAGTTTGATGGTCGAGCTGGATCGGACGCCAGACGGCTCCGGCGGCGGCCTCGTCGAGGCCGAATACCTGGTTGAGGTGCTGGATCAGCCGCTGGTCGAGCAATTGCTGCGCCACTACGGAGCCTTGCTCGACGGTCTGCTCTTTGAGCCCGACGCGAAGCTGTCGGCCTGCGCATTGATGAGTGCCGAAGACGCCGAGTGGCTGCGCGCCGTTTCGACCGGCGAGCAATTCGTCACCCCGGCGAGCACCTTGCCCGAGTTGGTCGGCCGCAGGGCCGGCCTGACGCCCGACGCCGTCGCCGTCGTCTACGAGGGCCGCCCTTATACCTACCGGGAAATCGACGAAGAGTCGAATCGGTTGGCGCACTGGCTCATCGCACAAGGAATCGGCACCGAGGATCGCGTCGCGGTACTGCTGGACAGGTCTCCGGAATTGGTGATCACCGCGCTCGGGGTGCTCAAAGCGGGCGGGGTCTATCTGCCGGTGGATCCCACCTACCCGGAGGACCGGCTGACGTTCATTCTCGAGGACGCGGACGCCAAACTGGTGTTGCGTGAACCGGTTATGGCCGCAGACTATCCGGTCACCGCGCCGTCCGAGCTGGTCCGACCGCTCAGCCCACAAAACACCGCTTACCTGATCTACACCTCGGGTTCCACCGGGCTGCCCAAAGGCGTTCCCGTGCCGCACGCACCCATCGCCGAATACTTCGTCTGGTTCGGCGACGAATACCGCGTCGACGACACCGATCGTCTGCTGCAGGTCGCCTCGCCCAGCTTCGACGTTTCGATGGGCGAGATCTTCGGCACGCTGATCATGGGCGCCCGCCTGGTGATTCCGCGGCCCGATGGGCTGCGCGACATCGGCTACCTCACCGACCTGCTGGCGCATGAGGGCATTACGTCGATGCACTTCGTGCCGTCGCTGTTGGGGCTCTTCCTGTCATTGCCCGGCGTCGGCCAGTGGCGGACCCTGCGGCGCGTGCCCATCGGCGGAGAGCCCCTGCCCGGCGAGGTCGCCGACAAGTTCCACGCCACCTTCGACGCCTCGCTGTACAACTTCTACGGGCCGACCGAGGCCGTGGTGAACTGCACCAGCTACCCCGTGGAGGGCGCCCAGGGTACCCGCGTGGTGCCCATCGGCCGGCCTAAGATCAACACCCAGGTGTACCTGCTCGACAACGCGTTGCAGCCGGTTCCCGTCGGCGTGATCGGTGAAATCTACATCGCCGGAACACATGTCGCGCATGGATATCACCGCAGGCCGCAGATGACGTCCGAGCGATTCGTCGCCGACCCGTTCACGCCCGGCGGGCGGATGTACCGGTCCGGCGACCTGGCCCGCCGCAACGCCAACGGGGACATCGAGTTCGTCGGCCGCGCCGACGAACAGGTGAAGATCCGCGGTTTCCGCATTGAGTTGGGGGAGATCGCGGCCGCGATCTCGGTCGACCCCAGCGTTGGGCAGGCGGTCGTGCTGGCCGTGGACCTGCCCCAATTGGGCAAGAGCCTGGTGGGATACGTGACGCCGGCTCAGGGCTCCGGCACGGAAACGGTTGACGTGGAGCGCATCCGGGCCCGGGTGGCCGCAGCGCTCCCGGACTACATGGCCCCGGCCGCCTATGTGGTGCTCGACGAAATCCCGATCACCGCGCACCAGAAGATCGACCATGCCGCACTGCCAGCACCTCAGATCGCGGTGGTCACCGAATACCGCGATCCCACCACTCCCACCGAACACCGCATCGCGCAACTGTTTTCCGGCCTGCTCGGCCATGAGCGGGTGGGCGTCGACGACTCGTTCTTCGACCTGGGTGGCCACTCGCTGGTGGCCACCAAACTGGTCATCGCGATTCGCGCGGAGTGCGGCGTGGAAATCGGCATTCGTGACGTGTTCGAACTCGCCACGGTCGGTGCGCTGGCCGAGCGGATCGACCGGTTGGGTTCGGGTGAACTCACGCCGCGGCGACCCAGGCTGATCACCACCGCGCACGACGAGCCCATGCCGCTCTCGGCGTCGCAGCTGCGCAGCTGGTTCGCCTACCGCGTCGACGGGCCCAGCTGGGTGAACAACATCCCGTTTGCGGCGAAGCTGACCGGGCCGTGGGACATCGATGCGCTGATCGCCGCCATCGGCGATGTCGTCGCCAGACACGAGATCCTGCGCACCAGCTACGTCGAGTTGGACGGTGTGCCCTATCAGGTGGTGGGCCCAACCGACGTCGAGTTTCCGGTGCGCCGCGAGGAGGGACCCGACGACGCCTGGCTGCAACGGCAGCTCGACGTCGAGCGGTGCCACTGCTTCGCGCTGGACGCCGAATTGCCGATCCGGGTCGCGTTGCTGCGCACCGAGAACACGGCGCAGCACGTGCTGTCGCTGGTCGTGCACCACATCGCCTCCGACCACTGGTCGGCGGGCGTGCTGTTCTCCGACGTGATGACGGCATACCGGGCCCGGCGCGGCGGACAAGCGCCGTCCTGGGCGCCGCTTCATGTGCAGTACGCCGACTACGCGGCGTGGCAGCGCACGTTCCTGGGGGACGCGGGCGGCCAGGAATCGCCGATCGCCGCCGAGCAGCGGGAGTACTGGACGCGGCAGCTGGCCGGGATGCCGGAGGACACCGGCCTGCGTCCGGACTTTCCGCGCCAGCCGGTTCCCAGCGGCGAGGGGGAGTCCGTCGACTTTCACATCGACTCGCAAACCCGCGCCAGGCTCGGTGAGCTGTGTCGCGAGCTGGGCATCACCGAATTCATGCTGCTGCAAACGGCCGTCGCCGTGGTTTTGCACAAAGCCGGTGGGGGAACCGACATTCCGCTGGGTACCCCGGTCGCGGGCCGCACCGAAGCGGAATTGGACCAGCTGATCGGGTTTTTCGTCAACATCCTGGTGCTGCGCAACGACATGGGCGGCAACCCGACGCTGCGTGAACTGCTCGAGCGGGCCCGGGACACCGCCCTGGCCGCCTACGCGCACCAGGACCTGCCGTTCGACCGCGTGGTCGACAGCGTCAGCCCGGTGCGCTCGCTGTCACGAAACCCGCTGTTCCAGGTCGTCGTGCACGTCCGGGATCACCTGTCCGCCACGCGGGTCATCGAGACCGCGACCCAGGGCAGCGAAGAGCAGGACACCGTGTGCACGTCGCTGGACCCGATCTTCGACATGGCGCACGCCGATCTGAGCGTCAACTTCTTCGGTACCGACGGTTCGGGCGACATCGGCTACCACTGCAATGTCATCTTTCGTACCGAGCTCTACGCCAGGACCACCGTCGAGCGGTTGGCCCAATGGCTGACCCGGGCGCTCACCGCGTTTGCCGACGACCTCGACCAGAGTTTGCGGGAGGTCCAGCTGGTCGAGGTCGGGGAGCAGCACCGCATTCTGCGGCAATGGAGCCGCGGCGAGCGGCCGCCGCGCGACCGGCCGCGCACCATCCCGGAATTGCTGGAACCCAGCCGGGCGTGGGGCGCCGATCGCATCGCGGTACGCTGCGGCGAACAGAGCATCGATTACCCTGCCCTGCACCGCCGTTCGGACAACTTGGCCGCGCTGCTGGTCAAGAACGGGGTGGGTCCCGGATCGTTGGTCGGGTTGTCGACCCGGCGGAGCGTGGAGCTGGTGGTGGCGTTGGTGGCCATCATGAAGGCCGGCGCCGGTTACTTTCCCATCGACCCCGGTTATCCGCTGGCGCGAAAGCAATTCATGCTCGACGACGTGCGACCGCCGGTTGTGGTCGCCACGGTCGAAGCGGTGGACAGCATGCCGCAGGTGCCCGGGGTCGAGCTGATCTCGCTGGACGATCCACAGGTACGCGCCATGGTCGACAACGACGAGATCAGCCCGCAGTCAAGCGGGTTGCCGCTACCGCACCCCGACGACCCGATGTACTTGGTGTTCACGTCCGGGTCCACCGGCAAGCCGAAAGGCGCAGTGGGAACCCATCGTTCGATGGCGGCCCGGCTCGATTGGCAGTTGCGGCACTACCCGCCGCGAACGCAGGACGTCCGATTGGCACAGGCGTCGATCACGTTCCTCGAAGGCGGCATGGAGATGCTGGCCGGCCTGGCGGCCGGTGCGACCATGATCCTGGCCGACGATGCCGAGCACCGCGATCCAGAGATGCTCGGGGACTTGATGAACCGGCATTCGGTGGCCCAGGTGACCGCGGTGCCCAGCTTGGTCTCGGCGTTGGTGGACAGCCGGCCCGACGCCGTGCGCGCACTGTCACGGCTGGTGTGCGGTGGCGAACCGGTCAGCACGGCGCTGCTGCACCGGCTGGTGTCGGTGTGCGGCGATGACGCCGGAGCCGGCACCGAGCTGCTGAACAACATCGGTTCCACCGAGACCTCAGGCGCGGTGTCCCGCGGACCGTTGGGTTTGTCGAATCCGCTTGTCGGAAGGCCGGTCCCGGGTGCCGAAGCCTACCTGCTCGACGACGGGCTGCGTCCCGTGCCGGTCGGCGTGGTGGGCGAGCTGTACTACGCCGGTGACCAGCTGGCCCGAGGCTATTGGAAACGCCCGGGCCTGACCGCCGCGCGATTTATCGCCAATCCCCATGGGACGGAGCCGGGATCGCGGTTGTACCGCAGTGGCGACCTGGCCCGATGGACCGAGGACGGCCAACTGGAATTCATCGGACGTTCCGACCACCAGGTGCAGGTGCGGGGTTTCCGCGTAGAGCTGGCGGAGGTCGAGGCGGCGCTGGCGGCAGCCGACGGAGTCGCCGCCGCGGCGGCGCGCACCTGGGAGGTGCACGGCGGCACGTCGTTGGCCGGATATGTTGTGCCCCAACGGTCGATCACCGACGACGCGGAGAAGGCGACATTTGCAGGGGAGGTGCGTGCTGCGATCGCCACGGTCCTGCCGGGTTACATGCTGCCGTCGTCGCTGACCGTGCTCGACGTCCTCCCCAAAACCGAATCGGGCAAGCTGAACCGACCCGGACTGCCGCGGCCGGCGGTCAGCACCGGCGGCCAGGCCGAACCCGCGCGCACCGACACCGAACGGGCGCTGGCCAAGGTATTCGCGGAACTGTTGTCGACCCCGGAAATCGGGCGCTTCGACGATTTCTTCGCCCTCGGCGGCGACAGCATCCTGTCCGTCCAGCTCGCCGCGCGGGCGCGGGCGGCGGGCCTGGCCGTGAGTCCGCGCATGATCTTCGAGAACCCGACGGTGCAGCAGTTGGCCGCCGCGCTGGACGCCCCGAGCGACGACGGGGCCGACATCGCACGGGACGAGACGGCGACCGACATCCGTTTCGAGCCGATGAGTACCTCCGGACTATCGCCATCGGATTTGGCTGCCGTGACGCAACTTTTCTCGTCGTCGCGCGAAGGTGCGACATGACGGCCGCCAGAACCGATGTCGCGCCCGACATCGACGACGTGATGGCGCTGAGCCCGCTGCAGGAGGGCTTGTATTCGCTGACCACGCTCGCCGAATTCGCCGACGGGCAAGCGGCTGACGACCCCTACGTGATCGGAATAGCGGCGGACATCTTCGGCGGACTCGACGTCTCGCTGCTACGCGGCTGCGCGGAGCAGATGTTGGTGCGGCACCCGAATCTGCGGGCCAGCTTCTTCAGCCGGGGAATCCCGCGACCGGTGCAGATCGTGCCGTCCCGCGTCGAGCTGCCTTGGCGCTTGATCGCCGCCACACCCGACGACGTGCCGGCGCTGGAAAGTGGCGAACGTCGGCGACCGTTCAATCTGGAACGCGGGCCGGCGCTCCGCTTCTTACTGATTGAATTGCCTGGCGCGCAATGGCGTTTGGTGCTGACCGCCCATCACATCGTGATCGACGGTTGGTCGTTGCCGGTCTTCGTCAACGAGATGATGATCCTGTACCAGGCCGGCGGCGATGCGTCGGCGCTGCCCGCGCCCCCGCGGCCGTACCGCGATTACATCGGCTGGCTGGCGAGCCGCGATCCGGAAGCCAGCCACCGGGTCTGGCGCGAACACCTGGCGGGTATGCCAGGACCCACCCTGCTCGCCGCCTCGCTGGGATCCATCGAGCAGACCGAGGACCGACAGACGGCGCTGCCGCGCACGACCGAGCTGCGGGTGCCGGCCGAGACCACCGCGCGACTGATCGACGAGAGCCGATCCTGCGGCGTCACCATCAACACCGTGCTGCAAATGGCCTGGGCGCTGGTGTTGTCACGGCTGACCGACACGTACGATGTGGTTTTCGGGGTTACGGTTTCCGGTCGGCCGCCCGAATTGACCGGCGTCGAGACCATGGTGGGTCTGTTCATCAACACCGTGCCGTTGCGCGTGCGTCTCGATCCGGCCGCGATGGTCGGCGAGCAGTGCCGCGCGGTGCAGCGCACCGCCGCGCTGCTGCGCGAGCACAGCCATCTCGGGCATGCCCAACTTCGGACCCTCGGCGGGGTCGGCGAAATGTTCGACACCCTGCTGGTCTACGAGAATTTTCCGATGGACCGGCTGACCGCAGGTGGCCAATTGTCCGCGGGCGGTGTGACGTTCCGCCCGTCCGCCCTGCAAACCCTGTCACATTTCCCCATTGCCATCGCCGCCCATCTGCAAGGCGGCGAGCTGGTGGTGCTGATCGAAGCGATCGACGGGGCGCTGGGCGCCGTTCCGGCCGCCACCTTCGGGCAGCGGTTGCTCACCACCGCCGCAAGGTTGCTGCGGGGCTGGGAGTGTCCGCTGCGTGACGTCAGTGTCCTGCTGGACGATGAGGCGGACCCGCCGAACTCCGCAGGCACGCCAAAGCCGATATCGCCGTTGAGTATCCACGCCCGGTTCGCTGACGTCGTGGCGAGGACACCGGACCACGTTGCGATCAGCTGGGTGGGCGGCACGCTGAGCTATCGCGAACTGGATCTTCTCAGCACCCGGCTGGCGGCACGACTCGCCCGAAATGGAGTCAAAGCCGAAACGCCGGTGGGAATCCGGCTTTACCGGGGGCCGCGTTACGTCATTGCGATACTCGCCGTGCTCAAAGCCGGCGGCATGTGCGTCCCGATGGAGCCGGGAATGCCCTCCGAACGGGTGAACTCGATCCTGCGTCAATCGGGCGTGCTGATCGTGTTGGACGACAAGCTGACAGACGAGCTGCTGGAGGCCGGCGAACCGCACGGCGACGACTTCAACCCGGTAGAAGTTCCACTCGCCCAGGCCGCGTACGTCGTGTTCACGTCGGGAACGACCGGAGAACCCAAGGGCGTCATCGGAACTCACGGTGCGCTGGGCGCCTACGCCGACGATCATCTGGACCTCGTGTTGCGGCCCGCGGCACACAAGCTGGGCCGGCCGGTGCGCATCGCCCACGCATGGTCGTTCGCGTTCGACGCCGCGTGGCAGCCGCTGGTCGGCTTGCTCGACGGGCACGGCCTGCATGTCGTCGACGAGCAGACCCAGACCGATGCCGAGGCGCTTGTCGCGTTGATCGCTGCGCACGGTGTCGACATGATCGACACCACGCCTTCGATGTTTGCGCAACTGCAGGCTTTTGGTTTGCTGACCGAGGCGTCCCTGAGCGTGCTGGCATTGGGCGGCGAGGCCGTCGGCAGTTCGGCCTGGGACCGGATCCGGAACATGTGCGGCGCCACGTCGATGACGGCATACAACTGCTACGGACCCACCGAGACCACGGTCGAGGCGGTGGTCGCCGTCATAGCCGAGCACGACGAGCCGGCCATCGGGCGGCCGACCCGGCACACCCGTGGCTACGTGCTGGATTCCGCGCTGCGCCCGGCGCCCTGCGGAGCGACCGGCGAGCTTTATCTGGCCGGTGCCCAGCTGGCCCGCGGCTATCTGGGCCGCGCTCCAGAGACCGCGGCCCGCTTTGTCGCCGACCCGTTTGTACCGGCAGAACGGATGTATCGCACCGGAGATCTGGTGCGCCGATTGCCCAATGGCTCAATGCAATACGTCGGACGCGCCGATGCCCAGGTGAAGATCCGCGGCCACCGCGTCGAACCCGCCGAAATCGCCGCCGCCCTCGAATCGCACCCGGCCGTGCGGCACGCTGCAGTGCTGGCACAGCAGCACCGGGGCGCCACGCGGCTCACCGCGTACGTGGCCGCCGACACGGCCACCGGCCGGCCCGCGACGGCCGAGCTGCGGAGCATGCTCAGTAGGCGGTTGCCGCGCTACATGGTTCCACAGCGAATCGTCCTGGTCGACGACATTCCCTTGACCGCCAACGGAAAGCTGGATGAAGCGGCTTTGGCCGCTCTCGATCAGGAGGGGTCCGAGGTCGGCGCGGCGATGCCCGAGACCGCCACCGAATCCGCGCTGGCCGAACTGCTCGTCGAGTTGCTCGGGCAACCGCGCGTCGACGTCACGGCGGACTTCCTGCAACTTGGCTTAGACAGCATCATGGCGCTGTCGGTGGTACAAGCGGCTCGAGCACGTGGAATAGCGCTGCGCGCCAGGCTTATCCTCGAGTGCAGCAATGTTCGCGAATTGGCCGAAGCGATCGACTCGGAGACCACGGCCGCCGCCCAGCAGGTGGACACCGGAACAGGGCCAATGCCGTTGCTGCCCAACGGCCGATGGCTCTACGAATTCGGCGACCCGCGCAGGCTCGCCCAAACCGAAGCCATCCGCTTGCCCGAGACAGTGCGCCGCGAACAGTTGGATGCGGCCTTGGCCGGCATCATCGAGGGCCACGAAGTGCTGCGCACCCGGGTAAACCGTTCCACCATGACGTTGGAGCCGGTACCGGCCTTCGATATCGCCGGCATCGTCAAAGAGGTTGAGGTGGTTGGGAATCTGGTTGCCGCGGTGCCCGCCCAGGTCGCTCAGGCGGTCGACCGACTGGACCCCGAACACGGAACGCTGCTGTCGGTGGTGTGGTTACGCCCGCCGGCGGGAGAGAGCGTTCTGCTGGTGGCCGCGCACGTCGTCGCGCTGGACCCGGCGTCGTGGCGGGTCGTCCTCGGCGAACTCGGTGCCGCCATAGCGGCCTCGGCCGACGGCTGCTCACCGGCACCCATTCGGGAACCCACCAGCTATCGGCGCTGGGCAGACGCGCTCACCGCTCGGGCACACCGATTGGACACGGTGGACTTCTGGGCATCCCAACTGGACGGCGACGATCCCGACCTCGGTGCCCGCCGGATCGATCCAAGCCGCGACCGGGCCCGCAACCTGATCGTTCGTAACGTGGCCACCGACGCCGAAGTCACGCGACGGCTATTGGGATCGGGCCTGTCGTTGCCCATGCTCTTGGTGGCCGCCACCGCTGCGACGGTGACACGCTGGCGCGAGCGGCGCGGTCAACGCACCGCGCCGCCGTTGCTCGCACTCGAAACACATGGCCGCGCCGACAATTTGGTGGACGGCCCGGGTGCACACACCATCGACACCAGCGACACGGTCGGGTTGCTCAGCTCCATCTACCCGGTACGCCTGCACTCGACCGATCCGCACGAGGTGGGGCAGAGGTTATCGGGGATCCCCGGCGACGGGCTCGACTACGGGTTGCTGCGCTACCTACGCGACGACACGGCCGAGCGCCTGGCCGGTTTTTCACCACCGCAACTGCTGCTGAATTATCTCGGTGCCGCCCACACCGACGGCGGCACGGGACTGCGGCTCGAGCGCGAGTTACTCGCGGGGACGTCGCCGGTGCCGGAGCCAGAGCTGGCCGTGCGCCATGAGCTCGCCATCGCGGCGGTGGTGCTGACCTATGGCGGGGAGCGGGTACTGGCAGCGCAGTGGCGCGCCCTGCCCGACATCCTCGATGACGCGGATATCGCTGTACTACAGGAGATTTGGATCGATTCACTGCGGGAGATGGTGAGATGAGCACATTGGCGGTCCTAGGTGCCGGCGCCAAAGCGGTGGCGGTGGCTGCAAAAGCCTTCACGCTGCGCGAAATGAGCGTCGAGGTCCCCGACGTGGTCGCCGTGGAGCGGATCGGCGTCGCGGCGAACTGGCAGGCCAGCGGCGGCTGGACCGATGGCGCGCACCGCTTGGGCACCAGCCCCGAAAAGGACGTCGGGTTTCCCTACCGTTCCGCGCTGGTGCCGCGCCGCAATGCCGAACTCGACGAGCGGATGACCCGCTATAGCTGGCAGTCATATCTCATCGCAACCGCGTCGTTCGCCGAGTGGATCGACCGCGGCAGACCGGCGCCGACGCATCGCCGGTGGAGCCAATACTTGAGTTGGGTCGCCGACCATGTGGGAATGAACGTGGTGCACGGAGACGTCGAGCGATTGGCGATCACCGGGGACCGCTGGGCGCTGCACACCCACGAAACCACGGTGCACGCCGATGCGTTGATGATCACCGGCCCCGGCCAGGCCGAAAGGTCTTTGCTTCCGGGCAATCCGCGCATGCTGTCGATTGCCCAATTCTGGGATCGCGCCGCCAATCACGACCGGATCAATGCGGAGCGGGTGGCGGTGATCGGCGGGGGTGAGACGGCCGCGGCGATGCTCTATGAACTGTTCCGCCACCGCGTATCGAGCATCACCGTGATTTCACCACAGGCCACGTTGTTCACCCGCGGGGAGGGGTTTTTCGAGAACTCGCTGTTCTCCGATCCCACCAACTGGCCGGCCCTCACCCTTGACGAACGCCGCGATGCGTTGGCCCGCACCGACCGTGGGGTGTTTTCGTCCAGTGTGCAGGAAGCGCTGCTGGCCGACGATCGCATTCACCACCTGCGGGGCCGTGTCGCGCATGCGGTAGGCAAGGAGGGGCAGATCCGGCTGACGCTGTCCACCAACCGCGGCGGCGAGAATCTCGAGACGGTACACGGGTTTGATCTCGTGATCGACGGGTCGGGCGCTGACTCGCTTTGGTTCGCAACGTTGTTCAGTCAGGACGCACTCGATCTGCTAGAACTCGGTCTGGGTGGGCCGCTGACCTCAGAGCGGCTGCAGGAGTCGATAGGTTATGACCTGGCCGTCGCAGACGTGACACCAAAGCTGTTCCTGCCGAACTTATCAGGACTCACCCAGGGCCCCGGTTTTCCCAACCTGAGCTGCCTTGGACTGCTATCCGACCGGGTGTTGGGATCCACCGTGAGCCCGTCCAGGTATTCGGTGGGACGCAGACACGATGAGCGTCAACCGCTTTGACGACAGCGGTCGAATTTACCGCCGCCACCTGCTTGGGGCACAGAATATTCTGCGTATTTTCGCATGTCGCGATCGTAGCGTCGTCGTAACGTGACCCACCTGAGACACAAAATCCGAAGTCACGGTGCACACTTACACCATCTTCATCCATTGGAGACGTGTGACCGCGTGCGGACATCGGCAGATATCCGCCACGGTTCATGTGTATCGAAGGGGGACCTGTGAAATCCGTGAAGTCCGTTGCCACGGGCGTGGCGGCCTTGACCGCCATTGGCGGCGCCGCCGCCGGCGTGGCTTCCATTGCCGCACCGATCGGCCTCGATCAGGTGAAACTTGCCGCGGTCGGCGCGCCACTGCCGCAGGACCCGCCGCCGCCTCCGCCCGCGCCGCCGGGAGTGCCGGGGCAGTTGCCGACGGCTGACCAACTGGCCAATCTCTGCACCCAGGTAACCGACCCTGGGGTCAACTACAGGGACAAGACCAACCTCGTCGAGAACGGCATTCCTCAAAACGAGGGCATGGTCGCTGATCACGACCTGCGCAAGGCGTATCGCAACGGAAACTTCCCCGAGCAGTTCAACGTGACCAACATCGCGCCGGCGGGTCCGAACATGGCCCAGGCCGACGTGGGCATCACGGGGCCGAAGTTCGCCGGGCCGGTCAACAAGCACCTGGTGTTCGTCAACCAGAACGGAAACTGGGTCTTGCAACACGACGCGGCGCTTGCGCTGCTGCAGGCGGCGACGGCGACCAACTAAGACAATTCGGCGTCGAGTAATACCGACGCTTCAAACCAATCCCCATGCGCCCCGCACGGCGGCGCATGGGGATTGGCGTTGAAGCCCGGTACGCACCGATCGGTCGGCCCGGCGGCATCAGCGCGTGTCTTCGCACAGCGGGCGCAGGAGTTCGGTCACGTTTCTTCCATATCGGAATGTCGTAACGTATCGGTGCCCAGCCGCGAAATACCGGACGCAAAGGGCACGCTGACACCATCCACGCCGCCACCAATGGGCGATGCGGATCGCTGGTCATGCGTCGAGATTCGTGCTCGTCTGGAGGGGGGACCATGGGAATCGTCAAGACCATCGCCACCGGGGTGGCAGCGCTGGCCATCGTCGGGGGCGTGGCCGCGGGCGTGGCCTCGGCCGCGACGCCGAGTGAGCTTGCCGCCGGAGTGCGGCTTACCACCGTCGGTGCGCCGCTTTTGCAGGATCCGCCGCCGGCGCAGCCGCTTATGAATGCCAGTGTGCCCACTTCCGATCAGCTGACCGGCGTGCTCACCACCCTCGCCGACCCCAAAGTCGCCTTCTCCAACAAGAGCAACCTCGTGCAGGGCGGCATCAGCGGAATGGCCGCGCACGTTGCCGACAAGAAGCTGCAGAAGGCGGCCAAGAACGGCGACCTGCCGCTGTCGTTCGGTGTCACCAACGTCCAGCCGGCCGCGGACGGTTCGGCGACCGCCGACGTCGCGGTCTCCGGCCCCAAACTGACGTCGCCGGTCACGCAGAACGTCACTTTCGTCAACCAGGGCGGCGGCTGGGTGCTGTCGCGGGCGTCGGCGATGGAGTTGCTGGAGGCCGCCGGTCAGTGATCGGCGTGTAATGCGCGCAGGTCCAATCTGGCGATGCGCGCCGGATCCGCCAGTACGTCGATGGCGCGGATTCTGTGGCCGCGCACCACGAAACCCATGATGGACGCCGCACGGCCGGCGATAAAAATCACCGCTCCGGCGGCACCGTTCACCGTCGCGGCGCGCACTTCGCGTTCCGGACCGGCATAACTGCGGGCCAGCTGAGCCACCGAGGATGCCCCCTCGGCGCGGAAAACGGCCGTGTCGGCGCCGAAATCACCACGCAACACCACGTCGGGATGGAGCACCGCCACCAGGCGGTCGAAGTCGCCGCTGCGCCCCGCCGCGAAGAAGGCGTCGACCACCTCCCGTTGCGCGACCAAGGTGCCGTCGGGAGCCGGGTCGGCCTGCTCGATCCGGCGTCGGGCCCGGCTGGCCAGCTTGCGGGCCGCTTCCGGCGTTCGATCGACGATGGCCGCGATCTGGTCGAACGGCACGGTGAACACGTCGTGCAGCACGAACGCCAGCCGCTCGGCCGGCGGCAGCGTGTCCAGCACAACGAACAGCGCCAGCCCCACCGCGTCGGCCAGCATCGCGCGGTGCTCGGGGTCGAATTCACCTACGGCGTCCACGATCGGATCCGGCAGGTGACCGGAAAGTTCCTCGCCGCCGTGAGTGCGGCGGTCGCGCAACACGTTCAGGCAGATGCGCGCCACCACGGTGGTCAGCCAGGCGTCCAGGTTGGCGATGCGGTTCATCCCGTCCGACTCGGCGCTACGGCTCAGCCGCAGCCACGCCTCCTGCACCGCATCCTGAGCGTCCTCGAGCGAGCCCAGCATGCGGTAGGCGATGGCGCCCAGCTGCGGTCGGGCCGCCTCGAAGCGAGCCGCCAATGACGGATCCGCCGTCATGGCCGATCGGTCTCGGGTAATGCACACACTCGGTCAGCCGAAAAGCCCGACGACCCGATACCGAGGGCGATGTTGAACCGGGCGCGCATGTTGCCCAGGTTGATGACGTGGGTCAGGCCGACGAGCTGCGGCGTGTCGAAGTGGGCACGCAGCGCATCGAAAAGTTCATCGGTCACCTCGACCGGGGTGCGACTCATCGCGGTGGCGTACTCGAGGATCAGCTTGTCGACGTCGGAGAAACAGACGGCGTTGCGATAGTTGGCCATCGCCAGCAGCTCTTCGTCGGTGATGCCCCACTTCCGGGCGATCTGTGAGCCGAGGTCGATGCAGTACTCGCAGCGCACCGTCGTCGCTGCCTTGAGCTCCGCCAGCGCACGGTGACGGGGGCTGAGAATGTCAAGTTTCGACTCGGCTTGCTCCAACTTGCCGTAGGCGCTGAGCAATCGAGGGATATGCGCATACATCCGCAGCGGCTCCAACATTCCCGCGGTTTCGAGCCCGGCCATCTGCGCTAGCTTGCGTTTGGTGAAGAAGAAGGCGATTTTGGCGCCGAGGCCGGCGTCGCGGTCGGAGACTCCTTGCAGCCGTGACATGGCGATCCTCCTGGCAAGTTGTGGTCAGAAACCAACGTCCTTACTAGGTCGACACGCGGGGAGCCTCGAGTGTGACGCTTACGCGGGCGAGCCCAGCGGCACATCCATGTCGTACACCCGAGCGTGCAGCACGGTGCGGTTCCGCAAAGCGGCCCGCACCGCACGATGCAGGCCGTCTTCGAGGTAGGTGATGCCCCTCCACCGCACCGCGTGGGGGAAGAGGTCGCCGTAGAAGGTGGAGTCCTCGGAGAGCAACCGGTCCAGCGCGAGCACCGTTGTCGTGGTGACCAATTCGTCGAGCCGGATCTGTTGCGGCGGTATCTGGGACCAATCCCGATAGGACAGATTGTGCTCGGGATACGGCTTGCCGTCGCGCACGCCCTTGAAAATCATCGGCCGACCGCTCCCGACTCATTGCTATGGCACGACCGGTTCATTCTGGAAAGGCTAGCCGGACTGATGTCCGCCAGCACCGATGCGTTCGAAGAAAATTTTCGACAGCACCGCCGGTGTGACGGCGACGACTGGCGGTGATCCCTGCGGTCACCGGCTCCGCCGAACCGCCGCGGATAACCGTCGGCGCCGCCCGTGTCCGTAAAATGAATCCGGTCAAGGCGGTATCGAAGGAGGTGGCGGCCGGTGGGAAGTGCCGATGACCGTCGGTTCGAGGTGCTGCGCGCCATCGTCGCCGACTTCGTCGCCACCAAAGAGCCGATCGGTTCCAAGGCGTTGGTGGACCGCCACAACTTGGGCGTCTCGTCCGCCACGGTCCGTAACGACATGGCGGTACTCGAGGCCGAGGGCTACATCACCCAGCCGCATACCAGTTCCGGCCGGGTGCCGACCGAGAAGGGTTACCGCGAATTCGTCGACCGGCTCGACGAAGTCAAGCCCCTGTCCTCGGCCGAACGGCGCGCGATTCAGAGCTTCCTCGAGTCCGGTGTCGATCTCGATGACGTCCTGCGGCGGGCGGTTCGGCTGCTCTCGCAACTGACTCGACAGGTGGCCGTGGTGCAGTACCCCACGCTGTCGTCGTCCACGGTGCGTCACCTCGAAGTGATCGCCCTGACCCCGGCCCGGCTGCTGATGGTCGTCATCACCGACTCCGGCCGTGTCGACCAGCGGGTAGTCGAACTCGGTGACGTCATCGACGATCACGAACTTTCTCAGCTGCGCGAGATGCTCGCCCAGGCGCTGGTGGGCAAGAAGCTGTCCGCCGCGTCGGTGGCGGTCGCCGACCTCGCGGGACAGCTGACCAGCCCAGAAGGTTTGGGTGACGCCGTTGGCCGGTCGGCAACGGTGTTGCTGGAATCGCTCGTCGAGCACACCGAAGAGCGCCTGTTGCTGGGCGGCACCGCCAACCTGACCCGTAACGCGGCCGATTTCGGTGACTCGTTGCGCTCAATACTGGAAGCGCTGGAGGAGCAGGTGGTGGTGCTTCGCTTGCTGGCCGTCCAGCAGGAAGCCGGTAAAGTGACGGTGCGCATCGGCCACGAGACGGCCGCCGAGCAGATATTGGGCACCTCCGTGGTGACCACCGCCTACGGCACCCCCGACACCGTCTACGGGGGAATGGGTGTGCTGGGGCCCACCCGGATGGACTATCCGGGAACTATCGCCAGCGTTGCTGCGGTTGCTCGTTATATCGGCGAAGTCCTGGGTGCTCGATGAACGCGCACCCGCAGGATGGGTAGGCGCGGGAAAAAACCAGGTATAGGAGAGTCAAGCGTGGCACGCGATTACTACGGGCTGCTCGGCGTGAGCAGAAACGCCAGCGACGCGGAGATCAAGCGCGCGTACCGCAAGCTGGCGCGCGAACTGCATCCGGACGTCAACCCCGACGAGGCCGCGCAGGCGAAATTCAAGGAGATCAGCGTCGCATACGAGGTGTTGAGCGATCCCGAGAAGCGGCGGGTCGTCGACCTGGGCGGGGACCCACTGGAGAACGCGGCCGCGGCGGGCGGCGGTTTCGGCGGATTCGGTGGCGGCCTGGGCGACGTGTTCGAGGCCTTCTTCGGCGGCGGCTTCAGCGGCGGCGCGACCTCCCGCGGTCCGATCGGGCGGGTGCGGCCGGGCTCCGACTCGCTGCTGCGGATGCGGCTTGACCTCGAAGAGTGCGCCACGGGCGTGACCAAGCAGGTCACCGTGGACACCGCGGTCCTGTGTGACCGATGCCAGGGTAAGGGCACCAACGGTGATTCGGTACCGGTGCCCTGCGACACCTGCGGTGGCCGCGGCGAGGTGCAGACGGTGCAGCGCTCGCTGCTGGGGCAGGTGATGACGTCGCGGCCGTGTCCGACGTGCCGTGGCGTCGGCGTCGTCATCCCCGATCCGTGCCACCAGTGCATGGGCGACGGCCGGGTGCGCGCCCGCCGCGAGATCAGCGTCAAGATCCCGGCCGGCGTTGGCGACGGCATGCGCGTGCGGCTCGCCGCGCAGGGCGAGGTCGGGCCCGGTGGCGGGCCGGCCGGTGACCTGTACGTCGAGGTGCACGAACAGGCCCACGACGTCTTCGTCCGCGAAGGCGACGACCTGCACTGCACGGTTTCGGTGCCGATGGTTGACGCCGCGCTGGGCGCCACCATCACCATCGACGCGATTTTGGACGGCGTCAGCGAGATCACCATTCCGCCGGGGACGCAACCGGGCTCGGTCATCACGCTGCGTGGTCACGGCATGCCGCATCTGCGGTCCGGCACCCGAGGTGACCTGCATGTCCACGTCGAGGTGGTGGTTCCCGCCCGGCTGGACCACCGCGACACCGAACTGCTGCGCGAGTTCAAGACTCACCGCAGCCGCGATGTGCCCGAGGTCCGCTCGACTCACGCCGGCGGAGGCTTGTTCAGCCGGCTCCGCGAAACCTTCACCGGTCGCTAGTCTGGCGCCCGGAGGCGCGCCATGGTCGCGACCCTGTTCTACCTCGACAAGCTGCCCGAGCCCGGCTCGCTCGCCGTGCTGGGCGGCGACGAGGGTTTTCACGCCGCCTCCGTGCGGCGAATCCGTCCCGGCGAGCGACTCGTCCTCGGCGACGGCGCCGGAACCCTGGCCCATTGCGAGGTGGAGCACGCCGGGCGCGACGGGTTGCGCGCACGGGTCCTCGAGCGCTGGAGTGTGGCGCCGGGGTCCCCGTCCGTGACCATCGTGCAGGCGCTGCCCAAGTCGGAGCGTTCGGAGCTGGCCGTCGAGCTGGCCACCGAGGCCGGCGCCGACGCGTTCGTCGCGTGGCACGCCGCGCGCTGCGTGGCTAACTGGCAGGGCAATCGGGTCAACAAGGGGTTGCGCCGATGGCGTGCCGTCGTCCGGTCGGCGGCCCGGCAGTCCCGTCGGGCGCACATCCCCCCGGTCGACGGCGTGTTGTCCACCACGGAGCTGACACAGCGGATTCGCGCGGAGGTGGGCGCCGGCGCAACGGCGTTGGCCTTGCACGAGTCGGCCACCGACCGACTCGCCGATATCGATCTGGCACAAGCGAATTCACTGCTGCTGCTGGTCGGTCCAGAAGGCGGGATCGCAGAGGACGAGATGGCGGCGCTGTGCGACGCCGGCGCGGCGGCGGTGCGGCTCGGTCCCCAGGTGCTGCGGACGTCGACGGCCGCGGCTGTGGCCCTGGGCGCGCTCGGGGTGCTGACCCCGCGCTGGGACCAGCGCGGGGACGTGCCGGCAAACGACGTTGCGCCGCCGGGTCGCGACGGCGACGCGGCGTCGAGTACGTTGCTGAACACTGACCAACCGGAGCCCTCGGCGTAGACTGAGACGGCCCAGCAACCCACCGACAAGCCGAGAAAGCAGGCATCGAGAGCCACGTGACACCCCGCGAGACCAGCGCCGCTGACGCTGCCGGAGCCGTCCCGGCCTCTGCTCAGGTTCGTAGCAGCATCGATGTTCCGCCCGATGTCGTGATGGGCTTGTTGGGTTCGGCGGACCAGAACCTGCGGGCCCTGGAGCGCAGCTTGAACGCCGACTTGCATGTGCGTGGCAATGCGGTCTCCCTCGCGGGTGAGCCCGCCGACGTCGCGCTCGCCGAGCGGGCGATCTCCGAACTGGTCGCGATCGTTGCCGGTGGCCAGCCGTTGACCCCGGAGGTGGTTCGCCACAGCGTCGCCATGCTGGCCGGCACCGACAACGAGTCCCCGGCCGAAGTGCTGACCCTGGACATCTTGTCGCGGCGGGGCAAGACGATCCGGCCCAAGACGCTCAATCAGAAGCGCTACGTCGACGCCATCGACGCCAACACCATCGTCTTCGGGGTCGGCCCGGCCGGCACCGGCAAGACGTATCTGGCGATGGCCAAGGCGGTCAACGCGTTGCAGACCAAACAGGTAAACCGCATCATCTTGACCCGCCCGGCCGTGGAAGCCGGTGAGCGGCTTGGCTTTTTGCCCGGCACACTCAGCGAGAAGATCGATCCCTATCTGCGGCCGTTGTATGACGCACTGTACGACATGATGGATCCCGAGCTGATCCCCAAACTGATGACCGCCGGAGTCATCGAGGTGGCTCCGCTGGCGTATATGCGCGGCCGCACGTTGAACTCCGCGTTCATCGTCCTCGACGAGGCGCAGAACACCACCGCCGAGCAGATGAAGATGTTCCTCACCAGACTGGGCTTCGGATCGAAGATCGTGGTCACCGGCGACATCACGCAGGTCGACCTTCCGGGCGGCGCGAAATCCGGCCTACGCTCGGCGATGGAAATCCTGGACAGCGTGGATGACATCCACATCGCCGAGCTGACCAGTGTGGACGTGGTCCGCCACCGGCTGGTCTCGGAGATCGTCGACGCTTATGCGAAATTCGAAGAGCCTGGTCTGGCGATGAACCGGGCGTCGCGGCGGGCGACGGGCTCGCACGGTCGCCGATGATGGTGCGGTGAGTGGGTTCTATGAGCATTGAGGTATCCAACGAATCGGGTATTGACGTCTCCGAAGCCGAACTGATCAGCGTCGCGCGGTTCGTCATCGCCAAGATGGACGTCAATCCGGCTGCCGAGCTGTCGATGGTGCTCCTGGACACCGCCGCGATGGCCGACCTGCACATGCGCTGGATGGACCTGCCCGGCCCGACCGACGTGATGAGCTTTCCGATGGACGAGCTCGAGCCGGGTGGACGCCCGGACGCCCCCGAGCCGGGACCCTCCATGCTGGGCGACATCGTGCTGTGCCCGGAATTCGCCGCCGGTCAGGCCGCCTCGGCGGGCCACAGTCTGGGGCACGAGCTGGCGCTGCTGGCCATCCACGGCGTGCTTCATCTGATCGGTTACGACCACGCCGAGCCGGACGAGGAGAAGGAGATGTTCGCCCTGCAGGACCGGTTGCTCGAAGAATGGGTCGCCGACCAGGTCGAGGCCTACCACCAGGACCGCCAGCAGGAACGGGACCGTCGATTGCTCGACAAGTCAAGGTATTTCGACAATTGAGGCCGTTCAACATTCTGGCGGCAGCTGCCATCGCGTTCGCGCCCTTGCCGGTGTGGGTCATTACCGACACTCAAGCGCTGGCGGCCCCGTGTGCCGGCGCGGGATCGAACCCGGTCGCCTGCGAGCACTGCATGTTCTACGTGAACGCCTATCACACGGCGAACGTATGCAACGAGGACCGCCATGGCGTCCAAGGACCCCCGAGCACCGCGCCCAAGCCAATTCCGCCAATTCCCATTCCGGTGTACGAGCCGCCCCCGCTCCCGTCGCCGGTGGAGGGTCCGCTGATACTTCCGCCGCCCAACTCCGGTTTGCTTCCGGTGCAGGAGATCAGTCCGCCGGGGCCGGACGCACCACGGAACGCCCCGGTGGTGGCACCGCCGCGTGGCCTGGATGCGCCGTCGTTGGCGATCGCGGCGGCCAAGGCCGCACCGCTGACGCGCGTCGACCCCGCCAACCCACCGAAGCCGCCCACCCAGGTTGATCCCAACCAGCAGGTGCAGAACGTCGTGAGTTCTCACCGCGACAACGTCGACATCCTCAAGATTGACGATCAGAAGTTCGTCCGGCCGCGCCACTGGGAGTACCTCGACTACGACGACGCCTATCGTCGCCCGACGATCTACAACCCGCTCAATCAGCCGGTTACGCTGCACTACTTCTACAACGGCGCCTACCAGCAGGCGTACCTGCCGCGCGGAGCGCGGATGGTGCTCGACGCGACCAGCGTCGGCGTCGCCCCGTTCACCGCGGTCAGCGACAGCTATGTGGCGGCCGGCAGCTTTTACGGCGGGGGCTCAATACCGCCGCCGAACAACGGCGCGCCGCCACCGGACTACAAGCCGCCGGTTCCGCCGAAGCTGTACGAGAATGTCACGGTGTTCGTTCCCGCCAAAGGCGAGACCGTCGAAGTGGGCCACGTTGCGGTGGTGGGTCACGACGGCGGCCAACCGGCGGGCGGTCAGGATACCTTCCTGCTCGACGACTCCACGCTGGCGTGGGGGCAGATCGACAATTCCAGCAGCGCCCCCGCCCAGATCAGGGTGATCAAGACCCAGCCGACACCGGGCGTCGGGCCGACGGACGACGGCAGTTTCTTGGTGCTACTGGCCGTTCACCACCAGGAGCCCGGTCAGCCCCAACAATCAGGGTGGACGCTGCCGTTGCGCTTCGGGGGGTTTGCGGTAGTGGTGGGTCTGATCGCCTGGTTGCTCAACCGCCGGAATCGGAGCGGGGAGCAGCAGGCTGACACCTAAGCTGCAGGCCAAAGCCACAGGGGAGTCAGTGACCGAGTCAAGGTATGTCGACAATTGACGGGCTGGTCTGAGCTGTTCGGTGCAGTCGCGCTGATCGCGCTGGGCGGGCTGTTCGCGGCGATCGATGCGGCAATCAGCACGGTGTCGCTGGCCCGGGTTCAGGAGTTGGTGCGCGACGAGCGGCCCGGGGCGGTGGCGTTGTCCAAGGTGATGTCGGAACGGCCGCGCTACATCAACCTGGTGGTGCTGCTGCGGATCGCCTGCGAGATCACGGCGACCGTACTGCTGGTGGTGTTTCTCTATGACAACTTCGGGCTGAGATGGGGATTGTTCGGCGCGGCCGCCATCATGGTGGTGACCAGCTTCGTCGTCATGGGGGTGGGCCCACGCACCCTCGGTCGTCAGAACGCCTACTCCATTGCGCTGACGACGGTGCTTCCGCTGCAAGCGATCTCGTGGCTGTTGATGCCGATCAGCCGGTTGCTGGTGGTGCTGGGTAACGCGGTGACCCCCGGCCGCGGGCTGCGGAACGGGCCGTTCGCCTCCGAGATCGAATTGCGCGAAGTCGTCGACCTGGCTCAGCAGCGCGGCGTGGTCGCGGCCGAAGAGCGCAAGATGATCCAGTCGGTCTTCGAACTCGGTGACACCCCGGCCCGCGAGGTGATGGTCCCGCGCACCGAGATGATCTGGATCGAAAGCGACAAGTCCGCCAGCCAGGCCATCAACTTGGCGGTGCGCAGCGGGCATTCCCGCATCCCGGTGATCGGCGAGAACGTCGACGACGTCGTCGGGGTCGTGTATCTGAAAGACCTTGTTCAGCATACGGTTTTGTCCGGCGACGGCGGGCGGACCCCTCCGGTGTCGACGGTGATGCGCCCCGCGGTCTTCGTGCCGGATTCCAAACCTCTGGACTCTCTGCTGCGGGAAATGCAGCGCGACCGCAACCACATGGCTCTTCTCGTCGACGAGTACGGCGCGATCGCCGGCTTGGTCAGCATCGAAGATGTGCTGGAAGAGATCGTCGGCGAGATCGCCGACGAGTACGACCAGGCGGAGACGGCGCCGATCGAAGACTTGGGCGACAAGCACTTCCGGGTGTCGGCGCGGCTACCGATAGAAGACCTGGGCGAGCTATACGACGTGGAGTTCGACGACGACCTCGACGTCGACACCGTCGGCGGCCTGCTCGCCCTGGAATTGGGCCGGGTGCCGCTGCCGGGCGCCGAGGTGGTTTCGCACGGTCTGCGGCTGCGGGCCGAAGGCGGCACCGATCACCGGGGCCGGGTACGGATTAACACCGTTTTGCTCAGCCCGGTCGAATCCGACGATTCGCCCGATGGCGAGGAGCCCGGGCCGCATGACTGAATTTCGTTCCGGCTTCGTATGTTTGGTCGGTCGCCCCAACACTGGGAAATCGACACTGACCAATGCGCTCGTCGGGACCAAGGTCGCGATCACCTCGATGCGGCCACAGACCACCCGGCACACCATCCGCGGCATCGTGCATCGAGACGACTTCCAGATCATCCTGGTCGACACGCCAGGCCTGCACCGACCGCGCACCTTGCTGGGCAAGCGCCTCAACGACCTTGTGCGCGATACCTATTCCGAAGTCGACGTGATCGGGCTGTGCATTCCCGCCGACGAAGCGATCGGTCCGGGAGACCGGTGGATCGTCGAACAAATCCGTTCGACCGCGCCGAAGACGACTCTGGTCGCGATCGTCACCAAGATCGACAAGGCGCCCAAAGATCGGGTAGCCGCGCAGTTGGTGGCGGTCAGCGAGCTGGTCGGTGACTCTGCCGAGATCGTTCCGGTGTCGGCGGTGACCGGCGCTCAAATGGACATCTTGATCGACGTGCTGGCCGCCGCGCTGCCGCATGGGCCGGCGTATTACCCCGACGGTGAGCTGACCGACGAGCCCGAAGAGGTTCTGATGGCCGAATTCATTCGGGAGGCCGCCCTCGAGGGCGTTCGTGACGAGCTGCCGCATTCGTTGGCGGTGGTCATCGACGAAGTCAACCCGCGGCCGGATCGTGACGACCTGATCGACGTCCATGCCCTGCTTTACGTCGAACGCGACAGCCAGAAGGGCATCGTCATCGGCAAGGGCGGCGCCCGGCTGCGAGAGGTCGGTACCGCCGCGCGCGCCCAGATCGAGAAGTTGCTGGGCACGAAGGTGTACCTCGACCTGCGCGTCAAGGTCGCCAAAAATTGGCAGAGCGACCCCAAACAGCTTGGCCGACTGGGCTTTTAACGGTCACAGCCGTGCCGCGCTGGCGATCCGCCGGCGAAGGCAGCGCGATATCCGGCGGCGGCTCGAAGTCGTCGGCCGCGGTTCGCCATGCCCGCATCCAGCCCGCCGCTGGCCAGCACGTCATCGAGGAACGGTTCGCGGCCCAGAATTTGCAGCACGCGGTCATCGGTGCCACGACCTTGGCGGTGGCCCGGTGGCGTGAATCCGTAGCGGTTCTTGTCCCGATAATCTGCCAGCGCCTCGAGCAGGGGAGCGGTCGATTGGTCCATCGCCAACGAGTACCCGGGTTGTCAGCGGCTGATTCGCCTTAATACCTGCGGAAACGCTTGCTGGTGGTTAAGACGTCAGCCGGGAGCATCGGTGGTCTGGTCCCACCACGACTGCGGCTGTTCGCTGGCCCATCCGCAGACGGCTTCCAGTTCGGCGGCGAGCGAAATCAGCAGGCCCTCGCTGTGTGCCGGACCCATCAGCTGCACACCGATCGGCAAACCGTCGGAGGTGAAGCCGGCCGGAACGTTGATCGACGGCCAGCCCAGGACGTTCCACGGGAACGTCAGGGGGCACGCCGCGATCATGGCGCGGTCGGTGCCGAAGCCACTCAACCGGTCGAAGGCACGCGCCAGCGGCGGCGGTTGGGCGGTGGTCGGAGCTAACACGACATCGACGATGTCGAATATCGAGCCCACCCGGCGTTGGTCGTCCGCTTCGTGGCGGCGGGCGGTGCGCAGGATGGCTTGCCCCAATAACGCGCCGATGCGCAGGTTGGACAGGGTGCGGGGGTCCAGCACCACGCCGTCGCCCAGTCGCTCCTCCCACTCCCGTAGGCCCGAGGTGGACCGGGCGAGGAAGTCCCAGGACAGCCGCATGCCGTAATCGGGGTTGCCCGGCACCACGGTGTGGCCGAGCAATTCGAGTTGCTTGCCGACGGCTCGCGTCGCGGCCAGGATTTCCGGGTGCAGCTTCGGCCGGAAGCCGGTGTACGGGAACCGGGTGGACAGCGCGATGTTCAGCGGGCCCGGGGCTTTCCCCACATAGTCGGACGCGGTAATCGGGGGCGGCTGGTGCCGATCGCCCTCGACGTTGCCTGATGCGGCATCGAGCACCAACGCCGCATCAGCCACGGTCCGGGCCAGCACACCGTTGACCGTGATGCCGTTGAAGGCCTCCGGCAACGGCCAGGTCGAGATGCGGCCACGCTGCGGTTTGATGCCCACCAGGTGCGTCCACGCCGCGGGGATGCGGATACTGCCGGCGCCGTCGGAGCCGATCGCGGCGGTGACCAGGCCGGCCGCGACCGCCGCCGCGCTGCCGCCGGACGATCCACCCGGGGTGTGCCGGCGCGACCAGGGGTTGCGGGTATGGCCGAAGCCGGGTCCGCTGGTGAACGGCCATTGGCCGAGTTCACAGGTGTTCGTCTTGCCGACGATGACGGCGCCGGCGGCCTTCAGGCGACGCACCACCTCAGCGTCGTGCGTGGCCGGCGGGACCGACCCCTCGGTCCCGAAGGCGGTGGGCACCCCGGCAACGTCGACGTCGTCTTTCACGGCGATCGGGATCCCCAGCAGAGGGGCGGTGTCCCCGGCCGCGCGTCGCCGGTCGGCCTCCGCCGCGTCGGCCAGCGCTGATTCGGTGAGCACCACCCGGAAGGCGTTCAGTGTGGGCTGGCTGGCGTGGATGGCGTGCAGGGAGCGGCCCACCAATGTGGTGGACGTCACCGACCGGCTGGCCAGCTGATAGAGCAGGTCAGTCAGCGTGGGCAGGCGCCGGTGGCCGGATCCTGCAATGGACCCAGGACCCGACCCAGAAGCGCCAATCACGGGGTACGAGACTAACGGCGCGGATACCCATAATGTCGCGGCGGGGTGCAAAACTGTTGTGATGCGGCTATACCGAGACCGAGCTGTTGTGTTGCGCCAGCACAAGCTCGGCGAAGCCGACCGGATCGTCACCTTGCTTACTCGCGATCACGGGCTGGTCCGTGCGGTCGCCAAGGGCGTGCGCCGCACTCGCAGCAAATTCGGTGCGCGGCTGGAGCCGTTTGCACACATCGACGTGCAGCTGCATCCCGGCCGCAACCTCGACATCGTCATCCAGGTCGTCTCCATTGACGCGTTCGCCACCGACATCGTCAATGACTACGGCCGTTACACCTGCGGCTGCGCCATGCTGGAAACCGCCGAGCGCCTCGCCGGCGAGGAGCGGGCGCCCGCCCCGGCCCTGCACGGGCTCACGGTGAGTGCGTTGCGGGCGGTGGCCGACGGCCGGCGGTCCCGGGGCCTTTTGCTCGACGCCTACCTGCTGCGCGCAATGGGCATCGCCGGATGGGCGCCGGCGCTGGGAGATTGCGCCCGTTGCGCCACTCCCGGTCCCCATCGGGCATTCCACGTCGGTGCGGGCGGCAGCGTCTGCACACACTGCCGCCCGGCCGGTTCGACGACGCCACCACCGGGAGTGCTGGACCTGATGTCCGCGCTCCACGACGGCGATTGGGACTTCGCCGAAAAAACGCCGCAATCGCACCGCAACTACGTCAGCGGTCTGGTGGCCGCGCACCTGCAGTGGCATTTGGAGCGGCAGCTCAAAACGTTGCCGCTCGTGGAACGGACGTATCACGTCGATCGCACCATTGCCGAACAGCGCGCGGCGCTGATCGGGCAGGATATGGACTGTGGCTAAACTCTGGGCCGGCGGCTCTGGCCGAAAGGCCGAGCCCGCAAGGGCGTCAGCCGATTTCCCGCAGCTGCCCCCCGCACCCGACGACTATCCGGTGTTTCCCGACAAGTCGACCTGGCCGGTCGTCTTTCCGGAGCTGCCGCCGTCCGCCGACGGGGGGCCGTGCCGGCCACCACAGCACATCTCCAAGGCGGCCCCGCCCAGAATCGAGGCCGCCCGACTGCCCAATCATGTGGCCATCGTGATGGACGGTAACGGCCGCTGGGCGACCCAACAGGGGCTGACCCGCACCGACGGCCATAAGGCGGGCGAGGCGGTGGTGATCGACATCGTCTGCGGCGCAATCGAAATCGGCATCAAATGGCTCAGCCTCTACGCATTCTCCACGGAAAACTGGAAGCGTTCCCCCGAGGAGGTCCGCTTCCTGATGGGGTTCAACCGCGATGTGGTGCGCATGCGTCGGGTGAACCTGAAGACAATCGGGGTCAAGATCCGGTGGGTGGGCTCGCGGCCACGCTTGTGGCGTAGCGTGATCAATGAATTGGCGATCGCGGAGGACATGACCAAGGACAACGACGTGATCACCGTGAACTACTGCGTCAACTACGGCGGCCGCGCCGAAATCGCCGAGGCTACAAAGGAAATCGCGCGCTTGGCCGCCGCCGGCCGGCTGAATCCGGAGCGTATCAGCGAGTCGACGGTGACGCATCACCTGCAGCGGCCCGACATTCCCGATGTGGATTTGTTCCTGCGGACCTCGGGGGAGCATCGGTCCAGCAATTTCATGTTGTGGCAGGCGGCGTACGCCGAGTACGTCTTTCAGGACAAGCTGTGGCCCGACTACGACCGCCGCGACCTATGGGCGGCGTGTGAGGAATACGCTTCTCGCAACCGCAGATTCGGGAGTGCATAGTGCCGTCGCTACAGAAACGCCTGGCGTCGATACTCGGCGACGTCCTTTCGCTTGAGGAGGAGCCCGACGGCGCGGTCACCGTGCGCCACGACGGCACTATCGCCTCGCTGCGCGTGGTGACCATCGCCGAGGGCCTCGACCTGGTGTCGCTCACCCAGATCTTGGCGTGGGATCTGCCGCTGACCAAGAAGGTCAGCGAACAAGTCGCCGCGCAGGCCCGCGACAGCAATTTCGGCAGCGTAAACCTGATAGAGAAGATCAATGAGAAGGCCGTGCAACGTAATTCGGGCAAGGGCGCGTCGAAAACCGCCGACGTGATGCTGCGCTACAACTTCCCCGGCGGCGGCCTGACCGACGAAGCCTTGAGGACGCTGATCCTGTTGGTGCTGGACACCGGAGCGGGGATACGTCGGACGCTGACGGCGTAATCGGCTATCGGCCGTTGCAATCCGAACAGGTACCGAAGATTTCGATGGTGTGGCTGACATCCGAGAAGCCATGCTTGGCGGCCACTTCCGCGGCCCACTGCTCGACCTCGTGATCACCCACCTCGATGGTGGCGCCGCAGCCGCGGCAGACCAGGTGGTGATGATGGTGCTCGGAACACCTGCGGTAGACCGACTCGCCGGTGTCGGTGCGCAGCGTGTCGATCATCCCGGCCGCGGCCATCGACTGCAGCGTCCGGTAAACAGTTGTCAGGCCGATGTTCTCGCCGCGCCGGCGCAGCTCGTCATGCAGCTCTTGGGCCGAGCGAAATTCATCGAGCGTCTCCAGCAAGGTGGAGATCGCGGCACGCTGCCGGGTGGAGCGGACGCTGGTCCCGGTCATTGGCGCGGCTCCTCACCGGCGTGCGCGACGGCGTCCACCACGATGTGCGCGAGGTGATGGTCGGCGAGCCGATACAGCACTTCGCGACCGGATCGCTCCCCGGTGACGACCCCGGCCGCCTTGAGAATCTTCAGGTGCTGGCTGACCAGCGGCTGGGGCACGCCGAGCGCGTCCACCAGCTCGTGCACGCAGCGATGGGACTCGCGCAACTGCAACACGATCGCGATTCGCACGGGCGCGGCCAGCGCGCGCAACAACTCACCGGCGGCATCGAGGATGTCCCGCGGCGGCGGCACGGGATAGGCGGTTAGGCCGGAACGCCCGCCGGCGCCGAGCGGTTCGTGGTCGTGGGCGACCACGCCCAGGTCCGAGTCGCCGTCGTCGGCGGCGGGCATCGAGGCAGAAGGTGACGGGGACGTCATCATCGGAGCGGCATCACCTCGAGAAGTGCCAGGTAGTGGGAAAAGTATCCGCCATTGAATGTCGTTATCGGCTGCCATCCACTGTCACATGCATGATGACGCATGTCAAAGACCCCGGCGTCGATCGCTACCATGACTGATGCTCTGCGCACCGCGGTCTACCGCCGCGCGTGCCCGCCCAAACCCGGAGAGGGAGTGCACCACCCCGTGGCGTTTGTCATCGACACCGTAGTGAACCTCGCCAAACGGCGCGGCTTCGTCTTTCCCTCCGGCGAGATCTACGGCGGCACGCGATCGGCGTGGGATTACGGCCCGCTGGGCGTGGAGTTCAAGGAGAACATCAAACGGCAGTGGTGGCGCTCGGTGGTCACCGGACGCGAGGACGTCGTGGGCCTGGATTCATCGATCATCTTGCCGCGGCAAGTGTGGGTTGCCTCCGGGCATGTCGAGGTCTTCCATGACCCGCTGGTCGAGTCGTTGATCACCCACAAGCGCTATCGCGCCGACCATCTCATCGAGGCCTACGAAGCCAAACACGGGCATCCGCCGCCCAACGGCCTGGCCGACATCCGCGACCCAGAGACCGGCGAGCCGGGCCAGTGGACCGAGCCGCGCGAGTTCAACATGATGCTCAAGACCTACCTGGGTCCGATCGAGACCGAGGAGGGCCTGCACTATCTGCGCCCGGAGACCGCGCAGGGCATCTTCGTCAACTTCGCCAACGTGGTGACGACGGCCCGCAAGAAGCCGCCTTTCGGCATCGGCCAGATAGGCAAGAGTTTTCGCAACGAGATCACCCCGGGCAACTTCATTTTTCGGACCCGCGAGTTCGAACAGATGGAAATGGAGTTCTTCGTCGAGCCGTCGACGGCGAAGGAATGGCATCAGTACTGGATCGACACCCGGTTGCAGTGGTATGTCGAGCTTGGTATCAACCCCGAGAACTTGCGGTTGTTTGAACATCCGGCCGACAAGTTGTCGCACTATTCCGACCGCACCGTCGATATCGAGTACAAGTTCGGTTTCGCCGGTAACCCGTGGGGTGAGCTCGAAGGTGTCGCCAACCGGACCGATTTCGACTTGTCGACGCACGCCAAGCATTCCGGCGTCGACCTGTCGTTCTACGACCAGGTCACCGACACCCGATACACGCCGTATGTGATCGAGCCGGCCGCCGGCCTGACGCGGTCGTTCATGGCGTTCTTGATCGACGCCTATGTGGAGGACGAAGCCCCGAACGCCAAGGGCAAAATGGAGAAACGCACTGTTCTGCGTCTCGACCCGCGCCTGTCTCCGGTCAAGGCTGCGGTGCTTCCGCTGTCTCGCCACGCCGACTTGAGTCCCAAAGCGCGAGACTTGGCCGCCGAATTACGCAATTTCTGGAATATCGATTTTGATGACGCCGGTGCCATCGGACGGCGATATCGGCGCCAGGATGAGATTGGAACACCGTTTTGCGTGACGGTGGATTTCGACTCACTCGAGGACGACGCCGTTACGGTACGCCAGCGCGACGACATGTCCCAGGAACGGGTCCCGATGAATGCCGTCTCCGATTATCTGGCGGTGCGCCTCAAGGGCTGTTGATCGCGTACTTCCCGGGGTCCTTCCAGGCGTCGTAAAAGATTTTCTGCGCCGCTGTAGGGCCGCAGCTCTTCGTCGCGCATGTGGCGATACGTCGTCACAGAATTCGGCCTATCGCGTGCGGGTACCTTAAGATCCCGACTGCGGTATAAGTAGGTGACTAACGCCTCGGGTGAACGTTGAGCCGTCCGGGGCAGGAGCCGTTGACTCGGTCGGTTGGGGTTGCGATTGATTCCCGCATTTGTGTTCTTCCCTCCTGAGATCAACTCGGCCCTGATATTTGGCGGCCCGGGGTCCGGACCTCTGTTCGAGGCGGCCGCGGCCTGGGATGGGCTGGCAGTCGATCTGTCATCCTCGGCATCGTCTTTCGACACGGTGGTTTCGGATTTGGCCAGTGGCCCCTGGCTCGGGCCGTCGTCGGTATCGATGACCACGGCCGCGGCGCCCTACGTGGAATGGCTGCTCATTGCTGCGGCACAGGCTGAGGTCGCGGCCTTGCAGGCCCGGATGGCGGCCCTGGCTTTCGAGGAGGCGCTGGTGGCGACGGTGCCGCTGCCGGAGGTGCTGGCGAATCGGGCCCGGCTGCTCGTCTTGATCGCGACGAACTTTTTCGGCGTGAACACGGCGGCGATCGCGCAGACCGAGCTCGAGTATGTCGAGATGTGGGCGCAAGACGTGGCCGCGATGCTGGGCTATCAGGCCGGGGCTCAATCGATGGCGCAGGCATTGCCGAATTTCGGCGCGCCACCGGCGGCCCTGGGAGGTAGCGCGCAGTCTGCGGATCTGGCGGACCTGGGCGCATTGGCGGCCACACCCTTGAGTTTTGCGTCGCAGTTCTTCCAGGGGTTGTCGTCGCTGGGAACCGCTTTCGCCGCCCAGTTGCAGTCGGCGTTTTCTGCGCTCTCGCCGGCCGTCTCGTCGTTGACGTCAGTGCTCTCGTCGACGCCGGTGGCCGCATTGTCGACCGTCGCGCAGGCCGGAGCCTACCCGGCAACCGCGTTGATGACGCCGATGATGACGCTTGCCCAGAGTGCGGGCCCGGCGCCACCCGCGGCGCCCCCCGCATTGGCGCCCCCGGCGGCACCGGAATTGGTCGGCGCTGCCGGCGCGCAACCCAGTGCGCCCCAAAGCGCGGGTAGCGCGCTATCTGACCTGCCGCCGTTGGCTGGTGGGGGGTTGGGCACCCTGGGCGTTGCGACGGCCGGACTGGGCAGCGCGCGGTTCGTCGGGTCGATGTCGGTGCCCCCCGCGTGGCAAGGGTCGATGCCCGCTTACCTCACCGCTCCGGCATTGACCGGTGTGGACGCTGAGGCGTCGGCTGCGGCGGCAGCAACCGAGTCCGGTAGCGGCGCACCGATGGCGGCGATGCCGGTGGACGAGAAGAGTCCCGAGGGGGAGGACCGCGGGACCAGGGCACAGGTGGTGAGGTCTCGTCCCAAGGTGGTTCCACGCAACCGGCCGGGATAGTGCGGCGGGGCTGCTGGTGTAGACGTGCATATTGTGCAAAACAACCGAATTAACGCTTTCGGATATACGTACATGCGCGGCAACAACCGTTGTATGACGACGCACGAATTCATCTAATACGTGTCGTAAAAACCCGCCGCCGGTCCACTGGTTCACCGGGCGACCAGAGCCAGAACCGACTACCAGGTCGCTATGGACGGCCCGGTTCGGCTATTCGGAGACTGCCTCGATTACGGCCCTAAAGCCTTGGATACCAACGGGTCTGGGATCGGCTCCCCACTGCATAGCAGTGTCGGACGCCTGGCGTCGCCATGTGGATGGCGGCGCTCGGCTGCTGTCCTCGCGAAGCTGACAGCAGGGTTGCGCACCGTTGAGCATGTGCTCGATAAAAGTATCTTCGGCGATTCCCGCATATTTTCTTCAGTTTGTCTTACGATGTGAATCGGTAGGCGTGAATTCGATTCGCCACAGCATCCGAACGCTTTCGTCGGCTGTGGAAGGGGGCAGACGTGCTTTTGCCTCTCCGTTCGCCGTTGCCGGATGACACGGTGTCTGCGGTTCGAGGTGAGTCCGGCGTGCTCGGTGGGCTGTCGGTTCCCCTCAAGTGGGGCGTGGTCGTTCCGCCAGATGACTATGACCATTGGGCGCCGAACTCGGACGTCGGCGCCCAAGCTCCCGAGCAGACGGCCGACGAGCCCCGCCCGACGCAGGCCGCGGATGGTGCGCGAAGTGGGCGCGAAGGCGAGACGACGCCAAGGACCCCAGGCGTGATACCGCATTCCCCGGCAGCTGGTTGAGACCGCAGAAAACCCAAAGCCGCTGCGATCGCCGGGGTTACGCGCTGCTCAGAATCGGCCGCCGCCACCCATGAAACCGCCGCCGGACGAACTCGGGCTGCCGCCGAACGAGGTCGGGCTCCAACCGCCGAATCCGCCTCGCATGCCCCCGCTGAGGACGTTGCCGATGATGATCCCGCCGAGCATCGCACCCATGTCGCTGCCGCCGCGACCCATGTAGGCGCGCTGCGCCCGCTGCACGTCGTCGTTGGCCAGGGACTGCGCCGTGGCAGCCAGCGTCGATGCCGCATTGGCGTGCGCGATCGCCTCGGAGGGGAGGGTCGATCGCTTGTCCTGCGCGGCTTCCAGATGCCGTTTGGCTTCGGCCAGCCGGGTGCGAGCTTCGGGGCCGATGCTGCCCCGACGTGTATCGACGTAGTCCGACACCGCGCGCACTCGCGACTGCGCGGTGAACACCGCCTGCTCCAATGACCGGTTCAGCTGTTCGGCCGCGGCCTGCTCCTGGGCCAGCGTGGCCAGCAGGCCGTTGAGGGCGGCATCAGCCTTCGTCAGCTGCGCGAACTCGCTCAGCGGATCGTCGGAAGCACCGGCTCGTGCGCTTTCGACGGCCCTGATGGCGGCGTCGCGCGCCGCGACCAGATCACTGGTGTGGGCGGTTTTGAGTTTCGCTGTCTGCTGCAGCAGTTCGTGTGCGCGCGTGATGTCGTTCTGAATGTCGGTCATCGCCGACGGCAGCCGGTCGATGGCGTGCGCAATGTCGCCGGCCGCGTGGTCGATTGCGTCGAGCAGCGAGCGAGCTTGGCCCAGCGCTGACTCGGCGGCCCGGACGGCATCGACCAGACGGGTTTGCTCTCCGCTGACGGCTTGGGCGGCAAGCTCACGGGCGGTGCCGATGTTGCGGTCGGCGAACACCAGCCGCTCCTTGGCCGTCGTGACGTTGCCGGACACCGAAGTCAACGCGGCGGCACTGAAGTCGTTGTGCAGAGCGGCGAGTCGTTGTTCGGCCGGCGCGATGCGGGTGGTGAGTTCCACGTACTGCTGCGTCAGCGAGTCCAGGCGGGTGGGGGCGTTGATCACCAAATCGCGCAACTTCTCGAAGGCCTCGGTTTGCGACTCCAGTTCGCGGTCGGCGCGCGCCGCCGAGACGATCAGCCGGGTCAGCAGGTCGCGGCGCTGCGCCGGTGTCTCGGGTATCGCGTCGTCAAGTTGCTGCCGGATCGTGAATGCCTGGGACAGAGCCGCTTTGGCGTTCGTCACGGCCTGCGTGAATGGCTGGGTGCGGTCCTCGCCGAATTCGATGACGGCCAGGTCCAATTCATTCGCGCTGGTGCGGATCGCATTGTCGACGTCCACCACCAGTTCGCGGGAGAGGTCGTCGAGTGCCTGCGGCGGAACCTCCGCCAGCGCGTTCGCGTCGGTGGGATCGACTCGGCGTGCCGCGGCCAGCGCCGCGGCGCGACGGCGCCTGCCGCGATAATGCATGGCCAATAACAGGATCGCCAGCGCGATGAGGATGCCCGCCAATACGGCCAGCATGGCCACGCGGCCCCACGAGCTTGGCGAGGTGTCCAGCCCGTTGGCCGCCGCCACCGCGGCGCCGCTCCAGTCGCCGTTGTGCAGGGCGGGCTCGATCCTGTTGCGCCGCAACTTATCGACTTGATTTGCGTTGATGCTTTTGATCGTGGACGGCACCAGGAACGCATAGTCATGACTGACGGTGCCGACGGCCAGCAGCGCGTCGTAGTCGCCCAGGTCGCTGCTGCTCATGGTGCGTTGTGCCCATCCGGCCGCGGGGTGGCCGGAGAAGTTGTCGACGTAAACCACCCACAGCCGGATGTGGCGGTCGGTGTACAGCTTGTTCAGGGCGGCGTTGACCGCGCTGCGCCCGGAATCCGACAGCGCTCCGGCGTTGTCAGTGACGTAGTCGGCCAACCGGAATGGTGGTTGCGCGCCTGCGGACGGGGCCAGCAGCAACCCCCCGGTGAGGCCGACCGTGAGGATCGTCGCGATCGCGGCGATCAGGCGAGCGGTGCGCATAGGGCCAATCTAGCCCCGCCGCGATGCAGGCCAATAGGACCCGATGCCAAGCGCAGTGGTTGGGCACAACCCCGCCGCAACGCATCCCATTAGGCCTGAGTCGAGTCGGCCTCCGGCGGGCATTCCCTGGCAGACTGTGCGTCGGTGACCGGAAACCAGCACGACCCATACGACGACTTCGACCGGCAGCGACGGGTGGCCGAAGCGCCGAAGACTGCGGGTCTGCCGGGCACCGAGGGTCAGCACCGCACCGACTTCGCCCGCGATCGCGCGCGGGTTCTGCACAGCGCCGCGTTGCGCCGACTGGCCGATAAGACTCAGGTGGTCGGGCCGCGAGAAGGTGATACACCGCGCACTCGGCTGACTCACTCGCTCGAGGTGGCCCAGATCGGGCGGGGGATGGCGATCGGCCTGGGCTGCGACCTCGACCTGGTCGAGCTGGCGGGGCTGGCCCACGACATCGGCCACCCGCCCTACGGCCACAACGGTGAACGCGCCCTCGATGAGGTCGCAGCGGATTACGGGGGCTTCGAGGGCAACGCCCAGAACTTCCGAATTTTGACCAGCCTTGAGCCCAAAGTTCTTGATGCGCAAGGCAATAGCGCGGGGCTTAATCTGACTCGGGCATCGCTGGACGCGGTTACCAAGTATCCGTGGCCCCGCGGCGAAGGACAACGCAAGTTCGGGTTTTACGATGACGATCGCGAGCCGGCCACCTGGGTTAGAGCGGGTGCTCCGGAGGGCCGCATGTGCCTGGAAGCGCAGGTCATGGACTGGGCCGACGACGTGGCGTACTCGGTGCACGACGTCGAGGACGGTGTGGTGTCTCAACGCATCGACCTGCGGGTGCTCGGCGACGATGACGAGGCCGCCGCCTTGGCCGAGTTGGGCGAGACCGAATTCTCCCGGGTACGTGCCGATGACTTCATGGCGGCCGCGCGGCGGCTTTCCGCATTGCCGGTGGTCGCGGCCGTCGGCAAGTACGACGCCACGCTCGCGGCTTCGGTCGCGCTGAAACGGTTGACCAGTGAGTTGGTCGGCAGGTTCGCCTCGGCCGCCATCTCCACCACCCGCGCGGCGGCGGGTCCCGGACCGCTCGTGCGCTATCAGGCCGAACTGCGGGTTCCCGACCTGGTGCGTGCCGAGGTCGCCTTGCTGAAAATCTTGGCCCTGCAATTCATCATGTCCGATCCGCGGCATCAGGAAACCCAAGCCGGACAGCGTGAGCGCATCCACCGGGTGGCGCACTGGCTGTATGCGGGGGCGCCCCGAACGCTCGATCCGGTCTTTGCTGCGGCCTTTAACACCGCTGCCGATGACGGCGGCCGCTGGCGGGTCATCGTCGACCAGATCGCGTCGTACACCGAGGGTCGGCTCGAACGGATCGACGTGCGCCAAGCCGGGCGCTAGCCACCGGCGCGCTCCAAGTCGTCCGGTCCGGGAAAAAGCGGAGCCGCCGCGAGTTAGGCTCGCCGGCATGAAGACATTCAGCGGCTCGTCCTTTGTGGCCTCCTTCGTGATGGGACTTCCCGTCGTCGCCATGACAGCCTGCAGTTCACCGCAGCATGCGAGCACCCAGCCGGGCACCACCCCTCCGGTGAAGAGTGCCGGCCCGACGTCGTCCGGTGAGACCACGACCCCGGCCCCCGCAGGCGGGTCGCTCAGCGCGGAACTGAAGACGCCCGATGGTCGCTCGGCGGCCACCGCGACCTTCGACTTCACCGGCGGCTATGTGACCGTCACCGTGAAGTCGGTGGCGCCGGGCATCTTGACGCCCGGCATCCATGGCCTGCACGTGCACGAGATCGGCAAGTGCGAGCCGAACTCGGTGGCTCCCACCGGTGGTGCGCCCGGGAACTTCTTGTCCGCCGGCGGTCACTACCAGGCCCCCGGCCACACCGGTAAGCCGGAAAGCGGCGATCTGGCGTCGCTCGAGGTGCGTCAGGACGGCTCGGCGTACCTGGTGACGACCACCGATTCGTTCAACCGGGACGATCTGCTGGCGGGCAACAAGACCGCGCTGATGCTGCACGGCGCCCAGGACACCGAGAACGCGATGGATCGCGTCGCCTGCGGTGTCATCGGTACCGGCTAGCTTTCGCCGTCGCGCCTTAGACTGAGCCGATGTCGAGCCCGGTAGGTTCACGCGCGGAGGGCGATGGCCGTGCCCGGGGTCGCGGCCGGATTCCCGACCGCGATATCGCGGCCATCCGCGAACGGGTGCGCATCGATGAAGTCATCGGCGATTACGTCCAATTGCGGCGTGCCGGCGCCGATTCGCTCAAGGGCCTGTGCCCGTTCCACGACGAGAAGTCGCCGTCCTTTCACGTCCGCCCCAACCACGGCCACTTCCACTGCTTCGGCTGTGGCGAGGGTGGCGACGTGTACGCGTTCATCCAGAAGATCGAACACGTCAGTTTTGTCGAGGCCGTAGAACTGCTGGCCGACCGGATCGGCCACACCATCAATTACTCCGGCTCGGCCACCAGCGTCCAGCGCGACCGCGGTAGCCGCAGCCGGCTCGTCGCGGCCAACGCGGCGGCGGCGGAGTTCTATGCGGCGGCCCTGGAATCCGACGAGGCCGCACCCGCCCGCCAGTACCTGACAGAGCGGAACTTCGACGCCGACGCGGCCCGTCACTTCGGTTGCGGCTTCGCGCCGTCGGGCTGGGATTCGTTGACGAAGCATCTGGTGCGCAAGGGTTTTGAGTTCAAAGAACTGGAAGCGGCCGGCCTGTCTAGGCAGGGACGCCGCGGACCGATGGACCGCTTCCACCGCCGGTTGTTGTGGCCCATCCGGAGTTCGGCCGGCGAGGTGATCGGTTTCGGGGCCCGGCGGCTGTTCGACGACGATCCGATGGAAGCCAAGTACATCAACACCCCCGAGACGCTGCTGTACAAGAAGTCGAACGTGATGTTCGGCCTCGACTTGGCCAAACGCGACATTGCCAAGGGACACCAGGCCGTCGTCGTCGAGGGTTACACCGACGTGATGGCGATGCATTTGAGCGGCGTCACCACCGCGGTCGCCTCGTGCGGGACCGCGTTCGGCGACGAGCATCTGTCGATGCTGCGCCGACTGATGATGGACGACAGCTTCTTTCGCGGCGAACTGATCTACGTTTTCGACGGCGACGCGGCCGGACGGGCCGCCGCGCTCAAGGCGTTCGGCGGCGAGCAGAACCTGGCGGGACAGTCGTTTGTGGCCGTCGCGCCGGACGGCATGGATCCCTGCGATCTGCGGCTGAAATCCGGCGACGGCGCGCTACGCGATCTCGTCGCGCGGCGGACGCCGCTGTTCGAATTCGCGATCCGTTCAGCGATCGCCGAGATGGATCTGGACAGCGCCGAGGGCCGGGTTGCCGCGCTGCGCCGCTGTGTGCCGATGGTGGGCCAGATCAAGGACTCGACGCTGCGCGACGAGTACGCCCGCCAGCTTGCGGGATGGGTCGGCTGGGACGATGTCGCCCAGGTCATCGACCGGGTGCGCAGCCAGGCCAAAACCACCAACGCGCAAGCCCGCGGCGGTTCGGCGCCCAGAGCTTCCCGCCGCGCCGCCGAGTCGGCGCCCGCCGCGGCGCAGGCAGCCGTCGGCCGTCCGGACCCACGTGACCCCACGCTGTGGCCCCAACGGGAGGCGCTGAAGGCGGCCCTGCAGTACCCGGCGTTCGCGGGGCCGGTGTTCGACTCGCTGACCGTGGAAAGCTTCACGCATCCCGGCTACGCCGCCATCCGCGCGGCCATCGCGACCGCGGGCGGTACGTCGAGCGGGATTTCGGGCGGGCAGTGGATCGAGGCGGTGCGTGAGCATGCCTCGTCGCCCCTGACGGCCGGCCTGGCCAGCGAGCTGGGCGTGGAGGCCATCCAGGTCGACGAGGAGAAGCTGCCGCGATACATCGGCGGCGTGCTGGCCCGCCTGCAAGAGGTGTGGATGGGCCGGCAGATCGCCGAGGTGAAGTCGAAGCTGCAGCGCATGTCGCCGATCGAGCAGGGCGACGAGTACCACGCCCTGTTCGGCGACCTGGTGGCGATGGAGTCCTACCGGCGCAGCCTGTTGGAGCAGGCTAGCGGCGGCGATTAGACGGAGCCAGCGCGTCCTCGGCCGCGGCGTCGACGTCGCGTTCCACGACGGCCGTCTGGTCGTCGATCTCCGTCAGCGTGACAAAACCGGTGTCCGGGGAGATTCGATTGGCGACCTTACGGCGTCCCCCTTCGATCATTGACTTGGCCATTGGACTGCTGGTCAGCGCGCGATACGTGCCGACGAGCTGCTCGTACCGCCGACGCCCGGCCTTCGAGCCCAGCACGTAACCCAGTCCAAGCACCACGACATACCGGATCAAAACGTTCCTCCCGACGATCGATGGCTCCATCCTGCCTCACCGGCCGGCGACCCGCTGCGCCGCGCTCGCGTCCGGGGCCGGTCCCCGGTAGTTGGGTGCGCTCGTGCCAGTACGCTAGAGTCGTCCCGCGATCGGGTTAGTCCCCTGTAGCTCAATTGGCAGAGCATTCGGCTGTTAACCGAAGGGTTCCTGGTTCGAGTCCAGGCGGGGGAGCAACTCAGCCGACCGCGGCCCGATGTTCCGCCCGCCCCGGCGTGGGCACCAAGCCCAGATGCTCGCGCAACGTGTGGCCGCGGTATTCGGTGCGAAAGCTACCGCGCTCCTGTAATAGCGGCACCACCTTGTCGACGAACTCGTCGAGGCCGTGCGGCGTCAGGTGCGGCACCAGGATGAAGCCGTCGCAGGCATCCGACTGCACGTAGCGATCGATCTCGTCGGCCACCTGCCGCGGAGTCCCGACGAACTGCTGGCGGCTGGTCACTTCGATGATCAGCTGACGGATCGACAGGCCTTCGGCCGTCGCTCGCGCGCGCCACGTTTCGGCGACAGTCTTCGGATCGCCGTGCCGGACCCGCCCTCGGGTGATATTCGGGTTCTCGACGGGCTCGACGTCGGGAAGCGGCCCGTCGGGGTCGTAGGCCGAAAGGTCGCGTCCCCACACCTGCTCGAGGAACGCGATCGCGGTCGGGCCGCTCACCTGCTGCTCGCGGATATAGCGGGCGTTCTCCTGCGCCTCCGCGGGGGTGTCGCCGAGCGCGAATGTCGCGCCGGGCAGAACCTTGAGCTGGTCGGGGTCTCGCCCGTGGGCTGCGGCGCGGCTTTTCACGTCGGCGTAGTAGCGCTGGCCCGCTTCAAGCGACCCGTGCAACGTGAACAGGGCATCGGCATGCTTGGCGCCGAAGTCGCGGCCATCGTCGGAGTCACCGGCTTGCAGCAGCACCGGATGGCCTTGCGGCCCAGCGGGCAGCGAGGCTAGGCCGTGGACGTCGAATTGCGGACCCTTGTGGTCGACGCTTTCGATGCGGGACGGATCGGCATAGACTCCGGCATCGACGTCGGCGACCACCGCACCGGGTGCCCAGCTGTCCCAGAACCGCCGCGCCACGGTGATGAATTCCTCGGCCCTGCGGTACCGGTCGGCATGGGCGAGAAATCCGCCACGGCGGAAGTTCTCCCCGGTGAACGCATCCGAGGAGGTGACCATGTTCCAGGCCGCCCGCCCGTCGGAGAGGTGATCCAGCGTCGCGAATTGCCTTGCCACCTCGTAGGGTTCGTTGAATGTGGTGTTGATGGTACCGGCGAGGCCCAGGTTGCTGGTGACCGCGGCGAGCGCGGCCAGCACCGTGAAGGTGTCGGGCCTGCCGACCACGTCGAGGTCGTGAATCTTGCCGCGATGCTCACGCAGCCGCAGTCCTTCGGCCAGGAAGAAGAAGTCGAACAGTCCCCGTTCGGCTGACTTAGCCAGGTGCACAAAGGATTCGAATGCGATCTGGCTGCCTGCGCTCGGATCGGACCACACCGTGGTGTTGTTCACCCCGGGGAAGTGTGCACCCAGATGTATCTGCTTGCGGCGGCTTGCTTCTCGAATGATCATCCAGTCAATCCCCATCGTTTGGCGATCAGTTCGTGCGAGTGCAGCCGGTCGACGTGTCGATGCGTCACGGAGGTGATCACCAATTCGTCGGCCTCGGTGACCCGGCGCAGCAGCTCGAGCCGGTCGGCGACCTCGTCGGGGTTGCCGACGAATTGTGTTGCGGTGCGGTCGGCTACCAGCGCCTGCTCGTCCTCGGTCAACGGCTGGCAGAAGTCCGGATCGGGGTAGGGGATGGCACCCTGGCCGCTGCGGATGGAATGCACCCAGCGGCCGTAACCGGCTGCGAGGTGGCGTGCGGTCGCGCTGTCCTCGGCGACCACGACGTCGGCCGACACCACCACATATGGCTCGGACAGCCGGGCTGAGGGGCGGAATGCGTTGCGGTACGCGGTGATCGCGTCGATCGCAGTGCCGGGGGTGATGTGGTAGCTCGCGACAAACGGAAGCCCCCGGGCACCGGCCACCTCGGCGCTTTGGCCCTTAGTGCTGCCGAAGATCCACGGCGTCAGCTGGGCGTGCTCGCCCGGAACCGCGTGCAGTTCATGGCCATTGACGGTGTAGCTGCCGTCCAGCAGTGCTTGTATGTCGGCTAGCTGTTCGGCGAAGTCCGGGGGTCGCGCGCACGGTTGGGCGAGCACCGACGCCTGGGCCCGGATCCGGCCGCTTTTCATCAGTGGCGTCTGGTCGAAGGGCGTGGGGATAACAACGCCGGATACCTCACGCCAGGGCGCGGGCGCAGGTTCGGATGTGGCCGTTGACGACGTCGCCGCCTCTTGGCGCCGCTGCCCGGATCGACCCAGCCCCATGTCGATGCGACCCGGGTAGAGCGCATCGAGGATTCCGAAGCTTTCCACCACGGCAAGCGCCGTCGTGTGGCCGACCTGCACCGCGGCCGAGCCGACGTGGATTCGTTCTGTGGCCGCGGCGATTTGGCCGATCAATGTCACGGGTGACGAACTGGCCACCGCGACGAAGTGGTGCTCGGCGAGCCAGTAGCGCCGATAGCCCCAGCGTTCGGCGTGCTGGGCCAGGTCGATGCTGTTGCGCAGTGCCGTCGCCGCGTCGCTGCCGGCGCTGATGGGTGAGAGGTCGAGGATCGACAGGGGAGCGACGGTCATGAGGGCACCGTCGCGTAGCGGTTCGGTGCGGGCGCCAGACCCAGCCGTGCGCGCAGGGTCTCGCCGTCGCGGTACCCGGTGCGGAATCGCCCGGCGCGCTGCAGCCGCGGCACCAGGTCGTCGACGATGGCGGGCAGGTCGATGGCGTTGATCGCGGGCCGTAGCCGCACCCCGTCGACCCCGGCGTCCTGCCAGGAGAGCAAAAGCTCCGCCAAATCGCTTGTGGTGCCGATGAATACGTGTGCGTCGGACGAGATGGCCTGCGCCGGCGCCAAGGGATCGTCGGCGAGCGACACGACCAGGTCCGCATAGACACCGATCTCGCGTCCAGCAGCGCGCTGCGCGCTGCTGACCTCGGCCAGGATCGCTCGCACCGAGGCCTCGTCGTGCGGAGTGACGAACACCAGGTCGGCGTTGGCTGCGGCGAATTCGTAGTTGGTGTGTGCCAGCGCCGTCACCACCGGCTGGCCCTGGGGCGGCCGTGGGGTGATCGAGGGCCCCTTGACCGAGAAGTACTCTCCGGCGAAGTCGATGTAATGCAGCTTGTTGCGGTCGATGTAGCGACCGGTCGCGACGTCGCGGATGACGGCGTCGTCCTCCCAGCTGTCCCAGAGGCGACGCACCGCCTCGACGGCGTCGGCCGCTTCGTCGAACAGTGCGTGGCTTTCGGGGGCGGCCCGCCGGCCCAACAGCGCCGCTTCGTGCGCCGTCGGACTCACCCGCACCTGCCAGCCAGCCCGGCCATGCGAGATGTGGTCGAGTGTTGCAATCGCTTTCGACACGTGGAACGGCTCGGTATGCGTGACAGTCGCAACCGGAATCAAGCCGATGCTTCTAGTGGCCGGGGCGATCCGGGCGGCCACCAGCGTGGCATCGGCGCGTCCCGCTAGGCGCCGCGGGGAGATTTCGGCCCGACGCCCGGGCTGTGCGTCCAGGCTGTCGTCGATCGTCAGGAAGTCCAGCAGCCCACGCTCGGCGGTGCCGGCCAGTGCGGCCCAATAGCGCCCGCTGAGTTGGCCGCCACCCGTCGCGTCGTGCGCGAACGCGTATCGCCACGCTTGGGGATGCCAACCATAGCCGTCCAACCCAACCCCCAGATGTAGCTCGGTCATGAGCGGTCCTCGAGGCTGGCGCGGTCATGCGTCGTGGTCATAACTCACTGTGCAACGCCGCGGGCGGCAATGCATTCCATGCCCGGGTTATGTTCAGGATGAGTAATACTTCGCCGAGCTCAAGCCCGTGGAACGCGGTACACAGGGTTCGGTGCAGGGTGGCGAATACCGACGATCAGCGTGTGTTCAGCTGGGCTCCACGATCTTTCACATCTGTGGTCAGATGGAGAAATCCTCGCCGTGCCAGACACCGGCTTCAGGCGGCCTGATGACGTGATTGGTTTGAGCACCGTCCGCATGAGCTTCGAGTCTGGTCACCCGGGTCAGCAGCGACTGCAGGCTGACGCCGACGAGGTCGGGCATCATCCAGTCGTCCGGACTGCCTGGACGGCTGCGGCTGATGACCTGCCCGGGCACCCCGACGACCACCGAACTCGACGGAACCTCTTTGACCACCACGGCGTTGGCGCCGATGCGGCTGTCGTCACCGACTTTGATCGCGCCCAGAATCTTCGCTCCCGCCCCGATGGTCACCCGATCACCGATGGTGGGGTGTCGTTTGCCGGTGTCCCTGCCGCTGCCCCCGAGGGTGACGCCGTGGTAGAGCGTCACGTCCTCGCCCACCTCGGCGGTCTCACCGATCACCACGCCGGTCGCGTGGTCGATGAAAAGACCGGGCCCCAAGACGGCACCTGGATGAATCTCGACGCCGGTCAGAATCCGGGTGATTTCGGCGGTGATGCGCGCGGCCAGCTTTGCGCCGCGCTGCCACAGCCAGTGGTTGATGCGGTGGCACCAGATGGCGTGCACGCCTGGATAGGCAAAGATCACCTGCAGCGTGGTCGGAACGGCCGGATCGCGCTCCCTGGCCGCTCGGATGTCACGTCGGATGGCTTCGAGCACGGCTAATCGGCCAGGTCGGCGAACAATGGCGTGCTGAGGTACCGCTCGCCGAAGTCGGGTAGGACCACGACGACAAGCTTTCCTGCATTCTCGGGCCGGCGAGCCACCTGCAGCGCGGCCACCACCGCCGCGCCCGAAGAGATGCCGACCAACAGCCCCTCTTCTGCGGCCAATCGCCGGGCCAAGGTGATGGACTCCTCGTTGCCGACGGCGATCACCTCGTCGACCAGATCCATCGCGAGCACGGGCGGGACGAACCCGGCGCCGAGGCCCTGGATGGGGTGCGGCCCTTTCTGCCCGCCGGACAACACCGGCGACCCGGCCGGCTCCACTGCGACGAATTGTGTTGAGGGTTTGCGTTCCTTGATCACCTGCGCCACACCGGTGATGGTGCCGCCGGTGCCGACGCCGGCGACGAAGATATCGACTTTGCCGTCGGTGTCGCGCCACACTTCCTCCGCGGTAGTGGCGCGGTGGATCGCGGGGTTCGCCTTGTTCTCGAATTGCTGTGGCACGAAATACCGGTCGTCGCTTTTGGCCAGTTCCTCAGCCTTGGCGATAGCACCCGGCATGCCTTCGGAGCCCGGCGTCAACACAATCTCGGCGCCCAAGGCGCGCAACAACATTCGTCTTTCCACGCTCATGGTCTCGGGCATCGTCAGCACGCAACGGTACCCACGGGCCGCGGCCACCAACGCCAGGGCGATGCCGGTGTTGCCGCTCGTGGGCTCGAGAATGATGGTGTCAGGTTTGATCAAGCCCGCCTGCTCGGCCGCGTCGATCATCGCGACTCCGATGCGGTCCTTGACACTGTTGCCTGGGTTGAAGAATTCCAGCTTGGCGACGACGTCGGCGACCGCACCTTCGGTGACCCGGTTGAGCCGGACCAGCGGGGTGTTACCGATCAATTCCGTGACGTTCTCCGCGATGCTCATCTACCTATTGTCTCCAACGACGTAGGACCAGGCCTCGGCCTGCCAGCTAATACCGAACTCTATGTTCATCTCCGTGGGGATGGCCAGCGCGACCGGGGTCCGGCGTTGCGCCCCATCATCCAGCGCCATCCCTGGTGAGCAGGCGTCCGTGCAGATCGCTGACCGTTTCGCGGCGCCAAGAGCCCGGGAATCAACAACAACAACAGCAACAGCAACAACAGTCCACGGCGAGGCGGCGCGGCGGGACAAAGCGCGGCTGTACGCGGTGTTGCATGTCACCACTATAGCCATCGGACGTGAGCCATCGGACGTGGTCGGTCGTTCGGCTCAGCCCGGCGTCAGCCTTCTGGCCAGGACTTACTCCTTACTCCGCTCAACGAGCGGGCCCCCTTGCGGTGGGACAAAGCTCGTCCACCTGCTTGCCGGCGTCACGCGGGGCGGTCGCAATAAGGGGCACACCGACCAAGCGGGTGCGCCGGGGGCGCGTGCCGCCGAGGGAAAGCCGGCGTGTCGTCGGTTGTCCAGGCCGGACGCAAGCCGCTCGAGGTGAGTAAGGCCTGCCGCCGTGCCGAGCGCCGGCCGCGCCGGGCACTGAGATTCGAGTGCCCGCCCAGCCGGGCGAATAGCAAGACGCGGTTGGTGTGCTGAACCCTAGAGTCGTGCGCTCCAACCGAATACGGGTGGTGTCAGCAACACGATGCCGAGCGCGACGGTAGCGACCACGGTATATCAGGTTGGCAGGCCGTACTTCTCGGCGTCAACGCGGTAGCGGTCCACCCATTCGTCGGAGCGCTGGTCGGCCTGGCGTTCCAGCACCGGCTCGGGCGCCAGCTGCGGGTCCAGCCCCAGGGCCTCGAGAATGGATCCCACCACCTGAGTCAGGTTGCGCCACAACACCGGATACGAGATGTCCATGGGCTTGATGTCTTCTTCGGCGAACCAGTTCCGCCACCCCTCTTCTTGCGCGCGCAGCATGCTGACTACGTGGGCGATCGCCCCGGCGTGATAGGTGGCGCGCGCGTCGCGAACCGGATCGGGCCTGCCTCGCCAGACCCGAGTCTGCACCGCTCGCCAAAACGACACCGCCTGGGAAATCACATCGGGCCGGTAGACGTGAATCAGCAGCGGCTGCTCGCCCACGACATCGGTGATCGCCGCCAGCAGGCCCTCGCCACTTCGGTCGGGCAGGTTTTTGGCACGGTCCAACAGCAGTGGCGTCTGGTTCCACATCAGCTTGCCGCCCCACACCCCGTTCGGCGTGCGTCCGACCGTACGAATGTAGGAACGCCAGATCTCGGGTGGCGCCAGGTCCGGTGTCCCGACGTCCAGCGGGTCGAGCAGGCCCAGGATCGACTCGTCGTCGACGCCGGCGAACCACTCCCGAGGCTGGGGCGACTGGCTGGTGGTCGGGAGGTATTGGAAAAACTCCTGAGGCTCGCCGGCCACGCCGGTGGCGCGCAGCGACTCGACCAGCAGCGTGCTGCCGCTGCGCTGCGACGCCAACACCAGATATGACGACGGCCCACTTGTCACCGGCAGAGTCTATCCAGAACCGTCAATTCTTCATTCGTGGTAGCGCCATTACGGTCAGACTGAAGCAAACCCTTGCATCGAAGCGGACTTACCCGAACCGTGGCGATCGGCGACGACAGCCGAACGGGACGGTGGCCGTGGGTGCTCATCTGGTTTCGGAGGGGACGGAAGGCCGCGCATGCGGCGCATGCTGTGCTGCATGTAAAAGCGCTGCTTCGCGCAGTTTTTCGGGTGGGTACCCCGATTCTTCTGAATGGCGGCCCCACCGCCTGCGGGCGCCACCGGTCGGGCATCGGTCCGTCTGCCGGCCGCCACTGCGCGGGCCGCGGGGCCGGCCCGGCACCAACTGATCTCGCAGGCGAACTGCCTGGCCGATCGCTCTGGGCGATAGAAAGTCTGGCTGAGCATCAACGGACGCCGCCCACATTTCTTCTTGTTGATCGCAAACCTAACGCCGGGCATTGTTTTGCCCGTACATTCCCTCATCTAGTGCGCTCAAACAGACGCGGCGCATGTGAACAGTGCTGTTTGCTTTAGGGCCAGCGAATTACGAACGTATAAACGCTGTTACGAACATGGGGGTCGGGTTGAGTCAAAGACCGCCGTTGAGTTGGACAGGCAGCGTGACCGCGGCGACCCTCGCGCGGCCCATGAACGCGCTGGGCCAGTTCTTTCTGCTCAGCGCCGAGGCGTTGGTTGCGGCGGTGCGCGGGCCCTGGGCGTGGCGGGAAGTTCTCGAGCAGATTTGGTTTGTCGCCCGGGTTTCCATTTTTCCGACCATCATGTTGTCGATTCCGTACACGGTGCTCATCGTGTTCGTCCTCAACATTTTGCTCGTCGAGATCGGCGCGGGTGATCTCTCGGGTGCCGGTGCGGGGCTGGCCTCGGTGACCCAGGTCGGACCGGTTGTCACGGCGATGGTCGTCTCCGGTGCCGGGTCGACGGCCATGTGCGCGGATCTGGGTGCGCGCACCATCCGCGAGGAAATCGACGCGATGAAGGTGATCGGCGTCAATCCGGTTCAGGCGCTGGTGGTTCCGCGCATCATCGCCGCGACGTTCGTCGCCGTCCTGCTGTACTCCGTCGTGGCGGTGACCGGGCTGACCGGCAGCTACATCTTCGTGGTATTCGTCCAGCACGTCACACCCGGTGCGTTCATCGCCGGAATGACGTTGGTCACGGGGCTGCCGCAGGTGGTGATCTCGCTGATCAAGGCGACCCTGTTCGGGCTGTCGGCCGGCCTGATCGCCTGCTACAAGGGCTTGTCGGTGGGCGGTGGCCCGACCGGCGTCGGCAACGCGGTGAACGAGACCGTGGTCTTCTCGTTCATGGCCCTGTTCTTCATCAACATCCTGACCACCGCGCTGGGGGTGAAGGTGACGGCCAAATGACCGATGCCGCGCGCGAGCCGTCGTGGTTCGTCACCCTTGGCCCCCGGCTGACGGATTCCACCCGCAAGCTGGGCGAGCAGACCGTGTTCTACGGCCAATCCCTGACGGCCACCGTCGATGCGATACGGCGTTACCCGGGGGAACTGCTGCGGCTGATCGCCGAGATGGGTATGGGCACAGGCGCGTTGGCCGTCATCGGAGGCACGGTCGGGATCATCGGCTTTCTCACGCTGACCACCGGCGCCCTCGTCGCGGTGCAAGGATACGACACGCTGTCCAACATCGGCGTCGAAGCGCTGACGGGATTCCTTTCGGCGTTTTTGAACGTCCGGATGATCGCACCCTGCACCGCCGGCCTGGCGCTGGCCGCCACGATCGGTGCCGGAGCGACGGCGCAGCTGGGCGCGATGCGCATCAACGAGGAGATCGACGCGCTGGAAGTCATGGGCATCCGCGCGGTCACCTACCTGGCGTCCACCCGGATCATCGCCGGGATCCTGGTCGTCATTCCGCTCTACGCCGTCGCGGTTCTGATGTCGTTCATCGCTGCCAAGTTCCTCACGATCTACGTGTACGGACAGTCACGAGGCGTCTACGAGCATTACTTCGCAACCTTTTTGCGGCCCACCGACCTGTTCTGGTCATTTTTGGCGGCGCTGACCATGGCGGCCGGCGTGATGGTCGTTCATACCTATTACGGTTTCACCGCCACGGGTGGTCCGGCGGGGGTCGGGGAAGCGGTCGGGCGGTCGGTACGGTCATCCATGATCGTGACGGCGTTCGTGTGCCTGATGATTTCACTGTCCGTCTACGGGCAGTCCGGCAACTTCAACCTGTCGGGATGACCGGATGAGTGATCACCGGACTGGCGGGGCATTCCAGCGAAACAGGACCCGCCACAGCAAGATTGACCCGATCTGGTGGGCACCCACCCTGTTCATCCTGATCGGCGGTTTGATCGCCATGACCGCGGCCTCGTTCTCGGGCAAATTTCAGGCTTTCGTGCCGCTCACGCTGGTGTCGGACCGTGCCGGGTTGGTGATGGAAGACGGCGCCAAGGTCAAGCTGCGCGGGGTCCAGGTGGGCCAGGTCGCTTCGATCGGCACCGACGTGAAGTCGGCCCGGCTGCAGCTGAAGATACAACCGGACGCCTTCAAGTATCTGCCCAGCAACCTCGAGGCTGAGATCAAGTCGACCACCGCGTTCGGCTCCAAATATGTCGATCTGATCGTTCCGGATCATCCCAGTGCCACGTCGCTGAAACCCGGCGCGATGCTGCGCTCGCGCAACGTCACCGTCGAAGTCAACACCGTATTCGAGAATCTGCAGTCGGTAGTCCAAGCGCTCGACCCGGCAAAGCTGAACTCGATCTTATCGGCCTTCGCACAATCGGTGCGCGGTAAGGGCGATCGGATCGGGCAGGCGATCAGCGACGCGAATAACGTGCTTCTCACCGTCAACCCGCGCATGGATACCGTCGGCAGGGACTGGCGGCTGTTCGGCAAGACCGCCGGCATCTATTCCGATGCCGCACAGAACATTCTGTCCATCCTGGATTCGGCGACGACGACCAGCGCCACCATGACAGACGACCAGCACGCGCTGGATTCGCTATTGCTGTCGGCGATCGGCTTCAGCCAGACCGGCATCAACGTGATCGGCCGCAACGAATCGAACATCGTGCGGTCAATGAACCTGCTCAACCCGACCATGGCGCTGCTGCAGAAATACTCGCCGACCTATACATGCCTTTTCCAGGGGGCGCAGTGGTACGTCGACCACGGTGGTCGCGACGCGCTGGGGGGCAACGGTTATTCCGTGATCCTGGACGCCGCACTGCTTTTCGGCGACGATCCATATCGCTTCCCGAAACACCTGCCCAAGGTCAACGCCACCGGCGGTCCGGGGGGCAAGCCCAGCTGCGGTTCGTTACCCGACCCCAGCGCGAACTTCCCGGTGCGTGCGCTGGTCACCGATACCGGCTGGGGGGCGGCCCCGAACGAGATCCGCACCAACGTGGCAGCGGGTAATCCGTGGTGGGCCAACTGGTTTCCGACTACCAAGAACCCTCCAGAAGCGCCACGCTACTTCTGGCGCGGGGGGCAGCCGCCGCCATGAGAAGGAAGCTATCCAGCATCATCCTGCGGGTCGGGGTCTTCACCGCGGTCTGCCTGCTGTTCACCTTCGCGCTGATCGCGGTGTTCGGTCAGCTGCGGTTCGAGGACCGCACGGGCTACCGCGCGATCTTCACCAACATCTCCGGCCTGAAGTCCGGCAACTTCGTGCGCATCGCCGGGGTGGAAGTCGGCAAGGTCGGCGATCTCGATCTGCATCGCGACGGCACGGTCACAGTCGACTTCGCGGTGGACAAGGGCGTGCGCCTCAGCGAGGGCACCAAGGCCGTCGTGCGCTACGAGAATCTGATCGGCGATCGCTACCTCGCGCTCGAGGAGACCCCGGGGTCGCCGCGCCGGCTGCTGCCCGGGGCGACCATTCCGCTGGCACGGACGTCGCCCGCGCTCGATCTCGACGCGCTGATCGGTGGTTTCCGCCCGTTGTTCCGCGCGCTGGACCCGGATCAGGTCAACGCCTTATCCGGTCAACTGCTGCGGATCTTCCAGGGGCAGGGCGGAACGCTGGCTTCGGTGCTGTCGCAAACATCGATATTGACCTCAACCCTGGCCGGGCGCAGCGAGCTGATCGGCCAGCTGATCACCAACCTGAACACCGTGCTGCACACCTTCGCCACACGTGACCATGAGTTCTCTGATGGAGTGGACAAGCTGGCCCAGCTGGTGGACGGGCTGGCACAGCGTAGGAACGACATCTCCACCGGCCTTGCCTACATCGATGCGGCGGCGGGCTCGATCACCGATCTGCTCGCCCAGTCCCGCCAGCCGATCAAAGATGTTGTGCACGAGACGGATCGGGTGTCAGGGCAGGTGCTGTCCGACAAAGAATACGTCGACAAACTGCTGACGGACCTTCCGGACATCTACCAGGTACTCGCCCGACAGGGCCTCAACGGTGACTATTTCGGCTTCTACTTCTGCGAGGTATTGCTCAAGCTGAACGGTAAAGGGGGCAACCCGATCTTCGTCAAACTGTTGGGCCAGCCCAGCGGGCGGTGCACACCGCGATGAAGCTGAAACTGCCCACCGGCAAACCGGCTGACCGGCGAAACCCTTTCCTGCTGGGCGTGATGGGAACCGTCATCCTGGCCTGTGTGGCTATCGTTGCTTTCCAGTACAACAAGCTGCCGTTCATCAAGAACACGGATGACTACGCGGCGTACTTCGCCGAAGCCGGGGGCATCAAACCGGGTAATACCGTACGGGTTTCGGGCATGGGCGTGGGCCGCGTTTCCGACCTTCGGCTGGAGGGCAGCAAGGTCCGGGTCGGCTTCACCGTGCACAAAGGCATCGATCTGGGCGACCGCACCGAGGCCGCCATCAAGACCGAAACCATACTGGGCGCCAAGATGCTCGAGCTGACGCCGCGCGGAAGCGGGAAGTTGTCGGGCACCATCCCACTGGAGCGCACCACTTCGCCGTATGAGCTTCCCGACGCTCTGGGCGATCTGACGACCACGATCAGCGGCCTAGACACCGCCCAATTGTCCACGGCCCTCACAACATTGGCCAACACCCTCAAAGCGACGCCGTCCAATGTGAGGCCGGCGCTGGAGGGTGTCGCTCGGTTCTCCGACACCCTCAACGGACGGGACGCACAGCTGCGCAGCCTGCTGGGCAACGCGAACAAGGTCTCGACTGTGCTGGGCAAGCGCAGCCAGCAGGTCGCCGGACTGGTCGCGAATTCCAACGCACTGCTTGCCGCACTGCTGGACGAACGAGATTCGCTGGACGCCTTGATGAACAACCTGACCGCGGTTTCGCACCAGATCTCCGGCCTGGTCAACGACAACCGGACACAGCTCAAGCCGGCCCTCGACAAGCTCAACGGTGTGCTCGAAATCCTCGACAACCGCAAGGAGGACATTCAAAAGACGCTGCCCAAGTTCAAGCGCTATGCGATGTCATTCGGCGAATGCTTGGGATCTGGACCGTTCTTCAAGGCCTACGTGGCCAACCTGGTTCCCGGCCAGATCGGTGGGCCGGTACTGGATGCCGACATGTATGACCGGTTCTTGGACCCCAACCAGAAGCTCCCGTCGGAGGCGGTCGACCCGCCCACCGGCACCCCGCCTGTGCCGCCGGAGAACGCGCCGGTGCCGCTGTGGTCTCAGCCACCGTCGCCCCCGCCGTCGACGCCGCCCATCCGCACCATTCCGCCGCCCTCGCCGCACGATTTCGATGCGCCATGAATATCAGTCGAGGCACCCTTCGCAAAGCAACGGCGGCGAGCTTGATCCTGACGCTGGCCGTGGCGTCGTTCCTGGTCGGCAACAAGCTGTGGAAGGACGTCGAAAAGAACACGTACTCTGCGTATTTCGCGGAGGCAAACGGCTTGTTCGTCGGTGACGAGATTCGCATCCTCGGCGTGGCCGTCGGCGTGGTCGACAAGATCGAGCCCCAGCCCGCCAGCTCCAAGGTGACGTTCTCAGTCGACAAACAGTATTCGATTCCGGCCGATGCCCGCGCCGCCATCCTGTCGCCGTCGCTGGTGACATCGCGGGCAATTCAGCTGGTCCCGGCGTACTCCGGCGGTCCCAAGTTGAGCGCCGGGTCCTCGATTCCGCTGAGCCGCACCGCGGTTCCGGTCGAGTGGGATGACTTCCGCAAGCAGCTGGAGAAGCTGACCGATGCCCTGCAGCCCACCAGTCCGGGCGGCGTCAACTCCGTCGGCGAGTTCATTGACTCGGCGGCCGACAATGTGCGCGGCCAGGGAGACACCGCACGCGACACGGTGATCAAGCTGTCCGAGGCGATCTCGGCGCTCGGTGATCACGCCGACGACATCTTCAGCACCGTGCGCAACCTGCAGTTGTTGGTGTCCGCGCTGTATTCCAGCAGCGACCTGCTGGGCTCGTTCAACCAGAACCTGGCGAGCGTGACGACGCTGCTGTCGAACACGCCCAATGAAGTGGGCAGCGCGCTGAAGTCGCTGGACGGGGCGCTCACGGATGTGCGTGATTTCCTGGCCGAGAACCGCGAAGCGGCGGGTGTCACGTTCGACCGGCTGGGTTCCATCACGACGGCGCTGAACGACAGCCGCGGCGATATCAAGCAGATCCTGCACATCGCCCCGACGGTGTTCCAGAATTTCCTGAACATCTACCAGCCGGCGCAGAGCGCGATGACCGGCATCCTGGCGCTGAACAACTTCGCCGATATCCCGCAGTTCATCTGCAGCTCGATCGAGGCCGCGTCGCGGGCGCGCCTGGCCCGGGTGTCGAAACTGTGCCTGCAGTATCTCAACCCGATCATCAAAAACCGTATCTACAACTACATTCCGGCGGGGATCAACCCGTTCGTCGGGACACAGGCCCGGCCCAGCGAGATCACCTACAGCGAGGACTGGCTGCGGCCCGGATACACGCCCCCGGCCGACGCACCCGCGCCGCCGGATGTTGCCCCGCCGCCACCCGAGCAGCCGGCGCCCGCCGACGCCGCGCCGCCCGCCGACGCGCCCCCCGCGAACACGACGTCCAACTCGATCCAGGTGCTGCAGAGCTTGATGCTTCCCACGGGGCCGTCATGAGACGCGCGGTGGCCGTTGTCCTCGGACTGGTATGCATTGCCTCCCTGCCGGCATGCGGCTGGCGCGGCCTGAATTCGTTCAGGCTGCCCGGCACCGCGGGCGGGGGACCGGGCTCTTACACGATTCAGGCGCAGATGCCCGATGTGGTCACCATCCAGGAGAACACCCGTGTCCGGGTGGACGACGTCAACGTCGGCAATGTCACCAAGATCGAGCTGCAAGATTGGCACGCGCTGGTGACCATGCGCATCGATGGCGATGTGCGGCTGCCGGCCAACTCGACCGCCAAGCTCGGGCAGACCAGCCTGCTCGGTTCGATGCACATCGAGCTGGCGCCGCCCAAGGACGAGCGGCCGGTCGGTCAACTCAAAGCCGGGTCGGTCATCCCGTTGTCACGCGCGAGTCTGTATCCCACCACCGAACAGACGCTGGCGTCGGTGTCGATCCTGCTCAACGGCGGGGGAATCGGCCAGCTGCAGGAGATCACGCAGGCGGTGGCCAAGGCGTTCGCCGGCCGCGAGAACGACATGCGCAGCCTGCTCGGCCAGATCGACGAATTCATCGCGCGCACCAACGATCAGACCGACGACATCATTGCCGCCGCCGAGAACCTCAACGCGTTAGCAGGGCAGGTCGCCGCCAACGACACGGTCATCGACAAGGCGCTGACGTCCGTGCCCAAAGCGCTCGACGTGTTGGCCAAGGAGCGGACGAAAATCGCCGACACGATCGATCAGGTCGGCAAGTTCAGCGCGATCGCCGCCGACACCATCCACCAGAGCAGGGAATCTCTGGTCAACAATCTGCGCAACATCGCACCCGTCCTGCGGTCGCTGGCCGACGCCGGGCCCTCGCTCACCAAGGGTTTGGACGGGCTGGCGACCTACCCGTGGCCGGCATCGACCGTGCGGAACTGGTTTCGCGGCGATTACGCCAACCTCACGCTGGTGGTCGACCTGACGTTGAGTCGCATCGACCAAGGACTGTTCACCGGCTCGCGATGGGAAGGCAACCTCACCCAACTCGAACTGCAATGGGGCCGCACCATCGGCATGCAGCCGAGCCCGGTCACCGGGGGCAACCCGCTGACCTATCCATACCATTTCGGGGGATACTGAATGCTTCGGTTGAATCGCCGGACGTGGATCCAGTTGTCAATCCTGACTCTGGTGACCGTCGTTTCCTGTGGCGCAATGGCATTCAACTTCATGAAGCTGCCCGCCACGTTGTTCGGGATCGGGGAGTATAAGGTCACGGTTGACCTGCCGCGATCGGGCGGGCTCTACGAGACGTCGGTGGTCACCTACCGCGGCACCGATGTGGGACAGGTGAAGTCGGTCGGCGTCACCGCGACCGGGGTGCGCGCTGTGCTGGCCTTGAGGTCGGGGGTCAAGGTGCCCTCCGAGGTGCAGGCGGCGGTGCACAGCCGCTCCGCGATCGGTGAGCAGTACATCGAGCTGACGCCGCAGCCCGGCAGGGACGGCCAACATTCCCGGATGCTGCGTGACGGCGACGTCATCACCGCCGGGCATGTCGACGTTCCCGTCGACATCGGCCACCTGCTTGACATGACCAACCGTGCGCTGCAAGCGATCCCACGCGACAACCTGCGGACCGTCATCGACGAGACCAACCGGGCGGTCGGCGGCCTCGGGCCGGAACTGTCCCGGATTGTCGACGGGTCGACCGCGCTGGCCGTAGCAGGAGGCCGGACCATCGACCCGCTCGCCGCCCTCATCGACCAGTCGCCGGCGGTACTCAACTCGCAGGTGCAGACATCCGACGCCATTGCAACGTGGGCCGACCGCACCGCGGCCATCATGGCGCAGTTCAAGGCGCAGGATGCCGCGGTACGAGACCTGTTGACTCAGGGCACATCCGGCATCGAGGAAGGCCGCGCGATGCTGGATCGGGTGGCGCCCGCGTTACCGGTGTTGTTCGCCAATCTGGTGAGCCTCGGCGATATCGCCGTCGTCTACCGCCACGACATCGAACAACTCCTGGTGCTGCTGCCGCAGGGCATCGCGGCCATGGCGGCGATCATCGTGCCAAGCTCGAACACCAAGCAGGAGTACCGGGGCGCCCAATTGGACTTCAACCTCAACCTCAACTTGCCGCCGCCCTGCACAACCGGCTACCTGCCGCCGCAGCAGCGCCGCTCACCGGCCAGCGTCGACGCCCCGGACCGGCCCGCCGCGGACCTGTTCTGCCGCGTGCCGCAAGACTCGGAGTTCAATGTCCGTGGCGTGCGCAACATTCCGTGTGAGGGCAAGCCGTGGAAGCGCGCGCCCACCGTCGAACTGTGCGAAAGCGATGAGGAGTACGTGCCGCTCAACGACGGCTACAACTGGAAAGGCGATCCAAATGCCACCACCAGCGGCCAGGGCGTCCCGCTATATCCGCCGGGCCAGGATCCGCGGCTACCACCGCCGCGGGGCACCGCACTACCGCCCGCGCCCGTGTCGCCCCCGCCGCCCGCGGTCGCGTCCTACGACCCGGCCACCGGTGACTATCTCGGGCCCGACGGACGCCGCTATACCCAATCGGACCTGGCCCACCCGCGTGCCAAGAACTGGCAACAACTACTCGTCCCGCAACCCTGAAAGTCTGAAGGAGCACCATGGCGGACAAACCTGATACGCCCGAGGCGGAGGAAACCGTCGACCAGCCAACGGAAATCGACGTTGCCGAGGACATCGACGCAGCCGAGTCCGAAGAGGCCGAAAAGATCTACGCCGAGGACGGGGATGGCGAGAGTCGGACCTTGGGGCGGCTCGCGCGGTGGCGCGAGGTCATCCGCGGGCGGCGGCTTTCGCGCACCGGATCCGCGTTGGTGGCCAGCGGCCTCATCGTGGCGACGCTGGCCGGCCTGAGCGGCTGGCTCGGCTACCGCGTCTACCAGAAGCACGAGGCCCAGGCCCGGCAGAACTTGTACGTCGCGACTGCCCGTCAGGGCGCGGTGAACCTCACCACGATCAACTACACGCAGGTCGACACCGACGTGCAGCGGATCCTCGATTTGGCCACCGGCGCATTCCGGGATGACTTCGAGCAGCGGGCCAAGCCGTTCGAGGAGGTTGTCAAGGCGGCGCAGTCGAAATCGGAAGGGACGGTCACCGACGCCGGACTGGAATCACAACGCGGCGACTCCGCCCAGGTTTTGGTTGCGGTCGCGGTGAAGTCGCGCACCGCCGGGGGCGAGGAGGCGCCGCGGGAGTGGCGCATGCGAATTGAGGTCCGATCTGTCGGCGATGACGCCAAGGTCTCCAACGTGGTGTTCGTGCCATGACGACGTTGAAAGAAGACGTGAAAGTCGATACCGCCGACGAGCAACTGGACTCGGCAACAGCTGCCGCGCAACACGAACCGGACGCATCCAAATCGTCCACCGACGTGCAGCCGGCGGCCGAGCGGACAAAGCGCCCCATCGGGTGGTCACGGGTGCTCGCCTACGGGATATTGCCCGCGCTCGCACTGGCTTTGGCGGTTGGCGCGGGGTACCTGAAGTGGTCGGCGGGGGCCGCCGACAATCTCGCACAGGCCCGGACCGAATCGGTGCAGGCCGCCCGCGACGACACGGTCGCGTTGTTGACTTATCACGCCGACACGGTGGAAAACGACCTCGCCGCGGCGCGCGAACGGCTCACCGGTGAGTTCAAGGATGCCTACGGCGAGCTGACCCGCCAGGTCGTCGTGCCCGGTGCCAAGGAGAAGCACATCTCGTCGGTGGCCAAAGCGATTGCGGCGGCCTCTGTTTCGGCGACCGAGAACCACGCCGTGGCCCTGGTGTATGTCGACCAGACGGTGACCATCGGGGCGGGCGCTCCCACCGACACCCAGCCCGTAGTGCGGGTGACCCTGGATAAGGTCAACGGCCGGTGGCTGGTGTCGCGTTTCGAGCCCACATAATCCGAGGGACGACCATGGAACTATCGGTACGCCGTTGCGCCCGGGTGGTGCCCACCGGCGTCGTTTTGCTGGGCACAGCCGTTTTGGCGGCTCCGGTCGCGCAGGCCGACAATAAGCGGCTCAACAGCGCGGTCGTCTCTGCCGTCTACACCCTGCAGCACCAGGTGGGCTGCACGAATGACGTCATCAGAAACAACGCGCTCACCCTGGCCGCCGAATGGCACGCCGAAGACATGATGAACAACCGAAACATCGACGGTGACATCGGCTCCGACGGATCCACGCCACAAGACCGCGCCAACGCCGCCGGCTTCCGCGGCAGGGCCGCTGAGACGGTGGCCATCAATCCGGCGATCGCCATCAGCAGCCTGGAACTGGTCAATCAGTGGTACTACAACGCCGACCACATGGCGATCATCCGCGACTGCGCCAACACCACCATCGGGGTGTGGTCGGACAACAGTATGGACCGCACCGTGGTGGTGGCGGTGTACGGGCAGCCGGACCTGGCGAAGCGTTAAGCGGCGACCGCCTAGTGACCGTCCAGTCGCGACAGAACCGTCTCGGCATCCAACGTTGCACCGCGGTTGTACGGCAATTTGGAGAGCACGGTCGCCATCGCGCAGGTGTTGGATAGCGCGGCGTAAGTCAGGCCCCCTCCAATCCCGGCGGCCAGCCATTTGAGTCGCGGGACGACGACGCTTCCGAGGACGGACGAAAGTACGACCGATCCCGCGACGAGGCGTACCTGGCGCTCGAGGTCCCATCGCTGGGCGCCGCGATCAACCGAAAAGCCTTGTCCCTCCCAGTCGAGGATGCCGTTCTCCAACACGCGACTACCGGTCAAACCCGCGTTGCGCAAAAGTTTTAGGGCCTTGGTAGAGCGTTGCCCCGAACGGCATACCAGGACGGTCTCCCGATCCCCGCCCAAAAGCTGGGCAATCTCGCGGGAGCGTTCGTCCAGTATGTCCAGCGGCACGTTGTGAGACCCGCGTATGTGTGAGGTTTCGAACTCCGCGGGTGTCCGAACATCAACGATGCGCAGAGCGGTCGAAGATCCGAGCCGCTCGTGCAGCTCGGCCGACGTGATGGCGTCGGCGGTCGGTGCGCTCATGGTGTTTCCTCCCGTTGTGGGCGCCTCACTTTAGTCACTACGCGCGATCGCGGCGACGGCAGGCATTTTCAATCACCGTGAACCTCGGTGATGCTCAGGTTTTCGGCGTTGTCGTAGTCGTCGTCGATGAGCACAACGCGGCGTTGCTGCCGGTCGAGCAGAGCCGCGGCGATCGACGCCCGGTATCCGCTGGCGCAGTGGATCCAAAGCTCGCGGTCTTCGGGTAGTTCGACGAGGCGCTCCGGCAGCTCGTGCAGCGCGATGTTGACCGCATCACGCACGTGGCCGTTGTCGAATTCGTTTGACTGACGAACATCGACGACGGTGACCGTGCCGGTGTCGAGCGCGTCGACGAGGTCCTTGAACGACGCGACCCGGTAACTGCCCAGCGTCGCACCATCGGCCAGCGCGCGTATGTCGCCAGTGGCGCTGCCGGTGAGGCGATCGACGCCGATGCGGGCGAGCTCGCGCTGAGCGTCGGCGACTTGCTCGGTGTCCTCACCGATCAACGTCAGCGGTGCGCCCCAGCTGTAAAGCCACCCGAGGTAGTTCACGAAAGACCCCGACAGCTCGAATCCGTAGCTGCCGCGCAGGTGCCCTGCTGCGAACGCCGTTCGGTTCCGAAGGTCGACCACCCATTCGCCGGCGTCGATCCGGTGCCGAAGCTCCTGCGCGTCCACCGGTTTGGGCGGGGAGAGGTCCGCCGCTTCGGGGCCGGCCCTGTTGATGACGCCCATGTGCGCGTAGTAGGCGGGATACGCAGCAAGCCCGGCCACAAGCTCGTCGACGTATTCCTGTTCGTCCTTCGTCAGCGCCGGATTGATGAGGCGTTGTTCGCCGATGGTGGAGGCGTCACCGTCGGGCGGGGTCGCCGAACAGAAACTGCCGAATCCGTGGGTGGGGTAGATCGCGGTCTCCGAAGGCAGCTCATCGGCGAGGCGCCGGACCGAATCGTATTGCCGCCGGGCCAATTCCTCGGTGTGGTCGTCACCGACCAGGTCCGTTCTGCCGGTGCTACCAAACAGCAGCGACCCGCCCGTGAAGACGCCGATAGTGTCCCCGGAATCCTCGCGCAGCACATAGCTGACGTGATGGTGGGTATGTCCGGGGGTGAACAACGCTTCCAGATGTATTCCGCCGGTGTCGATCCGGTCGCGATCCTCAACCGCGCGGCGGTCGAAATGGACCTCTTCCCCTGCGGGAACGACGTATTGGGCGCCGGTCGCTCTGGCCAGTGCCAGGCCGCCGGTCACGTAGTCGCTGTGGATGTGGGTTTCCAGCACGTGGGTGATGCGCAGGTCTTTAGTCAGCTCGAGCACCCGATCGATGTCTCGTTGCGGATCCACCGCGACGGCAACCTCACCGTCGCTGATGAGATAGCTGCGGTCACCCAAGCCCGACGTTTCGATGATCGTCACGCTCACCATGCTTTTCAAACCTCTTGATCGGCAGGCGTCGGCGTGGCGGAGGCTTGCGCGGGTCTTCGGCTCATGGCAATCGGCATGTTTTTTAGTACCCGGAACGCGGATTACTGGCCATCCGTCGAGCGGGCGCCAACCGCGGCCGGAGCACGTGTGAGCCGGGTCAGTGGGCGGGTCAGCGCAGCTCAACGCCCGCAAAAGCTACGGCGTGGAAGCGTCAGGGGATTTCAACCTCGGTGATTTTTTGCGTCGGCCGCGTTGCGAGGCAAAGTCGCGCCGTTGAATCCGAGCAGCGTCGCTAGCCGCTGGTGAGCGATTCGTCCCCGGCGATCTCACAGACGCAGACATGGCCACCCCGTCGCCATGGCCCGAACCGCGTGCCGCGCCTGCGCATCAGGTGCTGCGTGTAAACCTTGTCGCGTTGATCTCGCGAGAACGCAAAATCCAGGTTCACCGGCAACCCTGCCCAGTCGCACTGGTCACTGATGGATTCATCGGCCATGCCGGCGGATCGCAGCCGGCATTGCAGCGGGCAGCCGTTCTTCAAGACCCGATCGGGTCCATCACACTCCCGAGCCACCATGTCGTCACTCCTTCAGGCGCGCGACCTTATGAGGCCAATCGTGCGACGCGGAAGTTTCGGCGGCGGGTGTGCGATGTTTCCGCTGTGTTACGGCTTGGGGCGGCAATGGCCGATCGACGCTAGTAGACGTCGCGGTGGTAGCGCTTGTCGGCGCTCAGGGATCGGACGTAGTCCTTTGCTGCGTCCGGGTCCAGGTTGCCGAATTCGGCGGCGATCTCGCAGAGCGTCCGGTCCACGTCCTTGGCCATGGGATCGGCGGTGCCGCAGACGTACAGCTGGGCGCCGTCCTGCAGCCAGCTCCACAGCTGGGCTCCACGCTTGCGCATCAGGTGCTGCACATAGACCTTTTGCTGCTGGTCGCGTGAGAACGCCAGGTCCAACTCGGTGAGGAACCCGTCATCACGCATCTGCTCGAGTTCGTCGCGGTAATAGAAGTCGGTGGCGGCGTGCTGCTCACCGAAGAACAGCCAGTTGGGTCCGGTGTGGCCGAGCGCCCGTCGTTCCTGCAGAAAACCGCGGAAGGGCGCGATGCCGGTCCCGGGACCGATCATGATCATCGGCGTGTCCGACTCACTCGGAGGCCGGAAGTTGCTCGACGGCTGCAGATAGACGGCCACTCGGTCGCCGGGTGAGCGGTCGGCCAAGTAGGTCGAACACACCCCGCGGCGCGGCACGCCCTGGAAGTTGAACCGCACCGGGGAGACTGTCAGGTGAACCTCTCCCGGGAAAGCTTTCGGGCTGGACGAAATCGAGTACAGCCGCGGCTGAAGGCGTTTGAGGACCCGCAGCCACTCGTGGGCCGACGCGGAGACCGGCAGCTTCGACAGCAGGTCGATGGACTGGCGTCCCCACGCCCACTCCGACAGTGCGCGCTTGTTTTCCGGCTTCAACAGCTCCGCGAGTGTTGAGTCAGCGGTGCGCTCTTGCACGAACCGCACCAGGTCCCGGCTGATATGGGCGATCTCGATTCGCTCGGTGATCGCGGAACGCAACGACATCAGACCGTGCTCGCCGACCTCGACCGGGGTCTGCCCATTCAGTCCGGTGACCGACAGCCATTGGTCGACCAACTCGTCGCTATTGCGCGGCCACACGCCCAGCGCGTCACCGGCCGCATAGGTCACGGATTCCTCCGGCATGTCGAAAACCAAGTGGCGCACGTCTTTTGTCGATTGCGGCTGGCTCAGCACGGTGTTGCGCATCATGCCCGTGACCAGCGGGCGCTTCTTGTTGTAGGTGCTGGCGGCGGGCGTGCTCGGGCGGGATGGCGCCACAACCGCGGAAGCGCGGGCCGGCGTCGGCGTAGCACCGTCTCCGCCGACGGAGGTCGGCGTCCGGGTCAGGGCTTCGATGATGTCGCTCAACCACTTCGCGGCGGTGTCGTCGTAGTCGGGTTCGCAATCCACCCGGTCGGCGATGCGCACCGCTCCCAGCTCGGCGAGGCGCGCGTCCAACTTGCGTCCGTGACCGCAGAAATCGTCATAGTTGGAATCACCGAGCGCGAGTACCGCGTAGCGGGTGCCGGTGAGTCGCGGCGCGCTGTCGGATGTCAGCACCCGCCAGAGGCCGGCGCCGTTGTCGGGCGCTTCGCCGTCACCGGTGGTGCTGGTGACGAGCAACAGCTCCCGCGTCGTCGCCAACTCGGCCTGCGGAAAGTCATCCATGCTGTGCAGCACGACGGGAAGCTCCGCGGTGCCCAACCGCGCCGCGATCTCGGCGGCGAGTTCCTCGGCATTCCCGGTCTGCGATGCCCACAGCACCACGATGGGAGCGCGCTCGGCCGCGGGTTTGGCGCCGGCGGTCACGGCGGGCGGTTGCTGGGCGGTCGGCGAGTTCGACCGGGCCCCCTCTGGCGGCGCCCCTGGCTCCGGTCCGTCGATGCGCGAGAACAACCCCGCCAGCAGGCCATCCACCCAGAGCCGGGTGCTGGAATCGAACGGCGCGCTCAGCGGCAAAGTGGGCACCCCACCGGCACGCCGACCCGCGTCCGAGCGAAGCCCCGACAGCATACCGGCAAGATACGAGCGACCGAGCTCGTTGAATTCCGGCTTGGGTTGCGTTGCCACACCCAGCAATTCGGCCAGGGCGTCGACTTGTGACACGCTGATTTCTCGTACCTCCGTGGGCGCGGGTGGTAGTGTGTCGCGCGGTGCCGGCGCTTCGGTGCCCGAGACAGGTTGCGAGACGGCGACCTTTGTCAACGTGACGGCGCACGCCTTGAATTCGGGTTGGTTCGAGATCGGGTCGACCGCATCGTTGGTGACGGCGTTGATCGACAGATATTCGCCGAAGGCGTCGTTCCAGTGGAAGGGGGCGAAGCAGTTGGCGGGCCGCACCCGGTCGCTGATGACGGCCGGCAGCACGGCACGCCCTCGGCGGGAGGCGATTTCGATCTGATCGCCGTCGATGATCTGGAGGCGGGCGGCGTCGTCGGGGTGGACCTCGACGAACGGTCCGGAATTGAGTTTATTGAGTTTCGCCACCTTGCCGGTCTTGGTCATGGTGTGCCATTGGTGCGGCAGGCGGCCGGTGTTGAGCAGGAAGGGGTAGTCGTCGTCGGGCATTTCCTCGGGCAGCAGGTGCGGACGGGCGAAGAACACCGCACGACCAGTTGGCGTCGGGAAGGCCAACCGCGGCACGCTGCCATCGGCGCGGACCAACTGCGTCTGGCTGACACCGTCGTTGACATAACGCATTGGGTTGCGGTCGCCTTCGGTTTCGGGAGCGCACGGCCACTGCAGCGGACCCTTACGCAGTCGCTCATAGCTGGCGCCGCGTAGGTCATAGCCCGTCTTCGGGTTGGAGAACCGCTTGATCTCCTCGAAGACCTCCTCGGCGGATTCGTAGCTGAACGCCCCCGAAAATCCCATCTCGCAGGCGATCCGGGCGATGATCTGCCAGTCGGGCAGAGCGTGGCCGGGCGCCCGCATCGCCGGCTGGAACAAGGTCATGTTGCGCTCGGAATTGACCATGACCCCTTCGGATTCCGTCCACAGGGCGGCCGGCAACAACACGTCGGCGTATTCGTTGGTCTCGGTCTCGAAGAACGCGTCCTGCGCGATCACCAATTCGGTGCTTTCCAGTGCGGCCAGTACCGTTTTTCGATTGGCCACTGAGGCAACGGGATTGGTGCAGATGATCCAGCACGCCTTGATCTTCCCGTCGGCCATTCGGGAGAACATGTCGATGGTGCCGCTGCCGACCTGGGTGCGCAGCGTTCCGTGGGGAATGCCCCATAGGTTTTCGACGAACTCGCGATCGTCGTCCGATGTCACCGAACGCTGACCCGGCAAACCCGGGCCCATGTAACCCATCTCGCGACCGCCCATCGCGTTGGGTTGGCCGGTGAGCGAGAAGGGCCCGCTTCCTGGCTTGCAGATGGCGCCGGTAGCCAGGTGCAGGTTGCAGATGGCGTTGGTGTTCCAGGTGCCGTGCGTGCTCTGGTTGAGGCCCATCGTCCAGCAGCTGATGAAATTCTCCGCTTCACCGATCATTTGAGCCGCTTTGCGGATGTCCTGTTCGGGTATGCCGGTCACCGCGCTGACCATGTCGGGCGTGTACTGCTCCAGGAAACTGGCCATCACCTCCCAGCCCTCGGTGAATTCGGCGATGAAATCTGCGTCGATGTGGCCGTTCTCGACGATCAGATGCAGCAGTCCGTTGAGCAGTGCCAGATCGGCTCCCGGAGCGATCTGCAGGAAAAGATCGGCCTTGTCGGCGGTCGCGGTGCGGCGCGGGTCGACGACGATCAGCTTCGCGCCCGCCTTGATCCGGTCCATCATGCGCAAGAACAGGATCGGGTGGCAGTCGGCCATGTTGGCGCCGATGACGAAAAAGACGTCGGCACGTTCGAAGTCCTGGTACGACCCGGGCGGTCCGTCCGCACCCAGCGAGAGCTTGTATCCAGAGCCCGCGCTGGCCATGCACAGCCGCGAGTTCGACTCGATCTGGTTGGTGCCGATGAAGCCTTTGGTCAGCTTGTTCGCCAGGTACTGCGCTTCGATGGACATCTGCCCGGACACGTACATAGCGAAGGAGTCCGCGCCGTGCTCATCGACGATTGCGCGTAACCGCTTCGCGCACTGGGTGATCGCCCGGTCCATGTCAATGGGCTCGAGTGGTTCGCTGCGGTCGGCCCGCACATGCGCTGAGGCCATCCGGCCGGGCGCTTTCAGCATGTCCGCGGTGGTGGTGCCCTTGGTGCACAACCGCCCGAAGTTGGCCGGATGTTCCTTGCTCCCAACCGACTTGGCGACGTGATCGCGGCCTGTTTGCGGATCCGTTGTGATCTGCAACACCATGCCGCAACCGACGCCGCAGTAAGCGCACATGGTGTTCACGGCGTTCTCACGCGCCATGGACTCCCTGGCCACGCTCACGTCCCTCCGTCAAGTGCCTACGGGTTAGCTCCGCATCGGGTGAGTTCATTGTGGGGCAGGCATGTTTCGGCATCGCTGCCCGGAATTTCCCCCGGTTTACTTCTTTCTCTCAACCGCCAACGCGCCGGTGTGAATTCGCCGGGGGTACACACGGCTAAGGATCGCGTTAGCGCAGGTCATCGTTGACCGTCTGTCCCGCTCGAGGCTACTCAGCATGCCCGTCGAAACGCTGCTCAGAACAGGGTTTTTGACCAAACCGATGGGACATTCACAGTCTTCGCTAAGCTCACCGCGTGCGTCAGCTCATTGTGATCGTTCTGATTTTGCTGGCCTCCGGTTGCGGCTGGAAGCCCGCCGCGCCACCACCGGCCCGGCCCGACACCTGCAAGGACTCCGATGGACCCACGGGCGACACCGTGCGCCGGGCCATCACCGCGGTTCCGATCACCATCCCCGGCACCATCTGGGTCGAGATGGGCAGGGGCCACACGCGAAACTGCCGGTTGTACTGGGTGCAGATCATCCCGACGATCGCCAGCGAATCGACCCCGCAACAACTGATCTTCTTCGACCACAACACGCCGCTCGGTAGCCCCACCTCGAGCCCGAAGCCGTACATCACCGTGCTGCCGCCCTCGGATGACACCGTGACCGTTCAATACCAATGGCAGAAGGGAAACGATCAGCCGTGTTGTCCCACCGGGATCGGGACGGTCAAGTTCCGGATCGGCCCAGACGGCAAGCTGCAAACCCTCGGCAAGGTGCCGAACCAATAGTGTTTTGGCCCAGGCGCCGGGCGCGTGGTGGCTTGACGACCGCTGAGCGGCCCGTCAGCTGGTGACGGCCTCGGACAGGTTTTCCGGGTGCAGCATTTCGACGTAACGGAGCCGTTCCGGGATGCCGAAGCCGTCGACCAGCGTCTCGGCATGCGGGCGCAGCGCGCGACATCGGTCGTTGATCCCCCGGGTGACCGCCTTGGCGCGTTCGGTGGACAGATAGCGGTGCTCGATGTACCAGGCCTTGTCGACCTCGATGACTGATAGCGCGTAAAGGTCGCACAAGATGCCCAGCAGTTCGCGGGCCTGCTCGTCAGGGCACGCGTCGATCCCGGCGACGAACGCCTCGAGGATGACTCGATCGATGTGCGCGCTGGCTGCGTGCAAAACGTGGTCCTGCACCGAGTTGAACGCGTCGAATGCCGACATCTCTTTGGATTTGGCCTGCAGGCGACGGGCCACCGATGCCAGCAGATACTCCTCGCGGTCCTCGAACATCGTGATCTGCGTGCCGCGGTTGAAGAGGCTGCCCTCTTCCTCGCTGTCTTGCCGGGCGTCAACGATCGTTTGGATAATCGCCTCTGCCGCAGTGCGTTTGACGACGCGTTCACCCACGGTACTGGCGGCGAAGCGCACCCATTCGACCGGACTCATGCTTTTGATGTCGTCGGCGTAGGCCGTGAGCAGTTCCTTGGCCACCAATTGGGTCAGCACATGGTTGTCGCCCTCGAAGGTGGTGAAAACGTCTGTGTCGCCCCGAAGCCCGATCAGCCTGTTCTCGGCCATGTAACCCGCGCCGCCACACGCCTCGCGGGACTCCTGAATCGCCCGACTCGCATGCCAGGTGTTGGCCGCCTTCAGCCCGGCGGCACGCGCTTCGAGTTCGCGTTGCTCGTCGGCGTCGGGCGCGTCAGCGCTCTGCACGTCGTGACACTTGCCCACCAATTCGTTCTGCGCGAACTGCAGTGCGTAGGACTTCGCGATCAACGGAAACAGTCGGCGCTGGTGCACCAGGTAGTCCATGATCAGCACTTCGGAGTCGTCACCAGGTGCGGTGAACTGCCTGCGCTGCAACGCATACCGGGTGGCGATATCCAGCGCCACGCGGGCGGCGGCGCCCGCGCTGCCGCCCACCGTGATCCGGCCGCGGACCAGGGTGCCCAGCATGGTGAAGAACCGGCGGTTCGGGTTGTCGATCGGCGAACTGTACGTGCCGTCTGCCGCGACGTCACCGTATTTGTTGAGCAGGTTTACCCGCGGGACGCGGACATGGTCGAACACGATGCGCCCGTTGTCGACGCCGGGCAGTCCGCCCTTGTATTCGCAGTCCGACGTGGTGACCCCGGGCAGGTCATTGCCGTCCTCGTCCCGGATCGGGACCAGCACGCAGTGCACACCGTGATTGACCGGCTTGCCGTCCTCGGTTGTGATCAGCTGCGCGAAAACCGCTGCCATGGTTGCGGTTTCGGCGGCGCCGCCGATGTAGTCCTTACGGGCTGACGGGGTGGGGGAGTCGATGACGAACTCTTGCGTCTCAGCGTCGTAGGTCGCGGTGGTCTCTAGCGACTGCACGTCGCTGCCATGTCCGGTCTCGGTCATCGCGAAACAACCCCGCAGATCCAGACTGATGATCTTGGGCACGTAGAGCTCGTGATGGCGCTCTGTCCCCAGGTTCTCCACCGCCCCGCCGAACAGGCCCCACTGCACGCCGGCCTTCACCATCAGCGACAGATCCGACATCGCCAGCATCTCGATCATCGTGATCGCCGCACCGACGTCGCCCGTGCCGCCGTGTTCCTTCTTGAAACTGTCGGCAGCCGCGCCGAACGCCGCCATGATTCTCATTTGCTCCGCCACTTTGGTGCGGGCGATCACGGTGTTCGGTGTGTAGTGCGGGCGGAACAGGTCCTCGGTGAGGGTGTCTCGCATCCGGTTTCTGACGTCGCGCCAACGCCCGTCCAAGGCATTGCGCAGATATTCGGCAGTGGTAGTGGGTTCAGGCGCCATAAAACGACAGTAATGGGCGGTTCGCGTCACGGCGAACAGCGACGATGTTCATGTCGGGGAGCAGAACTTTGCGACGGCCGTCGGCGCCCGGCGCCGGTACTCAGCGCTGAGGATTTTGCGGCTCGCGGTCGGGCGGCGGGTTGCGGCTCTCGCCGAGGGGCGACCGCAGCCGATAGAGGGTGAACCCCGCCGCGATCACCCCGAACAGGACGAGCATCCCCATGTCGAACACCCACCAACCGCTGTAGTGGGTCCACGTCACGGCGTCGGCGGCAAGCGAGTCGACCCTGCGCAGATTCGCGGTGGACGCCGCGGCCGCGAATCCCCATTGGGCCGGGACGAACCAGCTGACCTGCTGCAGGCCCCACACACTCACCAGCTGCACCAGACTCCCGTTGAACAGCGCGGACGCCAGGATCACCGGCACCATCAGCGGCAAAACCTCCCGCAGCGACTTCCCCAGCGACGACAGCGCGAGGCCGACGAGGGCGGACACGATCGCGGTGACGGCCATGCTCACGTACAGCTCGACCGTGGCGTTGTGCAGCAAGACGGAGCTTCCCCCGGGGCCGCCCTTGACCGCGATGACGATGGCCACCGCGACGGCCGTCCAGACGGCCGCGGCCAGGCCGTACACGATGACCTTGGCGGTCAGGTAGGCCGGCGCGGACAGACCGACCTCCTGCTCGCGCCGAAAGATTCTGTGTTCGCAAACCAGCGCGCGGATCGTCAGCGCCGTGCCGATGATCACCGCCGCGACGTTGAGGGCGGCCAGGATCTCGATGGCCTGATGGGCGTTGGTGCTGCCCGGACCGGGCTTCATCAGGCCGGAATCACCGGGAATCAGCAGCGCCAGCCCCGCCAACACGAACGGCAGGATAGCCAGGAACGCAAAGTAGGCGCGATCGCCGAGAAGCAGGTGAGCCTCGCGTCGGGCCACCCATCGGATCTGGCGGTTCCTGGACAGCCCGGGCTGCGGAGGACCGGGTGCTGCGACTTCGGGAGGGGTGGTCGGGGCAGCCGTCTGCTGCCTCGCGCGGAAGGCGCGGTGGGCTCCGTCGGGATCTGCGCCGACCCGTGACAGCACGCTCGACCAGTCGGTGGTGCCCATCGCGGATTCGATCTGCAAGGGCGTTCCGAGGTAGGCCATCGTGCCCGCGGCGGTGAGCACCAAGACCTGGTCGCACGCGTTCAAGTCGGTGAGCGACGTGCGCGCCGAGATCGCGACCACGACGGCACAGCCAATGTTGGCCTGGTGCCGCAGGATCGCCATCACCTGACGTTGTTGAGCCCCGTCGAGTCCGGCGGTTGGCTCGTCCACGACGAGCAGACTCGGCCGGGAGACGAGCTCGACCGCCAGGCCAACGCACCGGCGCACGTCGGGTGCCAGTTTGCGGATCCTGGTGCCTTGGTGCGGTGTCAGCTCGAGTTCGTCGAGAATCTGGCCGACCTCGCGGTCACGTTCCTCGGGCAAGGTGTCCGGGGGCAGCCGGATTTCGGCGGCATACTTCACGGTCTGCGCGACCGTGAGCTGAGGATGCAGACGATCGACCCGGGGGACCAACCCGATGTGGGCCCGCATGGACTCCGGGTCTGCGTGGACGTCGTGTCCGTCCACGGTGACGCGTCCGGAGCTGGGTGCTCTGGTGCCGGCCAGCAGCGTGAGCAGCGCGGAATTACGTGCGGCCGACGGTCCGGTTACCGCGGTCATGGCGCCGGGACGCGCGATGAAGGAGATGTCCGACAGGATTTGGTGCCCGTCGGCCCTCAGGCCCAGCTGATATGCGGTCATCCCCGTGGTGCGCGACGCGGCCCGCAGCGGCAGGCGATGGGTGGAGTCGGGTTGCGCGGTGCGGAACGACGGGCGCTGCGCGCGCAGCTTGCTGGTCACCATGCGCTCGATCAGACTCGGGCCCTTTTGCTGGTCGTAAGCCGCCGGGGGCGGGGCCATCGGTGGAACCGGTGGCGGAGCCGGGGCCGTCGGGGGCGGGGCGGCCGCACCGGGCGGCGGTGACGGCGGGGTGGGCTGAAGTGGTTGCTGAGCGGCGGGCGGCGGGGGCGCGACGACGGGCATGCGCTGGGTGGCGCTCTGGGTGGGCAGCCGCGGGTCGGGCTCGTGCGGACCAGCCGGCGTCCGCGTGCCCGGTGGTGGAACCGGAGGCGCCTGCGGCGCATTGTGCGGGGGATACGCCGGGCCACCGGCCGGGGGATGACCGGGCGCCGCGGCCGAGGGTGCGGTTTGAAAGACGAGGCGGGGGCCGGCCTGGGGATCCCCGATGGCGATCCCCAGGCCGTCGCGGATCTCTACGGTGGGCAGTCGTGATCCGCCGGCGAAGATGCCGCGACGGCTCAGATCGATAGCCACCCATTGAGTTCCGGTGAACCGCAGGATCACGTCGACTCGGGGCGCCGGCGGCCGTTGCGGATCGTGGTCGAGAGGCTCCAGCGGAATGTCGCAACCCGGGCCGTAGCCCACGATCACGTCGCGGCCAGGGTTGAAGACATACCTCGTCGGTCCGGCCCATACGGTCAGCGAGGCCGGAAGGGCCGAAGCCTCTGTCGGCATTCCCCGCCACCTTTCACCAGTTGATTGATCACGCCCGCAAGCGCCGGTCGCCGCGTTCGCTTAACTGTCTACCCTTGCCCCAGCTCCAACCATCAGCGTTCACACCGTGGTGCGCCGACCCGCAACGGAACTGGCACGCGAGTCGTTGTCGAGCAGCCCGCGCAATACTTGCACCGCTTGTACCAGCACCTGACGGTCCGAGGGGTCGAGCAGCGCCAATTGCGGTTCGATCGCGGCGGCGCGGTCGGCCCGAACCGCGTTGAGCGTGCGCCGGCCCTCGGCCGTAATGCGAATTCGGACCGCGCGCGCATCTCCCGGGTCGACCATCCGCGTGACCAGGCCGGCCTCCTCGAGGCGGCGCACTTGCGTCGTCATCGTCGGTTGCGAACAGTGATCGACGGCGGCCAGGTCACCTATTCGGGCTTCGCCGTGAGCTTCGATGGTGGCCAGCAGCCTGGCCTGCGCTGCAGGTAATGGCATCTGGATGCGCTGGGTTGCCATGCGGTTGAGCCGCGCGACCACGGCGAGCAGGTCGGCTCCCAGGCCCTGCGCTCCCTCGAGTTTTGCGGCTTCGACGACGTTGTCCATGCATCCATCGTTGCATAGCTTTGCTAAGCGAGGCCGAAATAGGACGAGTTTCGGGCGTTCGCACCTCAGACGAATGTGATGGCGGGAGTTAGCACTGCGGCCTGGCAGAATCGTTGAAGTGAAAACCCCGCCCCCGGTCCGTTTGCGAGACCGGGGTGGACCGCTACAACCAGCCGAGTTGGCGCAGGGCTCGGTCATGGGTGCCCTTTGCGCGGTGATCGCAATTATTGCCTCGCTCATCCCGTTCGCTCAGGGGTTGGCACTGCTGGGGACGGTGCCGATGGCGCTGTTGGCATACCGCTACCGGCTGCGAGCGCTGGTCGCCGCCACGGTTGCCGCCGGGATGATCACTTTCCTCATTTCCGGACTGGGCAGCTTGGCGGCCGTCCTCATCTGCGCCTATATCGGCGGATTGACCGGGCTTGTCAAGCGCAAGGGCCGCGGCCCATCGACTGTGGTGGTCTGGTCGTTTGTCGCCGGAGCCGTTATTGGCGCAGTGACCGTCGCAATGTTGAAGGTCTTAACCCGGCTGCGGCATCTGATCTTTCACGTTGTGACCGCCAATGTGGACGGCGTCAATGCGTTCCTGGTGCGAGTGCATCTGCAAGGAGTCGCCGCCGGGGTGCAGCGGTGCTTCACCTTTGGGCTGCACAACTGGCCGTCGTTGCTGCTCGGTTACCTCACCTACGGGGTGATGGTCTCGTCGTTGATCGGGTGGTGGGTACTCTCGCGGCTCTTAGAGCGGATGCACAACATTCCGGATGTGCACAAGCTGGACGCAACTGACAGCGCTGGATTCTCGGAGGGCCCGATCGGCCCGGTGCCGGTCCGATTGGTCGACGTGCGATTCCGCTACCCCGGTGCCAGCCAAGATGCTTTGCGTGAGATCAGCCTCGACCTCCGGGTCGGCGAACATGTCGCGGTTGTGGGCGCGAACGGTTCCGGTAAAACGACCTTGACCCTGATCTTGGCGGGCCGGGAACCGACGTCGGGTGCCGTATATCGGCCTGGCGCAGTGGGTTTGGGAAGGGTCGGTGGCACATCGCTCGTGCTTCAGCACCCACAAACCCAGGTCTTGGGCACCAGGGTCGCCGACGATGTCGTCTGGGGGTTGCCGCCGGGTACCGAAGTCGATGTGAATCGGCTGCTGGGGGAGGTCGGCCTGGAGGGGCTCGCCGAGCGCGACACCGGAAGTCTGTCCGGCGGGGAACTGCAGCGGCTGGCACTAGCCGCCGCACTCGCCCGGGAGCCCTCGCTGCTGATCGCTGACGAGTTCACCAGCATGATCGACCAGCCGGGCCGCGAACTCCTATTGGACGTGCTGTCCGGTCTCCCCGAACGGCACCGGACCGCCCTGGTGCATATCACGCATTTCGACAATGAGGCCGCATCGGCGGATCGCACAATCAACCTCAGCGATTCATCCGACAACCGCGCAATGGTCGAAATCGCGCCCGCGCCGTTGCCCACCGGCGCGGCCAGTCCCGGCTCCAACACACCGGTCATCGAGGTGATGGGCGTCGGGCACGAATATCACAGTGGGACACCATGGGCGAAGACGGCTCTGCGCGACATCAACTTCACGGTGGAGCAAGGCGATGGACTTCTGATCCACGGCGGCAACGGATCTGGCAAGTCGACACTTGCGTGGATCATGGCTGGGCTGACGGTGCCCACCGAGGGCGTCTGCCTTATCGACGGCGAACCCACCCATCAGCACGTCGGCGCGGTGGCTTTGTCGTTCCAGACCGCCAGACTGCAGTTGATGCGCAGCCACGTCGACCGGGAATTGGCATCGGTTGCGGGCTTTTCGCCCACGGACCACGACCGCGTGGCCGCTGCGTTGACCGCGGTCGGACTGGATCCTGTGCTTGCCGAGCGGCGCATCGATCAACTCAGCGGAGGACAGATGCGCCGCGTGGTGCTGGCCGGACTGTTGGCGTGTTCGCCCCGGGTGTTGATTCTCGACGAACCGCTGGCCGGGCTGGACGCCAGCAGCCAGCGCGGCCTCCGGCGAGTGCTTGCGAATTTGCGCCGGACGCGTGGCCTGACCTTGGTGGTCATTTCGCACGATTTCGTCGGACTTGATGAGGTGTGTCCGCGGACAATCCATTTACGCGACGGTGCGCTGGAAACGGTGTCTACCACTGCCGCCGGGGGAGGCCTGGCGGGATGACAACTTTCACCAGGGCGGCCAATGCGAACCGGCGCCGTTCCAGATCGGTCGTCCTGCTGGTCCCGGTGCCCGGGAGTTCGGCCATTCACGAATTATGGGCCGGTACTAAATTGCTGGTCGTCTTCGGCGTTTCCGTGCTGCTGACGTTCTATCCGGGATGGACGACGATCGCGTTGGTGGCGGCACTGGTGGCAGCGGCGGTCCGGATTGCACGGATTCCGCGTGGCGCTCTGCCGCCGATTCCGCGGTGGCTGTGGGCCCTTCTCGCGTTGGGCTTTGTGACCGCGGCGCTGGCTGGCGGCGCACCCAAGGTACCGATAGGCGATGTGGTCATCGGGCTTGGTGGAGCCCTGCACTTCTTCAGGATCACCGCGCTGACCCTCGTATTACTGGGGCTTGGAGCGATGGTGTCGTGGACCACGAACGTTGCCGAAATCGCGCCCGCGGTAGCGACGTTGGGGCGTCCGCTGAGATTGCTGCGCATTCCGGTTGACGAATGGGCGGTGGCGCTGGCGCTCGCGCTGCGCGCCTTTCCGATGCTGCTCGACGAATTTCATGTGCTCTACGCCGCTCGTCTGTTGCGGCCCAATCGAATACCCTCAGGCCGCAGGGCACGGCTCCGGCAGCAGAGACGGGGGATGATCGACCTGATGGCCGCGGCGGTGGTCGTGACTCTCCGTCGCGCTGACGAGATGGGCGACGCGATTACCGCCCGTGGCGGCATCGGTCAGCTATCCGCCAGCCCGGCACGGCCGAAACTGGCTGACTGGTTGACACTTGCGATCACCTTGTTCGTCTGCACCGCCGCAGTAGTGATCGAGACCCTGTTGCCGCAAGTCGGCTGATGTCGGCGGCGCTGACCGCCGCGCGTCAAGGCCGCATCCGGTCGATCAGGTTGGATAACACCACGATGCTCTCACTGCGTTCGATGTCGGCGCTGGACCGGATTCTTTCCAATGCGGCCTCCAAATGTCGCATGTCGCGGGCCAGCACATGCAGGATCGCATCAGAGGTGCCGGTGACTGTCGCGGCGCTGAACACCTCGGGAATATCCACCCACGCCGCTCGCAGTTCGTCGGGCGCGATCCGGCCGTGGCAGAACACCTGCACATAAGCTTCGGTATTCCAGCCCAAGGCGTTGCGGTCGACGACGGTGGTGAAGCTCTTGATGACGCCGCTGTCCAACATCCGGTCGACGCGCCGCTTCACCGCCGGCGCAGACAAATTCACCTTCTCCCCGATCTCGGCGAAGGTGGCCCGCGCATGCTCGGTGAGTTCGGCGAGGATGCGCTCGTCGGTCTCGTCCAAGCGATCCATCGCGCTCCTTTCCCGGAGATGACAACAAATCGACGTATCCAGAATTCTAGCGCAATAAAGTAACGGTAGACACGCAAGATGTGTAGTTTGATTAACTTCTGGGCCCTCAATATCGTTGATTCATGACGGAACAACGCCTGGTAGCTCCTCGAACCGCGGGGCGGGCGGCCGGGCGGGCCACGCCCGGCCGCATGCCGAGCGTCCGTCGGTATGCGATGACGCCGCCGGCCTTCTTTGCGGTCGAATACGCGATCAACCCCTGGATGGACATCACCGCACCCGTCGATGCCCGCCTCGCGCAAGCGCAGTGGGAAAGCTTGTATGAGACCTACCTACGACTGGGGCATCACGTTGATGTGGTTCAGCCCGTGGCCGGGCTTCCGGACATGGTCTATGCCGCCAACGGCGGGTTCGTCGCGCACGATGTCGCGCTCGTCGCCAGGTTCCGGTTCGCCGAGCGGGCCGGCGAATCGCGCGCGTACGCCCACTGGATGTCGTCGGTCGGTTACCGGCCGGTATACACCCGTCACATCAACGAAGGACAAGGCGACATACTGAAGGTCGGCGAGATCGTGTTGGCCGGCTGGGGATTTCGCACCGACCGCCGTGCGCATGCGGAAATCTCCGCGGCGCTGCGCGCGCCCGTGGTCTCACTGGAGTTGGTGGACCCTCGCTTCTATCATCTCGACACGGCCCTGGCTGTTCTCGACGATCACACCATCGCGTTCTACCCGCCGGCATTCAGCGTCGCCGCCCAGGAGCAACTGCGTGCGCTGTTCCCGGATGCCATCGTCGCCGACACTGCCGACGCTTTCGTACTGGGCCTCAACGTGGTTTCCGACGGCCTGCACGTCGTGTATCCCTGCGAGGCAACGGGCTTCGCGGCGCAGCTGCGCCGAGCCGGCTTCGAGCCGATCGGCGTCGATTTGTCCGAGCTGCTCAAGGGCGGCGGTTCCGTCAAGTGCTGCACATTGGAGGTATTCCCATGACGATTCTCGATGCGCAGACATCGCAGATGGTCACCGCCAGTCGAGTCCAGACGGCGATCAGGCTGGTGGAAAGGCGCGCCGCGCACAACTATTCGCCGCTTCCGGTGGTCGCGGCAAGCGCCGAGGGTGCTTGGATCACCGACATCGACGGTCGACGCTACCTGGATTGCCTGTCCGCCTATTCCGCGGTGAACTTCGGTCACCGAAACCCGGAGATCACCGCCACCGCGCATGCCCAACTCGACACGGTGACGTTGGTCAGCCGCGCATTTCATTCCGACAAGCTCGGACCCTTCTGTGCTGCACTTGCCTACTTGTGCGACAAGGACATGGTGCTGCCGATGAACTCAGGCGCCGAGGCTGTCGAAAGCGGCCTTAAGGTCGCTCGAAAGTGGGGCACCGACGTCAAGGGCGTTCCCGCGGATCAGGCCAACATCATCGTGGCCGACAACAACTTTCACGGCCGCACGATCAGCATCGTCAGCTTTTCCTCGGACCCCACGGCGCGAACCGGATTCGGCCCCTTCACGCCGGGGTTCCGTTCGGTGCCGTTCGGAGATGCCGCAGCTCTGGCTCGAGCGATCGACGACAACACCGTCGCGGTGCTGTTGGAGCCGATCCAGGGCGAAGCCGGGATCATCGTCCCGCCCGACGACTACCTGCCAGCGGTCCGCGCACTGTGCAGCGAGCACAACGTGCTGATGATCGCCGATGAGATCCAGTCGGGCCTGGCCCGCACCGGCTACACGTTCGCCTGCGATCGGTGGCGGGTGGTCCCCGACGTCTACCTGCTGGGCAAGGCGCTGGGCGGCGGAGTGGTTCCCCTGTCGGCGGTGGTGGCCGACCAGGACGTCCTGGGCGTGTTGCACCCCGGCGAACACGGTTCGACCTTCGGTGGCAATCCGCTGGCCGCCGCGATCGGCGCCACCGTGGTGTCCATGCTGGCGCGCGGCGAATTCCAGGCCCGGGCGACCGCGCTGGGCGCGCATCTGCATCGGCGGCTGCGACAGCTGCTCGGCCACGGGGTCCAGGAGATACGGGGCCTGGGGTTGTGGGCCGGCGTCGATATCGACCCCTCGCTGGGCAGCGGCAAGGAGTTCAGCCTGCGACTGGCCGATCGCGGCGTGCTGGTGAAAGACACCCACGGTTCGACGCTGCGCTTCGCGCCACCGTTGGTGGTCACCGCCCAGGAGATCGAGTGGGCCGTCGGCCAGCTTGCTGCGGTATTGCGGGAGGCTGCTTCATAATCAGCTGATCCGGCCACAGGAGGGGCGCTTGCCAGCCACGTCGATCAGCCTGAAAGAACAGATGCTGCGGCGGCGCCCGGTGGTGGGTGCGCACGCCGCGCGCGGGACCGCCGATCACCTCAAGCGCGGCATCGGAACGTTCCAGCTGACCATGTTCGGGATCGGCTCCACCGTCGGCACCGGCATCTTCTTCGTCATGTCCCAGGCCGTCCCCGAAGCGGGCCCGGGGGTGATCGTCTCCTTCCTTCTCGCCGGCGTCGCCGCCGGGCTCGCGGCCGTCTGTTACGCCGAGTTAGCCTCGGCGGTACCGGTTTCAGGGTCGTCGTATTCGTATGCCTACACCACGCTGGGCGAGGTCATGGCCGTGGGCGTTGGGGCCTGCCTGCTCCTGGAATACGGAGTGGCTACCGCCGCGGTCGCGGTCAATTGGAGCGGCTATCTGAACAAACTGCTGAGCAGTGTCCTGGGATTGCAGCTGCCGCAAGCCTTGTCGGCCGCGCCGTGGGATACCCAGCCCGGGTACATGAATGTGCCGGCGATCCTGTTGATCGCCATGTGCGCGTTGTTGCTCATCCGCGGCGCGAGCGAATCGGCCATGGTCAACGCCATCATGGTGATGATCAAACTCGGCGTGTTGGTGGTCTTTGCCGTGGTCGCCTTCACGGCGTTCGACGCGAGCCGGCTCCGCGACTTCGCGCCCTTCGGCGTGTCCGGTATCGGTTCGGCCTCGGGCACCATTTTCTTCTCCTACATCGGGCTCGATGCGGTGTCCACCGCGGGTGACGAGGTGAACAACCCGCAGAAGACCATGCCGCGCGCACTGATCGGCGCGCTGCTGACCGTCACCGGCGTCTATGTCCTCGTCGCGGTGGCCGCGCTGGGCACCCAGCCGTGGCAGGACTTCGCCGGCCAGCAGGAAGCCGGGCTGGCCACCATTCTTGACAACGTCACCCACGGCGGCTGGGCCGGCACGATTCTGGCTGCCGGAGCGGTCATTTCGATCTTCAGCGTCACGCTCGTCACCATGTACGGCCTGACCCGCATCCTGTTCGCCATGGGACGCGACGGGCTGCTGCCCGCGCTGTTCGCGACGGTGAACGCACGCACCATGACCCCGGTGACCAATACGGTGATCGTCGCCATCGCCGCCTCGGCCCTGGCCGCCTTCATCCCGCTGCAAAAGCTCGCCGACATGGTGTCGATCGGCACGCTCACCGCGTTCGTCGTCGTATCCATCGGGGTGATCGTCTTACGGGTGCGTGAGCCAGACCTGCCTCGGGGATTCAAGGTTCCGGGTTATCCCGTCACGCCGCTCCTCTCGGTGGCGGCCTGCGGCTACATCCTTGCCAGTCTGCACTGGTACACCTGGATCGCGTTCAGCGGCTGGGTGCTCCTGGCGACCATTTCTTATTTCGTTTGGGGCCGTCACCACAGCGCGCTCAACGACGAGACGGTCGAGCCGAAGTCGGGCGACACCCACTGACCAGACCTCACTGGCGCGCCGCGGCGGTGTTGGCCGCCGCCTGAGCCCGCTGCAAGGTCGCCGCGACATCGCCTCGGCCCAAAAACATTTCGTCGAAGTACGATTTCAGGGCGTCATTTCCGGCGGCAAAGCCCGCCCCGCCGGGAGCCTCGATGCGCGGACCGTCCAGGACGGTGAAGAAGGGCGTGACGTCGACACCCTTTGTGGCCCAGTACCGGAAGTAGGCCGGTTGAGCCGCGGACACCGCGGGAATGGCGGTTCCGTAACGCCCCAGATATTCATTGCCCTGTTTGCTGCCCATCCAGGCCAGCACCTGACGCACGGCGGCGGCGTGCTTCGTCGCCGCATTGCCCGCCGCGGCAATGCCGTTGGTGACGCTGACCCGGCCCGCCGGGCCGGCTGGCATCATCGCCACACCCCATTGGAAGCGGGCATCGCGCGCGACCGGCGCCAGGCTGTAGGTGCCGGATTGAAACAGCGCCATTCTGCCGGCCAGGAATTGGTTGCGGGAGAAGTCGCCGTTGTCGTTCGTGTCGGCGGCGGGCGGCGCGACGTGGTCACGGTTGATCAGATCGACCAGATACCGAAAGGCCGTCACTGCGGCGGGGTTGTCGAACGCGAAGGTGTCGCCCCGCTGGAACACGCCGCCGGCCGAACCGATGTAGTTCAGGTAGATGCCCTGGGGGTCGTTGGCCGCGTTGTACGCCCACTGTCGCACCCGCGCTGCGTCGAAACGTGATGTGTCGCCGCGGTTTCCGTTGGCGTCGACGGTGAGGCGGCCCAGCAGTGGGCGCAATGTATCCCCTCCGTCAGGGCTCCACCGCAGGGTGTTCAGCTGGGCGGGATCGACGCCCGCCGCGGTGAGGAGATCGGCGTTGTAGTACAGCGCGATTCCGGCATCGGTCAACTGCGGCACGCCCCACAGCGTGGCGTTACGAGTGAACTGCTCGACGACCGGGCGCTCCCAATCCGAGGCGGCCCTGGGCCCGAGTACTTCGCCGATGTTGAGGAGCCGGCCGCTGTCGGCATACGCCGCCAGGTAGGCGTTGGACAGCCAGAAGATGTCATCGGCGCTGCGGCCGGCCACATCGGTGCGCAGGGTGTTGAAGTAGGTCGAGTACGCCACCAAGTTCACGTGGACGTCGATGTCGGGATGGGCGCGGCTGAATGCTTCGAAGGATTGTCGATAGGCCGCACCGATCTGATCGTCCCAGATGCGTACCGTGACGACAGTCTTGCCACCATGGGGCTGGCCGGAGTAATCCAGCAGCACTGCCATCGCTGCCAGCAGCACAGCAACAAGTGCGATTGATCCCGCGGCCAGTGTCGAAAAGCGCGGCCGGGTCACCGTGGACGCTCCGATTGCCGTCGGGGTCGTCGTGTGTGCCCAAATTGCCGTCGGGGTCGTGAATGGGCGGAAAAGACAGCCATGGCGGCAATCTCGCCGCATCGCCGCCTCATTTGAGCCCCGAGACGACGATCGACGCAACGATGTGGCGCTGGAAGACCACGAACAGCGCGATCAGCGGGGCGATCGCGACCGTGGTCGCCGCCATCACCAACGTCCATTGGGAATTGAACCGCGATTGTAGGTCGGCGGTCGCGACGGTGAGCACGCGCCACTTGTGTCCGCTGGTGATCACCAACGGCCACATGAAGTTATTCCATTGCGAGACCACGGTGATCAGTGCCAGCGCGGCCAGGACCGGGCGACTGGACGGGATCACCACGTGCACGATCACGTCCAAGGTCTTCGCGCCGTCCAGGCGGGCGGCGTTGATCAAGTCGTTCGGGATGATCCGGAAGTGCTCGCGCAGCAAGAAGATCGCGTACGGGGAGCCGAACATGAACGGCAGCACCAATGCCCAGAACGTGTTGCGCAGGCCGAGCTGGGCCATCATGAGATACATCGGCACCACCGTGACCGTTCCCGGCACCATCAGCGTCGCGATGTACACCCAGAACAGCGCATCACGCCCCGGGAAACGCAAGCGCGCGAATGCATACCCGGCCAGCACCGAAAAGGTCAATTGGCCTACCAGAATCACCGCGGTCATCAAGGCGGTCACCGCGGCGGCGCGGCCGAACCCGGCCCCGCCCAGATCGGCGAAATTCGACAGGGTGGGCGGCCGCGGCAGCTGCAACGGGGTACCTGTGGCGAATTGGTGTGCCGAGGTGAACGACGTCATCAATCCAAGCGCGAACGGCGCCAACGTGATCAAAGCGCCCAAGGACAGCCCGGCATAGATCGCCGCATTGGTGGCCCGACTAGGTGAGGTCATAGCTGATCCGTCGCCGGAAATAGAGTTGCTGAACCATGGTGACGCCGATCAGGATCACGAACAGCGCCACCGCCATCACCGACGCCCGGCCGATGGCAGCCGAACCGAAAGCCTCGGCGTAGATACGATGGGCCACCAAATCGGTGCTGCCGGCCGGTCCACCGCCGGTGAGGGCGTATACCGTGTCGAAAACCTGTGCTGCGCTTACGATCCCGGTTACCGACACGAAGAAGGTGGTCGGTCGCAGCATGGGCATCGTGATGCGCCAGAACCGCTGCCATGCGGTGGCGCCGTCCGTGCGTGCGGCGGCGTGGATGTTTTCGGGAATGGCCAGCAGGCCGGCCAGAAACGACAAAGAGACATAGCCGACATTGGTCCACACCACCACGGCTGACACGAGCGGCAGCGCAAAGCTGGGATCCGTCAGCCATTCGATGCTGTGTCCCAGCACGGTGCTCACGGCGCCGTCGGTGGGGGCCAGGATCCAGCGCCACAGCACCGCGATGGCCAGCGGCGCGCAAATCCAGGGCAGCACAAACAGGGTGCGAAACAGGTTGGTGCCGCGAAGCTGGCGGGCCAGCATGGTCGCGGCCAGCAGTCCCAAGACGGTCTGCGCCGGCACCACGATAGCCACGAAGATGACCGTGACGATCAGGGAGTTGCCGAACCCGGCGTCGGTCAGGACCGAGCGCCAGTTGGACAGGCCGACGAAGTGCAGCGGGCCGAGCAGATCCCATCGGCACAGGCTCAGCCACAGCACGACCAGGATGGGCAGCAGCAGAAAGGCGAGTACGCCGAACAGGCTGGGCGCCAGCAGGGCGTAGCCGAGCGCGGTCGACCGAGGTTGAATCCCGCGTACCGCGCTGGCCATGGGGTAATTAAAGCGGGCGCCGGCGGGGTTTGTGGCGACCGGTCGTTACGGTGGAAGCGTGACACCGAACCGGGGGATCGATGCCGACTTCCTGGACCTGCCGCGCCACGACTTGGCCGAAGCCGCGCTCTCGGCGGCCAAAGCGGCCGGGGCGACACACGCCGACCTGCGGGTTCATCGCATCATCACCGAGATCATCCAGCTGCGCGACGGCGAGCTGGAGACCGCGGTGATCAATCGTGAGGTGGGTCTGGCGGTGCGCGTGATCGTCGACGGCACCTGGGGGTTCGCCTCGCACGCGGAGCTGGTGCCGCCGGTGGCCGCGGAGACGGCGCGGCGCGCAGTGCACGTCGCCACCACGCTGGCGACGCTGAGCAGCGAGCGCGTTGAGCTGGCGCCCGAACCGGTCTATGCGGACGCGGCCTGGGTGTCGAACTACCGGATCGACCCGTTCGACATCTCGACGACGGACAAGATCGCCGTGCTGGAGGACTACTCCGGTCGGCTGCTGAGCGCCGACGGCGTCAATCACGTGTCGGCGGTGCTGACCGCCGTCAAGGAGCAGACGTTCTACGCCGACGCTTTCGGATCCTCGATCACCCAGCAGCGGGTGCGGGTGCTGCCCTCGCTGGAAGCGGTGACCGTCGACCCCGCGGCCGGTAGCTTCGATTCGATGCGGACGCTGGCGCCGCCGATTGGGCGGGGCTGGGAGGCCGTGGCCGGCGACGAGGTGTGGAACTGGACCGACGAGTTGGTGAAGCTGCCGTCGCTGCTCGCCGAAAAGATCAAGGCGCCCAGCGTAATTCCCGGACGCAAAGATTTGGTGATCGACCCTTCCAACCTGTGGCTGACGATTCATGAATCGATCGGGCACGCAACCGAATACGACCGCGCGATCGGTTACGAGGCGGCTTACGCCGGAACGTCGTTCGCCACGCCGGACAAGCTGGGCACCATGCGGTATGGATCGCCTGTGATGAACGTGACGGCCGACCGCACCGTCGAATTCGGCCTGGCCACCATCGGTTACGACGACGAAGGGGTCGCAGCGCAAAGCTGGGATCTGGTGCGCGACGGAATCTTCACCGGCTACCAGCTCGACCGGGTGTTCGCCCACCGGCTGGGGCAGCCTCGCTCCAACGGATGCTCATACGCCGACTCGCCGCATCATGTGCCGATCCAGCGCATGGCCAATGTGTCGCTTCAGCCGGCACCCGACGACATCAGCACCGACGACTTGATCGGCCGGGTCGAAGAGGGCATCTACATCGTGGGCGACAAGTCATGGTCAATCGATATGCAGCGCTACAACTTCCAGTTCACCGGCCAGCGCTTCTTCCGGATCCGCGACGGTCGGCTGGACGGTCAGTTGCGTGATGTCGCCTATCAGGCCACCACGACCGAGTTCTGGAATTCGATGGAGGCCGTCGGGGGCACGTCGACCTGGCGCTTGGGCGGTGCGTTCAACTGCGGTAAGGCCCAGCCCGGGCAGATCGCGCCCGTCAGCCACGGCTGCCCGTCGGCGTTGTTCCGCGGCGTCAACGTGCTCAACACCCGTACCGAGGGCGGCCGATGATCCACGCCGGAGGCGATGCGGAGCGGCGCCGATGATTACTGCGCAGCATGTCGTCAACATCGTGCTCGATGAGGCGGTCAAGCTCGGCCGAGCCGACGAGACCATGGTGCTGGTTACCGACAAGGTCGAGGCCACGCTGCGTTGGGCAGGCAATTCGATGACCACCAACGGGGTTTCGGTGAGCCGCAGCGTCACGGTGATATCGGTGGTGCGTCGCGGCTCCAGCGCGCGCATTGGCACGATCGTGTCCGCCGAGGCCGATCCGCGGGTGCTGCCCGGGCTGGTGGCGGCGTCGCAGGAGGCGGCCGGCGCGGCGCCCGAGGCCGGCGATGCCGCGCCGCTGCTTGCCGACACCGGTGTGCCGGTCGATTGGGACGCGCCGGTACCCGGCACCGGACCCCTGGTTTTCTCCGATGTCGCCGACTCGCTGAGCCGTGCGTTCCGCGACGAGGACCGGCTGTACGGCTTTGCCCACCATAGTGTTACGACAACGTTCCTGGCTTCGTCGACCGGAGTGCGCCGACGTTTCACCCAGCCCACCGGCGCGGTGGAGATCAACGCCAAACGCGGCGACGCCAGCGCCTGGGCGGGTGTCGGCACACCCGACTTCGTCGATGTGCCAATCGATTCGCTGCTCGAGCAGCTCTCGACGCGGCTGGGCTGGGCACAGCGCAATGTCGAGTTGCCGGCGGGTCGTTACGAGACGATCATGCCGCCGTCCACCGTGGCCGACATGATGATCTACATGGCCTGGTCGATGCCCGGCCGCGGGGCCCAGGAGGGCCGGACCGCGTTCTCGGCGCCCGGCGGCGGAACCCGGGTGGGGGAGCGGCTCACCGACCTGTCGCTGACGCTCTTCTCCGATCCGATGGCGCCGGGCCTGGTCTGCACGCCGTTCGTCGCGGTCAGCAGCTCCTCGGAGACGGTGTCGGTGTTCGATAACGGCGCGGAGATCAAGCACGTGGACTGGATCCGCGAGGGGGTGATCAACGCGCTGGCCTATCCGCGGGCCACGGCCGCCAAATACGACGCCGAGGTCGCGGTGGCCGCCGACAACCTGGTGATGACCGGCGGAACGGCCAGCCAGGACGAGATGATCGCAACCACCGAGCGCGGCCTGCTGCTGACCACACTGTGGTACATCCGCGTCGTCGACCCCACCACACTGTTATTCACCGGGCTGACCCGCGACGGTGTCTACCTCATCGAGGACGGCAAGGTGACCGCCGCGGTCAACAACTTCCGGTTCAACGAGAGTCCGCTGGACCTGCTGCGACGGGCCACCCAGGCCGGCGTCAGCGAGAAGACCCTGCCGCGCGAGTGGGGCGATTGGGCCACCCGCGCCGCCATGCCGTCGCTGCGGATCCCCGACTTCCATATGTCATCGGTGAGCCAGGCCCAGTAATTCATTGCAGCCGGGCACCGCGCGTTCTAGCGTGTGACGAATGGCGGCACCGGTTTCTGTTCGAAAAGACCAGCTCACCCGGTTGGTGTCGTTATGCCCGGGCGACGGTCGCGTGGCGGCGTTGGTACGGCGGGTATGCGCACAGACGATGTCGCTGCCGCCGCTGCCCGCGAGCGTCGAGGTGGGCCAGCCGGAATCGGAAGCCGAGGTCGCCGTCGCCGAGTTCGCCGAGCAATTCAGCGCGGACGTGTCGTCGGTCACCGCCCAGCAGCGGTCGCGGTTGTGGAAGCAGCTGGGGGACAGCACCTTTGACGTCGTCGTGCAGATATATATCGCCGACTTCATTCCCCGGGTGCGGGCCGGGCTGGAAGCCCTCGGCGTCGGCGCGCAGTATCTGGGCTGGGTCGCCCAACCGATCACCTGGGATCACACCACCGACCCGTCGGATCTGGTCTTCAACGACTTTTTAATCGCGGTGGCGCGAATGCGTGCGCTCGACCCCATCACCTCCGAACTGGTACGGCTGCGCGGGGCGGCGCAGCACAATTGCCGGTTGTGCAACTCGCTACGCGAGGGCGGCGCACTCGATGCCGGCGGTTCGGAAACGCTGTACGCGGAGATCGAACGCTTCGCGTCGTCGAGTTTGCTCGACGACCGCGCTAAAGCAGCGCTGCGCTATGCCGATGCATTAATTTGGACCCCTGCGCACCTCGTCGCCGACGATGTCGCCGAGGTGCGCTCCCGGTTCTCCGAGTCCGAGGCCGTGGAGCTCACCTTCGACATCATGCGGAACGCCAGCAACAAAGTCGCGGTGTCATTGGGCGCCGATGCGCCGCGCGTCGAGCATGGCACGCAGCGGTACCTGATCGACGCCGACGGCCAGACTGTATTCAGCTGACGTTTGCGGACGACGCTTGAGTGGCGCCCAGCTGTACGAGCCTTGAGCCCTCGGCGCGCTGACCTCAACCAGCAGCCGGTCGCAGCGCTTGGCCGAGGGCACGAAATGTTAACCATTCGTACACTGACACGCAAGTGTGCGTTTCCGCTGTGTGCGGAGGTCATTCGCTACTTTTAGCCCGTTCGACGACACTGATACGACACCGAGAAGTGACAAGACGGCAACGTGGCCCGAGCCGGATGGCCATGGATCGTGCGTCATAGGCCTGCGGTCTGGAAGGCTTTCCGTTTTTGTTTACGAAATTTCTTGCTGGGGTCGCGTCGGAAGCGACTGCGTTCCGCGCAGAGGGAGGTTCGAAATGACAAGCACCCGTACACGTTCGCGCGTTCGAGTGCCTTCGGTGTGGGCAGCCGGCGTCGCGCTGGGCGCCTCGATGTTCGGAGGTGCGGTGCTGTCGGCTCCGCTAGCCTCGGCTACCTGCAATCTGACTCCGGCCGACGAGCAGTACGTCAACCTGCTCGCGCAAAACAAGATGGTCCACACCGCCGAGTACACCGATTGCCATGAGGCCGCCGAGGGGCGTTGGTTCGCCGATCAGGTGCGGTCCAACCCCAATCCGTTCGGCGAGGGGCAGGAGCTGGTCAACATGATTACCCGCACCACCCCGTTGAGTCAGGCGCAGGCGGAGTGGGAGGTCGAGTCGGCGATCTATGTCTACGCGCCCGAGGTGATTCCGAAGATCAAAGACCAAGCCGCGAAAGCAAGTTGGGCGAGCCAGTCTTAAGCGGCCCAGCACCGCTGTGGTGCAACGATTTTCGTCTACCCGAATCAAAACGGCCGTGAGGACTTAGCCCTCCGGCCGTTTCCGTTGCGGACATTAGCTAACCCCGAATCCCCAGCCGGCACGGCCTGTCGACGGCGTCAGCAGGTTGCACGGCCCTACTTGTTTGGGCTTGGTACCGTTTCCTACGGAACTACTCCGTCGGGGGCGGTAGCTCAGTTGGTTAGAGCCGCGGACTCATAATCCGTTGGTCGCGGGTTCGAGCCCCGCCCGCCCCACCGTATTTCCCCTGGTCAGCGCCTCGCAGGGGCATCCCCGTGCAATTGAGAGCCCGTTTTTCGCGGCGTCGTCGCGGCGTGGGGCGCAGAGCGTGTGCAGAGCGTGGGCCGCTAGCAAACTGGGCACCGCCGCCGGGGTACACGCCGGGGCGCGCCGACCGTGTGACTGGTGTGACGTGAGCTTTTACACCCTCGGTAAACCCAAGGTTGGGATTGAACGCCCGGCGTGTCGCCGGAATCCCCGCGCCGCGACCACCTCAGCGACCCTGCGGCTGGCGGCTCGACGAGCGGTAGGAACGAAGCCAGCAGCAAGACCGCGGCGCCGACGATCACTAGTCCCAGCGCGAGGGCGTTGCCGAGCCCCCGTTTCATCGCGATGTCCGCCCTCCCGAATCCCGGATTACCTAATAGCCGCAGCCGCATTGGCAGATTTTGAAGGGGACCTTGGCTTTGGCTTTCACCGAAGTCGCCCGCTGAGTGCCTCGACGCGCTTAGTTCGCGAGCCGGTCTGTCGAACCGCAGGCGCACGCCGCCGAACGGGATCGCAAGTGGATCAGACGTGGACATGGTCGGCCTCGGTTTTCCTATCGGCGTTGTGGGGCTCGACTCGCTCGTGGACGTGAGCAGCCGGTGTGCGGTCGATCAACAGACTGAGCAGTTCGGGCCTGCTGTAGTGGCCGATGGCATCCATCTTCGACTTACGCTGATCGATCAACGAGAAGTCGAGATCGGCGATCACAACGCCCTCGCCGGAACGCAAGGGCGTAGCTAGCAATTCGCCAAGAGGTGACACGATCGCGGTGAAGCTGCCGCCCGATATCGGGCCGATCGGCGCCCCGGTGTCGGCCATGATCTGCGCTTGCTGATCGGCATCCAGCCAGCCGGTGGAGTTGACAACGAAACTGCCCGATTCGAGTGCGTGATTGCGGACGCTCAACTCGGTCTGCTCCGCGAAAAGCGGACCGCCGAACGAGCCCGGCCACATCGCTGCGTGAATCTGCTCACCGTCAGCGATGACGGCATAGCGTGCCAGCGGGTAGTAATGCTCCCAGCACGCCAACTGGCCGATCCGCCCCACGGCGCTGTCGACGGCCGCAAGACCGGAGGCATCCCCCCGTCCCCACACCATCCGTTCGTGGAAGGTGGGCAGTATCTTTCGACGGCGCTGGATGAGGGTGCCATCGGCATCGAAGAGGAGCTGCGTGTTGTAGAGCGTGCCGCCATCGCGTTCATTCACACCGATGGACACCACGATTCCCGCTTGCCTGGTCGCATCGGCGATGACGTCGACTGTGGGCGACGGTATGGTCACGGCCTGATCGATCAGCCTCAGTTGCTCAGCGGCCAGCTCGAAAGGTCTTTGGACAAAGGAGAAGTAGGGATAGTACGGCACGATCGTCTCGGGGAAGACAGCGAATCCTACGTCCTGGCGCCCGAGTTCGGCGATCTTGTCGACAACCTTCTGAGTGGTGCCATCACGGCTGTATAGCACCGGGCTCATCTGTACTGCAGCCGCTCTTACCGTAGTCATTTCATTCACCCTTCATGCGCAGGTACTCGACTAGAACAAGGTGACGGGAAGGCAATCCATTCCTGAGTATTGTAGACTGTACTCAGCATCACAAAAGCGTCGTTGGCACCGCTGTGAGGCCGCACAAAAGGAGAACACTATGCAAATCGAGGGGACTACTGTCAGCCCCACGGCATTCACCGCTGCGGCGGTCGCCGTAGCACGGTCGGCGGCGCCCGCGCCCATTCCGCCATCGATGATCTGCGAGGTCTATCTGCACGGATTTGTGCCGTATCTGCTCGAAGGGCACTGATGTCGACCTCACGCCGCATCTTTTTCGCCGGCGCCTCCGGGGTCATCGGCCAGCGACTGGTGCCGTTGCTGCGGAACGCCGGTCACACCGTCGGTGCGATGACGCGCTCGCCGGAGAAGGCCGGCCGGTTGGCCGCCACCGGTGCGCAACCGATCGTCTGTGATGTATTCGACCGTCAGGCGCTCACGGCCGCCGTTCAGGCGTTCGCGCCCGACCTCATACTTCACGAGCTGACAGATCTTCCCGACGATCTGAAAGACTTACCCGAGGATTCGAAAGTCAATGCGCGAATACGCGTCGAAGGCACCCGTAATCTGATCGAGGCATCAAAAGGCTTGGGCTACATCAAGATCGTGGCCCAGAGCGTTGCATGGACCGTGCAACCCGGCGCGGAAGCCGCCGCTGTCGCAGCACTCGAAGAGGCGGTGCTCGCCGTGGACGGTGTCGTCATCCGGTACGGCTTCCTCTACGGTCCTGGCACCTACTTCGAACAGTCGCGTCCCAACGCACCACGCGTGCACATCGATACGGCCGCCTCTCGGACTCTCGAAGCGATCGAGGCACCTCCGGGCATCGTGACCGTCGTTGACAGCGAATGACCGGATGAACATCTGCGTCTTCCTATCCTCCGCCGACCTCGCCGAGCGCTACACGCGGCCCGCCCGAGAATTCGCCGAGCTCATCGGCAACGGCGGACACGGTTTGGTGTGGGGTGGATCCGACACTGGTCTGATGAAGGTCGTCGCCGATGGCGTTCGGGAGACCGGCGGGCGGCTCGTCGGCATCTCGGTCGAGTTGCTGCGGGAGTTCGCGAGGAAGGACGCCGACGAGATGGTGTTCGCGAAGGACCTCGCCGAGCGCAAAGCGTTGCTGATCGAGCGCGCGGACGCGATCGTCGTGATGGCAGGCGGCCTCGGCACGCTCGACGAGGCGACGGACGTCCTGGAGCAGAGGAAGCACAAGCTGCACGACAAGCCGGTCGTGCTGCTGAACACGGCCGGGTTTTACGACGGTTTGACGATTCAGCTCCAGCGAATGGACGAGGAACGTTTCCTTCCGGTGCCCATCATCGATCTGGTCTTCATCGCCGACGACGGCGCCGAAGCCCTCGCCTACTTGGAAGGTCTGATCCGCGAAGCTAATTGAACGATCTCGGGCGCCGCGCTAAGCGCTGTCTGCCGGTTGCAGAAGACGCTGTACCGCGCGTCGGGCGTCGACGGCGGGCGCCACTCGGCGCTGGACCGTGCAAAACTCACCGAAACTGCCGTAGCTAGCAGCCGCGCGCAGATCCCGCACCGGCGTTTACCGGCGACCGAGGGTGACACTAGGTCGTATCGAACCCGAATCGTAGCCGTACCGGCTACGCCTAAGTTTCCCGTCTAGCAGGCATTTTGCGCCAATTTAGCCAACGGTTTCTCCTGGTCGGAAGCGCGCCGAAAAGGGACTCATAATCCGTTGGTCGCGGGTTCGAGCTCCGCTCGCCCCACACTGAATGTTGTATTACCTCGGCTGATGCGTGACATTTCGTCGTCGGGTGATGCTTGACGGTGTTTCGGCTGATGCTTGACAGCTACTTCGGCTGATCCTTGACAGTCCCTGGATGACGGAATTGAGCGTGGCTCAGCAGCGATATCAGGCCTTGTTGTCGGTCATTAGTGATGGGTTGGCGATCTGGCAGGTCGCCAGGAAGGTCGCGGTGTCGCGTCAGACGCTGCACGCCTGATTGGCCTTACCCACCGCAAACCATTGGATCACCAAAAGTCCGGGACGGACTGAAACGCCCTGATGACAACAAGATTCACCGAACTGCCCCAACGTCACGAGCGGGGGGATCAGATCCGGTCGGACGGCTTGGCGGCCTTCTTCATCAGCTCGGCCATGTAGTCCCGGAATTCCCGGGAACCGGTCACGACCGCTTGCAGGTCGTTGCTGGCCTGCTGATGCGTCCGGAAGCCCATGTTCTCCCACGCCCGCAGGATCCCGGCCTTGGTTGCTTGCAACGTGATCAGTGGTGCCTTGGCGATCTGCGCCGCAAGCTCCTCTACCTCCGCCTCGAGTCGATCGCGCGGCACGACTCGGTTCACCAAACCGAACTCGAGAGCCTGCCCGGCGGTGATCTTCTGCGCGGTGTAGAGGTACTCGGCGGCTCGCTTGTAATTCATGAACACCCACGGTTCGAACATCGTCTCCGAACCGGGCAGGCCGAATCCCGGAACGAGCGGCATTTGGAACCAGGCGTCGTCGCTGCAGACCGTGATCTCCGGAATGAGCGCCCAGGTAGTGCCGCCGCCAATGGCGTACCCGTGCACTTGCGCGATGACCGGCTTGGGAAACTCCCAGAGCTTCAGGACAGGCCACAGAAACAACTGCGCCGCCGAGCGCCATATTTTCCCGGACGCCTCGCTCTCGGCCTTGAATTCGGGATAGCTGCCGTCGGGAATGTGACCCGAGCAGAACCCCTTGCCGTTCGCTTTGATGATGACGACCTTGATGTCGTAGTCGTACTGCGCGTCATCGAGCGCCTCGCTGACGCTGTGGACCATCTCGGAAGTCTGGGCGTTGGCGCGATCCGGATTGTCCAAGATGATGCGAGCTATTGCTCCATCCTTCTCGTATACGACGTGGTCCATCTTCCGCGTCTCCACAAATAACCTCCTGAAGCTCATTGGCCGGGTCCCCGAGGATGCTAGAGCATAGTAGTGCTATTAAACATTTTCTGTAATAGTGTTCCGCACGGAGGGTGGTGTCGATGACAACGACGGACTTGCGCTGGGATCCGTTCGACCGTGCCCTGCATAAGGACCCGTACGCGGTCTGGAAACGGTTGCGCGACGAAGCGCCTGTTTACTACAACCCGGATTACGACTTCTACGCCCTCAGCCGGTTCGACGACGTGATGACGGCATCGCTGGACACCGAATCTTTCTCGTCGAAGCACGGCATCATCCTCGACACGATCAGCGAAGAACCTCTGCCCGCGCCCCAGCCGATGATCATGATGGATCCTCCCGACCACACCTGCTTGCGGAAGATGGTCAACCGCACGTTCTTTCGTAGCCGGATTGCTCAGCTGGAAGACCGCGTCCGCGAATTGTGCAGGGGCTATCTGGATCGATACGTCGGCACCGGCGGATTCGACTACGTTCAGAACTTCTCCGCCAAGCTGCCGGTGATGGTGATCAGCTCGCTCCTCGGCTTCCCCGAGGAGGACCACGACAACCTGCGCGAGTGGTCGGACGCGCAACTGCATCGCGAGGAAGGGAGCACGGAACTCAGCGCCGCGGGAATGGAGGCCTCGGCGAATCTCTACGGCTATTACCAACAGCAGATCGAACTGCGCCGCCAACACAGTACGACGGACATTGTCAGCGATCTGATGAATTCCGACGTCGTCTTGCCCGATGCGCAACCACGCCGGCTGGATGACGGCGAACTGTTGATGTTCATCGCGATGATCAACGTCGCGGGCAACGAGACGGTCGCCAGACTTCTCGGTTGGGCGGCACTCACGCTGGCGCGCAACCCGGAGCAGCGAGCGAAGTTGGTGACGGATCCCGGATTGATCGGCGGCGCGGTGGAGGAACTGCTGCGATACGACGCGCCGTCCCCAGTCCAGGGGCGTTTCGCCCTGCGCGACACCACCTTCCACGGCAGGGTGATTCCGGCCGGAGCGAAGGTGGTCCTGCTGACCGGCTCGGCGGGTCGCGACGAGCGTCAGTACGAGCGCCCGGACGTCTTGGACGTGACGCGAACCGGGATCCGCCACGTCAGCTTCGGACACGGCTCCCACTTCTGCCTGGGTGCGGCGCTGGCCCGGCTGGAGGCCCGGGTGGCGCTGGAGGAGACGCTGAAGCGCTTCCCTCAGTGGGAGGTCGACGAGGCCAACGTCGAGTACGTCCACACCAGCTCAGTGCGCGGTCCGGCCAGCGTCCCCATCGCGCTGTAGATGAGTGTCAAACCATATGGCCGAGGAACGCGTTAGCCAGGTTCGAGAGGTCGTTCGAGGAAGCGTGATTAGTTCCAACAATTGCGACGAGGCGCCTGCGCACTGGCGCACCGGAAGGGGTAGCCGATGACCGTAATTGAAGACGCAGCCGAGTCGAAGATGACTGGAAAGGTGCCGCCTCGCTATGCGTGCGGTGAGACGTTCGTCCCCAAAGGCCGCTACATCGATCCCGAGTTCTTGCAACTCGAACTCGACCATCTCTTCACACAGGTGTGGCAAACGGCGTGTCGGGAGGAGGAGATTCCCGACCCCGGAAGTTACTCCGAATACACGATCGGCCGGCAATCGATCATGGTGGTGCGGCAGAAGGACAGGAGCATCAGGGCCTTTTACAACGCGTGCACCCACCGCGGCATGAAGGTGGTGCGGGGACAAGGATGCGCGGTCGACGGCGAGCTACGCTGTGGGTTTCACGGCTGGCGGTACGCGCTCGACGGCCGCTCGTCGTTCGTCCCGTGCCGTGACGAGTTCCTCAACCGACCAAGGGAGCAGTGGGCGCTGCGCCCGCTGTCGGTAGGGACGTGGGGCGGTTGGGTGTTCATCAGCATGGCCGAGAATCCGCCGGATCTCCTCGACTGGCTCGACCCGCTTCCGACAGCGCTCGCGCCCTTCCGGTTACAGGACATGCGTTTCCGCTGGCGCAAGCGAACCCCGTTGGCCGCCAATTACAAGACCGTCATCGACGCGTTCATCGAGGGTTACCACTCGCCCGGCACGCACCCGCAGACGGTGCGGAGCGATCAGGGCGTGCGGCCCTCGACCGAGCCTGCGGCACCCCACGAGTTTGTCTACGCGCCGTACACACCAACCACCGTGTACCGGAACCACTCGCGGTTCACCTACACCGTGCGGCCCGACAGCAACCGCGGCGCAGCACGCGCGGAGCGGGAGGCATCGCCGGAGATCTTCGCGAACGGGATGCAGTACCAGTTCCTCGAGGTCAATTCCCTTGTCACCGAGCGTGATTACCGGGTCGCACAGCAAATGGCCGGTATGGAACCCGGTCCCATCCCGCCATTCATGGTCTATCACCAGATGTGCGAGGAATTGGCCATTGCCGAGGGTGTCGACTACCCGAAGATGTCGATGGAGGAGTACTTCGCGGGCAACGGTGACTGGCATGTCTTTCCCACCCTGGTCATCCTCGTGGAGAAGTCCTGCGTGCTCGGCTATCGCATGCTCCCCGACGCAGAAGACCCGAATCGGTGTGTGTTCGAGATGTTCTCGCTGGAACACTTCGCGCCTGGTGAGGTTCCGGAGTCCAGCTGGCTCGAGTTCGAGCGTTGGCAGGACCATGATGGCTGGGGCGAACTGCCCACGCAGGACCTCGTGAACATCGACGCGATTCACGCGGGTATGCACTCGCGCGGATTCGAGGGGCTCTGGCTCAACACCAACCAGGAGATGTCGATCCGCAACGAGCACCGCATCGCGGACCGTTTCATCTTCGGCGTCGATGATTGCTGACGAGATCCACTCCGCGACGATGATCCGCCCTGGTGGACGAACCGTATGCCTACATGATGATTGATGAGCTGTTCCGGGAAGAACAGGGCCCAGCAACCAATTACCTTGTCGGAGAGAGTAGTTATGCCAGTAATGCAACAAGGTGACCTTGAGATCGCTTATGAGATCATCGGCGAAGGTGAGCCATACATACTTACCGGTGGCGGCCGCTTCAGCAAGGATGCTGGGGGAGTTCGCGAGATGGCCGAAGCGCTCGCTGATCGGGGTAAGCAAGTAGTGATTTACGATCGACTCAACTGTGGCGCGTCAGCGGTGTGTTTCGAAGGCAGCTCGGAGTCGGTGATGCAGGCCGATTCACTCGCCCGGCTCATCGTAGATTTGGACCTCGGACCGACGGTGTTGGTCGGCGGCTCCGGAGGGGCGCGGATCTCATTACTCGCTGCGGCGCGAAACCCCAAAATTGCTTGTGCCGTTGTGATGTGGTGGGTCAGCGGCGGAGCGTTCGGCACTATGTCGCTGGCCGAGGTGTACAACTTTCCCTCGATCCGGGCGGCGTGGAACGGAACCATGGCCGATGTAGCCGCCCTTCCCACGTGGGCCGAGGTCATCGAACGCAACCCCCGTAACCGCGACCGATTCCTTGCGCAGGACAAGCATAAATTCATAGAAACGATGGAACGGTGGGCTCATGCTTACTGCGCATGCGGCAACCCACTAGTGGCGGGGCTTTCGGATGAGGAAGCCGCAGCGATCACTCTTCCCATACTCGTATTTCGCAGCGGTGAAAGCGATTACTATCACACCCGCGCGACGTCGGAACGCCTAGCCGCGAATCTGCAGAATGCACATCTCGTCGATCCCGTTTGGGGAGACCGGGAGTTCCTCGACCGATTCGAAGCCAGCCGGGACCGCGGAGAGTCAGTCTGGGCGAACTGGAAGCAGCTCGTACCCCAAATCGTGGCTTGGACAGACGAAGTGCTCGGCTGACGAATTACGGGAGGTCGGATTAATTCGGAAGCCCTATGGCGAGCTGTGAAGTTGGTAGCGACAACGAGATTGCACGCCTGGCCGCGACTGCCAGACCGCGCGCTGAGTCTTGCACGGGCGGTCGACAACTGACATGGGGCCCAGCGTGCCGAGATCAAGACACATCCCGCAGTCGGGCATCGTCGGGACCAGCGCGTCGAAAATCAGCGGGGCGGTGAACCGAGCTGAATGGCATGGCTGCAGCTAGCTCGCGGTTGTCTGTGGTGCAGATCCTGACGAGGACGCGTACGACGCGCCTCGCGAAGTTCATGGTGCGGATGGCACCTCGGTGCCGTACCACCGGGTGACGTCATCTCCCCGTTCGTAGCGGTCAAACCACTCGTCGGCAAGCGCGGGTAGTCGCTCGTCAGCGGGATCGAAGAACGGATTCTGGCTCAGGATTAGGCCGCGCAACGCCGCGATCTTGTCTTTCCTGCTGACATCGGTCAGCATGCCGGCGACCGGCGAGCTGTCTGGACGGTCGCGCCTGGCTAACTTGTATAGCAATTGACGGATGCGCCATGACGCCGACATCGATCGGGCATCGAGGACCCTCTCGCTGGCCGGCACGTAGGCATTGATGCCCTCTACATAGAGCGGAACGAGGGTGGCCATGATGTGGTGGATGACGCTCGGCGCGACGCGGAGGCGATAGAACGGCTTGCCAACGACGGCATTGAAGATGATTAGCGCCGAACTGCGGTGCTCGATCTCTTCGACCATGTGCCACAACAACAGTGACGCGACGCGGTCGTCGCCGGGCCGGAACATCTTGTCGTCGTTGTCGAGCAGGAACCGAAACGATGGGGTGAAGGTGGCCTCCAGATTGGCGATGTAGGCCAATCGATAGGCCAATGACCTAACCTTCGTCATCTCGTCGTAGGAGGCCATGATCGCATCGAGGGTGTTCTGCAGGCCCGGGTATCGGCTTATCAATGCACCGATGTGCTGTCGATGGGCGCTGGCGTGTTGCGCCTCCTGGCGCAGGAACGCATTGGCTTCTGCAGCCACCTCGGAGTCGGTGAAGTGCGGTCTAGCCTCCTTGACGGCTTCGACGATCATCTTCTCGAAGCAGATCGCGGTGAATGACATCAGGTTGACGGCATGCGAGAAGGCAGGGTTGTCCGGATGCCATACCACCGGAACGGGTTCGGAGAAATCGAATCGCAGCCGGCGCACTCTCAGATCGGGCATTGGTGGCTCCTGCGGTACCTCACTGGCCGAACGTCTGACTGGGGAGATGTCAACGTCTATGGCTAGTCGAGGGCGACGCCGAGTTGCTCGGCGATCACCTTGATCATGTGCTGAACCGCAATTTCGTTGCGGCCGATGAGCATGTGGTCATGCTGGGCCATGCGGACCGCTTCCCCACACTGCGGCAACATGGCGAAGTCCTCGTCGCGGACCGCGGCGTGGACGGCGGCAAAGATGGCGTCGTAGCCGGCGCGTGTCTCGTCGTTCGTCGCGGGATAGCGGGCCATCCAGGTGTGGCGCACCGTGCACCTGGTGGGTGAGCCAGCTGGCAGCATGTCGATGATCTCCACTCCGACCGAGCTGTTGGCCAGGATCAGGTTGGGGTAGATCCAGTAAATGAGGCCCATGTTGTCGCGGACGTCCCAGGAGCCGCTCGGATCTTCGGCGAGCTTGGTGATCCAGTGGAACGGAAACCCGATGCGGTGGTGCTTGCCGTACTCGTCGTAGATGTGAGTGTTGGGTAGTGCGTTGATCCCGATGAGACTCTCGCCGTGCACGAACGGGAAATGGTAGCCCTCAGCGAAAGCCTCCAAGGCTCCCTTCCAGGACACCTCAGAGTCGAATTCGCGAAAGTCGTGGTAACCGAATGAGTCGTACTTCAACTGTGCCAACTGAGGTGCTACCTCTCCCAGGTGCGCGTTCACGTCAATGACACCGCCGGCGGTGAGCACCGCCCAGATGAAGCCGTACTTTTCCTCGTTCGGCAACTCTACGAGTCCGTAGTCGGCGAACTCCACCCCGGCGAATCCCGATTTGCCCGGGACGGTAACCAATGCGCCGGTGTTCTTGTAGGTCCACGAGTGGTACGGGCAGGTAAAGCGGGTGGCATTGCCCGATCCGCAGGCAGGCATGGCCCCACGGTGCCGGCAGTAGTTGAGGAAAACGTGGCTGGTCCCGTCCTTGTCGCGGGTGATCAACAGCGACTGGCCGAGCACTGAGCGGACGACGTAATCGTTGGCGTTGCGGACCTGCGCACTCGGCAGCACCGCAAGCGGTGTTCGGCGCAAGATTTGTGACTCCTCGATCTCGGTCAGCTTGGCGTCGTTGTAGTAGTTCAGTGGCACGCGTAGCACGTCCTCGGCCAAGTCGGTGGTCTTGTCCAGCACCACCTTCAGCGCGCGCCGTGTCAGGGCGTCGTCGATCAGGTCGTACCCCAAGCGGCCATCGGTGACTGTCACAATCGATCCCTCCGGGTGGTCGTCGGAATACGCCCTACCGTTGTATTGACAAGACACTAACGCGACTATGTATGGTCGTGCCAGCCGCATCTTGGAGGCATGCCATGAACACTTGCACCGCGGAGTTCGCGCGGCTGTCAGCCGGCCTGGGGGGATTGCAGTGTGACGGCAACCCGATCATCACCTTCACCAATCCGCTCGATCTGCAAAGTTGGACGATGCCCGTCATTGAACTGCTGCTCATCGCCAGCGCGGTGGCGTCGTTGCTGCACGCGTTGTGGTGGCGGCGAACCACGACGGAGTCCTCGAACCTGGTGTTATGGATCTGCTCGATTTTCAGCCTGCTGCTGATCGAGCCGATCGCCTACTTTCCGCAGTGGTTCGGGCTCGAGAAACCGATGGGTCTGACCTTTGTGCACAACCAGTTCTCTGTGCAGTTCCTCTACGACCGCTTACCGCTGTACATCGTGGCGATGTACCCGGCGTACGCGTATCTGGCCTGGGTTCTGGTGCAGCGCACCGGGGTTCTGCGCCGCTATCATCCGGTCATCGGCGCGGCGTGTGTGGCATTTGTCTTTCATTGTCTCTACGAGATCGTGGATACCGTTGGCGTGCAGTTCCGATGGTGGGTGTGGAACCAGGAGCTTTCGACGTCGCAGCCCGCATTGGGAGTCGTCCCGCTGGTGAACCTTCAGGCCTTCTCCATCGGGCTACCGTTCGGTCTGGCTCTGTTGACACTGTTGGTGTCACGGATGCGCAGTGGTCGGTGGCGACTGTTGCGTGACGTCGTCATCGTCTGCGTCTGCGTGTGGCCCTTGCAGTTCCTGTTTTCGGCGCCCGCGACGTTGATCGACCTGGCGGGCGCGTCGATCGAGACCGGACGGCTGGTCGGGACATGGTTGCTGATCGCCGTGTGCGGCGTGGTGACGTTATGGGTGTTCGTCGCGTCATACCGTTCGCGTATCGCCGATCCGGCGTCGGTGCCCGCCGTAATGCGCAGAGATTACTTCGGACTCATCAGTGCGGTGGTGTATCTGATTGCGTGCGTGGCGTTTTGGGCTGCTGCCCTGCCGGACTACATTGCGGCCACCCACGGGGTGACTGCCGGCGGTGCACCAACTGGATCGTTCTCGTATGCGGTCGTGACGTTCGTGCTGTCGATCGCGGTGGTCATCGGCGCGTATGCGGCGACGACGGGCACTGGATCGGTAGCAGGAGATATCGGCGCCGATCCACGTCGAGCCGCGACCGCTTAACCGGGCCGCGGCCGCTATTGCCGAATCAGGAACGAACGTGCGTGTTACCGCGCCTAGTGCGCTCACTCGGGCGGCGCTTGCGGTGATGCGTGATCGCCGGAGCAACCCACTCACGCAGGTAGTCCCGCAGCTGTTCAGCGTCGCGAACGGGGTGCGCAGGATCAATGACGAGGGACTGGAGCACGCGCAACATGTGTTCGACCAATCGGTCGAGGGTCTCATCGTCGAAGCCTGCCGCCCTCCAATCGACTTCGAATCGGTCGATCATCAGCCGACCGAATGACCGCGCCACATCGGAGGTCACACCCGCGAAGAACGCCCCCTTCTGATCGGAGGTGAGCAGCAGGCCGAGGTACTTCTCCTGGGGTAACTGTTCGAGTGCATGGGCGATCGCCTCGATGACCGCCTCCGCGGGATCGTGGATGCCGGCCAGGTGCCGCGTCAGGCCATCGAGGAAAGGCCCAGCATCTGACACCGCCGTGGCCACCAAGAGGTCCTCGGCGCTGGGGAAGTAGCGGTAGACCGTCTGCCGGGTCACGCCAAGGTCGCGTGCGACGTCGGTCAGTCGCATGCCGATACCGCGGGCATCGATGGCGCGTCGTGCCGCCCCAAGGATCCGCTCGACGGCTTCCTCGTCGCTTTTGGGCGGGGCGCCTTGCCAACCGTGCGTCCGCACCGGCTACCTGGCCCGCCGAGGCGAGTGACCGTTCATGCCATCCTCCTACGCTAAGCGACTACCGTTCGTCAGGGGTCGCCGCCGCCTTCCCTCAATCGAAACGTCGCACACCAGGCTCCGGTGCCGACCGCCCTGTACCAGCCGCTAGACAAGTAGGCGAATCTACAACAGGCCGTCGCCCGCCCTCGGGTGATGCTTGACGTTTCGGCTTCGGGTGATGCCTGACAGTGTTTCGGTTGATCCTCAACACTCCCCGCGAGCCTCTTGGAGTTGCGGCGGTCGCGTCGGTATTGGGGCACCGCGGCGGCTGGTGTCTGGACTGGGTAGTTGTGATCCCAAAGTCACTGCGTGGAATCGACCTTGGTCAACACCATCGCTGCTTCGTTATACGGAAACAGGCGGTAGAACATCCCTGATGGCCCCGAAACGATCGCTGCGCCCTCGGCCTTACTCACAAGACGAGGATTGACCAGCTCGATACTACTGCCGCGCCTGTGCAATACCGCCTGTCCGCCGGCCAAAACATTCTTCACCCAGTCCGAATGCAGCCCGTACCCGATGAGGACGACGAAGCCGTCGGGGGTGGGAAAGACCAACAGCGGCGTTAGATAACGCGTGCCTGATTTGCGTCCGACATGTTCGAGCGTCCCTTGGTACGGAAGCCACGGCGTGATCGACCGAGCCGCTGGATTGGTGACTCGACGATTGAATTTGGCGACGGCCCGTGGCACCCGCATGGCTCCTAATCCTCAGCTAAGTTCGAATCATGATGTGCCAACTCATGCGGACGCGGGCACCAGTGCGCTGATGTCCTCGCCTTGAAGCAGCTTGATCGTCAGATTCAGGTCGAAGTAGTCGGTCCAGCGTGTGATCCTCCCGTCGCCATCGACGACGAAGGTCCCCATTACGGGGATGGCCGGCTTGCGTCCATCCGGAGTCTGGATGTAGTCCAGGCGTTCGGTGAGCACCACGGAACCGTCGCTGGCGAGGTTCACGATCTCGAAGGCGTAGGCGTCCGGGAACATAGCGAACTGGGCCGCCATGTTCTCCACGATGGCGTCCGGTCCGGTGAAGGAAGGCATTCCGACGTTCTGATAAACGGCCCCTTCGGCGAGCAGGGGACGTAACGCTTCGGCGTCTCGCTTCTCCATCAAAGCGCAGAAGTGGCGGACGATATCCGCTGGCGAAGACATAAAATGTATCCTTTCACTGCGAGTAGGTGGATCACCTGCGCGGGCTAAAAGATGATGCGGATCTGCCTCTCGACACATCAGTGCTCGTGGATGATCACCCCGCGAATGTTGCGGCCGGCGAGCATGTCGTCGTAGGCCTCATTGACGTCGTCGAGCTTGTACTCCGTGGTCACGGCTTCGTCGAGCAACAGCTTGCCGCTTCGATAGAGGCTGATCAGTCGAGGGATGTCGGCCCGCGGGTTGGCTTCGCCGTACAGGCTGCCCAGCAGGCGTTTCTGGAACAGCGTGAACAACGTCAGGGGCAGCGTCGGCGTCACGTCGGACATCGATGCCAGGGCGGTGGCCACCACGGCACCGCCCTTCCGCACCACGTTGAGCGCGTCGTTGATCATCGCGCCTTCGAGCACACCTGGCGTGAGGATGGCCGAGTCGGCCATGACCCCGTGCGTGATCTCACCGACTAACTGGGTTGCTTCCTCCATCGAGGTGGCAAAGTGTGTGGCCCCGAACTGAAACGCTTTGTCGCGCTTGTTCGGTTCGATATCCACCACGACGATATGCTCCGCTCCTGCCAGCCGCGCGCCCTGAATGGCACCGCAGCCGATCCCTCCGCAGCCGACCACGAGAACCACGTCGCCGGGACTGACGTTGGCGGTATTCACGGCCGAACCCCAGCCGGTGGTGATGCCGCAACCGAGAAGACATGCGCGCGACAGCGGCACATCGTCGTCGATCTTGACGACGGAAGCCTCCGACAACACACCCCACTGCGCGAAACTTCCAACGCCCGAGAGCGCCCCGATGCCCCGTCCTCTGGCTCGGCGCCGAAAGGTACCGTCGGCCTGGACCCCCGCCAGGATGATCGCCCCGTAATCACAGAGGTTCTGACGGCCCGTGGCGCACCAGCGGCAGCGGCCGCACGCCGGTAGGAACGACGTGACCACGTGGTCTCCCGCCGCCATATCGCGGACTCCCGGACCAACCTCCTGAACGACGCCCGCCCCTTCGTGCCCACCTATCAAGGGGAAACTCACCCCGAACATATCGCCGGTGCGGATGTGGTGGTCGGAGTGGCATAGACCGGTGGCTTCGAACTCGACGAGTAGCTCGCCTTCCTGTGGCGGATCGAGTTCGATCTCTTCCACCGACCACCTCTCGTTCGGCCCCCACAGAACTGCTCCCTTGGTCTTCATGGCGACTCCTCGAGGATATGTATGGCACGCTCCGGGCAGTTCGCGATTGCGTTGTGCGCCCGGTCTTCCCACCGGGACGGGATATCTTCCATGGTCACGACGGCGGTCCCTTCGTCGTCGATGTCGAACAATTCGGGATACGCCGCGTAACAACGGCTGTGGCCTTGGCACGTTTCCCTGTCGACATGAAGTTTCACGTTGTCTAGTCCAATCCGCCTGGGCTGGTCCCGATGACTCCTTTTTCTGTGAGCGCTGCAATCAATGCGGAGTTGAGGCCCAGTAGGTCGCCGAGGATGCTCGCGTTGTGCTGCCCTAAGGTCGGCGCTGCCGACCGATACCACGTCTCAACGCTGCGGTACCTGAAGGGAATCGCAGGCACGTGATGCCGTCCCACGATGGGATGGTCGAGGCTTTCGAAGAAGCCCCGTGCTGCCAGCTGAGGGTGCATCGAACCGACCCTGGCGTCTGCCAAATCTGCAGCCGGAATACCACGTTCAACGAGCAACTGTGCGGCGGCCGCGGAATCGTATTGGGCAGCCCATTGCTCGAGGTGCTTATCGATCACATCATGTGCCCGCACGCGCCCGTCATAAGTGTCCAACGCGGGGTCGTTTGCCCAATCCGGTTCGCGCAGAGCCGACTTGAGTAGGCGCCACTGCTCGTCCGTGGCGACCGAGATCGCCAGCCATCGTTCGGTTCCCGCGCACGGATAGAGCCCTTGTGGGGCAGCGTCACGGCTGCGGTTTCCCAATCGCGATATCAGGTTCCCGTAGGCGGTGAATTCGACAACCTGCTCGGCGGCGGCGTTGAGCGCGGACTCAACCATCGATACTTCGATGAAGCACCCTTGGCCGGTTTCGTCGCGTCGCCGAAGTCCGGCCAGCATGGCGAATGCGGAGTGCATTCCAGCCAGTGGGTCACACGGGCCTCTGGGGATTCGCGGCTGGTCGTACTCGTGACCGGTCACCCACGCCATTCCAGTCATCTGCTCCATCGTTTGCGCGAAACCCACGTTGTTGCGCCACGGTCCGTCGAGCCCGAAGGCAGGCATGCGGACCATCACGATTCGGGGGTTCCGCTCACTGACGGCCTCCCACGTGATGGCGAAATTGTCGAAGACGCGGGGCGAGAAGTTCTCGACCAGAATGTCCGAGCGTTCGACAAGCCCGAAAAGCAGCCCCCGCCCTTCGGGCGAAGACAGGTCGAGCGTGAGCCCTTGCTTGTTGGCGTTGGTCGCCAAGTACATCCCCGACCGCTCCCACCACTGAGACTGATTTGCAAACGCCGCGGCCGCCATCCGTGCGCCGTCGGGGTGGTCCGTCGACTCCAGGTGAATGACCTCAGCGCCGAGCGCGGCGAGAATGTGGGTGGAGCAGGGACCCGCCCACCACGCTGTCGCGTCGAGAATTCGTATGCCCTCCAGAGGAAGTCGTGGTGCACCGTCGGCTGTGGTCGTAATCCTGTTGTGGGCAGGTACTTTTGCCATTTCGCCGAGCGGGGGAGCGCCGGCGGTGGGGGAGGGGCGTCGGCCATTGATCCGGTACGGCGCCAACGGGTGGGTAAAGCTGCCGTCGGCATACCTGCCCCACACGCCGCGCGCCGCGAACTGAAGGTGGTCCAACACGGTCTGGCCATTGTTGACGGGTGAGACGGGGATCCGCAGATCGGAGGCCAACGCGACGATCTCGTCTGTGGAACGTTGCGCCGTCCATTCCCGCACAATCCGATTCCACTCCTCCCGGCGTTCCCATCGCGTCGTGGCGGCGGCCCAGGCTTGGTCCTCGTCGAGCAGATCCAGTCGGCCGATCATTGCCAGGAACGACTCGAATTGTTGGCGGGTATTGGTATTGAAGCCCACCCATCCGTCCGCCGTTGGTTCGATGGAAGGGATTTCAACCTGTCGCGCCGGCACGGTCAAACGGGGACGACCGGCCAACTCGTGGTAGAGGTCGGCGAATCCGCTGGCGCTGAGGTGACACGTCTCCAGCAATGAGCAGTCCACGATTTCGCCTGCGCCTCCGAGTTGAACTCGCCGCAATGCACCAAGCGCCGCGACGGCGGCGTAGCTGGCCATTACCCATTCGAAGACTCGGCCGCCGGCTTGAATGGGCGGTTGGTCCGGACGACCTCGCAACGCCAGGGTTCCGCTCTCGGCCTGGATCGTGAACTCCGTCGAGGGTCGGTCCCGGTACGGTCCGGTCAAGCCGTAAGGAGAGAGCGCCACGATCACCAGGTGTGGCGCTCGCTGTAGGAGGGCCTCGCGGTCGAGTGCTTCGGGGCCCAGAGAATCGACGAACACATCGGCGGAAACGATCTGGGGCTCCAGGTCGGCCAGCGAAGTGCCAACGACCGACCGCTTGCCGGCGTTTAAGAATTTGAACAGCGCGCCGGCTTCGTGTTGATCGCCAATCGTCCTGCGGCGGAACGGATCCCCGTCCGAATCCTCTATCTTGATGACCTCCGCTCCGAGGTCGGCGAACAACTTGGTGCAGTACGGGCCCGAAATTTCCGTCGCCCACTCGACGACACGAATCCCACGCAGAGCGATCATCGTGTGGCTTTCCGTGTCAATGTCTGCTGAAGTGCGTTACCCACCCCGATGAGTGCACACACGCCACTTCCTGTCCTCACGCTCGTGCCGGTCGAGCAGAGCGTTCTGCATCCGCATGGCTACGGCTTGGTTGGCAACGACGCTAGCGACGGGAAAGCTGACGTGTCAAGTGCGACTCGATAACCCTGGCCAGGGTTGAGTCGTTGGGGCTTTCAGTCGGCCGCACGCACCTTGGGGGACCGTTGGACCCGCCCGCTGCGTTTGGCGGGCGGCTTCGTAGTGGACGTGCTTACCCCTTTGGCGAGGATTTGCGAACCCAGTTCGATCTGCGCGCGGATGTCTGACTCGGCCGTACCAAACCAGCGTGGTCCGAGGCTCGTCGTGAAAATGATGAAATTGGCCAGCAGCTCGGCGAACAGGTCGGCGTCGACGTCGGCCCGGATCTGCCCCGCGGCCTGATAGTGGCGAACGCCTTCGGCAATCACGGCCGTACGGCGTGCGTGATTGGGTTGCAGCACCCGCAGCGAGAAGTCGGGATCTGACAACGCCCGACCGGAGATGTCCCAGCCGGGAACGCCGCTGTCCCGGTCATCGATCCTTAATCTCGCAAAGAAAAGCCGCTCGATATAGTCCTCGAAGCGCGTAGGCAGATCCGCCACGACTTGCTCTTCTGCCTCACTGACCAGGTCCGCGATCTGTCGAGAAACGACTTGCTCGAAGATGCCTCGCTTGTCTACGAAGTAGTGGAACAGCATCGCCTCGGAGCAGCCCGCACGACGGGCGATCTCCTTCGTCGCGGCGGCCGCGTATCCCGCTTCGGCAAACACTTCAGCGGCTGCTTCAAGGAGGGCTCGTTGTTTGCCGTCCTTGTCGCGAACTCGCCGCCGCGCGCCTGTGGTCATCACACATACTTTAGCGAGCAGCCGTCGGCTGAGGGGACGCCTGCACGCGTGCCGCCCGTTCGCGCCCTGCGCGGGCGCGTCGATCCTAAGTGCTTTCAGGTAGTTATCGAGTGCGACTTGACTCCGCGGGGCCGACGATTTACTGTGCTGCCAAAGCGAATTTCGGCGTGTGCGAGAAATCTGAGGGCCGGCGCAGATGGCACGTGGACGGCGGCACGATTGCGGCGTGCCTGGAATGTGGTCGGCCTCTCGATGGTGGCTGTCTGGCCGGGCTGACCGCTGGCGGTGTCTCGAGGTCGGCGGGGGCGGAAAGGACTACCTATGGTGAGCAAATCACCGGAGGAACACGCCCGGAACCTCGACCTTCGTCACGAGGATTTCAACGATCAAGAATTCCTCTACGAGGTCTACTCGGTGATGCAGGAGAACGGACCGTTCAGTCACCAGGACGTGCCATTCCTGGGCCCCACGCCGGGGGGCGCGTGGATCGCCACCCGCTACGACGACTGCTACGAGATTTTGCGGAACTGGCGCAGCTTCTCCAGCAAGCCCCTGGGACTCGAGGGCAACCCGATGTCGTTCGGCGACATCGTGATCACCTTGGATCCCCCACGGCAGCAACAGCTTCGCAAAGTTCTCAATCCGTATTTCTCTCCGGGCCGAATGAAGGAGCTGGAACCTCAGGTGCGTGCGGTCACCGATGGGTTGATCGACAATTTCATCGAGCTGGGCAGCGGCGATCTCGCAGACGTTGCATGGCAGCAACCTGGAATCGTGTTCTTCCGGTACGTACTCGGCATGCCCGTTGAGGACGTGCCGCTCTACATCGAGACAGCCGACCTCGCGATCAATGGTGAGAGCGAAGAGATCCGAAACGGTTCGATGACGAATCTCTACCTCCGCGTACGCGAGGAGATCGACAAGCGTCGTGGTGAACCGCCGCGTGATGACCTGATCGACGTTCTACTAGCCGCCGAGATCGACGGCGAGAAATTGAGCTTCGACGACGTTGTCGCGAATGTGATGCTGCTGGTGCAAGCGGGGCTCGAAACGACCTCTAGTGCAATGTCGTTCGCCTTCTTCTATCTGGGCACCCATTCCGCGGATCGCGACCGACTCGTACGCGAAGCCGGGTTGATGCCCGTGGCGATAGAGGAATTCATCCGGTTCGCCGGTTCGGTCCACGGACTGCATCGCTCAGTCGCAGAAGAGGTTGAACTAAGCGACCACAAGTTCTGTCCCGGAGAGACGGTCGTCGTGAACTATGCGGCCGCCAACCGCGACGCGCGCGAGTTCGACGAGCCGAACAAGTGCATTCTCGACCGGCAGACAAATCGTCACCTCGGGTTCGGAGCCGGCGTCCATCGCTGTCTGGGCTCCAATCTCGCCCGGCTCGAGTTTCGGGTGGGCGTCGAGCAGACCCTGAATCGGATACCCGACTACGCCATCCCCCCTGGGGCAAAAGTTGATTTTCACGGGAACTCGGTCACCCGGGGCTACCGCGCCCTGCCCGTCGTCTTCACGCCGGGTGCCGGCATCAGCCGGTGAGAGGCGGCAGGCGACCGCCGATATCGTCTCGCAGCCAACGTAATAGCGAAATCAAGGAGGAACTTGTGGACAAGCAAGATCTTCAATGGATGATCTCCGTCGATGACCACATCATCGAGCCACCGAATCTATGGGTCGACCGCGCATCGGCCGCCGACCGCGATCGAGTGCCACACGTCGAGCGCATCGACGGCGTCGATACGTGGGTCTACGAGCAAGCGCGCGCGTCGGTGCTGGGCATCTTGGTCGCGGCTCACCAAAGGCCGGCCGAGTATTCCCCGCTTCCAGTGAATTACGACGATATGCCCCGCGCATACTTCGACCCGGTGGCCCGCATCCCTGACATGGACGAGGATCATGTGATCGCGGGACTGAACTTTCCGTTCTTCCCAAGGTTCTGTGGTCAGATGTTCGCCCACCTCGGTGACCGCGATCTGGGTCTCAAGTGCGTGCGGGCGTACAACGACTTCGTCATAGATGAGTGGTGCGCGGCGGCGCCCGGTCGCTACATCCCCATGGTCATCGTTCCGTTGTGGGATACCCGTTTGGCCGTCGAGGAGACGCTACGGTGCGCCGGCAAGGGTGCCAAAGCCATTGCCTTCTCGGAGAACCTGCACCCGTTGGGATTTCCGTCCATCCACTCGGGGGCATGGGACGACTTCTTCGCGGCGGTGAACGAGACGAAGATGCCGCTGTGCACGCACATCGGCTCGTCGTCGGTTAGCCCGACCACATCCCCTGACGCACCTTTCGGGGTTCAGGCGGTCAACATCAACCTCAATCTCGCGAACTCAACCACGGATTGGTTGTTCTCGGGCAAGCTTCAGAAGTACCCCGACCTGAAGATCGTGCTGGCCGAGGGCGGCATCGGCTGGATCCCCTACCTCATCGAGCGTGCAGAACATGTCGCCACCGACTACCAGTACCTGCGCGCCAACAACTGGGCGGTCGATCCGGCCACGATGCGCTTGACCCCGGTGCCCACCGACCCCGAGATTTTTCCGGAGTCACCGCGCCAGCTTTTCCGCGACCACATGTATGGCTGCTTCATTGAGGATGACTTCGGGGCGGCTAACCTCGACTCCATCGGCGTCGACAATGTGATGATTGAAACGGATTATCCGCACACCGACAGCCTGTGGCCCAACTCCCTTCAGGCCGCTCATAAGGCACTCGACGGCCGGTCCGACCTCGACAAGTACAAAGTGCTGCAGGGTAATGCTCGCCGGGTCTTCGACTTTGAGCCCGCCGCGTATCCGACCCTGGCGTAGCAATTTTCTCACTGGCTGAGGGATTGTTTGATGCGTGAGTACCAGAGCTTCATCGATGGTAAGTGGTTGAGCGACAACGCCCTCGGCACCATCGAGGTCATCGATCCGTCCAATGAAGAGTTGATCGGACGAGTCGTCGACGGTGGACCAAAGCAGGCGGCAATGGCGATCGAGGCTGCCCGGCGAGCGTTCGACGAAGGTCCGTGGCCGTGGATCTCCGTCCGGGAGCGGGCGAAGATCATCAAGCGATTCGCTGAGATCCTCGACGAGCGCAAAGCGGAGCTTCGGGAGCTAGTCGTCGCCGAGATCGGCTCGACCGGCTTCATCACGGACCTGATTCAGGTTGGCGGCGCGATCGAGGCGGCCCACTATTACGGCGAGTTCGTCGAACACGATGTGAAGTGGGTGGAGACACCGGGCGGGCCCATAGTTTCACCGACTGGCCTGGGCGGCGTGACGGTCGTTCGCGAACCGGTCGGGGTGGTCGGCGTCATCACGCCCTTCAACTTTCCTTTTTCGATCAACATTCAAAAGTGCCTGGCGGCCTTGGCCGTCGGCTGCACTGTGGTGCTCAAGCCTCACCCGTGGACCCCGATGAACGCCCTGGAGTTGGCCAAGGTCAGCGAGGAAGCCGGCCTTCCGCCCGGTGTGTTCAATGTGGTTGTGGGCGGTGCGGAAGTGGGAGAGGAGCTGTGTACCCACAAAGGCGTTGACATGATTGGGTTCACCGGTTCGACGGCGATCGGTCGGCGCATTCGTGAACTATCGGCGGCAACGATGAAACGCGCACAGCTGGAGCTGGGCGGCAAGAGCGCGCATATCGTCCTCGACGATGTCACCGAAAGCGACGTTGCGGGAACAGGATTCGGGCAGGTGCTGATGCATGCCGGACAGGCATGCACCGTCACGTCTCGACTTCTGTTGCCCGAGCACCTGCTCGACGCCTATGTCGAGGGCCTTAAAGCCATGGCTCCAATGATCACGGTCGGGGATCCGCGCGATCCCACGACCGTTGTTGGTCCGCTGATCAGGGATCAGCAGCGTCGGCGAGTCGAATCCTTCGTTCAGGCGGGCCTACAAGACGGCGCGCGGCTGGTGGTCGGCGGCAAACGTCCCGAACACCTCCAACGCGGCTTCTACTACGAACCGACGGCATTTGTCGACTGCCGCAGCGACATGCGCTTATGTCAGGACGAGGTGTTCGGGCCTGTGCTGTCGGTGATGACCTATCGCTCCGAAGACGAAGCCATCCGTATCGCGAACGACTCCATCTACGGTTTGGCAGGTCTGGTAATGACCCGCAACGCCGCGAAGGGATTCAACGTCGCGAGGCAGGTCAGAACCGGCACCATCATGGTGCAGACTGTCGCACCCGGTGTCGATCTAGGAGCCAATCCGGGGGGAGGGCAGGGCCCCGGCTGGTCTCTACCGGCGCGTGGCATGTTCAACGGCGGGGGGCCGTTCGGCGGCTTCAAGCAAAGTGGACTCGGCCGAGAGCAGGGTCGCTGGGGCTTCGAGGAATACACCGAGCTGAAATCAATCACCATGCTGTAGTCGCACCGCGCTTGTTGAAGACGCGCCGCGCCGCGTTGCGTCCGGAATCCGAGAAGGAAAGGTCGCTTATGGAACTTCTCAAAGATGTCCGGGTCCTCGAGGTGTCACTCTTCTCCGCGGATGCACTGGGCGGGCATCTGGCTGACCTCGGCGCAGAGGTGATCAAGGTGGAGCCGCCTGGCGGCGGTGGTTTCCGCGGTTCGGCGGTTTCCGGTGGCGAGCTGCAGGACTCTCACTGGAACCGCGGCAAGAAGAGTGTGGCAATAAACCTGAAAACGACTGACGGTCAAGATGCGTTTCGTCGCCTGGCCGCGAGATCGGCCGTGGTGATCGACGGACTTCGTTACGGAACCGCGCACCGGCTGGGCTTCAGCTACGACGACATCGTCGCAGTCAACCCGACAGTTGTTTATTGCGTGCTCAACGGCATGGGCAGCTATGGGCCGTACACCCGATTACCCACACACGGGCTGTCCTTCGACTGTTTCGCGGGGTTGAGTCCGCCGATCATCGCGGCGGACGGAACCCCACGTCTTTCGGGAGCGGCGACAGGCACAACCGGTGTTCTGGCGGGACCGCTGTACGCAGCGATGGGTGTACTCGCCGGGCTGCACGCTGCGGGGCGAGACTGCAGGGCGCAGTACATCGAAGTAGCGCAAGTTGATGCCGCGATCAACTGGAACTTTCAACACCTCTCGGCGCTGGCCAACGGTCAACCGGCTTACGGCGAGGGAATCCGCGCTTCGCTTAGATACCAGTACTACGAAACGCGCGATGGCAACTATGTGGTGTTCAATGCCCTCGAGGACAAGTTCTGGCTGAGGTTCTGCGAGTCACTCGACAGGATGGATCTATACGAACCGGGCCGCCAGAAGCCGGGAGAGGATGTTGAGGCAGAGGCTTGGCTGCGCAACGAGTTGACGGCGATCTTCAAGGCCCGCACTCGCCGGGAATGGACCGACTTCTTTGTCGCGACCGATATCGCCGGTGCGCCGGCGTTTTTGGGCGCCGATCTGTTCGACGACGACCACACGAAGGCTCGCCGACTTGTCTACGAGCAAGCACAGCCTGACGGGACCGCGAAGAGGATGGTGGGCACGTGCATAAAGACCAATCCCGACGACGGATTCGCACCGCCAGGAGCGCCGCACGTCGGGCAGCATACGGAAGAGGTGCTCACCCGCCTGGCCGGCTACGACACGGCCGAAATTGAGCAGCTACGTTCGACGGCCACGATCTGAACATTTTCGTGCCCAACCGAAGTTAAAACTGCAGGGGTTCGCGTATTAGCGGCTTGCCTCTAGCTAACATCCGCTTAGCCCGGCTCACCCCGGCGACCAGGGGCGATGTGTAGCCGTACTCAGGGCGTACTGTAACCGTACCGGCAACGGCCAGATTCATTGTCTCACACGCGATTTGATGCGTCGAAGCTAAACGGTGTCTCCTGGTCTTCGACGAATTGGCTAGGGACTCATAATCCGTTGGTCGCGGGTTCGAGCCCCGCTCGCCCCACCGGCCAAATGTATTTAGCGTCCGATCGATCGGTTGCTTAAGTAGGGAAGTCTGTTCTATGGTGACTGCTATGTCGCCTAGAGCGTCTGCTGTGGAGGCCGCACGCACTCGTGATCGCATCCTGACTCGTAGCGTGGCGATCGCCTCGGTCGAGGGACTCGATGGACTGACCCTCGGTCGGCTGGCCGCCGACCTGAACATGAGCAAGGCCGGTGTGATCGGCCATTTCGGCGCGAAGGAAACGCTGCAGATCGCCACCTTGGATAAAGGCTACGAGGTGTTCGAGGCCATCGCTTTCGAGCCAGCCGGGCATGTGGACCAGGGTCTACCGCGCGTGCTGGCGCTCTGCGAGGGCTGGATTCGGTATCTGCTGAATGAAGGAGAATCCTTCCCGGGCGGTTGCCTGTTCACCACCGCAGCGGTCGAATTCGATGCTCGCGGCGGACCGGTGCGCGCGGCGGTGGCCGAGCTGTTTGGACGATGGCAGGACAAGCTGTCACACGCCATTGGCGAGGCCCGCGACGCTGGGCACCTGCCCCCGAGCACTGATGTCGCGCAGGTGGTTTTCGAGTTGATCGGTACGTTCACGGCGATGAACCTCGCCGTGCAGCTGTTCGCCGACAAGAGAGCTGCGATGCGCGCGCGCCGCGCCGTCGCACGCATACTCGGCCTGGCTGACCCGGGCACCGGGCGGCTACCACGGCTCGTTAAGACTAACCGCGGCACGAAGACCTGACCGCAACTACCCACTCCTGTCGCTTTCTGCTCGATTCGCTCTGTCTACGAAGGGGTTTTGCCATGCCCAAATCTGATGAGTTCGACCACATCGTGGTCGGCGCCGGCAGTGCGGGCTGCGTGCTAGCCAATCGGCTCAGCGCTGACGCGTCGACCCGGGTGCTACTGCTGGAGGCCGGCGGCGAGGACTCCCCGCCCGAGGTGCATATTCCGGCCTTGTTCGGCACGCTGTTCGGCACCGAGATGGACTGGGCGTACCGGTCGGTGAAGCAGTCCGGAACGGGCACCAGCGTCTGCATACCGCGGGGGCGTGTGCTCGGTGGCTGCTCCTCGATGAACGCGATGGTCTACATCCGCGGTAACCGGCTGGACTACGACGGTTGGGACGCCGACTACGGAGCCGCGGGCTGGCGCTACGACGAGGTGCTGCCATATTTTGTCCGCGCCGAACACAACGCGCGGCTACACGGACCGCTGCACGGCGTGGATGGCCCACTGCATGTGCAGGACCCGGTTTATCTGCACGACCTCAACCTGAAGTGGATGGAGTCCGCGACGGCCTGGGGGCTACCGAGAACCGACGACTTCAATGGGGTGCAGCAGATCGGTGTCGGCCCGTTTCAACTCACCCAGGCGCAGGGCAGGCGTTGCTCGGCGGCGGATGCCTACCTGCGCCCGGCGCTGGAGCGGGAGAATCTGACCGTCCGGACGCGCGCCCTGGTTCACCGCATCCTGCTCAATGGCGAGCGCGCGGTCGGTGTGGTCTATGACCACGATGGTGCACGGCGTGTGGCGCACGCGGCGGGGGAGGTGCTGCTCAGCGCCGGGGCCATCAACTCGCCTCAACTGCTGATGCTTTCGGGCATCGGCCCGGCCCAACATCTGCGTGCGCAGGACATCGATGTAGCGGCGGATCTGCCCGGAGTTGGCGCCAATCTGCACGATCACCCGACACTGCCCATGATCTGGAGTACCCGCGATGCCACCGATATGCTGGCCCTCGCCCTTAATCCCAAGGCCATGGCACAATTCCAGGCCGGTGAGCCCGGGCCGCTGAACTCGGCGCTGTGCGATGTCGGTGCATTCTGCAGCACGACGGGCGATACGGTAACGCCCAATATCGAAATCCATGTGGCACCAATGGCCTTCGCTGACGGTCTGGTGCCGCCCTCAACTCCGTCGTTTACCGGGACGGTGTCGCTGCTCGATCCGGTGAGCAGAGGCACGGTGCGGTTGCGCTCTGCCAACGCCTCAGATACCCCGTTGATCGACCTCGGACTGTTTCGGGAACCCGGAGACTTCGAGGCCGTGCTCGCAGGCGCCGAGGCGTTCATGGACATGAGCACCTCCGGTCCGCTCGCATCACACTTGGGCGCCCTGTTCTTTCCGACGCGCTGCACTGACGGCGCCGAGTTCACACAGGCCGCCCGCGCCCGCACCCAGACGATGTATCACCCGGTGGGCACGTGTGCGATGGGTAGCGGTGAGTTTTCCGTGGTAGACCCGCAATTACGTGTGCGCGGTGTCGAAGGTCTGCGAGTGGTCGACGCCTCGGTAATGCCTGTCGTGCCGCGTGGCAATACCAACGCTCCTACGATCATGCTCGCCGAGAAAGCTGCTGACCTGATCAACGGCGAGGCGAACGTCTGTAGCGTCCACCTTTCCTAGATGGGCAAGTCCCTGAGTATCTTTGCAGCCAGCCTGCTCGTCGCGGTCTGAACCAACGGCCGTGTCGGACGTAGGTTCCTCGAAGTCCCGACGCCATCCAAGCCGACTACACACTCGACGGGCCAAATGTATTGCTTCGGGTGATGCTTGTCGTTTCGCCTTCGGGTGATTGGAGGGCGGACCATCAGACCGTTGGGGCCGCTCATCCCCACCAGAACGACGTGGCGATCGCCACATAGAGCGCGATGAGCACTGCTCCCTCGAACCAGGTCGACTCGCCGTCGAAAGTGACCAGCACCGCGACCAGCGCCGACATAATCATCGACGCCAACAGCAGCGGCGAGAACACCAGATCGAAACCGGGCTGGCCGAGCCATACCGCCGCCAGGCAGACGATCGGGGCGACGGTGAGCGCGATCTGGACGGGCGACTGGAGGACCACCTGAACCGCGTAGTCCATCTGGTTCTTGGCAGCCAGCTGAATGCCGACGAAATTCTCCACCGCGTTGCCGGCGATGGCCACGATCACCAGGCCGGCGAAAACCTCGTTGATTCCCGCTGCATGCATCGCTGGCTCGAGGGCGGCGACGAACCATTCCGACACGAAGGCCGCACCTATACCGGCGCCGGCCAGCATGCCGATGGCCATCGCCAGCGGCCACTCGCCGTGAGCTGTCGCGGCACTGGCGGCTTCGGCCGATTCGGGGCTGGCCACAATGGGAGAGGTCGCTCTGGAGGGGCTATGACCGGCTTGCAGCGCCGAGTCGGGGGTCCGGTTTCCGAGTGTGGCGGGCAGCGAGAGTGCGAACAGCGTGAGCATGACGATGGAGACGACGACCGACACCGCCCGTTCGTGCTGTTGCGCCGGGGTGTGTATTGCAGCGGTGAGCGAGGGGACGGCCAGGATGAACACCGCGAGGGTGAACATCAGTCCGAGGGTGCGCCCGTCGTCGGCGGCGAAGCGCTGGCGGCCGTGCTTGATCCCGCCGGCCACGAATGCGAGCCCGAGCACGAGCAGCGCGTTGGAGAGAATCGAGCCGACGATGGTGGCCTTCACCACGCCGTAAAGGCCTGCCTTGAGTGCGAACAGGATGACGAACAACTCGGGCAGGTTTCCCAGCGCCGTCTGCAATATCCCAGTGGCGTTGGGCCCGAGCCGGTCTCCGAGCGCCTCCACCGAACGGCCGACCAGAGATGCCAGTGTGGCCAACGCGAGTGCGGAGATGGTGAACGCCAGCACTGCATTCGCGTGGGTGAAGTTGAGAACCCCTGTCGCCATGGACGCGATCACGGTAATGGTGATGATGATGCGGTCGCGCCGGGTCAGCAGCGGGAGCCGTTCGGTATGGGTGGTCGTCACGCGCCTCTCCCTCTGATCGCGCTGAAGTTTTCCACAACCGAACGGTTCGCGCGGGAAACACGCTGGTCCCGCTGCGGTGACCTCGCCTTACTGCCGAGTCCGGAGGCAATGGCGGGACGCAGCCGTAAGCCTGATCTGCGCCGTCACGCTCATGCTGATAGGCGCCATCAACCTCTGGGTTAAGGGCTAGCCAGCGGACCCAGAGACGTACCGCAAGAAAGCGTTGATGTCGCCGTGCAGCAGCGCATCGCCGAGAGCGATTCGTGACATCGACAATCGGCTGCTCTCGGCGACCCCATTGGCTCAACTTCTTCGTTCTAGTGCCCAAACTCACTGCGTGGAATTGACTTTGGTCAACACCACCGGCGAATACATTCTTCAACCAGTCCGAGTTCAGCCCGTACCCGATGAGAACGACGAAGCCGGCCCTTGGCACACCGCATCGATCCCCCTCGTTCACAACCAAGCCCGAATATAACCAGTATCCGTTGGAACGCTACGGGCCGAAGCAAATTTTATGCAGGTGTCGAAGTGATTGGGTCACAGCATGCTTACCTTGACGCGTAACGCGCATGGGATTGGGCTGCCCAGCAGCGCCGGAGCAGGTTCCCGGCCGTCGCGGTTACCCAGATACCTTATGAGATAGCGTAATTAATGCGTATTAACCCCCGCGCCGACGGTACCGGTGGATATGCGGCCGGGCGCGATGCCACTATCTGGCGCTGACCACTGAAGTGATCGCTGACCACCTGCGCGGTGATCACCGAACGGCATGATTGCGCAGGATTTTGCTTGATGGAAGATGCAGTGGCACTACATGGCTGGGGACGTCGACCTCATCCGCGTGGTTACGAGAACCTTCCTGCGGATGCCGGGCACCAGTTTTAACGACCCGGCCCGCCGACAGGTCAGCTCCTATGAAGCCAGCCGCGGGGGCAAGGGGACAACGTCAATCAACGTGCCACTGTTGCTTGGCGGATCAGTACAGGCGATCCAACCGACCCTGGGAAATCCTTGAAACCAGCCATGGCCTGCGCGGTCTGCGGGGTCAAGGGCGCGATATCCCCTCTCTGCCGCGTAGGATCCCTATATGCGAAGGGCTTTCGTCGTTACATTCGCGGTTGGGTTGATTGTCGCAGTGTTCGGACTGATCTGGGCGCTCCAGGGATTTGGAGTGCTCGGCGGAAGCCCGATGAGCAACACCACGACCTGGTCCATCATTGGCCCGATCACGGTGCTGATCGGCATCGTGATTGCGCTATTCAGTTGGCGGAGACTCTCGTCAAAATAGCGCTTCACCTCTACGCCACGGTGAAGTCCACCGTGTGCCAGCCGGTGGCGCCGTCGGGGACGGCACCAACCCGATCTGCCGTCTGAGTAGCGCCGGTGTTGTCGGTCGCGCGCACGGTGATGCTGTGTCTCCCGGGGCTTTTCGCCTGCCAGGGAAAGCTCCACAATCGCCATGTCTCGTTGGAATAACTGGCACCCTGTTGCGCGGGTTGCCACCCGCCATTGTCGATGAGGACCTCCACGGCCCGCACCCCACGATTCTGGGCCCACGCGACACCGCCGAACACCACGGGCCCGATCGGCACCCTCTGGCCACTTTTCGGCACGTCGATCCGCGACTCCGTCTTGATGGGTGCGCGCGGTGCCCAGCCCTGCCGCGTCCAATACGCCGCCGCTCTGTCGAAGCGGGTCAGCTCCATCTCGACGACCCACTTGGTGGCCGACACGTACCCGTAGAGCCCGGGTACCACCAGCCGGGCCGGGTAGCCATGCTCGATCGGCAGCGGCTGACCGTTGAGGCCGACGGCCAGAAGCGCGTCGCGGCCATCGGTGAGCGCCTGCACCGGCGTGCCGGCGGTGAACCCGTCGATCGACGTCGAGAGGACCATATCGGCATCCGCGTGCACGCCCGCCGCCGCCAACAGATCGGCCACCCGGTAGCCTGTCCAGATACCCGTCGAAATCAATTTGCCCCCAACGGGATTCGACACGCAGGTTAACGTCGTCACCGTTTCGACCAGGTCAAAGTGGGCGAGGTCGTCGAAGCTGTAGGTGGCTTCGTGGTCCACCATGCCGTGGATGCGCAACCGCCAGTCGCCGTGGCTGAGTTGGGGAACACTGAGTGCGGTGTCCACCCGGTAAAAGTCGGCGCCGGCGGTGACAAAGCTCGGTAGCGCAACGCCGTTCGGTTGCACATCAGCAGGTATTGGTGGCGCCGATGTGCGCGGTCGGGGAAGTGTGAAGCTGATGCGGTCAGCGGCCACCGAATGCACCAACCGCGTGATGACCGCACCCGCCGCGCCACTCACTACTCCGAATCCGAGCAATCCCAACATGATCAACCTGCGCCGGCCGGCATCCGGCTCGTCGTGGTCGGCCCCGTCCCCCGGGTCTCCCAGGGCGGGCCAAAACCGACGGGTGAGCAGGCGAAGGGTCGCCACGCCGCAGGCGGCGCCCGCGACGGTGGGGATGGTGTCGAGTGCTGTCGCACCCTGCCGCGACAGCACCGCAAGGCATCCGAGGACGCCCGCCCCGCCGACCATGGCGCTACCGAGCGGGCGACGCTGAGTCTCAAGGGTCCCAGCAATTGCAGCGATCGTAGCGATCACCACGAGCACAACGACGGCCACGAAGAGTTTGTCCAGCGAGCCCAGGGTCTGAATGGCCCACTCTTTGATGGGACCCGGTGTCAGGTCGACGGCCACTGAGCCGATCGCAGCACGCGCATCGGCTCGCGCACCGAACGGGACGCCCACCAGCTGGGCTATTCCGAGCGAGACGGTCGCGGCGGCGACCCCAGCGATCATCCGCTCATTGGACGGGGCGACGACCATCGAACTACTGTACTCGCGTTCCCGTCAACAACCGCAAACGTCTTGCCGTGCAGGCGAACCGGCGACTTCGGCATGCTGCCCGACGACCGGGGGCACTGTACGGACGATCTAGCCTGACCCTGCGCTGGGGGCCACAGCCGTGACCTCGATCGGAGGTCCCAGCACGTCTGCAGTGATCGGCCCATACTGGAGGGATCTCGACGTTTCGTCGGCTGTAAGTCGCCCGGACTCGCCGAGAAGCACTGACAGGTCTTGCCGGGTGGAAGTGGACATAATGATCATCCTTTACGCATTGGCCGCAGCGTTCGGCCTTGGTGTGCTCTGGCTGGGCACAAACGTTCGGGTCGTCAAGCAATTCGAACAAGGCGTCGTCTTTCGTTTCGGACGTGCCCAAACCGGGGTCCGTGGACCGGGGCTCACGATGCTGATTCCAATCGCCGATCGCCTCAAGAAGGTGAACATGCAGATCATTACGATGCCGGTGCCCGCCCAGGATGGCATCACGCGCGACAACGTGACCGTGCGTGTGGATGCTGTCATCTATTTCAAGGTTGCGGATCCGGTGCGTGTGGTTGTCGACGTACAGGACTACGTGTCCGCTATTGGCCAGGTCGCGCAGACGTCGCTGCGTTCAATCATCGGCAAAAGCGACCTGGACGACCTACTCTGCAACCGCGAGGGTCTCAATCAGGGCCTGGAGTTGATGATCGACAGCCCCGCGGTGGGCTGGGGTATTCACATCGACCGCGTGGAAATCAAGGATGTAGTACTGCCGGATTCGATGAAGCGGTCGATCGCGCGCCAAGCCGAGGCGGAGCGTGAGCGGCGCGCTCGGGTTATCACCGCTGACGGTGAACTACAGGCATCTGAAAAACTGGCCCAAGCGGCGGAGACGATGGCCGTGCACCCGGCTGCGCTTCAGTTGCGGCTCTTAGAAACCGTGGTCGAAGTCGCCGCGGAGAAGAACTCGACCCTGGTGCTTCCCTTCCCCGTCGAACTGCTCCGGTTTTTGGAACGAGCAACACCGCAAGCATCCGGGGGTCGGAACGACGAAGCCGCTATGCTCTCCACCGGAGCGGCGGCCTCGAAGACCGAGATGTCGAAGCTGGACTAACCACAGATCCCCGAAGACGCCAGCGGTTTGGAAGTCGACACACGCATCGCGGGTCGGTTTTCCGACTGAAGCGGGTAACCGTTCGGAACGGCCGAACCCGGGTGAGCTGGCCATGTTGGCCGACACACCTGACTCTCGTCGAATTACTCTTGGTCCAGCAAATCTCACGGAACCGCTGTGTCGGTTGTGGCGGCGTGGCGGGCCCGCGCGGCAGTGCGTCGTGCGGCCTCCGTATGCTCAGCGGCGGTGACGACCACCGCGTCAGACCCGGGGTACACCGTCGCCTCGTGCCCGGTCACCAGCCAACGCACCACGTATGGCGGCGAGCCGTCTTGCGAGCGAACCTCGATGATCTCAGCATGTTGATCATGCCGTTCCGTGGTTGTGCCCTTTACCACGAGGTAGTCGCCGACATTTGCCTTCATCGCCCGCCCCCTTCTCGTCCTGGTGAGACTGCGGACCCCTCCATCGTGCGCGCGTTCGTCACTTAACGGAAGCGTGAGTAACTACCACAGCTTTCCGGCGATGAAGTCCGCGCTTGTAGGTCGGCGCGTAGCCCCACGCCCGTGGCTGAATTCCGACGCGGCAGCAGCGCGAAGCTCGCGCTCGGTTTCGCCACACTGTTTAAAATTTGGGCGTGGCAGCGCGCGCCGTCCTGGTACCCCGCTGTCGGGGCCGCTGGCTAGATTCGGGATTGCAGGGGCGAGCGCCCTTGTTCTCTGGGCTGGCGGTTATGCGGCGCACGCCGCGACCCCGAAAGTGCCGACTAGTTATATGTTCAAACAACTTGCCCACGACACCCAGGTTTTCTTGGCCTGTCCCCACGTCCTTAATTCACAGCGCTAATTGGCGTGGCGAAAGGCTGAGTGACCGAGTATTGGGACGCGGCCCGCGTGACCCTGTTGTCCAAGCGCCATAGGGCGTAGCGTTCTGCGGATCGTGAAGAGGTGATTTCCATGAATAAATTCATTAGCGTCATCGCGGCCTGTGTTGGCGCCTCACTATTGGCGGCAGGCATCGCGCTTCCCAGCGCGGCCGCGGACCCAACCGACGCCTCAGACCCCAACCCGGCGGTGGCTGACCAACCGCCCGGAGTTCAACCCGACAACCCCTTGTTCCAGTCGATTGTTGAGGGGCAGGATACTGGGCTGCCCGCAGGGGTCCCAGGTTTGGACGTCATAGGGCAGCCCTAACGGGGTTCGGCCGCCGCGGTCATCGTTAGCCGTACTCAAGTCGGCGTTTATCACCGCACGCCGTAACTGAGCCGCCGTGATCGTCGACCCGGCAGCGCTTGACTCGCCGGTATCGTCGTTCACCGTAACGTCGTCGTCAACGCGGTCGGGCAGGTCAAAGTCGCGACGAGCGAGTACCAGTGCTTCAGCAGCGACAGCGTATTGCTCAGAAGCCACAGGTCCATTCGGTCACGTTGTGGTGCGGCCACCGGGATCGGCAATTCACCTCCACGCCCGAGGGCGGCCAAGACGGTGGGCGGCAGCGTTTTCAAAACGCAGTTTGTCATTCAGGCCGAGCTGCGTCGGGCGATAAGACGGCCGCCGCCACCTCCCAACGCCGAGCCGTGAAACCCATAGAAAGAAGGGATTTCTCTGCCAAGCTGGGCGGATGACCTCGCGACTGTCGCCTCTTGTACTCCTGCATGGCGGGTCCTGGTCTGGCGATCAATGGCGGGACATTGCGCCGCTGCTATCCGCCCACCACGACGTCTACACACCGTCAGCCCTCGGTCATCGCGGAGGGCCAGCTGTGCGGCGGCGACCCGTCACGATTTGGGACGTGATCGATGAGTCCGAACGCTACCTCGACCAACGCGGATTAGATCGGCCGCATTTAGCGGGCCATTCGATGGGTGGATTCGTGGCGCTCGAATTGGCGCGTCGTGGCCGGGCGGCATCCGTCTGCGCATTTTCACCGGGTGGATTGTGGTCAGACGATCTACGGGCTCAGGTCACGAAGAGGCTGCGACGGCGGTTCGCGGTAGGCCGCTTGATGCGCCCCATCACCCGACATCTATTGAAATCGCCGGGGGTGCGCCGACGTTCATTGACCGATTTGACGCTGCACGGAGATCGACTCAGCTACGAGCGAGCCATCGAAATCGGCGAAGTGTCCCTCGCATGCACCATCACTGGCGACATTTTCGACAAGGCCGACGAGCAGGTCGCACCGATGGACCCCCTGCCGTGCCCAATCACCATCGCCTGGGCCGAAAAAGACAGGATTCTTCCACTCGAGCTGTGCGAACCCATCGCCCGCGACCGCCTACCCCGCGCGACCTTCACCATCCTGCCGGGCCTCGGTCACACTCCGACGGTCGATGATCCCGAGCTGGTCGCGAGCACCATCCTCGCCGTCACCTGCGCCCCAAAGGCGTAGCCATCGACGTAACAGCTGACCCTAGTGACGCGGCAAGTATCGAGGGGGAGCAGCTGACCCCGGAGTAGCAGAGCGTTCCGCTTAGCGGTGGCCGCAAGGCCGTAGCACCCGCGACATCAACTTTGAGACCGCACCCGCTCTCCGGTCGGGGCCATCCGGCGACATTCGAGACGTGGCAGTCTTGGCAGTGTGACCGACCTCGTGGAGGACTTCGAGGCTCAGCGGCCGCGCCTGTTCTGGCTGGCCTACCGACTGCTGGGGTCGGCGAGCGAAGCCGAAGACACAGTGCAGGATGCATACCTGCGACTACACGGCGCAGACTCAGCGCTCATCGAATCGCTGCCCGCGTGGCTTACCAAAGCCGTCACGAACCTGTGCCTCAACCGGCTCACGTCGGCCCGCGCTCGACGGGAGGTCTACCCCGGGCCGTGGCTTCCGGAGCCAGTCCTCACCGACGACCGGACGCTCGGCCCGCAGGAGACCGCCGAGCAACGCGAGTCGGTGTCTATCGCGTTGCTGAGCTTGATGGAGCAACTCAAGCCCAACGAGCGGGCGGTGTTCGTGCTCAGAGAGGCGTTCGCGTACAGCCATTCAGAAGTTGCCGAGATCCTCGAGATGTCGGAAGCCAACGTCCGGCAACTGTACCGGCGAGCGAGGCAGCGACTGAGTGAACGCCGTCAGCCGGTGCACCGACCGGATCGGGCACAGTGGCGGTCCCTGGTCGATCGCTTCTTCACCGCCGCCACCGCCGGTGACGTGGCCGGACTCGTCGAAATCCTGGCCGCTGATGTGACCTCCACGGCCGACGGCGGCGGCAAGGTGGCGGCCGCCCGGCGCGTGGTCTCGGGCCGCGACCGGATGGCCCAGTACGTGGCGCGGGTGTTCACCCGAAACCTGGCGCAGATACAGCTGCGCCTCGATTCCGTCGAGGTCAACGGCGAGCCGGCGATGCTGGCATTCGACGGCAACAGATTGGCCGGCGTCTTGTGCTTCGAGATCACGGGCGAGCGGATAGCGGCCGTGCGGATCCTGGCCAATCCCGACAAACTGCGGTTTCTCGCTGAGCAGCTGTCACATCCTGCGGGCCTGTCCGGTTCATAGGGTATGACGAACTCTGTACTCGTAACCGGCGGCACGGGAACCGTGGGCCGCGTCGTTGTCGATCACCTGACGGCGGCGGGGAACGAGGTCCGCGTTCTTAGTCGCGGGCGGCGCCCCCGGCAGTCCACCGACGTTCGGCACGTCGTGGGGGACGTGCAGATCGGTGCTGGGCTCGACGCGGCCCTGGACGGCGTCGACACGATCGTGCACTGCGTGTATCCCACCGAGCAGCTGGTCGCGGCGGCGAAACGGGCGGGCTCACCGCATCTGGTTTATGTCTCGATCGTCGGAATTGACCGCATCCCATTCGCCTTCTACCGCACGATGCTCGCCAACGAACGCACGATCGCCGAGTCGGGCCTGCCGTGGACCGTGCTGCGGGCGACCCAGTTTCACGACCTGATCGCCTTCCTATTGCGCGTGCTCGCCAAGCCGCCGGTCATCGCACTGCCGTCGGGCCTGCGGTTCCAACCGGTCGACGTTCGCGACGTGGGCGAACGGTTGGCCCGGTTGGCACTGGGCGAGCCGATCGGGCGGGCACCGGATTTTGGCGGCCCGCAGGCGCGTGCGCTCGACGACCTTGCCCGCAGCTACCTGTCGATCGTCGGTAAACGCCGAGCCATCGCCCCGATCCGTTTGCCCGGCAAGGTGTTTGACGGGATACGGGCCGGCGGGCTACTAGCCCCGGAGCACGCCACCGGCACGATCACGTTCGAGCAATACCTCAATGAACAGCACACCGCAGGTGAACGGCCGTACCGCGGCGCCATCCGCGCCTACCTGCCCCGGTCGCATCGCCGACGCAGGGGGTCGCGGTGAACGCCCGGCTGATCGTGCTTCGGGCCGGGGTCTGGTTTTTCGCATTCGTACAGATCGCGGTCGGGCTCGTCGCGACGCTGGCCCCTCGGGCTTTCTACGACTACGTGCCCTGGGTGGACCTCATCCCGCCGTTCTCCGAACATCTCATGCGTGACTACGGCGCCATGAATCTCTCACTCGCGCTCGTATTCGTTGTCGCCGCAGCCACATTGGAGCACCGCATGGTGCGGATTGCGCTGGGTGCGTACCTGCTGTTCGCCATCCCACACCTGATCTTTCATCTCACACACCTGGAGCACTTCACGACCGGGGCCGCGGTCTGGCAGACGATTGTGCTCACGGTCGCCGTGCTGCTGCCAAGTAGCCTTTTGATCCTCACGGCCTGGCGGCCACGGCCTTGAGTGGATCGCCTTCTTTGTCGGGCTATTCGAGGGGTATGCGATGGTCCAGTTCTTCCGCCACGGCAAGCGGTTCACCAATACCCAACTCTCCTTCATCATGGGCGGAATGATCGTGGAGGTCACGCTGCCGGCCGTGTAATTCGTGGATTACGCACGCGATGGCATCGCCATCGTGCTCGTCCTCTATCCACGGATGACGTCGCCGCCGATCCACAAGCGACACGCTTGATCGGGGTGGCACACCGAAGCAGAAGGACGCACCTCGCTGTCGCAAAGTGTCCCAACGAAGTTGAGGCTCGTCTGGTTCGCATCGAGTAGGTCAGAGGGACACCACAATTGGCCAGGTTCCGTGCCTTCACTGGTCGGCGTCGCCCAAGCCGAACAGGTATCTGTCGGCGATCGCGTGCTCGTTCCGGATCGACATTTCCTGAGCGGTGTTAAGCCATAGCCCGTCGAAGCCCGCCGAATGCATGCCGGCGTGGATGGCTCCGATGTTCTTCAAGTCCTGCGACGGCAACTCGCCCCAGGCGTCGTGATCCTGCCATCGCTCGAACACTTGCCACTGTGTTTGCGGAACCTCTCCGGGCGCGAAATGCTCCAACGAGAACATTTCGAACGTGCACCGATTCGGATCTTCGGCATCGGGCAGCATGCGGTATCCGAGCAGGCACGATTTTTCGACCAGGATGACCATCGTGGGAAACACATGCCAGTCGCCGTTGCCCGCGAAATACTGCTCCATCGACATCTGCGGAAAGTCGACGCCTTCCGCGCGTGCGAGTTCCTCACACAGCTGGTGATAGAGCACGAACGGCGGGACGTCACTGGGGTCCTGGGTCGCCAGTTTTTGCGCGGCACGGTAGTCGCGTTCGGTGACCAGCGAGCCGACCTCTAAATATTGGTATTGCATCGAATTTGCGAATACTTCCGGTCGCGCCGCCAGTTCCTGACGAGCGCTGTCGCGGCTGGCGTGTTCAGGACGCTGGGTGTACACGAACCGGGAGTGGTTTTTGTATGTGATTGTTGGCGTGTACGGAGCGTAGACGTACTCCTGCGGCGCAGCGGGCGTCGCCGATGGCCGCGGGCCCTCTGCAGATCGCATCGTTTGCGGGTGGGTGCCAGGAGTGTGGTAGCCCTCGATGAATGCGTCGACAACCGTCTTCCAGTTGGCGGGCAAAACGGTACGCTTGCGCCAGCGGTAGCGCATGTCCTGCAACCGGAATGGCGCCAGCGCGGTCGGCAGCGGGTCCAGCCATTCGAGCAGATCCGGCGGGCTTTTCGACATGCTGATGAACACCCAACCGCCCCAAGTGTCAACAGCGACGGGGCTTAGGCCCCATTTCTCCCGTGGGCGGGAGGCGAATTCGTCACGGCAAGGAACGAACGATGACCGTCCATCTAAGCCATAACGCCAGCCGTGAAAACCACAGCGCAACTCCTTGTCCTGCGAACATCCGCTGCCTTGCACAATTTTCATCCCACGGTGCGCACAAGCGTTGTGAAACGCCTTGATCCCGCCGTCCTTCTGGCGCACCACGGCGATAGATTGCCGCCCGATCGTGTACTCGTAATAACAACCGGGGGAGGGGATTTCCTCTTCGCGACACGCAGGCTGCCAAACCTGGGTGAACAATCGATCCAACTCGAGCTGCAGGAACTCCGCATCAACATACCTGCTCTTCGGCACGAACGTCTCACCGCAGGCGTACTTTTTGGGCACCCGCTCGGTGGCAAGCTCGGTCATGATCACCCTCTCCGTCTCAGCTGGCGGGTGGCTTGTCGAAGATGTTGGGATACAGGACGGCTTCCTTGAACGACGTCTCGATCTCGGCGAAAGCAGTCGGGATATCCCAGGTTCCCGAGGTCGACACGATTTCGCGTTCGACGACCGGGTTGGACATCAAGCTGATGCGGCCGTTGCCGGCGAAGATGACTCGCCGGTTAAGCCAATCAGACTGCGCGCTAGCCAGATACACCACAGGCGGCACGCAGTTCTTGGGCGAAAGGCGAATGTTGGAGTCCGAGTAATCCATGCTCCCACCACCCTTGATGCCCTGGGTCATGCGGGTTCCGGCGATCGGCGCGATTGCATTGCACCGCACCCCATAGTTGCGTAATGCGTTGGCACACGAGAATGTCAGGCCAACTATGCCCATCTTGGCGGCAGCGTAGTTGGGCTGGCTGGGGGCGCCCTGCAGTCCCGACATCGACGTGAACGTGATCAGTCGGTACTGCCCGCCTCGGTTGGCGCGCCACCATGCCGCAGCGTGCCGGGTGACGTTGAACGTACCTTTGAGGTGCACGGAGACCACTGCGTCCCAGTCCTGCTCGCTCATCTTGAATACCATGCCGTCACGCAGGATTCCCGCGGCGTTCACGACGACATCCAAGCCGCCGAGCGTTTCGGCGGCGCGGTCGATGAGATCCGCGCACGCAGCGAAGTCGGTGATGTCGGTGGTATCGGGGAAAGCCTTGCCGCCCCGGCTCGTGATCGCCGCGGCCACACTTTCGGCCGGGCTCGCGTCATGGCCGGTCCCGTCGACGCCGACTCCGGCATCCGACACCAGGACCGTTGCGCCCTCGGCTGCCAGGCCCTCGGCGACCGCAGCCCCAATTCCCCGTCCCGCGCCGGTTACCAGTGCAGTACGTCCGTCAAGCACACCCATCGTCATTCAGCTCCCCGTGCCGTTTGCTTCAGCATACAGAACACACATACAAGATCTGTATAGGTGTCGCATCAATGAAACTATTCGAATCCCCACTCGGAATAGCGGCGCTCGAGCTCGGCCATGGCCTCCCGGCCGCCGCGAGAACTGCGTTCCTTCATGAAGTTGAACTCATCATCACGCCAGGACAGGTTGCTGAACACGGTGTGGCCCATCGGAACCCAGTCGCCGAACTGTGCCATTCCGACTGCGTGCCAGAACGCGATCAGCGCGTGCTTTCCCACCATCAACCCGTCGGCTGAGTGGTGGGCTATCGCGTGGGCGTACCGCATGGCTTCGTGGCGTAACGACTCGGCGGGCACCACTGACGCGGCCACGCCCCATTCGCGCAGCTCAGCTGCCGTCACCTTGCGGCCGGTGATCATTGCCTCGTAGCCGCGATTAGGTCCTAACTTGAGCAGCGCCAACGGCATAGCTGTGGAAAATCCTGCGAACCCGATGCGCGCCTGCGGGCGGGCGAGATACATGTCGTCGGAAACAACCAGGATGTCAGCGGCTAGAGCGAGATTCATTCCGGCGCCCAGCGTGGCGCCTTGGCAGGCCGCGATCACGGTCTTGGGAAACTCCAGCCAGTTGGTCAGGTGCCGGTGTAGTCGTCGAGCATTGCCTAGGCGTGCAGTCTGTGGCAACCGCTTCCCCTTGGTCAGCCCTGCTTGCTCCACCGGGAGCCGGCGCACATCGTCGCCGCTGCAGAAGTCCTTGCCCTCGGCCAGGAGGATGACGACTTTGACCGCATCATCGTCTTCGGCACGGGTCAGCCGCTCCTTGAACAGGTTGTGCATGTCGGGCGACAGGATTGCGTTGCGCCGGTCCGGCCGGTTGATGGTGATCTGGGCGATGTGCGGTTCGACGACTTCATAACGGACCCAGTCGTCATCGACCTCGTATTCGCCTTCGGCGGTGGCGTCGGCGCTCATGTCACCCTCCTTCGCACACGCGGCAGTACATAAAAACAGTAGTCGATCAACTGTTACATGGTGGTGGTACCTTCAGCGAATGCCATCGTTTACGGTCACCAAGCAGCTCGCAGCACCGCCGGACGCAGTTTGGGCAGTCCTGGCTGACTTCGGCAACGTCGATTGGATCCCCGGGCCCAGTGATGTCCGGGTCGAGGGCGAAGGACCAGGCATGCGACGGTTCATCGCCGCAACCAGTGAGAAGCCGGTAATCGAGACACTCATCTGGATCAAGCCGGACCAGCGCGCGCTATCTTACGAGATCGCCAACAATCCGATGCCGGTCAGCCGATTTGTGGCGGTCAATACCGTCTCCGAAAGCGCGGATGCCGTTGGGGAATCGATCGTGGTCTGGGACATCGACTATGAGCCGATTGGTGACGACGCCGCCGCGCGCGAAGCCATGGAGGCCGTTTACGGCTTGATGGCGGGCTGGGTGCAGGACTTCGCCACTGAGCGTCGGCCCGGATAGAACACTTAGACATAATCTGTTAATTAGTCTAAAATGCATCAGGTGATTGATCCTCTCGATCTGGTGCTGATCAGCGTGGACGACCACACCGTCGAACCGCCCGATATGTTCTCTGGGCGGGTGCCACGCCGTTTCGCCGACGACGCTCCGCGCATTGTCGAGGACGCCGACGGCGTGTGTTTTTGGGAGTATGACGGTCTGCAGCTACCCAACATCGGACTCAACGCGGTGGCGGGCCGGCCCAATGACGAGTGGGGATTTGAGCCCTCCCGATTCAGCGACATGCGGGCAGGTTGTTACGACGTCGACGCGCGCGTGAACGACATGAACGCGTCCGGCGTGTTGGCTTCGCTGTGTTTTCCATCTTTTCCCACCATCTCCGGCGCGCTGTTTACCTACCGGGGTGACCGTGAGGTCTCCGAGGTGATGGTGCGCGCCTACAACGATTGGCACATCGAGGACTGGTGCGGCCGTCATCCCGACCGGTTCATCCCGATGGGCATTCTGCCGCTGTGGGATCCGGTGCTGGCCGCAGCCGAGGTGCACCGGCTGGCGGGGCTGGGCTGCCGCGCGGTGACGGCGCCACAGCACATCGGCAACTACGGCCAGCCGCCGTGGCAGGACCCGCACTGGGACCCGCTGTGGGAGGCGCTGTGCGAAGAGAACAGCGTGGTGAACATCCACATCGGCACGGGTGGCGGCATGCCCGTGCCGTCCGACCTCACCACCTACCTCGCGTACAACGCGATGATCCCGCTTGACACCCAGCGGTTCACGGCCGATCTGCTGTTCTCGCCGGTCCTGACGAAGTTTCCAACTATCAAGTTCTCCCTATCTGAGGGCGGGATCGGCTGGATCCCGTTCCTGTTAGAGCGATTCGAGGACATCTATTCCCGCCAGCGGGCGTGGACCGGAGACGACCTCGGTGATGGACTGAGCCCCACCGACGTGTTCCGGCGCAACTTCATGTCATGTTTCATCCGTGACCGTGTGGGCATCGAGATGCGCGACCGCATCGGGGTGGAAACCATCTGTTGGGAGATGGACTACCCGCACTCGGACAGCAGCTGGCCCGACGCACCCGAGCAGCTCGCTACCCAACTGGAGGGCTGCAGCGCTGAGGAGGTCGAAGCGATCACGTGGAAAAACGCCGCCCGTGCTTTCGGCTACACGGGCGTTGAACGGCTCGAAAGGGCGAACTGCACCGTTGCGGCATTGCGTGGGAAGATCGCCGGCTTGGATCTGTCCGCCCCGAAGGTCGACGCTGGCCGCGCGCCGAAGGCAGGTGCCACGGCGATCACGTACGGGGACATGAAGGTGCGGATGGCCTCGATCCTTCGCGGTGGAGCGTGACCGAGCCAGACTATGGCGTTATCCTCGCCGACGCTGATCGCGAGTTCCGCGATGAGGTCCGCGCTTTTCTCGCATCAGCGCTGACGTCTGACGTGCGGGGCCCCGGCGATAACGAGACCGACCGCCTGGACCGAATGCGGTTGTGGCAGAGACGGCTTCACGACGCGGGTCTGGCCGCGATCTCTTGGCCTGTGCAGTTCGGCGGCCGCGCCGCCACACCGGTGCAGCAGCTGATCTTCAACGCGGAGTTGGCTGCAGCCCACGCGCCCGAGCCCATTAATCGCAGCGCCGTCAATCAGTTGGGGCCCACCATCATTCAGTGGGGCAACGACCAGCAGCGCGCACGATATCTGCCCAAGATTCTGTCTGGGGAAGAGGTGTGGTGTCAGGGCTTCAGTGAGCCCGAGGCAGGCAGCGACTTGGCTGCGCTGAAGACGAAAGCCGATATCGACGGTGACGAATTGGTGATCACCGGTCAGAAGATCTGGACTTCGAAGGCCCAGTACGCGGACTGGATCTACATACTGGCGCGTACCGATGTGACAGCGGATAAGCACCATGGAATCAGTTACATCCTTGTGCCGTTAGGAACCCCCGGAATCGAGGTGCGCCCGATACGGCAGATCACCGGGCAGGCGGAGTTCAACGAGGTGTTCTTCGATTCGGTGCGTGTGCCGCTCATCAATGTTCTCGGGCCATTGCACGGCGGCTGGACGGTGGCCAAGTCCACGCTGGGCTTCGAGCGTGTTGGCCAGAGTCGCACGCATCGCATCGAGCGGCGACTCGCGATCCTGGTCAGGATGGCACAGGAAGAGAATGCGCTGACTCGCAACGGCTTCAGCGACAGCTATGTAGCCGATCGGATCGCCGGGTTCGCGGCACAGGTGGAGGCGCTGAGGCAGATTTCGGCGCAGGCGACCGCCGCGGGCGTCCGCGGTGTCAGCCCGGGCCCGGAGGCGTCGGTGGCCAAGTTGCTCACCTCGGAGGTCGACCAGGCGATGGCGAACTTCGGGTTGGACCTCGCCGGCCCCGCCGGCGCGCTGGAGCGCGGCTCGGTGGGGGCGAGCAAGAACGGCAATGTCGCTCAGAGCTACTTGTTGATGCGCGCCGCGACCTTCGGTGCGGGTACATCGGAAATCCAGCGCAACGTGATCGGTGAGAAGCTGTTGGGGCTGCCCCGTGACCCCTAATTCCCTGTCGTCGTTGACCGAGATGGCTGACACTGCAGAAGAACTCGCACGGCTGCGCGAATCGGCCGACGATATCCTGCGGCGGGCATGGTCGCCGCACGCATTCCGCAGCCTGCTCGACGGCCCTGGGCCGGTCTTCGACCCGACGTTGTGGCAGACCATCGCCGAGTTGGGATGGCCCGATGTCTTGGTGAGCGATGCGGGCGGCGGGGGAGGCGAGGGTCTTCGCGAGTTGTGCGTGCTGGCCGAGGCGGCAGGCGCGGCGGCGGCCCCGGTCCCGCTGGGCATAGCGGCTGCCGCAGGCTGGTGCGAGGATCGGTGCGCGGACGGCATCAGCCTGGTGCTACCCGAGCGCGGGGAACTCACCGGCGCCGGCAACATCTCCGGAGTATGGCCGCTTGTGCCCTTCGCTGCGGTTGCGACCAGGCTCCTGGTCTGTGCTGGCACCAACGACGAGGCTGTTCTGGGTGTGATCGATCCGACCGGCGCAGGCGTGACATGTGAGGCGGTCACTCCACTGGATCACAATCCTGCTGCCCGAATCTCCATGCAGGAAGCACCGATTGAGGTCATCGAGTCGGGTGAGCCAGCCGAGGTCCGCCATCGCGGCGCGACAATGCGTGCACGGGTCGCCCAGGTAGCCGAACTGGTCGGCATCGCCTCGGCCGCCAATGAATCCGCGGTCGAATACGCCAAGCAGCGCACCGCGTTTGGCCACCCAATTGGTGCATTCCAGGCGGTCAAGCACCGCCTCGTCGACCAGCGGTGCGCGATCGAAGTCGGACGGGCCCTTGTCAACCGCGCCGCCGACGCGTGCCAGCAGGGGCATCCCGACGCTGCGGCGCTGGCATCGCTTGCCGCATATTGGGGTATCGACTCGCTGCGCGCCGTCCCTGAGGGCGCGACCCAGGTGTTCGGCGGCATCGGCTACACCTGGGAGCACCACGCCCACGTTCACCTTCGCCGCGCGGCGAGTGTTGCGGCGGGGCTCGGAGGACGCGCGCATCACCGCGACGCGGTGACGCGCTGGCTCACCGGCCGGCATCGCTCCGCCGCCAACGAGGAGCGTGGAATGTGAACGCTACCGATCAAATTTCTTTCCTATCAGGAATCAACATCCTCGAAATCGGCGACGGGATAGCCGGTTCGGCTGCTACGGCCCTGCTGGCTAGCCTCGGTGCTGCCGTCACAAAGGTGTCCGGGGCAAAAACGACCGGCCGGGTCGGGCCCGTGTTCAGCACCCCAGCGGGGCCCGTCGCGGCCGTCGACTTGACCCTCGATCGCGGCAAGCGGATCGTCGGATCGCCACCGGACCTGTCGGCACTGATCAATGAACACGACATCGTGATCGTGGACCACAACGCCGCCGTGGACCCACCTATGGCCGACAACGCCGTTGTGGTGACTGTCAGCCCCTTCGGACTCGACGGACCGCGGTCGTCGCAGCTGGGGGGTGAACTGGTCGCCCAGGCTGCCGGCGGGCTGCTCGCCACGATCGAGGGAGCGGATGGAGCGCCGGTGCCCGCCCCGGGCTATGTCGCGCTGAAGGCGGCGGGCGCGGCCGTGGCGTTGGCAGCGTTGCACGGCCTCGATCAGAGCAACTCTACGCACACGTCGGTATTCGTCGACGTATCAGTCCAGGAGGCAGTGGCGTTCACCGCGGCTCTGCCAGAGTGCGCTCATGTGCTCTACGCGTGCCCGGGCAAGGCGGGCAGCGGGCGCTATGTTGCGCCGTCGGGTTTGTTCGGGTGCCGCGATGGGATGGTTCGCATCACCGCGGTGGAAAACCACCAGTGGCAGGGTCTGCTTGCCGCACTGGGCCATCCGGCGTGGGCCGAGGGGCTCGACGAACGAGACGCCCGGATCGACCACGCCGACCTGATCAATGAACATGTCAGTGCGTGGGCGGCGACGCATGACAAAGAAGCGTGCGCAGCGCTGCTCCAGGCCAACGGTGTGCCGTCGACACCGGTCAATACTCCCGCGGAAATCCTGACCTCGCCCCAATTCGCCTCTCGCAGAGCGATTTCGACGATGGAACTTTGCGGTGTGGCAGTGTCCGTGTTGGACCCGCCATGGCTGGTGCACACGGGTGGGCAATCCGATCACCGACGTACCGGTCGCTTGACCGACCTGAAGATCGTCGAACTGACCCACGTGTTGGCCGGACCGATCATCGGCGCACTACTCGGCGCCATGGGAGCGCGGGTGGTGAGGCTGGAAGATCCGGAGCGACTCGACATTTATCGACGCATCGGCCCCTTCGCCGGAGGCCAACCAGGCGTCGAGCGCGGTGCCTATTTCGCGGTGGCCAACCATTCCAAGCGGAGCGTTCTGATCGAGCCTGGCCGAGCGGTGCAGGATGTCGCCGCAGCGGTGGCGGACTCCGACGTGCTTATCGAGAACGTCGGCGCGTCCCGACTGACCCGGCTGGATGTGGATCCTTCTGCGGTCACCGGCTCGGGCCGACTCGCGGTTCGGGTGTCGGGGTTCGGGTCGACAGGCCCCATGGCGGGATACCGGGTGTACGCCAACAATGTTCAGTCCTACGGGGGTCTGGCCGGGCTGACCATCGGCTCCGACGGGTCACCCGCGCGGCTCGGTACGGTCCTCGCCGACCCGCTGTCCTCGGTGGTGGCCGCCACGGTGATAGCCGCGTGGGCCATCGGGCCCGCCCGCGATATCGGAGCGGTGATTGACCTGTCCATGGCCGAGGTGGTCGCGTCGACGGTGGCCGAGTTCGTCGCTGCGGCCTCGGTCGCCGAAGGGCCGGTGAACGCCAACGCGGCGGCCTCGCACCGCGGGGTGTACCGAAGCCGCGATGGCCGTTGGGTAGCTGTTGAACTCGTTGAACCCAGTGACTGGGCGTGTTTAGCCGGCTTACTCAAAGCGCAGGAGGATTCGCCGCACGGCGTGGTAACCGAGCAACTGGCAGCGTTAATCGTGGCTGCGTCGGCTGAGGACGTGGCCGCGCGCTTGAGCGCCGCGGGGGTGCGCGCCCAACCGGTGCGGCGCGCCGAGGAACTGGTGACCGACGAGCATCTGAGGGCCCGCGGATTCTTCCCCGAAATCACTCATCCCGACCCCGAAATCGGTACCGCCCGATTGGTCGGGCTGCCATGGCGATTCGCGGGCCTGGGCGCTATTCCGCTGGCGCCGCCGCCGGCGCTGGGCAATGCAAACGCTCGTCACGAAAGGATGACCAATGCCCGGTGACCCGACCGCGACGGTGTGGGCCTCGACCTTCGTACCGGCGAAATCGCCGATCCCCGGTTATGGCCAGGACGGCTACAGCGTCGCATGGGTGGACACCCCCGACGGGCGGCTTCAGGTGCTGGTATTGGGGCCGAGGCCGGAACCGGGCACAGTCGGTCGTGTCGTCGAAAAGACCTTGGGTGACATCGCAACTGTGGTGTTCGAAGGGGATCCGACGTGACCGGTGTACGCATTGCCGGAGTCGGCATCACCCCATTCGGCAAGTACGGTGATACTGCGCTGGCGGATCTCGGTGTCACGGCCGCCGAGATAGCGCTTGGAGATGCGGGTCTCGACTACGAGGCCGTCGGCGAGGTCTTCACTTCCAGTTCGATGGCGCCGCCCCAGACAGGGTTGAAGGTGGCGCATCGTCTGGGCCGCACCGGAGTTCCCGTGACCGCCATCGAAAGCGCCTCAGCCGGAGGCATGGTCGCGTTGCGGCACGCCGTCTGGGCGGTCGCGTCGGGCCGTTGCCGCACGGCTCTGGCGATCGGCTACGAGAAGACGACGGCTCTCGAACCCGGCGGGGTGGTACCGGCTGCGGTCGATTTCTGGGACCGCTTCCCGCCGCAGGTTCACTACGCTATCGAGGCTAACCGGTGGCTCTACGAGGCACATTGCGGTCCGGAGGCAATCGGTGCGGTCGCAGCCAAGTCGTACAACCAAGCACGGCTGAATCCGTTGGCGGCGCGCCGAACCGACGACGAGGTGACCGTCGAGCAGGTGATGTCTGCCCGCATGGTCGCCGAGCCGCTGACGAAGATGATGTGTCACGCCTCGGTCGACGGCGGAGCCGCGATCGTGGTGACGGGCGAAGACCGACCGCGATCGGTGGCGGTCAACTCGATCGAGCAGACGAGCTGGCCGCAGGACCCGACTTGGCCCGCCAAGGGCCCATGCGTTGGCCCTCCGTCACAGATCACGCTGACCGCTCAGCGGGCCTTCGACGCTGCGCAGGTCGTCCCATCTGATATCGGGATTGTCTCCCTGCACGACATGTGCGCCAGCGAGGAGATCACCGCACTCATCGCGATGGGCCTGGCCGACGTCAAGGAAGTGGCTGACCTCGCCCAATCAGGTAGCCTGGCGTCAGGCGGCCGCTTACCAACGAACACCGACGGTGGTTGCCTCGCCCGTGGTCACGCCTTCGGCGCAACCGGATTGGCGCAGGCAGCTGAGATTGTCAGTCAGCTTCGCGGCGAAGCGGATTCGCGGCAAGTCCCCAATCCTCGGATCGGGCTGGCGCAGGCGATGGGCGGTGGCGGGTCCTGCGTCGTCGCCGTGCTGGGCCGGTGAATCCTGGGCATGGGTTCGGGGCCGCGGTGCTGGCGCAGCGGGCCGGCTTCAATGTTATAGCGAGGTCAATCCATGACGGTTCTTGATAATCCGATCCGGTTCTTCGGCGCGGACGCGGTACAGGACCCCTATCCGTTGTATGACCAGATGCGTGCTGTGGCGCCGGTGCATCGCATCGGAAATTCGGCGTTCTACGCCGTGTGCGGTTGGGATGCCGTGATGGAGGCCGTCGAACGGGTCGACGATTTTTCTTCGAACCTCACGGCCACGATGGTCTATCACGACGACGGGACAGTCACCCCGTTTGAGCTGGGTGCGCCGGGGGATCAATCTCACGTGTTGGCCACCGCGGATGATCCGGTGCACGCGATGCACCGCAAAATCTTGTTACCGCACTTGTCCGCCAAGCGCGTCCGCATCATCGAGGAGTTCGCCGCCGATACCGCCGATCAGTTGTGGGACGAGCATCTGCGCGGCGGTCAGATTGAATGGATGAGCGCTGTGGCCAACCGGCTTCCGATGATGGTGGTGGCCAGGTTGCTGGGCCTGCCCGACGACGACGTCGACGACCTCATCCGCCTCGGCTACGCCACCACGACGTTGCTCGACGGGATTGTCACGCCGGCACAGCTCGAGTCCGCCTGGGCTGGGGCAGCCGAACTGTCCACGTACGTGATGGAGCACTTCGAAAAGGCAGCCGAGAACTCCGACCACGGTCTGATCAGTGACCTGGCCGCACGCTGTTCGTCCGGAGAACTTGAGCAAGCTCCAGCTCTCCGGATAATGCTGACCCTATTCAGCGCCGCCGGTGAGTCGACGGCATCACTTCTGGGAAGCGCGGCGTGGATTCTGACCGACCGACCCGAGGTCCAAAAGCGGCTTCGTGACAACCCCGAATCCCTGGGCGCCTTCATCGAAGAGGCACTGCGCTGCGAGGCGCCGTTTCGTGGCCACTACCGACACGTCATGCGCGACACCACGCTTGGCGGAGTCGAGGTAGCCGCCGGCTCTCATCTGCTGCTGATGTGGGGAGCGGCTAATCGCGATCCAGCCCACTTCGATGCGCCGAACGAATTCCGCCTCGACCGCGGTAACCCCAAAGGTCACCTGACCTTCGGCAAGGGGGTGCACTTCTGCGTGGGGGCCGCACTGGCGCGATTGGAGGCTCAGATCGTCTTCCGGATGCTGCTGGCGCGCACCAGCTGGATCGAGGCGGCCGACGTTGGGGAGTGGTTGCCCAGCATTCTGGTTCGGCGCTTGAACCGTCTCGAGTTGGCCGCCCGATAAGCCGTGCGGGTGGTCCGTCAGCCGATGGCGCCGCTGTCCTTGAGCGCGATGATCCGGTCCCAATCGTCACCGAGTTCGAGGATCAACTCCTCGGTGTGTTCGGCGAACTCCGGTGATGGACCGAGACGCAAAGGCGTCTCGTCGAACAGCACTGGACTGGCCACCAAGTCGAAAGACTCGCCGTCGCGATCGATTGTGACGATGCCGCCATTGGCGCGTACCTGCGGGTCAGTCGCCACCTCGGCCGTGTTGAGGACCGGGGCCCACTGGCCGTCGAAGTCCGCGAGCACTTTGCGCCAGTGTTCAAGAGGGTGTGTCGCGATGGCGACACGCAGCACGTCGGTTGCCTCGTGGGCGTTCTCGGTGAGCAGCTCATGGCTGGCGAATCGCTCATCGGCGGCAAGTTCAGGAACTCCTACACGTGCGCAGAATTCTGGGAAGTACCGAAACGCCTGCAGCATAGACAGTCCCAGGAATCGATTGTCACTGGTCCGGTAGAAACCGGTGAGTGGATTGTGCGGCGCTACGTTGGCACCGGCCGGATTAGCCACCCACGGCTCGCCGCTGACCAGGGCGGCGTTGACGGCCACGCCCATTGCCCATACTCCGACACCAAGCAGCGAGATGTCCACTGTGCGTGCCACGCCCGTCCGTTCGCGCTCGAATAGCGCTGCGGCGATGCCACCAGCGATCGTCATGCCGCCAAGTGAATCGCCGTACGCGGGGCCTGGTTGCGCGATTACTCCGTCCAGGTCACCCGGAGTGGTGCTGGCAGCCCCCGCCGCACGACACCAGAAGCCCGTCATGTCGTAGCCGCCCTTGGCGCCATCGTCGCCGAGCGGGCCATAGGCGCTGCCGCGGGCATAGATGATCTTCGGGTTGACCTCCCGCACGTCGTCGACGTCGATCTTGAGCTTCTTGCGGGCGTCGGGCAGGAAGTTGGTGAGGAACACGTCGCTGGTCCGCGCGAGGTCCATCAGCAGCTCATGGCCATCGGGCGTCGAAACATCGAGCGCGATCGACCGCTTGCCCCGGTTGGCATGCTCCATCACGGGATTACGCCGGCCTTCGACGGTGATGTTGCCGAGCTGACGCAGCCCGCGCTGCGAGTCGCCGGTGCGAGGGTGCTCAACCTTCAACACATCGGCACCCCAGTCCGCCAGCACAGCACCCGCCGCAGGAACGAACGTCCACTGCGCGACCTCCAGGACGCGCACGCCGTCCATCGGTCCGCTCATCGATGCGCCTCTCAGCGGTAGTTCAGCACGACCGGCAAGCGATCGTGGGTATGCACTAGCGCGGACGCCCGCGGCACCCGCTCGCCGACCACGTGAATGCCGGTGGCGCGCTTAACGATTTCGTCCAGCAAGAGGCGCGCCTCTCGTCGGGCGAGCGCGGCGCCCATGCAGAAATGTTCACCCACACCGAATCCGAGGTGACTTGCGGCGTCGTCGCGGGTGATGTCGAACTGCTCGGCGGTCGGTCCCCAATGGTCCTGGTCGCGATTGGCCGATGCATACGCCAGCAACACGCCGTCGCCTTTGCTTACGGTCGCGCCGCGCAGGTTCACATCGTTGGCGGCCTGGCGGGCCATGCTCATCACCGGCGTCCAGTACCGCAGGACCTCCTCGACCGCGTTGGCGCTCAGGCTTGGGTCTGCGAACAACTTCTCCGCTTGGTCGGGATGCCCGTCGAGGCAGTCTGCGATTCCCGCGATCAGGCTCTGCGTGGTTTCGCTGCCCGCCGCCAGCAGGGTCAGCGCGTAGATCATCACCTGGGTCTCGTTGAAAGGTTCTCCGTTGACCCTCACCTCCGACAACAAGGTGAGCAGATCGTCTCGTGGATTGTCCTTGCGTTCGGCGACCAGACCCAGCAGGTACGGGCCGATGTGTTCGAAAATGAACGCGAGGTCATCGTCACTGGCCACCCCGCTGCCCACGTTCGCGATTGTGGTCGCCCAACCTGCGACCCTGGGCCAATCCTCCTCAGGTACTCCGAGTAGGTAGGCGAAAACATAGACGGGAATGGGCTCGGCGATCCGCTGGATCCAGTCGAACTCACCATCCGGCAGGCCGTCGAGGACGTCGTTGACGACTTGGCGCACCCGCGCTTCCATCTTGGCGACCGCCGCCGGCGTGAAACGGACGCCGATGGCCTTGCGGTGCTCACGGTGTTCCGGGGGATCCATGAACATGATGCCGCGGCCCTGGTATCCCTGTGGGTCGCGGCCCTCCCGGTGCGCGATCAGATCCATCATTATGCCGATACGCTCGGACTTGAACTTCTCCGGACGAGCCGAGATGCCCTTGATGTCTTCATATTTGGTAATAACCCAAAACTTGCCCTCCTCGTACCAGTGCACGGGATCGGCTTCGCGCAACTGCGCAAATGTCGCGTTCGGGTCGCCGAGGTAGAACGCCGGCTCGTCGAACCGGGCGGCTGCGATCGTCACCATAAAGTGAACAATAGAACATTAAGTGTCAATCTGCGAGCACCGGCCACCCAACCACGCATGCACCCAGCCTGTTGGCAGAAGAACAAAATCTGTTTTATTGTTACACAGTGACCAGCGCCTTATCCCATCTTCGCGTGTGCGACCTGGGCGGCCAGCTGGCCGGGGCCGGCGCGACGAAAATTCTGGCGGCCTTCGGCGCCGAGGTGATTCGGGTCGAGGATCCGGTTACCCGCGGGATGTGGGACGCACTGCGCGGCGTGGGCCCATTTGTCGATGATCGCAGGGGTGTCAACCTGGGCGGCGGTTTCAACAACCACAACGTGGGCAAGCTCGGCGTAACCATCAACCTGCGCGTCGACGCCGGTAAGGACCTGCTCCGCGAGCTGATCGCGGTGTCCGACATCGTGTGTGAGAATTTTGCAGCCGGCGTGCTGGCCAGGATGGGCTTCGGCTACGACGAGCTGCGACGAATCAAACCGGACATTGTCTATGTGTCGAACTGCGGCTTCGGCCACACCGGTCCGTATCGGGATTTCAAGACCTGGGGCCCGATCGTGCAAGCCCTGAGCGGGCTCACGTTCACAGCTGGGCTGCCCGGCAGGGAACCCGCCGGATGGGGTTTCTCCTACATGGACCACATCGCGGCGTACTACATGGTCGTCGCGATTCTGGCGGCGGTACACCATCGCGAACGCACGGGTGAAGGCCAGCACGTCGATTTGGCGACGGTGCCGGCCGGCATCGCCATGCTGCCCACCGAGGTGCTCGACTGGACCGTGAACAAGCGGCGCGCCCGTTCAACCGGGAGTCCCCACGGCAATCGCGCCGACTTTGGTGAGATGGCCCCGCACGGGATCTACCCGTGCCTGAGCGAGGACCGGTGGATCGCCATCGCTTGCCGCGACGATCGCGATGTCGCGCTGCTTGCCAAAGTCGTTGACAAACCGGAACTGACTGCCGACCGGTTCGCGACACTCGAGCAGCGGCTCCGCGTCGCCGACGAGCTCGATGAATTGCTCAGCGCATGCACCCGGACGCGTGACGCCTCTGTCCTGGCAAGCGAACTCACCGCTGCGGGAGTTCCCGCCAGCGTTGTCAAGTCGCCCCGTGAACGCATCGACGAAGATCCCGACCTGGCCGAATGGGGTCTCTTCCCGGCCGTGGAGCACCCAGAGATCGGGACGGTGCGGGTCGAGGGGCTGCCGCTGCGAATGTCGGCCTCGCCGTGGAATATTTCGCGGGCGGCGCCCTGCCTCGGCGAACACAACCGCCAGGTGCTGGGCGGATTGCTCGGTCACAGCGGTCAGGAACTGAACGAACTGACGAAGCAGGGTGTGATCTGAACGCACTAGCCGGAATTCGCGTCGTCGAGATCAGCGACCAGTTCACGCCCATTGGTGGGCGGGTGCTCGCCGAACTCGGCGCCGACGTGATTGTCGTTGAACCTCCGACCGGATCTCCACACCGGTCGCGGCCACCGTTTGCGCTCGAGGTTCCCGGGCCCGATGCCAGCCTGCGCTGGTGGGGCGGAAATGCCGGAAAGCGCTCGGTGACCATCGATCTCGAGACCCCGCAGGGGATAATTGCGCTGCAGCGCCTGATCGCGCGCGCCGACATTGCAATTTCGGGGGCCGGGCCGGTGGGCGATGGCCCGCTTGGCTACGGCAAGACCGTGGCCAATAACCCGTCGTTGATCTGGATAGCGGTCAGCCCGTTCGGCCTGAACAGCACCCGAGCCGACCAACCGGTCACCGACCTCACCATGCTTGCTGGAGGGGGCCCGGTGTGGAACTGCGGCTACGACGACCATTCACTGCCACCGATCCGCGGTGCCGGCGAGCAATCCGCAAACATAGCCGGAATGTACTGCGCGATCGGAGCATTGGTTGCGCTTGCCCATCGCGACCAGACCGGAGAAGGGCAGCTGGTCGACGTCAGCGTCAACGCTGCCTGCAATGTCAGTTCCGAGCAGGTGACCTACCACTGGCTGGTCAACAACGAGACATGCGTTCGACAGACCGGTCGGCATGCATACTTCACGCCGAGTCAGCGGACCCAAGTTCTGTGCGCAGACGGCGCGTACGCCACCACCGGCGTGTTGCCCCGGAAACCACACGAGTTCGCCAACCTGCTCGCGTGGCTCACCGAGCTCGATCTAATCGACGAGTTGCCCGAGACCGTGTTCCTGGAACTGGCCGCCTCACGCGACACACCAGTGGACATCGCGCAGATCGGCACAGACGACGAGACCACCGCGATCCTGACGGCGGCCCGTGAGGCGATCACGTTGATCGCTTCGCGGTTGCCCGCCAAGGAGTACTTCCTGGAAAGCCAGCGCCGCGGATTCCCGGCCGGAGCGTTGCTGTCACCTGACGAGGCATTCGAGGACGAACATGTCGCCGCCCGCGGATTCAAGATGCCGGTGCCCCACCCGGAGTTAGGGGAAACGTTCAATTACCCGGGCACACCGTACGCATTCAGTGCCACACCGACGACCACCCTGACTCGCCCGCCTCTTGTTGGCGAACACAACGCACTGCTCGACGAAGTTGTCGACGACGCCACATGAGCGGCGGCCACCGACTCACTCACATCGGGCTGTGCGTCAGTGACGTTGAACGGTCCATCGAATTCTATTGCGAGGCTCTCGGATTCGATGAGGTCAGTCGAATGCACGTCGAAGGGCCTCAGACAGCACAACTGCTAGACGTGCCCGGACTGGTGCTTGACCTTGTTTACCTGCAGAGGGACGGATTCCGCCTCGAGTTGCTGAGCTACGCGGAGCCGGGGGTTCACGGGAATATTGAACCGCGGCAGATGAACGCGGTGGGATTCAGTCATCTGTCGTTTCGCGTCGACGACCCCGACGAACTCATCGCGCGGATCGAGCGCTCCGGGGGGCGGGCACGACCCGAGCGGACGGTGACTTTCGAAGGTGGCAACCGCGGCCTGATGGCCACCGACCCCGACGGCAACTGGCTGGAGTTGATTGAACGCCACCCTAGACAGTGATCAACTGATCACAAAACGTTCGATTGTTCAGCCAAATGATAGAGTCATGGCTGTGCCGGCCACCAGCGAGCTGATGTATTCGCCGTTCTCGAAGGCGATCTTCGACGATCCGTACCCCGTCTACCGGCGACTGCGCGACGAGGCACCGGTCTACCGGGATCCCGAGGACCGCTGGTGGGTGCTGTCCAGGTTCGACGACGTCTCGCGGGCCCTTCGGGACTGGGAGACGTTCTCGTCCAAGCTGGGTCCGGCACCGGAGAACCCCGACAACGACGGCCGCAAATACTCCGTAATCTCGATGGACCCCCCTCGCCACGACCGTATTCGCGGTGTGCTCAAGGGCTTCTTCACGCCAAAAGCGGTCGCCGCGATGGAGTCCGCCCTGCAAGCGGTCGTCAACACACATCTTGACCGGCTGCGCCCCGGAACCACCGTCGACGCCATGGAGGCGTTCGCGTTCTCGGTTCCCACCGACGTGATCGGCGATCTGCTCGGCGTGCCGCACGGCGATCGTGCGCAGCTGCGCGTCTGGTGGGAAGCCTTCCTGACGCGCGAGGAAGGCGAAGTGGTCATGCCGGCCAAGGCCATCGAGGCCAATCGGATGATCAGCCAGTACATCGGCGACCTCATCGAACGGCGCCGTACCGAACCCGGGGACGACCTGATCAGCATCGTGCTGCAGGCCACCTTCGACGACCCCGAGGCCGGCGGTGAGCGCTCGTTGACCGCGCACGAGGTGCTCATGTTCTGCAACCTGCTTTCAGCCGCGGGGTCGGAAACCACTCAGAAGTTGATCTCCAACGGCTTGGTCGCCCTCGCAGAGCATCCCGACCAGTGGCAGCGAATCGTCAAAGACCGCAACCTTATTCCTGTCGCCGTCAACGAGGCACTTCGTTATGACACCCCGAGTCATTGGGTGGCCCGCACGCTGACGCGGCCCATTGAGCGGCACGGTGTCACCATGAACGCCGGAGACTGGGTGCTGCTGCTACTGGGCAGCGCGAACCGCGACGAGCGTCGATACAAAGACCCCGACCGTTTCATCATCGGGCGGCCTCGGGGCACCGACGTCTATTTCGGCTGGGGAATCCACATCTGTCTTGGGCAGTGGCTGGCGCGCCGGGAGGCGCAACTGGTGTTCGAGTACATCGCCAAGAAGTTCCCGAACTACGGCATCGGGGCGCACGAGCGGGTGCTCACCGCGACCGTGCGCGGCTACACCCGCGTGGAGATGACCCTGCGCTGACCATGGACATCGCCTTCACCGACGAGCAGCGACTGCTGCAGGACACCGCCACTCGGCTGGGGGAGAGTCTCGGCGTCACCGGCCCCGACCAACTACCTACCGACCGCGCGCTCGACGCACACTGGCGCCAGGTTGTCGAACTTGGTGTGCCGACGCTGCGTTCGCCTGCCCTGTGCGGACTCCCGGCCAGCGGCGTGGAAACAGCCATCGTCATCGAGCAGCTCGCACGAACTCTCAGCGCCGTACCGGTGATAGGCCAAGCGGTGCTGGCGACCGAGCTTTTGGAGGCTGCCAGCGCCGAGAAGGAACTGCAGCTCGTCGCAGACGGAAGCCTGCGGGCGGCGCCTGTGCTGACCATTGACCTGGGGGGATTCGCAGCGGCGAATCAGCCAGGAGTGGCATTCGACGCGGCGGGTGCTACCCACGCACTACTAGCGGTCCGAACGGATGGTCAACGCAAGCTCGTCTGCGCGCCGCTTGATGGTGACAATGCGGCTGCCCTCGACCTGACCCGCGTGTTGCGCCGCACGCCGGCCGATCTGGCAGCTTCGGCAGTCGCGACGGGAGAGCCCATCAGTGATGAGCGCTGGCAGCGGGTGGAGTCGCTGGCGATGACCGCGCTCGCCGCCGACCTTGTCGGCGTCATGCAAGGCGCGCTCGACGATGCGGTGCGCTATGCCGGTGAACGCGCGCAGTTCGGAGTCAAAATCGGCTCATTCCAGGCGGTGGGGCACCTGCTCGCGGATGCCCTGGTACAAGTCGAAGGCGCCCGCAGCTGCCTGTGGCACGCCGCGTGGGCGATCGACCAACTGCCGGTTGAGGAGGCGCGGTTGGCTGCGATGACGGCGAAGGCATACGCTGCCGCGGCGGGCCGCGAGGTGGTGGAGACGACCGTTCAGGTATTCGGCGGCATCGCGATCACGTGGGAGCACATATCGCATCTGCGGCTACGTCGTACCCTGCTGGACCGGCGCTTATTCGGTGACGAGGTGGTTCACTATGACGCCATCGCGGCGATGCGGTTGGCCAACCGAGAGTTGGCGTAGCGATGGACTTCAACGACAACGCGCCAGAAGCGCAGTTTCGCGCCGAGCTAAGGCAGTGGCTTTCCGAACACGCCGCGGACGCTTCGATCCCCGAGGATCCAGCCGCCCGCGCTGATGCGCAAAACGCTTGGCACCAAACGCTTTACAAAGCTGGGTACATCGGGCTCTCTTTCCCCGTCGAGTATGGAGGGCACGGAAAGGCCCCCATCTACGAGGCGATACTCAATGACGAACTCGGCCGCGCCGGCGCCCCGCCTATTGAAGGGGTCGGCCACCTGAGCAACGCTTTGCGGTTGTTCGGTACCGACGAGCAACGGGACACCCTGCTTCCCGGTCTGTTGTCCGGAAAGGTGCGGTGGTGTCAGGGGTTCTCCGAACCCGAGGCTGGATCCGACCTCGCGGGCCTGAAGACCGGCGCCGAGTTGATCGAGACCGAGGGGCATCAGCGGTTCCGCGTCAATGGCCGCAAGATCTGGACGAGCTTCGGGGCCGTGGCCGACTGGTGTTTCCTGCTGTGCCGCACTGAGCCGGACGCCCCTAAGCACGCAGGTATCTCGGCGCTGTTGGTACCGATGTCGACGCCAGGGATCCAGGTCCGCCCGATTGTGAATGCCGCGCGCAACCGCGAATTCACCGAGGTCACGTTCGACGACGTGGACGTACCCGTGGCCAATCTGCTGGGTGAGCGCGGCCAGGGCTGGTCCATCGCCAGCCAACTGCTGGCCTACGAGCGGGGTCCCGGCGACATCAACTGGGTCAGCCGGCTCTCGACACAATTGCGGCGGCTCGAGAACGACGTCCGGACCGGCTGGCTCCTCGACTCACCCGCGGCGCGGGCCCGGCTTGGGCAGGCCTACGTGGAGTTACGCGCTCTCCAGATCAAGGTTCAGCGCTCACTCACGGAGCGCCAACGCGGAAAACTTCCGGGGCCGGAGGGGTCGGTCGACAAGCTGCTCATGGCCCGGGCCGACCAGTACTTGGGTCACACCATGATGGATCTGTGCGCCAGCGGCCCTCTGCTCACCGAGGGCCTGGAATGGGACATCTACCTGTGGTCGCGCGCTGCCGGCATCTACGGGGGCACTGCGCAAATCCAGCGCAACATCGTCGCGCAGCGCGTGCTTGGACTGCCACGCGCCTGAGCAGGTGCCGGTTACCCTGGTTCGGCCTCGGTCAGGTGTCTGTACGCCTCTTTGAGACCGTTGAGCCGCCGTTCGAGGATCTCGTCACCCGCATGGGCCTCGCTGAGTTTCGCGTTGACCTCGGCTATCTCCGCGGAGAGCCGTTCGGCCGCTTCACCCTTGGTGAGCAAATCCTGGTCGGCCCAGTCGTCATGGGGGATGCGCTCATGCGGGTCCATCGTCTCTCCTCAGTGCACCTTTGGTTTGAGCCTAGGTGGAGATCGGCGTTATAGTCAGTTAGGCATAAAGTGTTTAGTTGTACTGTAACGCATGAATTAGAAAAGTTGAGGACGCGACGATGCCGCTGCAACCATCGATGAAACTTCTGTCGGTCGACGATCACCTCATCGAGCCACCCCATGTCTGGATCGACAGGCTGCCGAAGAAGTACATCGACCAGGGTCCTCGCATCGTCGACTTCCCGCGCGAGGGTGCTCCGCCTACGCAGCAGTGGGTCTATGAGGGCCGACCGTATCCCAACATCGGGCTGAACGCGGTCGCGGGCAAGCCCCCGGAAGAGTTCGGCGTCGATCCGATCCGCTACGCCGACATGATCCCTGGATGCTATGACCCGAAGGCCCGCCTGGCCGACATGGACATCGATGGTGTCCATGGAATGTTGTGCTTTCCGTCGTTTCCCCGATTCTGCGGCACGGTCTTCCTCGAGGGGGAGGACAAGGAACTGGCGCTGCTGGGCGTCAAGGCGTGGAACGACTTCTCCCTCGATGAGTGGTGCGCTACAGACCCCGCCCGTTTCATCCCTATGGCGATCACTCCGCTGTGGGATCCAGCGCTCATCGTCGCCGAGATCGAGCGAGTGGCGGCCAAGGGAGCCCGGGCGATCGGCCTCCCCGATAACCCGACCAACCTTAAGCTGCCCAGTTATCACACCGCGTACTGGGAGCCGGTGTGGTCGGCGTTGGAAGAGACGAATCTGACGGCGGTGATGCACTTCGGCAGTGGCGGATTCCCGCCCCAGACGGCGCCGGAGGGCCCGTTCGCCGTGATGATCACGTTGATGGGCACCACATCGATGGCCGCGGCCACCGAGCTCATCTTCTCGCCGGTGTTCCATAAGCACCCGAACCTCAAAGTGGCGTTCTCCGAAGGTGGCGTCGGCTGGATGCCCTACCTGGTCGAGCGCGCGGATTACGTCTGGCGCAAACACAAGTACTACCAAAACATTCACCCGACCGTGGCGCCATCGGAGCTGTTCCGGCGCAACATCTCCGGATGCTTTATCGAAGACGAAGTCGGGATGGCTATGCGGCACCAGATCGGAATAGACAACATCACCTGGGAGTGCGACTATCCGCACTCGGACTCGTTCTGGCCCAAGAGCCGAGCGCGCGCCGAGGAAATGCTGGCCGATGTACCCGACGAGGAAGCTGCCAAGATCGTCGAGCTCAACACTCGGCGCTGGTATGCATTCCCGGAGGAGGGCTTCAAGTCCTGCACGGCGGACTCCGGGTGGCGCCCGAATGACGGCAACCCAGCCGACTATGACTACGACGAGGTCATGGCAAGGCATGGCGGGGTCGGCATGGAGGCTTTCATGAACAAGATGGAGGAGCAGAAGTCTCAGAAGGTTTGAGCCATTGATCGATTGGAACGGCGATTTGGGTCGGATTGTCTCGTCCGCGCAACACTTTGGAGTCGATGACGCGCCACCGCCGCCTCTCCGACTCATCCGCCCGGCTCAGCGCCGCACCCGACGCTGCGACACCGTCGGACAGCTTGGCGACCTCGGTCAGCCGTGCCGCCTCGTTGACCGGGTCTCCGATCACCGTGTACTCGTACCGGTTGGGGTCGCCGATGTTTCCGGCGACCGCCTTGCCGGCCGACACCCCAATGCCGACCTTGATGTCCTCGTTCGCCCGGTTGAGTCGGATGTTGAGCTCACGCGCCGTCGCGAGTGCGTCCGCGGCGGCCCGGGCGTTGGCATTCGGGGCGCCGAAAACTGCCAGGGCGGCGTCGCCCTCGAACTTGTTGATCAAACCGTTGTGGCGCTCAACGACGCTGACGACCACGGCGAAGAACTCGTTGAGCATGATCACCAGTTCGTCCGGGTCTAGTGTGGTGGCCAGCCGTGTCGAGCCAACCAGATCGACGAACAACACCGCTACTTCGCATTTCGCACCGCCCATTTCGGTCTCGACCCCATTGCGGGCGACTTGCTCCGCCAGGCGCGCTACGTCACGGCCGACGTGCCGACCGAACAGATCGCGTAGGCGCTCACGTTCGCGAAGTCCACTGGCCATGGTGTTGAAGCCGGCCTGCAGCAGCCCGAGCTCAGAGGCGTCGAAGACGGGAACCGATACGTCGAAGTCGCCCCGCTCGACGTACCGCATACCCCGCCTTATCTCGTCGATGGGGTCGGCGATGGTCGACGCGTTGAAGGCGGCGATTACCAGGCCGCAGGCCATGGCGCACCCCCCGAGTACGAGAACGAGAAGCGCAAGTCGATGCGCGGAATATTCGACGTACAAGGCGCTTTCGGCGACCAGCATGACCATCAGCGTCGGAACTCCCGTTCCTATTACCCAGGCGCTCACGGCACGCAACCGAAGACCGGGCCCCCGCGGGCGTGTCGGCGGGTTGTCGGTGAGCAACCTGGCCGCCGTCGGCCGCAGCGAAATCCTGCACATCCAATAGGCCAGTGCGGTTGTCACGATGGCACCGAGCAGAATCGACACCCCCAGCGTCGCGGCCAGCCAGGGTGTGTGGATGTTGATGAGCGCAAAAACCGCGGCCGCTGCCGACCATACGGTCCCGTGGACTACCGCCATCCTCATTGGGATGGCCAGGACGACGCGGCGCACGGTGACATCGCTTGCCCCCGCAGGCAGGCTCATCCAGATGTACGCCCATAACCCGGCCAAGGGCAAGACGGTGCCGGAGTAGCACAGTGCGGCAACGATATTGACCAACATCACATGGTGTTTGCTCAGCGCCGCACCGGTGGGCAAGGCCCAGGCGGTCAGTGCTGCGATCAGCGCCGAGCCCGTGAAAGTCGGAACGATCGCCCCCGAAATGACCAGAGATCTGCCGGTGCGAGCGAACGGCAGGCGACGTTCGGCAAGCGAGGTTTTCACGGTGACGCCCGCGCAATGCTCGAGTTGTCCAACCAGTTCGCGATGCTCATCAGTCGTCCCGATGATGCGAGCGTCATGAATAGGGTGCGGGCATCGCTGCTCAATGCGACATTGGTGGTCATCGGGTCGTCGGCGGGAATCGCACCTAGAAAGTCGCCGGTCGAGGACAAGACGGTGACCCCGCCCGTCCCCAGGGTCGCGACGAGGATTCGGCCGGCGGGGTCTACGCACAGCCCGTCGGCCCCTCCAACGTTCAGCGGGCCGCCGCTCGGCACCGTCGCCAGACCCCGCGCCCGGCCCACCACGCCCGGTCCGTCGAGCTTGAATTCCCAAATACGGCGCGTGCGCGTCTCTGCCACGTATAGCGACGAGCCGTCGGGTGACAACGCGACCCCATTCGGCATCTCGAGCGGGTAGATAATTTCACGCAGGTCGCCGTCGACCGTGCCATAGAGGAGTCCGGTCACGCTGCGGGTGCGGCTCTGTGCCGTTCCTGCGTCGGTCAGATAGAAGCCGCCGTGGCTGTCAGCGCAAATGTCGCTGGGCCGCACCAGAGGCAGCGTCTTACCGGAACGCGTGCTGAACTCGGTAGCGAGCGTGCTGACGCTACCGTCGGATTCGATGATTTGCAGCGCGGGGGTGACGGGTTCGTCGGGCGGCCCTATCGGCCGGAAGATGTTTACGCAGCCGTTGAAGTCGTATGGCCACGGCCCGACCCCGAACTTGGACCCGCCGTTTTGACACACGATCAACCGTCCATCGGGGAGTTTGACCACGCCGTTGGGTCCGCCACCCGTGTGGGCGACTGTCTCGGTAGCCCCATCGGGGCGGACTCGAGAGATCCGGCCGGCCGCCATCTCCGACACCAGAACGGAGCCGTCATCCAAGGCGATCGGACTCTCCGGGAAGGCTAAGCCGTCGGCAAGGCAGCGATTCATCACGGCTGTTCTCTATCAGATTGTGGCACAGCGGTTTTCGTTGCATTGCTCCACCAGGCGACGAACACCGGATCGGCCAGCGGCAGATCTCCGACGCCAGTCTGATTTCGCGGCCAGTCTGCGGCGCTTTGCGTCAGTGGTGAGGTGGGCCTGTTGACGCCGTAGAACAGCCGATGCCGGCGGTGCAAGAAACACCAACGCTCTTCGTGTTTCTCGTAGCGGTCCTCGTACTTGATGAGCTGTTCGATGAATCCCTCGGCGTGCGCCTGAGCGAAGCACTGCGCCCAGACCTGCCCGTGTGCCCTGTCCTCGGTGTCGAGCTCGATGAGGTGGTTGGCGACCAGAATGACAGCGAACACGCTGGCGTCGAGGCTGTCGGACATGAGACGGCGCGCGCCGTCGCGACCCTCTCCATAATCACCGAACCGCGCATGCGGGACGAACAGATCAGCCATCGCGTCGGCGTCGCGGGTTTCGATCGCGGTGGCGTAGCGAAACGGCAGTTGGCGAATCTCTTCGCGCGCCAGCATGGCTTGTACGGCTGGATCTATCGTGACCACCGAATCCTCCTCCGCCACAGTTATTGGTCGATGTCTTCCAACGTGTGGATGGGATGAGTCATGAACGGATGCATTGCATTTGACTTCTATGGGGTCGCATCAAGTGATGGGCGTCGGCTGGCCGAGGATGTAGTGCCCGGTCTGGGGATGGTGGTACCAGCCCCCAGCCGCTGCCGTACCGCCGTCGACATGCAATGTCTGTCCGGTCACGTATGCACTGAGATCGCTGGCCAAAAAGACGGCTGCCCCTGCCATTTCGTCGACGTGGCCGGCTCTGCCCATCGGCACCATGAATCTGGCGTTCTCGGCCCCGGCAGGGGCCATCTTCGCGAGGCTTTCGGTCAGGGTGAAGTCGGGAGCCAATCCGTTGACACGGATACCGTGCGGCGCGAGTTCGAGCGCAGCGGTTTTCGTAAAGTTAACAACCCCGGCCTTCGCCGCTGCATAGGCGGCAAACCCGGGCGCCGCCCGCACCGCCTCGATCGTGCTGACGTTGATGATGCTGCCGCCCGTGCCGGCTTCGACCATGGCGCGGGCGACCCGTTGAGTGCACAGCAAGACCTGGGTCAGGTTGATGCGGATCAACGCGTCCCATCCGTTGGGGGAGGTTTCGAGCAGACCACACCAAAAGACTCCACCGGCATTGTTCACCAATAGGTTTGGGGTTCCTAGCTTCTCGACGGTGGCGGCCAGGGCGGCATCAACCTGCTCAGCGTCGCGGACGTCGGTGACGCACGCGAGGCCGTCGATTTCCCGGGCCGCAGCTGTCGCCGTCTGCGCATCCCTTTCCCAAATTGAGACCTTTGCGCCGAATTCAGCGAACGCTGACGCAACGGCGCGGCCGATGCCGGCCCCGCCTCCCGTCACCACGGCCACCCGGCCGTCCAGGGACGCGGCCTCGCGGTGCAGCGTCACTCGCTTTCCCTCACGCGAATCAGACTAGGCGCCGTATCCACACACGTGACAGATTAACACTGAGTGTTCTATTATCCAATAATGCTGTCGGGGGTCGCGGCGCCCGCAGGAACAACGGTCCTGTGGCTTGTGCCGGGTGTGCGGCCGAGCAGCTGGCTCGTCGAATGACCATGGAGGAGCAGATGCAGCGCTTGAACGGCAAGGTGGCCGTGATAACCGGTGCCGCCCGCGGACAGGGCCGCAGCCACGCGGTCCATCTTGCCGACGAGGGCGCCGACATCATCGCGCTGGACATGTGCGCCGACATCGAAACCAACGAGTACCCGCTTGCTACCAGGGAGGATCTGGACGAGACGGTCAAGCTCGTCGAAAAGTCGGGTCGCCGCGCGGTTTCAGCGGTCGTCGACGTCCGCGACCGCGCCGCGCTGAAGAAGGCGATCGACGAGGCCGTCGCCGAGTTGGGCGGCCTCCATGTCGTCGTGGCGAACGCAGGCATCTGCCCGCTAGGCAACGATGTTCCGTCACGCGGTTTCACCGATGCCTTCGACGTCGACTTCGTTGGTGTCATCAACACCATTCATATCAGCATGGAACACCTGCGCTCGGGTGCGTCGATAATTGTCACCGGCTCGATCGCCGGACTGGTTCCGCAGAAAGACCTGGCCACCGGCGGTGGGCCGCAAGGTCCCGGGGGCGCCGGCTACGGACTGGCGAAGAAGATGCTGTGCGAGTACACGAAGGGGCTGGCCTTGACGCTGGCACCCGAGCAGATCCGGATCAACACCGTGCACCCGACCAACGTCAACACCGGGATGCTGCATAACCTCCCGATGTACCGGACGTTTCGTCCGGACCTGCCCGAACCGAGCCGCGAGGACGCCGAAATCGTCTTTCCGATCCTGCAGGCGATGCCCGTCCCGTGGATCGAGCCGCATGATGTCTCCCACCTGGTGGTGTACCTGGCGTCGGACGAATCCCGTTACGTTACCGGACAGCAGATATTCGTCGACGCCGGCGCAGGATTGAAGCTGGGCCTCTAGCAATGACATTCGCTAGGTAGCCGTCACCGTCCGCGGAAGTCGGGATCGCGTCGCTCGACGAAGGCAGCCATCCCTTCGGCGACGTCGTCGGTCGCGGCTACCTGTTCCACCAACAATGCCTCGGTTCGAAGGGCGGCGTCACGACCCACGTCGAGTGCCTGGTTGAGCATCGCCTTGGCCGCCGCCAGCGCACGTGTTGGTCCTTTAGCGAGCCGCCGCGCCCAGGCCGCCGCCTCGTCCTCGAGGTCGCCGTCGGCGACCACCTTGTTGACCAGGCCGATCCGGTAGGCCTCGGGCGCGGACAGTTCCTCGCCGAAAAACAGCAGCTGCTTGGCGACATTGAAGGGCACCTTACGGGCCAGCAGATATGCGGCACCACCGTCGGGCGCGAGCCCTCGCCGCGTGAAAAGCTCTATGAGTCGCGCGCTTTCGGCGGCCACGATGAGGTCACAGGCGAGCACCATGCTCGCGCCCACCCCGGCGGCGATGCCGTTGAGCGCGCACAGCACGGGCTTTTCGCAGTCCAGCAACGCTGAGACCACCGCTTGAGACCCAGTGTGCAGAATGCGGGCGGCGTCGCCGGCGACCCTGTCTTTTTTGGGTTGCATTCCTGGATCGTGGAGATTCGGTCCGGTGCAGAAATGCCGGTCGCCCCGAGCGGTGAGCACCACCGCTCTGATGTCGGGATCGCTGGATGCGGACTGAAGATTCTCGATCAGGCTCCGCTGCATGGCACGCGTCACCGAATTGCCGGCGTCCGGTCGGTCCAGAACCAGCCAGCGCACCGCGTCCTGTGTGTGCGCCGCGAGGTCGGGGGTCACGGCCGGATCGGCACGCTGGCGGGCCCGCGCACCGAATTGGTGTGCACGTAGGTCACGGCGTCTTCGTCGACATCCCAGGCGGGAAAACGCTTCAGCGTCTCTTCCAGCGCCACGCGGGCCTCGAGGCGGGCCAGCGCCGCGCCCAGACAGAAGTGCGAACCGTGACCGAAGCTGATGTGACGGATTCCCGCGCGCTCGACGTCAAGGACGTCCGGGTTCTCGTATTGGCGTTCGTCGCGGCCCGCCGATCCGGTCAGCAGTGCTACGCGCGAGCCGGCTGGAATGAGGGTGCCGTTGTAGGTGACGTCGCGTTTCGTGTAGCGCCCCTGTACTGGTGATGGGGCGTCGTAACGCAGCAGTTCCTCGACGGCGTTGCTGATCAGTTCTGGGCGGTCCACCAGCTTGGCGCGTTGATCGGGATAGTTCGCCAGTGTCAGCGCGGCCCATCCCAGCAGGCGCGCAACCGTCTCATTGCCGGCGACGTTGATCATCGCGATGAACATCAACACTTCACGATCGTCGAGGCGACGGGTCTGGCGACCTGCCTGGACGAGGTCGGAGGTCATCAGGTTGCCGACGATGTCGTCGCTCGGTGCGACCCTGCGGCGCTGAATCTGGTCGGCGTAGTAGCCGAGCAGTTTGACGTTGGCCTGCTGGCCGTCCTCGCTGAGCTGGGTTGTGCCCTCATCGCGGTGGAGCTGGGCATCCGACCACTCGCGCAGGTTGTCGTGATCTTCTTCGGGAAAACCAAGCAGCGAGCTGATCACCATCACCGGTAACTTCATCGAGAAGTCACGCACGTAGTCGAAGCCATCGGTACCGACGAAGGCATCCAGATAATGGCTGCACAGCGTCCGGACGCGGTCCTCGAGTCGGGCAATCTCGGTTCGGAAGAAGGTGCGATTGACCATCTTTCGCAACGCGGTGTGATCTGGCGGGTCCATCATGATCATCGCCCTGGGCGACGGCCACGGTTGCTCGCTGATCGCATCCAGGGTGACCCCGTGCTCCGACGAGAACGTCTCGGTGTCCAGCGACGCCTCCAGCACGTCGGAGAACCGGCTGAGCGCGTAGAAGTCGTACTGTTCGTTGTAGTAGGTCGGCGCTTCGTCGCGCAGCCGTTTCCAGACGGCGTAGGGGTCCTTGTGCAGGGCGCGGTCGAACGGATCCCAACGTAAGTCTGTTGTCGTCATCGGCACCGTCCTTTCCTGAAGAACAGTAATACATTATCTGTATAGTTGCACCATGCGGTGGTGGGCCGCCCGGTGTTGAGGAGGAAGAACCGAAGTGGAAACGCGAGAACTGGAGCACGTGATCTACCAGAAGGACGGCCCGATCGCGCGCATCATCCTGAACAATCCTGACGCCGCCAACGCGCAGAGCTCGGAAATGGTCCATAGCGTCAACGCGGCCCTCGACGACGCGCAGTACGACTACGACGTGAAGGTGGTCATCATCAAAGCCAATGGCAAGGGCTTCTGCTCTGGTCACGTCCCCACCGGCGCGTACCCGGAGTTCAAAGCCGAGCTGGAAGCATCGGGGAAAGTGTGGCGTTCTGCGGCGCAATTGTTCCTGTGGCCCGTCCTCAAGTTGTGGGAGTTCCCCAAGCCGGTGATCGCCCAGGTACACGGCTACGCGATCGGTGGGGGCACGACCTGGGCGCTGATTCCCGAGATCACCGTCTGTTCCGAGGATGCGTGGTTCCAGATGCCTCTGGTGCCGGGGTTTGGGCTGCCCGGTGCCGAAACGATGTTCGAGCCGTGGGTGTTCATGAACTACAAGCGGGCGGCCGAATATTTGTACACGGCTCAACGGTTGACTGCCGCGCAAGCGCTCGAGTTCGGTCTGGTGAATCGAGTGGTGCCCACCGATCAACTCGAAGCCGCCGTCGAGGAACTGGCCGCGAAGATTGCCACCGCGCCCCTGATCACGTTGCAGGCCGTCAAATCAGGTGTAATCCGGGCGTGGGAAACAATGGGTTTCCGCACGCACCAACAAGCGAGCAACGACCTTCAGGCGGTGGTGACCGGTAGCCAGGAGTTCCAGCAGTTCCTCGCGGAGCTGATGAAGAAGAGTTCCAAACCCAGTGAGCGCATCTGACCATGCCACTTCAGCCGATCATCCGGTTTGGCGGGGACGAGGACACCGAGTCACTTCGTGCGTCGGTGCGTGATTGGCTGGCGCACAACCTGCCTGACGAGTTCCGTCGGACTGCGGCCAATCCCGACTACCTGCCGCGCGACGCCCACGAGCGTGCGGTCTTGTTCTGTAAGGCGTTACACGAGCAGGGATGGTTTGTGCCGCACTGGCCGGCCCAGTACGAAGGCGGCGGCCGCGGTGTCGTGGAGCAGGTGGTCATCCGTGAAGAGCTTGCGTATGCGGGCGCGCCACTGGTGAACACCAACGGGGTGAACATGTTGGCGCCAGTATTGTTCAAATTCGGTACGTCAGAACAGAAAGCGGAGCATCTGCCGGCCATCGCGCGCTCGGAACGTATGTGGGCACAGGGCTATTCGGAGCCGGAGGCGGGCTCGGACCTGGCGGCCTTGCGGATGACCGCTCGACGAGACGGCGACTATTACGTCCTGGACGGGCAGAAGACGTGGACAAGCAACGGCGTGCTCGCCGACTGGATCTTCGTCCTGGCCCGCACGTCGCCGGTGGCGGGCAAGCGTCAGGCCGGAATCTCGTTCTTTCTCGTCGACCTGGACTCGCCAGGGATCACCCGTCGACCCATCAGGTCGATGACTGGCTACCCCACCTTTGCCGAGGAGTTCTTCGATGGTGTGCGGGTTCCCGCGGCCAATCTTGTCGGGGCCGAGGGGGAGGGGTGGACGGTCGGAAAGGCACTGCTCGACGTCGAACGGTCGAATATCACCAGGGCCGCTCAGGCTCAGCGCTATCTTGACGAGCTGATCGACTGGTGCCACGCGCAAAAGGGATCGACGCACGACCCACTGTCCGATCCGGCCAATCGCGTTGCGCTCGCTCGCGCCGTCGAACGCGTCGAGGTGGGTCGCGCCCTGTCGTATCGGGTGGCACACCTGCAGGCCGAAGGTGCCATGGATGCCGCACTGCCGTCGTTATCGAAGCTGTATCACTCCGAATTGACCGCCGAATTGCGGGGGCTCGGGGCCCAGATCCTCGGGCACGCAGGCGAACTCATGCCGGACGATCCGGACTCGGTGCTCGATGGCCATTTCTCGGAGGGGTTGCTGCTGTCTCTCCTGCACTCGATAGGCGGGGGCACCAGCGAGATTCAGCGAGATCTGATCTCGACGGTTGGGCTGGGCATGCCCCGCTGAAATCAGGAGTAGGCGGCTCGTCCCTCGGTGGCCGCCGAACGTTGCTGCGCTACGGTCGCCATTGCCAGCTCAAGCGGATGAAAGGCGGCAAGTTGCGCACTTTCAGCAGAATTGATCAACCGTTTCGTCATTTCCACCGCCCCTGCATCGGCCTGTGCTAGTTCGTTGGCTATCGCGACGGCGCGATCGATCGCCGATCCGGGTTCGACGACGTCGGTCACCAGTCCTAGCCGTTCGGCCTCGGCGGCCGATAGCCGTATGCCGCGCAGTAATAGGGACGCCGCGCGGTGTCGGCCCAGCTGTTGAGTGAGGCGCCAGGCCAGCCCGCCGTCGGGTATCACCGCGCGTGCCACGAATGGAGCAGCGAAGAAGGCATCGGAGGCGCTTACAACTAGGTCGCACGACAACGCCAGACTCCAGCCGAGGCCAATCGCCGCGCCTTCAACCGCCGCGATGGTCGGCACCGGCACAGCTTTGAGTTGTTCCATCACTCGTTGCGCGTGCTCGACGCGGCCTGCGGGCCCCAACGGCCCGCTGCCACGGGCGGGTCCGGTCTTCAAATCACCTCCGGAGCTGAAGAATCCGTCCGCGCCGGCCAAGACCACACCGCGGGCGCCGTACGCAACGATGCCACCGAGTGCGATCGATAGCTCGGTCCACGATTCGTAGCACAAGGCATTACGCTGGCGCGGCCGGTCCAATAAGACCACAGCGATGCCGTCCCGCTCTTCGTAACGGACTAGCAGAGCGTCCGCGTCAGCGTCGTCGACCATCGGACCAGTCCTACCGGTTCAGGAACTTGTCGATAGCAGCCCGGTGCTCGGGTGTGGTGAAACACTCTGTCTCAGCCGATATCCCGTACTCGAGGATGCCGGTGATCGCGCGTTGGGCATGCAGATTCAACGTTCTCTTCGTGTCCTGCACTGCCCGCGGCGGCAGCGCGGCCAGGCGGTGGGCCACTGCCAGGCCCTCCTGTTTGATCTGCGCGTGCGGTACAACGCGGTTGGCCAAGCCGAGTTCTACGGCTTTGTCGGCGTTGATGCGTTCACCGAGCATCAGGTACTCCTTTGCCTTGATAAGGCTCATCAGCAACGGCCACAGCACCGACCCGCCATCGCCGGCGACCAGACCACTCGCGACGTGGGTGTCGGCGAAGAACGACCGGTCGGACATCAACACGATGTCGCACAACACGGCGATGCTGCACCCGAAGCCGACGGCGGGCCCGTTGACGGCCGCGACCACCGGCAGGGGAAAGTCGATCATGTCGCGCACGATCCGCCGTGCGTCGCGCATTCCGGCACGGCGTGTGACCGGGTTGTTGACGTGGGTTTCCAGCCATTCCACCAGGTTTCCCCCGGCGGAGAAGTAGTCGCCGGTGCCGGTGATGAGCACTGCCCGGGCGTCGGGGTCGTCGGCCAGCGTGCCCCACAACCGGGTGAACGCGGTGTGCATCCTGTTGTTGACCGCGTTGGCGTTGTCGGGGTTGTTCAACGTCACGATCCGCACGGGACCGTGGACAGCAACAAGGATCTCGTCGCACCCGGTGAGCTCCGAGGTGCCCTCAGGCAGGTCTGTCATCAGGGTGAATAATAGAACACTTTATGTTCATTTGTCACGTTCCTCGGTGCCCCGCACGCGCGAGACGGCGCCCGTAAGGCGCAGATCTTCTTTTGACATTCGTCGTCGACATTAGTCATTGACGACCGTCAGAAATTGGCTATAGAGTTAGCGTGCGCAGATAGATTTACGTGTACCAAGGGGTTTGGATGGCAAATGCGACGCGGTCGTTTGCTGACGGTGCGGGCCTCAGGCGCCCGGATGTGAAGTTCCCGAGTCGTGAAGCTCAACGGATCGAGACGCGTGAGCGTGTTTTCAACGCTGCTGTGCGTGAGTTCGGGCGCAACGGCGTCGCCGACACCGATGTCAATGCGGTTGTGCTGGGCGCAGGCGTAGCTCGGGGCACCTTCTACTTCCACTTCCCCACTAAGGAACACGTATTGGCCGAGCTCACCCGCCGCGAGGAGACCAAGATCGCCGACGAACTCACCCGAGCGCTAACCTCAACGGTCGACCTCGAGTCGGCTTTGGCCGAGGTGATCAAAGGCGTTGTGGCAGAGGAAGAGCGCTTGGGCAATGTGCTGTTCCGTGACGTTCTCAACCTCTATTTTTCGGCCACTCAACCCGAGCTGAATGATTCGGCGACGCACCCGATCGTGCTCATCGTCATCCAGCAGATCGAGATGGCCCGAGACCGTGGTGAGGTCTGCGCCGACGTCGATGCCGGTGCCAGCGCCGTCTTCTTCCTCATCGGCTTGTATGGGCTGCTGGTCACCAACCGGGAGGCTTCGCCCGGCCGAGTATCCATGCTCGAGAAGTACCTCGCTCACTTCTGCCGCGGGCTGGAGGCCCGGTGACTTTCAAGTTCGAAGATTCGCCACCCTTTTGGAGGTCTCGTCATGGTCGAAGACATCATCCGCTTCGTAGTCGCGTGGGGCGGCTGCGCACTGATCATTTGGTTCTGGTACTGGGTGATGGCGAACATCGGCACCTTCTGAGGTCCGCCCCTAGGGCGGCCCGTACGCTGCCGGTTCCGGCTCCAGGAACCGGCCATGGCTGACGGCACGCTATCTGCACTCCACGCTGAGAAAAGCTGTTCCCTTGTCGCGGTGGCGTTTTCGAGTGGTAAGCGCCAGGGCGTACGCCTTGTTTCCGGGACCCACCGCGCCTTCAGTCTGAACAGCGGCCGCACGATCATTAACGTGCCTTTCCCGATGCTGGAGCCGGACTGGACGTTGCGCACGCTTTCCTGTGGCGTGGGCCTGCAATGCGCACCTTCGAAAGATCTCCTCGCGCAGCGTTCGATTCACGAACTGACGGCCCGGGAACTACGAGCCCTGATGGTCATCGAGGGCCGCGTCGCGATGGGCTGGTTGGCGACGAACTGGCCCGGCACGATGGCAGAACTTCGACGACGACTACCCGGACTGGAGCCGATCTTCGACGAGCTCGACGCCGAGGCGATGCTCGACTACGCCCTTGCCCTGGCAGATTCCGGCGCGCCGCTGCCCTCGTGGCGGCTGCTTGGGAGGCTGCCTAGCCCCGTCGCCAACCGCCGCGGAATGGTGGAAGGCACCCGCAGAATGTGGGGCAGGATGCCGTGGACGTCACGGCGTCAGGACGCCTACCGCATTTACTCGGTACCGGTCGGCGGCGAAGGCGGCGTCAAAAACCCCAATCTCCCTTTACCAAGCCGCCCCGAGGACGAAGAGATCGAGATCTCTGTGGACCAACGCGTGGGTGTGCCTTATCCAGAGTGGGACTTTTGGTCCAATCGGTTCCTTCCCGATCACGTCGCGGTGCTCGAACGCACGCACACCGCATCATCACAACGACCGAGCCGCCGGCCAGCAGACCTAAGACGGTACTTCGAGATGCGCACACAGCGGGTAATGCGGAACGGTCTCGAGGACGGTTGCGATCTGGACATCGACCGCTACGTCGATCACTACATCGACCTATCGACCGGCAAGTTCAGCGACGGTCGTGTATTTCGTGACCTCATTCCGACGCACCGCGATGTCACAACATGCCTTCTGCTGGACGGTAGTTCCTCACTCGGAGCACACCAGGGCCACATCTTCCAGCTCGAATTACAGTGTGCCGACGCGCTGTCACAGGCGATGACCCAGGCCAAGGAAAGACACGGGATCTTCGTTTTCACCGGAAACACTCGCCACCGCGTCGAGGTTCGCTGCCTCAAGGATTTCACCGACCGCGACTTCGTCGCCCCCAGCACTCAGGGCCTGGTCACTGCCGGCTACACCCGACTTGGCGCACCGTTGCGTCACTTGACGACCCGGCTACTGGTGCAACCGACGGAGCGGCGGTTACTCATCGTGATCGGGGACGGCCTGATCTCCGACGAGGGTTACGAGGGCCGCTACGCCTGGGCGGACGTCAACCACGCCGTCGAGGAGGCCGAAGATGCCGGCGTTTTCGTCTACTACATCGGGGTGGGATTGACGCGGGTCGATCCACTTCCCGAAGTCTTCGGCTCGCGCCGATCACGACGCATCCGCCGGGTCGACGAGCTGCCGCGCGTGTTGGGTCACGTTCACCGCGAACTCATCGCGGCCTAGCCATAATTCTCAAGGAGTGTATGTTGAGCGACTTCTATTCGGTCAGCGGCAACGAGGTCAAACTCTTCGAACAGGCCTACGAACGGCGCCTCCCGGTCATGCTCACCGGTCCGACCGGATGCGGCAAAACACGGTTTGTCGAGCACATGGCCGGGTTATTGGGCCGTCCCGCGGTCACCGTGAGCTGTCACGACGACCTCACCAGCTCCGATTTGGTCGGTCGATTCGTGGTAACCGGCGGCGACGTCGTCTGGACCGACGGGCCCCTGACCCGTGCCGTGCGTGACGGGGCGATCTGCTACCTGGACGAGGTGGTGGAGGCACGCCACGACTCACTCGCCGTCCTGCACTCGCTCACCGACTATCGCCGCACCTTGCATCTGGACCGGTCGAACGAGACTGTCCACGCGCCCGACACTTTCATGCTCGTATGCTCCTACAACCCCGCATACAGGAGTTCGTTGAAAGAGCTCAAGCCGTCGTTTCGGCAGCGGTTCGTCACCATCGCGATGGACTACCTGCCCCCAGATCGGGAAGCCGAAGTGTTGATGAACGAGGCGGGCGTCAGCCGAGACGTCGCCGAGGCTCTGATCAAATGCGCCAACAGCATCCGTGCTGCCGACGAGGTCTTCCACTTCGAGCCGCCGTCGACGCGAGTGTTGGTGACCGCCGCGCAGCTCATCGCGGTCGGCGCCGATGAACTGGAAGCGGTCACCGCGTCTGTCTTGGCGCCACTGAGCACGGACGGCGCCATTTCCGACGGCCTGCGTGAAGTGGCGGTCGCAAGCCTGGCCGGAGCCCCCAAGGCAGAAAGTCGATCTATGAGAAAGGAACGGCCATGGTAGTCAACGAACAGGACCGAAAGCGGCGATTGGCGTTGTTCTGGTTCCAAATAGCAATCTATGGATTTCTGTTGGGCAACTTCTTCATTCAGCTGTACATGAGCTTCAACCGGGGCTGGTGACAAGCCAATCATGAACCATCCCAGGCTGAAAGCGGGACACCGCAACCTTCTTCCGCCCGTGGCCGAGAACGCAGCGCCGAATTCGTTGAGCTACGAGGACCACATGGCCGAATCCAAGCGGGTCCAACGTAAGGCCGATATCTACCTGATGATCGGCGGATTTCTGATGGGCACGTTGGTGCTGGGCGTGATCGGGTTTCCGATCTTCTTCTACGGCTTGACGATCCTGCGTCGCGCCGGCAAAGAGGGACTTTCAGTCCGCCCGTTGATGGTCACGCTGATCGGTTTTCTGGTGTTCATCGACGCGGCGCTGAATAGTTTCGGATGGGCACTGGATCTGGTGGCCAACCACACTCTGATCAATCGCACGATCACGGTCGCGTGGGGGAACTTCTTCGACGCCGGCTACTTCTGGCACTACAACCAACTCTGGATCGGCGGGTCCGGGGCGCCCGGCGAGAAGTCCTGGGAGGTGGCCTGTGTCCTGGTCGTTTTCCCGATGCGCATGGCCGCTGCGATCGCCTTCCTGCAGATGAAGCGGTGGGGCCACCAGTGGCTGATCGTCACCTGTTGGTTCGGAGTGGTGATCTGGGTCGGCTACGTGTTCAACATGACCGTGTACGCCGACCTTCGTTACACGAACATCGGTTTCCCCGTCATTGCCTGGTGGATCTACGACATCTTCTACATCACACCTTTCTTGGCGATTCCCTACCTGCACACCGTCAACCGCGAGCTGTTCTCGGATTGAAGCAGCTAGTTCCTGTGAAGGGAGATGGCAGTGAGTAACCCCCCATCCGAAATTGAGCAGACCGCACGTGAGGAAGTGCTCCCCGAGGGCACCACCGCGTATTACAAGGGACTGCATACCTGGCTACGTAGAGCGATCTATGTGTGCCTCTTTGCGCTGGTGGTCGAGGGCACGTTGTTCGTACCGTTTTTGGTGGTCTGGTACGGCTGGCCGACGCTGTCGATGCATGAGATATGTGACGAGCTACAGAAGGTCATGTATTCCGATGAGACCCGGCAGTGCAAGTATCCCTACCCACTACTCAGCCCGGCAGAAGCGGCCGGCGAAAAGACATCCCAAGACACCTGGGGAGTTCAGCCCAAACCGCACTACCCGCGGCTCGGGTTCCGCCAGCTCGTCACAATCCACGAGCAACGCCTGGCCCGAGACACCCAGCAGCACAACGGAACCGGGTCGCGATGACAACCACAGCAGAACCTGTACGCAACCCGCTTGCCGTCCGCCTGCGCCGACAGGGTGTCATCTCACCGCGTTTTGCTGGCTGTTCTTCACGAGCGGCATCGTGGTCAGTCACATCATCGCTTTCACGCACGGCTACGGAACCGGCTTCGGCGACGGACGCCAGCTAAACCGGTGGAACAAATGAGCCCCGCGGAGCTAGCCCGTAGCGGGTCGTGATCGACGACTCTCATTCGACGGGACCGATAAGATGACGATGGAAACCGCAGTCAATATCTCCGGCGATCGGCACCTTCCGTGGGAAGTGACCGCAATGGACGCGAAAACCATTCAGCGCAGCGGCGTTGTCGACTATATCGAGGTCTCTGATCAGCCCGTCGGCTTCTTGCCGCCCAGCATCTGGAACGAGGCGAACGTGCCCGCCGCGGCGATCATCGACGAGCCCGATTCACTAGACGCCGGAATCGTCACGGCGACGGTTGCTGCCACCAGCGCCCCCGGTATGGGTCTGACAATCGGCACCGATTGCATACGGACCCCGCCTGTGGAGTTGATTCAAACAATGTGGTCACTAGCCAAATTGACTAAGGGCAAAGCCCTCTTCCACATTGGCGCGGGTGAAGTTAAGCAGTGCGCACCATATGGGCACAAGCGTTCTCAAGGACTCGCCCGAATGGAGGATCTTTGCCGAATCTTCAACCTAATGTGGGAGTCCGATGAGCCAGTCGACTTCGAGGGACATCACATTTCGCTCAAGGGGGCCTACCTGGGGTCCGCCAGGCCGTACCGCCCTCAAATGTGGGCGCTGGGTGGCGGCCCCAGGCTGATCGACCTGGCAACGAGCTATCTCGACGGCGTCGCGGTAGCGGTGCCAAATGTGTGGTCCACACCCGAGCACGCCAGCGTTGAGATCAAAAATATCCGCCAGGATCTCGAACGCAAGGGCCGTGATCCTGCGACTTTTCGGTTCGGCATGTGGAGTCTAGTTCTATTGCATGAGGACCCCGACGTCATCGAGAGAGCGCTCGACAATCCCGTCATTCGTTGGCAGTCGGCGATCTTCGGCCGAGTAAACCCAAACGATTGGCGCAAAGAGGGCATCGAACCTGCCGTACCCGACAAGTGGACCTATCACCTGAACCTCAAGCCACTTTCAGTCGAGCAATCCTTTCTCGACAATGCTCTTGCTCGTACCACGCGCGAAATGGCAAGCCGCAGCTTCATCAATGGCACACCCGAAGAGGTGGCCGACCAACTGCAGGGGTGGGTCGACGCAGGCGTCGACTGGGTCATGCCGGTCGACTACATGCGCTTCGTCACGTCGCTGGAGGAGGCGGCGGTCGCCCTCAACCGCACTTTCGAGCTATGCAAACGCATCAAGGCCGCGAGTCGTGAGGAGGTCACGGCGGTCCGAACCGATGATTGAACACGTTCTCAACGTGGCACGTTCCGTTCGCGCCGCGTCCGTTGAAGATTTACTGCGGTGGTCTGCTTGTCCTCACTTTGTTCACCTTGGTCCCCACAATCGGCATGGAAGTCGGGTTCATCAAGCCCACATTCACCGTCGACGTGCTCGGCAACATCGTTCTCGCGTTACCATCCTGGCTAGTACCACTGGTTGCTGGTGGGACGGTCCGGGGGAGCACTGCACACCGCTGCAACGGGGCGCCGAATTAATCCTGGTGTGGTTCCTTCCGAGCGGCAGCATGCTGGGAGCAAAGTCGGACAGTTAGGCGTTTAGTCGGCGTTTTGAGACGGTAGCCACGCAGGCCGACGGGTCTGGACGAAAGCGTCGCGGTCGTTGTTGACAGGCCACGCTGGTGATCGCTTCTGTAAGAACGCCGTAAAAGCTTCGATCTGTTCGGCGGTACCGATGGACGACCAGTAGCCCGTGACGTCCACGGGCGGCAACGCGCGCGCCATCTCGCGTTTGACTGCAGCGCGCGCGACGGGGCCGGTCTTTCGGACTCGTTCTAGCAAGGCGTCCACTTCCGGCAGCAAGGAGTCGTGTGGCACGACTTTGCCGACCAGGCCGAGTCGTTCGGCCTCTTGCGCGTCGATCCAATCGTTGCCATAGATAAGGTGATTGGCTCTTAGCGTTCCCAGCCGTTGCGGCAGCCGAGCGGCGACGAATGCCTCGTACACCCCGCGGGTGAGGTCGGGGACGCGGAATCGGGCTCGATCGGATGCGACGACCAGATCCGCGAACAGCGTCATCACCAAACCACCGCCCAGGGCAATCCCATTTACCGCGCAGACGACGACTTTCGGTATCTTGCCGAGCGTTTCGAACGGCGTACCGTCGTATGATTCGGTGAATGCATCCCACGTCCGGTCCGGGTTCTCCACCGCGTTCATGTCGCCACCCGCGCAGAACGCCTCGCCAGATCCGGTGATGACCAGGAAGCTCAAACCCGGTTCGTCGGCAACGATCATCGCTGCCCGCTTGATGCCGTGATAGCCGTCTGCCGTGACGGCATTCTTCTTCTCGGGACGGCTGATCGTAACGGTCAATGTGTCGCCCTCGATACGCCCGATCAGCTCTGGGGTGCCGAGGTCAACGTCGACCGAATCGGGTAGTGCTGTCACCCTTCCTCGATCATCGCGAGGAGCTCGCCGACGTTGTAGGTTTCGCCGGCGCTGACCTTCCAGGAGACGACACCCGAGGCCGGCGCCTCGATATCCATTTCGACCTTGTCCGTGGCGATTTGATAGAGCGGGTCGCCTTCGGACACGTGGTGCCCGTCCGCTGCGTACAACTCGGTCAGCTCCGCTTCGGTGATCGCATCGCCCGGCTTGGGCATCCGCACCTCCATCACACAATCCTCCCGATGGCTTCGACGAGTTGACCGGCATCGGGACGGCAGGCCGCCTCCAGGGTGGCCGCGCGCGGCACCGGAGTGTAGGTGCCGGCCACCCGCTGAATGGGGCTCCTCAGCACGCCGAACAGTTCGGTGCCCACGGCGGCGGCGAGTTCGGCCCCGGGCCCGCAGAATCCGACCGATTCGTGCGCCACGACCAGGCGGCGGGTCTTGCGAACCGATTCGATCACGGTGGCCAGATCCAGCGGCACCAGGGTTCGCAGATCGACGACCTCAACCGAAACTCCAGCGGTTTCAAGCTGGTTAGCCGCATCGAGCGCGGCGTGGACCATGGTGCCGTAGGTGCAGATCGTGACGTCGGTTCCGGGCCGTTTGATTTCGGCCTGCCCGAGCGGAATCACATAGTCGGCGGTCGGCACGGGTCCCTTGCCGCCTCCGTAATAGAGCTTCATTGACTCGATGAACAGGCACGGATCATCTTCTGCCAGGCACGCATTGAGCAGGCCGACGGCGTCCGCGGCGGTGCTGGGCCACACGACCTTGATCCCCGGGGTGTGCATCGCCCACGCTTCGAACGCTTGCGAGTGTTGCGGTCCGGCGGCGGTCCCCACCATGGCGCGGATGACCATCGGCGCGCCCTGTCGCCCACCGGACATGTAGCGAATTTTGGCGGCGTGGTTGGCGATCTGGTCCATGGCGACACCCAGGAAGTCCATGAACATCAGTTCCGCGACCGGTCGCAGCCCGCCCAGCGCGGCACCGACGGCGGCACCGATGATCGAGGACTCGGCGATCGGGGTGTCGCGCACCCGGTCGGCGCCGTATTTGGTGGACAACCCGGCAGTGATCTTGAACATGCCGCCCGACGGGTCGGCGATATCTTCTCCGAGAAGCACGATCGATTCGTCGGCGGCCATGGCCCGATCCAGCGTGCGGTGAATCGCTTGCACGAGGCCGAGATTCTCCGTTTCGCCTTCGGGCACCGTGGCACGCTGCGTCACTGGCGCCGCTAGCTGCGTGCCGTGGGTGGCGAAGACATCTCTGGTGAGTTCGTCGACAGCGGGAGGCTCTGCGTCGCGGGCGGCGGCAAACGCCGCATCGATCTCGGCTTTCAAGTCGGCGTCGATGCGGTCCAACTCCGGCTCGGTGGCCACACCGTCGTCGATGAGACGGCGCCGGTAGCGCGTGAAGGGGGCGTCGGCGCGCTTGGCCGCCAGCTCGTCGGGGTCCGCGTACGGCATTTGGTCCCCGAAATAGTGGCCCTGTAGGCGATATGCCACCGCTTCGACGAACGATGGGCCGCCGCCGGACCGCGCGCGCTCGGCGGCCTCGGCCACGGCGTGATACACCGCGTGAGGATCCGTGCCGTCGACGGTGACCCCTGGCATGGGGTAGCCCGCGGCGCGGTCGGACAGCCGGGCAGAACGCGTGTAGCCGGCCACCGGAGTGCATTCGGCCCACGCGTTGTTCTGGCAGAAGAACACGACAGGGAGTGACCAGAGCGCCGCCATGTTCATGGCCTCGTGGACGTAGCCGATGCTCGTCGCACCGTCACCGAAGCTCACCAGGACCACCTGATCGCTGCCCTTTATGTCCGAGGCCAGGGCGATCCCGTTCGCGATCAGCGGCCCCGCGCCGACGATGCCGGTGGTCCACGCGACCCCGTGATCGGGGTCGTAGATGCCCATTGCCCCGGCTTTGCCCTTTGACAAACCGGTGCTTCGGCCGAGAATTTCGGCGAAGTACTTGGGTAGGTCGATGCCCTTGGCCACCACATCACCGAGACCGCGATAGGTGGTGACCAGCTGATCGTTATCGGAGAGGGCAAGGGCCGCCCCGGCCGACATCGCCTCCTGTCCCTCGACTGGCCAATAGCTCATGGCAATCTCGCCGGATGATAGCCCTTTTCGGACGCGCTGGTCGCTGTGGTTCACCTTGCTCATCAGGCAGTACAACTCGAGGGCACGATCGCTGCTCAGGGCCCGGGTTCCCATGTCTACTTGCGTGGCCATCACCACTCCTTCGCGATGCGCATCCGCCGACGAGCATACAATACAACAATACGATATTTGTTCAGTCGTCCGATGGGCGGCTCAAACGCCAGTTGGGGAGAACTTCGACCGCGATGCCCGAGCGACCAACCCTGCAAGCCGGTGACGGTCTGCCCACCCATGTTCGCGGTGCCGCCGACCCTCGATTTGCCTGCGCAGTGAAAACTTTCGCCACGCTCTTTCCCGGCCCACGGTATGGTGGTGGGGCGCTGTCTGTGTATGTCGACGGGGAACCCGTCGTCGACGTGTGGACCGGCTGGTCCGATCGCGAGGGGCAGGTGCCCTGGTCTGCGGACACCGGCGCGATGGTCTTCTCCGCGGGTAAGGGCGTGGCGTCAACGGTCCTGCATCGGCTCGCCGACCGTGGGTTGCTGTCCTACGACTACCCCATCGCGCAGTACTGGCCCGAGTTCGGCGCCAACGGTAAATCCGACATCACCGTGCGTGACATGATGCGTCACACGACGGGCCTGTCCCGGCTCGGGACCATCACCACCGAACAGTTGCTCGACCACCGGTTCATGGAAGAGCGGCTGGCCGCCGCGTCCGTTGACCGCCTCGCCGGCCGGGCGGCATATCACGCGTTCACTTTTGGATGGTTGGCATCCGGATTGGCCCGCGCGATCACCGGCAAGGGCATGCGGGAGCTATTCCGCACGGAGATCGCGCGACCACTGGACACCGACGGTGTCCACCTAGGGCGGCCGCCGGCCGACGGGTCCACGAAGGCCGCCCAGACCATGTTCCCGCAACGCTTCTCGGGCGGGCCGGTGCTTGGCCAGCTGATCTCGCTGATGGCCAAACTGCCGGTTCCAGGCCCGCTCGGTGCGACCTACGTACCCGGCATCACCTCCCTGGTCCAGGGCGACATGGCGCTGCTGGACAGCGAGATTCCCGCGGTGAATGCGGTGGTGACCGCGCGGGGGCTCGCCAAGATGTACGGAGCGCTCGCCAACGGCGGAAGTATCGATGGGCAGCGATTCCTTTCGGAGGAATTGGTCGAGTCGCTGACAGGCAGGCGCAGCTTCCGGCCGGACCTCAACGTCTTGTTCCCGATGTCATTTCACCTCGGCTACCACGGATCACCGGTGCCGGGTCTACTGCGGGGCTTTGGGCATGCCGGACTGGGCGGGACCATCGGCTGGGCCGACCCGATCACCAAAAGCTCATTCGGCTTCGTACACAACCGGCTGCTGACACCGATGGTCGCCGACCAACTGCTATTCGTGCCGCTCCTGATACCGCTGCAGCGTGGCGTCAACGAGACGCACGACGGCGAGCTCGTCACCGTGCCCAGCTTCGGCGCACGAACCTCCGACGAGGCGCGCACCGAAACCGCCGGCCGCTGACCCGACAACCTCTGGCGGTATCGTCTACGGGTCTTTATCCGGCCGGCACAGGGAACAGATGGATATCTCGCGGGCAGTTGCCCATGCGGAACTTGAAGCGCTGTCCCGCAGGTATGCTGCGGCGGTCGATCGCCGAGATCGCGACGCGCTTCTGGCGGTGTTCGCCCCCGACGCGTCCATGCTCGTCGAAAGGCCCGGGCGCGAACCGGGAACGTTGACCGGTCACGGCGAGATTCAACGGATAATCGGCATCGTCGCGGGGTGGCCACGCACCGCCCACATCATCGCCCAAGGCCTCTACGTCGTCGAGGGGGAGTCGGCGGTCGGCGAAATCTACTGCACGGCCAATCATTTTCGTGGCGGCGAGTCGGACGGCCGCAACCACGTCATGCACATTCGTTACTTGGACCAATACTCGCTCGACGGCGAAGGACGGTGGCAGATCAGGCATCGCAGGGTCGTCGTCGATGCGACCGAAGACCGGACCGCATCGATCGGAGAAACTCAGTGATTGCCCCGATCCAACTTTCAATGGGGATTCCGTCGTACTCGGCGGCGGCGCCGTCCAATTGGAATCACCTTACCGAATGGGCGCAACTGTTGGAGGGCGCTGGATTGGACCGCCTGCTGGTCTCGGAACACGTCGCGTTCGGCATGAACATGGACGCGTACGCGGATCCACGGACGGGCGGAACAATAGGCGGCCGCCAACCGACCGGGCCGGACGGGCACTGGCTGGAACCACTCACGACGCTGACCTACCTGTCGGCAAGGACCGAGCGAATCCGGCTGGGCACGAACATTTTGCTCGCCGCGCTGCGTCCGGCCGCGGTCCTTGCGAAAACCCTTGCGACCATGGATGTTCTGTCCGGTGGCCGCCTCGATGTCGGGGTGGGCGTCGGCTGGCAGCGTGAGGAATACGACGCGGCTGCGGTGGACTTCGACCGACGCGGGGCGATCCTGGATCAGACGCTCGAGGTATGCCAGCGGTTATGGCGGGAGAACGAGGTGAGCTACCACTCGGCCGATTTGAGTTTCGAGCGGATACACCAGATGCCCAAACCCGTGCAGCCCGGCGGAGTACCGGTCTGGGTGAGCGGGACGGTGAACCGAGCGGTCGCTCGCCGGCTCGCTCGCTTTGGACAGGGCTGGATCCCGTGGGGTCCGGATGCGCGGGATGTCGCCGCGGGAATAAGTCGAATGCGCGCCGCCGTCGAACGCGCCGGCGGAAACCCGGACGGGTTCGGTGTTGCCGGGACGCTGCGTGTGCAGACGAGTGCCGATGGCCGGCTCGACCTCTCCGCGGTCGCCGCGGGAGCGACCGCGCTGGCGCAGGCCGGCGTGACCGACCTGCGAATGACGCACTGGCCGTTGCCTGGCGCGAATCGGGACCGCGACACCCCCGCACTCGTCCAGGCGGTCCGTGACGCTGTCGATGACTAGGGCGTGCGGATCGACTCGAGTTGCGCAGCGAGCAGCATCCGGTCGAAATAACAACGTTCCAGGACGAGATCGGGCCCGCGGAAGCCGAAAAGGTTGACGCTCAACATGTCGAGCGGTGTGCCAGGTGCGGTCGTTCGCGTCTCCACGACCAGACCGTCGTCCCCGTGGTAGATCGCCTCGGCGGCATATCGCAGCATGGGGAGATCCACCCACTGCTGCAACAACATTGCGCGGACCGCCTCGTCACCGTCGAAAACGGTTCCCGTAGGGATGATCTCGTAGCGCGGATGGGTGAAGGTGGCCATCGCCGCGTCCAGGTCGCGCGCATTCTCGGCCGCGACGTGCCGGAGCACGACTTCTTCGCGGGCGCGCCGCAGCGCGGTATCAGGACTCACTTCGGTTCGAAGACAGCGAGATTGCGGCCGTCCTCGAGCGGCACCCACGCCACGGTGACACGGTCACCGACTGTGGGAGGGGGACCGAACACGTTCGACATCATACGGACACCTTCGTCCAGATCGACGAGCACCACAGAGTACGGCACCATGTCGGCCAGCGCGGGCAGCGCGGCGCGGTGGTGCACGCTGACCGCGTAAACGACCCCGTCGCCGCTCAACTTCTCCCACACCAGCGATGAACCGCCGCAGTGCGGACAGACGAACCGTGGGTACCAGACGAGCCGCGCGCACGATTCGCATCGTTGGACCTTCAACTCGCGACGCCGGGTCGCGTCCCAGAAGGGCGCGGACGCCGGGCTGGGCTCCGGGACCGGCAGCGTATCGGTCACAGCGCCGCCTCCGTTCCCAGAATCACCGTCGAGGTGGCCGAGAGCACCCCGCCGGTGCCATGTGCGACAGCCGTTTTCGTTTCTGGGACCTGGCGTTCGCCGCATTCACCGCGCAACTGGCGCGTGGCCTCGACGAGCAGAAATGCCCCGAACGCCCCGGGGTGGGTGTAGGCGAGCCCGCCGCCGGACGTCTGACCGGGCAGCGTTCCTCCGGGTCCCAATGCGCCGTCCGCGACAAACGGACCGCCTTCGCCCTTCGGGCAGAAGCCCAAATCTTCGAGCGCCAGCAACACCGTGATGGTGAACGAGTCGTAGAGCTCGACCACGTCGATATCGGCCGGGGTGAGGCCGGCTGCACGGAAGGCGGCTGGCCCCGAAAGGCCCCCCGGGGTGACGGTGAGGTCGGGCATTTGGGAGATCATCGCGTGCGACGCCGCCGACGCCGCACCCAGGACGAAGGCCGGCGGCTTGGCCAGGTCGCGGGCGCGCTCGGCGCTCGTGACCACCAGCGCCGCGGCGCCGTCGGTGACTAGGCAGCACTCGAGCTTGTGCAGCGGTTCGGCAATGAAGCCGGAGTCCAGGACGTCGTTCACGGTGATCGTTTCGCGCAGGTGAGCGCGCGGATTCATTACCGCCCAACGCCTGGTGTCGACGGCGATCTGAGCGAGCTGAGCGGCGGTGGTTCCGAAAGTGGCCATGTGGCGGTTGGCGGCCAGCGCGTAGGCACTGATCGGGAGCATCACGCCAAACGGGTTCTCCCACTCGAGCCGCTCGGGGGTGGCGAAGACGCCCAGGCCTTTTTCGCCGCGCTTTCGTGCGGCACGCGGTGTGGATGCATAGACGATTACTACCGTCTCGGCTTCACCGGCGGCGATCGCCGCGGCGGCATGCTCGACGTACAGCCCGTAGCTGGCGCCCCCGGCTTGAGTGGCATCGGTGAATCGTGGCGTAATTCCGAGATATTCGGCCAGTTCGACCGAATGCATGAGCGCTCCGCCAGTGCAGGTGCACAGGCCATCGACGTCCCGCAGCGACAAGCCCGCATCGGCCAACGCCGCGGTGACCACGCGCGCTTCCAATTCCCGCAGCGGAACGTCGATCACACCGGTCGGCGAGACCTCGTCGGCCACACCGACGACGGCCGCCGCCCCTCGGATGTCGGTTGTCAACTCCGCACCCCTTCGAATAATCCGCGCACGCCGGGCTGGCTGACCTTGAGCGAGGGCGTCCGTGGCAACTCGTCGACGATGACCAGACGGGCCGGAACCTGATAGCGGCTGACTCGTTCGCGCACATAGGTCAGAAGATCCTCCGATGTGACCTGACCACCGTGTACCAACTCGACTGCTGCGACCGGCACGTGGCCGAGCCGCTCGTCGGGCAGACCGGCCACACCGGCGTCGCGCACCGCCGGATGACTGCGCAGGACCTCGACGATTTCGGCGGGGGCGACCTTGAAGCCACCGCGGATGATGACGTCGTCGATGCGCCCATCGATGAACACGAAGCCGTCGTCATCGACACGGCCAAGGTCGGTGGTCCGCACCCAGGCGCCACCGGAGGTACGGACCTCGATGCGACCCTGTTCGCCGGCCGGCATCTCGCTGTCGCCTTCTATGGACATGACGCGGATTTCGCGCCCCTGCTGGGGCCGTCCTACGCTGCCGCGTTTGGCTGCGGCCCACTCCCGATGTAAAGCAAGGTTCCAGCCCGCCACTCCGCCCGCGAATTCCGTTGCGCCGTAGGATGGCAAGACCGCAACGCCGTAGCGCTGCTCGAACTCCTCCTGTATGTCGACGGGCAGATGCGCGGTGCCCGAGGTCACCACCTCGACGCTGGAGAACACCTCAGGCGCCACCCCGGCGTCGAGCACCATCGACAGCGCCGACGGCACCAGGCTCACGGCGCGTGGCCGATGTCGGACCACCAATTCCACGAAATCGGGCACCCGGAATCGCTCCAGCAGTGCGATCTTTCGGCCCTCGCAGACGTTGAGCAGCGTGCGAAACAGGCCCGACATGTGCACCAGCGGCGAGGCGACGATCGCGATGCCGGAACGCAGTCTGAGTTCCGGCACATGTCCCGAACCGTAGTGCGCGCCCGCTGCGGCAACCGTGTGCTCGAAAGAGCGGTAGGACAGCGGGACTCGCTTTGGAGGGCCGGTAGTGCCACTGGTCAGCATCTCGACTGCGATGCCGGCGGCTTGCTCACGGAATGGGCCGGGCCCGGGATTTTCATGGCCGGCAACGGTTGCGCAGGCGGCTGGCTCGGTCATCACCTGCAGCCCCATCGCCCCGGCAGCGGCGCCGATGACGCCGGTGCGCTGCCAGTCGGTCGACACTGCGACCACCGCGGGCAACCTCAGCCCACGGATGTCCGATGCGAGTCCGGCGTCCCCGTGTGACGGGTTGATCGTGACGATGCAACCGTTGGCCAAGAACACGCCGAGCATCGCCCCGACCATCGCGGGATGATTACGCAGCACCAGGCCGACAGCAGACCCCTCGTCCAAACCTACTGCTGTCAGCTGGCTTTGAACTCCCGAAGCGATGTCTGCCACCGCCTGCCAAGTCGTCCAAGAACCGTGGTACTCGATGGCGGGTGCCCCGGGGTCGAGCGCCAGAACCGCGCGGATGCGGTCGGCCAGCTGCTGGCTCAAGCCGCAGCTGCCGCGAGCTCGGTGGCCGCCGGGATCACCTCTTGGGCGAACAACTTCATCGATTCGTAGACCTTGGCGCGTTCCATCGCCCCGCCTCGCGACATGCGCAATATGATGTTGCGCCAACCCATGTCGATGACGGTACGCATCTTCTCCACAATGCGGTCCGGGTCACCCATCAGCGTCAGGTGTGAATTCAGCACCTGCTCGTAGCTCTGCTTGTCATGCTTGTCGAACCAGTCCGAGTAGGCCTTGTAGTCGGCCGGTATCTCGCCGCCCCGCTCGAAGGGGCTCGAATACTTGCGATGGGTCTGAATGGACAGCTCGACACTCTCACGCGGGTAGCTGCGGGCGAACGCGTCATCCTCATGGCAGAACGCGTTGAGCAGCGCCCATACGTTGCCGGTGGCTGCTTCGAGTCCCTTCTCGGACTGCACCTTCAGGTAGATATCCAGCGCTCCTTGCAGGTCGGGGTCCACTTGGTAGGGGTTGCCGATGATCGCACCGAAACCCTTCTCCGCCAGCCACTCGAAGCTCGACGGCGTCTTCATCACGGTGCCCCACACCGGTATCGGCTGCTGTGCCGGGCGCGGATAGACGGTGACGTCTTCCAGCTGGAAGTACTTGCCCTGATGGCTGACGTTCTCCTCCGTCAGCAGGCGGTTGACGATATCCACGCATTCCTGGTATCGACCGGTCGCCTCGTCCATTGAGATGCCGAATCCCTGAAATTCGTGTGCCTGATAGCCGCGTCCGAAGCCGGCGTCGAAGCGTCCGCCCGACAGCACATCGACCAGCGCGATGCGCTCCGCCAGTTGGATGGGATTGTGGAAGGGCGCGACCATGCATGCGGTCCCGATGCGGATGCGCTCCGTCTGCGCCGCAATGGCCGTGGCTACCTGTGGGAGGTCCGGGAGCATGCCGTACGGGGAGAAGTGGTGCTCGGCCAGCCAGACCTCGTCGTAGCCGAGTTCCTCCGCCCAGCGGGCTTCCTGCAGCACGTTGGCCAGCACCTCTTTCTCGCTGAGGTGGTTGGGCTTGTCGCCGAGGATGAACACGCCGAACTTCATATCGGTCCTTCCTTCAGACCCTCAATAAAATAGTTGCAGTTACTGCCACTATATTGCACGATTGAACATATATCGTCAATCCGTTCAACGTAGGGAGGCGCCGTGACCCTCTCCGACTCCGTGGTCGGGACCCCCCTGAGGCCGGCGTCATTCACGTGGGATCAGACCGACGTGATCCTCTACGCGCTGGGGGTTGGCGCCCGCCCACCCACCGAGTTGACACTGCTCAATGAGGCCTGCGGTCCTGCGGTGTTGCCGACCTTTGCCCTCATCGCCAACTGGTGGGCAGTCAAGGATCTCCGCAGTGTTCTCGACCTCGGTACGTTCCCTATCGTCCACTCCGCCCAGTCGCTGGAGCTGCATCGACCGATCGCCGCCAGCGGCGAACTATCAGTGCAGGCTCAGGTGTCGTCGGTATGGGACAAAGGCAAACACGCCGCCGTCGAGTTGACCAGTCGCGGGGTCGACGCAGACGGAACCGTCTTTGTCGCCCGGTCGCAGACCATGGTCCTAGGAGCCGGGGGATTCGGTGGCGAGCGGGGACCGTCGGCCGAGCCGGATCCGGACGGGCCCCCGGACGAATGCTTCGACGACGTGATCCGGCCGGAACAGGCCGCAATCTATCGATTGTCCGGCGACCGCAACCAGCTCCACATCGACCCGGCCGCAGCCCGCAAATTCGGCTTCGACGACGTGTTCCTGCACGGGCTGTGCACGCTGGGATTCGCCGCACGGGCGGTGATCAACGAAATCGGCCACGGCGATCCACAGTCGTTGACATCCTTGAGTTGCCGGTTTGCCAAGCCGGTCGAACTCGATGGCTCGCTGCGCACCGAGATGTGGCGAACCGGAGATTCCGTGCGTTTCAGGACACTGCAAGGTGACATCGTCGCGTTGAGCTCAGGAACTGCCACCTTGGCAGGGGGATGACCATGGACCAACGGCGGGCCCGCGGATTGCGCAACCGACAGGCACTCATTCACGCGGCGATCGAGCTCTTCGCCACCCAGAGCTACGAAACGACCACAGTCGAGCAGATCTCGGCCGCGGCAGGTGTAGCGCCGCGCACATTCTTTCGCCACTTCGCCACCAAAGACGACATACTGTTCGACGGCTACGCCGATCGGCTCCAGGAGGCCACTCGACGGTTCCGTGCCGCGCGGTCGAGCTCCTTGTGGGGCGCCCTTGCCGAAGCGTCGTCCGCGGTGGCGGAGGCGATCATCGAACAGCCCGAGATCTTCGTGGTCCGCGCCAACATGTACCACAACGTGCCATCGCTGCGCGCAACGATGTTGCGGATCAACGAAGACTGGATTGATCAGCTCACCGCCGAAGTGGCGCGGTGGCTAAACAGCAATGGGGAGACGGATTTGCGGCCTCGTCTCGCCGCCACGCTGACCAATAGCGCCAACCGTGCAGCCATCGATGTGTGGGTGGCCGGCGGTGGTCAGGGAAATCTGCCAAAGCTGATGGCCGAAGCCGTTGAATTGGTCCGGCCTTCCATCGTCGCGATCGAGCGTGCGGCAGCGACGACGGGGGGTCAGCGTGTCGGTTGAATCTCGTCCGCTTGCGGTCGTCACCGGCGGAGCCCGCGGCATCGGAGAGGCCATCGTCGCCGAGTTGATCTCCACGGGTCATCGGGTGGCCGCAGTCGACGTTAACGCGAAAGCGATTGCACGAACATCTGATTCGGACGCCGCACGTTCGGGAGATCTCATCCCCGTAAGCCTGTCGATCACTGATCGTGGCGCCGTAGAGGACGCGCTAGACAACCTCGCCCGCGAGCACGGGCCCATTAGTGCACTGGTGAACAACGCCGGGATGACGCTGCCCGGAACGTTTCTCGAGCAGGGTGACGAGGACTGGGATCGCATCGTGGAAGTCAACCTCAAGGGCACGTTCATCATGGCGCAGGTTGCGGCCCGACAGATGGTGGCCGAAGGCCGTGGGGCGATCGTCAACATCAGCTCGGTGTCGGCCCACGGCGTGCGCACCGGTCCGCCGGCCTATGCGGCCGCTAAGGCGGGTGTGGAGGGACTGAGCCGGCTGATGGCCGTCCAGTTGGGTGTGCACGGCGTGCGCGTTAACACGGTTGTAGTCGGTACCACGGCGACGCCCTGGCTAGTGGGGCGCAAGACCGAGGACGAGCTGGCACAGATGCGCCGGACCACCGTGACCGGGGAGCTGGGCGAACCGGCGGACGTTGCCGGGGTGGTCGCATTCCTGTGCTCACCTGCCGCCAAACACCTGACAGGCCAGCTGATTTCGGTGTCCGGTGGCCAGTGGATGCCATGAAAGTCTCCGGTGAGACGATGAGACAAATTCTGCTATAGTGTTTAGCTGCTACATATCGATGCCAGGGGATGCCGTGGAACTGAAGAGAATCTTGTTCGAGGTCAGCGAGCATGTCGCCACGATCACCATCAACCGCCCGGAGCGGCTCAACGCTACCGACGATCTGACCCGCACCGAGCTCGGCAATGCGTGGGCGCACGTTCGCGACGATCCCAACGTTCGAGTGGCCATCATCACCGGAGCGGGGGACCGCGCATTTTCCGCGGGCCAGGACATTCGGGCAACGGCAGAGGGCGGCATCCGCAACAAGATTCCCGGTTCTCGGCTCCACCACAACGTATGGAAGCCGGTCATCTGCGCCCTAAACGGGATGGCGGTCGGAGGCGCTCTACATCAGGTAGCCGACTCCGACCTGATCATCGCAGCCGAACATGCCGAACTGATCGACACACACTTGGCGGTCGGCAACGTGTTCGCGCTCGAGCCCGCGGTGCTGCTGCGCCGAATGCCGCTATCGATGGTGATGCAGCTGGGGCTGATGACCAAGCAAGGGCGTATCAGCGCACAACGAGGCTACGAGATCGGCTTGATAAACGAGGTGGTACCCGCGGACCGACTGCAGCAGCGCGCCCGGGAAATCGCTTTGGAAATAGCGAAACTCTCACCGGCCACTGTCCAGGCGTCCATCAAGGCGATGTGGGCCAGCCTCGACGTCGGGCTGCACGCGGCCAATGACGTCGCCTACCGCTATGTGCTGCAACACCAGCTGACCCATCCTGACTACCGGGAAGGGATGCTCGCGTTCGCCGAAAAGCGTGAACCACGCTGGGTGGTGGAATGACTGGCGCGCCATGAGGCAGTCCGCACGGACGTTCACCTATGATCCGTTGCCGTACGCACCGGTGCTGCCGGCGATGCTGGCCAGTCTGGTTGCTGACTACGGCGACAACGACTTCATCGTTTCGTCGGTCGGTGACGGCACGGTCGAGCGGATCACCTATGCGGAAGCCGATTCCAGGTCGGCCGAGATGGCCCGGCGACTTATAGCCGCGGGGGTGACCAAAGCTGCGCGCGTCGGAGTGATCGCGCCGAACGGCCCCGATTTCGTCGTCGCGTTCCTGGCCGCCACCCGGATCGGTGCCGTTGCGGTGCCCATTAACACTTTCTTCCAGCCGCAGGAGTTGAGATGGCTGCTTCGTGATGCCGACATCCACACGCTGCTGTCGGTCGACTCGCTGCTCGGCAAAGACATGCTCGCGCGGGTCACCGAGGCGGCCGGAGGTTTTTCCACCTCGGCCGAGCAGCTGGCTGTAGAGCGACTACCGCACTTGCGCAACGTATTTGCGCTCGGCGACACCGATCGGCGCTGGCCGACGGCGTGGCCGCAGCCAGTGTCCGATCCATTCCTGCGGGCGTGTGAATCTACCGTGCGCCCTTCCGACGACCTGGTGGTCATCTACACATCCGGGAGCATGTCAGATCCCAAGGGCGTCATCCACACGCACGCCACGGTGATCGCACACTCCCGCTTCATCGCCACCCAGCACGAGTGGAAGCCCCATGACCGGGTCTACATCCCGATGGCGTTCTTCTGGGTGGGCGGACTGGTCTTCGGACTGCTGGGGCCGATGCAGACCGGGGTGACGATTCTGACCGAGCATCGATTCGACGCCGGTGATGTGTTGCGTCTCCTCGAATCCGAGCGGGCCACCTACGCAACGGGTTTCCCGCACGTCGGTCCGGCGCTGGCGAATCACCCCGACTTCGCGTGCACCGATCTGTCGAGCCTGCGGGAGGGATACCACCAGGTCCTGCTGGCGCCGGAACTGCGCGCCGCCGATCCTTCATTGCGGGTAACGCAGCTTGGGATGACCGAAACGTGCAGTTCGCACACGTGGTGGCCGCCGCACGAGCCGGTGCCCGAGGCCAAGCGCGGTTCGCTCGGCGTGTCCGCGCCCGGCTACGAGCACCGGATTGTCGACGATTCCGGCGCGGACGTGGCCAACGGCACGGTAGGCGAGATATGCGTCCGAGGTGTGGCCATGATGCGAGGCATAATCGGGCGGCAGCGCGCCGACCTGTTCGACGCCGACGGTTGGTATCACACCAAGGACGCTGGGTATCTGGACGATGACGGGTTCGTGTACTTCACCGGCCGGACCGACGACATGATCAAGACCTCGGGAGCCAACGTCGCGCCCGTTGAGGTCGAAGCGGTGATCACCAGCGTCGACGGTGTCCGGATCGCTTATGTCGTCGGTGTTCCCGACGCGGACAGGGGCGCGGTGGTCTGTGCGGTGGTCGTGTGCAACGAAGGCCGGCACACGTCGCAAGACGAGCTCGTCGCCGCATGCCGAACAGAACTCGCGGCCTACAAGATCCCGAAGAGATGGGTGATCCTTCCCGACGCCGATCGGCTGCCGTACACCACCACCAACAAGATCGACAAGAACCGGTTGGTGCAGCTACTGGAGTCCGGGGAGTTGGCGTGACGGACTTAAAGGCGCGCGTCGCCCGGTTGGAGGCCATCGACGAGATCCGGCAACTGGCCGCCAAGTATGCGGTGGCATTGGACATGCGCGACTTCGATTCCTTGGCAAATCTTTTCGTGGACGACATCGGCGTGCCGGGCAAGGGTCGCGGCCGCGCGGCGATGCGGGAGTGGTACGACGCCCAGATCAGGCACTCGCTGTTGGGAAGCGCACATGGTGTTCTCGGCCACGTCATCGACGTGCACGACGCCGACAACGCCAGCGGACTCGTCTATTCACGCAACGACCTAGAGACGGAGTCGAACTGGGTCATCGAGCTGCTGGCCTATCTGGACAGCTATGAACGGCGGGACGGCCATTGGTATTTCGCCCGCCGCACACCGCTGTTCTGGTACCAGAGCGACATCACCGACCCGCCGGTCGGGCCGCGCAAGATGCGCTGGCCGGGTACCCCGCCGCACGACGGCGCATTCCACGACGCCTTCCCATCGTGGGAGGCTTTCTGGACCGCCGATCCCGGACGCTTCGACGCGCCCGTCCCGGCCCCGGCCGTCGTCGGCGAGTGGTTGCGCACCCTGCGTCGAGGTGCCGAGGTGCCTCGCGTCGACCCCACCGGCCGTGGCGCCACGGAGACCTGAAATGCCCGGCAATGCTATGAATTTCGCGTTCACCGATGAGCAGAACGAACTGCGCCGCACCGTGCGCTCTTTCCTGGCGAGCAAGGCCAACGAGACAGAGGTGCGTCGGCAGCTGGAATCGCCGCTGGGCTACGACCCGACTGTATGGGCTCAGATGTCTGACCAGATGGGCCTGGTTGGGCTGGCCATCCCGGAAGAATTCGGCGGCCAGGGCTTCAGCTTCGTCGAACTCGGAATCGTCTGCGAGGAAATGGGCCGGGCTCTGCTTCCGTCGCCCTATTTCGCGGCAGTCGTGCTGACCGCCAACCTGATCATGCATTCCGGCGATGACGCCGCCAAGAAGCGGTACCTGCCAAACATCGCATCCGGTGGCACCGTCGCGACGCTGGCGGTCACCGAAGAATCGGGCCGCTGGGAAGCCGGCGCCATCCGGACGCGGGCGCGCAGCACAAGCGACGGCTGGGTGTTGGACGGAACCAAAACGTTTGTTCTCGATGGTTGCAGCGCCGATGTACTCTTCGTGGCGGCCCACACCGAGGCGGGCATGTCGCTCTTCGCCGTTGACCGCGTTGACAGCGTTATTCGCCGGCCGTTGTCGACCTTGGACCAGACACGCAAGCAGGCGCGCATCGAGTTCAACGCAACGCCGGCGTCGCTGGTCGGTCGCGATGGTGCGGCGTGGCCGGTGTTAGTGCGGACCCTGGCGCTCGGTTGTGCCGCGCTGGCCGCCGAACAGGTCGGCGGCGCACAGCGCTGCCTCGAACTGGCCGTCGACTACGCCAAGATGCGCAGACAATTCGGCAAGCCGATCGGATCATTTCAAGCCATCCGCCACAAGTGCGCCGACGTCTTGCTGGACGTCGAATGTGCCCGCGGCATAGCACATTACGCGGTGCGCGCTGCAGCGGAACTCTCCGATGAACTACCGGCGGCGGCATCATTGGCCAAGGCATTCAGCTCGGATGCGTATGCACGCGCCGCCGCGGCCAACATCCAGATTCACGGGGGGATCGGCTTCACCTGGGAGCACCCGGCGCACCTCTACTACAAGCGAGCAAAATCCTCCGGCCACCTGTTGGGAGATGCCACGTTCCACCGGGGACTGCTCGCCGACGAGATCGGGATCTGAGACCTGTCATGCTGCCTCGCCAACGTCTCAGAAGTCCGTGCCCCCATCGATGTTGATGGCCGCACCCGTCATGAAGGCCGCGCGCTCGCCGAGCAGGAACGCGATCAGCTCGCCCGCCTCGGCGGGGCGACCCCCGCGGCGAAGTGCGACCCGCATGTTCCAGTCCGGATTGCTTGCCAAGTGCGTGTAGATAGCGTCCTCCAATGGCACGTCGTATTCCGCCGCCCGCTGAGCGCGAATGGAGTCGTTCACCTCTGTGTCGAACAACCCTGGGCACACGGTGTTCACCCTGATGCCGTCGGGACCGTGCGTTTTGGCCATGATCTTCGACAAGGTCAGCACCGCCGCTTTCAGCGCGTTGTAGGGCGGTATCAGAATCTTCGGCGCCCGAACCGAGTACGCGGCGGTGGTCACTATCGTCCCGCCGCCGTTGCGCTGCAGGTGGGGGATGGCGGCGCGGCACGAGCGGACGGTAGCCATCAGGATCAGCTGGTAGTACCAGTCCCACGAGTCGTCGCCGTGTTCGAGGAACGGTCCCTGCTGGTTCATGGGGCCAGCCGTCACGGCGAGACCTCGCAGCGGACCGAGGCACGCGGCGGCGTGATCGATAGCGCGGTCCACGCCGTCGCCGGTGGCAGCGGCGTCAACGGCGATGCCGACCGCATGGACGCCGTGGTCGGCGCTCAGTTGCCCGGCGCGGTCGCTGGCGCGCTCGCCATCGCGAGCCAAAAGAGCCACGTTGGCTCCGTTTTCGGCGAGTTGCTGGGCGGCGGCGAACCCCATCCCGGTGGTGCCGCCCACGAGCACGAAGTTGCGCCCCGCCACGCCTAGGTCCACCCCCAGCTCCTTCCGTGATTGAACCTGACGCGACGCGTCGGGCAAAGGCTCATACTAAACAAAAGTACGGAAGATGTAGAAATGACCACTAATCTGCCTGTCGCAAGCCCGATCATGGGCATAGATTGAACACATTGAGCATATTTGTCGCGTAATATGGGCTTTTCGGGTGGGCGGCTATCACGGCACGAGGAGCAAAATGCCAACGGAACGGGCTACTGCCGAGCTGGACTCGACCGAGGAGTTCGATCGCCGGGACCAAATTCTGGGAGCGGCGAACGAATGCTTCACCCAGCTCGGGATCGCGCGGACCAGCGTGCAGGATGTCGCGCGCACAGCCAACGTGTCGCGCGGCACGGTGTACCGCTACTTTGAGGACCGCAATGTGCTCATCGAGGCCGCCATCGAGTTCGGGGCACAGCGGTTCTATCGCGAAGTCGCGGTGGCGATGGCCGCGAAGGCGACGCTGGCCGAACAGGTTGGTGCGATGGCCGAAACCCACGCGAAGATACTGATTGACCACCGCACTCGAAACCGATTAATGGCCGATGATGCAGAGCTGATGCGACACATGATCTCCGATGGAGACACCGCAGTGCGCCGCACGACGGCATTTCTGATGCCCTACGTTCGCGACGCCCGGGAACGCGGCGAGATCGGCGCCGGTGTCGATGTGACGGCCGCCAGCGAATGGCTGGCGCGCATCATCTACTCGTTTTCCACCGTCAACGAGGCACAGACATTCGACATGTCCAAGCCGGCGACGGTGCGGCGCTACGTCGAAACTTTCGCGATAAACGGTCTCCGCTGATCTTTGTCCTGCGCAAGACAGGCTTGGGCGCAACTGAACAACCTATGTACTAGTGTTCTCCGAAGGCGGATGCGGGCTGAGCCGCGAACGTGAGAAGAGGGCGCCATGAGTGAGCGGACTTTGGCCGGCAAGCGCGTCGTGGTCGTGGGCGCATCGGCCGGGATTGGGCGAGCATTCGCGGTGCGTGCGGGTAAGGAGGGCGCGGAGTTGCTCATCGCCGCCCGCCGCCGGGATCGGCTGGAAGAGGTTGCCACCGAGGCCGGCCGCGGTAGCGCCGTGATCGCAGATGTGCGCAGCATGGAGGATTGCGCGCGCCTCGCCGATGTCGCGCGAGACGCCCTGGGGGGCATCGACTTGCTGTTCATATCGGTGGGTTACGCCCCGTTGCGCATGTTCGCCGATACCTCCGCCGACGACTGGCTGGACGTAATGCGTACGAACGTCATCAGCGTTCATCAAGTGATCAAGTCTTGTGTGCCGGTGCTTGCGCCCGCCGCGATCGTCAGCGCCCTGTCCTCCGAAACCGTGGGTCAGCCGAGGACCGCCCTCGGCGCCTATTCGTCCAGTAAGGCCGCGCTGTCGGAGAGCCTTAACGCTTGGCGCACCGAGCATCCGAGTTTTCGGTTCTGCTGCATTACGGTGGGAGGAACCGTGCCCACGGAGTTCACCGCGGCCTTTGACCCCGATCTGCTGGGGGTGGTTGTCCAGGATTGGATCGCGCGCGGCCTGCTTCAGGAACAGCTGATGACGCCCGAAGACGTTGCCGACGTGCTGGCAGGCGTTTTCGCGAGTGCACTGAACTCTCCCGCCGTCGGCCTCGAGCAGCTCGTCGTCCGTCCGCCGTCATTAATGCGTAGGGCGGTGACGGCATGACAGCGCAAGTCCAATCAGCGTGGCCCGATCACCCCGAATACCGAATCGAAGCAATCCCGTGCCCTCATACCGGTCAAGTGTGGTTCGGCGATGTGCTCGTCGCCGAAAGTGACCGCTGCCTCGTGGTCACCGAGACCGACCACGACGACCGGCTGTACTTCCCCGAACCCGATGTGCGGTGGGAACTCTTCGCGCCGTCGGACCACACCACCGTGTGCCCCTTCAAGGGCCGAGCAAGTTACTGGACGTTGAATAGTGCTGACCCCGCAGTCGAAAACGTGGTGTGGACATACCGCACCCCGTTGCCTGAAGTTGTCGCGATCGCGGGGCACGTCTCCTTCTACGACAATGCATTGCGTGTTGTCGTCGTCGAACACTGGCCTGATGGCTCGAAGGTTCCTGTCACGTTCCCACTTTGGGGAGACGCAAACGAGCTGCAGAGGCTGATCGATGTTCAGCCCATGAGGAACGGCTGTTTCGTTGGGCCGGCTCATGGACCGACCCGCCGCAACGTTGTCGAGGGTGGACAACTCCTCGCCGAGGCCATCGTCGCCGTATCGAAAGTGCTTCCAGAGCAAAGAGTTACGTCGGCATCGATGATTTTCACCAAAGCGGCGTCGTTCGATGCACCGGTGGAACTGACCGTCGATGTTCTCCGCCGTGGCAGAACGTTCTCGTCGGCCGAAGTTCGCGTGAATCAGCGCGACGAGCTACGCAGTGCGGGGATGATTCTCGCGGATCGTGGTGCGAGCGAGGTAATGCGGGACGCTGAGCGGATGCCGGACGTGCCGGGACCTGATGGGGCGGTAGCTTTTCCGGGCTTTGGGATGACCGGTCGCGAAATCCGCGTGGTTGACGGGGCCTACGATCCGGACCCTGACCGGGTCGGACCGCCAGTGATCAATGTCTGGGTTCGATTTCGTGAGGCGCCGCGTGAACGCTATTTAGCGGCCGCGCTGCTCGCTCAGTCGACGACGCACTGGACTATCGCGGCCGGTATGCTTCCCCACCGTGGACTAGGCGAAGCTCGCGCGCACGTCAGCCTATCGACGGGGATCATCAAGGCCACCATCGCGTTTCACGACGAGGTCGATATTGCCGACTGGTTGCTGTACACCAACCACGCATTTTGGTCGGGGCGCGGCCTGGTGCAGGGCGACGGGCGGGTGTTCAGCCAAGACGGTCGGCTGGCCGCGTCGTACACGATCCAGGCGATAGTCCGCGAATTCGCGGCCGATCCCGCCTCCATGGGGCACGACAGTCGAACGGCTATGTGATCGGCGTAGGGGGATCATCGCCCGCAAGCGTCCAGAAACGCGTCAATGCGCCGCAGCCGTTTTAGTGCGTGGGCGGGTCAGCTCCGGGTAAAAGCCTCGCCTCAGCGCAGGCCGTTGATGGCAAACTTTTCTACATAGTCGCGGACCGTTTTTGGCTTGGTCATATCGAAGCTCAGTCCTTGATTGACCGTCGAGAAGGAATAGATGATGCGCGCGAGCCACTCGCTGGCCGCTGTGACGTTAATTCCTGCTCCGACCTCACCGCGTTTTTGCGCGTCGCGCACGTAGGGTTCGAGAAACTTCGTCGTGCGCCGGACTGCACTGTCGCCATCGGAGACCATGTGTCGCATGAGCTCGGCGTCATCGGCCATCAGTCGATTGCGGGTGCGGTGTTCGAGGAGGATCTTTGCGTTCGTTTCGGCCATAGCGCCGAGTTTTTCAGCGAGCGTGGTCTTCTTTTCCATCGCCGCGGCGACCTCACGGTAAAAGCGTTGAGCTCCATGCTCGATCGCCGCCTCGATAAGCACGTCGCGATCGACGAAGTACCGATAGATGGTGCCCCGGGAGACCTTGGCCATCCGCGCTACGTCCTGCACGCTGGTGCGCTGGATGCCCAATTGTGTAAAACACTCATTGGCGGCGTCGAGAATCTGTTCGCGTCGATCGAGCTCGTCGGCGACCTCTGTTTCGGCAGTTGCTCGGTCAGTCGACATGTCGTTCCTCCGCGTGCGGTACCTATATTCCGAGCTCTTAATGCTACGTGACACGCGATGTCGGGCTGCTGAAGCGCGCCAATCGCGTTACGACACGCAGAGCAGGCAGACCGCATTGGACTCGCATTGGTCGCGGTCCACCTTGACTTCCATTCGCGTCCCTCCGCCTGCGGGTCTTCATACGCACTGACTACACAGCCGCTTGGACCAGCCCCACTAGGCACGGCGGCGAGGATCTGCAATTATTGAATAATAGAACGTCTGATGTTCCATTGTTACATGGCACAAGGAGTGGTGTTGTCTCGTTTGGAGGACAGATACGCGCTGGTCACCGGCGGAGCTCAGGGGCTGGGAGGAGCGGTTGCCGAGGAGTTGGCCGGTCTGGGCGCCCATGTCACTATCGTCGATTTGAATGCCGAGAAGGGCCAGGAGCGCGTAGAGCGGATTCGTTCAAACCACGGCCGGGCCTCCTTCATCAAGGCCAATGTGGCCCACCGGGAAGCGATTGAAGGCGCCGTGCATCAGGTGGCCGATACCGGGAACGGCCGGATCGATGTCTTGGTCAATGCGGCCCAGTTCTTCGCCATGCCCAAGGCGCTGGAACTTGTCACCGAAAAGGATTGGGAACTCTCAGAGGTCACTGGACCGAAAGCGACCTTCCGGTTCATGCAGCTCTGCTTTCCGTTCCTCCGTGAGTCCGGACGGGCGTCGGTGATCAACTTTGTGTCAGGGTCCGCTCTGGCCGGCATCGCCTACACCGCTCCCTACTCGGCGGCCAAAGGCGCGATAGCCGCGCTGACCAAGGTCGCCGCCAACGAGTGGGCTCGCCACCGCATCCGAGTCAATGCGGTGTGCCCGTTTGCCCTGACCGAGGCCCAGCAAAAGATGATCGGCACCGAATGGGACAACTACACGCGGACCGCAGCCGCCTCGCCGATGAAACGCGGCGCTGATCCAGTTGAGATTGCGCCGGCAGTGGCTTTTTTAGCGGGAGACGATGCGGCATTCGTGACGGGCACGATACTGCAAGTCGATGGTGGCATGACCGAGCTATCGACGGTGGACTACTCGCAATCGCCGGGAGTCTTTGGTTAACAGGCCAATTCACCGACGACGCATGATGCAGATGCCAGAATCTCACCGGCCCGCCCCTGCGCTTACCGCGCTGAATCGGCCCTTCTGGACCTCGGGTGCGGACGGAGTGCTGCGCATGCAACGCTGCACCTCCTGCGGGCGGCTCTGTCAGCCGCCCTCGCTGTTGTGCCCTCATGACCATGCGGCGACCGAATACGTCGAACTCAGCGGCAAGGGGTTTGTCGAATCCTGGACGGTGAATCGTCACGGATGGTTTCCTGGGTTCCCACCGCCATACCTGATCGCGTTCGTAAATCCGGTCGAGGACGAACGGGTGCGCCTACTGACCAACCTGGTAAACGTCGAACCTGACGACGTCACCCAGAACATGCCGGTGCGCGTCATCTTCGATCGATGTGTAGATGGCGACGACGAGGTATTCATTCCGTTGTTCGAACCGGAGCGCTGATGACTAAGGCGTTGACGGATCGGACCATCATCAGCGGCATCGGTCAGTCGGCAATCGGTCGTCGACTGGGGCGGGATCCGCTAGAGCTCACCGCCGAAGCATGTCTGGCCGCAGTTGCCGACGCCGGTCTGACGGTGGCCGACATAGATGGCCTCACAACGTATCCCGGTAGTTCCCAACCGGGCCTCGGGTTCTCTGGGGCGTCACTGCGTGACATTCATGACGCTTTGGGAATCGAGCCGAATTGGGTCGCAGGGGGAGTGGAGTCCCCGGGTCAGCTCGGGGCGGTGGTCGACGCCATGCTCGCTGTGGCCGGCGGGCTGGCCAACCACGTGCTGTGCTGGCGCAGCATCTGGGAGGGCACCGCGCAAGGCGCCGGCCGACGCAAAGGATACGGTTCCGGGGGTGGCCGTCCAGGCGGAATGCTGGCCTGGCAGATCCCTTTTGGTGCCACGGCGGCTAACTTGGCGGCTCTTCAGATTCGCGCACGGATGTTGCGATACGGGCTTACTCGCGAGCAGCTCGCGTCGATCGCCATCGCGCAACGGAGCCACGCCGCTCGCAACCCCTCGGCGATCTACCGCGATCCGCTCGACCTCGACACCTATCTCAGCGCGCGCATGGTCTCCGACCCGCTGTGCATGTTCGACTGCGACATCGCCTGCGACGGCGCCACCGCATTCGTTGTCTCCCGCGCCGAGCACGCCGCGGGGCTGGACCACCCGGCAGTGACCGTCGAGGCGGTCGACTGTGCTCACCACGACCGCTTCACTTGGGAAGGCGGTCAAGACATCACCCGGATCAGCTCACGATGGTCCACAATCTGGGAGCGGACCGACTTCACCGCCGCCGATGTCGACGTCGCCTCGTTGTATGACGGCTTCAGTGTCTTCGTGCTCTGCTGGCTCGAAGACTTTGGTTTTTGTCCGGTTGGAGAATCCGGGGAATGGGTTTCGGACCCTCATCGCATTTCGCTCGGCGGAGAATTGCCCCTCAACACTGCCGGAGGGCAGCTATCGGGAGGACGTTTGCACGGCTTTGGACATCTGCACGAAGCGTGTTTGCAAATTCGTGGCCAGGGTAAAGAGCGACAGGTCCACGATGCAAAGCTGGCTGCGGTAGGCGTAGGAGCAGCTAACAGCGGCACCACGGCGATGTTGCTGCGGCAGGTGTGAGAATGCAGATAACCAGACGGTCACCACGTCCAAGGAGGAATGTCGATGGCTGAGACTCAAGCACCCAAGTTGGGGTTCATCGGTCTGGGAAATTTGGGTGCGCCGATGGCCAAGCGACTCGTCGAGTGGCCCGGCGGTCTGATTGTTTTCGACGTAAGAACTAGCGCCACAATGCCGTTCGCCGAAGCCGGGGCCGAAGTGGCGCGGACCGCGAGCGACGTGGCGGTCGCCGACATCATCAGTGTCATGGTGCTCAACGACGAGCAAGTCCGCGGTGTGGTGGCCGATCTCACCGCTCACGCCGAACCGGGTACCGTCATCGCAATACATTCCACGATCGACCACAACACTGCGTCCGAATTGGCAACGGAGCTTCAAGCCAAGGGCATTCAGCTCATCGACGCGCCGGTCAGCGGTGGTGTGGAGGCGGTCAAGACGGGTGAACTCGCTGTCATGGTGGGCGCAGGCCGGGAAACCTACGAACGGGTCAAGCCGGCGTTCAAACAGTGGGCGTCGATGGTCGTCCATGCCGGCGAGCCGGGCGCCGGCACACGAATGAAACTGGCGCGCAACATGCTGACCTTCACTTCCTTCGCGGCCGCTTGTGAGGCGATGCAGCTGGCAGAACGTGCGGGCCTCGATGTCCAAGCGTTGGGCCGTATTGTGCGTCATACAGACGTGCAAAGCGGTGGCGCCGGCGCCATGATGTATCGCGATGACATGAGCCGACCACTCGACCCGGATCATTTCCTGTACCAGCCGTTCACCCACACGTGCGCGCTGGGAGAGAAGGATCTCAGCCTGGCGCTACGTCTTGGCAGGGAACTGGACGTCGATCTTCCCCTGGCCAAAATCGCCTTACAGAATCTGGCGGAAGGACTCGGAGTTCCACATTCGACTGTCGCGGATTCTGCCTGAACCGATGACGCGCTCAATACATTTGTCGCAGATAAGAATAACGAGCGGTGGCGCCTCGACTTCATTCCCGCGAAGCGACACCGTCGTCGGGAGAGCGGGCCGGCGCGGAACTGACGTAGCCTGCACTCTGCTCCGTCCGGATCACTTAAGGCCATCGGGTCAGCTCGTCGAGAGGCCACCCATCAACGTGTCTATTAGCCCGTCGTAACGTCCCATCGCCTCGCCTACGGTCGATGTGACGCTGAGCATGCGATATAGCGTGGCTCCAATCAATGCGTCAGCGGCAGCTTCGATGTCGGCGTCGGCGCGAATTTGACCCAACGAGATGCCGGTGTGCAACCGCTGCATCACCGCAGCGTGGAAGCGGCTAGTGAGTTGCTGGTATAAGGTGTCGCGGTCTCGAAGGTCCTCAGCGGCGGCAGCGGCAAGAGCGCGGACGAGTGCGATGTTCTCGGGGGCGGCACTCAGCGCGGCGGACTCGTGCATCCAGGTCCTCAGATCTTCGACCGTGTCTCCCGTATCTGGAAGCGTGAAGTCGGCTTGCGCATAGGCCTGCATTACCGCCTCGGCCACCAAAGGAGCTTTCGACGGCCACCGTCTATAAACCGTTTGCGTTCCCACTCCGGCATTGGCGGCGACCTTGTCCATTGACACTCCGCTGTACCCGACTTCGATCAGAAGGGTGCGGGTGGCGTCGAGTATGGCCTCATGTACGGCCGCGCTACGCGGTCGCCCTCGGCGAGGTTGGCTCACGTCACGACCCTAAAGCAAATCTTGGGCGTCCTGTCTTCTGTACGTCTGGGCGAGGCAGCCATATACATCGGAGCCACATTGTGCCACTATTTACGAGAAAATATGTCTCGTAAATAGTGGCGGACCCGATCAGCTAGGTGTCAGACCGCGATTGAGGGGGATAGGTTCGCCTCGAAATGAGACTTCCCGCCGAGCGGAAAGGTCGCGAATGCGCGGAACTGTGCATCATCACCGGAGGCGCGGGCCGGCATGCTCTGTCCCCGAGCTGGTCGACAATCAGTGGCATTCGGAACGATTGGGCAACTTCAATGACCGACACAACTGCTCGTAGTTCGGAAAGAGGCCGCGAACAGCGCGTCGCGGTCATCGTCACCGTGATCGGTGTCGCGCACTTCCTTGTTCCAAAGTTCTTCGACCCCATCAACCGCCTCGGCTTCCCCGAACACGCGCGCATGTTCACCTACATCAACGGTGCCGTCGAAACGACCATCGGGGTCATGATGGCGAATCCTCGAATGAGTCGGCAGTTGACCATCGTATCTGCTTGTTACGTCATTCATTTGACGGGCAACATCGTGCGCAATCAAGTCCGAATTCGGCACGGATGCGGTCAGTGAAGCCGGTGGCTCGGGTAAGGGGAGCGAAATGTCGATCAGTCAGACCGCCCAAGGGGTTGCCGAAGCCATTCGGCCTTTCAGTAATGCCGTCCGGATGAACCTGGCTGCCGCCGTGCGCACCCGCCGGCGCGGCTACGACGCTTGGACCGGCGCGGTGAACACGGACTACGACCCACAGAATCCGATCACTGCTGAACACCCATTCGACGCCTACCGCGCCCTACACAGAAGTGGCCGCGTGCACTACAACCCCAGGCGAGCCACCTGGATCGTCAGCCGACTCGACGACGTGCGAGCTGCACTGCGCGACACCGATCAGGTCACCAGTACTCAAGGGGTCACCCGATTGAGAATGTCGGCACCGCTCGCGGTGCTGACCGACGGCGAAGAACACGCCCGACTCCGTAAGCAGATCCAGCCGGGATTCAGCAAGGGCGCCATGAGCGCCTGGCAGGGAATCGTCGAGAAGCTAGCCGCGGAACTCGTCTCTGGCCTGTTGAACAACCCCGGCTGCGATGTCGTGCAGCACTTGGCGATACCAATGCCGATCCGCCTGATCGCTCAGATCCTCGGGGTACCGGAAGACGACGTCAACGACTTCCGTCGGTGGTCAGAAAACGCCGTGAAGGTCATGGATTTGACCCCGACACGCGCAGGTCTCGCAGAGGCAACCAGATCCATATCCGCAATGGTGGCGTTGCAGCGCTACTTCGTGAAGCAAATCGCACACGGCGCACTTAAAGGATCGGGCACTGTGCTGGGGCGCCTCCTCGAACACAACACCGATGGCAGCCTCACCGATCGTCAGCTTTGGATCATCGCAATTCACCTGTTGATCGCCGGGAACGAAACAACCACGAACCTTCTCGGCGGAATGTTCGACACTCTCGCCCATTACCCCGATCAGTACGACTTGATACGCACCAACCCCGACCTCATCCCGATCGCAGTCGAGGAGCACCTCCGCATCACGACGCCGATACAGAACCTCTACCGCTACACCCGCGCCGACTATCAAATCGGAGGCATCACCATTCCCGCCGGGTCACGCGTCCTGCTCTCCTTCGGGGCGGCGAATCGCGACCCCGCAGCCTTCGACGAACCCGACGAGTACCGCGCCGACCGCAACCCGCGAAACCACGTCGCTTTCGGCTACGGCCCACACATGTGCATCGGCGCACCACTCGCTCGAATGGAAGCCCAAGCCGTACTTCGACACCTCGTGACCCACGTCAGTCGCCTAAACCCCAATGGCTCGACCATCTGGTCGACGCACAGTTCATTACGTGGCCCGACCCACCTACCGATCCACCTGACGCCAGCCTGACCAATCCGTCGGGGCGGAGTGGTGGCAGGAATGCAGGTCGGCTAAAACATTCCATCCACACTGAAGTGTTTCGGCCGATGCTTACATGGGTCTCGGTCGTGTTGACGCGCAAGTAAACCCAGTTAGGCGTCGACCATCGCGAAGAGGGTGTTGAGGCCTTCGGCCAAAAGCGGATGCGTGAAGATCGCATCCGCCAACGCGGTGTAAGTGAGCTTGCCCAACATGGCGACCTGGATCACGGTCATGATCTCGCCGCCCTCACTGCCCAGGACCGCGCAGCCCAGGATCTGTCCGCTGCCCGCGTCGACAACGGCCTTCATGAAACCGCGCGTTTCCCCGGTCTCGATCGCCCGGATGACAGCGCTCATCGGCAGCTTCGCCACCCGGATGTCGCGTCCTTGCGCCCTGGCCTCGCGCTCGGTCATGCCGACGCGGCCAAGCTGCGGGTCGATGAACACCGCATAGGGGACGATGCGATCATGCGCGCTCTTCTTTTCGTGCGCTATCAGGTTGGCGTGCAGGATGCGGTAGTCGTCGTAGGAACTGTGGGTGAAGGCCGGCCCGCCCTTGACATCGCCCATCGCGTAGACGCCCGGGGCGCTGGTTTGCAGGTATTCGTCGACGTCGATGAACCCGCGGTCGTTGAGACGGATGCCGGCGGCCTCGAGGGTGAGGGCCTGCGTGTTAGGGATGCGGCCGGTGGCGGCCAGTAGGTGGGAGCCTTTGACCTGTCGCTCGCCGTCCTTGGTGCGCACGGTCAACCGGAGGCGGTTCCCGCCGGCCTGCTCAACCCGGACCGGCGTCGACGACGTCAGGACCGTGATTCCCTCGTCGCGCAAGATTGCGGCGACCTCGTCGGAGACATCTTCGTCCTCGATGGTCAGCAGGCGGGCGGCTCTCTGGATGATGGTGACCTGGCTGCCGAATCGTCGGAACATCTGCCCGAACTCGAGCCCGATGTAGCCCCCGCCAAGGACGACTAGGTGCTCCGGGAGGTCATTCAATTCCATGATCGATGTCGAATCGAGCACGGGAACATCGGCGACGCCAGGGATCTCCAGCGGCTTGGATCGGGTGCCGGTGTCGATCACGACCACCGCGGCGCTGATCTGCCGCGTCCCGCCATTTGTCAAGGCGATGTCGACGGTCCTCGGCCCCACGAAGTGGGCCTCGCCGTCGATCAGGTCAAGTCCGTCCTGCGCCAACCGGCTCGCGTAGTTTTGCCGCGCACCGGCGACCATGGCACGTTTGCGCTCGCGCACCTCGGCCAGGTCCACCGTTACGGGGCCAGTATCAACGCCGTACTCTGCGGCGCGGCGCGCCTGGTAGGCGAGGCGCGCACTGGCGACCATCGTCTTGGTCGGGGTGCACCCAGTGTTGACGCAGACGCCGCCGAGTTGGTCGCGCTCGATGAGCGCGACCTTCTGGCCCGCTTTCGCCAGATCGACAGGAAGAAAGCGACCGCCCTGACTGGTCCCTATCACGATCGCGTCGTACTGCTCCTCGCTCATTGCGTCCTACCCTCTAGATCCAGATCGACAGTCATCAAGATTCTCCCAAGTTTGTGCGAACGGTCGACTCGCGGCGGCACGAACACCCTCCACCGAAAGACCACCCCAAAGCCCGATGTCGCCGGTGCGCGGGAAAGCGGAAGGTACGCGATGTCAGTTTGATAGCCCGGCTATGACGATCACCGTTGTCCGCGAAGGAGTTTGGCATCGGAAATTGGCTTGGTCGGCCAATCAACACTTCTTGGCGATGGCTATCGGGACAGCCAATCGCGGTTATCGAAATTCGCACTGGCGACGCCGACATACCGACCGGCATCACGATGTTTCGAAGGTCAGCAGCATCGCGCGGCGATCCTACGAAGGAACCAAGCCCTGCAATCCGTTCTAGCCAGTCAATCGATCAGATTGGAACGAAAAGATGAGAACCAAAGTCAGCGTATTTCTCAGGACGTCGGCCATCGAGACCGTCGCCGGCGCCCTTGGTCGATACGGTCTCGTGATCGTCATCGGCTGGATAGGCGCCCTCAAGTTCGCCAACTACGAGGCACACCAGATTCAGCCGCTGGTGGCCAACAGTCCCTGGCTGGGTTTGGTCTATCAAATTTTCCCGGTCTACACCTTCTCGGCGCTGTTAGGTGTCTTCGAGGTCGCTGCCGCGTTCCTCCTGGCGATCAAGCCGGTCGCGCCGCGATTGTCGGTAGTGGGAAGCCTGATGGCCATTGTCCTGTTTGTGTCCACGGTTGGCTTCCTCTTCACAACACCGGGGATCGGCGAGCCGGCTGGCGGCGGCTTCCCGGCCATCTCCCTCCTGGGTGAGTTTCTCGTCAAAGACATCCCGCTGCTCGGTTTATCGTTCTGGACACTTGCCGACTCCATCCGGGCCGTCCAACGGCACTCGACCAACGCTCGTTAACCGCGGCGCGAAGATCGCCCCGGCGCGGACATTGTCCGGGACGGGGCTTCACCGTTGTGATCGCCGCCCTAGGCTGGACGAATGGAGCTGCGAGAGTTGACGGCATTCGTGGCGGTAGCTGAAGAAGGCGGAATGTCGGCCGCCTCACGCCGACTCAATATCAGCCAACCCGCTTTGTCACAGACCGTGAGCTCTTTGGAGCGCCAGCTCGGCGTCAAACTCTTGGAGCGCAGCAGCACCGGGGTACGGACAACGGCAGCGGGCGCCGCGCTGCTCACGGAGGCACGCGCAATCCTTGCCAGGCACGATCAGGCGCTGCGCCGGATGGCCGAGTTCACCACTGAAGGTGGCGGGGTGCTGCGGCTGGGGGTGCCGATGGAGCTACCGCCGGGCCTCCTGCAGGGCGCGCTCGAGCAGTTCGCAGCGAACTGTCCGGACACGCGGGTGATGCCCCGGCATTTGTCAACTGCTGCACAGATTTCCGGGCTGCGCAGTCGGGAGATCGACGTCGGCCTGCTCCGTGAGCGGCCCGCCCCGGAAGACTTCGACGCGATGCTGGTGGTGCGCGAAAATCTGGGCGTGTTGTTGGCGTCCGAACTCGCCGCCGGGCTCATCGGCTCGCACGGTATCCGGCTCGACGCGCTGACCGGACTGCAATGGCTTTGTTTCCCACGATCGAACAGCCCAGCCTGGCACGACGAAATCACAGCCATCTTGCGCAGTCATGGCGTCGATCTGGGCCCGCCGCCGCCGGAGGACCAGCAGCTCATCGCCGAGGTCAAGCTTGCTGCGGTCACCGCGGGTAGCTCATTCGCCCTGGCGCCCGCGAATTGGCCGCATCAGATTCCCGAATCCGTGACATGGAGTCCGCTCGTCGGTCACCCGTTGGTTCGGCGCACATGGGTGGTTTGGCCGGCAAATTCGCGCCGCCGAGACATCGGCCAGCTCGTAACGGCCTTCGATGTTCCGGTGGATTACTGATCACGGCGCGATCGCGGCCTGACCGCCGCTGGCCTGCAAAATCGCGCCGTTTATGTAGCTGGCCGCGGGTGAGGCAAGGAATGTGACGGCGTTTGCGATCTCGTCAGCGACCGCTGCCCGGCCGAGTGTGGTGACCTCGCCGAGCGCGTCAGTGACGCCGGGAGTAGCTGCGGTGCCAGGTGTTTCGGTCGGACCGGCCTGCACCGTATTGACTCGGACCCCGTCGCGGCCGAACTCGTCCGCCCATACGCGGGTCAGCAGTTCGAGGCCGGCCTTGCTCGCACCGTAGATTCCGGCTCCGCGCGCGGGTGTCCCAGCCGCGACCGTGCTCAGGTTAACGACCACACCTCTGCCGCGCTCGGCCATGCCGGGGGCAAGTTGCTGCATCAAGATATGCGGCGCGCGCAGGTTTACGTTGATGTGCTCGTCGAAAAAGGCATCGTCGCTCTCGGCGGTTGCGGCGAACCGGTAAACGCCCGCGTTGTTGATCAAGATGTCGACGTCGCCCGCGTCGGCGGCTAAGCGACGCACATCGTCGGCGTCCCCGAGATCGGCCGCGACGAAACGCGCTTTGCCGCTGGCATTTTCGATCTCGCGAATCAACTCGGCACCGCGTTCGGCGCTGCGGCCGTGCACCACAACCTCGGCGCCGAGGACAGCCAGCTGAAGAGCGATCGCGCGGCCGATGCCCGCCGTCGCCCCAGTCACCAATGCGGTCGAACCCTCGAGTGTGTTCGTCATGATCTATTCAAACTCCCCTCCGCAGTCCTGCGACAGTGGTTCCGTAGTCCTCATCGGCTTTCGTCTCGCCAGGCCAACATGTCTTTGAACTCCGAGAAGTCGTAACCGTCGTCGGTCGGGTGAACTTCCGTCGTGAACAGCGTGACGCCCTCTCCGAGGAAGGCGTCGGCGTTGTCTCGTCCAGTCCAATGGACCGCGCGCTCTATTTGGCGTTCGTCGCGCCCGGTCTCGGCGACCATGTCCTTGAGGATCGCGTTCTTGCGGCGATACTCCTGCACACTGGCGAACGTGTGCCAAATGTCGGCGTGTCTGGCGACTATCGGCAGCGTTCGCCGAACTCCGATTCCGCCGATCAGTATGGGGATCTCGTGCATCGGTTGCGGCACCAGGTGCTCGAGGCGGTTCTGGATGCGGGCAAGGCGCTGCTCGAACAAATCCATCCGAGAGGTGACGGTTCCGTACTCGTATCCGTAAACGCTGTAATCCTTTTCGTACCAACCTGCCCCGAGGCCCAGGATCAGCCGGCCGCCGCTGATGTGGTCGACCGTGCGGGCCATGTCGGCGAGTAGATCGGGATTGCGGTAACCGACGCCGGTCACCAGCAATCCAATCTCGGCGCGCCGAGTTATCTCGCCCCATGACGCCAAAGCTGTCCAGCCCTCGAAGTTGTTGACGTCAAGCTGGTCTGGTAACAGCTGGGGCATGCCATCCTGCGACGGAATGCTAAACACCTTGTGAAAGTGGTCGTAGCCAAAGATGGCATCGGCGCCCAGTTGCTCGGCTTGGATCACCGAGTCTCGCCAGGTCCGATAGTCGGGTGTTCCTCCCGGCCAGAGCTGGACGCCGACCCGAATGGATTTCGCCATAGTTTCCTTCCTTGCAGCACACTCTGTACTCGACACCCATAACGCACTTGAGCGAGCCGGCGATTTCTGCAGATCCATTCCTGCCACTAATGGCGGCCATAAGCTGGCCGCCGAGTACCAAATTTTCATCTCAGAGCGCTTACAGGAGTTAAGGCTCAGTCAGGCTCCACGGTGGCCTCGTACTCACGGTCGGTACCTATCGCCGCGACGCGGCCAGCCCATGCCGTCGTCATCACTGGACCGGCAGCTTGAGAATGCGGAAATGCAACCCATCGTCGACGTACACGTTGCCCGTGCTGTCGACTGTCACGCTGGAAGGGTCCTTGAGGTCGTTGAACGGCAACACGATTGGAACGCTCGCGCCACGATCCCACTCCAACACGCGGTTCGTATGCAGGTCGACGACGTACACACGGCCGCTGGTGTCCACCGACACTCGGGTGGGCAGTTTGAGGCCGGTGAAGGGCAGGACGGTCGGGGTGGTTGCGCCGGGCGCTAGCTCCAGCACTTGCTTGCCGCCCGAGTCGACGATGTATAGACCGTCGTTGAAGTCCACCGCCACACCGTTGGGGTCAATAGCGTTGAACGGCAACGCTGTCGGGCTTGCCGAGCCTCGCGCGAGCCGCAGCACTCGCTTCATCGTGGCGGTAAGGGCGATCAGGCGGGCGGTTTTTGACACTGCAACCATCCGCTCACTACCGCTGGCCCGGGTAGGGCACTGCGCTGACGACGCCTCCGCCGTTGACGGTCTGGCCGAGCAGCACCGACGAGGTTCCGGCCGAGGGGTTGTAGTCGATGAGTGACTGGCCGCTTCCACACCCGGCCCTGGCTTGCAGATCGAGGTTGCCCCCGTTGACGCCGACCACCACGACGCTGCGGCCTTTCACGCCGGGGACCGAGACCTGTGACGTTGTGCCGTCGTCGTTGAGCTTGGCGACGAACACGACGCCACATGCGCCGGTTGCCTGCAGGAAGGTCCCCGCCGGGAGCCGCCAGGCATTCAGGTCGCCGTAGTCAGGCCCCTTCCCGTCGTTGGGCGCTGTAAGAGCCGTCGGTGTCCTGCCGTCGATAGGCACCAACCACAGCTGCGACCCAGCGGAGATACCGCAGTGGGCGAGGGCAACGCCGGTGTCCCACCAGCGCACAGGTCTGCAGTCTTTTTGCCCCGCGATCGGCAGAGTAGCCCCGGCCACCCCGTCGTTGCCCATCAACGCCATGCCGGAGTGGGTGCCCAGCACCAGCTGGGCGCCGTCCGGTGTCGAGAGGTACCCCTCGACACCTTGGCCCAGCGGGTACGTCAGCTGGTGGTTACCCGCAACGTCGACGCGTTCGAGCGATCCGGTCCTCGATAGATCCGATCTGTCGAGCAGGATCGCTTTGCCGTCCGGCCGCGTGTAGCGAGGGGACGCGTGGCTGCCGTCGATGGTGAAGGATGTTTTCTCGCCCGTGTGCAGGTCGACCTGGATGATGGCGTTGTGGTCCTTCTGCTCGGTGACGAAGAGGGCGCGGGTCGCGTCGCCCGACCAATCGGCCAATCTCGGACTCGAACCCCGGCCCGGCGGCGGGAAGGTGGTGATCGGGTAGCGACCACCCGCAGGATCGACGAGGTAGAGCGTCGTGGTGGCCGTCTCCCAGGTTGGTGACCCGGGGGGTGGCACTTCACCGGGGTGCAACCCCGGAACCGGGCTCCACATCGCGAGCATCCAGCCCGGACCGACGTACGACCAGGGAACGCTCTCGAGAGGAGCCTCGACACCGTGGGCCGCCACCGCCGGCGCATTGTCGGGCTCGGCGTGTGCGGTCGGCGACGAGGCCATGCCCGCCGCGAGCATGGAGATTGCCAGCGCGAGCGTCGCCATCTCCATCCGTCGCCGGAACCGGGTGCGCGAATGTGTGTTACGACGGTTCCTGTCTCGCGGCGTGGGGGGTGCGTGATGCGTTGTCTTGAGCATCTTCGTGTCCTTGAAAATCTTGGCCGAATCTGGGCTCCGGCCTGGCTGGCTGTGAGCTGGCACGTAGAGGCTGCGCCGCTTGCCTTGCGTGTTTCTTGCGTCGGGCTTGTGCCGGCTCGGCGAGCCGCAGCCAAAGGCTTCCTCGGCAAATCGGTGCGTGAGCGGGCCGCGAGCGAGATACTTCGTCGGTACCCGAAGGAATCAAGGGGATGGCGGTGGACTCGCGCGTCGGTGAGGCGTTCGGCAAATACAACCTCACGCGCCTGCTCGGAAAGGGCGGGGGCGGGGCGGTATACGAGGCCTTCGATACCAGCAAACAGCGGACTGTCGCGGTGAAGATCCTGGCCGACGAGCTCTCAACTGATCCGACGTTCCGCACACGATTTCAGCGGGAGTCGCAGGCCGCCGCCATTCTGCAGGAGCCGCACGTCATTCCGATCCACGATTGGGGCGAGATCGACGGCAGTCTGTACATCGAAATGCGACTGGTGCAAGGGCAGACGCTTCTGGAATTGATCGCGGACGGCCCCCTGACGCCCGCACGCGCGGTGGCGATCATCAGTCAGATCGCCGCCGCGCTGGATGCCGCACACGTCGAGGGATTAGTCCATCGAGACGTCAAGCCGCAGAACATCATCGTCACCGGGGCCGACTTCGTGTATCTCGTCGACTTCGGAATAGCCGAGGGCCGAGGAGATCCGCGCCTGACTACGGTGGGAACTCAGATCGGGACCCTGAATTACATGGCGCCGGAACGATTTCGCAACGAAGCGGCCACTCCCGCGGTCGACGTCTACTCACTGGCGTGCGTGTTGTACGAGACTCTCACCGGAGACGCCCCGTTCGCCGGTGACAGCCTTGAGCATGTGGTGGCGGCCCACCTAGCCCTGCCACCGCCGCGACCCAGTCAGGTGAATCCGAGGATTCCGGTCGCGCTCGACAACGTCGTCGCCCGCGGCATGGCCAAACATCCCGACGACCGGTACGGATCGGCGGGCGCCCTGGCCCGCGCGGCCCAGCGCGCGTTGGGAAGCGGAGGCGACATCACCGACCCCATCGTCGACGGCACTCGATCGCTCGCCGCAGCAGTCCGACCGGGCTCCTTGGTCGCGGAGCCTCGCAGCCGAGGCAAGCGACGATGGGTGCTGCCAAGCGTGACCGCGATAACGGCGGTCTTGGTTCTGGCGGGCATCGGTTTGGACATCGGCCTTTTCGCCAATGGGCCGAGCGCGCAGCAGGAGACGCCGGCGCGTGCTGCGCTGCCCCCATTGGTGACCGGTCCCGACCTGAGCAGCCTGCACCAGTCCTGCGATCAGGGCTTTTCCTTGCCGAACGCCACCGGGTTCGGCAGCCACGCCGGCCGCGGGACCCCCGAAACGTCATGTCTTTTTGCCAACAGCGTCTTGAGCACCTACTGGGCGGAATACGGCAACGCCAGCCCGCTACCCCGGGCGGTCTCGGCGCCGGGCGCTGTCGACTGCAAGACCGTGCCCGGCGCGCTGTGCAACGGCTCCAATTTTCTCATGCGCTGCCAGCAGCAAGCGGGGGACAGCTGGATCACCTGTTCAGGTGGAAGCAGCGCGCGTGTGTACCTGTGGTGAGGGAAAGGCGAAGGATTTGCTGTCGCGATGACCCATAGCGCGTTGCGATTTGGGCTCTTGGGACCGCTGCAGATCAGTGCCGACGGTAACGACCTACCGTTGGGCGCGGCGAAACAACGAGCTGTGCTGGCCGTGCTGCTGATCAACCGCAACCGCACCGTTGCGGTGGATGCATTGATCGACGCTGCGTGGCAACGAAATCCGCCGCCGGAAGCTCGCGCGAGCCTGCACGCACACGTCTCCAGAATCCGCCGATTGATCAGCGGCGCTGGCGCCGATTCCGCCGCGATGCTAGTCAGCATCCAGCCGGGGTATCGGCTCCTACTTCACGAAAAGGATTGCGACGTAGGCCGTTTCTCGATCGAACACAAAGCAGGAATCGACGCGTCGGCCGTCGGCCGGTTCGAACAGGCCAGCGGTCACCTGTCGGCCGCACTGGCCGAGTGGCGTGGACCGGTGCTCGAGGATTTGCGTGACTTTCCATTCGTGGATGCCTTCGCCGCGGCGCTGACCGAGGACAAGCTAATGGCGCTCACCGCACGAGCGGAAGCCGAAATGGCGTGCGGTCGAACCCGTTCGATCATTGGTGAGCTCGAAGCCCTGGCGGCCGAGCATCCGTACCGAGAACCGCTGTGGGCACAACTGATCAGCGCCTACTATCTGACGGAACGCCAATACGACGCGCTCGACACCTACGCCCGACTCAAAACCACGCTCGCGGACGATTTGGGCATTGATCCCGGTCCCACATTGCAGCGCCTTCATCAGCGGATCCTTCGCCAAGAGTCACTGGACGTCGAGCACGTCGCGCGCGCGACAGCCAAACGTGCTGCGGCGACTCGTCGGCGGCCCGCCGAGCCTGCGCAAGAATCCGTCGTTGCCCACCTGCGCGATGCGCACGGAAGACGTTATCCGCTGCGAGGAACCGTCACCAGGATCGGCCGCCTCGCCGAGAATGACATCGTTCTCGAGGATGACACCGTCAGTCGCTCCCACGCGGTGATCGTTGATACCGGTAATGCTTTTGTCATCACCGATCTCCGGTCAGCCAACGGCGTCGATGTCGGGGAGCAGCGGATCCGGGCTAGCGCGACGCTGACCGACGGCGACCGCATTTGCATCTGCGGCCACGAATTCACTTTCGAGATCACGCGATAGACAACTATCCGGGCAACCCTGGCGACTCGCACAGCAGCGCTATTACAGTGGAACCAATGACCGATGCAGCGGGCGCAACGCCGAATGACGGCTTCGAGTTTGTCATCGCAGAACCGGGCGTCGAGCTCTCGGTGCAAAGGTCCGGCGAAGGCCCGACCGTGCTATTGATCGGCGGCCTCGGCATGCCGAGCATTACGTGGAACATCTGCGGACTACCCCAGTCGCTCGTCGATGCGGGATTTCAGGTCATCGCCTACAACGCGCGCGGAATGTCGCCATCCTGCGCACCGGCCGCGCCGTACTCGGTGGCAGAGCTAGCCGACGACGCCGCCGCCATCCTCGACCATTTCAAAGTCGACCAGGCCACCGTCGTCGGCTACTCGATGGGCTGCTACACCGCCCAGACGCTGCTGCGTAGCCGACCGGAGCTGGTTCGTGCGATGGTCTTGTTCGCCGGGCTGCAGCCCTCGCCGGTGGGTGCGATGGTGGGGGAGATGGAACTGGGCCTGATCGAGCGCTACGGCGAATTGCCGCGCGAAGTATTGGTTTTCGAGCAGTTGCTTACCACCCTTCACCTGCCGATGCTGCAAGATCCGGCGACCGTACGGGGCTGGCAGCAGGCGCTGTCGGCCGGCTACGAGAGCGGTTGGGCCGGACAGGAAGGCTTCAAAGGACAGCTGATGGCGTCGCAGCAGTGGATCACGTCCGGCGAGCCGACCCCGGAACATCTCGGCGCGATCGACGTGCCCACGCTGGTCCTGGCATTCGAACACGATCTGTTCTTTCCGCCGGCCCTCTGCGAGGCGACGGCACGATTGATCCCCGGCGCGGAGTTCGTACGGATCGACGGCGCAGGCCACGGCGGAATCTTCACCGCCCCCGGCAACAGCGTCGCCCGGATCACCAATTTCTGCCGCGCGCACCGCGATTCACAGCGGTAGGTCACCGCCGTCCCAGTCGTGGTCGTGCATGAACGCGTCCGGGATGTTCACCCGATAACGAGCGGCCTCGGCAAAAATGGTTGCTGCGACGAGTGGTAGCGCCAGCGTCGGCCTGAGATCGGCGAGGGTGAACACGGCGTCGTCGGTGCGGCGGAAATCGCGCAGAAATCCACGAAACGTGTTGCCCTGAAGCGACGATTTGCGCCACCCATACATCAACATCCCCGGGCCCAGCATCTTGCACGCACCGGGCTGGGGCGTGATGACCTCGTCGTTCACGCCGAAAAATGCACGGTCGACCCGCGTTTCCGGATCGAACAACAGGATTCCGCTGGTGGCCCGCGGATTGCATTCCACGGTGAAGAGACCTCGGCCGGGCACCTCGATGAAGTCCAACCCCATTTGTCCGGTGAAATTGAACGCCTTGACGCATTCGCGCGTCCATTCGGCGATGCCCTCGTGCTGGACGGACTCGAACATCAGGCACGACGTGCCGTCGATCGCATAACGCACCGGGTAAAGCGCGTGCGCTTTCACCTGACCCTCGTGGCACACGGAATACGAGCAATAGTTCGCGCCCTCGGCCCACTCCTGGGCGATCCACGGATTGTCTTCTTCGAAGCTCAGGCCGCGCGGCAGTTCACCCGGACGCACCTTGTGGACGTCCTGCGACCCGCGCGAGTAGACGCGCTTGAGGGCGAAGGGTTGGTCGAAGTCCAACGCTTCGAGCTCTTCCTGGCTGCGGACGAGTGCGAAGTCGAGGGTGGGTATGCCCAGCGTCTTGAGCGCGGCCTGGAACTCGTACTTGTTTTCCAGCCGGGCCTCGAGATCGAAACTGGACAAGAACAACTTCTGGGTGTCCGGGAACAGGTCGGGGTATCGCTTGATGGTGTTTGCCAGGATTTCGGTCCCCTCGTGGACCGTCACGACCATGTCTACGCCCTCCTCGCGGACTATGTGCGCGAGCGCTCGCGTCCACTCGACCGGTTCATACCTCGGCCGGGGCGCACGGAACGTCTTTCTGACCGCCGAGGAGAACCTGGTCACGGGAAACCGCACCGAGTCCGTGATCAGCACGTCGTGTCCCGCGGCGCCCATCAGGCGGGCCAGGTGAAGTGACAGGTATGACCGACCGAAGGTGATCAGCACGGTCTTTCGACCAAATCCGGACATCGGACCTCCCGTCGTGAACACCGCTGCCCGCTCGGCTGCCGTCGACCCGCGGTCGAAGAGTCGAGCCTTGGGCTCCAGGTCTGACGTCGGCCGGTCAGGTCTACGCCGCGTCCCGCATCGCACACTGTGGCGCGACGCCGAACCGTCCTTTCCGACGCTACCCGCGCGCGGGTAGGCGCGGCCTCACTCACTGCCGAAGGTGTACATCCGGTAAGACAAGTCTCCGTTGTGCAGTCCCTTGCGGCAGGCCTTCGCCCACACCGCGTCGACGAGGAAGGCCGGACTGTAGCCGTTCAGCTCCTTCAAGCGCGGCAAACTCTTTTCGAGTCCCAGCGCAACCTGTTCACTGATGACACTTTCCGATATGAGCCGCATGGGACAATCGCTCAGCTCCTTCTCCCACTGGGCGATACGGTCGCTGCGGCGGATATCGGCGTATAGGAAATGCCCCCCCGGTCGCAGCACGCGCGCCACTTCAGCGAGAAAACGGGGTAACGATGGATAGCAAAACCCGGCTTCAATATTCACGACTGCGTCAAAGGATTGCTCGGGAAACGGTAGGTCCTGAGCGTCGCCTTGCACAAAGTCCAGGCCGGGCAGGTCGTGGTTTTTGCGGCAGAAGTCGACGCCAACCGGGTTCAAGTCCAGTCCCGTGTAGGAGGCCGGAAACAGGGTGCGCATGAGGTAGGAGGCCCCGCCCCCATGTCCGCAACTGACCTCCAGCACACGCTGGCCGATGAGATCGACTTGGGTCGCCACGCAGTGATAGAGCTGGATGAAGAACCGATTGGGCTCGTCAGACGCCTCCAACGGCAAGTCCATCGGCGGATCTTCCTCGTAACCCGATCCAATGAAGACGAAATCATCGTTGCTGAAGTGGCTAAGGCAGCGAAACCAGTAATTCGCCAAGAAGCCAAAAGAGTTCCGGGATCGGGCGAATCCCGGACGTTCTTTGAGGCGCACGGGCAAAGTATGCCACCATGCGCCGGGCAATTCGGCAAGTCAGCCAAAGCACGTGCCAATCGGATCAAGCGGCCGCCAAGCCGGTCCGATTCAAGGCCACGGGACGACGATTAGGGCCCCTGTGCTCGGCGTAGTGATCGTGATATGTCGACCCGCTTTCTCATCGCCGCTTTCTCATCGCTTGTCACCTCGTTGAGGAAAACGGCGTGAGAGTTGCCAGCAAACCCGTAAACTCCGCGCATGCGCCTCGCCGCATCGTGGATCCTATGGCCGTTGCTCGTCGCCATCAGCTGTGCGATCACCGCCGCAGGCCTGCGCCACGGCGTCAACGGCTCCCTCATCCTCGCCGGCGTCTACTTCACCCTCGCGCTCGCATTGGGGAGCCTGGAGCGCGTGCTGCCGTTCGAGCGCCAATGGGTCCGCTCCGACGGCCAAGTCACCCACGACGTGGTCTTCACCCTGGTCGGCACCAGCCTGCCCGGCACGCTGGCCGACAGCTTCGTGCTGGCTTGCACGGTCGGCGTGGCGCAGTGGCTCGCTCGCCACGTCGGAGGCTCATTGTGGCCGCATGTCTGGCCAGCTGCGGCGCAGATCGCATTGGTGGTGCTGGTCGGCGACTTCGGCGCGTACTGGGGCCATCGCTCATTTCACAACGTTTCCTGGATGTGGCCGTATCACGCTGTGCACCACAGCGTGTCACGCCTGTGGTATCTCAATACCGGGCGCATCCATCCCGTCGACTCGGCGCTCATGATGGCGTTCTCGATGGCCCCGTTGTACTTACTCGGCGCTCCCGACGACATGGTGGTATGGCTGTTCTCGTTCACCACGTTCATCGGCATGCTGTCGCACTGCAATGTCAATATGCGTTGCGGCCCACTCGACTGGTTGTTTTGCACCCCCGGCGTTCACCGTTGGCATCATTCCCGCGTGCTCACCGAGAGCAACAACAACTACGGTGAGATCACGATGGTTTGGGATGTGCTGTTTCGTACCCACTATCGCCAGCAAAGGCGGCCGCCGTGTGACATCGGTACCAGCACACCGATACCGTCGGACATCCTCGGGCAGTTCGTGGCGCCGCTGCGGCTGAGTTGGCAAGCAGCAACGGACAGCCCGGCGCCATCCGCACGTGCACGAAAGATGCTGCGCTATGCGAATCTTCGTGATAATCCGTTGGTGCCGTTGCTGCCATCGCGGCAACAGCCGGTTAGCTGCGAAACCAGCTGTGGCCCATGGATTTCGGCTTTGCCATCGAATGCATTGTTCGCGAGTCGCGGACACCGGCCCCTGCTGACCATCAGCGGCGTTCCGGCTGAATCCGGGTCTTCTGCCGAATCATCGATCGCGCCTCATGCAGATGCTTGACGGCCCACCTGCGATACATTCGTTGGGCCCACGACATCCGCTCGTGCGAACGCTCCGTTTGCCGCACGAGTTCGAGTTCGACGTGGTCGAGCTCCTCCGCCCCGATCTCAACCCGGTCGCGACCGTGGATGAACTCCAAAAGCAGCGCATCGGGGTCCAGCAATTCGCGCTCCCAGGCCTCGTGGTCATCGACGTCTGCGATGCCCATGGCGTCGGCAGCGTCGCGCAGCACCTCGCCTAGTTCGCCGTCTAGCAGTTGACGAAACGCGTCGGCGCCCTGCCGCGGATTGGCGATCATCCACGAGTGGTACGCGTCGGGCACCCTGTACAGCGTGGCGTCGGACTCGTTGGCGATGTCCCATGCGTGCGGGAACGGCACGATCATGTCCTTCTCGGCGTGCACCACCATGGTGGGCATGCCCTCGTCGCGCATGGTGTGCAACAGCGAGGTGTAGTCACCGGACTCGACGATGGCCCTAATCGTCCGGACGGCTCCAATCGGATAACGCAGGTTTGGCACCGCCACCGCCGCCAGCACGCGAAAGTATCCGAGCTGCTCGGCGGCTGACAGCTGCGTCGGGTCACCCAGGGTGTCGCGGACCGCGGTGTAGGCGGCGCCCAGCGCCTTGGTGGGCGACTTCACCAGTTTGGGGATGGTCGTGTCGAACCGGGCTCCGGCCGCCGGGTCGAACAGCACGGCGGCGAGTACCCGCTCGGGCGCGCGTGCCGCCAGGTGGATCGTCATTCGCCCGCCCATCGAATGGCCGACGAACAACGCTTGCCCGATGCCGAGGGCGTCCAGCGTGCGCAACACCGAATCGGCGCGGTCTGTGAAGCCGCATGCGTCGCCGGGCAGTCGCCCGGTATCGCCATGACCGGCGGCATCGACGGCGACGACGAGAAATCCCATACCTGCGATCCGGCTGAGCATTCGCAGATAGGCCTTACGACTCAGCAGCAGCCCGTGCATGAACAACAACGGCACTCCCCGGCCGCCGACTGAAAGCCCGATCCGGCGCCCGTCATCGAGTTCCACTGCATGATGACTCAGGCGGATGCGACTTGGTGATGTCTGCGTCATGGCCACGGCGGAATTCCCGGCTGGTCAGCCGTTAAAACGGGGTTGCAGACCAAATCCCGCTCGTCGCTGCTAGGACAGACGATATCGATGGAGTTCGACAGCGTAGACGACAACGACCTGGGCGCCGGTCCCGATGTCGAGCAGCAAGCATCGCGCTTGCGCGACCTGCGACGGGGGTACTCGGCCGAGCAAGATGAGGAAAATGTCCGATCCAACTACGGACGACATCGACCCTTGTGTGCGCGTTTACGGGGCGCGGGTCCACAATCTGCGGGGTGTCGATGTCGCGGCGCCGCGCGATGCGCTGGTTGCGTTCACCGGAATCTCCGGATCTGGGAAATCGTCATTGGCCTTCGGCACAATTTATGCGGAGGCCCAGCGCCGCTACTTCGAATCGGTTGCTCCATACGCCCGTCGCCTGCTATTGCCAACCGGTGCGCCAAAGGTGGATGACATCACCGGGCTACCGCCCGCCGTCGCACTGCAGCAACGCCGTGGTTCGGCGACGTCGCGGTCGACGGTGGGCACCGTGACCACCCTGTCGAACCTGCTGAGGATGCTGTTCTCCCGTGCCGGGACCTACCCGCGGGGGGCCACGGAACGACTGGATTCCGATGCGTTCTCACCGAACACCGCGGTTGGGGCGTGTCCGGAGTGCCACGGGCTGGGGCGAATCCACCGGGTGACCGAAGAGACCCTGGTACCAGACCCGACGCTGACCATCCGCGAAGGTGCCGTTGCCGCATGGCCGGGCGCGTGGCAGGGCCAAAATCTGCGCGACATCCTCGTTACGCTCGGGTACGACATCGACAAGCCATGGCGGAAACTGCCTAAGCGTCAACGTAATTGGATTCTTTTCACCGATGAGCAGCCGACAGTCGAAATTGATCCGAGTCAGCATCCCGTGCAGGCCGAGTATTACTACAACGGCACGTTCTCCAGCGCCGAACGCCACGTCCGCCACACATTGGCCAACTCGCATAGCGCGATGATGCGCCGCCGCGTGCTGCAATTCGTCGACAGCGTCGAGTGTCCAGTATGCGACGGTTCCGGGCTGCGCCCGGAGGCGCTGAAGGTGACCTTTGCCGGGCGCACCATCGCCGACTACACGGCGATGCCGTTGGCCGAGCTTGCTGATACGTTGCGCCCGACGGCTTCTCGGACCGATGCCGCCGCCGCGTACGAGTCAACGCAATCCGGTGAGCTTACGGAAGTGGCGACCAGGATCGCCGCCGACCTCGTCGCACGCCTGCAGGTACTCATGGATCTCGGGCTCGGTTATCTCACCCTCAGCCGCCGCACCCCGACGGTGTCACCCGGCGAACTGCAGCGGTTGCGGCTGGCCACGCAACTGCGCGCCGGCCTGTTCGGCGTGCTTTATGTGCTCGACGAGCCGTCGGCTGGACTGCACCCCGCCGACGCCGAGCCGCTTCTCGAGGTGCTCGATCGCTTGCGGCGCGCGGGGAATTCGCTATTCGTGGTCGAGCACGACATGGACGTGGTACGCCGTGCCGACTGGGTCGTCGACGTTGGGCCAGGGGCGGGGGAGCTTGGTGGGGACGTGCTCTACAGCGGGCCGGTGCCGGGTCTCGCCGACATCGAGGGGTCGGTCACTGGTAAGTACCTGTTCGAGGAGGCCGGGGGGCCGTCGCGTCAAGCCCGCACACAGTCCGGGTGGCTGCGGCTGCGCGGGATCCGCTTCCACAACTTGAGAGACCTCAAGGTGGACTTCCCACTTGGCGTGTACACCGCAGTCACCGGTGTATCCGGTTCGGGTAAGTCGACGCTCGTCGTCAAGGTTCTCGGCGATGTCGTGAACAGCCATCTCGGCACGGGACGAGCAGTCGAGCAAGCCGAACCCGACGACGACGAAGCCGACGGCGGGATCATCGATCTCGATCACGACGCGAGTGTCGGCGTGACGGCGCAGGGCGCCGAGAAGATCAACCGGCTGGTATCAGTCGACCAACGCCCCATCGGACGCACACCGCGCTCGACGCTGGCGACCTACACCGGCCTGTTCGACGCCGTCCGCCGCGAATTCGCCGCGACCCCCAAGGCGCGTCGCCGCGGTTGGACAGCGGGCAGGTTTTCCTTCAATGTGGCCGAAGGTCGCTGCCCCACCTGTCAGGGAGAGGGATTCGTCTCAGTCGAATTGTTGTTCCTGCCAGGCACATACGCGACATGTCCGGCATGTCAAGGAGCGCGTTACTCCGACGAGACGCTTGAGGTGCGTTATCGCGACCGTACGATCGCCGACGTGCTCGCGATGACCGTCGATGAGGCTGCGAAATTCTTTGCCGACGTCGCCAGCGCAGCGCGGAGCCTGACCACGCTGCAAGAGGTTGGACTGGGATACCTCCGGCTCGGACAGCCCGCGACCGAGCTGTCGGGCGGGGAAGCACAGCGGATCAAGCTCGCCTCCGAACTACAGAGACCCCGGCGAGGGCATACTGTCTACGTCCTCGACGAGCCGACCACTGGGCTGCACCCCGCCGATGTCGATCTGCTCGATCGTCAACTACACCAACTGGTCGACGCGGGCAACACCGTGGTGGTAGCCGAACACGACATGCGGATGGTCGCGGGCGCGGACTGGGTGATCGATTTGGGACCGGGAGCCGGCAGCGACGGCGGTCGGGTCGTGGCGGCCGGCCCGCCGCAGAAGGTGGCACGGGCGAAACACAGTCGCACGGGGCCGTATCTGGCGAAGCGATTGGCGCTGTCTGGTACGGGGTGAAGATTGCCCTACTAATTGTCAAGAAGCTCTGAGTCCGAGTCACATCCGCGAATACCGGGTCAGGGCGAAGCTGTACAGGCCGTAGGCGGCAAATCCACTTCCCGCCAGCAGGATCAGCCCTGTGCCGAACGGGGCTTCCCGCAACGTTTTCACCGCGCCGTCGAGACCCGTCGCCTTCGACGGGTCGGCGCGAATGGAGGCGACGACGACCAGCAGGCCGGCACCGGCCAAGACCGCACCTTCGGCGACGTACCCACAAAAACCCAACGCAGTGATCGCCCGCCCGGGTGACACGGTGAGATCATTGCAGAACTTCCGCGATGCTCCCTTGTAGGCGAAGTAGCTGCCGATTGCAACGATCACAAGGCCGACCGTGATGAGGACCAATTTGCCCTGCGTGGATTGCATCAACCGCGCGCTAAGCCCCGCGTTTTGCGCGGCGCTCGATTTGCGCCGGCCCAGCGCGAATTGCATCGCGGTGACGGCGACCGCTGCATACACGATGGCGAGGCCGAAAGCCTTGAGCCGGTTGACCGTTCGAAAATCTTGAGGATCACGCCGACGTTCTGCCGGGTGGAGCCCGACAACGGTTTCCGCAAGCCGCCAAAGCATCAGGGGAACCAGCGCCACCGCTACTGCCCAGAGAGCGAGGAAACCGCCGGTGGTGTCGGCGATAGTTCTCAACGCGCCGGTCTGATCAGCATCACCGTTGCCTCCGAAGGCTATGCGGATGACCAGGTAGGCGACCAACAGGTGCATCAGCCCACTGATGAGATACCCCACGCGCGCCGCGATCTGCGCGCCGCGCTCGGATGTAGCGCGCCGCACGGCATCCGTGGGACTGCTCGCCCCGGCCATTTGGCTGGCGCTCCCCGGCTATATCTGTCGATGTCGCCGGGGCCGGAAGGCGTCTTTGACTTTTTCGCCCGCGTCCCTCAGGTGGGTTGTCCGTTCATCTGCCCTGCCCTCGTCCTCTAGCGTCGGATCGTTGAACGCGCGGCCGATCGCCGCCTTGAACTTGCCCCCAACCCGGTTCAGCTTGTTCCGGGCTTTATCCGCGCCGCTCATCAGCGTGTCCTTCTTTTCGGTTGCAAGTAATGCGTCGAGTGGCGACTACCCGTTTTCCGGCTGAGCCATGCGCCGCGGAGACCTGCCGCAGCCGGTGTGGCCGGACAACCAACAATTTGACTCGCATCGGCCACTCCGGCCGGCACCTCTACGAGAACAGTCGATGTGGGTCGATCACGTCGACCGGCCGGTGCGATGACATGCTGAGCCGGGCCCGACTATCCCACCGCGCAAACCGTCCGTCGAAGCTCTGTGCAACCCATGTCCTGTCGTCACAGCTTGGTCAGTTTCGTGATGGTCTGAATTTCAGAGTTTTGGTACGGCCGCCCGTCGGGCTGGATCAGGTCTTGAAACCAGAGCCTCGGAGCCGTCGTATACGGATGCTCCCAGGAGTCCCACGGCAAGTAGGTTTGGGTCTTACCGGCGACCAGCCCCCAATTGATCGCACCGACGTTGTGCCGCTTGGCAACTGGTAGGACTCCGTCAACGGTGCTGCCCATCGTCCGCGCCAGGTATTCGGTGCAGATGATCGGACGCCCCAATGGGGAAAGTTCCGCGATCCGGGCCTCGAAACCCGCTGGTTTGTCGTAGCAGTGAAAAGTGACCACGTCGGACTTGTTCAGTTGCATGTCAGCGATGTCGCTACGCCTCGCGGAATCTCCCCATGCGCCGTCCCACACGCCGCTGGTCAACGGTTGACTCGGGTTAGCCGAACGTGCCCACCCGAACGCCAGCGAGAGCAGGTCGGCGACGCGGTCGAGCTTGTCTTTCCTTTCAACCTTGCGATATTCGCGCGAGGGATTGTCGGGCTCATTCCACAAGTCCCATCCCAAAACGCGATCGTCCGTGCGGAATTGCCTCAACACGCCCGTGACGTAGTCGCGCAGGGTGCGGCGGTAGTCGAGGTCATCGAGGTGTTCTGCGCCCGGGCCTTGCACCCAGCCGGAGTTGTGGACGCCAGGCTTCGGCGCCGGTTGCCGCCCCGGGTTGGGGAACGGATCCCAACACGAGTCGAAGAAGACAAACATTGGTTTGATGCGATGGCGGGCCGCAATGCTGACGAATGAGGCCAGACGTTTTTGGAAGCCTCCCGAGTCTTGCGCCCAGAGCCGATCGTGGAGGAAGACCCGCACCGTGTTGAGCCCGTGTAGCTGGGCCCAGCCGAGCTCGGTATCGATGCGCCGGGGGTCGAAGGTGTCGGCCTGAAACATCTCAAGCTGGTTGATCGCGTTCGAGGTGATGTAGTTGGCACCGACGAGCCATCCCTGCGCTTGATACCAGCGGGTGGCTCGGTCGGGCGACCAGGGGCTTTGCTCAGCTGCCGCGCGCGGCATGGGGGCCAGCGTGGTGCCGGCCGCGACTAGCAGCGGCAGCTTCAGCACCGTTCGACGCCTCATGCACTGACGATAGGTCCTCGCGAAGCACGATGGATGGCAGTTACTCCAGCTGATCCATTCGGCTGAGTTCGTTGAACCGGGCCAGCGCCATGTCGCGCTGGTCGGGATCGAAGAACTCGACCCGGGTGACGCGGTCACGGTCGAGAAGGCCGAGCTGGATGAGGGGGATTTCGATTGCGACGCCCTCGGTCGAGGTGCCCCTCACGACCACATCGGCCAGTACCCCCAAGCCCGAATGGGCAAGGATCTGGGCATACTCGGCCCGGTAATCGGGTACCAGCGACGCCAACGTCCGGATCGAGGACATGTAGTCATCGATCGTCTCAGCGCGTGCGTGGGCGAGCTGCCGGTGGCTGACGTACGCAGCGCCATCGAGGCTGGCGGCGATCGCATCCCAGTCATGGCGGTTGGAGATTTCGTTGAGCCGCTGCACCGCCTCGATCACCTCCGGGTGGGCGACCTCGCCAGATGCGATCCACCGAGCGGTGAGCTCATCGAACGCGTCGTTGATGTTGTCCGGATCGAATGTCACCTGCTCGCGCATCAGATCGTCTTCGCCGACCTCCATCACGGACAAGACCTCCCAGGTGATCGGCTGGTCGGCAGCACCGATGTCGCGGATGCAATGGCGAGTCAGTGAAAGATGAGACCCTCTGATTGCGATGGCTTGCATGCTCAGTCGCCAACTGGTTGGCGCCTGGAACAGTTCTTGGACGTTTTTCCACACTGCTAGCCCGGTTAGTCTGGCGCGCAGACCCTTTCGTCGGTCGTCCAATTGAATGTCCTCAGTCATCATGGCGAGGAAAGCACTCATATCCCGGCGGTTGTACGCATCGACCAGGCGCGACCAGGTCCGGGTCGAAGCATTCTCAAGGCGGGGGACCGGCCGGTCGAGCTCGTCGAATCTGGCGAGGGCGGCATCGAGGTCTGTCTCGTCGAAGAGCTCGCAGTACTGGATCAGATCGCCTTCGACGATTGGAACTTGGATCATTCGCCACTCGGCTTCGAAGCCTTCTTGGGAGGTCCCACGCCCCTTCCACGTGACGACAGCGCCGAGGTTGCTTAGCCGATGCGCGGCCTCGATGTAGATGTTGAGGTCTGGCGTCAGGTCCCAAATCGCGCCGATGGACGCATAGACGTTGGTGTCGCTCCCGCGTCTGAGCGCGAACGGTGTGCCTCGCCGGTGGTCAATGACAACCCAGTCCGCAGAGGGCAATTCGTGCCGGTTGAGCGCCGTGGTGACGCCCGCGATTACCGACCACGTGTGCGCGTGGGCGGCCGCCTCACCGGCGACATATCGGGCATCGAGCTCCTCGAAGGCGGCGTCGAGGTCGTCGGAGTCGAAAATCACCGAGTTGCGGACTAGTCCATCGGCATCGAGTTCGGTGAGCATCAAGTGCTCGTTAGTGATTGGCCGGTCGAATTCGTTGACGTCGCGGTACGTGTCGCGAGTCAACGCGAGGCGGGATCCCCTGACCGCGAGCGGCGCGACTTCCAACCGCCATCCCTTCGGTGCCTCGAAAATCCCGCGCACAAGTTCGGGCCGGGCCGCCAAGCCCTCATCACGCAGGCCCCGTCGCCGGTCGTCATATCGCGCGTCGGCAGTGTTCAGCGCTAGAAGGCCTTCCACGTCACGAAGATTGAAAGCATCGGCGACGCATACACGGGCGCGTGTCGCGACGTTCTCAAGCAGCGGTGCCGAGCGATGGACCTCGTCGAATCTGGCGAGGGCGGCATCGAGATCTGCCTCGTCGAACATCTCGAACCGGCTCACCATGTCGCCGTCGAATGTGAAAATGGCGATCTCGCGCAACTCGAAATCGAAGCCCTCGTGTGACGTCCCGGTAACTACCTCTGTGATGACCGCGCCAAGGCTGCTCAGCCGGTGCACGGATTCTATGTGACCCTTGACGTTTGGGGCCATGTCATAGGTGGCACGTATGTAAGGGATCATGTCGCCGGGCGCGAACGCTCGACCTCGCCGGTGATCGATGTTGATCCAGTCCTGCGTCGTCGGCATTACTTCGTGTCGGTTGTAGGCGGCCTGGGCCTGGATCATGTTCGTCCACGTTTGCGCGTGGGCGGCGGCTTCGCCGGCGAGGTAGCGGGCGTCGAGTTCCTCGAATGCGGCGTCGATGTCGTCCGGATCGAACGTGACGATTGCAGCGATCCGCTCGGCGGCGTCGAGCTCGACGATGCCGAGCGCTTCAGTGTGGAACCCCCCAGCCAACTCGTCGTTGGCGGACCATCGGACACGACTGAGGAGGAGGTGCTCCCCGCGGGTCGCGATGTCCTGTGACGTTATGACCTCGACGCCGAGGTCGACGGTCGTCCGCATTTCCGCGGTATTGGATTCGCGACCGCGCCGGAGCCCAGCTCCCACCGCACGACGGCGGTCATCGTTGTAGTAGCCATCGTTCAGAACCTCGGTTATCGCGTCCCAGTCGCGGGCGGCGAAGTGTGCCAGGAACCGCTCGACGACTTGACTTGCTCTGTTTCGTGGCCGTCGCGTCTGTGCGTGCAGTTCATCGAAGCGGGCGAGTGCGGTATCGAGATCCGCGTCGTCGAAGATTTCGACACGGCTGAAAAGGCCGCCCTCGATTGTGAATATGCCGATCGTCCGCACCTCTATGTCGAAGCCTTCTTGCGAGGTCCCGTTTACGACCTGGGTGACGACGGTTCCGAGTGCGTCTAACCGATGCACTGCCTCGGCGTACACGCTGAAGGCCGAAGTGATGTCCCACAGTGCACGAAGAGACGCGGCCAGATCGACGCCTTCGATCGATACGATCGGTCGACGATCGATGTAAATCGCATCCGGAGTCGTCGCTGGAAGTTCGCGCCGGTTGACCGCGGCGTAGGTACGTGCAACAAGCGACCACGCCTGCGCCTGTGTGGCGGCCTCGCCCGCGAGGTAGCGGGCATCAAGCTCGGCGAACGCGGCGTCGATGTCGTCGGTGTCGAACTGGACCGCCGCCGCGATCCGATTGTCGGCGTTGGTCTCGACGATGTTGAGCATTTCGACGCTGAACGCCTCAGGCCCCTGGGCACCACCCGATACGCGGGTACGAGTGAGCGCGAGGCGCTCCCCGCGGGTCGCGATGACAACCGCCTCGATGTTGTTGACCCCTAGGTCAACAACGGCCTGCATATTTGCGATCTGCGCATTTCGGCCGCGTTGGACGCCGCCGCCCACCACCCGGCGACGGTCGTCCGTGGAAACATTGTCGGCGAGCAGCTCCGCGATCGCGTCCCAATCGCGAGCCGCGAGGTAGGCGTTGGAGCGGGCGTACAGTCGGCTTGCCGCATTCTCCAGCCCCGGCGCCTGCGGCTGCAATTCGTCGAATCGTGCAAGGGCCACATCGAGATCGGCCTCGTCGAAAACTTCGGCACGGCTCAGCAGGCCACCTTCGACTGTCTGAACTTCGATCATCCGCAACTCGGCGTCAACACCGTCGTGCGAGGTTCCTGTGTGCACCTGGGTGTAGACGGCGCCGAGTTCTTCCAGCCGATGCACCTCCTCGACGTAGACGTCGTAAGTGGAAAAGATGTCGAACACTGCGCGAATAGATGAGGCCAGATCAGGCCCTTCGATGGATACCAGCGGGCGATGATCGATGTAACCCGGATTGGTCGTCATCGCGGGAAGCTCGCGCCGATTGACCGCGGCCTGGACACCCGCGATCACCGACCACGTATCCGCGTAGGTGGCGGCTTCGCCGGCAACGTAGCGATCGTCAAGCTCAGCGATGGCCGCATCGAAGTCCTCGAGGTCCAATGCGATGCGTGTCACGATCCGTTCGTCGGCGTCGATCTCAACGATGCCGAGGACCTCGGCAACAACCGCCTCGGACTGCTCGTCTCGGACCGAGATGCGATCGCGGCTCAGAGCAAGGAGCTCCCCACGCGTCGCGATAACCGTTGAGGCCCAGGACGTAAGCCCGAGGTCGGCTGAGGCCCGCATGCTCGCGATCGTGGCGTCTCGACCGCGGCGGACGCCTGCGCTCACCACTCGGCGGCGATCGTCGTTGAAAATGTCTTCTGCCAGCATCTCCGAAACCACGTCCCAGTCGCGGGCAACGTAGTGCGTCAGAAAGCGTTCGAATACTTGGCTTGCCGCATTTTCGAGCCGCCTCGCCTGAAAGTGCAGTTCGTTGAACCGGGCGAGCGCGGTGTCGAGGTCTGCCTCGTCGAAGCATTCGACGCGGCTAATGAGGTCGCCTTCGAATGTGACCATCTCGATGTACCGCAGTTCGGCGTCGCCCTCACGCATGGTCGCGTTCACCACCTGGGTGACGACGGTTCCGAGTTCATCCAGCCGATGCACCGCATCGACGTAGGCGCTGAAAGCCGAAGTGATGTCCCACAATGCATGTAGGGACGCGGCGAGATCAACGCCCTCGATCGACACCAGCGGTCGATGATCGATGTAGACCGAATCCGGTGTGGTTGCGGGCACTTCCTGCCGATTTACCTCGGCGGTGATCCGCGCAACAAGCGACCAGATTTCCGCGTGGGTGCTTGCTTCACCGGCTGCATAGCGAGCGTCGAGCTCAGCGATGGCTGCTTCGAAGTCGTCGGGATCGAATATCACGCGCGACACGACCTGGTTTTGCGCGTTGATCTCAACGACGGCTAGTGCCTTCGACGTCCCGGGCCCAGACCAGTGGTCCCAGACGCAGTGACGGCTGAGGACGAGGCGCTGCCCACGGGTCGCAATCGTCATTGCGGTCATATTTGTGACACCGACACCGGCGAGTGCTCGCAGGCTTGCGATCTCCGCATCTCGACCGAGATAAGCACCAGCGTTCACGACGCGACGACGATCATCGACGCGGATGTCGTCGGCGATCAGACCCGCCATGGCGTCCCAATCGCGGACCACGAAGGAGGCCAAGATGCTTTGCTCGACTCGGCTTGCCGCGTTCTCGACTTGCCGCGGCTCCGTTTGGAGTTCCTCGAAGCGGGCGAGGGCAGCATCGAGGTCGACTTCGTCGAAAAGCTCGCAGCCGCCGATGTGGTCACCTTGGAGGGTCAAGACCTGGATCATTCGCCATTCGGCGTCGAAACCGTCTGGTGAGGTCCCATGCGCAATGTGCGTGACGACCGCTCCTACAGCGCTGATCCGATGCACCGCCTCGATGCGGATGCTGAGGTCTGGCGTCTGTTCCCAAGAGGCGCGGACCGAGGCAACCATGTTGCTGGAAGCGAACAGTGCAACCCGACGATGGTCGACGACGGCCCAGTCGGCCTTGGTGAGATCGTGCCGGTTGAAAGCGGCATAGGTATCAGTGATGACTGACCACGTGCGCGCGTGGGCGGCAGCCTCGTCGGCAACGTACCGCGCGTCAAGCTCAGCGAAAGCCGCGTCGATGTCGTCGAGGTCGAATATGACGGCCGCTGCGACCCGTTCGTCTGTGTCGAACTCAAGGACCTGCAGCACATCGAATTGAACCGCGTCGGGGTCGGGTCCTGAGGCGCGCCAATGCGTGAGAATACGGCGCTCGCCCCGGCTCGCAATAATGTCCACGATGGCGGTTGTCGTCAATCCGATGTCGGTAGCCACCCGCAGGTCTTTGATTGCGGCATCTCGACCGCGATAGATTCCGGCGTTGATGACCCGGCGGCGATCGTCGAAGTGATAGTTCTCGGCAAAGTCCTGCGCCATGGCGTCCCAGTCGCGAGTCGCGAAGTGCGTCAGGAAGCGGTCCGCCACAGCGCTTTTCAGTCGGGGGGAGCGCGGCTGAAGTTCTTCGAAGCGGGTGAGCGCCGCGTCGAGGTCCGTTGCGTCGAAGATTTCGCAGCGGCTGATCAGACCACGGTCGACAGCCATGACTTCTATTCCCCGCCACTCGGCTTCAAAGCCGTCTTGTGAAATCCCCTGTGCCACATGACTGCAGACTGCCCCGAGGTTATTCAATCGATGCACTGCTTCTACCCGGAAGCTGACGTCCGGTGCGAGTTTCCACAGCGATTCCAGGAACTCGTTGAGGCGGCCCTCCACGATAATCGTTGGTCGTCGGTGGTCGATGTTCACCCAATCCGGCGTCGTCGGGAAAAGCTCATGCCGGTTCATCGCGGCGTAGGCGCTCGAGATGACCGACCACGTTCGCGCGTACGGTGCCGCTTCGCCGGCCAGGAAGCGGGCGTCAAGCTCCTCGATGGCGGCGTCGATGTCGTCGAGGCCAAATAGCAGGCGGGCAGCGACGCGGTGGTCGGCGTTGACTTCGACCAGGCAGAGCGCTTCGGTGCGGAACGACTCGGACCCTTGATCTTCAACCGCCAAAAGGACATGACAAAGGGCCAGGTGCGCAGCGCGGGTTGCCATCGCGGTAATCGTGGCGTACTTGGCCCCGACGTCCGCGATGGCTCGCATGTCCGCGACTTCGGCATCTCGACCGTGACGAATGCCGGCGTTCACCACTGGACGGCGATCCTCGGAGCAAATGTCTTCGGCCACTAATTCCGCCAGCGCGTTCCAGTCGCGCGCAGCGAAGTAGGTGAAGACCCGTTCAAGGACTTGACTTGCCGCGTTTTCCAGCTGGGGAACATTCGGATGCAGTTCCTCAAAGCGGGCCAGCGCGGCGTCGAGGTCAGTTTCGTCGAAGATTTCGCAACGGTCGATTCGGTCGTCGTCGACCCTTAAGAATTGGATCTGTCGCCACTCGACGTCAAAGCCTTCTGATGACGTTCCTCGCTGCACATGGGTGATCACTGCTCCGAGCTTGCTGAGCTGATGCACCGCCTCGACGTGGATGTTGAGGTCCGGGGTGAGATCCCAGATGGCACGGATGGACGCGAGGATCGTGCCGGGCGCGAAGGGCGTGGCTCGCCGGTGGTCGATGGTGACCCAGTCGGTCGCAGGCAGTTCGTGCCGGTTGAACGCCGCGTAGATACCTGTGATGACCGACCACGTGTGGGCATAAGGGGCCGCTTCGCCGGCGAGATAGCGGGCGTCGAGTTCGGCAATAGCGGCGTCGAAGTTGTCGAGGTCAAACGATATCGACGCGACGATCCGTTCTTCGGCGTCGATCTCGACGATATTTAGGGCATCGTTTTGAATCGTCCCGGGGTCAGGGCCCGCTGCGCGAACACGCACAAGGGCGAGGCGTCCGCCGCGGATCGCCACGATCCCTAACAGCGTTAGTGTGAAGCCGACGTCGGCAATCGCCCGCACATCTTCGATCCCGGCGTCTCGACCACGTCGGATCCCGGCATTCACCACTCGCCGGCGATCTTCGCTAGAAAAGTTATGCGCCACATTTGCGGCCATGGCGTCCCAGTCGCGGGCTGCGAACCACGCGTAGATGCGCTCGTAGGCTCGGCTTGCCGCGTTTTCTAGCCTCGGCGCTGGTGGGCCGAGTTGTTCGAATCTCGCGAGTGCGCCTTCGAGGTCGGACTCGTCGAACACCTCGCAGCGGCTGATCCGGCTACCCTCGACTGTGAGAATGTCGATCATCCGCCATTCGGCGTTGAAGCCCTCGGGCGAGGTCCCCCTCACCGCATGGGTGACGACGGCTCCGTCATTGGACAGCCGATGCACGGCCTCGGTGTAGATCCTTGCGTCAGGCGTTTGATCCCACACCCCGCGAAGGTATGCGGGCAGATCAACCGCTTCGACGGTTAAGACCGGTCGATGGTCGACGTACACCGAATCCGGCGTCGTCGTTGGAAGTTCGTGCTGATTGAACAGGGCACAGGTTTTTGCCAGCACCGACCATGTCTGCGCGTGGGCGGCAGCTTCGCCGGCGAGGTAGCGACGATCGAGTTCCTCTATGGCGTCGTCGAAGTCATCAAGTTCGAACACTACAAGCGCCACAATCCGCTCTTCAGTGTCGATCTCGATGAGATGAAAAACTTCGATTCGAATCGCCTCTGGGTCATAGCCAGTGGCTTGAGTGCGCGAAAGGATGAGCCGCTCGCCCCGAGTCGCAATGATGATCGGCGCCAACTTCGTGAAACCTACATTCGCGGCCGCCTTCGAGTCTTCGATCTCGGCATCTCGTCCAAATCGGGTCCCGGCGTTCGCCATGCGGCGACGATCGTCAATGCAGACTTCGTCGTCCAAGATCTCGGCCATGGTCTCCCAATCGCGGCTCGCGAAGCAGCTCAAGAAGCACTCGTACACTTGGCTTGCTGCGTTTTCCAGCCGCGGTGTCGGGCGGCTTAGCTCATCGAACTTCGCGAGCGCGGCGGCCAGGTCTGCCTCGTCGAATACCTCAGCCCGGCTCAGCATTTCGCCATCGACCATCATGATTTCGACGCCCCGCCACTCGGCGGCGAAGCCCTCGTCCGAGCTTCCATACGCCGCCCACGTGAAAACGGCGCCGAAGTCGTTCACCCGATGTGGTGTCTCGACGAAGATGTCGAGGCTTATGTCGAGGTCCCATCCGGCACGGATGTATTCGATACCCTCACCGGGTGCAAACGATGCCACCCGGCGATGGTCGATACTCACCACATCCGGTGTAGCGGCAGCAACTTCGCGCCGATTGTGCGCAACCAAGGCGCCGGTGATCACCGACCATGTGGCCGCATGGGCCGCGGCTTCACCGGCGAGGTATCGGGCTTCGAGTTCGGCGAAGGCGGCTTCGAGGTCATCGAGCTCGAACACCAAGAGGGCTGCGATCCGTTCGTTGGCGTCGATTTCGATGACTTGAAGGATTTCGACTCGAATCGCCTCGGGGTCGTGGCCGGTGGCTTGAGTGCGCGAAAGGATGAGACGCTCGCCCCGGGTTGCGATGACGGTCGGCGCCAAGTCGGCGAAGCCCACGCTGGCCGCCGCCTGCAGGTCTTCGATCTCGGCGGCTCTTCCGCGTCGGATGCCGGCATTCGCGGCCCGGCGACGATCCTCAACGGAAACGTCCTCGGCGAGGACCTCCCCTATCGCGTCCCAATCGCGGATCGCGAAGCGGCCAAAGAAGCGGTCGGCCACTTTGCTTGCCTTATTTTGCAGCTGCGCTCCTGGCCGGCTGAGCTGTTCGAATCTCGCGAGCGCAGCATCGAGGTCTCCTTCGTCGAATAGTTCGCAGCGGTTGATCATGTCGCCCTGGACAGTCACAACATTGGCTCCGCGCCATTCGCCGTCGAAGCCTTCGTGTGAAATACTCTGCGCCGCATAGCTGTAAACCGCGCCGAGGTCGCTCAGCCGGTGCGCGGCCTCGATGTATACGTTCAGCTCCGCGGCGAGGTCCCACGAAGCCCGGATGTACGCGGTCAGCTCGCCGGGCTCAAATGCGGTGACGCTGCGATGGTCGAGGGTGACACAGTCGTGTGTCGTCGCGGGGAGCTCGTGCTGATTGACCGAGGTGAAGGTTTTCGCGACCACCGACCAGGTGCGCGCATAGGTCGCTGCTTCCCCGGCGAGGTAGCGCGCATCGAGTTCCGCAATGGCCGCCTCGAAGTCATCGAGATCGAACGTAATCACTTCCGCGATCCGTTCGTCGGAATCGATCTGGACGACTTGCAGTACATCGTTTTGGATCGCAGCGGGATCGCGCCCCGCCGCCCTAACGCGCGCCAGAGCGAGACGCTCGCCTCGAGCCGCTCTGACGTCCACCATCGTTATGGTGAAGCCGATGTCGGCCGCCGCCCGCAATTCCTCGATTCCGGCATCGCGACCGTGTCGGAGTCCGCCGTTCACCACTCGCCGGCGATCGTCGATCAACTCGGCCTCGGCGACTACGCCGCTGAGGGCCACCCAATCACGGGCTTCGAAAAAGGCCAACATGCGCTCGAACACTTGTGTTGCCGCGTTCTCCAGTCGCCGTGCCGGCCGGTCGAGCTGTTCGAATCTCGCGAGCGCGGCATCCAGGTCGGTCTCGTCGAATACCTCGCAGCGGTTGATCTTTTCGCCCTCGAACGTGAGAACGATGACGTCTCGCCATTCGGCGTCGAAGCCCTCGCGCGACGTCGCATGCACCGCATGAGTGGTGACCGTTCCGACGCTACTTAGCCGAAGCACCGTCTCGACGTAGTTGGTGGCTTGCGGCACGAGGTCCCACACGGCGCGAATGGATTCGCCCAGGACACCTGCCTCAACCGGTACGACCGCTCGATGGTCGATGTTGACCCAGTCCTGCGTCGTCGCGGGGAGTTCGTGCCGATTCAGTGAAGCGTAGCCCGCTGTGGTCATTGCCCACGTGTCCGCGTACGGCGCCGCTTCCCCCGCGAGGTAGCGCGCATCGAGTTCAGCTATGGCGGCGTCGAAGTCGTCGACGTCGAACGCAAGGTGGGCTGCCAACCGGTCGTCAGTGTCGCTCTCAATGACGCTAAGAAACTCGATGCGGTTGTCCTGCATGAAGATGCATGAGCGACATAGCGCGAGGCGGTTGCCGCGGGTCGCGGTGACGTTCGACGTAATCTTCTCGCTGCCTAACTCGGCGACTGCTCGACTGTTGGCGATTTCGGCATCACGGCCGCGTCGGATTTCTGCGTTCACCCCGTGCCGACGATCATGGTCAATCATGTCCTGCGCCATGAGGTTTGCCATCGCATCCCAGTCGCGGGCCGCGAAGCACGCTTGGATGCGCTCGTACACTTGGCTTGCGGCGTTTTGAAGCCGCCGTGCCGACGTGTGTTGCTCCTCCTCGAATCGGGCGTGTGTGGCGTCGAGTTCGGCGACCGCGGCGTCCATGTCATCGACGTCGAAGAACACGTGCAGCGCGATTCGGCCCTCTATGTCGATCCCGTAAAGCTGGAGCAATTCATCGCGCGGCGCTCCCGGGCTCATGTCGGCGGTGCCCAACTCTAATCGGGTGAGAGCCAGCCGGTCGCCGCGCACGGCGATAACGACTTGGCTTGGTCGTACGCGGTCGGTCTCATGAATGCGCCTGTTCTCATGTGCCCACTCGCTCGATTCGACGTCGATTTGCGTGAAGCCGACGACCTTCCGGCGACTCTCAACGTGAACGTGGGGTGCAAACACCTGCTCGAACTCGTCCCAGGCCCCGCGAGCAGCAGCATCCATTGCCCGTTTACCGACGCGCACGCACGGGGTATCGGGTTCGACGGTCGGAGCTTCAGGCGGCGCCGGGGCAGTCGGCACCTTGCGCACATCAAGAAGGACACGCGCCTTCTCGACCAGCGCCGCAGCACCTTTCCTCTCCCACAGGCTTACAGCTCGCTCAGCGGCGGCTCGTACCCCCGCGACGTCGCCTGCAGTGGCCAAAACGTTAGCCAGTGCCAGACATGCGTCGCCGTGGTCAACCAACAAGTCGGTGCGCTCGGCCAGGCTGACGGCGGCCTCGGCGAACCGACGCGCCGCGTCGTGATCATTGCTGCGCGAGAGCAGCTGCGACCGAAGCGTGCGCCAGGCGATCGAGGGCTTCAGCGCGTGACCAGCGAGATGCTCACTTTCCGTGCATAATTCGTCCGCGTCGGTATCCCGGTCGAGTAAAAGGCACGCGCGGCCGAGCAGCGCAGCGGTCTCGGCCGTGTCGGCGTCCAGGCCCATACGGCGAAAGCCGTGGTAGGCCTTACGTAGCGGCGCCTCAGCGGCGGCGGGATCATCGATGACAAGTTCGACAATGCCGGCGAATTGCTCGACTTCTAAACGCGCATGGCGCAGGCCCAGGTCGGTCACCGTGCGCCGGGCCGAGTCGATCATCCGTCGTGCCGCGGCGCCGCGGCCGCGGAAGGCCTCCAGCACGGCCTGGCATCGCGTCGACGTCGCCTCGACCGCGGGGGAGTCGGTCGTGATCCGGAGCAGCCGCACCACGTCAAGACACCGGCCACCGGCGCGCGGAACAGGATTCGGACCCCACAACGCGGCGAGTGGCGCGCCTGCGAGCACGGCGTTGACTCGGCGGTGTTCACGCGCGCGCCGCGCCGCGGTAAGAGCCTCATCCAGGGCGATTTCGCAATCAGCGATTCGCCCCAGGCGCGCCAGGCATGTGGCGCGCACGGTGTGCGCTTTGGCTTCCCCTGCGGCATCGTCCAATCGGGCCAGCTTTTCCGCGGCCGTGCCTAGCGCGGTTTCGACCTCGTCCAGTCGGTCGGGGTGGATCAGCATCGACAGCTCGCCGTCGAAACACGTCGCCCAAGCTGCCAGTCGCGCGGAATCGACTGTCGCTGCTTGTAATTGCGAGACCGCGCCCGCCGCCGACGACACATCACCCGCGGCCAGCAGGGCCTCGCAGCGCGCGATCAGTAGCTCGGCGGCCTGGTCGTCGCGGTCGGGGAGCTCGTCGTCGAGCTCCTCCAGTGCGTGCAGTGCTCTGTCGTACAGCTCGGCGGCGCCTTCATAGCCGAGTCGTGCCATCGCCTGGTCTGCGGCACGCCGGCAATATTCGACGGCCTTGGCGGCGTTTCCGGCCCAGGCGCATTCGAAGTAGTGGTGCGCCAGGTCAGCCAACAGCTCGTCGTCGGCGCCGGGCTCGGTCTCCAGCGTCGCGGCGATACGCTGGTGCAACCGCATGCGGCGCACCGATGCCAGCTCGGCAAGGAGCGACCGTCGCACAATGGCGTGGTTGAACCGGTATAGACCGCCGGGCTCCTCAATGACGATGCCCGCCTTGCACGCCTCGTCGAAAGCGTCAACGAGATCTTGCTCGACCACCCGCTCGACGAGGTCCACGGCGAACCGACTGCCAACCACGGCGGCTGCGGCAAGGGCCTTGTTCGTCTCTGGCGAAAGCCGCGACAGCCGGCGGCTCACGGTTTCCCGGACTCCTTGCGGCAGGGTAGTCGGATCCCAAACGCCGCCACTTTCATCGACATGGCGCAGTGCCTCGATGAGGAAGAACGGGTTGCCACCGGTCACCGAGGCCAACGCCCGCGCGAGCTCTTCGTCGTCGTAGCCGGCCTCGCTGACGTATGCGGTCACGTCCCCCTCGTCGAGGCCGCTGAGTTGGAGGCGGTTTGCAGTGCCGGAATCAGTGCTGCGATGAAGGTCGGCGAGCATGGCCGCCAACGGATGTGAGCGGTCGAGGTCTGTGCTGCGGTACGTCCCGACGATCTGTACGCGGGCCTGGTCGCCGAAGCGCAGCAGATGACGCAGCAAGAGCAGCGTGGGTTTGGCTGCCCAGTGCAGATCGTCGAGTACCACGACGACGGGTGCGCTCGCGGACGCGACTTCCAGCAGCGCTACGACCGCGTCGAAAAGTGCGTAGCGTTCGGTGTCCGGGTCTGCCCGGCTTGGCGCGGTCAGATCGGGTAGGACATCGGTCAGCCCGGGAACCAATGCGAGTAGTGCTTCGACACCGCGCAGTCCGCGTAGCCGGGTGGCGCCGATGCACGGCATCAGCGAACGTAGCGCCTCTGCGAAAGGCTGGTACGGCGCACCGAGATCCTCATCGCAGCGGCCGTAAAGCACGACGGCTCCTTGCTGATAGGCCCGCTGAGACCACTCGCCGGCAAGACGCGTCTTTCCTACACCAGGTTCGCCGGCAATCAGAACCGCGTGGATGCCGCCCGTGCGCGCCGTCTCCCAAACCGACACGAGCCCTTCGAGTTCGTGGGTGCGCCCGACGAATGGACCCGGACCGATCAGTACCGTGGGAAGGCCGGGCCGCTCGAGGGGTGCATCGGTCGTCTCTTCCGTAGGACTGTCCTCGGTAGCCTGCAAGCGAAGCTCGAACACGTGCTCGGGGCGTGCCAAGTTTTTGAGCTGACGCATCCCCAAGTCGTCGAACACGACATCGTCGGGCAGCGAGTCGATAGCGAGTTCGGCTGTCGCACCGGAGCAAAGGATCTGCCCGCCCGACGCCAGGGACCGCAGGCGTGCAGCACGGTTGACCGCCCGACCGAAGTAGTCGCCGTCGCGGAGTTCTGCCTCGCCGGTATGCAGCGCGATGCGAATGCGGATGGGTTCGGTCAGCGCCCATGGTTCTTTGGCGATCGCATCTTGAAGCTCCAGAGCTGCGGCGGCCGCCGCCGACGGCCGATCGAAGACCGAGAAGGTAGCGTCACCCTCACCGCGGGTCTTGAGCAGCCGTCCTCCGCGGGAGGTGACGACTTGTTCGGCGAGCTCGTCGTGACGCGCGAGCGCGATCGCCATGGCGTCGGCGTCGGCCTCCCAAGCGGCGGTTGACCCCTCGATGTCGGTGAGTAAGAAGGTCACGGCGCGTGTCACAGTCGTAAGCTGTTGTCCTACGGGGACTTCCAGCGATGCGTCCTGGGAAACGATCGCGGCTTCCAGCCGCCGAAGATCTGGCCCGGGGTCGACCCCCAGCTCATCGGCCAGCAGTGACCGCGCCCGCTGGTAAGCGGCCAACGCTTCGCCTTGCCTACCTGCGCGGTAGAGCGCCAGCATCAGCTGGCCCCATCGCCTTTCGCGCAGGGGTGCGTCGGACACCGCGGCCTCGAGCTCGCCGATGATCTCGGCGGCCCGGCCGGTCGCCAATAGAGCATCGGCGCGATCCTCGACCAGCGCGGCGTGGCCCTCTATCCAGCGTGTCTTCTCGGATACTCCTCGGCGGGTATCGGGCAGCTCCGGGATTCCGCGCCAGAGGGTCAGCGCCTCGTCGAAGTAGGCCACCGCTTGGATGCTGTCGCCGGCCGCTGCGGCATCACGGCCAATCTTGGTGGCCACCTTGTAGCGCGACGCATCGGTGTCGGATTTAGTGAGGACCCAGCCCGTTCCCTCGGTCAGGACGAAGCCGTCGTCCAGCGTGCGCCGTAGCGCGGAAATATGAGTCTGGAGCGCTTTGGCGGCGGTGCGCGGGGGATCGTCGCCCCACAGGAGCTCGAGCAGGGTTTCGGCGGACACGATCGAAGAACCGTGCAGCCCGAGCATGGTCAGGATCGCGCGCGGTTTGGCGCCCGGGATTGCGACGGGCGCGCCGTCCCGCCGCACCTGCAGAGGTCCCAAAACCCCCAGTTCCACCGCATGAAGCGTACTCACGTTGCGATAGTCAGGGAGCTGAATCAACGCACGGTCAAGGTCGAGTAAAGGTGTTTGCCGGCTGCGGAGGGGGGTCCCGTCAGACGCGCTCGATCCCGCTAGATGGGCGCGGGCGCGACTCAGAGCTCGAGGCGTCGACCGCCGTTCCTGACCGCTCTGCCGGGTCTCAGATTATCTGAGCGACCGCCTGTTCAAAGTACTGGTTGTATGCGAGGTAGACAGCCTCTTTCCCGCTCCAATCCAGGAACTCCTGAAATGCTTTGAATTCATGTTCTGCGGCTTCGGGGTAATTATAGAATTCGTCAAAGACTATCACAGTGCCCGAAACGATGTTATCGGCCAGCTGGTCGAAGGTCTCCTTTGCGGAAGCGTATAAATCGCAATCCATATGTACGAAGGCGATGGGCGTAGTTTTCAGAATCTGAGATTTGAACTGCGGAAGGGTTTCGTGAAACATGCCTTTCACCAGGCTTACATTGTGCAGAACCGGTGGCATCCACCCTTCAGTGTTGACCCGAAAGGTACCTTGGGGGACGGTAAGGTCGGTGCGAGCCCATTCTTCCGGAAGCCCGTCAAAGGAATCGAATCCCCAAATGCGTTGCTCCGGATTGAGCGCGGCGATGAAATTGATGGTCCTTCCCGTACACACGCCCATCTCCAGGTACGCGCCGCGCAACCTAACGGCATCGGAGCCGAACTTGAGCACGGCCGCATCGGTATTCAGAGGCTTTGCATCGGCAAAGTATTCCGTCACCATTGCGCGAGCCGCCGGTGAATCTCGATAATCCTTGTCCATCGGATAAAAGTTGAGAACCTGGTGCCCTTTATGCCACTCTTCGCTCGCGGAGGGCATCTTCACCAATCGGTCCCAGTCGAACCCGTTGCTACGCGCAAGTTCTGGGGTCATCTACGGTATCTCTTTACGCCGAACGGCCATGCGCCCACCACGCCGTCCGCCACCACACCGATCGACATGAGCGACGCCATGGGGGGTGGAAATTCATGCGCTGAGCCTCCTCGCCGGATGACACGTCATGATTAATCGGCAGCGTAGAGGCTTGACGCGTAATCCACGGTGGAATTGAGGATTCCGGCGCTCGGCGCAGGAGGCCCGGTGCCCGCTCAACTCCTGCGTGTCATGTGCGACCCGCGTGGCGGATGAGCCGCATGTGGCGCTCGGCGGCGTTGCGGAAGCCGCCATTTGCCGCGGGCTTGCTTCACCTCGCCGCCGGTTTGCTTGGCGTGACGCCCGTACTGCGGTGAAATTGCTACGGAAACACTAAGAATTAAGATTCCGCCGCGACCGCGCGCACAGTACTGTTTATGTGCCAGCGTCTCCACTGTAGGTGTGCCAGCGTCTCCGTGAGGGTGAGGGATCGTGGGATCGCAGAAAGTCGTCGGTAGTCGGCCGGATCGACTTCCGTTGGTCGCGCGGTCGTCCGCGTTGCCCGCGAATATTTTGCAACTAGGCACTAGGTATCCGGGGGCCGCCGTGTTATTGGCGGTTCCAGTGGCGGTCGCCGGCTTCTGGGGCATGGTCACATGCCCGACCTTGGCCCTACCGCTGGTGTTGCTGGCTGGCGTGGCCCTGGTTTTGTTTGATTACCTGGCCGGCCCGTACAGGGCGGTGGAACAAAAGTCGCGGGTCGCCACCGGCACCCAGAAGCGGAACCTTCAGCCGCGCGCCAGCCAACCCACGACCCAGGTCGAGCAAAAGCCGTCGCGACGGGAATTGAAAGCCGAGGCGCGGGCGCAGAAAGAGGTGGCGAGGGCACAGAAAGAAGCCGAGGCAGCCGAAGCGTTCGCCGCCGAAGCCGAGGCAGAGGCGCAGGCACAAGCCGCGGCCGTCGAAGCGTTGGCCGCCAAAGCCGAGGCGGACGCGCAGGCACAAGCCGCGGCGGCCGAAGCGCGCGCCGCCGAAGCCGAGGCAGTGGCGCATGCAGAAGCTGCCGCCGCCCAAGCGCTGGCCGCTGACGCCGAGGCGGTGGCTGCCGAGGCGCGGGCACGGGCAGACGCGGCCGCAGCCGAAGCCTTGGCGGCGGAAGCTGAAGCGCTGGCCGCGGAAGCCGAAGCGCTGGCCGCCGAAGCGCGGGCGCAGGAAGAAGCCGCCGCCGCCGAAGCGCTGGCCGCCGAACCCGAAGCGGTGGCCGCCGAGGCCCGGGCACTGGCAGAGGCAGCCGAAGCGCAAGCGCTGGCGGCCGAGGCACGGGCACGGGAGCGGGCGCATGCAGAAGCCGCAGCGGCCGAAGCGCTGGCCGCCGAGGCGCGGAAGCGGGCAGAGGCCGCCGAAGCCGAAGCGCTGGCCGCCGAAGCTCGCAAGCAGGCCAAAGCCGCCGAAGCCCTGGCCCTGGCCGCCGAAGCCCGTAAGCAGGCCAAAGCCGCCGAACCCGAAGCGCTGGCCGCCGAGGCGCGGGCGGAGGCAGAAGCCGCTGAAATTGAAGCGCTGGCGGCCGAGGCGCGGGTGCGAGAACGGGCCCGCGCTGAAGCCGCCGAAGCCGAAGCCCGGGCCATCGAGGCGCGGAAGCGGGCAGAGGCCGCCGAAGCCGAAGCGCTGGCCGCCGCAGCGCGGAAGCGGGCAGAAGCTGCCGAAACTCAGGCCCTGGCCGCCGAAGCGCGGGAACGGGCAAAATCCGCCGAAGCGGAAGCGCTGGCCGCCGAGGCGCGGGCGCGCGCGGAAGCCGCCGAAACCCAAGCCATGGCCGCCGAGGCGCGGGCACGCGAGCAGGCGCGCGCAGAAGCCGCCGAGGCCGAAGCGCTGGCTGCCGAGGGGCGGGCGCGCGCGGAAGCCGCCGAAACCCGAGCTCGGGCAGCCGAGGTTTGGGCAGGAGCGCAAGCCGCGGAAGCCCAAGCGGTGGCGGCCGAGGCGCGGGCGCGCGCAATCCGGCTGCGGCTGGAGGCTGAAGCCAAAGCCAAGCGGCAAGGGAACAAACCGTAGTAAGCGGGCAGCTTGGCGTGTCGTTCTCCGGCACCTGGGTATCCCAGCGGACGTATGTCTACAGCACAAACACAATCGGATCAGCGTGAAATCGATAGCGTCCGGGGGACCGTCGACGCCATCTCCCAGGCTTTCGCAGCCAAGATTGTCGGGCAGCGCGACCTACGCGAGTCGCTCCTGATCGGCCTGCTCGCCGGCGGCCACGTCCTGCTCGAAAGCGTGCCGGGCCTGGCCAAAACCACGGCCGCGAAAGTGCTCGCCGAGTCGATTCACGGGCGCTTTCAGCGCATTCAGTGCACGCCCGACCTGCTGCCGAGCGACATCATCGGCACCCAGATCTACGATTCGGCGACCAATTCGTTCGTCACTCAACTGGGTCCGGTGCACGCCAACATCGTGCTACTCGACGAAATCAACCGATCCAGTGCCAAGACGCAGAGCGCAATGCTCGAGGCGATGGAGGAGCGGCAGACCACCATCGCCGGGCAGGTGCACCCCCTCGAGGATCCGTTTCTAGTCATCGCCACCCAGAACCCCGTCGACCAGGAAGGCACCTATCCGCTTTCCGAGGCGCAGACCGATCGCTTCCTGCTCAAGGAGATCGTGCGCTACCCCTCTCCGCAGGAGGAGGTAGAAGTCATGTCGCGGATCGACGCCGGCATCTACGACAAGGGACGGCCGACTGCGCCGGTAGTGAGCCTCGATGATGTTCTGCGCGTGCAGGAGGTGGTGCGCCATGTCCATATGGACCGTGCGCTGATGCTGTACGCCAGCCAACTGGTCGACGTCACCCGCCACCCCGCGCAAGCGTTGCCCAAGCAGATCGCGCGCCTGGTCGAGTATGGCGCCAGCCCACGCGCCACCATCGCGTTCTGCAAGGCGGCCCGGGCGCAGGCGGTGCTGGCCGGGCGCGCGCACGTGCTGCCCGAGGACATCGCGAACCTCGCGCACCGGGTGCTGCGGCACCGGCTCATCCTCGGCTTCGAGGCGGCCAGCGCTGACATCACCTCCGAGGTCGTGGTCGACGCGGCGCTGCGTGCTGTGCGCGTGCCCTGAGGTCATCTTGGGTAAGCATCTCAACCGCGCCAAGGCGCATTTCGGCACCGACACCCGCGGGTTACTCGAAGGCGGGCGCTACGCGCTATTGCATACGCGCAGCATGGAATTCGACGACCTACGCCCGTACGTTCCCGGCGACGACGTGCGAGACATCGACTGGAAGGCTTCCGCACGTTCGGGCGGCGTGCTCATCAAACGGTTCGTATCCGAAAAGCATCACAAGATCCTGCTGGTCGCCGACGCCGGCCGCAACATGTCGGCGCTCGCCCCCAGCGGGGAGTGCAAGCGCGACGTCGCCGCGCACGTCATGGGCGCGGTGGGATTGATCGGATTACGGCGATCCGATCAGATCGGCATGGTCTATGGTGACCGCCGCGGCTGCGTGAACATTCCGCAGCGCCGCGGCGAGTCGCACATCGAGGGCTTGCTGCACCGCTGGTACCAGCACACCACGACCCGTCCCGGCCGCAGCGACGTCACCGCCCAACTCGAGTACGTCGCAACGCATTACCGACATACCATGCTCATCGTCGTGGTATCCGATGAGCCCGATGTCGACGGCGGGCTCGACGATGTGCTCACCAGATTGACCGCGCGCCACGACATCATCTGGGCGATGGTGTCGGACATGCCCGCGGTGGGCCCCGACAACACCGACGGGTACGACGTCGCCACCGGTCGCTTCGTCCTGAACGGAGCCGACCTGGGCCCGCGGGTCGTCACCGCGTACCGCCGTGCCGAGCGGGCGCGCCGCGATCGCCTCGATGCGTTCCTGACCGCTCACGCCATTGCGCACGCGACGATCGCCGGCAGCAGGGATATCCGGCGCGAACTCGTTCGCCTGACCGAGGTGGCCGCGCGTGCCGGATGACCTGCTGCGCCACATCTTCGGTCCGCAGCCGTACTCGTTGTGCTGGCTGTGGCTGGCGGCCGTGCTGACTATAGCCGTAATCGCCTGGTATGCAGGCATTGTCATGTGGACATTGCCGTCACACCGATTACGGCGCATCCCGATCGTACGGCGAATGCACGGCTGGCTGATTCGCAACCGATTCGCACGCTGCGTACAGCGCATCGCGCGCGAGCACGACGCCGAGCGGATGTCGGCTCCGACGGCATGTGCGGCAATCAGCCGGACGGTGCGCAGCTTTCTGCATCAAGCGACCGGTGCGCGCGCCCAGTACCTGCAGATCAACGCGATTGCCGACGGGGAACTAGCCCCGGCGGCACCGCTGCTCACCCAGCTCGGTGATGCACAATTCAATGCCGAATCGCGCATCGATGTCGCCGATATGAGTGCCCAGGCGCAGGAGTTGATCCGCGCGTGGACCTGACGTGGTGGCCGGTAGCTGCGGTCGGAGCGGCCGCTTTCATCGCAGTTGTCGCGCTGGCCGCGTTGCTTCCGATGACCGCAGCCCGGAGGCGACTGCGGCCATTGGCCAATGTCGCGCGGCTTACCCGGTTGCCCGAGTACGCGAAAGTGGCGCGGCTGCGCTCGCTCTCAACGATTGTGACGTTGGTGGTGCTGACGGTTATGTTCAGCGCCGCGACCTGGGCCGCCGCCCGTCCCGCCGTGCCGAGCAAGGATTTCGACGCCGCCCACCCCGAGGACATCATGCTGTGCGTCGGGCAGTCGGTGAGCGACGCGGCGACGACGGAGCTGCTCGACTACTTCGCGCGGCAGGCCGCGGCGTCCCCTCAGGGGCAACGCATCGGCCTGACATCGGCCAACCGGCGTCTGGTGCCGTTGACGCGCGACCATCAGTACGCCGCCGCGCGCTTCGGCGACTATATCGGTGCCCGCCAGGCGCTGTCGGCGTCGTTCACAGCGCCGGTTTCCTACACCGACTACGCCGCAAGCGTGAACGACGTTCTCGCGCTGTGCCTCTCTGGGTTCCCGTCCGCCGAGCAGCGCGGCCCTGACCGGCGCTCGGTCATCTATCTCGGTCCTGCGGATCTCCGCGCCGCCGGGGAGCAGCGTGCCGAACTGTTCACCGATGGCAGTGTCCGGGCCCTGGCCGAACACGCCCGGGCCCAAGTCAATGTGATCGACACGGCCCCCTCACCCACAAGCGGTGCGTTGGCCGCGCTTACCGAGCAGACCGGTGGCCGGTACGGTGCACCGGATCCACGATCAGTGGCCCTGGCACTCAACGAGATTCGCGCGCACAAGCCGCCGGCGCGCCGCGCCGACGGCACCGCTGTGACAGCGGACTTCCGGGATGCGCCGGTGGTGCCGCTGGTGATCGCCTTATTGTCGTCGGCAGTGCTGTCGGTGGCCCTACTGGTGTTGCGCCGATGACCTTTCAGCCCGTATTGCCCTGGCCGATCCTCGCCGTCGTCGCGGGCGCGCTATTGCTGGCGCGCTTGGTGGCGCTACGGCAGGCGCTGCTCTCGGCCGGACGCCGAAGGCGGACCGCGTTGCGATGGGCTGCCGTAACGCTTGCGGTGCTGATGCTCATCGCTGCGACCACCCGCCCGGCACTTCTCGATGACGGAAACCAACGGGGCGCAACGCCCGCCGGCGCGAATCTCAACGTGTTTCTCGTCGTCGATCGCTCGGCTTACTCGGGGGTCGAGAACGACGGTTACGGTCAACCACGGATCGTGGGCATGCGCGAGGACATCGAGGCGTTGATCAAACGGTACCCCGCGGCACGGTATGCGCTCGTCGGCTTCGCCTCGAAGGCTTCGCTGGATTGGCCGCTTTCCGAAGATGTTTGGAGTCTGCGCCCAACCATCACGGCGCTCACCGCCCAGAGCCCGAGTCCCGATGCCGACGCGGGAGCGGCGGACAATGTCTTGCGATATCAGCTGATTCAGGCGACACAGCAGTACCCGGGTTCGCGCAACGTGGTGCTCTACTTCGGCTCCGGTGCGCCCGGATCGCGCGTGACACAAGGCGAGTTCAACCTCATACGGGGGTCGGTCGCCGGCGGAGCGGTGCTGGGTTACGGTCGCGCGGAAACGATCGATGAAGCCGAATTGCGAAGATTGGCAGCACAACTCGATGTCAACTACTTGCACCGCGACCTCGGAGCGCCCCTTCAGCCGCTCCTTCCCGATTCACCGCCCAGCCGCGTAGACGCCTCCGAACGCGCCGAGCTGTACTGGCTGCCTGCGCTGCTCGCGGCTGGGCTGCTGCTCGCGGAAATCTACCTGTCGGTCCGCGAGTTTCGTCGCGGTCGCATCGCGCGGCGGGACTTGGCGTCATGACACGCGGACCGGTGCGATTGCGGCTGCGGCGGCGGCTCTTCATTTATTCGGCGCCGGTCGCCGCCGCCGCGCTGCTGGTCGCAATCAAGCTGTTTGTGGTTGTGTTGGCCGGCAATTCGGCAACCCACGCCTTTGCGAGTGGCGACGCAACCGCGGTGCGGCGGGACGCGGCGATCCTCGGAGTCGTCAATGTGGTGGAACCGGCGAGGGCGCCGTTCGTCGCGGGCACGGCCGCCGTGCTCAGCGGTCGGTTAGAGGACGCCGACGCTCGCTTCACCGACGCGATGGCCCGCAGCGACAGCGTCGGTTCCTGCCCGGTGCGGGTCAATCTCGAGTTGGTTCGCGAGACTCAGGGCGACCGGGCCGCGGCGGCGGGGGACCGCGCACGGGCCGACGAACGCTACACGAGTGCGTTGGCCATCGTCGAAGCCGCGCCGCAGGGTTGCTTCGCCGGCAACACCGACCCGGACCCGCAGCGACACGCCATCCGCGACGAAGCAGCAAACCGATTGGCGGCCAAGAGGTCTGCACTCAGCGCCGCGCCGCCGACAGCGCCACCGCCGCCGCCACCATCGCCACCGGCGGCGCCACCCCCACCGCCACCGCCGCTCGGCAGCGCCGCGATCGACGACGGGGACAACCCCCCGCGCCGGCTTGATCCCGCGGGCGGCGATCCGCTCGACAAGTTGCAGCGGGTGCTGCAGGACGCCGCAGGCGCGACGCCACCGGGCGAGTCGCCCTAGGCTCTGTCAAGCTTTTGATGTGAACGACCTTCTCGGGCCGCCGTGCCCGTGCGGCAGCAACAGAAGCTATCGCGCCTGTTGCGGGCCGTTGCATGAGGGCGAGTCGCAGGCCCGGACGGCCGAGGAGTTGATGCGCTCGCGGTACTCGGCTTTCACCTACGGTGACGGCGACTACCTGTTCCGCACCTGGCATCCGCGCACACGTCCGGCAGACGTGACCGCCGACTTAAAGATCGTTTGGACTGGCCTACAGGTGATCGACACCTTGGCGGGTGGGCCAGACGATGATTTCGGCGAAGTGGAATTCACGGCCCGCTACGAGTCCGGCGGTCGCGCGGGCAGCCTGCATGAGCGCAGTCGCTTCCAACGCCGCGCCGGCCGATGGTTCTACCTCGACGCCGTCGGGGGAGATCCGTAGCCCACGCGTTCCACCTCACGTGCGCGCCCGCTGACCTCGTCCTAGAGATGCGGAATGCCGGGCAGTGGGATATGCGGGACAGGCAGGCCCGGCGGACCGGCGGGGATCGGCGGGCGCAGCGGGGGGATCGGCGGCCCCGGCGGAGGTGCAGCCGGCCCGGGAATACGGGGTGGAGGCAAGGGCAACCCGCCCGGGGGTGGCGGGAGCGCAGGGGGCGGCGGTAGTGCAGGCGGCGGGGCGGCAGGCGCTGGTGCGACCGGCGCCGGTGCAACACCTGCCGGTGCCGGCGTTGGGGCGTTGGCAGGCGGAACCGGTGCGGGCGGAGCCGGGGCGACGACGCGTGCGCCGATTTGTGGTCTCGTGTCGGAATGCGGGCGAATCGCGATCGCCAGCGCGATGACCAGGGCCAAGACGCCGCCGACAAACAATGCCAACACGCTCAGCGCCACCAAAAACGGTCGGGTTGCCCGCTGCTCACCCGGCGCAGCACCGAAGCCCGCCAGCGATTCGTCGTCGCCGAGAAACGGTGGATAGGCGCCGGTGGCGAACGCACCAGCGGGTTCGCCCGCCTCTGCGCGATCGGCGCTATAAGCCAACGCGGGCGCACCGCGTTCCACGGTGGCAACGCCGTCCGCGAAGCCGAGAGCCACCGCATGCGGAACGGGCGAGCCCGTCGCGGGATCCTGCGCGTAAGCGATCGCTGCGGTCGACGACGAAAACAGCGGCGGATGTGCCGATGCCAGCGCCGCGCCCCTGGCCAACGCCAGCTCCGGCTCTTCCGGTGTGCTCAAGACAAGGGAACTGGCTGCCTGCAATTGCTCCCGGATTGCGGCGATGTCAACACCGTCGCTGCCGACGACTAACAAACCGTCTGGCCGCTGTTCCATCGTCGCGGCATCCGCGGCCATCGCGGTTAAGGCGGTCAACGCTTCATATTCGTCGTCGGGGAGTTCCTGGCGGCGCACACCGGCGACCGAACCGTCGGCACTGTCGACCACAGCCATCGTCGCCGTGGATGGCTCAACAAACAACAACGCGGTGTGCGCGTATCCGGTCGCGCTGCCTACCGTCTGGGTCAACGCGGCCGCGGCCAGAAAGGCCGAGACGAGCATGACTTTCTCGAGCCGCTGACCAGACAGCAACTCTTGCAGGGCGGCGGCCTCGGTGGCGTCGGTCCACGTCACGCCGATCGAAGCCAGCTGCCAACCGCTATCAGCCGCTGCTTCCCGCGTTCCCAGAATCGCCGAGACAACCTGATGCGGCGCCGTCTGATTTGACCGATCTTGAACAGCGGGCACTTCGAACCCGTCGGTGTCGACCGTGGCGCCATCGGCGTTTTCCCCTTCGACCACGACCATATGGACCGCTGTGGGCGTCATCGACACACCGAGTACGGTTTCCACCGCCCCTCCCACCTGGCTTGAAGCGGACCCTGCTCGACATCCAGCGTATCCCTCGTTGCGCCATCCAAACCCAAGCGTCGTCGTCAAGGGTCGAGGCGATGGCCTGGAGGTGACCTCCGGACGCGGCCTCTCACCGTGCGCAACTGCGGTCGGGAAACGCCGCGCGGGTGGGGAGTCGGCTTGGTGGACAAGCGAAATGGTGCTTGCGGGATCCTGCGGCGTCGACCCCGTCAGAGGCCGATGTAGACGGCCTTGGTGTTGAAGTAGGCTTCGATGCCCTTACGGCCGCGCTCGCCGCCCCAACCCGACTGCTTGTGCCCGCTGATCGGCATCGACGGGTCGGCCGCGAGCGAGGAGTTCACCCAAATCTGGCCCGCGCGAAGCTCATTCACGACACGGTGGGCGCGAGACAGGTTCTCGGTCCAGATGGAGCCGGCGAGCCCGTAGTGCGTGTCGTTCGCGGCGGCGATCGCCTCGTCCTCGTCGTCGAACGGGATGACACAGCCGACCGGGCCGAATATCTCCTCTTTGATGAGCCGCATGTCCGGGGTGGTGTTGGTGATGATCGTCGCCTCGTAGAAGTAGCCCTTGCGGTCTAACGGCTTGCCACCGGTGATCACCTGCGCGCCGCCGGCCACGCCGTCGTTGACGATGCCTTTCACGCGTTTGCGCTGCTTCTCGCTGATCAGCGGTCCCAGCACCGAATCGGGGTCATCGCTGCCGCCCATCGGCAGCATCCGCGCGAATCCGGCGAGGCCCTCGACCACCTGGTCATAGATGCCGCGCTGAACATACATACGCGAGGTGCAGGAGCAGTTCTGCCCCGAGCCGGCGAGCAGTCCCATGCCGGCCCCCATGATCGCCTTGTCCAAGTTGGCGTCGTCGAACATGATCAGCGGTGACTTGCCGCCGAGTTCGAGCGTCAGGCGCTTGAGGTTGCCCGCGGCCGCCTTGACGATCAGCCGCCCGACCTCCGTCGACCCGGTGAAGGAGATCTTGTCGACGTCCGGATGCGCGGTGAGCGCCGCACCGGTGGTCTCGCCGTAGCCGGTGATGACGTTCAGCACACCGTCGGGTAGGCCCGCCTCGCGGAAGATCTCTTCCAACTTCAGCGCGGTGAGCGGCGTTTCCTCGGCGGGCTTGAGAACCGCGCTGCATCCCGCGGCGAGTGCCGGCGCGACCTTGAGCATCGCGACGAAAAACGGCCCGTTCCAAGGGATGATCAGGCCGACGACTCCGACGGGCTCGAGCTGAGTGAAGGTGTGGTAGGTCTCCCACGTGCCGAGCAGGCCGTCGGAGACGAGATTGGCCGACTCACCGTGAATCTTGCCGACCCAGCCGGCGTAGTACTTCAGCATCTCCACCGACACCGGGATGATGTGACGCGCGGCGGTCGTGTTCATGCCGTTGTCTTGTGCCTCGAGCGCGGCGAGCTCCTCGGTACGGTCCTCGATGATGCGCGCGGCGCGGAAGAGGACGTTCGCGCGGTGCGACGCGGGCGCCTTGCGCCAGACCCCCGACTCGAAGGTCTCCCGTGCCCGGGCTACCGCCGCGTCGACCGCCGCCTGGTCGGAATCGGGGACTTCCGCGATCTGCTCCTCGGTAGACGGGTTGAAGACCGCAATGGTGTTACTCAATGTTCCTCATAGCCCTTCACTCGCGGAAATGCTGCCGTCGCGCGAGAGAGGTTACGCGCGTAACCAGAGGGTGTCCAGCACGCCCGGGGGCCCTGCCAGGGACGAGGCGGGGCGGATTCCGCTGGTCAACGAGGTGCTCGCAGCGAGTGCTCAACCCGCCGGGCGGACGCTAGCTACGTCCGCGCCGCCGTGAATTGGCGGCTAGATTACCCCTATGCGGGTTTTTCGCCTGTTCGGCGTAGTCCTGACGATCCTCACAGCGGCGTTGTTGTGGGCAACCCCTGCCGATGCGCAACCGCCGTCCAAGCTCACCGATCACATCACTGACAGCACCGGGGTGTTGGCGGCGTCCGACCGGGCAGCGGTCAGCGCCGCCATCGACCGGCTCAACCGCGACCGTCACATTCAACTGTGGGTGGTCTACGTCGACAACTTCAACAGGTTCAAACCCGACAACTGGGCCGACCGGACCCGCAGTGCCAGCGCGATGGGCGACCATGACGCGCTGCTGGCCGTGGCCACGAACACCAAATCGTGCGCGTTCAGCGTGCCGCCACAGATCCTCACAGCGGCCGAGTCGAACAAACTGCGAACCACCCAGATTGAACCGGTACTGGGCGCTAAAGACTGGAGCGGTGCTGCGGTCGCCGCGGCCGACGGGTTGGACAAGTCGTCGAGCGCGTCTGAGCCGGCAAGCTCGTCGAAGCCGGTCTGGCCGCTGATCGCGATCGCCGTGATCGTGGTCGTGCTTATCCTCGCGTTCCTCCTGCTGCTGATACTGTTGCGCGCGCGCCGCCGCCGGCGCGCCGCCCGGGGCAGTGGCCAGTTGGACATTGGCGGGGGCGATCATTCGACGCAGCGGGCGTTGTCCACCGCGGAGGCCAGAGTGCGTCAAATCTCCGACTATGTCGCCAGGTATCGCTCCAACATCGGCAGTGAGGCCCAAGCCCGGTTGGACGAGGCGAAACGGCACTTGGCCGCTGCGCACGGCACGGAAACGGGAAACGACACCGATGCCATCGCATACGCCAACAGGGCATCGACACTGGCCGCTCAAGCGCAGACGCTGGCCAATGCCGACGTCGTGGAAGCCCACCGCACGCCACGACGACGCGGCAAGGCGTCTACCCGCTGACCGGCAGGATCAATTCGGAGCGCACCCCGCCAGCGCTCTCGAACGTCAATCTATGTGCGGGACGGCGCAGGGCCTCGACGTTGCCATCCGGGTGGGCGATAACTCCGCCGCCGGTGGGAATTCCGAGCCCCGTGACAGATCCCTTCAGTGTCTGAATCGCCCGCGAGAGCCGCGCCCACGCGGTCCGCTCGTCGTGCGCGTCGATGACCAGGGGGACCAGATCGAACACGCCGAATAACTCCGTCCCGTCGGTGTCCGAAGTCTCAACGATTCCGTAACGCCCAAGCTGGACGGCACCGGCCGAAATGCCCGCTACGACGGCTCCTTTGGTGTGCCGGTCAAGGATCACCTCTGTCATGCCGGTTTCCTCGAACGTGTTCCAGCCGAGTCGCGCATCGCCGCCCGCGAGGACGATCAAGCGGGCTCGCTCCAGGAATGCGCGGTCGTCCGGGCCGAAGGACGAATCGATCATCCGACGCTCGGTGATTCCCACGGCATCGATTGCGGCTTCGAAGATTTCGTAGAACTCGGGACGATCCCCGTTGGAGGCGCCGATGTAGGCGGCGCTCAGCGGCGCGTCCTGAGCCAATCCATCGAGGGCGGTTTCGAGCAGCAGTCTGCCGTCACGCCTCCAGAACAGCAGCTGACTGTCCGCCAGCAGATAGAGCGGCTGCCGTTGTGGCGCCGTCACTTCGGCCGATCTTCGCCGGTGAGTTCATCGAACCTCGCGAGCGCCGCGTCGAGGTCTGTCTCGTCGAAGACCTCGCAGCGGTTGATCAGGTCACCGTCCAGAGTCAGAACGTTAGCCTCGAGCCACTCGGCGTCGAAGCCGTCCGGCGACGTCCCATGCGTCGACTGGGTGACGACTGCTCCAAGGTTGCTCAGCCGATGCACCGCATCGACGTAGATCTTGGCTTGCGGCATCACCTGCCATGTGGCATGGATGTAGGGAACCAGGTCGCCGGGCGAAAACGCTCGCCCTCGCCGGTGGTCAACATTCACCCAGCCGGGTGTGGTCGCGGGAAGCTTGTGTTCGTTGAACGCGGCGAAACCCCGCAACAGAGTCGACCACGTATGCGCATAGGCGACCGCTTCTCCTGCCAGGTAACGTGTTTCGAGTTCAGCGAAGGCGGTTTCGAAGTCGTCGGGGTCGAAAATGACGACAGCCATACATTGGTTGTCAGCATTGACCTGCACGACGGAAAGCGCCGCAGCTTGGAAGGCTGCGGGCAGCGAATCTTGGCTAACGAAGGTGAATCGGAAGAGCGCGAGGTGCTCTCCGCGGGTCGCAATGACCGCCGCCCGCATATCAGAAGTCCAAACCTCGGCGGTGGCGCGCCAATTCGCCATCTCGACCTCGCGACCGCGTCGGATTCCGGCGTTTATGCCCCGACGGCGGTCGTCCGAGCAAAAGTCTTCATCGATCAGCTCTGCCATGGCATCCCAGTCGCGAGCCGTAAAGTCCGCCAGGAACTGCTCGATCACCCGGGTCGCGGCATTGTCCAGCCGCGATGGCGGCCGGGTGAGCTCGTCGAGCCGCGCGTTCGCGGCGTCTAAATCGGTCTCGTCGAACACCTCACAGCGAGTGAGTCGGTCGCCATCGACAACGAGAAGCATGAGCATGCGCCATTCGACGCTTAAGCCGTCCGGCGAGGACCCGTGTGCGCAGTTGGTGATCACCGCGCCACAACTGTTTATTTGGTGAACGGTTTCGATGTGGACTTTGAAATTCGGGGTGAGATCGAAGAGGGTGTGAATGGCTGAAGTCATGTCGCCGGCGGCGAATGGTGTGCCTCGTCGATGGTCGATGGTCACCCAGTCCGCGGCGGGATATTCGTGCCGGTTGAACATCGCGTGTACGCCGGCAATCACCGACCACGTGTCTGAATGAGCGGCCGCTTCGCCAGCGATGTATCGGGCCTCCAGTTCGTCAAATGCCGCGTCAATGTCGTTCAGGTCGAACACGATGCGTGCTACGGCGCGGCCTTCGGTGTCGAGCTCCAGAATGTCCAAATCGATGGAGTGGAACCCATCGGGTCCTTGGCCGCGCGCGGTGGTTCGGAGGCGACTGAGGACAAGCCGCTCGCCGCGGGTCGCGACGATTTCTGATGTCAGGTCGATTCCGGCGTCATCCAGCCCCGCGATTTCGGCGATCACAGCAGCCGGCCCTTCTCGGACGCCGGAATTGATCACGTGACGACGGTCGTCACTCCAAACGTTGTCGCCCATCAGTTCGGTTACCGCGCGCCAGTCGCGAGCCGCATAGTACGACTTGAATTGCTCATACAGCCGGCTTGCCGCATTTTCCGGATGTCGTCGCGCCGGCGCCTGCATTGCCTCAAAGCGTTCAAGGGCAGCCGACAGGTCCGGCTCGTCGAAGACTTCCAGGCGGTCGATCAGGTCACCTTCGATCGTCAGAAGACTCACCACTCGCCACTCGGCGTGAAAGCCCTCATCCGAGGTTTCCTGTGACACAGAGGTGACCACAGCGCCGAGGTCATTCAGCCGGTGCACCGCCTCGACGGAATTGCTCAAGTCGGGTGTGGCATTCCAATTGGCCAGTAGCGCAGACCCTTCACCGGGCGCAAACGATATTCCTCGCCGGTGATCGACGTTCGACCAGTCGACTGTCGTCAGCGGATGCTCACGCCGATTGAGCGCGGCGTAGGCGCGAGTGATCACCGACCAGGTATGGGCATGAGGTGCGGCTTCGCCTGCGATGTAGCGTTTTTCGAGTTCCTCGGTGGCGTCGTCGATGTCATCGGTGTCGAACACGACCCGGGCTGCGATCCGGTTTTCGGCATCGACCTCGACGAGACCGAGCACCTCGCTGTGGAAAGCCTTCGGCCCGTGCTCGGGGCCCAAGAACCGGGTTCGTGCGAGCAGAAGGCGCTCACCTCGGATCGCGATGACGTCGGGCACCATGTTCCTGATGCCGACATCAGCCCACGCCCGCATATTTGCGATATCGACGTCTCGACCCACTTGGACTCCCGCGCCCACGACTCGACGACGATCGTCACTCGAAAAGTCGTCGGCGGTCATTTCGGCGATCGCGCCCCAGTCGCGTGCCGCGAAGTATGCCAGGAAGCGGTCGCTGATTTTGCTTGCTTGATTTTCCAGTCGTCGCGTTCGTGGCTGCAGCTGATCGAACCTAGCGAGGGCAGCCTCGAGATCTGACTCGTCGAAAAGCTCGCAGCGGTTGACCATGTCGCCTTCGAAGGTGACCAAAATGAGTTCTCGCCATTCGGCGTTGAAACCCTCTTGCGAGCTTCCGCGCACCACGTGGGTGACGACGGCACCGAAGCTGCCTAGCCGATGCACCGCCTCGACGTAGCCCTTGACGTCGGGTGCGATTTCCCACGTGGCGTGCAAGTATGCAGTCAGTTCACCGGGGGCGAATGCTCTCGCTCGTCGGTGATCGACATTCGCGCAGTCGGACGTCAATCGGAGGTGTTGGCTGTTCGCTGCGGCATACGTCTCTACTACGACCGACCACGAATGTGAGTAAGGTGCGGCTTCGCCTGCACCATAACGAGAATCGAGTTCGGCGATGGCGGCATCGAAATCGTCAATGTCGAACACGACGACTGCAGCGATTCTCTCGCCCGCGTCCATTTCGACAACCTGAAGGACGTCGACCTGAACCGCCTCGTCGTCGCTCGCCCCGTGGAAGCGCATCAAGATAAGGCGTTCACCCCGGGTGGCAATGCTTGTCGACGCGATCTTCGTCAGCAACCCGACGTCTGTGGCCGCCCGTAGGTCTTCGATCGCGGCCTTCCGACCGCGCCGGACCCCGGCATTCACCACCCGACGGCGATCGTCGTGGTGGTAATCCTCGGCGAACCAAATGCCTGCCGCGTCCCAATCGCGATCCGCGAATAGCGCCTGGACGCGCTTGTACACGCGGCTTACCGCGTTGTCCAGTTGCGGCGCCGGCCGGGTCAGTTGTTCGAATTTGGCGATCGCGGCGTCGAGATCCGATTCGTCGAAAACCTCTGTGCGGTTGATCATGTCGCCGCCGACCGTGAAAACGGCAATCCCGCGCCACTCTGCGAGCAAGCCCTCTTTCGAGGTCTCGTGCGCCGCATAGGTGACGACCGCGGCCACGTCGCTCAGCCGATGCACTTGCTCGACATAGACGTTGATTCTTTGCTCGGAATCCAATCCCGCGCTGATGTATGCGTTCACATCGCCGGGCCCGAACGCGGTCTCCCGTCGATGGTCGATGTTGACGCAGTCCGGCCTGGTCATCGGCAACTCGTGCTTGTTGAGCGCGGCATAACTAGCCGCGACGACGGACCACGTTTGCGCGTGGGTGGCCCCTTCGCCGCTGAGGTATTGAGCGTCCAGCTCGGCGATGGCGGCGTCGAAGTCCTCCGGGTCGTACGAGACGACGGTCGCGATTCGGTTGTCGGCGTCAACCTCCACGACGTGGAGGGCCTCGTTTCGGATCGACTCGGGGTCGGGGCCGGAGGCGCGACTTCGCGCGAGTACCAGACGTTCTCCGCGGATCGCAATCGCGTTCACCATCGAGATCGTGAATCCGACTTCCGCGGCGGCTTGAAGGTCTCTGATCACGTCATGTCGACCGTGCTGGGTTTCGGCGCCGACGATTCGTCGGTGATCGATTCCGACGTAGTTGTCGGCGACCGTCTGCGCCATGGTATCCCAGTCGCGAGCCGCGAAGTGCGACCACACGTGCTCGAATACGTGCGCGGCCGTGTTTTTTAATCGCGGTGCCGGCCGGCTGAGTTGTTCGAATCTTGCGATCGCGGAGTCGAGGTCGGCGTCGTCGAACATCTCGCAGCGGTTGACCATGTCGCCCTGGACCGTCGAAAGGGCAAGGTGCCGCCATTCGGCGTCGAAGCCCTCATGCGAAACGCCATGCGACGCAGCGCTGCAGACCGCTCCGAGATCGGTCAACCGGTGCACAACCGCGACGTACGGTCGGATCTCTTGCCCGATGTCCCACCCGGCACGGATGTATGCGGGAAGCTCACCGGGCGCAAACGCAGTGGTCCGTCGATGGTCCATAGTCACGCAATCAGATGTCAGCGCGGGGAATTCGTGCCGCCTGATCGAGGCGTAAGTTCCCGCGATCACCGACCACGTGTGCGCGTGCGGCCCCGCTTCGCCAGCGAGATACCGGGCATCGAGTTCGGCGATGGCAGCGTCGAAGTCGTCGAGGTCGAACGCGGCCATCGCCGCGATCCGGTCGGCGGCGTCGAGTTCGACGATTTGGAGGAAGTCGACGCGGAATGTCTCCGATTCCAAGGTGCTTCGCGCGTAGTGGGCACGAGTGAGGGCCAGGCGCGCCCCACGGGTTGCAATGGTCTCCGAACCCGCATCCGTCACGTGTATGTCGGCGGCCGACCGGTAGTCTTCGATCGCAGCATCCGGGCCGCGTCGGATCCCCGAACCTACCACCGAACGACGATCGTCGCCGCAGTAGTCGTCGGTGAGGAGCTGGGTTATCGCGTCCCAGTCGCGGGCTTTGAAATACGCGTGCAGGCGCTCGTATGCGCGCGTCGCGGCATTTTCCAGCTGAAGCGTTTGCGAATGCTCGTGCTCGAGTCGAGCGTAGGCCGCGTCGAGTTCGGCCATCGCGGCGTCCATGTCTTCGACGTCGAACCACACCTGTCGCACGACTTGGCCATTCTCGTCGATGGCGTATAGCTGCAGAAGCTCGTCGTGCGGCGCTCCGGGACTCTCGTCGACAGCGCTCGTGATCAATCGAGACAGAGCCAGCCGCTCGCCTCGCGCAGCGATCATGACATGGTCGATACGCGTGACGCCGGCTTCGAGATCACGCCTCATCTCACGTCGCACCGCGTCCGATGGGAGGGCCACGCCGACGATCTTCCGCCGATTCTCGATCGAGACATTTGGTGCGAACAGCCGCTCGAACTCATCCCAGTCCTTGCGACGAACAGCGGCCATGACGCGTTCACCCACTCGCACGCATTCGCTGTCCAGCTCGACAACGGGCGCAACGGGGGGAGCCGGGGTAGGCGGCTGAGCCGGCTCGCCGAGAATTTGCCGCGCCATGTCCACCAGCGCGGCAGCGCCTTTCCGCTCATACAAATCGATCGCTTGCTCGGCGGCGGCGCGCGCTCCCGCGACGTCACCGGCGGCGCCTAGAACCGTCGCCAGCGTCAGGCATGCGTCGCCGTGATCGACCAGTGCGTCGGTGCGTTCGGCCAGACTGACCGCTTCCTCGGCGACCCGTCGAGCCGCTTGGAAATCATCTTTGCGCGCCAGCAGGTGTGCCCGAAGCGTCCGCCAGGCGATCGACGCCTTGAGTGCGTGGCCGGCGAGACGCTCACTCTCCGCGCACAATTCGCCCGCCTCGTCCTCGCGGTCTAGAGCTAGACATGCGCGGCCCAACAGCGCGGCGGTTTCGGCGGTGTCGGCGTCCAGCCCCATCCGGCGAAAGCCGTTGCAGGCCTTGCGCAGATGCGGCTCCGCGGCGGCAGCATCGTTTCCGATGAGTTCGACGATGCCGGCGAATTGGTCAACTTCCAGCAGCGCGTGGCGCAGGCCGAGCTCGGTGAGGGTGCGGCGGGCCGAGTCGATCATCCGCCGGGCGGCAGGCGTACGGCCGCGGAACGCCTCCAACACGGCTTGGCACCGCGTGGAGGTGGCCTCCACGGCGGGGGAGTCGGTCGTGATACGCAGCAGCCGGACCACGTCAAGACACCTTCCACCCGCGCGCGGAACCGGATTGGGGCCCCACAGCGCCGCGAGCGGAGCACCGGCCAATACGGCGTTCACCCGGCGGTGTTCACGCGCCCGCCGCGCCGCCGTGAGGGCGTCGTCCAGGGCAATTTCGCAATCGCCGATCCGCCCAAGACGGTTGAGGCAACCCGCGCGAACGGTGTGCGCCTTGGCTTCTCCTGCGGCGTCGTCCAGTTCGGCCAGCTTGGTGGCGGCCGCCCCCAAGGCGACTTCGACGTCGTCCAATCGCTCGGGGTGAATCAACATCGACAATTGGCCTTCGAAGCATGTCGCCCACGCTGCTAGCCGGGCCGAATCCGTTGCCGCGGCTTGTAATCGAGAGACCGCACCGACCGCGGAAACCACGTCGCCCGCGGCTAGCAAAGCCTCGCAGCGCGCAACCAATAGTTCAACGGTCTGGTCGTCGCGGTCGGGAAGCTCGTCGTCAATGTCCTCGAGCGCGTGCAGCGCGTGATCGTAAAGGTCGGCGGCACCCTCGTAGGCGAGTCGCGCCATCGCCTGGTCAGCGGCACGCCGGCAGTAGAAGGCGGCCTTGGCCGCGTTTCCCGCCCAAGCGCATTCGAAATAGTGGTGGGCCAGTTCGGCCAGCAGCTCATCGTCGGCGCCGGGCAGCGTCTCGAGTGTCGTGGCGATGCGCTGGTGCAGTCGCATGCGGCGCACGGACGCCAGCTCGGCGAGCAGTGATTGGCGGACGATGGCGTGGTTGAACCGGAAGTACCCGCCGGGCTCTTCGATGACGATGCCGGCCTGGCGTGCTTCGTCGAACGCGTCGATGAGGTCACTTCCTACCACCCGCTCTACCAGCTCCAGAGCAAACCGGCTGCCGACGACCGCGGCCGCGGCAAGGGCCTTGTTGGTATCGGCGGGGAGTCGAGAAAGCCTGCGGCTCACTGCTTCCCGCACACCTTGGGGCAGGGTGCTCTGGTCCCACACGCCGCCACTCTCATCGACATGGCGCAAGGCCTCAATGAGGAAGAAGGGGTTACCGCCTGTGACAGAGGCCAATGCGTGGGCGAGTTCGTCGTCGTCGTAACCCGCCTCCGCGACATAGGCCGTCACGTCGTCTTCGCCGAGCCCGCTGAGCGTTAGCCGGTCGGCCGTCCCGTCGCGGTGCAGGTCGGCGAGCGTCGCGGCGAGGGGATGCGAGCGGTCGAGGTCGGTGCTGCGGTAGGTGCCGACGACTTGCACGCGGGCATGGTCGCCGAATCGCAGCAGATGCCGCAACAAGAGCAGCGTCGGTTTGGCTGCCCAGTGCAGATCGTCGACGATCATCACCACCGGCGCGCTCTCGGAAGCGGTTTCCAGCAGCGCGACGACGGCATCGAACAGGGCGTAGCGCTCGGTGTCGGGGTCGGCGTGTGCCGGGGACGTGAGGTCGGGGAGGATGTCGGCCAACCCGGGCACGATTGACAGCAACGCTTCGACGCCGCGCAGCCCTCTGAGCCGGTCAGCGCCCACGCACGGTGCTAGCGAACGCAGCGCTTCGGCGAACGGCTGATAAGGGGCCCCGAGATCTTCGTCGCACCGGCCGTACAGCACGACCGCTCCTTGCGCGTAAGCCTGTTGCGCCCATTCACCGGCCAGGCGCGTCTTGCCGACGCCGGGTTCGCCGGCGATCAATACCGCACGCACACCACCGGCGAGCGCCGTCTGCCACGCCGAAAGCAGCCCTTCGAGTTCGCGGCCACGACCTACGAATGGACCCGCGCCGACGAGTACGGCCGGGACGTTGGGCCGCTCCATCGGCGGTACGGGCGCCTGCGATTGCGGTTGGTCCGCACCGGTCTCCAATCGCAATTCGAAAACATGCTCGGGCCGCGCGAGGTTTTTCAGTTGACGCATCCCGAGGTCGGTGAGCATGACATCATCGGCCAGCGAGTCGATGACGAGCTCGGCGGTGGCACCGGAGCACAGGATTTGGCCGCCCTCGGCCAGGGACCTCAATCGCGCGACCCGGTTGACCGCTCGGCCGAAGTAGTCGCCGTCGCGAAGCTCGACCTCGCCGGTGTGCAGCGCCATGCGGACACGGATGGGGTCCGGCGACCCCCACGGCTCGTGGGCAATCGCGTCCTGCAGCTCGATTGCCGCCGCGACGCCCGCGGAAGGTCGGTCGAAGACCGAAAATGTCGCGTCACCCTCCCCGCGGGTCTTTATCAGCCGACCGCCACGTGACGTGACGACCTGTTCGACCAGCTCATCGTGGCGTGCCAGCGCCACCGCCATGGCATCGGCATCCGCCTCCCACGCCGCCGTCGACCCCTCGATGTCCGTGAGCAAGAATGTGACGGCGCGCATCACCGACGGAACATGTTGTGTTACAGCGATATCCAGCGAGGCGTCCTGAGTGACGATCGCGGCCTCGAGCCGGCGAAGTTCTGGCCCAGGATCGACCCCCAGGTCGTCGGCGAGCAGCGATCGAGCCCGTTGATAGGCACCGAGGGCCTCACCTTGCCGGCCGGCGCGGTACAGGGCGAGCATCAGCTGACCCCATCGCCTCTCCCGCAGCGGAGCGTCAGCCACCGCTCCCTCGAGATCACCGATGACTTCCGCGGCGCGACCGGTATCCAGCAGCGCGTCGGCTCGCTCCTCGACCAGCGCGGCGTGGCTCTCGATCCATCGCGTCTTTTCAGACGTGCCGCGCCGACCGTCGGGCAGTTCGGGAATTCCGCGCCAGAGGGCAAGGGCCTCCTCGAACCGGGCCAACGCCTGGCTCGTGTCGCCCGCCGTGGCGGCCTCGCGTCCCAGCCGGGCCGCCGCCTTGTAGCGCGCGGCATCAACCTCGCTTTCGGCGAGAATCCAACCCGCCCCCTGGGTCACCACGAAGCCGTCGCCGAGGGTGCGACGCAGCGAAGAGATGTGGGTCTGCAGGGCCTTGGCGGCGGTGCGCGGCGGATCCTGGCCCCAGAGCAGCTCTACGAGCGTGTCCGCTGGCACGACGGAACCGCTGTGCAATCCGAGCATCGTGAGAATGGCGCGGGGTTTCGCGCCCGGTATGGCGACGGACGCTCCGCCTCGCCGGACCTGGAGAGGTCCCAAAACGCCCAGTTCCACCGATGAAAGCGTACTCACGTCAGCTATCTTCGGCGGCACAATTCAATACCTGGTCAAGATCGGGTAAAGCCCCGCTGCCTGCAGTTCATTGAGTGCCAGCAACGCTGCATGACCTCGGTGGATGGCGGCCAGCTATTGAGCCGGTGCTCGCCCATCAGTGGCTGAAACGGCCGCCGTGGCGCTGGACCCATCCAGATACCGAACAGTCGCGTTCGCCCGACCGTTTACCGTTGGTATCTATGGACAGCGACCAGGGCGAGTCCGCTTTCACCTGGCAGGGCCGGCGCGACCTGGCGAGCCGGATGCATGATCAGCTCGACGAGCTGGTGGCGGCGCGCGACCAGATGGAACAACTCGTGCGGGTCATCGTCGAGATCGGCTCCGATCTGGACCTGGACGTGACGCTGCGTCGAGTCCTCGATGCCGCGATGGAGCTGACCGAAGCCCGCTACGCCGCCCTGGGTATCCGCGCCCCCGACGGGGCGCTCGTTTCTTTCGTGCATTCCGGAATCGACGTTGAGACCGCCCGGCGGCTTGGCGATCTTCCGGTGGGCGATGGCATGCGCATCGATGATCTGAGCACCCATCCGGCCACCGCCGACCTGGCCGGACACGAACCGCCGATGCATGCGCTGCTCGGCATCCCGATTACCGTGCGGGCGGCCAACTTCGGCAGCCTGTACCTGGCCGACGACCGGCCAGGCCGGGTCTTCTCCGACACGCAGGAAGGCGCCGTGCGCGCCATGGCCACGGCGGCGGCCGCCGCCATCGACAACGCGCGGCTCTTCGAGCGCGAACGCGAAGCGGCGAAATGGACTAGGGCCAGCCGCGAGATCACCACCGCGTTGCTGTCCGGTGACCCGCAGACCGGGCCGTTGCAGCTCATCGTCAACCGCGCGCTGGAGCTGGCCGGCGCTGAGCAGGCCATCCTGCTGGTGCCCAGGGAGGCCGATTTGCCCGTCGACCAGGTCGACACTCTGGTTGTCGCGGCGACCGCGGGCCGGTATTCCTCGGAGGTAATCGGACGACAAGTTCCGATGGACGGTTCGACCACCGGGGGCGTGGCCCGCCGCGGCATCCCGCTGATCACCGATTCCTTTCAATACCCGATCGAGGGCTTCACCGACGTCGGCGAACGCTCCGCGATCGTCATGCCGCTGATCGCGGACGAAGTCGTGCTCGGAGTCATCGCCGTCGCACGTGACCCGCACCAGCCCGCGTTCGGTAACGATTACCTCGACCTGGTCAGTGACTTCGCAAGGCACGCGGCGATCGCCTTGGCGTTGGCGGCGGGCCGCGAACACGCGCTCAACCAGGAATTGGCCCAAGCCGACACCGTCGATGACGCGGTGCGGGCCGCCGCCGAGGAACTGCGCCGGCTCTGGCGGGCGCGGCGCGTTCTGGCCGTCACCTTCCCGAGCCAAAGTCCCTCCACCGGAACCGTTTTCGGCGCACCGCGGGTGGTATCGGTGGGCGAGTCCGCGCAGTGGGACGATTTGCCGCCGCCCATGCAGGAGGTGCTCGGCGCTTTGCGCGACGGCGACCTGCTCACCCCCCATGCGGCGCAGCCCGGCACCGCGGGCATTGCGCTGCAGCACCCCGAAGGCGTGCTGGTCGTATGGATGGACCTGATCGCCCAGCGCCCATTCACCCTCGAGGACCAGACCTTGCTCACCGTCCTGGCCGCCCGCCTCGGCCAGGGTTTGCAGCGGGTGTACCAGGTAGATCAGCAGCGCGAGACCGCGCTGGCGCTGCAGCACGCGATCCTGGGCCCCTCCGATCTGCCCGACGGTTTCGCTGTGCGTTATCAGGCCGCGACTCGGCCCCTCCAGGTCGGCGGTGACTGGTACGACATCGTCGAGCTGGACGATGGACGCATCGCGTTGATCGTCGGCGACTGCGTCGGCCATGGCCTGGCCGCCGCCAGCGTGATGGGCCAGGTACGCAGTGCCTGCCGCGCGCTGCTGTTCGAAAACCCAAGTCCCGGTGCGGCTCTCGCGGGGATGGACCGCTTTGCCGCGCGGCTGCCCGGCGCGCAGTGCACCACCGCGGTGTGTGCGGTGCTTACCCCCGAGACGGGTGAATTGGTCTACTCGAGTGCCGGTCATCCGCCGCCCATCCTGGTACATGGAGACGGCAGCACCGAGATTCTCGACGATGGCCACACGATCGCCCTGGGGATACGAGGAAACTGGATTCGCCCGGAAGCCCGTGTCACCATCCCGGCACGTTCGACGCTGTTGCTCTACACCGACGGCCTAGTCGAACGTCGCCGGGTTCCGCTCGACCATGGCATCTCCCGCGTCGCGGCCGTCGCGCAGGATTCCCGCGCCTTGAGACTGGAGGACGTGGCGAACCAGGTCATGTCCCGTCTCGCGCCGCACAGCGGATACCAGGACGACGTTGTGCTGCTGCTCTACCGCCACCCGGCCCCGTTGGAGCTGACGTTTCCCGCAGACGTCAGCCAACTCGCGCCCACCCGTACTGCCCTGCGCAACTGGTTGACCCGGGCCCGGTTGGACCCCGATCAAGCCCTGAACGTGCTCGTCGCCGCCGGGGAAGCCGTCGCGAATGCCATCGAGCACGGTCATCGCCATAGACCGCAGGGCACAATTCGTCTGGGCGCGATCGCACTCGGTGACGAGCTCGAGTTGACCATCACCGACACCGGCTCGTGGAAGGCTCCGCAACCGGCTTCGTATCCTCATCGCGGCCGGGGCATCCCGCTGATGCGAAGCCTCATGCGCGATGTCGACATACGTCCGGATACCGATGGCACCACCGTCCATCTATCTACGAGGATCATCTGATGACCACCCCGCTCACGCTCGACACCGCGCGCGGCAGCGACGGGAAATTCGTGCTGGTCGCCGCAGGGGAAATCGACCTGAGCAATATCGACGCGTTCAGTCAGGCCTTGGCCAGCGCCGCGACCGAGGCCACCGGCGGCGACGGAGCGTTGCTCGTCGACCTCAGCGCGGTGGAGTACCTGGACAGCGCGGCCATCAATGCCTTGGCCGCTAACGCCGATCGGATCGAGCTGGTCGCGCACCCCGTCCTGATCCCAGTCCTCAAGGTCAGCGGCCTCACCGAACTGACCACCATCGAACCCGCAGCGCCGACAGCGGTGCAGTGACACACCGGCGAAAGTCATGTTCGCCGCTTGGTGATTTTTGCCCGTACGCGGAGTGCGTTGCCGGGATGCCGCGCTCACAGGCAGCGGTGACGCGTTGCGGCCAGCTGGCTGACCAGCTTTGGTGGATCGCTGTCGGGTTCACAAGCACGGCGGAGACGCGCTAGCGTTAACGCCTCACAGTGGGCCAATTCGAAGGACTGAATCTATATGTCCGCGATGATGATTCGGGCACCCTTCATTGCGGCGACGGTAATCCTCGGCGGGGCTGCCGGCGCGGCGCCGGGCGACCATGCGCCGATAGCGGGCATCGTGCTGATGGGGGGTGCCGCGACTTCGCCCGCGGGGGTGGTCGCTTCCCCGGTGGGACGCTGGCCTGCGCCCCTTGACGTCGCACCCGCAAAAATCGACAAGAGCGTCGCGACCGTCGCCTATGACTGCGGGAATCAGTCTCCGATCAATGTCGTGAGCATCGACTCCAACGTCACCTTGACCGGGTCGTGTGGCGAGGTCGATGTCAGCGGCTCTGCTAACACGGTGAACCTGCAGACGGTCGCCATCATCAAGGCCAGCGGTTCGGGCAACCACATCACCTGGCAGCAAGGGCCGGGTGGAGCGTTTCCGCAAATCAGCAACCCGGGCGGGAGCAACAGCATCGTGGGCCCCGCCGGCATACAAGCGCTGCCGGCCAGCGGCGGGTGAGAGTCGAATAATCTTGCCGCACAGCCTAAGTCCAGCGACGGTGGCGGACAGTCGCGCAGCGTGCCACGATGGCGAGATGGCTGACGACGCGTTGAGCCCGGAACGGGAGTTCAACGAGCAGAACATCGAAGAGTTCCGCCGCAATGGCGGAAAAGTCGGCGGGCAATTCGAGGGTTTCCCGCTGCTGCTGCTGACTTCGACTGGTGCGCGAAGCGGCGCCCAACGGGTCAACCCGGTCGCCTACTTCGATATCGACGGCAAAATTTATGTCGTCGGCTCCGCGGCGGGCCGGGACAACAACCCCAGCTGGGTACACAACATTCGCGCCAACCCTCGCGTGTCTGTCGAGATCGGCTCGGAACCCGCGAAGCCCGCGACCGCGCGCGAATTGTCGCGTGACCAACGGGATTCGATCTATCCGGTGGTGGTCGAGCGCGCCCCCGGGTTCGGCGAATATCAGCAACGCACCGATCGGCTCATCCCGGTCTTCGAATTGGTCACCGACTGAAGACACGGCACGCCAACGGCGTCCATGCCCGCCAATCGAGCACCTCAACGGGTTTATTGCCGCACAATGATGGGCGCGGGTGTTGGGCCGGATGCGACCATCACGCCCCGAACGATGAAGTGAGGTCGGCGATGAGACATTACCTGCGGAGTTGTGTGATCGGCGCGGTGGCTTTCGCGTTGGCCGGGTTGCCGGTGACGGTGCTCACCACGTCGGCGATCAGCCGCGCCGACGGCGAATGCGCCCCCGGTTGGGGCTGGAGCGTCGATCTGAATGAGTGTGTGTTCTTGGCCCCGCTCGCTAACGGCCCGGGCGGACCCGGGGGCCCGGGTGGACCCGGGGGACCGGGTGGACCTGGTGGGCCCGGGGGACCGGCGGGACCGGCGGGCCCCGGACACCCCGGACCGCGCTAGGAATCCGCCATCCGGCGGCAACGCGACATTCGGCCGGCGAACCAGCTGGGCGCCGGCACATGGGAACCGCGGAGGGACTCTTCGGGTATTTGCCGCCGGAGGCGCAAGATCGTCTGTTGGACAACATCACCGCACTCAGCGCGGACGGCAGCCGGCTGGCGTGCGAAGCTATTCCGGACATGTCAGAGGTAGACACCGAGAAAGCCCACGAGATGATGAGCAGGGCCACCGCGAAGTGGCGAGAGCACGGCTTCGACCTGGAATTCGGCGAGCTCGGCTACCAGGGCGAGCGCAACGACGTCGCCGTCTATCTGGACAACCTGGGTTGGCGTTCGGACAGCATCCGGATGAGTGAGCTGTTGGCCGAATCCGGTCTCGATGCGATTCCGCAGACCAACGACTCCGTATCGGTGGCCGACACCATCTACTACGCCTCGGTGCTGAGCAGATGACCGCCCCGCAGCGACGAGGGCTCAACAACGCCGTCACGCGGATGTGGAGTTTCCTCGCGCCGGCTTACGATCTGCCCTTCTTGCAACGGTGGGTATACCGACCGCCGCACAACGAGGTGATTGCCCAGCTGCGCAACCATGGCGCCCGCAAGATCGCTGATATAGCCTGCGGCACAGGCATCTTGACCGACCGAATCGAGCGTGAACTACACCCCGACGAGATCTACGGCGTCGACATGTCCGACGGCATGCTCGGCCAGGCTCGTGCCCGATCGGATCGGGTGCACTGGATGCGCGGTCCGGCCGAGCGGCTTCCGTTCGACGACGGCGCCCTCGATGCGGTCGTGACGACCTCGGCCTTCCACTTCTTCGATCAACCGGCGGCGTTGCGTGAATTCCACCGTGTGCTGGCTCCGGGCGGTCTGGTGGCCGTCTCGGCGCTGAGCACGAGGCAACCGCGGCTGCAGTCATCCGCGAACTCTCGATGGAAGCCCCAGCACAACACGTCCGCGCCCGAGATGCGGACGTTGTTCGAGGAGGCCGGCTTCGTCATCACGGACCAATATCGGATCCCGCGACCTGTGTGGACGGCGCTGGTGTCCGACTTGCTGACGGTCGGCACCAAAAGTTAGAGCCGGCATGGGGCGTGAAGCCGCTCGGCGCCATCGCATATAGCGACAACGCCCGCTTCGCCGATTGGCGAAGCGGGCGTCTTGTCAGCTATCGATCACAGCGGGATCCACACTCCGAAGAGCCAGAAGCCCCACTGGTTGAACCCAGGATCCCAGATTGGGGTTTCCTGGTAGCCCCAGTAGTTGATCGGGCCGTAGTCCCAGTGCCCACCGGGTGGCGGTAGCGGTCGATCCCACGCCGGCCGGGGCGGCGCACCCGGCCCCCACGGGCCGGGCCCCTCGCCCCACGGCGCCCCGTGGAAGTAACCACGCTGGGCATCTCCGTGCCACGGACCGCCAGGGTGAGGATCGGGTCCACCGAATCCGTTGGGGGCACCGGGGTGATCGCCCGGACCGCTCGGGCCGCCGGGGCGATCAGCGGGTCCACCGGGGCCGCCGGGGTGCTCCGCGGGACCGCCGGGACCACCTGGCTGTTCCGCGGGACCGCCAGGACCACCTGGGCCACCGGGGTGCTCCGCGGGACCGCCGGGTCCACCTGGGCCGCCATGCGGTCCACCAGGACCACCCGGACCACCGGGCCCGTCGGGACCGCCGGGATCATTGGGACCGGCAGGAGCCGGCCCGCCATGGTTACCGCCAGGACCACCCGCAGGCGAGGCGCCGTGACCACCCGGAGGCTGTGGTGCACCGGGAGCAGCGTTGGCGAACCCGGCGCCCATTCCCAAGGCCGCAGCGCTGAGCGCTCCGGCGATGGTCACCCCTCCGACAAGTTGCTTCAACTTCATAATTCTTCACCTATCCACTAGGGATTACGTACAAGGAAGTTCCTTGGAACACCCCCCTTACAATCCCGACGCTAAATAGGCTTTCTATGGATCAGCTGTGACTCGCCCGTGCAGAACTTTTGGCGGCCGTCCAACGAACGTTGCAATGTCGTGCATGTCGCAGCCAAGCTCGTCCAGACGCCGCGTGGCCGCCCCAGCTTCATTACCAGCTTCTTGACGGCGGATCGACGCTGTCGTCGGGCGGCACGCGGACGTGTTTGGCAAGGCTTCGTTGGCTAGTCCGGCGGGGTTTTCCTCTATATGGTTGCGGCCGTGTCGACTGCGTCACATCCGCACGAACCCCACGTCGGGTCGGTGTCGTCGAAGCTGAATTGGTTGCGCGCGGGCGTCCTGGGCGCCAATGACGGGATCGTCTCAACCGCGGGCATCGTCGTGGGGGTCGCGGCGGCCACCGTCGATCGTGCCCCGATACTCACCGCCGGCAGCGCCGGACTGGTCGCGGGCGCAGTGTCGATGGCGCTGGGCGAGTACGTCTCCGTCAGCACCCAGCGCGACACGGAGAAGGCCCTCTTGCGCCAGGAGCGCCGCGAATTGCGCGAGGATCCCGTCGCCGAATTGGACGAGCTCGCCACGCTCTACGAGGGGAAAGGCCTGACGCCGGCCACCGCTCGCACCGTGGCCGAGGAACTCACCGACCACAATCCGCTGCTCGCCCATGCCGAGGTCGAACTGGGCATCAACCCCGAGGAGTTGACGAATCCCTGGCAGGCGGCATCGTCGTCGGCGCTCTCGTTCGCGATTGGGGCACTGTTGCCGTTGATCGCAATCCTGGTCCCGCCGACGACGTGGCGAGTCCCGGTCACCGTCGTCGCGGTACTCACGGCGCTGGTGATCACCGGGGCGGTCTCGGCCGGACTGGGCGGCGCGCCGAAGGGCCGTGCGGTGCTGCGCAACGCCATAGGCGGCAGTCTTGCGTTGGCGATCACCTACCTGATCGGCCATCTGGTGGGCGCCGCAATCGGCTGAGCGTCGGGGGTGTCGCGACGGTGCGTACCCAGCGACTGGAAGCGCAACTGTAACATTCACAGTTGCGGTCCTCAGCAGAGCCCGCAATCCCATCACACGGAGGGGCATGCAGTGGCCGAGCCCGATATCGTGCCGGATGAAGCTCAATGGGCGGAACCGATGCCGTACTTCGTGCGCGACGAAAATCATTTCCTGCCAACCAGAATCGCGCGCGGGGGATGGGGTCCATCGCTGAGCGGCCACGTGGTCGGCGGACTGTTGGCGTGGGCGGTCGAGGACGCTGCTCACGATGCGCAACTGCAACCGGCGCGGTTGACGGTCGACCTGCCACGCCCAACCGCACTGGCGCCCCTCGAGGTGCACACCCAGGTGGTGCAGGACCGGCGCCGATTACGGCTGATCGAAGCCGTGATCATCCAGGACGGCGCCCCGGTCGCACAGGCGAGCGCATTGTTTTTGCGCCGCGGCAGGCAGCCCGAGGGGCACATCTGGTCACCGCCGGTGCAGATGCCACCGATCCCGCTGGACGAGACCTATTCCACGCTGTTCATGCGGACCTACAACTGGGGTTCCGAGGCACAGAACCCCGATCCGGACTGGCCTCAGACGGACGGCCCGAAATACACATGGATACACGAGACACGCCCATTGATCGACGAGGAACCACTCACCGCCTTCACTCGCGCGGCGATGGCTGGTGACATCACGGCTTCGATTGCCAACTGGGGCACCAACTCCCTGCAATTCATCAACGTCGACTACACCCTTACGCTCACCCGACCGCCCGCGGGCGACCACATCGGGCTGGCCTCGCTGACGCACCACAGTCACGACGGGGTGGCCAGCGGCTCGGCGGTCGTGGTGGACGCGAACGGGCCGATCGGTACCGGGGTGTCCGTCGCGATCGCGCATTCGGGGTTTCGTCCGCGGTCCACTGATCCATCGGCCGGCTGAGGGAGGCGCGCAGTGACGTTCTGGGCGTTGATCGGCGATGCGGCGCAGCGGGGATCGAGCCGAACGCTTCTGGCCGACGAGTACGGTCGCAGCCTGACGGCTCGTCAGCTGCACGACGCGGCGTGCTCGACCGCCGCCGCCCTCGCCGAACGGGGAATCCGCGCGGGAAACGTCGTGTCCTGGCAGCTGCCCACCACGCTGGAGACCATGGTGGTGATGGCCGCACTGGCCCGACTCGGTGCGGTGCAGAATCCGATCATCCCGATTCTGCGCGAAAGCGAAGTCGGTTTCATCACTGGCCAGCTGGATACCGAATTTTTTGTGGTGCCCGAGTTTTGGCGCGGTTTCGATCACGGCGGCTTGGCCCGGGAATTGTCCGGGGACAAGGGCTTTGAAGTCATCACCCTTGACCTGGCAACACCCCCGGCCGCCGGTGAGCTGCGGCTGCCCGGCGCCGCCGTCGACGCCCTTCCGGCCCCGCCAAGTTCCGCCGACGACGCTCGCTGGGTCTACTACTCCTCGGGGACCACCGCGGCCCCCAAGGGGATCCGTCATACCGACACGTCGGTCATCGCCGGGTCGGCCGGAGTGGTGGGCATGGTGGGAGCCAACAGCAGCGACGTGGATCCGGTCGCGTTCCCGGTCGCCCACATCGGTGGGGCCGCGATGCTGGCCACCGCGCTGCTGACCGGCATGCGGTTGGCGCTTTTCGAGGCGTTCGATCCGGCCACCACCCCATGGGCCATCGCCGCGCACAACCCGACATTCCTGGGCACCGCGACCCCATTCTTCGTTGCCTTCCTCGAAGCCCAACGGGCGCAAGCCGATGGGCCGCTGTTTCCGTTGGTCCGGGGCTGCCTCGCCGGGGGTGCGCCCGTCACCGCCGAACTGGGACGCCAGGTCCGCGAAACCTTCGGCCTGGCCGGAATCGCGAACGCCTGGGGGATGACCGAGTTTCCGTGCGCCACCTCGCCACCACTGACCGCTGCACCCGAAGTGCTCGACCATACCGTCGGCCCGCCAGTGCCCGGGGTCAAGGTACGCGTGGTCGACGGCCACGGCGTCGAAGTGGGCACCGGACAGGAAGGGGAGCTGCGGCTCAAGGGGCCCCAGTGCTTCCTCGGCTACGCCGACCCGACGCTTGACGCCGACGCGTTCGATAGCGACGGCTGGTTGCGCACAGGCGATCTCGGCCTGATCGATGCCGACGGCAATGTCCGCGTCACGGGCCGTACCAAGGACGCGATCGTCCGCAATGCGGAGAACATCTCGGCCCTGGAAATCGAGAATGCGCTGGCCACCCACCCCGCCGTCGCCGAAGTCGCCGTCATCGGAATTCCCGACCCGCGCACCGGCGAACGCGTCTGCGCCGTCGTGGTCCCTGCGACGGCCGGTGGTGTTTCCTTGGAATCCCTTGTGCGGCATTGCCAATCACGGGGTCTCAGCCGGCACAAACATCCCGAGCACCTGGTGGTCGTCGAAACGTTGCCGCGCAATCAAATCGGCAAGGTGATCAAGAAGGACCTGCGCGCGGCCTTTGGGTGACGCGTGCGGCGCACTCGATAGCGCATGCCCTAGCGGGTCTTAAAATGCGGTGACGATCCCTGCACACCGCGCGCCCTACAGCGGACGCCTAGAGCCCCTTGGGCGCATCGCGGACGGCCTGCACCGCGGCGGCGTCGCCGTCGAATTCGACCCGGGCCTGTCGTCCGACCGCGAACAGCAGCAGCTCCTCGGGCGCACCGGTCACGGTCACCGCCGGCCCCTGACCCACGGTGAGCAGCGTCTTGCCCTCCGGGGTGCGCAGCGCCACGCGGCCGGGCGTCTTGGCGAGTGTGACCCGGGCCATCAGCGGCAGGGTGCGCCTCAACGACTTGCTCAGCGCGGGCTCCAACGAGCGCGGCTGCCAGCCCGGCTGCGCGCGGCGCACATCCTCGTGGTGGATGAACATCTCGGCCACATTGGCCACCGGGTCGAGCAGTCTGAGTGGCGAGTAGACCGGCGGGCCGGCGGTCAGCTTGCCCACCAGCTCGTCCCAACCGTTTCGCTCGGCCACCTGGTTCTGCACCTTCTCCGTGTGAGAGGCGAAGAAGGGGAACAGGATGCCGGGTGCCGCGTCGGGTCGGTATTCACGGATTACCAGGTGGGCGGCCAAGTCCCGCGTCTTCCATCCCTCGCACAGGGTGGGCGCATCCGGCCCAACGCCGCGCATGGTTTCCACCAGGGCGGCACGTTCGCGTCGAGCAACAGACATCCGTTCAGCCTAGAGCGATCGCCCCCGGACAGCACGGGTCCACCGCACACCACTCGCCGGCGGCTCGGTAAATTTGGTTTGTCATGTTGTCGAAAGGAATCGCATGAGCGCGCAAGTTGAGCAGTTGGAGTTTCAGGCAGAGGCTCGCCAGCTGCTGGATTTGATGGTCCACTCCGTCTACTCCAACAAGGACTCGTTCCTGCGGGAGCTGATCTCCAACGCCTCCGATGCTCTGGACAAGCTGCGGCTTGAGGCGTTCCGGAACAAGGACCTCGACGTCGACACCTCCGACCTGCACATCGAGATCGACGTCGACAAGGACGCGCGCACGCTGACCGTCCGCGACAACGGCATCGGGATGACGCGCGCCGAAGTGGTCGATCTGATCGGCACGCTGGCCAAGTCCGGCACCGCCGAGCTGCGCAAACAACTGCGCGAGGCCAAGAACGCCGCGGCCTCCGAGGAACTCATCGGCCAGTTCGGAATCGGTTTCTATTCGAGCTTCATGGTCGCCGACAAGGTGGAACTGCTCACCCGCAAGGCCGGGGAGAGCGAGGCCACCAAGTGGGAATCGAGCGGCGAGGGCACCTACACCATCGAATCGGTCGACGACGCCCCACAGGGAACGTCGGTCACCCTGCACCTCAAGCCCGAGGACGCCGAGGACGAACTGCACGACTACACGGCGGAGTTCAAGATCAGGAGCCTGGTCAAGAAGTACTCCGACTTCATCGCGTGGCCGATCCGGATGGAGGTCGTGCGACGGGAACCGGCCGCCTCGGACGAAGAAGGAGAGAGCGGCGAGGAGACGGTCACCATCGAGACCGAGACCCTCAACTCGATGAAGGCCCTGTGGGCCAGGCCCAAAGAAGAGGTCTCCGAGGAGGAGTACAAGGAGTTTTACAAGCACATCGCGCACGCCTGGGACGACCCGCTCGAGGTCATCTCGATGCGGGCCGAAGGCACGTTCGAGTATCAGGCACTGCTGTTCATCCCGTCGCACGCCCCGTTCGATCTGTTCAACCGGGACGCCCACACCGGGATCCAGCTGTATGTCAAACGTGTGTTCATCATGGGCGATTGCGACGAGCTCATGCCCGAATACCTGCGCTTCATCAAGGGGGTCGTTGATGCGCAGGACATGTCGCTCAACGTGTCGCGCGAGATTCTGCAACAGGATCGGCAGATCAAGGCCATCCGGCGCCGGTTGACCAAGAAGGTCCTCTCCACGATCAAGGATCTGCAGTCCGAGCGCCCGGACGACTATCGCACCTTCTGGACCCAATTCGGCCGGGTCGTCAAGGAGGGCCTGCTGAACGACTTCGACAACCGGGAGACGCTGTTGGCGCTCTCCTCATTCGCCTCGACGCACAGCGAGGAGGAAGCCACCACGCTCGCCCAGTACGTGGAGCGCATGAAGGAGGGCCAGACGCAGATCTTCTACGCCACGGGGGAGTCGCGTCAGCAGATCCTGAAGTCGCCGCACCTGGAGGCCTTCAAAGCCAAGGGCTACGAGGTGCTCCTGCTCACCGACCCGGTCGACGAGGTCTGGGTGGGAAGCGTGACCGAGTTCGACGGCAAGCCGCTGCAGTCCATCGCCAAGGGCGAGGTGGACCTCAGCGCCGACGATGACGAGAGCGAGGCCGAGCGCGAGGAGCAGCAGAAGGAATTCGCCGACCTGCTGACCTGGCTGAAGGAGACCCTCACGGATCACGTCAAGGAAGTTCGGCTGTCCAACCGCTTGACGGACTCGCCCGCTTGCTTGATCACCGACGCCTTCGGGATCACACCGGCCCTCGCGCGCATGTACCGCGCTTCCGGGCAGGCCATTCCCGTGGGGAAGCGGATACTCGAACTCAACCCCAACCACCCGCTCGTCACCGGCCTGCGGCAAGCGCAAAAGAACGCGGACGACGACGCTGCGCTCGCCGAGGTCGCGGAAACCGCGGAATTGCTCTACGGCACAGCACTTCTGGCCGAAGGCGGTGCACTCGACGATCCGGCGAGGTTTGCCGAGCTGCTCGCAGGCCGGTTGGCCCGCACGGTGTAACGCAGGGTTTACCGGGCAAATGGGCGATTTCTGCGATTGAAAACTCGCTGGCAGGGATACTTGGATCCCATGCCCGCGTTTCGCGTCATCGACCCCGGTGGCCGGGTCGTCGCGACGAAGAGTTTTGCCAATGCGGACGCCGCGCACACCTGGTTCGTCAACTCGGTTAGCGGCGATACCGAGCTGGGTTGGCGTATGGAGGTCAACGACGACGGGCAATGGGCGTTCTTCGATGACACCGAAGGCTTCACCGCCCCGGTGAGCCGGCGACCGGAACGGCACTGATCGCGCGGGCACATTCGCCGTACCGCGCCGGCTTCCCGCTTATGGTCCGATCACAAAACAGCGGCCGGCGCCGCTGACGAACAGGACTTCATCAACCGCGGATTGCGCGATGGCCGGGAATTCGAAGCGGTGCACCTGTTGGCCGCGCTCGATGCCAGCGTCCTGCGACTCGCTGGTGCCGTCCTTCTTGCGGACCAGCGCCGTCACTTTCTCCGGTTGGGACGGACTCTTGGGGTCCTGGAAGTACCACACCTCGATCCCGGCGCCAGAGTCATTGGCGCGCCAGCCGTCGGCGTAATAGCAAGGCGGGTTGCCCTGGGCGTCCGGCGGTGGTGGTGTGCATATCGATAACCCCACGCACGGCTGCGCACCGCTGGGGCCGGGGGCGGCGCCGCCACCACTCGTCGGTGACGGCGGCGTCGTCGAGGGATCGGCCAGGGCGATGGGCATCGCCGCAATTCCCATGGCGATTGCTCCAGCGGTGAACAATCCACGAAGCACGTTCGGGGGCCTCCTGTTAGGCGAAAGAACGATGGTTGCTGACAACTACAGAGCTAACACCCTGGGTCGGTCGTCGAGCAAGGGGCTAACGCGGCTCGCGACGCGGCTCATCGCTCGACGTACGCTCCCACCATGCATGTCGACGCGATGACGATTCCCCAGCCGCTCGGCCAAATCGGTGACCTTGCCCGGCGGACCCAATCGGCCGGGTTCTCCGGTCTGTTGTTCACCGAGACCGGCCGCACCGCGTACTTGAACGCCGCCGTCGCGTCGCAGGCCGCGCCCGGCCTCGAACTGTCGACGGGCGTCGCGGTGGCCTTTCCGCGCAGTCCGTTTGTTACCGCCGCCGCGGCCTGGGAGCTGCAGGAGGCCACCAAGGGCAAGTTCCGGCTGGGCCTCGGAACGCAGGTACGCACCCATGTGGTGCGGCGCTACGGCACGGCCTTCGAGCGGCCCGGGCCGCGGCTGCGCGACTACCTGCTCGCCGTGAAGGCGTGCTTCGCGGCGTTTCGCTCCGGGACGCTCGACCACCACGGCGACTTCTACGATCTCGACTTCATCACCCCGCAGTGGAGCCCGGGGCCCATCGACGCCCCGGACCCCAAAGTCGATATCGCAGCGGTCAATCCATGGATGCTGCGGATGGCGGGCGAAGTGGCCGACGGGTTGCACGTCCACCCGATCGGCGAACCGGGCTACCTGGCCCGGCACGTCGTGCCGACGATTGCCGAAGGGGCGGCGAAAGCGGGACGTTCACCGTCGGACATCGCGATCATCGTGCCCGTCATGACGATCGTCGGAGACACCGACGAGGAGCTCGACACGCAACGCGAAGCCGTGCGCGCCAGCATGGCCTTCTACGGCAGTACGCCCAACTACGCATTCATCTGGGATGAGGCGGGTTTCGAGGGCACGACCGCCCGGATCCGGGAAAAGCAGAAGGCCGGCGACTTCGCCGGGATGGCGGCCCAGGTCAGCGACGATCACATCGCGGTCTTCGCGACCGAGTCGACCTGGGACGGGCTGGCCGACGCGTTGATCGAGAAATACGCCGGAACGGCAACGCGATTGGTGATGTACAACGCCGTTGCCGATCAGGAGCGCTTCGAGCGGTACGGCGAGGTGGCTCGCCGGCTGCAAACGATCAGCGGCTGAGCTGAATGGCTTTGACCACGAGTAGCAGCGCGCCGGCGACCAGATAGGTGCGCAGGGCGATCATGCCCAGCCGGGTGCCGGGCGACCAGACGACCGGTTCGAGCAGCGCTAGCGGTGGCATGCGCCAGGTGCTGCGGTCGACGCCCCGGACCGGAAGCTGTGCGACGGGCCGCGGGGGTTGGCGGCGGGCCATCCAGCGCAGCGCGGGCGCGCCCGCGGCGGCGAAGACGATCATGGCCACTACCAGGTAGCCGCAAACCTTCAGGACATCGATGTTGGGAAACAGCGTGGTGGCCATCAAGATCCCCGACAGCAGCAGCAGCGTGCCGACGATCAGCCCGGCGACCCAGTTCAGCCAGGACCGATTCACCCAGGGGCCCAATACTTCTCGATCATTGCACAACAGCAGCAAAAACACGCTGGCGCTGGGCAGCAGTAAACCGGCGAGGGCCTGCACGGCGGTGGTGATCAGCCCGAGCGGGGCACCCGGGATCAGCACGACGGCCGCGGCCACTACCACCATTGCGGTGTAGGACAGGTAGAACTGCTTGGCGTCGGAGAAGCCGCGGTGCAGCGAGTGCTTCAGCCCGAAGACGTCTCCGAAGGCGTAGCTGGTGGCCAGCGTGACGGCGGCGGCGCCGATGATCGAGGCGTCCATCAGCACGATCGCGAAGATCCAGCCGAGCGGCTCGTGGCGTTGGCCGAGCAGGTGGGCGACGGCCCCGGCGTCGGTGAAGCCGCCCACGGTCTGGGTGGAGCGGGCGGCCCAGTCGCCGGTCATCACCAGCGCGGCGGCGCCGACCACCACTACGAAGGCGCCCAGCACGGTGTCCGCGCGTTCGTAGGCCATGAACCGGGGTGTGATGCGCTTGTCAACGACGTTGGACTGCTGGAAAAACAGCTGCCACGGCGCCACGGTGGTGCCGACGATGGCGATGATCAGCAGCACCGCGTCCGAACTGATCCCGCCCGAAATGCTGGGCACGACAAAAGACTTCGCCGCATGCACCCACTGTGGATGTGACATCAACAGCATCGGGATCTGCAGCAGCGTGACGGCGATGAACACGAACATGGCCCGCTCCCAGCGCCGGAAGCTGCCGCTGGCCATGATCGCCACCAGCGCCACCGCCGAGATCGGCACGACCACGTATTTGGAGATGCCGATGTACTCGGCGGCCAGGCTGATGCCGATGAACTCGGTGACGATCGTCAAGAAGTTGAGCAAGAACAGGTCGCCGACCGAAAACCAGCCCCAGCCGCGGCCGAAGCGTTCGTTGATCAGGCGGGCGTGCCCGACCCCGGTGACCGCGCCGAGCCGGACCACCATTTCCTGGTTGACGATCAGCACGGGGATCAGCAGCAGCAACACCCACAGCAGCGAGTAGCCGTAGTTCTGGCCGGCTTGGGCGTAGGTGGCCACCCCGCCCGCGTCGTTGTCGCCGACCATCACGATGATTCCGGGTCCCACGATCGCGAGCAGGGTCAGCAGCCGCGTCCGCCAGGTCCGGGCATGCTCGGTCTCCGCAATGCTGATGCGCCCGAACGCACCCTCGATATCACCCACGTGCGCGCTGTCCAGCACGGCCGTGCGCCGCGCCTGCGCCCGCTGGGAGCGCTGCACGTCGACACCGCGCGCGTCGGCCTGGGTGGTGTCCTCGCCGCCGGAACTCACTGCGGGGTGCCTCCCGCTGGCGGGGTGGTGTCACGCTCATCGTCGCCGGCGATTTCGCGGATGGGGCGCGGCGCGGGCTCCCGGCGGCGCCAGTCCTCGGGGATGGTCGCCTCCAGCACGTCGTCGACGGTGACCACTCCGAGCAGACGGTCCTGCTCGTCGACGACGGGTATGGAATAGAGATTGAAATCGGCCATCAGCAGCGCGATATCGGTCAGGTCCGCGTCGGCATTCACCCGTACCGGGTCGGAATCCATTAGCGCCCCGAGGGTTTCGGCGGGATCGACCTGCAACAGGGTGATCACGGAGACAACGCCGTCAAGGCGTTTGTCATCGTCGAGCACGTGCACCTTGATCAGCGCTTCCGGCTGGATGCTGCGCGAGGCGGCGATCAACGCCAACGCCTCGCCCGCGGTTGTGGCCGGCGAGCATGTCACGGAGTCGACATTCATCAACCCGCCGGCGCTTTCGGGGTTGAATCCCATCAGGGTGATGACCTTGGTGCGTTGCGGGGCGGGCATCAGCTCGAGCACGCGCCGGCGGCGGGACTGGCGCAGATCGGCGATGGCGTCGGCGGCGTCGTCGGCGCGCATCCGGCCCAGCAGCGCGGCGACCTCGTTGTCCGGCATGTTGTCGAGCAACCGGCTGGCCTTGTCGGGGTCCAGTTCTTCGAAGACGTCGGCTTCCAATTCCGGGTCGCTGTGCACGCGGTCGAGAATCTCGCCGCCCTCGGCCTTGTCCGCTTCCTCGAGAAGATCGGCGATCTCGGCGGCCTTGAGCTCGCCGAACCGGTCCGAAAGACGCCGGACCGCGTCCGAGCGGGCGTGCCCGATCAGCGGCTCGAATGCCTTCCAATCGCGAGACGCATGCCCGCCCGAGTGTTTGATCAGCCCGAACAATCGCGGCGGACGGCGGGTGTCCAGGCGGGTGACCATCCAGCCTTCGCCGCTCTGCTCCAGCTCGACGTCGTAGGCGCGCACCAGCTCGACGGTGGCCACGTCGATCAACCGGTGGCCCAACACGTCGGCGCGCAACAGCACCTCCCCTTCGCGGCGCTCGAAGCTGCGAAGGTCAACCTTGTTCTTGGTCAACAGAACTCGGTCCGCCGAGTACGCGTCGATGGTTTTGTCACCGATGAAGACACGGCGTCCGCCGACTCCCGCCACGATCCCGGCCACCAGGGGGTACTCCTCGGCCCCGCGCAGTCGCACGATGACGTCCTCGACCCGGCCGACCGTTTCGCCGGAACGCGCCAGCACTGGCGCACGCAACAGCTGGGAGAGGTGGATGATCGGCTGCCCGGCGCGAGCCGTGGACGGCTTCTCCGATGTGCTCACGTATCCCTCCTCAAGGCGGTACGACCGAACCCGCGGCCAACCTACCCCGAAACGAAGGGTCGCGGCGCCATGCGGATTGAAATCGATCGTCGGACCGTCTCGGCGGCCACAGCATACGCACGCCTCGCCGGGGATGGCTACCGTCAACAGGTAAACGGCAGAAGGCTATTGGGGTTTCGCGCCGCGGCTGAGTTGCCGCGCACCGGATCGGGTCACTCCTGGGCTGAGCGGAGCCGTTTTCCGTTGCGGAAGAATATCTTTCGTGTCACTATTGCCGGCGCAGCGCGTCAGCTGTTGCGCCGGATCTTGAGCGCGGTGGTGATCATCGGGATCTGCAGCGGCAGCCGGGCCAGGGCGATGATGCGCATGGGCCACGGCTTGCCCCACCACAACCGGCACATGTTGACATTGCCCGGGAAGACGCCGATGAACAGCGCAACGGCGGCCAGCGCGGCGGATCGCCGGGTGCGCTGCGGCACCAGCAGCGCCCCGATCGCCAACTCGGCCACGCCGGACCCGTAGGTGTACAGCCGCGGGTTTCCCGGCAGCTCGACCGGAATGATGGCGTCGAACGGTTTGGGCGCAACGAAGTGCAGGGTGCCGATGCCGAGCAGCATCGCCGCGACGCGGTAGGCGAGTTGCTCGTTGGCGTCCCGGGTGGCGAGCGGCCGGGTTGTCATGAAGTCATTGTGCCCGTGCGGCCTCCTGCTTGGGCGCGGTCGATATAGCGGATGATGCCGCGCACGTTGCTGGCCTTCCAGCACGTCGCGGCGACTTGGCCCGCGTGTTTACCCGAACCGCTTAATTGTTAGCGCCGTCACAGCAGCCCGGCCGATCGAATTTAGACCATTACTATTGCCTATACAGTATTTGATACGATTCGCGGCGTCTGACCGCCCACAACAACGAGGTTGAAAACATGGGAACACCCGTCATTGTCGGAGCCGTCCGGACCGCGATCGGCCGTTCGTTCAAGGGGACCCTGGTCAACACGCCTCCCGAGACCCTGATCACCGCCGTGCTTCCCGAGGTGGTCCGCAGGTCGGGTGTCGACCCCGCACACATCGACGACATCATCTTCGCCGAATCACATTACGGCGGTGGTGATTTGGCGCGCTATGCGGCGACCGCAACGGGCCTGGAGCACGTTCCCGGACAGTCGGTTAACCGGCACTGCGCGGGCAGCCTCACCGCAATCGGCAATGCGGCGGCGCAGATCGGCTCAGGCATGGAGCGCGTGCTCATCGCGGGCGGTGTGCAGTCGCTGTCGATGACGCCGCTGACCAACTGGCGGATCCCCGGCCCCGAGCTGAAGTTCGAGGAGCGCTGGATGCCGCCGACGCACGTGGAGACGCCGGATGCGCCGGCCAGGGACATGTCCATCACCGTGGGTTGGAACACCGCGCACGCGGTCGGCATCACCCGCGAGGAGATGGACGCCTGGGCGGCCCGCTCGCATCAGCGCGCCGTCGCGGCCCAGGACGCCGGCAAGTTCGCCGACGAGATCCTGCCGCTGAAGATCACCCAGTTCGATGGCTCGGTCACCGAGTTCGCCGTGGACGAGCACCCGCGTCGGGACACCACCGTCGAAAAGCTGGCCGGCCTGAAGGTCCTGCACCCCGAGATCGAGGGCTTCTCGATCACGGCGGGCAATAGCAGTGGCACCAACGACGCCGCGGCCGCCGTCGCCCTCGTCGACAGCGATTACGCCCAGGCCGAGAAGCTCAACGTGCTGGGCACGGTCAGGGCCTGGGCCGCCGCGGGCGTACCGGCCCGCGACTGCGGTCTTGGCGCCGTCAAGGTCATCGGGAAGGTCTTGCAGCGGGCCGGCCTGACGCCAGGCGACGTCGCGCTGTGGGAGATCAACGAGGCGTTCGCCTCGGTGCCGATCGCGGCGTGCCGCGAATACGGCCTCGACGAGGAGAAGGTGAACTTCTCCGGTAGCGGCTGCAGCCTCGGCCACCCGATCGCGGCCTCCGGTGCACGCATGGTGACGACCTTGGCCTACGAGCTCGCGCGTCGGGGTGGTGGCGTCGGCGTCGCCGCGATGTGTGCCGGCGGCGGCCAGGGTGGCGCAGTCGTCATCGAGGTCTAGCGGCGTTCGCGAGCGCTGACCCGCGCCGGCTAGTTACAGAATGTGTAGCCGATGAATTGGGTGCCACGCGTGTCGCCGCTTGAGTAGTTGGCAAAATGCACGGCCGGCTTCCCGTTGTACTGGGTGTTCATCTTCTGGACGTTCGGTGGTGGAACGCCTTGGGGGAAGGCCAGGATCATGTCGGCGAAAATCTTCAAGCCGGCCTGGCAGATGGCCTCGCGCCGCGGCGGCTGTGGATTCCACGCGTGCACGATCACCGGCTCGGTCAGCTGAGATCCCGCCGCACAATTCGGATCACAGAGCTTGAACAACGCCGTGCCTGTCCCGTCGGCGCCTTGCGGGCCCCACGAACTCCACGACATGTCCTGCAGCGCAACGGCCACGCTGGCGCAGCCCAACACGTTGAGCTTCTTGGGGCGCGCGACCGGCGGAACGGACGGGTTGTAACACCCCGGGATGGCGTAGCTCTCCGGCGGTGCCGGCGACGGCGGAGTGCTGGGCGCCGTCGCGCTCTGCTGGCTTCTGGTCAGCTGCACGCCCACCACGACGAGGACCCCGATCAGCACCACGGCCGCCACGATGCCGGCCCCGATCCAGCGCCCCCGCGAGGTGTGCCGCAACCGCCTCACTAAAGATGCGTTGGCGTTGCCGCTCACGGTCACCAGATTACGGGTGAAACTTCTTCGCCGGGGTGGTGACCGCGGAACAGGATGACAAGGTAAAGTCGGCCATTAGAACCAACATATAAAGGATTCCCCGGGGCTCCCGATGAATGACCATGATCTGGCCGCACGGCTGGCCACCGAGGCCGGTCGGCTACTGCTCGGGGTCCGAGAAGAATTCGCCGACGCGGAAGCGGCTGACCGGAAAGCCGCGGGGGACAAGCGATCCCACGATTTCCTGATGGAGGCGCTGGCCGCAGAGCGTCCCGGTGACGCGGTGCTGTCCGAAGAGGGCGCCGATGACCCGATTCGATTGCGTTCGGACCGCGTCTGGATCGTCGATCCGCTGGATGGCACGCGGGAATTTGCCGAGCTCGGGCGCGACGACTGGGCGGTGCACGTCGCACTCTGGCAGTCCGGCGAGCTCGTCGCGGGCGCCGTGGCGCTACCGGCCCAGGGCCTCACGCTGGCGACTCCCGACGTGGATTCGCCGCCTGCCGTGCCGGGCAAGCCGCGCATCGTGGTGTCACGCACCCGTCCCCCCGCCGTCGCCTTGAGCGTGCGAGATGCGCTGGACGGAGTCCTGGTGGAAATGGGTTCCGCAGGAGCCAAGGTCGCCTCGATCGTCCAGGGGCTGTCCGATGTGTACGTGCATGCCGGCGGGCAATTCGAATGGGACTCCGCCGCGCCGGTGGCGGTGGCAGGCGCGGCGGGGCTGCACACCTCTCGCATTGACGGGTCCGCGCTGGCATACAACCAGCCCGACCCGAAGTTGCCCGATCTTGTGGTCTGCCGCCCCGAATTGGCGGAAGCCGTACTCGCGGTTACCCGCTGAGGTCACCGCCACGTTGGGCGGGGCGAATCTCAATCGCCAAGGGCGAGCGGTACTTCGTGGCGCCGATGGCCGCCGGGTCGGTCCATGTGCCCGACGATGAGGTGTTGACTCGCCGCTCGTGAAATCCGAAAACCGCCAAACCACCACATTTTAGTGCGGGCATTGCGGAGAATTGATGACTACCGCCAAGGAGCAATGATGCTACGAATCGATACGCACCACCACGCCGTCCCGGCCGACTACCGAACGTTCCTGCGCAAGGCGGGAATTGACGAGGCCGGCGGACGCGCCGTGCCGGAATGGAGTGCGGAGGGGTCGCTGGAGGTCATGTCCGAGGTGGGCATTGGAACGGCGATCCTGTCAGTGTCGGCTCCCGGCACCACGTTCATGCCAAACCCCGGCGATGCCACCGCGCTGGCCCGCGACCTCAACGACGAACTGGCCAGTGTCGTTGCCGCACAACCGGATCGGTTCGGCTTATTCGCAACCGTGCCCATGCCGCACGTCGACGAGTCCGTCGACGAGGTAGTCAGGGCACTGGACGAATTGCACGCGGATGGCGTCGTGCTGCTGGCCAACCATGCGGGGACGTACCTCGGCCAGGACGGTCAGGACGACCTTTTCGCCGTGCTCGACGCGCGTTCGGCCGTGGTGTTCATCCATCCCGCCGAGCTACCCGGCCCCGCCGTGGACGGCGCCGTACCGTTCGCGGCAGATTTCCTGCTCGACACCACCAGGGCGGCGTATCTTCTTGTCCGCAACGGGATTCGGCGCAAGTACCCCAACATTCGGTTCATCCTCAGTCATGCGGGCGGATTCGTGCCATACGCCTCGCATCGATTGGCGATGGCCATCGTGGGCGACACCGGCGGCAGCCCGCTCGACATCCTGGACGACTTCGCGGGCTTCTATTTCGACACCGCTTTGTCCGCGAGCGCCGCCGCACTGCCCAGCCTGCTCGCGTTCGCCAAGCCCGGACACGTCACCTTCGGCTCTGACTCTCCGTTTGCTCCGCTGGCGGTCGCAAAGATGTTCGCCGCCGGCCTGGAAACCTACCCCGGCCTCGACCCGGGCGCCCGGGCGGCGATCGATCGCAGCAACGCGCTCTCGCTGTTCCCGCGGCTGGGGGCGGCGCCCCCCGCGGACGCAGGTTCGACCCTGGATCAGGTGCGCCACGCGGCCAGCAGGGCGGCCATGCGCGGCTTCGTACGGCTGATCAACACCCGCTGACCTCCGCTCAGAGCCAGGCCTGCTGCCAAGACTGGATGCGTTCGGCCAGTTCGGGGCCGCGGTCCTCTTGAATGAAGTGGCTGGCGTCGATGCGGGCATGCGGCTGGCCCGCGGCGCCGGGAATGTGTTTGATCAGGGCACTGTCCGCCCGGCCGAGGATGGGATCGCGGGCTCCGAAGATGGCCAGGAACGGCTTTTCCCAGCGGCCGAGGGCATCCCATGCCTTCCTGTTGGCCGGGATCGCCGGGTCGGCGGGTGAGGTGGGCACCAACTGGGGGAACGCGCGCGCCCCGGCTTGATACGTCTTGTCGGGGAAGGGTGCGTCGTAGCCGGCCCGCACTTTCGACGGCACCCGGCGAACGGTGCCGACGCTGACGATGCGGCCGGCGGGCAGGACGGGGGAGTAGCGAGCGAACGCACGCCAGGCGTAGAAGGCGGGCGGGGTGCGCCGCTGCGCCGTGGGCAGGAAACCGTTGGCCACCACCAGCCGCGCGACCCGGTCGGACTGCTCGGCGGCGATGCGCAGGCCGATCAGCGATCCCCAGTCCTGCACAAACAGCGTGACATCCCTGAGGTTCAGATGCTCGAACCACGAGATCACCCACTCCACGTGGCGCTGGTAGGTGTAATCCTCGACCCGGCTGGGCTTATCCGAGCGGCCGAAACCGATCAGGTCGGGCGCGAGCACGCGGTTCCCGGCGTCGGTCAGGGGCGGGATCATCGTCCGGTAGAGGTAGCTCCACGTCGGCTCGCCATGCAGCAGAACGATCGGCGGCCCTTCGATCGTGCCCTCGTCCAGGTAGTGCATGCGAAGCGGCCGGGTGTCGCTTGCGGTTACGTCAAGGTAGTGCCCAACGAACGGGTAGTCCTCCAAGTTCTCGAATCGGGAGTCCGGGGTTCGCAGCACATGCATATCAGCTCCTGAAGTGAACCGGCACCTCTGTAAGCCTCTCGCGCCGACGCTCATTCGTCTAGTGGCAGATTCATTGAGTCGGGCACCAAGGCAGATTAGACTCGTTTTTTCATGGCAATTCGGCGCGCGGTTCTGCTCATAGCCGACATCGGCGGGTACACGCATTACATGCAGTGGAACCGGACGCACCTCGCCCATGCCCAACTTACGGTTGCCGGCTTGTTGGAATCGGTGATCAACGCGGGCAAGGGTTTGAAGCTGGCCAAGCTCGAGGGCGACGCCGCGTTCTTCTGGGCTCCGGACAGCGACGCCAAAGTAGTGGTGTGCGAGCGCCTGTCACGGATGCGCGCGTCGTTCCTGCAGCGGCGCGAGCAGATGAAAAATGACATCGCCTGCGAGTGTGCGAGTTGCGAACAGCTCGAGAAGTTGTCGCTCAAGTTCGTCGTACACGTGGGCGAGGTGGCGGATCAGAAGGTGAAGCGCCACGTCGAGCTGGCCGGCTTCGATGTCATTTTGGTGCACCGGATGCTGAAAAACATGGTGCCGGTTGCCGAGTACGTACTGATGACCGATCCCGTCGCGGCATGCCTCGATCAACCGATGCGCGAGCTCTGCATGCCGTTGGTGCACGTTTTCGAGGGAATCGGAGAAACGTCGACACACTACATCGACCTTGCGGCGTTGCAGGTTCCCGTCGCGCCGCCGCGGCGCAGCCTTTTCCGCCGGCTGGGCGCGACGACGAAGTTCGAGTTCGACACCCTGCCCTTCACACTCGGCATGAAGGAGCCCGCCCAAGGGTTCCGCAACTTGGGCCGGGGAGCCGAGGAGATCTCCGCATAGCCGAAAACAATTGTGCCGGAAGCTTATTCATTATCGCGCGGCGGCCAGGGCCCGGCCCATTCGCGACACCGCCTCGGTGAGAATGGCCTGCGACGTGGCGAAGTTCAAGCGCACGTGTCCGGATCCGCCGGTGCCGAACACGTGACCGGAGCTCAGCGCCACTCGCGCGTGATCAAGAAACCAGCGGGCCGGCCCCGACAGATCGGCAACCACCGCAAGACCATTGGTGACTTCTTCGTCGAAACCGAGCTCCCGGCAATCAAGCCACGCCAGGTAAGTGCCTTGCGGCCATAGATATTTCACGCCGGGAAGGTGCGCGGCGACCAACTCACCAAGCAACGTCCGGTTCTCGCCCAGGCCCTGCAGGGTCGCGTCCAGCCAGTCGCCGCCGCTGCGAAACGCCTCCGCGTGCGCGATGACGCCGAGGTGACTGGGTCCGTGACTGACCTCCTCCGGCATCCGGTCCAGGTCAGCCGCGGCCTCCGGTCCGGCGATGGCCAGCGCCGCCTTCAAGCCGGACAGATTCCAGGCCTTCGACCCCGAGGTCACGGCGAAGGCGTTCTCCGCCCCCGGGACGGCGAGAAAGGGGGTGAACCGCGATCCCGGCAGGATGACCGGGGCGTGGATCTCGTCGGACACCACCCGCACGCCGAATCGCCGGGCGAGCTCGGCGACCGCACGCAGTTCGTCGGCGGTGTGGACCGATCCGGTCGGGTTGTGCGGATTGCACAACAGATAGGCGACCTTTGTGTCCTTTTTGCCTTCCGCGCGAGCCCGAACGAAGGCATTCTCCAAGGCGTTCAGATCAATTCGGCCTTCCGCAAGCGGTGCCTCGATGACGCGCCGGCCGTCGTGGGACACAAATGCGTAGAACGGCGCATAGACCGGCGGGTTGACGACGACGGCGTCACCGCGATCGGTGAGCAGGCGCAACACCTCGACGATACCGAGCATGACGTCGGGGACCAGCGCAGTGCGGCTGACGTCCAGGTCATGCCACTGCCAGTGTTGCGCCGCGAAGTGGCTGACGGCTTCGGCCAGCGCGGTTCCGTAGGGATATCCGGTATCGCCGTTGTCAATGGCCTTACGCAGCGCTTCGGCCACCGTCGGCGCCAGGTTGACATCCATCTCGGCGACCCACAGTGGCAGGACATCGGCGGGGTGCGCGCGCCATTTCATGCTGGTGCGAAGCCGGAGCTGCTGCAGCCTCAATTCCTCGAGCGGATTAACCGTCACGCCCGCAGACTAACCGGCGCGACCTACCCCCCGACAAACGCGTTTTGCGGGATCGTCAACGGAAGGTCCACCGAACTCAGCAATCCCGGCTGCGCGGCAACGACGTACGGCACGGCGTTGACGACGCGCATTGCGGTGGCGACCATGGCGCCCGCCCCGGAGGTCATCCCGCCGATGCCGGCCTTGGCGGGATCCTTCAGGGTCGCGGCCATGGTGCAGTCGATGTCCGGATCGCCGGAAATCAGGACGCGGTAGGACAGGTCGCCGATCCCGGTGGGCCAGTCGGGGGCGACGTCGTGCGCGAGCCGAGTGACGTGCTCGATGACGATGGCTTCCCGACCGTCGACCACGCCGATCGCCTGCATCCGCAGCGCGCCGCAGGTTCCTGCCTCGACGGTGCCCATCGCGACCTCCAGCGTCCGGTTGGTGACGGCGCGGTCGAAACCTTCGCGGACTTCCTGGACTTCGACCCCCAACGCGTCGGCGATCAAGCGGATCTGGCCTTGCCATTCGCCGGCGATGGCACCGGGAAAGCCGATCCAGGGCTGGTAGTCGAGCGGGCGGCCGAAGCCCAGCGCGTCACTCATGATGTCGGGAACCCCGTAGTCGTCATACAGGCCGATCTCGAAAGAGTGGATTTTGTCGATCGACGACGATTGCGTGGACAGCACCAGCGGCAGATAGTCGGCGGCGAATCCCGGCTCGATCCCCGACGCGTACAGCGACACCTGGCCCTGCTTGGCGGCGGCGACCAGCTGGTCGCGCCACTGGGCGGGCTCGTAGGCGTGCGGGTTGACCAATCGCGTGGTGCTGGTGGTCACGACGTTGACCCCGGCTTCGAGCAGTTTGACGTAATCCGGGATGGCCAGCGCGTCCCGCTCCGGACCGCTGGCCGCATAGATGACGCAGTCGGGTTTGAGCGAGACCAGCGCGTCGGCGTCGTTGGTCGCTTTCAGACCGATCGGCTCACCGCCGGCCAGTTCGCCCGCGTCCTTGCCGATCTTGTCGTCCGAGTGCACCCACACGCCGACCAGCTCCAGATTGGGGCGCCGCGAAATAGCGCGGATGGCGATCGAGCCAATGCCACCCGTCGCCCACACCACCACACGATGAGCCGTCATCTTGTTCCTCCTCAGGCGCGTGCGCGCGCACGACGAAAGCCGGGTCGGCCGTTGCCCTTACGTAACCGGCGGGTTTTAGCCCAGCATCCGACTTGGAAACTACAGCCGCCCATCCGCGCGGTCAAGAATTTAAGAAAGCAGACACTATCTTAACGAACAAATTTTAGGTTAGTCTGCAGCTGTGCGGGCTAACCAGCGTTTTGTCCGCCTTCGAGCGACAATTCGGGACCGTGTTTGTCGTTCAGAGGCGGGCGTCTCGCCGTCGACGCGCCCCCGGGCCTGCTGAGCTCGCTGGACATCCCGACCACGCTGCCGCTTTACGCATTCGACTAAAGGTGTAACGTACGTCGCAAAGATTAGGTCGGCTAGGAGTTTGCCTGTGTACACATTGCGCTTCGACATGCGCGATCCCGAATGGGCAGCGTCCCCAGCCGAGCTGTACGCCGCGGCGCCCGAAATGTCTTCGTGGGCCGAAGAACACGGTGGGCTGGCCGCCGTCCTGTGTGAACACCACGGGTCCGAGGACGGATACCTGCCGTCGCCGTTTTTGCTGGCCTCGGCGGTGGCCGCACGCACGCAGCGGCTGGCGCTGAGTCTGATCCTGATCCTTCCCTTCTACGAAACCGTGCGACTCGCCGAGGACATGGCGGTGCTCGACATCATCAGCGACGGGCGCGCCTCCTACATCCTGGCCCTGGGCTACCGGCCCGAGGAGTTCGAGCACTTCGGCGTGCCGATCAAGAAGCGTGGCCGGCTCTGCGACGAGAAGCTCGCGCTGTTACGGCGGCTGCTCGCCGGAGAGACCGTTGTCGAAGACGGACGGCGGATCACCGTGACACCGCGCCCGCTGACCCCCGGCGGCCCAGGCCTGATGTGGGGTGGGGGGACGGTCGCCGCGGCCCGCCGGGCCGGCAGGTACGGGCTGGGCATGCTGGGCAACGCCAACGCACCGGGCATGCAAAAGGCCTACGAAGAGGCGTGTCGCGAGCACGGCCATACGCCCGGGCCGACGATGTTTCCCGACCGCAATACCGCCTCGGTCGTGTTCGTCGCCGACGACGTGGATCAGGCGTGGAAGGAGGTCGGCGAGCATCTGCTGCACGACGTGCGCAGCTACGCCGCGTGGAACCCCGGGGACGAGACCACGGCGGGCTTCAGCCACGTCAACACCGTCGACGAACTGCGTGAGACCGGGACGTCGCACGTGATTATCTCTGTCCCCGAAGCGATCTCGCGCGTCAAAGCCGGCCAGGTGCTCAACCTGTCGCCGCTGTGCGGCGGGCTACCACCCGACATCGCATGGCCCTACCTCAGGCGCGTCGGCGAGATTGTGCTGCCCGAGGCTCTCGGCTGAGCGCTACTCCTCGCCGAGTTTTGCCGGCCACTACTTCGGCTGGTTCGGTACGCCGGGGAACAGTTCGCCAAGCGGTGCCGTAGTCACCCAGCCGCCCAGCTTCGTGGCCAGGTGGGGCGCGAAAACCGCGCCGTAGAGGACGTTTCCGACGACGATCACCGCGACGACGGACAGGATCGACGCGCCCGCACGGCTCTTCGACCGGTTGTCGGCCCACATCTCGATGACATTGCGTCCTTGTGCGTCGGTGCGACCCAGCAGGTAGGTGAAGACCATCATCTGGATGGCCATCGCGAGCGAATCGTAGAGCGGGTACTGGTGCAGTGTTCCCTCGCGGATCGCCAGCCCGGGAATCACCCGGCCGTAGTAGAACACTCCGAGCTTGGCGCCCAGGAATCCGTTGAAGAACAGCGCCCAGCAGAAGCCGACGATGAGGCCGACCACCAAAAGCGTTTGGGGCCTTCGCCAACCGAAGCGTGCGCTCAACCATCGGCCGAGCGCCGTGCCCGTCACGGCCGGCAGCACGAAATACGAGATGTAGCCGACGGGAACGAACAACGGCAACCCGCCCCACGTCATGTTCAGCGGCCACCACGACGGCATGCGCGGGATGGCGGTCGGGAATTGCGCGTACATCGCCCAGTCGTAGGGCGCCTCGATCCAGGAGAAGGAGATCGCCGAGATGCACAGCAGCAGGAGCGGGTGCAGGCGGTGCTGCCGAACGCTGAGGTAGATCCCCAGGGCGGTGAACCCGGTGCCACCGATGAGCGCGAAGTCACTGGCCGCCTGCATCACCGGTGTCATCTGCGAGCTCATTGGTTCTCTTCTTGAGTCCGGCGTGCTTGCGGGTCAAAACGCAGGACCAGACCGAATATCAGCACGAGCAGTCCGAACAACGTGCCAAGCATGATGACGGCGCCCACGGTCGCACCCCTTTCGAATCCGAGCTCGACTCGTTAGATAGTGCACACTATCCTAAGGGCAGTCAACCATCGGTGAGGAGACAACGACGTGGCCCAGCGGCCGTCTACCACCAAGCGCAGCATGGCGGAGGCGCCGGCCTCCGTTCGCCGGCCTCGGGGTGCGCCACGCAAGTTGTTGCTCGATACCGCCCGGGCGCGCTTCGCGCGACAGGACTACCGCAGCACGACGACGCGCGAAATCGCGCAGGCCGCAGGCGTCACCGAGCACTTGTTGTTTCGCCACTTCGGTTCCAAGGCCGCGCTGTTCCGCGAGGCGCTCGTACTGCCGTTCACCGACTTCGTCGAGGAGTTCCGCCGGACCTGGCAGTCGGTCGTCCCGGAGGAGACGGACGAGGAAGAGCTGGCACGGCGATTCGTCGGGCAGCTCTACGACGTGTTCGTCCAAAACCAGGGCCTGCTATTGACCCTGATGACGTCGGAAACGCTGAGCGAGGAGGAAAAGGGCGACGCCGGCATCGCCGAGATCAGGCAGGCCATCACCTCGCTCGGACAGATCAGCGCCGAGGGGATGCACCTGCGGGGGCTGCGGTCGGACCACCCCGACCTGCCCGCCCACTCGACGGTGGCGATGATCGCCGGCATGGCGGCGCTGCGGTCCGCATACTTCGGCACCGAGCCGCCGTCGCGGGAGACCATCGTCGACGAACTCATCCAGGCAATCCTGCACGGCTTCCTGCACCGGAACGGCTGAGCCGTTCTTTACCAGAGGAATTGGAAATGACAGACACCATCGAGTTGTATTACGACCCGTTCGACGTCGAGATCGACTTGGACCCGTATCCGGTATGGAAGCGGATGCGCGAAGAAGCACCGCTGTACTACAACGAGAAGTACAACTTCTACGCGCTCAGTCGATACGACGACGTGGTGCGCGAACTGCCGAACTGGGAAACGTATCGTTCCGGCCGAGGCACGACCGCCGACATCTTGTTCGCGAACATCGAAGTGCCCCCGGGCATCCTGCTGTTCGAGGATCCTCCGCTGCACGACCTGCACCGCAAACTGCTGTCCCGTGTCTTCACGCCCAGGCGCATGCTCGCTGTGGAGGATCTGGTGCGGGGGTTCTGTGTCCGCGAGCTCGACCCGCTGGTCGGCGGGAGTGGCTTCGATTTCATCGCGGACCTCGGCGCGATGATGCCGATGCGGACCATCGGTTACCTCCTGGGCATTCCAGAGGCGGACCAAGAAAAGATCCGCGACCGCAGCGTCGCCAACATCGCCTTGTCCAGGGAGAGCGACCCCGCCGCGGTCGATGCGAATGTCTTCGCGAATTCTATTGCCCTGTTTGCCGAATATATCGAGTGGCGGGCCAATCATCCATCCGACGACCTCATGACCGAACTCTTGCGGGCCGAAATCGATGAGCCGGACGGCACGCGGCGGCCGCTGTCGCGGACCGAGGTGCTCGCCTACACCGCGATGATCGCCGGTGCCGGCAACGAGACCACCGCTCGGCTGATCGGTTTCATGGGTCAACTGTTGTCCGATCACCCCGATCAACGCCGCGAACTGGTCGCGGACCCGTCGCTGATCCCCGGCGCGATCGAGGAGACGCTGCGCTACGAGCCGCCATCACCGGTGCAGGCCCGCTACGTCGCGCGAGACGCCGAGCACTATGGTCGCAAGGTTCCCGAGGGGTCGTTCATGCTGCTGCTGAACGCCTCGGCCAACCGCGACGAAAGCCACTTCCCGGATGCGGATCGCTACGACATCCACCGTCGGGGAAGCCATCTCAGCTTTGGGCAGGGCCTGCATTTCTGCTTGGGTTCGGCGCTGGCCCGGCTTGAAGCGCGGGTGGCCTTCGAAGAGGTGCTGAAGCGTTGGCCGGACTGGGAAGTCGACTATGCGAACGCCCAACGGGCGCATACCGCGAGCGTGCGTGGGTGGGCCCGCTTGCCCGTCGTCACCCGTTAGGCAGGGGCCGGCCCTTTTAGCCGAGCGTGAAGTTAGTTTCAGGCTCGGCGGGGCTAGGCGTCGCTTTGATCCACCAACACCGCGCCGTCGGGCTGATTCCCCAACGTCTGCAACGCAATATCCTCACCCTGGGCGGTGAGCCGCACGATCTGGGCTAATTGCCCGGGTGCGTCGCACTGCAGATAGTGGTCGGCGCTGGGGAGCACCCAGTAGCGGTTGCGGCCCGGCTTCTTCTTCAGGTACGTCTGCCAGACGCGGTTGGGGACTCGCAACGGTGCGATGTTGTCGTGGAGGCCCCACACCACCGTCGTGTTGACGTCACTAGTGGAAAGCATTTCCAGCCAACCGGTTTCGTCGCCGGCACGCTCGTGGAGATATTGGATGGTGTCGGGCAGCACGCGGATTCCGTCGTTATAGGCAAAGCATTTGGCCAATGCGGCGATCTCCGGGTCTTCCAGCGTCCGCCGCGGCATGAACGTGCTCGCGCCCATGCCGGCTGCCAGCATCTCCGGCGTCGTGGCCGCCGCGGTGGCCCGCGCCGTCGTTGGGTCGAGTAGCGCGATCTGAAAGGCCGTGAGGTTGGACAGCGGCAGATAGATGTTGGCGTTGGTCAAGATCAAGTCGACGGGTACCGCCGGCGGATCGTGTGCGGCCAGCATGCCCACCGCGATCATGCCGACGCTGCTCCCGCGGTCGTGGGTGAGCATCCGGTAATCGGTAAGTCCCCATTCCTGAGTGATCGCGTAGACGAGCAGGCGCGCGTCGTCGTACAGCGAGTACACATAGGGCGCGCGTGGTTTGTCGGAGAGCCCGTAGCCCGGGAAGTCCAGCAGATAGATGTCGAAGTCAGCGCTCAGTTCGCCTGCCAGCGCGAAATAGTCGATGCTGCTGGTCGGAAAGCCGTGCACCAACACCAATGCGGGCGCGCCGGCAGTGCCGCACCGGCGACTGAACACGGCGACCTCTCGGCCATCGTTAGCGGCGGTCGTCGAGCGCCAACGAAGCTCGGTGCCGCCGTCTTGCCACTGGTCAAAGATATCCAAGCTGTCAGCATCGCAGAGGTGGTCGTGGCAGACAACCACTGTCTATGTTGGAATCTCTTCGAGAGGCCTCAGAGATGGTCTGCTACCGAGGTTATCGCCTCGAGCGAGCGGGCATCGTTAGTCAGTAGCGACGGGTCGGGGCGAATCGAAGCACTGCTTACGACGTCCAACCCGACGACATGTGTGGTGAGCCATTGGTGAATGGCCTGCGCGATGTGCTTCCAGTCTTGGGCCATCATAACGCCATGGCCCAAGCCGGAGGCGTAGCGGTAATCCGCGCCAAGCAAGTTGGCGAGACGCTTAACCTCTTCTGGCGGGCACAAGACGTCCTTTTCCGCCGCGACCACCAGAACCGGTCCGGAGATCTTCACCGGGTCGATGCTTACCCGCTTCCCGGTGACGGCTTGCTCGACAGCCCGGGCCGACTCCGACACCAGCATGCTGTGATAGCGGCGCGCGTCGTCTTCGCTTGCGGCGGTGAAGAACAGATGTTTGGCGAGGTCCAAAGGCGGTGGTCCCCAAAGCTCCCGAGGATCGACCACGAGGTCGATCGGCGCGGGCGAGACTTCGCCGGGTAGGACGGGAGTTATCAGCACTAAGCCCGAATACACGTTGGTTTCGGCGAACTTGAGGGTGACGAGTCCCCCCATGCTGTGCGCAACTACTACCGGCGGAACGGCGAAGGTTTCCGCTACAGTAGCGATGTCCTCTGCAACATGCTCCAGCGGCCGTGATATCGCTTCCGTCTCGGCCAGCTGCGCTGAGCCCCCGCGCCCCCGCCAATTGAGTGCGTGACAGTCCCAACCCTTTGATGCGAAGTACGGCAGGTATTTGTCCCAGCACCATGCACCGTGGCATCCACCGTGTACGAGAAGTAATGAAGCGGTGCGAGCAAATTGTAGTGGCGCCGTGCGCAACACACGAATGCCGTCGACGTCGTACTCGTCGGTCTGAATCGTCATCCTTACACCTTTCTGGTGGAACGCAAGGCCTCTGCAGACGAACGGTTGATTTCCGGGAGTCCGCGTACACCCCGGGGCGATTCATCGGCGATGTCACTTTCGCCGTATTGCGAATGTGTCGAGCAGCGTAAATCCGGGCAACAAGGGCGATCAGCACCCTAAGGGGTACTTTTCGCGGTAATCAACGACCGTCAGACCGTGCGTTGGTCCTAGTCCCAGACCGCAGCCGGACCCTGTTGAGTTGATCGGTGGCGGGGCAAGACGCAAACGCCAGCCGTGGCCATGTGGCGGGCTCGCAATGTACCCGTTCGGGCCCAGCGCCGGGGCGACTTGCGGAGCCATAATGAAGCCGAGTCGGTGGCTCATTAATCGAAGAGTCATTCGGCGAATCAATGATTAGGAGAAGGACTTTGACCACCTTCGCCGATCGCGGGGCGATGCAACTCGTCGAAAAACTGCGCGCGGGCGTCTCGGACGGCATCGTGCCGGCAAAAATCTTCAACGATCCCGAGATATATCAGTTGGAGGTCGAGCGGCTGTTCGGGCGCACTTGGAACTTCGTCGCCCACGAAAGCGAGATTCCCGAACCTGGCGACTACGTCGTTCGCACCATCGCCGACAACTCGGTGCTCGTCGCGCGCGACGAGCACCGGCGGATCCACGTGCACCTCAACCTTTGCCGGCATCGCGGAAACCAAATGTGCAAATCGGACCTGGGCAATTCGTCACATTTTCGCTGCTCTTACCACGGTTGGGTGTACAAGAACAGCGGCGAACTGGTCGCTGTCCCGTATCACAGGCAAGCCTTCGGCGGTAACCTGGACAAACGGAACTGGGGTTTGGTCCCGGTCCGGAATGACAGCTACGAGGGCCTCATTTTCGGGTCGCTCAACCCCGACGTCGAACCATTGGAAGACTTCTTGGGTGGTTACCAGTTTTATCTAGATTACTTCTTGAAGACGAGCGAGACCGGCGTGGAGGTCTACGGGCCGCCAGACATCTGGGAGTCGAACTGCGACTGGAAGTTGTACACCGAGAATGGCTCTGGCGACGGTTACCATACCCCCGTCACCCACCAGTTCGGTTTCCACCTGGGCTATTTCGCCTCGTCGGGAAGCACACACAGCATTGGTCACAGCGTTCACATCCCGGGCAAGGGCCACGGGATCGGGCTGGGTGAAACCCCGGGAACTCCACCATTTTTCGCATACCCGCCCGAGATCGTCGATTGCCTCGAGCGGCGTCTCACAGCCGACCAAATCGAGGTTTTCGCGCCGGTGCGCACGGCGGTCGGGATCGTGTTCCCGAACCTGTCGTTTTTGAGTCAGCCGTTCAGCCTGGTCCCGGGTGAACCGGGTGTTCGGTTCACCACCCTGCGCCACGTGCGACCGTTGTCGGCTGGCCGAATGCAGATGTCGTCGTGGTGCCTGGTGCCCAAGGCCGCCTCCGATGAGTACAAACAGGAGGTCTACCGCGCCTATACCTTGGCCTTCGGTCCCGGTGGAATGTTCGAGCAGGACGACATGGAGAACTGGACCAACATCACCCGGCAGCTCAGGGGGTCTGTCGTGCGTGAGCTCGACTTCCCGTACGTCATGGGCCTCGATCAACAGCCCGTTGCGGGCTTCCCCGGTCCGGGGTGCGCGTACCAGCCATACATGAATGATTCGAACTTCCGGAACCTTTGGTCCACGTGGGCCGCGTATCTGTCCGGCGATGAGGAACGGGGCAAATGACGACCGCACCCGCGGATTCTCTGGGCGCAATCATCCCGATGGAGACGCACTACGAGATAGAGCAATTCCTTTATCGCGAGGCGCGACTGCTCGACGAGCGGCGTTTTGGCGAATGGATTGAGCTCTTCGCCGAGGACGCCCGCTATGTGATGCCGGTGCGGTTGAACCGGGAGGACGGCGCTGCCTGGGAGTCGCACTCGAAGTCGTTTGACGACACGCGCCAGACGCTCGCCATCCGAGTAAACCGGCTGAGCACCGAATACGCCTGGGCTGAGCAGCCGCCATCACGAGTGCGCCACTTCATCACCAACGTCATCACCGAGACGACGCCGGAGTCGGGGGAGTTGATCGCACGGTCCAATGAATTGATCTACCGCAGCCGGGGGGATGTCACGGATTTCAACATCATCTCCGCCCAGCGGGTCGATCGGGTGCGGCGCGCGGATGCCGGCTGGAAGATCGCGCATCGCTGGGTCGCTTTGGACCAGAGCACTCTGTCCACACACAACCTTTCGATGTTCTTCTAGGTGAGGCCGGCGTTATGACCCAGCATCATGAAGATTGTGACTCGCACAGCCTCCGCCTAACGAATGAATTTGCAGAAGTCGTCGTCCGGGCGGCCGTTCGGGGCAATGGGTCGCGGCTGCACATTAAGTCACTACGCAGAGGAACCGAGGCATTTGTCGATCCTGTCGTTTTGGAGGCATTGACGGCAGTTGATTCCGACGTGCTCACATCAATACTCGCGGCGGCCGTCCCGGGCAATTAAAATAACGACTCAGACCGGCACAAAGAATAGCGCCGTAATCGTAAATCAGCCGTCAGCAGGCTGGACCATACCGGGTGTCCCGGCATAAGGGGTCCGGTCGATTTACATTGCGCACCAGCGGGATCGGGCCGCGCATCCTCGAACATCCTCTTGCGGCATCGCTAATTTTCTCCGTACCGCGGCAATCGCGCGCCGGGCAACGATGCATTAATAAATGTACGTAACTGGGTGACAAATGGAGTCGTCTGGACCAATAAGATTTGGCCTGAATCACATATGCCGCTCAAAGGAGACCGGAATCACATGCATGCCCAAGTTGCGATGACAATTTACCGTCCGCGACGCACAATAAAGTGGTGTAGTCCAATGCTAACGTCAATTGGACTGGGCGTGACCAAGCGGTGTGCTGTCGTTGCGGTCGTGCTGGCCGCGCTACTGTGCCTGATAGCCGCACCCGCCACGGCTCACGCCGATGAGAGCCAGTACACCGAGTTTTACACGATTCCCGATCCGTTGCCCGACGGCGTGCCGGGCGATCTGATTCGGTCCGAGCCGTCGCGGTTGGTGCTGGAGCCATCCGGTCAGCTCGGCGCATATGTGGCGCGCGGAACGCGAATCATGTACCGCAGCACCGATAATCGTGGCGTACCGATCGCGGTCACCGGTACCTACTACGAACCCGACAATCCGTGGCCCGGCACTGGGCCGCGCCCCCTTATCGCCTACGGGCCAAACCTGCCCGGTCTGGGTGACCAGTGTGCGCCGTCCCGGCTTGCCAATCAGGGCATCCATTATGGCGGCGGCACGGACATCACCATGTGGTACGAGGAGGGGTTCATCGCGACCATGGTGGCGCGCGGATTCGCCATCGTGGTCACCGACTACGACGGGGTGGGCACCGGTCTCCCGTCCCCGGCGTTCATGCGGCTTCCCCAGGGCTATGCGCTGATCGATGCGGCACGAGCCGCGATGCGTCTGCCGGACACCTCACTGAATCCAGATGGCCCGGTGGCTTTTTGGGGATATGGACAGGGCGGCGGTGCGTCAGCTTCAGCTGTGGAGCTGGCCCCAAGCTACGCTCCGGAGCTGCATGTCGTCGGGGCATGGGCCGGTGCGCCGGCCACTGACCCCGTCCTCATCCCAGCATTTGCCGACGGCGGATTGCTCGAGGGCGGACTGGGTTACCTGGTCAACGGCGTTCTCGCCGCCTATCCCGAACTCAGGCCCGGCCTGATGGAGACCCTCACGCCCAGGGGGGCGCAACTTGTTGACCAGACCCGGCTGGAGTGTTTTGGCCAAACCGTCATCCGATACGAATTCCGGCATTCTCAGCCCTACTTCAACACCGACTATCAGCAGATGCTCGAGTCCGATCCACTCAAAACCGTCTTCGCCGCGCAGCGGGTAGGCACGTTGAGTCCGAAAGCGCCGGTCTTCATCGATATCAATCGATACGACCCGTTGATACCGTGGGGCGCCGCCCACCAAACGGCGTTGGACTGGTGCGCCAAGGGCGCCGACGTTCAATTCTGGACCAACGAAGAACCCCCGATCTTCAACAAGCTGGCAATCAACGATTTACTGACGTATTTCGTCGACGGCGAGCGTGGGATGCAGTGGGTCGCGGGCCGATTCAACGGAGTACCCACGACTCCCAACTGTGGGGAGATCTGACCGATATGACGGATACCTCGAAGATTGCGCAACGGGTGGCGGTGGTCACAGGCGCCAGCTCGGGCATCGGCGAAGCCACCGCTGAAGAGTTGGCAGAGCGGGGATTTCACGTCTACGTCGGTGCTCGACGGATTGACCGGCTGCGTCGATTGGCTAAGCGCATAGATGCGACCGCACTGCCGTTGGATGTGACGTCAGAGGACTCCGTCCGAGAATTCGCCGACGCGGTCGAACGAGTCGATGTGTTGGTGAACAACGCGGGCGGCGCGAAAGGTTTGGCTTCCGTGGCCGACGCGAACCTCGACGATTGGCGATGGATGTGGGAAACCAACGTGTTGGGCACCTTGCGTCTTACCAAAGCTCTGCTGCCCAAGCTGGTCGGCTCCGGCGACGGACTGATCGTGACTGTCACATCCGTTGCGGCGCTGAGCGTTTACGATAACGGATCGGGTTACACGTCCGCCAAGCACGCCCAGGCCGCGCTGCACCGCACGTTACGTGGCGAGTTGCTCGGCCTGCCCGTGCGTTTGACCGAGATCGCGCCGGGCCGGGTGAAGACCGAATTCTCGATGGTTCGCTTCGGTGGTGACGAGCAGCGTGCCGCCGGCGTATACGAGGACATCGAGCCACTGCTCGCACGAGACGTCGCGCAAGTCATCGGGTTCGTCGCCAGCCGCCCAGCACACGTCAACCTCGACCAGATCGTCGTCAAACCGAGGGATCAGGCGGCCTCCGGTGTCTTTGCCCGCCGCGACGGCAAGCTCATTCGATGAGACGGTGGACGAACCAGTCGGCCAGGCGCGAGGCGGCGACCACAAGATAGTCATAGCTGCAGTGCAGTGAGCCGGCCTCGTCATAGATGTCGACGGTGACATCCCTCGTGGTTAGCGCGTCGACGAACCTCCGGGCGCCGGCGACGTCCATGATGATGTCACGAGTGCCGTGCATGACGTAGACGGGAACGGTGATTCGGTCCGCGACACCTTCGAGGGTGAACGCGGCCAATTTGCGGCGGGCCTCGGCGTCATCCTTCGATCCGCTCAGCCATTGCAGCTGATCTTGCAGCGCGGGATAGAACTCGTAAAAATCGGTGAGGATGCTCCATGTGCCACACCACGCGGCCACCGCTTTGATCCGGGGCTCGAAGGCCGCCGCACGCGGGGCGTAGTAACCGCCGAAACTGACTCCGGCCAAACCAAAGCGCTCGGAATCGACGTCGCCACGATGTTCGAGGTGATCGAGGACAGCCTGCACGGGCACCTCATAGTCTGGGCGGCTGTACATTTGCTTGAATCGCAGTGAGCTGCCGCGGCCGGGGGTGTCGACCATGACAACGTTCATCCCGCGGGCGGGGAACTCCGAGCCGCCGAGGAAATACAGCTCTTCCGCCCATGAGTCGGCGCCTCCTAGAAAGAGCACCGTTGGCCGAGCGGCCCCGGACCCGTCCGGACGCACAATGTACCCCTCCATCGTCTGGCCTTCGAAGGGCACTTCGATCCGCTCGATCAATCCACCCGTCAATTCGGCTGCGCGCCGAAAGTTGTTGCGGCCGTCGGTGTATGCCTGAGTGCGGCGCGGATCATCGGAGCTAAGGAAGAACTCGGAGTGACGATGGTAGCTGCACGATCGGAAGAAGGCGCGACGAGCGGTCATCCGCTCGCCCCGCGCCAACGCCTCTTCCCCTTGGGCAGCAACGTCATTGGCTGTCTTGTGCCATTCGCGGTACCAGATTTCCGTGTCGGTGGTTTTGGTGCCGATGCGCGCCGCGGTACGGCTACACTCGAAAAGGTCGGCACCTCCAACCGACACCTGGGCCAGCAGACGCATGGTCTGTATCGACCAATCCTCGTCTTGCGGAAACAGTTCGATGAGCGAAAGCGCGTCCTGGTTCGACACGGCTGAACCGCTGGTGGTCATGTGGCCCTCTTTCTCTTGCATCGATACGAGTCGTCGACCTGCGGGCGCGGCGAACCCGGTTGAATATCGTGCAGCCTCTCGCGATGCGGATGCCGGCCTCGGCCTACGTCACCAATCTAAAAGTGCGCAGACGGCCGCCGCGAACCCCGAACGGGTACCTTTGCCGGCGGATTCCGAGGTGGCAAAAGCCTTATCGTTCTGGTTTGTCTCCGTGTGACCAAATCAACTGGACAAGCTCCGCGCGATTGTGGACGTCGGCCTTGGCGAAGATCCGCTTGAGATGCTGCTTCACCGTGTTCTCGCTGACGAAAGCCTGCCCGGCGATCTGCTTGGTAGTCAGTCCCCGCGCGACCAGTTCGGCGATCTCCTGTTCGCGGCGCGACAAGACATTCCAGACGGGCAGGGTTTTCGCCGCTTCACGGTCGGCCTGGTAGGCCAACGTCATTGCGGCGTTTTGGGAGTCGGGCAGACGGAACGACTTCGTGATGAGATCTTGGCCGGCCGAGCTCTTCACGCTGCGGGTGTGAACACGCTTGTCTTCGGTACGGAAGACGCGCATCGCATCCGCGATCGCATCGGAGACCGATTGGCCCGTCGATGACTGTCGCGAAGAGATCAGGGTGCTCGCGGCGCGGTTTTGAAAGAGAATCCGCGATTCCAGGTCGGTGATGAAGACAGCTTGGGGCATGCGGTCGAAAGCGTCTTCCAGAACGTTTGCCTTGCGGCCGATACCTTCGAACCGCAGCGCTCGTTCGGCCGCAAGGCCGAGTTGTTCGGAAGCGAACTGGGCCAGGATCAGGTCATCCTCGGTGAATTCCGACCGATCCGTGCGACGGGCGAAGTTGATGGTTCCGAAAACGTTGCCCCCGACGATCACCGGTGCCTCCAGCGAGTGGCAGTAGCCTTCGATCGCCAATACCGCGCGGGCAGCCGAGCTTTCCCACATCGAGGGAGAACTAAGCCGCGACGAATCGATCGGCGTTTTGCGGTTGACGGCGAAGTTCAACACGGGGTCGTCCGCACGACCGAAGCGTTCGTACGCGTCCAGAAAGTGCGACGAAGTCGACGCGTGGCACGACGCCACCTCGTAGACACTCGAGCTGAACCGATAGACACCGAAGGCATCGGAGCCAATCAGGGCGTCGGCCACTGTCATGAAGGCTGCGGTTACCTCGTCGAGGGTGAGGGCCGCTTGCAACGCGCTCGCGTAGGAGCCGCGAATGTCTGAGCTTTCGAGGTCTATCGACTGCATGGTTCTGCACCTTCTGACGTCGACGCGTTGCCAGGGACGGTGAGCCGAATCAGGCCCATGGTTGTGTCAACCCTCACATTAGACGTTGGGCATGAAACAACTCACGCCCAGTCTGACCCCAGGGCGTCGTCGGGTGGCGCGAAGCCCTCGAATTTACCCAGTTGGGGCAAGAAATCGATGTCCTGCGCTCCATACGCTCGCATACGAGTTCACGACCGAAATGAGACTTGGAGGCGACCGGTGGAACAACGACCCGGGCTGATCGTTCGTAAATCCTTTGCTGTGGTCGACGAGACCCGGCTCGTTGCAGGGCGCTCTGATGGCGCGCCGTTACGCAAGGTGGCCGTGTGTGCGATCGTCAAAAATCCATTCGCCGGGCAAGAATTCGTCGAAGACCTGTCTTCGCTTGTCGAGGCATCCCAGCAGCTGGGGACATGGCTCGGAGTCGAGGCGGCGCGGCTACTGGGTGAGCCGGTCGAAAGCTACGGCAAGGGCGGGTTGGTCGGCGTCGACGGAGAGCAGGAACACATCAACGCGGCGTTGACGACGATCTTCGGCAACGCGTTGCGCGACGCCGTGGGTGGCGGCAAGGCGTGGATCACCTCGGTCACCAAGGTCGGTGCGCCAGGGGTAGTGATCGACATTCCGCTGGCTTACAAAGACGAGATTTGGGTGCGCAGCCACTACGACGCGGTCGCGGTACACCTTCCCGATGCCCCCCATCCCGACGAACTGGTGGTGATCGCCGCTGTCGCCAACCGCGGCCGCATCAACGCGCGGGTCGGTGGGATGACAGTCGAGGAGGCCCGGGAACAGGCGCGGGAAAAGGCATCGGTGTGAGCACCCTCGCCATCACCGGCGCCGGCGCCGTTCTCTCCGGTGATCTGGACGAGCCCGTTCTCGCTGACGCAGACAGCGTCGTCTGCCGCGAGGGCGTAATTATCGCGGTCGGTCACCACGCCGACGTGATCGACGAAATCGACAGTGCGGATTCAGTTCTCGATGCACAGGGCAGCACGGTCGCGCCCGGGCTGATCGACTCGCACTGTCACGTAGTCCTCGGTGACTACACGCCCCGACAGAAGACGGTCGACTTTTTGGCCAGCTACGTCCACGGGGGAATCACCCGGGTCATCTCTCCCGGCGAAATCCATGCGCAGGGGCGGCCACACACCGCGTTGGGTGTAAAGGCGTTGGCGATCGCGGCGAAGGAGTGCTTCGACAATTTCCGGCCAGGGGGAATGACCGTTCACGCGGGCGCGGTGGTGTTGGAACCGACGCTTCAGGAGGAGGATTTCGCCGAGCTGCAGCGCGCGGGGATTCATCTGGCCAAATTCGGCTTTGGCGCCTACGCTGACCCGGCCGATGGTGCGGATCAAGTCCGGTGGGCGCAACAGCATGGGATCACCGTGATGTGTCATTCGGGCGGGGCGAGCATCCCCGGCAGCAAACCGATATCGCCGGAGCACCTGATGACCCTGCGGCCCGACGTGTGCGGGCACATCAACGGCGGGCCCACCGCCCTGGCGGAATCTGGGGTCGACCAGGTCATCGAGCAGACCGCGATGGCGCTGCAGCTGGTGCAGGCCGGCAACTTGAAGTCGGCGGTTCGCATCCTGCGCAAGGCCGAAGACTGCGGACAGCTGCGCCGCGTCGTCATCGGTTCCGACACGCCCACCGGCACTGGCGTGATGCCCTTGGGAGTGATCAAAACAATCGCCGAGCTGTCCTCGCTGTCGGGGATGGATCCCGCTCGGGTGTGGGCAATGGCGACTGGCAACAACGCTCGCGTCTGGGGGTTGGAAGCTGGGTTGATCTACGAAGGGGCCGCCGCCGATTTCGTCATCATGGACGCGCCGTGGGGTTCTACCGCACCCGACGCGCGGGGAGCACTGGCGATCGGCGATATCCCGGGCATCAGTGCCGTGGTGTGCGGCGGCGAGGTGACCGCCCTGCGCAGCCGTAATACGCCGCGGGCGGCACGGCTCGCAACCATCGAGCCGGAGCTGCGGCACCTCGAGGATGCGCAGGCAATCCCTGCCGCGTTAACCCCGAAACTTGTTGCTGGGAGGAGATAAACACAGATGGGCTTGAAGGTGCGAATCGATCTGACGGCGTGCCAGGGCTATGCCTGCTGCATGATGGAAGCGCCCGAACTGTTCGACCTCGACGACGTCTCCGGAAAGGCCGTACTGCTCACGGACGATCCGCCGGAAGAGCAGCGGGCGCGTGCTGCGGACGCGGCCCGCGCCTGCCCCGCCCGCGCCATCACCGTCGAGAACGGCTAGCTGGTGCGCCAGGTCGTCATCGTGGGCGCTTCGCTGGCCGCAGTGCACGCGATCGAAAGCCTCCGCGAGAACGGATACCAAGACCGGATCACGCTTGTCGGGGCCGAACGCCATCTCCCGTATGACCGCCCGCCTCTGTCGAAAGACGCTTTGCGCCTTGGTCCCGACGTCGACAAACTGTTGCTCAAGCAACCAGCCTGGTATGCATCGCACAACGTCGATCTACGTCTTGGCCGACCCGCCGTGGGCCTGGACGCGCGCCGCCGCAGGGTGCAACTGGCCGGCGGTGCGCACCTCGACTACGACGGGCTGATTCTGGCCACGGGGTCGCGTGCGCGCCGGTTTCCCCTCTTCGATAGCGACGCACACGCTTACACGGTGCGCACCCTCGACGATGCGACAGCGCTGCATACGCAATTTGACGCGGGCAGCCACCTCGCGGTGATCGGTGCGGGGTTCATCGGACTCGAGGTCGCCGCGACCGCGTCCGCGCTCGGAATGGACGTATCAGTGGTCGAAGCGGCACCAACTCCGTTGACCCGGGTGCTGGGTAGCGAGGCGGGTCACTGGTTCAAGCGTCGGCATGAGAGTCATGGCGTAACTATGTACTGCGAAAACATGATCACGCAGGTCGAGACCAACGGATGCGGCTACAAGCTGCACTTGCGGGACGGAACGGTGCTTGCCGCCGATGTGGTCTTGGCGGGAGTGGGCGCGACGCCCGCGACGGACTGGCTACGGGGTAGTGGCGTCGCTGTGTCCGATGGCGTGGTCTGTGATTCGCAACTGCGCACGAGTGCTCCCGGTGTCGTCGCCGCCGGCGATATCGCGCGTTGGTACAACCCGTTATTCGGCGAACAGATGCGCGTCGAACAGTGGAGCAACGCGGTCGAGCAGGGCCGAAAAGCAGCCCGCACGTTACTCGGACACGCGGGTCCCCTTGCGTCGATTCCCTACTTCTGGTCCGACCAGTTCGATGCCAAGATCCGTTTTGCCGGACGCGCCGACGGCGCTGAACATATTCACATGCGGCAAGACAACGACACATCGATGGTTGTCCTCTTCGGAGCCGGTGGGCTGATCCGCGGCGCGCTGTGTGTGAATGAGCCGCGAAAACTAGCGCGCTACCGTGCCGCGATCGCCAGGCGGACCCCATGGAACGACGTGATCGCCGAGTAGGGGGCGTCCACAAGCGGTTTCACCCCAAAGGGTGACGCGAAACCCGGTGCGCCTGCGTACCGTTTCGACTGGGACCACGGCGCCGGAAGGAAGACCGAGAGCAGGTGTACGCGCTTCAGAGATTGTTGTGGGATGTGCGGAAGAATCCCACCCTCGCCGAAAGGTTCAGGGCTGATCCGAATGGCGTTCTCGACGAATACCACATCGACGGAGAGGAACGCGTTGCCATGGCTTCCCTGGATCTGAAAGCCCTGTACGACGGTGGCGTCAATCCATATCTGCTCTACTTCTGCGCGCTGCAGATTGGCGTCGATCGGGCCGAATATTACGGCCGCATACGTGGAGAGATCGGCTGAGGAAGCATCAGATGGGAAAAATTGTCGGTGCATTCACCGCCTCGCATGCCCCGGGCCTCACGGGTTTTCCCGACCGGGCACAACCAAGCGAGCGCGCGGCCGTCCAGGATGCCTTCGCCGAAGTGCGACGGCGGGTGGAACAGCTCGATCCCGATGCGGTGATCGCTGTGTCCGTCGAACATTTCACCAATTTCTTCCTCAGTAACCTGCCGGCGTTCGCGATCGCCACTGCTGAGTCCTACCTCGGCCCGGTGACCCCGGAGATGGCCGCGTTCTTGCGGGTCGAACAACGGCAATACCGCGGTTGCCCGGCTCTGGGCGAGCACCTCTATCGATTCGCGCTGGAGTCGGACTTCGACCCCGCGATGGTCGGCGGAGAGCTCGAATTCGACGAAAACTTCTGCGTGCCACTGGAGTACATCGACCCACAGTCACGGCTGCCGTTGGTGCCGGTGATCGTCAACGGTGTCAACCCGCCGTGCCCCACGATGGGACGTTGCTATGACTTCGGAACCATGATCAGGGCCGCGGTGGAGGCGCAGAGCATCGCCGAGCGGGTCGTCGTCCTGGGGACGGGCGGGCTGTCGCACTGGGTCGGCATGGCCGAATCCGGCCGGGTGAATGAGCGGTTCGACCGTGATTTTCTCGACCGGATGGAAAGCGGCGATCGTCATCGCCTGATCGATTACAGCCAGGCCCAGATCGAAGCGGCGGGCAACGGGGCGCACGAGGTGCGCACCTGGCTCGTCGCCGCCGGCGCCGCGGGGGCGGCGTTCGAAACACTTACTTATCAACCAGTTTCGGCATGGCTGACCGGGACGGCGATCGCCGCCGCCCGACTGTAGCAATGAAAGAAGGAGCGCAGAAAGAATGAACAAGCTGCCAAAAGTGACCGGACGCGAGATGCGCGGAGTCATGGCGTATCCGCCGACACCGGCGCTTCCCGGTGCCGAACGTGTCGATGCCACCGACACCGTCGACCTGGCCGAGACCGAGCGGATGATCCGCATTCTGATCGAAGACGGTGTGGACGCCATCGCGCTCAACGGCACCCTCGGCGAATGCGCCACACTGACTTTGGACGAATGGAAGAGTTTCGCCGGCTGCGTTGCCGAGACCGTCAACGCGGTCAACCCGGACTTTCCGGTGTTCATCGGGACGACAACGCTGAACACCCGTGACACGGTGGCCCGGATGAAGTACCTGGCCGATCTTGGCATCACCGGCACTCTCCTGGGGCGGCCGATGTGGGGGAGCATGGTCGCTCCGGTCATGGAACGCTTTTATTGCGATGTGGCCGAGGCGGTTCCAGAACTGGCGATCGTCGTCTACGACAACACCGCTGCCTTCGGCGGTGTGATCCCACGGGTTGTGTACCGCACGCTGGTGGAACTGCCCCAGGTTGTCGCGGTGAAGTACGCCGGTGGGGCATCGACGGGTTTTCGCTACCACAACGACATGGCCCACACCGGTACGTGCTTTCCTTTGATGCCGATCGAAACCGATTGGCTACCCGCATGGGAGATGTACGGCGAGGATCTGGTGGGCATGGCGTGGTCGTCGACGACCGCGTGCGGTCCGGCGCCGGTCTTGGCCCTGCGCGACGCCCTGCGGGAGGGCAGGATCGACGATGCTCGGTGGCTGAACGAGCGGCTGCGCTGGGCGCACGAGCCGTTTCTGGTCGGCCAGGACTTCATGGAGTTCTCGAAGTACAACGTTCCCTTGGAGAAGATACGCGTGAACGAAGCGGGCTATATCCATGTCGGCAAGTGCCGGCCACCCTACACCGAGGACTTGGTGCCGGAGGTGCACGTCCGGGACACCAAGGAACACATCGGACGCTACCAGCAGGTGATCAAGGAGGTTGGCGACAGGTTCGGTGTCACGCACACCGTCGAGAAGTAGGCCGGGCACCTTTAGTGGATCACGTGGCGCCGTCGGAGCGCGGCCACGCGCTCCGACGGCGTGGCCAATGCTGCTGTGGCGGAGGCGGAAAGGAAGAGGTCAGTTCAGTGACCGGTGGATTGTCCGGGGCGTCGATGCTGGTGTGTGGCGGGGGCTCCGGCATCGGCCGCGGCGTCGTCGACGCGTATGTCGCAGAGGGTGCCCGGATCACGATCATCGAGCGCTCCACAGAGGCGGCCGCGCGGGTACGTCGTGATCATGGCAGCGCCGTACGGCTCATGGTCGGCGACGCTACCGATGCGGCAACGCTGACCGAGGCGGTCGACACCGCGGTGAGCGGCTTCGGCGGGCTGGACAATGTGACCTGCTGCGTCGGCGTGTTCGACTTTTACGCATCGCTGCGAGATATGAGCTTGTCCGAATTGGCAGTCGCTGCCGAAGAGTCCTGGCGGGCAAACGTTCTCAGCGCCTTGCTGGCGGTAAGTATCGCCTACCCGCATCTGCGGCGCCGGCGTGGCTCGGTCACGCTGACGCTGTCCGAGTCGGCCTTTCATCCCGTCGGCGGTGGTGTCCTGTACGGAAGCGCGAAATGGGCCCTGCGCGGGCTGGTCTCGCATCTGGCTCGGGACCTCGCCCCGGAGGTCCGCGTCAATGGTGTAGCGCCAGGCGGCACGACCGGTACAAACTTCGGGGGATTGCGGGCGCTCGGACAGACGGAGACCGCCGGCACCGTCGACGGCCGCGACGAACGCATACGGGCGAACACCCTTCTGGGGGTCCTGCCCACCCCGTCCGACCACGCCTGCGCCTACGTGTACTTGGCGGATACGTGCAAGTCCCGCGTGCTCACCGGGGTGATCATCAATACCGATGGCGGTAAGGCATGACCGCGGGGGTGACCGGTCTCGTACCGCCGAGCAACGCTGCGGAAGTGATCGACTCGGTCCCCACAAATCTGTGGATCGGCAACCGACAGGCGGAACCCTGCAGCGCTCGTCGGTTTGACGTCGTCGATCCCGCTACCGGCGCACTGCTGGCCCGAGTAGCCGATGCAGGCCCGACCGACGCGATGCGCGCGTTAGACGTCGCCAGTAGGGTTCAGCCGATGTGGGCGGCGACCCCGGCCCGGCAGCGCAGCGAAATCATCTGGCGAGTCTTCGAATCGGTGATCAGTCGCGCGGAACAGTTCGCCGCCGTGATGACGCTCGAAATGGGCAAGCCCCTCGCGGAGAGCCGCAAGGAGGTCGTCTACGGCGCGGAGTTCTTACGCTGGTTCGCCGAGGAAGCGGTCAGGATCGGAGGGCGCACGGCAGCCGCGGTCGCCGGACCGGGCCAGATCGTCGTGACCAAGGAACCGGTGGGACCGGTGCTGGCGATCACGCCGTGGAACTTTCCACTGGCGATGGGCACTCGCAAGATCGCACCGGCGCTGGCGGCTGGCTGCACCATCATCGTCAAGCCCGCCCCGGAAACCCCTTTGACGATGCAGTTACTCGGTCAGGTCTTCGCCGACGCGGGACTTCCCGAGGGGGTGTTGTCGATCTTGCCCACGTCGTCGGCCGCAGCGTTGTCCGAACCCCTGATCCGGGATCCGCGATTGCGGAAGCTGACGTTTACCGGTTCCACACCGGTGGGCAAGCACTTGGTCAAGTTGTCGGCCAACCGCCTGCTGCGGACGTCGATGGAGCTTGGCGGCAACGCTCCGCTTCTGGTCTTCGAGGACGCGGATCTCGACACCGCAGTGCAGGAAGCCGTCGCCGCGAAGTTCCGCAATGGAGGGCAGGCCTGTACCGCCGCGAATCGCTTCTACGTCGCGCAGCAAGTGGTCGAGGAGTTCGTCGATCGACTGGTGAGCTGCGTGTCGTCGCTGCGGCTCGGGCCGGGAACCGCACCCTCGACGGACATCGGCCCGTTGATCAGTGCGCGGCAGGTCACTGCGGTCGCCGCGCTCGTCGATGACGCCACGGCTCGTGGCGCGCGCATCAGGGCTGGCGGCAAGGCGCCGGCCTGCACGGGGTACTACTACGAGCCAACGGTGTTGGACACGGTATCGAGTAACGCCCGTCTGCTACGCGAGGAGATTTTCGGCCCGGTTGCCCCAGTGGTCTCCTTTGTAGACGAGGATGAGGCGATCGCGGCGGCGAACGATACGGAATACGGGCTCGCGGCTTACGTTTTCAGCCGCGATGTGCGGCGGATCGCACGGGTCAGTCGCGCGCTGAAGGTGGGGATGATCGGGGTGAACCGCGGGGTCATCTCCGATGCCGCCGCACCGTTCGGCGGAGTCAAAGAATCCGGATACGGGCGGGAAGGGGGTCTAGAGGGCATCGATGAGTATTTGGACGTCAAGTACATCGCTCAGTGACCGTCGCGCCGGCACCGAGAAGTGACTTGCCATCCACGGGCGCTCGGGCTCGGGGCAAACCTACGGGCACGTCACGTGGATCCCGAAGGTCACGTCCCGCAAACCGCTTTGGCCGGGCACGGTCGCCTGGCCCGTTCCGGTAACCGTATAGCCCTTGCCGACCTTGGTTGCTTGGACCTGGGTGGGTGATTTGGTTCCCTGGTAAGGCAATTGGTATCGGCCGTCGTCCAGCTTGAGCGAAATGGCGAAGCCGTCGACGCTGGGCGGCTGCTCATCGGAGATGGCCAGCGACACCGATGCGGCATCGTCGTGCACGCTGATCCGGGTGGTGAGGTCACCGGATTCCGGGGGCGACGCGCTCGGCTGCGCCGCCGATCGCGTGCAGTCCACCGCGGCGATGATCGTGTGCCTGTTTCCATCGATCATTACCGTTGTGCTTGCCAACGGCGGACCCGAACTCGTTGCGGTGGCTCGGTGATCCTCCTTGCCGGAACAGGCCGGCAGGCCGGCCGCCAACGCCGCCAGGCCGAGCGCAGCGGCCGCGCGAACGACCGACCGCTGGCTGCGCCGATTGTCGGCATTGGTCATGGCACTCCCTTGGACTAGGACGTCACGAGGACTATAGGACGGCTTCGGTTCCCCCGCCTGACTAGAACCGGGCTACTGGAGAAACTCCACTGTGGCGTTTTGATTCGATATGTGTTTATATAGATGAATGTCAAATCAATCGGGCTGTTGCCCCGCGTTGGGGACGGCGGCGTTGGCCGAGCCGCAGGCCGCGGAGCTGGCCGCGATGTTCAAAGCGCTGAGCGATCCCGTGCGGCTGCGATTGTTGAGCCTGGTCGCCAGCCACCCCGGTGGCCAGGCCTGCGTCTGCGAGATCTCCCAGACATTCGACGTATCGCAGCCGACGATCTCCCATCACCTCAAGACGCTACGGTCGGCGGGGCTTGTGGACTGCGAACGGCGCGGCACCTGGGTGTACTACTGGGTGGTTCCCGCTGCATTGCAACAGCTTTCGTCGGTGTTGAGCGTCGACGTACGGTCGGCCGCGGAATGCGGGATATGAGCTCGACCGGCACGGCGATGGGCGCCCGGCTGTCGACATTGGATCGGTTCCTGCCGGGATGGATCGCGATCGCCATGGTCGCGGGGCTGTTGCTCGGCCGGCTCGTCCCCGGCCTGGGCCGGGCCGTCGGCGCCGTTGCAGTCGACGGTATCTCGTTGCCCATCGCAATAGGCCTGCTGGTGATGATGTACCCGGTGCTGGCCAAGGTGCGCTACGACAAGCTCGAAGGCGTCACCGCTGACCGCAGGCTCATGATGGCCTCGGCGGCGCTGAACTGGCTGATCGGACCCGCCGTGATGTTCGCTCTGGCCTGGCTGATGCTGCCGGATCTGCCGGAATACCGTACCGGGCTGATCATCGTGGGTTTGGCGCGCTGCATCGCCATGGTCATCATCTGGAACGACCTCGCGAGCGGCGATCGCGAGGCCGCCGCGGTTCTGGTCGCGCTGAACTCGATCTTCCAGGTCGTCATGTTCGCCGCCCTGGGCTGGTTCTATCTGTCGGTGCTGCCGGGCTGGCTGGGGCTGAGCACAACTGATATCGACGTATCCGCTTGGCAGATAGCGAAATCCGTACTTATCTTCCTGGGTGTGCCACTGCTGGCCGGATACCTGTCGCGACGTCTCGGTGAACGCGCAAAAGGCAGCAACTGGTATGAGAGTCGCTTCCTGCCCCGGATCGCTCCGTGGGCACTGTATGGGTTGTTGTTCACCATCGTCATCCTCTTCGCGCTGCAAGGACGACAAATCACGTCCCGGCCGGGGGATGTAGCGCGGATCGCGTTGCCGCTGCTGGCGTACTTCGCGATCATGTGGGCCGGGGGATATGCGCTTGGAGTCTTGCTGCGATTGGGATACGCCCGCACCACCACGCTGGCATTCACCGCCGCCGGCAACAACTTTGAACTCGCGATCGCGGTGGCGATCGCCACCTACGGCGCTGCGTCGGGCCAGGCTCTGGCCGGTGTGGTCGGACCGCTCATCGAAGTCCCTGTCTTGGTCGCCCTCGTCTATGTCTCGCTGGCCCTGCGACCGAGATTCGTTGCTGAGATTCCCGAATGGCCGGCGAAAGGAAGGTAATCATGTCACGTGTTCAACTGGCCCTCAACGTCGACAATCTCGACGAGGCAATCACGTTCTACACCAAACTTTTCGGAGTCGACCCGGCCAAGGTCAAACCCGGTTATGCCAATTTCGCCGTCGCCGAGCCACCGCTGAAATTGGTGTTGCTGGAGAACCCCTGCCACGGCGGCACGCTGAACCACCTCGGCGTCGAGGTTGGTTCCAGCGAGAGCGTGTATAGCGAATCCCAACGGCTCGCCAGCTGCGGGCTGCTGACCGACGAAGAGACCGACACAACGTGTTGCTTCGCCACGCAGGACAAGGTGTGGGTCAGTGGCCCGAGCGGTGAACGGTGGGAAATCTACACGGTGAAGGCCGACTCCGAGACCTTCGGGCCCGCCGACCAAACGGAGCGCACCTGCTGCGCCTCATAGGCAGCGGTCGCGGCCTACGGCCAGGCTTCCCAGCTGACCATGCTGCGCAGCGGGCCGGCGAATATTGGACGCACCGCCGTTGAACGCCAACGCTCTTCGATGACGGGCGCCAGCGCACCGACGATGGTCAGCGGATCCTCGTCGAGGTAGACCACGGTGATGTACTGGTGATCGGTCCGCCAGCCGCGGGGCAGGTGGCCCCACCCGGCGCTGGAACCGAAGGTCCAGGCGCCGGCCGTGCCCGGCGTCGCGAGCAGGGCCGGGTAGTGCTCGGCATGCAGCCACTGCAGCCAGTCGTCCGGCCGGCCCTCGGCGGGTTCCTCGACGATCAGCACGACGCCGCGATGCGGCCGAAACGGCACCACCTCGGGGGACACCAACGCGTGCGGCGACGAATGCCACTGCAGCAGGCGCAGGCCGGCCACCTGCAGTGACGGTCGCACCACCGGAAAGCGACCGTTCTCGCGCAAGGTGCGGCCGAGCGTGACGAAGTCGTCGAAGGTCTGCTCGACGGGATCGCCGACCAGGTAGTGCACCGCGTTGCCGATCTCACCGAGCGGTCCGTCTGCGGCCAGGCGGTGGTTGGGGTAATCGCCATCGGCGATCCACCGCAACCCATGCACGATGCCGGGCAGCTGATATTGCTCGGGCATGTGGTCCAGCAGGTGCCAACGCAGATAACTGCCGTCGTCCTCGGGTGCTGCGGCGGTGAGGCTGAATATTCCTGCCCTGACCCGCGTCACGCCGAGCCACCGGTCGTGGGATGGAGTTCGGCGAGGGCCTGCAGGCTCTCCAGGTAGTGCTGCAACGAGGTGTGGCGGAAGGCTGCGTTGACGATGGTCGCGCCAGCCGCAATGGTCTCGTCCAACAGGTCGCGGGTCTTCTCCGGCTTGCCGATCGGGTCGAGCAATGCGGGAGCGGATAAGACGACATCGAATCCGGGATGAAAGTCGAAGCGGCCCAGCCAATCTCGGACCTGCTGCAGGCTCACGTTGAAGGGGGCCCAGCCGTCGGCCAGCGTTGCGGCGCGGCGCAGGGATCGCAGCGTGCGCCCGCCGATCCAGATGGGTACGTGCTCCTGGACCGCGCAGGGATCGACGACCATCCCGCCGAACGAATAGAACTCGCCATCGTAGGCCGGTTCGTCGACCGACAGCGAGGCGCGCAGGGCCCGCAACGCGTCGTCCGCGCGGGGGCCACGGTCGTCGAAGGGCGCGCCGATGAGCTCAAATTCTTCTTCGAGGCTCCCGACGCCGACCCCAAGAATCAGCCTGCCGCCGCTGATCTGGTCCAGGGTGCCGTAGCGCTTGGCGATTTCGAGCGGATGGTGATAGCCGAGCACCAGCACGTTGGTGGCCAACCGGATTCGTTGGGTGCGGGCGGCCAGGTAGCCGAAGGTGGCAAGCGGATCCCAATAGCGGGTACCGCGGCGGGCCCGCTCGGCCGCGGGCAGCGCGATGTGTTCGCTGCAGGTCAGGTGGTGGTAGCCGAGCCGGTCTGCGGCCTCGGCGATGCGCGCCAGATCCTCGATGGTCGCCGTCTTTTCCCACTCACCGCTGCTGCCTGGAAACATCGTCACCACCGGGGTCGCCACCGACAGTTTGGCGGGTCCGCTCATCCCTGCATGTACCCTCCGGCGTCGACGGGAATCGATTGGCCTGTGATGGTGCGGCTTTCGTCGCTGGCGAGGAACAACGCGAGGTTGGCGACGTCCTCGGGCAAGGAGATATCCTGCAACGCAACGCCTTTGAGCTGCCTGGCACGGATGGTTTCGGCGTCCACGCCCTGCTCGTCCGCGGTGCGTTGCACCCATTTGCGCCACAGTTCGGTGTCGATGGCCCCCGGCACGATGCAATTGCACCGGATGCCGTGCGGGCCGACCTCGAGCGCGACGGCCTTGGTGAACGCGCGCAGTGACGCCTTGGCGGTGACGTAGTGCGTTTTGCGGACCATCCCCGCGTAGCTGGCTGTGGAGGAGAAGTTCAGGATGACGCCGCGGCGGCGCTGCAGCATCGACCGGTTGAGAACCTCGCGGGTGCACAACATCGCGGCGGTGACGTCGATGGCGATGGTGGCGTTCCAGTTGTCCAGCGTCTGCTCCCAGATCCAATGGTCCTGTCCGGGTGCGGCGGCGTTGTTGCACAAGATGTCGACGTGGCCGAACTCGTCGACCGCGTGCCCCACCATGGCGGCGACGTCGTTTTCATCGGTCACATCGGCGCGCATCGCGATGGCGCCGGGACCGGCCGCCTGCGCAGCAGCCTGGACCAGCTCTGTACGCCGCGCGGCCAGCAACACCTTGGCGCCTTCTCGGACGAACAGCGACCCCAGCACCGGTCCCAGGCCGCTGCTGGCGCCGGTGATGATCGCGACCTTGCCGTCGAGCCGGCCGGTCATGACGCAGTCAGTTTGCGGGCAGGCATAGTTCGAGCCACACGTGGATTAGTTCGGCGACCGCCGGCCGCCCAGGGTCGCGCATCATGTCACGGCTCATCATCCTGTTGCATGAAACAAATGTCATCTTCGGCTCCCGAGCCCAGATTCCTGTGCGCGCCGTGCTCCCGGCTTCGCGGCGACGCCGCTGAGACTAACCGCTGGCCAGACGTAGAGGGCCGGAATCGGCAAAGCGGCGTGAGCCCTTCCGCGTCATCCGCGTCGTGGCGTTTACTGTGTCGGTGGGTGGTGGCGCGGATCGCGGCGAACGGCGCACGCTGGTGTTGTCCGCCTTTCCGGGTGAAGCCGACGCGGTGCTGTCGCACACCACGCTCGATCCCGATCCGGTGGTCGTCGCTGACCGTCGGCGTTTTTACCTTGGATCGATAAGCGGCAAGAAGGTGATCGTGGCGATGACCGGCATCGGCCTGACGAACGCCACCGACACCACCGAGACCGCCTTCGTCCGCTTCGCTGGTGGGTCCGCCATTACGATTGGTGCAGTGGTGTTTTCGGGCGTCGCCGGAGGGGGCGGCCGCACCAGCATCGCGGATGTGGCGGTACCGGCGCGGTGGACATCAGACGGCGGCAAGACATTTCATTCGGTTGACCCCGGAATGCTGGCCACGGCAGCCGGACTGTCCGTCGCTTTGGACAACGCTGCCGGGCTCATCAAACTGCGGCACCGGCCGCAGGTTTTCGCCGGCGGCGACGGGTGCAGCTGGGACAACAACAAAGGGGTGGCGTTCCCGTGCATCCCGCACGGCGGCAGCGTTTTCGGCTGCCAGCCCCGCAGCACGCCCGGTCATTCATTGCTGTATTCCGGCAACTTCTTTCGGGCGACGGGCCCCTGGCTGAGACGCGCCCTGATCAGCAACCTGAATATCGTATCGGCGGCAGACCCGGCCTTCGACGCGACGGACATGGAGACCGCGGCCGCGCAGGCCGTGGTCGACACGCATGGTGTCCCGTTCCTTGGCATCCGGGCCATTACCGACGGGCCCGGCGATCCGCTGCAGCTGCCGGGTTTTCCGTTCCAGTTCTTCTGCTACATGCGGATCGCGGCGAAGAACGCCGCCCGGGTAACCGCGGCTTTCCTGCAGAGTTGGACCGGCTGCTGACCGCTACCCGGCGCCGCGTTCCACCGGATGGTCGGGATTTGAGCTCCACTCCGACCACGATCCCGGATACAGCGCGGCCTCCCGGCCCACCGCGGCGAGCGCGGCGATGGTGACCGTGGCGGTGACGCCCGAGCCGCAGTAGGCGGCCACCGCGTCGTGACGCTCGATTCCGCGATCGGACAACAGTTGTGCCAGTGAGTCGTCGTCGAAGAAGGTGCCGCCGGCCGTCAGCACCGAGCCGCTGGGGAGATTTTTCGCGCCGGGAATGTGGCCGGCGACGGGGTCGAGCGGTTCGATGTCGCCGCGGTAGCGTTCCGGTGCGCGCGCATCAAGCAGCGTCACAGTGTCTTCGGCGACTTGTTCGGCCGTCAGCGTGCGCCGCCCTCCGGCATACAGATCATCGTGCGGCACAGTCACATTCCCGGGCGTTGGGTTGACCGGCCCGGTCTCGAGGCTGTGTCCGGCCGATCGCCACGCGGCCAGGCCGCCGTCCAGAATGCGCACGTTGTCCAGCCCGGCCGCGGTCAACACCCACCACGCTCGTGCCGAACCCGCGCGATTCCAGTCGTCGTACACCACGACCAGGGCGTCCTGCCGGATTCCCCAGCTACGCGCGGCGGCCTCCACACTGCGTCCCGACGGCAGCGGATGACGGCCCCTGCCGGAGATCGTCTGGTCGCTGAGGTCGTCGTCGAGCGAGACGTACACGGCGCCCGGAATGTGCCCCTCGAGGTAGGCCGGCCGCCCGTCCGGAGCATCGACTCTCCACCGCACGTCCAGGATGGTCACCGGATCGCCGGCCCGGACGATGTCCGCCAGCCCGGCGGCGGTGATCAATACCTGACTGCGTGCTCCCACCTGATCCTCCTCATCGGTTTGCAGCGAGCCTAGCCGCCTGGTTGAAAGCGTCCCCTTCCAGCAAAGTGTGACGTAGTGTGCTGGTGAGCAGCAGAGCAAACAGGAGCCGCAGTGGGCGAAAAATATCGCGTGGCGCATGTGGGCACCGGTTATACCGGGTCGAACGCGCTGCGAAAGATCCTGCGGTCGCCCCATTTCGACCTCGTCGCTCACCTAGTGCACAGCCGGGACAAGGTCGGCCGGGATTCGGGCGACCTGGTCGGGCAGAGCGCCGTCGGCGTCGAGGCGGTCGGCAGTGTAGAGGACTTTCTCGCGGTCGACGCCGACAGCGTGACCTATTTCGCCACGGTCTCTGGTCGTGACAGCAACGAAGTCGTAGACCACCTGTGCGCGTTCCTGGCAAGCCGGAAGAATGTCGTGACGCCCTCGTTCTTCGCGCTGTTTCATCCGCCGTCACTAGAGGACTCAGCGCGTGAGCGGCTCGAAGATGCGTGCCGCCGAGGCAATAGCTCATTGTTCGCTACCGGCATTGCGCCGGGCTTTACCAGTGACATCCTCGCCATACACGCGGCGAGCATGACCGATCGACCGACGAAAGTGATTATCCAAGAACGCATTCCCTGCGGCGCGTACCGTGTACCGGGGTTCTTCGCGGGGCTGGGGTTTGGCCGTACACCAGAACAGGACGCCGAGGTCTACCCTGCGGGGGCGATGATCAGCCATATCGGGCCGCCATTGCGGCTCGTAGCGCAGGGGCTCGGATGGACTGTGGACGATGTCCATGAGTATCGCGATGTCGCCCTAGCTGAACGTTGTTATAGCTTTGCGGCCGGTGAGATTCTGCCTGGCACGATAGCCAGCGTGCGGATGCGGTTCGATGCAATCGTGAACGGGCAACCGCGCGTGCAATTCTCGTCGATCTGGTCGATGCCCGACGAGCCGGTAGAAGACTGGCAGCCCGCGATCGCGGCGGGTAGCGCCGTTCGCCGGCTGACTCGGATCACGATCGACGGTGAGCCCCCCGTGCAGGTCGATTTCGCCCTCAACGGCGGAGATCTGCCCGGCTCGACGGCCACCGCTGCCCGCGTGCTGAACGCGATCCCTGCGGTCTGCGCGGCGAAACCCGGGATTCTCAGCGCGCTCGACATCGTCGTCGGGGCGGACGTGTCCTCTCGCGTGGACGGCACGTCGTGACCCGGGCTTGCATCTTGATCCTCATGGGCGCCGCATCCGCTGTCGCATTGGCGACCCCAGCCTTCGCGATGCCAAACACCCAGTGCGCCTTGACGACCCCCGTGCAGGAGGTGCGGCACCTCGCGCAAGTGCCGCCGGAGCTCACCAAACTCCTGCCGCCCATGGCCGACATAGGGGCTCCGTTCAATTCGACCGATTCGATCAGCGATCCAAACGCGCCGTTTCGCCGCCTGATTCGCGCCGGCAATCGCGGCAGCGACTGGTTCATCTGGTACGAACAAGGGGGCATCGGATCCTCTTGGCACGCGGTGATCGCCCACGTCGAACCGGGCGCCCGGCCGAAGGTCATCGCGAACGCCGGGACGATCTCCGACACGCTGTGCAAGCTCACCGACGGCGCCTTCGCCGGACGAGTTCCGCCCTACCCGCCGGGGACGTGGGCGGCCTCGGACTTCTGACCGTTAATCGGTCTGTTCGGCCTCGCCGCGCGGGTCGTTGAATGTCGGTGCGCCCAACGACGCCAGCATGCCGGTCGCGGCGCGGTGCCAGGTGAAGTCCTCGGCGCGGCGCCGGGCGGAAACGCGTCGCCGGCACTCAGGCCGACTGACGATGGCGCTGATCGCTTTTGCGATGGCGGCCGGGTCGTTGTCGGCCGACGCGCCACTGTCGGCGGTGATGATCTCGTTGAGCGCCGACGTGCGGGAGACCACGGCCGGGGTTCCGCACGCCAGCGATTCCAGCGCGGCCAGCCCGAATGTCTCATGCGGCCCTGGCGCGAGCGTCACATCGGCCGACGCGAGCAGCTGTGCCACGGTGTTGCGGTCGGAGATGAAACCGGTGAAGTCGATCGGTAGTCGCGCGGCCTGTCGCTCTAGCCTGGGCCGCAATGGGCCCGCGCCCACGACCACCAACTTCGCGTCGACACCGGCGTGGCGCAGCGCGCCCAGCGCGTCGATGCTGCGGTCGACACGCTTTTCCACCGACAGCCGCCCGCAGTGGACCAGCAGCATCTGCGGTGGCGCGGCCCACTTTTCGCGCACCAGGTAGGAGTGGCGGCGAGGATGAAACGTCTGCAGGTCCACACCAAGCGGAACCGTGACGGTGTTCTCGGCACCGATCCGGTCGAATTCCTCGCGCGCGAAACCGGTGGTGCACACGACGGTGTCGTAGTTCGCGGCGGTGCGCGCGTTGGCCACGTCGGCGAACTTTTGTGCGACCCGACGCGGGAGTAGCTGTCCGACAAGGCGATCCAAGCGCTCGTGGGAGATCATCACCGTCGTGGCGCCGTAGTCGCGGCCCCAAAGCCCCAGCGATCGCAGGGTGAGCCGGTCCGACACCTCCAGCGCGTCGGGACGCAGCGCGGCCAGTAGCGCCTTGACCGGGCCCGGCATCACCGCTCGGTAGCCACCGGTGTAGGGAATCAGGCGGGCCGGCAAGGTGATTCGCACGACGCCGGTATACAGCTCGGCTCGTTCGGTGCGTTGGCCGGGGACGATCAAGAAGACTTCGTGCCCGCTGGCGCAGTATTCCGCGCCCAGCCGGTCGATTGCCGTGCGAAGGCCGCCGGAGCGGGGGCCATAGAAATTGGCGACCTGTACGACACGCATAACGTGAGGACACGCGGTTCTCGTGTGCACTCATCAATGCTGAACCGACGCGTGCCTGAACTCTGTATGAACTTCGCTAGCCGGGCGACGTTGACCGCCCGTTGGCGGCCCGAACCACGCTGTAGCGGGGCACGCAGGCCCGCTTCCTGTGCCGCGCCGAATTCGTCGGCTGAGTGTGCGTCCAAGGCTTTGAGTGTGAAGCCACGGCGGCGACACGCCGGGCGGCCCCGCCCAGGTTTCACACTCGGCCCCGCCGACGGCCCCGCCGAGGGGCGACGGCGAAGGCGCCCGACGCGGCGAACGCACCCCGCGGCTAGCGAGTGCCCCAATCCCACCGGGGCGTCGTCAACAAGCTCTGACCGCTGATAAGCGTTTCGCCCCAGTCCTTGTAAAGCTCGATCTCGACGGCTTGGCCCTCGGCGATGGCCTCGATGTCTGCGACCGGCGTCGTGTCGAGAAAATCGAGCAGCGAGCGGGAATGGGTGACCACCACGACTTGCGTCTTCGCGGCGGTGGTGCGGATCAGCGAGGCCAGCGGGGCAACCAGGTCAGGGTGCAGCGAGGTTTCCGGCTCGTTGAGCACCATCAGCGAGGGCGGTTGCGGGCTCAGCAGGGCGGCGGCCCAAAGCAGGAAACGCAGTGTGCCATCGGATAATTCGGCCGCTCGTAACGCGCGCAGCATGCCGCGCTGGCGCAGTTGGAGATCGAACAGCCCGTCGTGGATGGCGACCGAGAGGGTGGCGCCGTCGAATGCCGCGGCGACGGCGCGGTTGAGGTCCTCGAACCCCGACTCGAGGATCGTCTGGATCGCGGCGGCCAGATCGCTGCCGTCGTCGGAGAGCACGGGGGTGCGGGTGCCCACCTGCGGGCGCCGCGCGGGCGCTCCCGCGTCGACTCGGAAGCCGTCGTAGAACCGCCAGCCGCGCAACCGTTCTCGCACCGCCGCGAGCTCGGGGAGCGCATGCGGGTGGGCGTATTCGGCGAGCACGCTGTGATACGACGGCAGGGATCGGGACAGCTCGTCGAAACCGCTGCCGGACTCCGCGCTGGCCTCGGCGAACACTCGGGACCGGCGCACCAGCGTCGTACTGGGCCGCAGCACGGGGCCGGCGAACAACACTTCCCGCTTGATCTCCGGATCGCGGGCGAACACCGATTTGCCGGCCGACTGCGGGATACCCAAATCCACCAGGTAGCCGAAATCATCGGCGGCGAAGCCCAATTCGAGTGACACGGGCCGGGTACGCACGGTGCCCTCGGTCTTCCCGGAGCGTCGAGCGCCGGCCGGCTGCTCGGGACCGGCCCACAGCACCGATTGCAGCCCGCCCTCCCGGGCGAGCGACCCGATGACCTCGCCGCGGCCGCAGTCCGCCAGCAGGCGCAGGGCGCGATACAGCGAGGATTTGCCGGCGCCGTTGGCGCCGGTGATCACCGATAGACGACCCAGGGGCAGTATGACCTCGCGCAGCGAGCGATACCCGCGAATCGCGACGGTGTGCAGCATGGGGCCGACTGTACGATCGGCCACCGACGGGCCCTACTCGTCCTCGTCGTCGTCGTCGGCAGCGGCGGCGAGCAGCTGCACTTCCTCCAGATCCATCTCGTTCTGCAACTCGCGCAGCACGATGTCGTCGATGAGGTTCTGGTTGCGCAGCGCGGTGATTTCCCGGCGCTTGTGTTCGAGCACGCCCAGGCGCACCCGCCGGAGCTTCTCCCGGCCCTTGACGATGCGGGTGTTTGGCGAACCGTCCTCGGTGGCCAACACCAGCGCCGCCTTTTCCTCGTACTCCTTTTGCAGCCGCCGCCTCAAGTCATCGCCGATGCCGACCTCGTCGGCCACCGTGGGCAGCGCGGCGAGGGCGGCCCGGGCTCCCCGACAACGAGCCAGATGCAATTCCTCGGCGTGGGTGACATCTTGGGGCATCTTCGCCCACCGAACCACCGCGGGCAGCGTGCTGCCCTGGACCAGGACGGTCACCAGGATGACGACGGTCACGATGAAGATCAGCATGCTGCGGTCCGGGAAGGGTGCGCCGCTCAGGGTTGTCATCGGCACGGCCAGCGCCGCCGCCAGCGACACGGCGCCACGGAATCCCGCCCAGGCGGTGACGAAACGCTGACGCCAATTGACCCGGCGTTCGCGCTGCGCCTGGCGGCGGTCGATGAGCCGGATCAGCAGCGTGGTGATTTCGCCCCAGAATATGCGAGACACGATCACCACGCCCGTGATCACCAGCGCCACGAACAGGGCGTGCCGGACTCCGCCGTCGACGCCCACGATGCCGCGCAGCGCTCCCGGGATCTGGACACCGACGAACACCCACAACGAGCCGTTGAGCAGGAAGGTCGCGATGTCCCAGAAGGCAAAGGACTGCAGCCGGGAACGGGCCCGGATCACCAATGGGCTGGCGTAGGCGAGGACGAGCGCCGACACCATCACCGCGACCACGCCGCTGCAGTCCATCGATTGCGCCAGCAGGAAGGCGGCGAACGGCGTCAGCAGGCTCAACGCCCCTTCCTCCTGGGGCGCATCGATTCGCTTGCGCAGCAACGTCACCGCGCCACCGACCAGCAGCCCGGCGGCGATCCCGCCCAGATAGGAGCCGATGAACCGGGCGGTCACCTCGGGCGGGGTGATCGACGACCCACCGATCGCGACGTTGACGCTGACGGCGAACAGCACCAGGGCGGTGCCGTCGTTGATGAGACTCTCGGCCTTGAGCACGGTCAGCGACCGGCGTGGCAGCTTCTTCGCGAGACCAGCCACCGCGGCCGCGTCGGTGGGCGACAGCACCGCGCCCAAAACGCCGGCGGCGTGCGGATTCATGCCCAGCGCTCGCGCCGTCCAGGACACCGCGACCGCGGTGGCGATCACCAGGACGATGCTGAGGAACACGATGATGCGTGCGTTGGCCCGGATCTCGCGGAAGCTGGTGTTTAGGCCCTCCCAGTAAAGAATCGCCGGCAGAAACAGCAGCAGCAATATCTCGCCGTTCACCTTGATGTGCGCAAAGTGGGGGATCAGCCCCAGCAGGACGCCTAGCAAGATCAGCAACACCGGGGGCCCGACGCGATAGCGCCGGCCGATGACCGTCCCGACGATGACGGTGGAGACCAGGGCAACGATCAGTTCGAGGCCAAACACCAGCCCATCCTGCCGGACGCGCTGAAGGGCGGCGTCGTCGCCTATCTTCGGTCTGGATCAGACCTATTAGGCTCCGGGGCGGAAATCAAAGGGGGATTTGGTGAAGCTCAGGCTACTGGTAACAGTCGCCATGCTGACGTTGTCGACGGTGGTGGGCTGCCACTTCGCGTCCCGAAACCCGCCATCGACCAGAACGCTCCAGGTTCCCATGAAGGATGTGCTGACGCAGAGCGAGATCGCCCAGAACACCACCCTCTCCGTCGGCAACACCCTGGTGGTGGAGTTGGGCTCGAACTACACCACCCCGTACCGGTGGACGCCCGATACCAAGATCGGCGACGCATCGATCGTCAAGCAAGTCAGCCACCAGTTCGTCCAGCCGACCTCTGACGCGCTGGGGGCGCCCGGCAAAGAAGAGTGGACGTTCGCCGCGCTGAGACCGGGAACCACCACCGTCAGCACGTCGTACACCAGCTTCGTGGACAAGGACGCCAAACCGGCGTGCACCTACACGCTGACCGTGACGGTCCAATAAGCCTGCGGACCGGCCGCACGCGGGGCTACGGTTCGGACGTGTTCGCGTTCCTCCGCAATCTGTCCCAGATCGGCCAGTTGCCCGCGGCGCTGCGTGAGGCACTCGAAGCCGAGGGCACCATCTTCAGCGCCGGCCGGGTGGGGGTGGTCCGGCACTTCAATGGCCATGTGCCCGGGGTGTATTCGGCCGGTGGCGTCTCGCGGTATACGGGCGGGTTCGCGTTCAGCGCCGCCCGAGTCGTCGCCACCTTTCCCGCGCGCGGCGACGCCAACCTACGGTCCATCGACTGCGCGTGGGACACCGACTCTGGGCCGGGCCGGGCCACCATCACCGACAAGGGCCTCGGCATCGACATCGACCTTCGTGGAGTCGACCCGGCCTTCAGCGGCTCGATGAGGCTCAACTACAAGAAGCGAATTCCCGACGAGGTGCTGACAGCCCTACCCAGGACGACGCTGCGCTTTCCGGTGGAACCGGTGTTCGTGTACCGCGCCGCCGGGGTGCGTCCGAAGCCCTAGCGGTTACGACACCTCGGGAGCCGCGACGACGTCGGCCCGCAGGTGCGCGGCGTAGATCTCGGCGAGGAATTGCTCGATGGCCACCGCGGTGTGGACGGCGCGGATTGAGCCGAAGATGTCGAAAGCGTGTTGGGTGAGCGGTAATTCGGCGTACACCACCGGCTGCGCGCTGACTTGCCGAAGTTTCTCGACGAACGTGCGGGCTTGCTCGACGTAGGCCAGCGAGTCGTTGGTTCCGTGCAGGACGAAAAACGGGGGAGCGTCGGCGTGCACGTGGTTGACCGGCGACGCGGACTCGAACGTCTGCAGGTGTGTCGACGGCTTCTGCTTGATGATCGACTTGATCAGCAGCCCCGGCATCATCGGATGCAGCGTCTTGTCGAACCGGGTGAAGTCGTAGATGCCGTAGAGCGGCACCGCAGCCTGCACGCGTGTGTCGGCGTCTTCGAATCCCGGCTGAAACTGCGGGTCATTCTGCGTCAGCGCGGCCAGCGCCGACAGGTGGCCGCCGGCCGAACCCCCGGTGATGACGACGAAGTCGGGATCGCCGCCGTATTCGGCGATGTGCTCCTTGACCCAGGCGAGGGCGCGCTTGACGTCGACGATGTGGTCGGGCCAGGTGTTGCGTGGGCTGTGCCGGTAGTTGACCGCCACGCAGATCCAACCCAGCTCGGCGAGATGGCTCATCAGCGGATGGGCTTGTCCGCGTTTGTTTCCCGTCGTCCATGCGCCGCCGGGGACCTGGAAGAGCACCGGCGCCTTGCCCGCCGGGTCGAGGTCGGGACGCCGCCAGATGTCCAGGTGGTTGGCGCTGCCGTATTCGCCGTAGCTGATGTCGGAGTCGTGGGCGTAGTCGCGGTAGATCCGCAGCATGCGCAGCACCCCGGGGGTCTTGGCGGTGCCGCCGCCGGACGGCCGTCTCCACAGGCTTGCCGACTCGGTGAACCGGTCGGTCCCCAGCCCGCTGTCCAGCGCCTCGGTCAGGGGCACATTGGCCCGATGCCCTGCGCGGCTGAAGTTCAGCAGGCCCACCGCCGAGAGGCAGGCGACAATCCAGGCGGTTATTCGCACGGGCCGAGTCAGGCGACGACCGGTCAACGCCAGTCCGCCGAGCTGGCTCACCAGCGTTTGCAGCGGGAATTCGGTGACGACCAGCCCGAACATCCACGAAAACAGCGAGGCGTATCCGCTGCGCGCCAACGGCCGGTAGGCGTTGAGGGTGGACGCCGCGGTCACGGTGGTGACCCCCAACGACCCAAGTTGCCGGATGACGTGGACTATTCGGGCTATCCGCATTTCCCCACCTTACGAAACTGGTAGCGGACTCTCTGAAGTGATAGCGCCCGCGCTAGCTGATTCGGGACGGCCCGCATGGCTCCCGACGAGGCGCCGACGCCCCGGGTGTGGCGGCACAACGCTCCGCGGCCGTCACCGCTCCGCTGGGGATAAGTGACTCGCGAATCCGCTAGCACCCGTGCTATCAACCCCGGCGTGAACCACTACACCTACCGCGTCGCATGGTCGCCGTACCACGGCGAATACGTGGGCTCGTGTCTCGAATTGCCGTTCATGCGCCGCGAAGCGCCGACCGCGCAAGAGGCGATCGAGGCCGTCGAGACGGCCGTCGACCGCCACATCGAAATCATGCTGAACACCGGCGAAACGCCGCCGACGCCCATGGCGGACCGCAGCTACAGCGGCACGATCGTGATCAGGACGTCCCCGGAGTTGCATAGCCGCCTGGCCGTCGAAGCCGCCGAACAACAGGTCTCGATGAACCAGTGGGTGGTTCAGAAACTCTCCGGGCGCAGACCGAGCGACACCTTCGGGCTCTCCGGCTGGGACTAGCGCGGAGGCTATGACGCCTCGGCTCTGCTCTCCAGTGCCTTGACCGGGGCCGGGTCGTTTTCGGTCAGCCCGACCTTCGCGGCGCCGCCGGGCGAGCCGAGCTCGGTGAAGAAATCGGCGTTGATCTGCAGGTATTGGCTGTGCTCGTCCGGCAGATCGTCTTCGTAAAAGATGGACTCGACCGGGCAAACCGGCTCGCAGGCACCGCAGTCGACACACTCGTCGGGATGGATGTAGAGCATCCGGGCGCCCTCGTAGATGCAGTCGACGGGGCATTCCTCGATGCATGCTTTGTCTTTGATGTCGACACAGGGTTCGGCGATCACGTAGGCCACGAGTGATGTCCTTCCTTTGGCCAGCGGGGTTGCCGGCTGCGAGCCGTCAAAACACAGTCTGGCTGGCTAATTTAGCGCGACAGCGCGCGCGGGGGCTACCGGCCTCTTGGTTTGAAGCGATCGGTAATCCGCAAAACGGCGGGCCCAGGCTGGGGGGTCTGAACCTCTTGGGCCGCGCGAGTCATGTCGCCCATCGTTCCGGGCGGGACGGGAGGCTTGGCGTTGTGGTGTCACAAGCTATAGTTGTGTCACACCATTTGATTGTGAGCTACCGCCATGCCGCTGAGCCCTCGGTTGCCCGACCTCGCCGCGTTCGAGGCGTTTTTGGCGATAGCCGAGACCGGCAGCCTCGGCCGCGCCGCGCGCGAACTCGGGCTGACCCAGCAGGCCATATCCCGGCGGCTTGCCACCATGGAGGCCCAGATCGGCGTCACCCTGGCCGTTCGGACCACGCGCGGTTCGCAACTGACGCCCGCGGGCCTGATCGTCGCGGACTGGGCGACCCGCCTGCTCGAGGTCGCCGGCGAGATCGATGCGGGCCTGGGTTCGCTGCGAAAGGAAGGCCGCGGACGGATCAGGGTGGCGGCCAGCCAGACGATCTCCGAACAACTCATGCCGCACTGGCTGCTGTCCCTGCAGGCCGAGGCGGCGCGGCGCGGCGATACCGCGCCTCAGGTGATTCTGACCGCCACCAACAGCGACCACGCGATCGCCGCGGTCCGCGACGGCAGCGCCGACCTTGGATTCGTCGAAAACCCGGGCACGCCAAAGGGTTTAGGTAGTTGTGTGGTGGGAGGGGACGAGTTGGTGATCGTCGTTGCGCCCGAACACAAGTGGGCGCGACGCGGGCGGGTGGTGACCGCGCGCGAACTCGCGCAGACACCGCTGGTGGCCCGCGAAATGCATTCGGGCATCCGCGATTCGCTGACAGTGGCGTTGCGCAGGGTGCTCGGCGAGGACATGGAACAGGCCGCGCCCGTGCTGGAATTGACCTCGGCGGCGGCGATGCGCGCCGCGGTGCTCGCCGGCGCGGGACCGGCGACCATGAGCCGGCTGGCCGTCGCCGACGATTTGGCGGTCGGCCGCCTGCACGCCGTGCACATCCCGAAGTTGGATCTGCGCCGCAAGTTTCGGGCCATTTGGATCGGCGGGCGCACCCCGCCGGCCGGAGCGATCCGCGACCTGCTCAGCCACATCACCAGCCGCACGGCGGCGTCGAAAGCTCAGGCCGCGGCGTCCTCGGCCAGCGCCTCGTCGTAGCGGTCGAGCACAGTCTCGGCCACCAGCCGGTGCGCCCCCAGCGGCGCCGCCATGAGAATGCCGTTGTCGCGGGCAAAGTTTGACACCCCGTCGGTGATGAGGCCCGGCGCCAAGAACCATGGTGCGATGACCAGCCGGCGCGCGCCCCGACGGCGGAGCTGGTCTGCGGCGCGGGCCACCGACGCCTCGGGCCGGGTGGCGAACGCCGTTGTGGCCCCGGCCCATTGGGTACTGGCAGCCAGCCTGGCCGCCACCTTGGAGGTGCGTGCATTGGCAGCGAGGTTCGACGAACCGATCGCGACGACCATGAGCCCGAGATCGTCGTCCAGCGGGGAAACCCCGATCTCGACGAGTCGCTCGCGCAGCACTGCGACCAGCCGCTCGTCCTCGCCGAGCACGTCGGCCTGCCGGATGCCATGGGCGCCGGCCTCGGCGATCTGCTTGGGGATGTCCAAACGCGCGTGATAGGCGCTGGCCAGGAGTAATGGGGCGACCACCGCGCGGCGACTGTCCGGCAACCCGGCCAGCACGTCGGCGAAGCTCGGCGTGTTCAGCTCGAGGAACGCCAGCCGCACGTCGAGGCCGGGCCGCATCATCGCCAGGCGGTCGGCCACGGCCTCGGCATTGGCGCCCGACCGGGGGTCGCGGCTGCCGTGTGCGGTGAGTACCAGTGTGTTCACTACGGCCTCAGCGCAATTCGTCCTCGTCGGCACGCAGCGCCCAGGACGCGAACGTCTCCCCGTCCTGGCGCCCGTCGAGGTATTTGCGTGTCACCCGGTCGATGTAGTCGCCCAGTTCGGCGCTGGTGACCTTATGCTGGCGCAGTTTTCGGCCGAAGCCGCTCTGCTCGCCCAGGCCGCCGCCGAGGTGCACCTGGAAACCCTCGACCGAGTTGCCCTCGCCGTCGTCGATCCACTGGCCCTTGAACCCGATGTCGGCGACCTGAATTCGTGCACACGAGTTCGGGCACCCGTTGAGATGCACGCTGATCGGCAGGTTGAGCCTGGAATCGACGTCGGCCAGGCGCTGTTCCAGCTCGGGCACCAAAGTCTGTGCCCGCACCCGGGTTTCGGCGAACGACAGCTTGCAGTACTCGATTCCCGTGCACGCCATGGTGTTCTTGCGCCACGACGACGGCCGCGACGGCAGTCCGAGCGCCTCCAGCCCCGCGACCAGCTCGTCGACCTTGTCGTCGGCGACGTCGAGGATCACCAGCTTCTGGAACGGGGTCCACCGCGCCCGGTCGGAGCCGGCCTTCTCCATGAGGTCGGCCACGGCCGACAGGGTGCTGCCCGATACCCGCCCGACGATCGGCGCGACGCCGACCGCGTTGAGCCCGTTCTTGATCCGCTGCACCCCGACGTGGTCGATGGTGTGCTTGACCGGCGCGGGCGCCGGTCCATCGATCAGCCGGCGGTTCATGTACTCCTGTTCGAGAACATCACGAAATTTCTCCACGCCCCAGTCCTTGACCAGGAACTTCAGCCGGGCCTTGGCCCGCAGCCGCCGGTAGCCGTAGTCGCGGAACAGCCGGGTCACGCCCTCCCAGACGTCGGCGACCTCGTCCAGCGGCACCCACACGCCCAGCCGCTGGGCCAGCATCGGGTTGGTCGACAGGCCGCCGCCCACCCACAGGTCCAGGCCGGGGCCGTGTTCGGGGTGGTTGACGCCGACGAACGCGATGTCGTGCGTCTCGTGCGAGACGTCCTGCAGGCCGGAGACCGCGGTCTTGTACTTGCGGGGCAGGTTGGCGTACTCGGGGTTGTTCAGCGAGCGCCGGACGATCTCGTCGATCGCGGGCGACGGGTCGAGGATTTCGTCGAGCGAGTCGCCGGCCAACGGCGAGCCGTGGATGCCGCGGGGGCAGTCGCCGCAGGCCTCGGTGGTCTGCAGGCCCACGGAGTCGAGCCGACGCCAGATCTCGGGCACGTCCTCGATCCGGACCCAGTGCAGCTGCAGGTTTTCCCGGTCGCTGATGTCGGCGGTGTCGCGGGCGAACTCGGTCGAGATCTGCCCCAGCGTGCGCATCGTGTGCGCGGTCATCGCCTTGCCGTCGGAGCGGACCCGCATCATGAAGTACTTGGCTTCGATCTTCTCGGTGTTGTCGTCGCCGGTCCAGCTGCCGTCGTAGCCCTGCTCACGCTGGGTGTAGAGGCCCATCCAGCGGAACCGGCCGCGCAGGTCGTCCTTGGCGATGCTGTCGAAGCCCTGCTTGGAATAGATGTTGATGATGCGCTCGCGCACGTTGAGCGGCGCGTCGTCGTTTTTGAACTGCTCGGTGTGGTTGAGCGGTTCGCGATCGCCCAGCGCCCACTGACCGTCGTTGCGGGTCTTGACGGGACGTGCGGTGGTCATGTGGCGTTCTCGTTCCTTATGGCGCGTCTGGCCTCGGATCGGGCCGTCTGCGGTCGCGGAGCGGGCGTATCGTGCCGCGTCATCGCGATGAAGTTGGGTCTGTGGGCACCCGTAAGTTCGTCGTTGGACCCACGGGTCGCGATTTCCATGGTGCACTACCTACGAGGGCGTCAGTAGAGGTCATATGTTGTGAAGGCACAACTGCGCGTTGTGTGTGCTGGTTCACTTCGGGCGGCGGCGAGGGCTCACACCTCGTCGCCCGCAGCGAACGCGACGTCGGGGTTGAGGATGCCCGCCGGGTCGAAGCTCGCCTTGATCCGGCGCATCAGGTCGACCTTGACCGGATCCTCGAGCTCCACGAAGTACGGGGCTTTGGCCCGGCCCAGGCCGTGTTCGCCGGAGATCGCGCCGCCCAATTCCATTGCGAGCGCGAAGATGTCGGTCAACAGTTTCTTTCGAATCGCCGCGTCCGGGCAGAAGATGGCCAGGTGCACGTTGCCGTCACCGGCATGCCCACAGCCCGCCGCCGCGCCGCCGGCCGCCGCCGCCAGGCCGCGCGCACCGGAAAGGAACTTCGGCATCGCGCCGCGCGGCACCACTGCGTCGATGAGGTCGTCGGCGTTGAGCGCCTTGAGCGTCCAGAACGCCTTCTCCCGCGCCTCGATGAGCTTGCGCGCCGAGCCGCCTTCGAGCACGTAGGCGTCCACCGCACCCAGCTCGGCGAGCAGTTCGCCGGTTCTCTCGACGTCCTCGTCCAGCCGGTCAGTGGTCCGATTCTCTAGCGCCACAACCAGATAGGCCTGACAGCTGTCCCGGATGTTATCGGGCACGCCCAGCTCGAGATTCTGGGTATGGACCAGCGCGGCCATCGTCACGTTGTCGACGTACTCCAGGATGTAAGGCGCCAGACCGCTGGCGAGGATCTTGGGCACCGCTGCCATGACTTGGTCAAAGTCGGCGAACGGGGCGAGGACGGTGGCGCTGTGGTCCAGCCGCGGATGCAGCTTGACGGTCACCTCGGTGGCCAGGGCCAGGGTGCCTTCGGAGCCGACGATGAGCTGGGTCAGGTCGTAGCCGGTGGAGACCTTCGCGATCTTGCCGCCGGTGCGGATGAGCTCGCCGGTGGGCAGCGCGGCCTGCAGCCCGAGCACGTTGTGGCGGGCGATGCCGTACTTGACCGCGCGCATGCCGCCGGCGTTGGTGCCGACGTTGCCGCCGACGCTGGACGACAGCTCGCCCGGGTGCACCATGTACCGCAGCCCTGTGCCGGCGGTCGCGTCGTCCAGTTCGGTGAGCGTCACCCCGGGCTGGACGACGGCGACCTGGTTGGTGACGTCGACCTCCAGCACGGCGTTCATGCGCTCGAAGGAGATCAGCAGCCCGTCCGCCCGGGGGATCGCCGCGCCCGACAAGCCCGTGCCCGAACCACGGGCCGTCACCGCCACGCGGGTTTCCGTGGCGAGCTTGAGCAACCGCGCGACCTCGTCGGCGGTCGCGGGTTTGGCCAGGTATGCCGGTTTTTGCGGCGGCTTGGTCAGCACCTCGTCGTGCGCATAGTCCTCGAGGATGGCGTCGCCCGTGAGCAGGTTGTGCTCGCCGACGATCCCCGCGAACTGCGCCGTCATGTCGGTCATCGAAGGCCTCACCGTCTTACGTGCCGGACACTTAGTCACTGTATCGGGGCGTGCGGCTCGAGACTGGACGGTGCCGCTGCCGCTAGGGTGGCACTGGCGCCGTGTCGCTGTTGGTCATCCCGGCCGGCGAACGATAGCGGCCCTCGGCGATGTCTCGGAGTAGCGACACGCGTGAGGCTGCGCACGTTATGTCGGCGCCCAATTCGGGAACTCGCGACCTGGACTGTCTTGAGAAAGGAGTGCGGCAGTGACCTCCTCGTCCCGCGGTTCGCGGCTCGGTACCCGGTTCGGGCCGTACGAGCTGCGCTCACTGATCGGCACCGGGGCCATGGGCGAGGTCTACCGCGCGTACGACACGGTTAAAGACCGGATGGTCGCGCTCAAGCTCTTACGTGGCGAGACGGCAGCGGACCCTGGCTTCCAGCAACGTCTTTGGCGCGAGTGCCGAAAGGTGACGCGGCTGCAGGAGCCACATGTCCTGCCGCTGCATGACTTCGGCGAGATCGAAGGCGTGCCGTTCATCGATATGCTCCTGGTCGATGACGGCGGCAGCCTCAAGGACCTGCTGCGCGAGCAGGGCGGGCTGGAACCGTCGCGTGCCGCGTCGATCACCGCGCAAGTGGCGCGTGCGCTGGACGCCGCGCATGCCGGTGGGTTGCTGCACCTCGACGTCAAGCCTGAGAACATCCTGCTCACCCACGACCACTTCACCTACCTTGCCGACTTCGGCACCGCCCAGGCCGCCGGCGACGAGAAAATCTCGCGGACCTACATGGCGCCCGAGCGATTCACCACCGGACGCGTGGGACCGCAGACCGACGTCTACTCGTTGACGTGTGTGCTTTACGAATGCCTCACCGGCCAACCGCCGTTCGAAAGCGAGGACGCGGGGGAGCTGAAGCGCGCGCACATATTGGCGCCGGCGCCCCGGCCGAGCATCATGCGCCGCGGCGTCGGCCGGGAGTACGACGACATCATCACCCGGGGCATGGCCAAGCAGGGCGCGGCGCGGTTCGCTTCCGCGGGTGAGCTTGCCCGGGCCGCCAGTGAGGCGGTGTTCGCCGCCTACGAACCCGTGGGTGCCGCGGCCGGGCGAAGCGGTCCCCCGAAGACGCATCCATTGCCGACCGCCCCCCTTGCGGAGCTCGATGCGCCCGCTGACCGCCCCGAGCCGCCCGCCGCCTCCAGGTCGGCGTGGCATTGGCCGGCGATCGGCCGCACACCCGTCGTGGTGGCGGCGGTGGCGGCAGTCATGTTGATCGCCGGGCTGCTGTTATCGGTGAATCTGGTTGGTGCAACTCATCACAACGGTTCGGCCTCGCCGCCGTCGCAAACGGTTGAGGCGGCGCCTCCGGCCCCGACGACCTCCGTGCCACCGCTGACGCCGACACTGTCGCGTCCGGTGAAGGGCGCCGATGGGTTGGGGTTCGTGGGCGAGACCGCCCGCTGCGATCCGGGTAATCCGCCGGCCGCCGTGGTGCGAACGAGCAAGTCGTTGGCAGTGGTGTGTCAAAACCTCAGTGGGACTTATTATTATCGCGGCGAGCGGATTCGCGACGGTGCCCACATCGAGCTTTCCAATGCCGAGCGGGTCGAGGACGGGTTCGACGTCACCAATCCGGTCGACGGCGTGGTTTACGAGGTACGCCCGAACCGGCTGCGGATCATCAGCTACGGCCACGTCGATTCGTCGGAGCCCGTGCTGCAGTACGCTACCGCGTCGTAATCACCACGAGCGCTTTGTCTCTCGGCGCAGCGTCCATAGTGTAGGCCCCGTGACTAACCGCCTTCCGGCCATGACACGTTTCTCGAACGTGCTGGCGGATGTGCTAGCCCTTTTGAAAGTCGCCTATCGGTCCGAGGGCCCGTCGCACCAGCTGCTGTGCGAAGATCGCGCCAGTTCCCAAGTGGCGCCACTGATTTCTGCATGATCTAATGAGTTATTCCGTTTTCCAATGACTTTGGGCGACGCGGTACCGATAAAGCGTGGCTGACCAGCCCGATGCCCGCACCGAGGATGGGCCAGATGGGCCAGAAGTAGGTCGCGTCGGTTGTCATGGCGACGGCTGCCCAGACGGTGAGCACGATGACGCACATGGCGAGGTACGCGTAAAGGTGGGCGCGCAGTCCGCGACGCGCCGCGGCGATGCGAGCGGCACGCCGGCGGGGATCGTGACGCCGGATGCGATCGACCGGGAGGCCCGCGGTGAGTTCGCGCAGTTCTTCGGCCGTGTGCGTCTGGAACACCGATTGCAGCCGTTGGTCGTACTCGTCGACCTGCAGGTAGCCCTGGGCGAGCGCCTGACCGAGTAGGTCGGCCGTCTTCTCACGGTCCCGGGTGCCAGCGAGCGTGGATGTGGTTTCGAGCGGATTCGACATGTCGCCTCCTGGGTCGCCGATGTGAATAGCATTAACATAGACGGTAATGTTAATGTCGTCAACATGGCAGTGCAGCGGGCGGCCGTCAGGCGGCGCCAGAGCTACCACCACGGCGACCTCAAACGCGCGCTGACCAGCGCCGCGCTCTCGCTGGTGGCCGAGAAGGGGCCGAAGGGATTCACCCTGACCGAGGCGGCGCGACGAGCCGGGGTCAGCGCCGCGGCCCCGTACCGGCACTTCGCCGATAAGGCCGAGCTGCTGGCCGCCGTCGCCGAACAGGGATTTCACGCGTTGCACGCCGACCTCGCTGCGGCCGCCGAGCGCGTCTTGGATCCGAAGGAGCGGGTGGTCGAGCTCGGCCGGGTCTATGTGCAGTGGGCTATTGCCCATCCCGACCACTATCAGGTGATGTTCGGCGCGGAGTCGCTGAAGGCCGAGCAGCCGGGCATGGCGGTCGCCGGAGAGCAGGCGTTCGACGACCTGCTCGACGCGATCGCCAAGTGCCAGGAGGCGGGGATCGTCGAGGGTCGCGACCCGCGAGAGGTGGCCGCGCCGCTCTGGTCGCTAGTGCACGGCATCGCGTCGCTTGCCATCGGCGGTCAACTGAGTGCCGTCGGGATTATTCGAGCCCCCGACGAACTAATCGCCGGTGTTGTGGCGCAAGTGCTTTGAGCGATTCGGGCGCTTTGCTGCGCATGATGCCTCACTGAGCGGGTGTGAAGTGGCATGCTTCTACCATGGCGGCCGTCCCCCAAACGGTCTATGCGCGAGATGGCGATGTACACCTCGCTTATCAACTGGTCTCTGACAACGGATCCGACCTGCTTTTCGTCCCCACCGCGACGTTCCCCATCGACTTGCTGTGGGACGACCCGACGGTCGCGGGCCACCTGCGCCACCTGGCGTCGTTCAGCCGGCTGATCATTTCCGACCTGCTCGGGATGGGAAGTTCGGATGCCGTGCCGATCCATAACCTTCCGGCGATGCAGGCTTGGACGGACGGGCTGGTCGCGGTGCTCGACGCCGTCGGCAGCGAGTGCGCGTCGGTGTTCGGGATGTCGGAGTCGGCGCTTCCTGTCCTGCTTTTGGCGGCGACCCATCCGCAGCGCGTCCGCTCGCTGGTGCTCTTCAGCCCTTACGCGCGGTTTTTGCGGGCCGCCGATTATCCGCAGGGGATGCCCGAACCGGCGTTTAGCCGATACGTCGACTCCTTCGGCGACACCGTCGGCACCGGTGCCGTCGCTGATCTTTTGGCCCCAAGTTGGAGCGGTGATGCCGGCAAGCAGCGCTGGTTTGCTCGCGGCGAGCGCCTGGCCGGCGGGCCCGGCTACTTCAAAGCCATCTTTAACCTGTTCCTGCGCACCGACATTCGGGCCGTACTCGACAGCGTCCAGGCGCCGACGCTGGTGCTCCATCGCCGCGATGACCGCCACGTGACCGGCGCGCACGCTCACTTTGTCGCCGAGCGGATTCCGAATGCTCGACTGATCGAGCTCGATGGGGAAGACAATGTGTGGTTCGCCGGCGACTGCGACCGGGTGCTCGACGAGATCGAATCGTTTGTCACCGGCTCGCGTGCGGCCGCGGCGACCAACCGGGTGCTGTCGACGGTGTTGTTCACCGACATCGTGGGATCGACCGAACGCGCCGAAGCGCTCGGTGATGAGGCCTGGGCCGCGGCCCTCGCCGCGCACAACGAGATCGTGGAGAAATATGTGTTGGGCGCACGGGGCGAAGTCATCAAGTTCACCGGCGACGGCGCGCTGGCGACGTTCGACGGCCCGGCCCGAGCGATCAACTGTGCGTGCGCCATTCGAGATGCGGTGCAGGATTTAGGGCTCAACATCCGGGCCGGTCTGCATACCGGCGAGGTGGAGATGATCGACCACGATGTGCATGGCATCGCGGACCATATCGCTGCGCGCATCATGGCGCTCGCCGGGCCCGACGAGGTGCTGGTGTCCGGGGCGTTTCCGCCGCTGGTCCTCGGGTCACGGATTGCCTTCGAAGACCGCGGTCGCCACGAACTCAAAGGTGTGCGGCACCGATGGCCGGTCTTGGCCGTGCGTTAGGGTGGGTCACCATGGGCGTGGCGTTTCCCGGGTCTGCCCCGGTGTGAACGTGACCGGGAGCTTGCCCAGGCCGGTCATGCTCGGGTTGCCCAGGTATTGGTGGACGTTCTCGACGTCGACCTGGTAGTCAGGGAGGCGATCGAGGACGGCCTTGACCAGCACGCCAGACATCAACCGGGCCAGGTGCGAGCCGATGCAGCGGTGTGGGCCCAGCCCGAAGGCGACGTGGCGGTTGGGTGTGCGGTCGAGGATGATCTGATCGGGGCGGTCGAATTCGTTTTCGTCGTGGTTGGCCGAGAGCCAGCTGATGACGACGCGGTCGTTCTTGCGCAGGCGTTGGCCGGCGAGGACGACGTCGTGAGTGACTGTGCGGCTGAGGGTTTGGTTGACCGAAAAGTAGCGCAGGAACTCGTCGGTGGCGGTGCGGTAGAGCTCGGGGTGGTCGATGAGTTGCTGTCGGGTCTCCGGGTGGGTGCCCAGGTGCAGCAGGGTCAGCGCGGTCTGGGAGGTGGTGGTGTCGACACCGCCGCCGATGAGGTTCCACAGGATGTTGAGCAGCTGCTCGTCGGTGAGGCGCTGGCCGTCGAATTCGAACTGAATGAGGAAGCTGGTCAAGTCTTCTCGGGCATCGGCCCGTCGGTTGGCGGCGAACTCGAGGACCTCTTCCATCATGGCGGGCACTTTGGCGATCGCGCTGGCGTACTCGTCGCTGTCCTGCGAGACGGCCATGACGGAGTGAAAGAGGTTGGCGTACAGGTGCCAGTTATCGTAGGGCAGGCCCATCAGCTTCATCGTGAGGATCGCCGGGACCGGGCTGGCATAGTCGAGCACCAGGTCCATGTGCCCTTTAGTTACTTGTTGATCGAGGAACCAGTGCGCGGATTGCTCCATGAAGGGCTTGAGCTTCTCGACGGCGCCGGGGGAGAAGAACGGCGCCAGAGCGTGCCGTAGCGCTTGGTGGTAGGGGCCATCGACCTCGCCGATGCCCAGGGCCGGCTGGCCTTCGGGGCGGGGGACGCCCATCTCGCCCTGATAGTCGACGCCGTCTTCGGCGTTGGGCTCGTATTTGTGGGCGAAAGTGCCTCCGTTGCGGGCGGTTTGGCTGACGGCGTCGTAGCTGCTGAGGAACCAGAACCCGCCGTAGTTCTCGTTCCACGCCACCGGACATCGCTGCCGCAGGTCGGCGTTGACGGCGAGCTCGTTGAGGTTGAAGGCGTCGGAATGATGGTCGAAGTCAACGATTGCGTCGGCACTGACGTTCGGACGTGTGGCCATCGAAAAGCCCTCCAACGGAAGGTGATCTGCCTGCTCGGCGGTGCGCTTATTATCTTTGCATTATTACGCGTTTGGGCTGGGTGGTGGAAGCGGCTTCGAGGCCGGCCGCGCGGCCGTGGAGGCCCGATTTGCTGCGGAAAGGCTGTCATGACGAGCCATCGGACGGTTTTCAATCACGTTGGATTATGCGTCACGGACCGCGAGCGATCGCGCCGCTTCTACGAGGGGTTGCTGGGGTTCCAGTTCTGGTGGGAACTCGACCCGCCCGACGGCCCGACCTCCCAGCTGGTAGGACTGCCCGAGCCGCTCGGCGTGCACGCGACGTATCTGGTGCGCGACGGCTTGGTGCTGGAGCTGATGGACTACTCGAAGCGGCAGGTTCACGCCGGCTCGGAGCGGGTGATGGATCAAATCGGGCTGACGCACATCTCGTTCTCGGTGTCCGACCTTCCTGGGGTGTTGGGGAAGGTTGCGGAGTTCGGGGGAACGGTGGTCGACGCGACCGTGGGTGAGGCGATGGCGATGATCCGGGACCCGGATGGGCAGCTGTTGGAGTTGCTTTCGGATGGGTGGTTGGCGGCGTTGCCGGCGCGGCCGTAGTAAGCCACACTATTGTGGTTCCTATGGTTCCTCACCGCCGGACAATCGGTTGGTGGACTGGGTCGGTCGGCTTGAAAAATGGTTAGACGGGCATACACACCGTTTTGCACTCGGTGACTTAAATATCGGGTAGCCAGCCCATGAGATCAAACTACCGTCGATGAACTTATCGAAATCCGCAACGGCTTTGTGACAAGCCAATGCCGATGTCATGTCCTGGATTCCCGATAATCTGGCCGCAGCAGTATCCCGCCGGGTGAAAGGTACATGAAATTAGATGCTTCAAGTGGGACAACCGTCAGAAGGCCTCGGTAAACGTCGACATTCGAGTGGACAAAGTGCAACCCAAAATTGAGCGAGCCAGCAACGCGCCCTGCTGGTGTAAGCCTGTGTAATCGGTTCTGCGATAACCTCCTTCGATCACTCAATCTTGTCATGTTTCGCCAGATTGTGACGTGCGCACAGTAATTGAACGTTGTCGGCCACCAACGACGAACCTCCGCGTGAGTAGGGAATTATATGGTCGAAATGCAAGTTGTCGTTGCTTCCGCATTTCACGCACCTACCACTGTCTCGCTTCCATACCGCCAGTTTCACATTGGTTGGGATCACACGGTTTTGCTCAAGTGGTGACTCTCGAGAATCGATGAATGGGGTCGCGGCGGGATCTACCTCGAGACGGAATTTGTAAACCATTCGTCCGTTGGATTCCTCGCGCCAGCCATCGAGGAGGCGAAACGTGCCATTGAAGGCCCAAATCCCGGTGCGCATCTTCTCGTAGACCCGCACGTGTTCAGCGGAGTTCCCCGTTTCCCGATGACGCCGCGCAGCTTCTAGGAACAAGCCGTTCTGCGTTAGCGTGCCGCCTGGCCCGCGCTCTGGTTGGTCGACCGTCTTCGGATCCGGGCCGCCTCGTGTCTGTGGTGTGTCGTGGCCTTCATAAATCAAGACGCGGCCATCTTGCTCAATGCGATCGTCATAAGGCGCCCCAGGTCGACGACTCATCAGGATGATGCTTGGGCGATTTCCGCTGCGATAGTTCATGCCCCGCTGCAGGTTAATGCCTTCTTCACGGCACATGTCCAAATAGGAGATGACCTCTCCGGGAATTATCATCATCGATCCTAGGCTGTCTGTAGATCGCGCCGGCGGGAGTACACGCGGCACGCAGATTGAATTGAATCAGTTGTACGCCGTACTTCCCGGTTCGGGATGCGTCGTGCTGATGAGCTTGGCGGCGCAGTGGTCTCGATCAAATCCTTGGGACCTGCACCAGGCTAGCGGGCCGGCGGAGTCGGTGAAGGTGATGCCGGCGACCGTCACCCAAAAGTCCGGCGCAGAAAATGTCGACCAATCACCTGACCAAAGCAATTTCACGTTGGGATAGCGCTGTCTGAGCTGTAGGTGTTCCTGCAGCGTCCTCGTGTTATCCCACACAACGCCGTTGTCGACGACGCCGGGACGCTTGGAGCTGAGTTGCGGGACCCAGCGGCCGGCGAGTTGCGCGCTTACGTACGATCGGTCGTCATCCGCGATCTGGCGTAGCTGCTGCACGGAGTCTTGTGGTGCAGAGCTCGCCGTATTGGGTGATCGAGCCGACTGGGTAGCCGAGGTTGGGGGTTCAGTCTCATATGTTGGCACGGGGTTGGTATAAGTGACAGTGGGCGCAGTCGAGGCCTCCGAGTTGCTTGAATCTCGTTGAGCGCGTACAGCAAAGACCAGTCCAATGCCGCCCACTAACAGCGCCACAGCGACCCCTACAGCGGTCAGCAAGATCCATTTTTTTGAGATGCCTTGCCCCGCACCACTTGCGCCTGTCGGAACCGTTGCGGGATAGGGGTATTGCGCATTGAACAGCGGATAACTCGGAGGCGCACCGGTGTAGTGGGGCGCCAGCAGTGTGTCTGTGCCGGCCGGGGTGGGCGAGCACGGCTCGATTGCGCGCTTCGCCGCACGCCCCAGCGCTCCGGCGCTGCCGTAACGGTCATCCGGGTGCTTTGCCATGCCGCGGGCAATCACGTCGTCAAAGGAGGCCGGTACGTGAAGATTGACGGCACTTGGCCGCGGAGGCGGCGATGACACGTGAGCCCGTATGGCCTGCTCCGCACTGTGAACCGGGAAAGGCTTGGCGCCAGTGAGCGTTTCGTAAAGTACGCATGCCAAGGAGTAGACGTCGACCGCTGACGTTGCTTCCTCGTCACCGAATCGTTCGGGAGCCATGTAGTCGAAGGTGCCGACCGTGTATCCCGCCATGGTCAGGTGCGTGTCACCTCTCGCCTCGGCGATACCAAAGTCGACCAGATACGCGAAATCCTCTGGCGCAACAATGATGTTCTGCGGTTTCACGTCACGATGAATCAGGCCGACAGCGTGGGCAGCGTCTAAAGCCGATGCGATCTGCCGGATGATATCGGTAGCGCGGTGCGGTTCAAGGGCACCCTTCTTGAGGATTTCATGCAGTGTCTGGCCCCGGACCAGTCGCATATCGATATAGAGAACGCCGTTGATTTCGCCCCAGTCATGGATAGGGATGACATGCGGTTCCTGCAGGACTGCGGCGGCGCGGGACTCGCGCAGAAATCGAGCACGGAAGGTTTCATCATCGGCGTATCTAGCGGTGAGTATCTTCAAAGCAACGGTTCTGCCCTTATTTGTGTCGTAAGCCTCGTACACCTCACCCATGCCGCCCTCGCCAAGCAGCTGCCTGATTTCATATTTGCCGAACTTGCTGCCGACGAGCGACACGACACCCCTCCTGCGTTCAATCGCCGCGGCCAGTATCTGACGTACGGCTGCGGCTTCGCAGGGATTTACCTAGAAAGGTTTGTATTTATTTGATGATGGCGAGCTTCTCGAAGTCGGAGTGGACGTGTTACTCAGCGAAACCCGACTTTCACGTGCCCATCCATTGTGCGCTGATCTAGAGGAAAGCCGGTAGCATGTCGCCGCCAATTCTGGACAGCAACTCAGTACGACGCTCGCGCCGGAAACCGATGCGCCGCAGCCTATTTGAATTCGCACTGGCCGCCGGGGTGCTAGTCGTGCGCCGCGCAGTCTAGGGCCTTACGGCTACCCGATTGATAACTACCTGCGTGTCGGTGGGGTATTTGCGCCAACTTTCTGTCAATCTCCGTCCAGGGCCATAACCTGCACCTCTTTCGTCACATCTACACGCCGTCGCGGCGGCCCCGGAGCGGACACCCATGACGAGCACCACGCGGGCAAAGGTCGCCGGCGCCGCACGAACGGTCGGCCGGGTCGTTTTGTTGTCCGCCACGATGGCAGCGTCGCCGGTGATTCTGGCCGCTGGGGTGCACGCCAACCCGGGCGCTCCCGTCCCCGACGCCGATCATGAGTTGGGAATGTATGGCGATCCCGTCGCCGCCGCGCCCTACTGGCGCGAGCAACACGGTTCCGACTGTGGGGAAATGGCGGTGGCCGATGTGGTCGGCCATATTACGGGACGCGAACCAACAGAGCAGCAGATGATCACTTTGGCCGAAAACACACCGAGCACAGCGGGTCACGGGCCGATTTGGAAGCCAACGGGCACCACCAATATCGCCGACCTTCCGGTACTGCTGTGGCACTACTGGATCAGAGCCGACAACATTCAGACCGATACCGATGCTGTGGCGCGCAAGTTGGGAGGGAACCACAAGGTCATCGTCATCCTCAATGCCGAAACAATTTGGAACCGGCCCGGGAAGCGGAACTCTGCGAACCACTTCGTGGTGGTCACCGGCATTGACAGCAAGGCCGGTGTGGTGCATCTCAACGACAGCGGCATCAGTACCGGCCGCGACGAGCAGGTTCCCATCACCGTCTTCGAGCAGGCGTGGGCCCCTAACTACAACTCGGCTATCGTGACCAAATGACGGTCGGCGACGGCGCGAAAGCGAAATAGCTCGCAATCAAACGCAATCGAAATAGCCGTGACTGCGAGCGCCGGGTCCGCGGGTAGAGCCCGAATGCGATAGCGCATGAGCTAGCAGTTTTCGGCAACGCTCTATGCATCCGAACCGAGGTGTTCACTACAGTCGAGGGATCCTTCCTGGACGAGAAAGGGCCTCGGCGGATGACGCGAATGTCTCTGGCCAGCGCGGACGGACAACCGGAACAAATCCGGGAGCTGCTGACACGTCCCGGCACCCTCAACGTGCTACGACTGCTCGCCAACGCCCCCAACGTGTTTGACGGATGGGCGCAGATGGCCAGCCAGCTCTTCGAGAGCCCCACCTTCACCCCACGGATGCGCGAAGTCATTATTCTGCGGGTGGCGCATCTGCAGGACTCGCCCTATGAACTCGCCCAGCACGTGATCTTCGCCCGCAGGGCGGGACTCAACGACCAACAAATCGACGCCCTGCAGAACAACGCGGACCTGGACGCGGCCGGATTCAGCGACGACGAACGCACCGTCATCGACACCGTCACAGAATTGTGCACCACCCGCCGGCTCAGCGACGACACCTTCGCCACTGCCCACACCCTGCTCGGCGACGAGGCACTCACCGAATTGCTGATGATCGTCAGCTGTTACTACGGCCTGGCGCTGGTGCTCAACGCCGTCGACCTCGACATCGACGCGAAATGACCCGCGTCCCTTATCGCCGGCCCGAAGACATGACCGAACTCGCCCGCGAATTGACCGTGCGGCGGGGCAATCTCAACGTCTACCGCGCACTGGCCAACGCCGAGAAGGTGTTCACCGGCTGGATGGTGGCCGGCGACGCCGCCCTGACCAGCCCAGTGTTGCCGAGAAGGCTTCGCGAACTGATCGTGCTGCGCACCGCCTATCTCATGGAGTGCGCATACGAACTGGGACAACACCGAGACGTCGCGCAAACGGTCGGAGTAGACACCGCCACCATCGACGCCGTCACCTCCGAGTCCGATTGGCAAACGGGACAATTCGACTCCACCGAGCTGGCGGTGCTGCGCCTGACGACCGAGCTGGTGACTTCCCGCCGCGTCGCGGCCCCGCTGTTCGACCAGGTGCACACTGCCCTCGGCTCGGAGGCCACCATGGAAGCGTTGATGGTCATCAGCCGATATGCCGGCCTGGCGCTGATGCTCAACGCGCTCGACGTCGACCTCGACGACACCGCCCGACTCCCGGTTCCGCCGACGAGCCAGGAACGCCTCCCGTAACCTGCATGGTGTGGTGGTGCGAAAGCAGCCTTCGACCCGCCTGTCCGCAGAAGACTGGCTCGAGGTGGGTTATACCGTTCTCGCCGAGGAGGGGGTGCGCGCACTCAAAGTCGAGCGCCTCTGCCAGCAGGCGGGCGTCACGCGCGGCAGCTTCTACTGGCACTTCGAGGACATCGAGCAGTATCGGGCCGCGCTGGTCGAGTCGTGGAACAAGTTCCTCGAACGGGACCGCCAAGCGCTGTGCGAGCTCGACGGGCTGCCACCCCGGGAACGGCTGTCTGCCCTGACCCGAACCCTGGTCAGCCCGCAGTACTGGATGCTCGAGCGGGCGATGCGCGAGTGGGCCCGCGTGGACCCGGTGGCCGCCGAAAGCATCCGCGCCACCGACCGGCTCCTGCTGCGCACCGTGATAAAGGCCTATAGCGACTACGGTTTCAGCCTCGAGGACGCCCGGCTGCGCGCTGAACTGACCTTCGCGGCCGGAATCGGACTGCTGCATCTCACCAGCTCGGCGGAGCAGGCCCAGTCGGTGTCGCAGCGCGAACGGTTCCTGGCCCTGATGCTGGGCGAGACGGACAACTCAAATCATGGCGATGGGTGAAATCTTCGCACCGATCGCCAACGCCCCGGCCAACTCCCGGCTGGTGTCGTAATCGAACACGACGTGCCCCGCGGCGATGTCCACGTCGCGCTTGGCGCGCTGCATGGGGTTCGACAGGAAGTGCACGCTGGCGCCGGAGGCCTCCATGAGATCGGCGATGATCGCGCGACTTTCGTGCACGGTGCGCGCGGCCGCCAGCCGGGCGTCGGCCCGCACCGATCGGCTCACCCGTTCCCCGCTGACCACAATCGCCTCGATGTCGTCGGCGGTCTTGGCCACCAATGCCCGCAGCGAATTCAGCCGTACCCGGGCCTCGCCCAGCCGGATCTGCGCAGCCGGCTGATCCTTTTGCGCCACCCCGCTGTAGGCCAGCACACGCCCGCTGAGCCGTTCAGCGAACAGTTCGGTCACCCGCTCCGCGGCCCCGAGCACCGGCATGGATGCCGTCAGCGCCAGCGCCGGAACCATCGGCCACCGATACGTCGGGACGCCGTGCTCGCGCGCGCCCGGTGCCGTCCCGGCGTAGATGTCGGCCACGGCGACCAATCGATATTCGGGCACCAGCGCGTCGGTGATGACGAGATCGTGCGAGCCCGTACCGCGCATGCCGGCCGTGTGCCAGGTGTCGACGACCTCGGCCTGCTCGGCGGGCAGCACGGCCAACGCCGGATCGATCCGGTCTTGCCTTTCGATGAGCACGCCGACGATCACCCAATCGGCATCCATCGCGCCCGTCGCCCACGACCACCTGCCGGTCAGGCGCACTCCGCCGTCGGCCGGGACGCCGCGGCCGGTGGGAGCCAGGGGAGCCGGCGCCAGCACCGGGCCCGACGCGAAAACCTGGTCCTGAGCGCGCGGATCGAACAGTGACAGCATCCAGTTGTGCAGCGCGTAGAAACCGAGCGTCCAGGCGCTCGATGCGCAGCCATGCGCCATCCGCCGAATCGGTTGCAGCAGTTCGGGAAACGAGGCCTGGATGCCGCCGAACCGGGCGGGCAGCAGCAACCGAAACAGGTCGGTCTGCCTGAAGTCGCTGATGGTCGGAGCGGGTAGGCGCCGCAATCGCTCGGCCTCGTCGGCGCGATCGGCCAGCCGTGCGACGAACTCGTCGGTGACGCCGTGCAGAGGGCGGCTTTCGACCACGGACATGCCGCCGACCGTAACATACCTTTTAGTACGTCGACATCCGGTGGCGAGAATGACTCCGAGGTTTGCTCGCCCGCGCGGGGCGCGGCTGATCGCGATGCCGTTGCACGCCAGTACATTTCGACCAGCACCATCAACCGCCGCGGCTCGGCCGAAGGGCGAATTGCTACCATCGCGCGGTGAGTGATCGCCTAAGTGGGCTGCGATCCGTTGCCCGCCGCGACGTCCTGAAGGTCGCCGGTGTGATGCCGGTGATCGCCGCCGCCGGCGCACTGCTGCCGACCCCGCGGGCAAAGGCCGGGGTGGCCGGGATGTCGGTGTTTCTCGACCCGGGTCACAACGCCGTCAATGACGCGTCGATCAACCAGCAGGTCACCAATGGGCGCGGCGGCACCAAGCCGTGTCAAACGTCGGGCGCCGCTGCCGACGATGGCTATCCCGAGCACGCGTTCACCTGGGCGGTGGTGGGATTGATCAACGATGCACTGAACCAGATGGGCGTTCGAACCCAGCTGTCGCGCGACAGCGACGGCGGCGTCGGTCCCTGCATCGACCAGCGCGCCGCGGCGGCCAACGCCATGCACCCGGACGCCATCGTGAGCATCCATGCCGACGGTGGGCCTGCGTCCGGCAGCGGATTCCACGTGAACTACTCCAGCCCGCCGCTCAACGACGTCCAATCCGGACCCGCCGTGCAGCTGGCGCATGCGATGCGGGATGCCTTGGTCCAGTCCGGTTTACAGCCGGCCAACTACATCGGCTCGGACGGCCTGTACGGTCGCGACGACCTCGCGGGACTGAACCTGGCCCGGTACCCGGCGGTCCTGGTCGAACTGGGCAACATGAAAAACGCCGCTGACCTGGCCCGAATGGAAAGTCCGGACGGCCGGGCGAAATATGCCGACGCCGTCACCCAGGGGATAGTCGCCTTCCTGAACTCCAAAGCCCCGACCGGCTAGGGACGCCTCAGCTGCCAAACCCGCCCACCGGCGCCGCGACCGGAGCCTGCCCGCCCAGTGCCAGGTGGCTGGAGGCGAAGGCGACGCCCTTGTCGATCATGGCGCCGTCGTCGGCGTAGGTGTCGTGGGCGGCGAAGTTCATCCCGTCGGAACACACCGGGTCTTCGGTGGCGCAGACCTTGATGGTCTTGTCTTGGTAGGCGGGGCCGATGACTACCGGCGGTTCACCGAGGAAGTTCATGGCGCGCACGTTGGGCATGCCGTAGAGCACGACTGAGGAGACGTGGTTGGCGACGTCGGGGGACAGCGGTTTGGGGACGGTGTTGGGGTCGACGCCGTCGGGTACGGCGGCTGAGGTGACAAAGCCCATGACGGCCGCGCCCTGGGAGTAGCCGCCGAGCACCATCTTGGTATTGGGGCAGTCGTGGGCCATCGAATTGACGTGGGCGCCCGCGTCTCTGATGCCATCGATGCCGGTGGCCCATTGGTCGCTGGCGGGGTAGTTGACCGGATAGACGTCGAGCGACCGTCCGCCCACGCGTTGGCGCAGGGAGTCGACGAAGGCCTGGCCGGTGGGGCCGACGCCCGGTGCTTCGCCGGTGCCGCGGGCGAATACCACTTGCACGTCGGGACACTGGGCGAAGGCCGACGGGATGACGGCGGCCGACACGGCCGACACGGCCACGCCCGACGCTGCGATAACCGCTGCTGAACCGATGGAACGGATGATGTGACGTGCGCTCATGGCGTCCAAAGTGCCCATGCAAGCCCCTCCCAAACCTGTCAAGTTGCCAACCGATAGGTGACGTTTCCTGTGTATCGAGGGCAGGCTCGGATAGCGGCCGCGTCGCCGCTATCGCACCGGCCCAGTGGGTCGCGGTAAACAATTCGAGTCGTCGTTGGGTGTTGTCCATTCATGGTAGCCGGAGACGGCGAGCACCAGACTGGCGCCCACTGTCAGGGTGGTGGCGACATGGCAACGGGTGAAACGGGTTTCGACGACCTATCCGTCGATCTTATTTCCCTTCAATATCACTCGCTGAAGGCGGGGCATGATTACGGTCGGTACGTCCGCGATGCGAAAAACTTGGGTGTGGCTGATGTCGAGTCCTTCTTCAACGAAGTAATGGCTCAGGATCCGAACGCGCACGCCGATGCCACGAGTTTTCGGGCCAACTGCAGGGGACGCCTGCGGCCCGACCCGTCACGAGATAAGAACTGCGACGGCCCGCGGCGAGCCGGCCAGGAGATTCCGTCCTGTGTTGTGGCGACTTTGCCACCGGCTGCCAAGGGTCGCGTAACCCAGGGCAGGGCGGCCGTTTACGCGGTTAATCGCCGGGATGACCAGGTCTGATAGATCCGTCAATGGGTTACCGCTCTTGTGTCAGCATGGTCACATACCGGCAAAGCTCTGATGCGATCGGCGTGGCGCCCTATTAGAGTTGCGTATCTTAGGGAAAGCTTATGATTTCGTTAAGTATGAATATGGGTAGCACGGAGCAAGACTGTGGACACGGACCGGTTCGACGCGATCATTGTGGGCGCGGGTTTCGGCGGCATCGGTGCCGCTATTCAGCTCAAGCGCCTCGGGTTTGACAATTTCGTCATCCTTGACCGCGAGGACGACCTGGGCGGCACCTGGCATGTCAATCACTACCCGGGCATCGCTGTCGACATCCCATCAACCACGTACTCGTATTGGTTCGAGCCCAAGCCGGACTGGTCACGGCTATTCGCGCCGGGCGCCGAGGTCAAGCAGTACGCGGAGGAGGTCGCCGACAAGTACGACGTGCGCCGCCACATGCGGTTCAACACGACGGCGGAAGGTGCCCAGTGGGATGAGGAGGCCGCGGTGTGGCGGGTGGCGCTGGCCGGCGGCGAAACGCTGACGACCCGCTTCCTGATCACGGCTACCGGTTTCCTGTCCCAGCCGCGCATGCCGGATATCCCGGGAATCGACAGTTTCCAGGGCAAAGTGGTCCACACCACGGCGTGGGACCACGACTACCGCTACGAAGGGCGGCGCATCGCGGTCATCGGGACCGGCGCGTCCGCGGTGCAGGTCGTTCCCGAGCTGGCCAGAGAGGCCGCAGAGCTGACGGTCTACCAACGGACCGCGACCCATGTGATACCCAAGCTTGACTTCGAGTTCTCTCCGGCGGTGCGGCGTCTGTTCGCGCGGATGCCGGTGACGCAGCGCGCGCTGCGGTGGGTGACCGACGTCATCCTCGAAATCATCATGGTCGTGGGGGCGCTGCACTTCCGGGAATCCCGGGGGCGCGGAAACATTTCCGCCTCCGACCTGGCCAAGATCAGCCGATTCCGGTGGATCCGGGACAAGGAACTGCGCGCCAAGTTGACGCCGGACTACGACCTCGGCTGCAAGCGGCCGACCTTTTCCAACGGCTTCTACCGCGCGTTCACCAAGCCACACGTGCACCTGGAGACCAACTCGATCGAGCGGATCGAGCCGGACGGCATCGTCACCACCGACGGACGTAAGGCCGTCATCGACACCCTGGTATTGGCGACCGGTTTCGACCTGTGGGAAGCCAACTTCCCGGCCATCGAGGTGGTCGGCCGCAAGGGCCGCAACCTGGGTAAATGGTGGCGGGAGACCAGGTTCCAGGCCTACCAGGGCGTGTCCATTCCCCACTTCCCCAACTACTTGGGACTGGCAAGCCCGTTCGCGTTCTCCGGACTGTCCTTCTTCCACACCATCGAATACCAGATGCGGCACATGGACAGGCTGCTAGGCGAGGTCAAGCGCCGCCGCGCGACGACCTTCGAGGTAACCGAAGAGGCCAACGACCGGTTCATGCAGCGGATGACCAAACTGCTGGACAACACGGTGTTCTACTCCGGTAACTGCGCGACGTCTCGTTCGTACTACTTCAGCCCCAGCGGTGAGGCGTCGTTGCTGCGGCCGACGTCGACACTCAACTCGGTGCGAGAAGCCGAGACCTTCCCGCTCAGCGATTACGTGATCGCCTAGGCCTCAGCGGTTTTGGTCAGCGCCGGGTCGGGCTTTTCCGACGACATCGACAAAAACCCCCGCGCACAGCGCGCGGCAAGCCACCAATTGGCCGGCTTTCTCATGTCCAGCCCGCCCAGGAGTTGCTTGATCATGGTCAGCGTGTCGAAGTAAATACGTTCGCAGACAAGGGTTTCGGTGTCATCGAAGACAAAGTATGCCGTCATGCGCACGCGGAACCGGCTGCCCGTGGGCGGGACCTTGCCCAAGTACCCGCGGTGGGTGCCCATCAGCCAGAATTCAACGATCACTGCGTCGGCGCTGTGGCGCAGCGCGATGATTTCGTGGTCCTGGTCGGGAAACGCGGCCCGCGTGTAGGTGTAGTAGTCGCGCACCGCCGCGTCGCCGTCGTGCACGAGCATCTGGGGGATCAGCTCGTAGCGCGGATGCGGAAAGGTCGACAAGACGTCGTCCCAGGCTTGGCGGACCTCGTCGTGGAAGTGGTCGAGCACGATTTTCTGGCGGGCGGCCAGCACCTCGGCGGCGGGAAACGCGGGAATGGTCACGTGGTCAGCGTAAGCCGCCCAGACGTGATAGCGCATGCGCTATCGGTTTCGAAACAGCGATATACCTCCCGGGCGGGTCTCCGGGTGGGCCATGGGCCTTCGCCGAACCCGCTAGCGCGTGCGCTAGCGGAAGTGAGCAGGCGACATGCCTTCGGACAGAAAGGAATTCGAGGCGGGCCTACCTGGGCGGCGTCCAGGCCACCGGCAGTGTTTTGATGCCGTGGATGAACTGCGACAGCAGCCGCGCGGGTTCGTCCGTTGCGACGATGTCGGGTATCTCGCGGCGCAATTCGTCGAAGACGACCCTGATCTCACGGCGAGCCAGGTTGGCGCCCAGGCAGAAATGGGCACCGCCGCCGCCGAAGCCGAAGTGCGGATTGGGGGTGCGCGCCAAGTCGAAAACCCAGGGATTGTCGAACGTCGACTCGTCGCGATTCGCCGAGTTGTACCACAGCGTGGCCTTGTCGCCGGCCTTCATCTTGGTGCCGCCGAGCTTGAAGTCCCGGGTCAACGTGCGTCGCATGTAGATCACCGGGGAGGCCCACCGCACGATCTCCTCGACGGCAGTGGGCGTCAGGCGGTCGAAGTTGGTCCACCACTTCTCCCGTTCGGCGGGGTAGCGGGACAGCGCCAGCACACCGTGGCTGATCGCGTTGCGCGTCGTCTCGTTGCCCGCCACCACCAGCAGGATGAAGAAGGACGCGATCTCTGCCGAAGACAGCCGTTCCCCGTCGACCTCGGCCTCCACCAAGCTGGTGGTCAGATCGTCGTGGTGATTGGATCGCCGGTCCTCGGCCAGCGCGCTGGCGTAGGCGCCGATGTCCATCGACACCTTAAGGAACTCATTGAAATCCGTCGCCAGATCCGGGTCGCCGAACCCCAAAATCACGTTGGTCCAATGGAATATCCGCTGATGGTCCTCTTCGGGGATGCCCATCATGTCGCAGATGACCTGTAGCGGCAGCGGACCGGCGAGCTCGCTGATTAGCTCGGCCTCCCCGTCGGGATGATTGGCGACGAGCGACGCGACCAGGCGGCGGGCCCGCTCGCGCACCGAGACCTCGATGCGCGCCACCACTTTCGGGGTGAACGCGCGGCTGACGATCGAGCGAAGCCGTTGGTGTCGCGGATCGTCCAGCACGATCATCGAGCCGAAGTATTCGCTGATTTCCGGGGTGTTGTCGTTGATCGTGATGTTGGGACTGGAGCTGAAGATGTCGGGGTGACGGCTCGCGAAGTACACGTCGTCGTGTTTGGTCAGCGCCCAGTGCCCGCCGCCCGGCTCGAACCCCTCGTACTCGACCGCGGACCAGAACGAGATCGGCGCCTCGCGGCGCAGGGTGGCGAAAGCGCCGTCGCGGACGTCGTCGTCCAAGGCCCAGAAGTCCAGCGAGTCGAGATGGATGTCGGCCAGCGGGATGTCGGGCGGTGGCGCCCCGTTCGTCCGCGGCGCCAGAGCGTTCGTGGGACCCGTCTTGAGGCTCATCGAAACCTCCTTCGAGGGGGAGATGGGTCAGTGCGTGCAGACCGTTCTGGCGGGCGCCCCCACCGTCGCCGTCGCCGCGCTCACCACGTTGCCGTCCACCAAAATCTTGCAGGAGATGGGGCCGGGCCCCTGCGCGCTGATGGTGAACACTTCCCCGCCGTAGCCGGTGAACTCCGTCGACCAGGGCAGCGGCGCATTCACCTGATGCAGCTGCCCGTTGTCGGTTTGGTAGTAGATGAACTCGGCGACGGCGGGCCCGTTGACCTCATAGCGAACCTTCGGCATCTGGGGCAGGGCGTGGGCCACGCCGCACGCATTCGCGAAACCGAAACCGACGGCCAACAGGACCGAAGGTCCGGCGAGGTGCTTCATCATGAATTGCATCGTGTCACCACGAGCGACGGTAGGGAAGCTTATGGTGATGTTCGGCTGGTGACCGGAAAGGTGGCGTCAAAGCATGGCGGAACGCGGTTCAAAGCGGGTGGTGGTGTACGGAACCGGCTTCGTCGGCAAGATGGTGATCGCCGAGGTCGTCAAGCATCCGTTGTTCGAGTTGGTCGGTGTTGGCGTCAGCAACCCCGACAAGGTCGGCCGCGACGTCGGCGACATCTGCGGGCTGCCCGAGCCGGTCGGGATCACCGCCACCGACGACGTCGACGCGCTGATCGCCCTGAAACCCGACGCGCTGGTGCACTACGGTCCGACGGCCATGCACGCCAAGGAGAACATCTCGCTGATCACCCGCTTCCTGCGGGCCGGCATCGACGTGTGCTCGACCGCGATGACACCGTGGGTCTGGCCGACCATGAGCCTCAACCCGCCGAACTGGATCCAGCCGATCACCGAGGCCTGCGAGCTGGGGGAGTCGTCGTGCTTCACCACCGGCATCGATCCCGGATTCGCCAACGACCTGTTCCCGATGACGTTGATGGGGCTGTGCTCGGAGGTGCGCCGGGTCCGGGCGTCCGAGTTGCTGGACTACACCAACTACGAGGGTGACTACGAATTCGAGATGGGCATCGGCCGCGAGCCCGAGTTCAAGCCCATGCTCGAAGACCGCGACATGCTGATCTTCGCGTGGGGCGCGACCGTCCCGATGATCGCGCACGCCGCCGGCATCATGCTCGACGAAATCACCACCACCTGGGACAAGTGGGTGACCCCGACGGAGCGTAACTCCGCCAGGGGCGTCATCAAGCCAGGGCACGTGGCCGCAGTCCGGTTCACCATCAACGGCGTCTACCAGGGCGAAACCCGCATCCAGCTCGAGCACGTCAACCGGATCGGGCTGGATGCCGCCCCGGACTGGCCGACCGGCCACGACAACGACGTCTACCGCGTCGACATCGAGGGCACCCCGAGCATCTTCCAGGAGACCGCGTTTCGTTTCACCGACGGCTCGGGCCGGGACGCGGCCGCGGCCGGATGCCTGGCGACGGGCTTGCGAGCACTCAATGCGGTCCCCGCGGTCAACGACCTGCGGCCGGGTTGGGTCACCCCGCTCGACCTCCCGCTGATCGCCGGCGAAGGCAGCATCCGCTGACCGGCGCACAGCGGGCGCATAGCCGCCGCTGACGCGGAGTACAGGAGTTGGCGGGACAATAACGGCTAGCCGATGCGAGTTGGTGCTGCGGATACGGGGATCGAATATGGCCGATGGAGTCGGGACCGCGCTGGGCTTGTCGATCGGAACCACCAACCTGGCGGCCGTCACGTCCGACAACGCCATTACCCGCAAGCCCGTTCTGACGCTCTATCCGGATCGTCCCGCCGAGGTCGGCCTCCCGGCGGAGAACCCCAGACTGCAGGGCCCCGGCGTGGTGATCACCGGCTTCGTCGACCGGGTCGGCGACCCGCGTGGCGTCGTGGCCGTCGACGGCTCGGTGCACCGCAGCGAGGTGTTACTCGCCGACGCGTTGCGGGCGCTCGCATCCGCCGCCACCGGCGGCCGTGCCGTGCCCGACGACGTCGCGGTGACCTATCCGGCCCACTGGGAGTCAGCCGCGGTGGAGGCCCTCGGCGCCGCCCTGGGCGAGGTCCCCGAATGGTCGCGGCGCGCGCGGCCCATCCTGCTGATCCCCGATGCCGCGGCGACACTGCTCGCCCTGCGGACCAGCCCGGGGATACCGCCGGGCGGGACCGTGGCGGTCTGCGATCTCGGCGGCAGCGGCACCAGCATCACATTGATGCGCGCCGACGGTGACTACCACGCGTTGGCTCCGACCGTTCGGCACCGCGATTTCTCCGGTGACCTGATCGACCAGGCATTGCTGGGCGTCGCTATCGCCAACATGCCGACCACCGGCGCGTTCCCGACCGGCACCGCGGCGATCGGCTCGCTGAGCCGGCTGCGAAACGCATGCCGGATCGCCAAGGAACAGTTGTCGTCGAGCATGGTGGCCACGCTCACGGACGGGCTGACCGGTACGCGCGGCGAAGTCCGGCTCACCCGGCACGAACTCGACGACGCGATCCGCCCGTCGCTGGACAACGTGATCGCGGCGTTGGAGGAGGCTTTGGCGCGCAACGGAATCCGTGATCTCGTCGCGGTGGTCTCGACGGGCGGCGGGGCGAACCTGCCCACCGTCACCACCACGCTGTCGCGGCATTTCCGCGTTCCCGTGGCCACGACGCCGCGCCCGCAACTCACGGCAGCGGTCGGCGCCGCGTTGCGGGCGGCGCACGGCTCCGGCGATGCCGGCGCGACGCTCTCCGCGCCTGCCGCGCCCGCCACCGCGACCGCGCGGGCATGGTCGGCGACCGGGCATCACTCGCGGGTCAGCCCCGCGGTCGCGACGGGGCGTGCGGCGCGGGCAAGCTCTCCGACGGTTGCCGCCGAATCCGCACCCGGCCCCCGCAAGCGGCTGCCTTCTCGCCGGCACCTGCTGCCTGCGGCGGCGATCATCATCACCGCCGCGGCAGTGCTGCTGGTGGGGACCGCCGTGGCGATCGGACTGACCTCGCAGAACAAATCGGCGACCACGCCAACTCCGGTCCTGAGCACGACGCCAGCGGTTCCGCCGCCAGCTCCCAAGAGCGCGAGCGCCGAGCCCGTCGCGCCGCCCCCGGACGTTCCGGTGCCGTCGACCTCCGACACCAACCCGCCCGCCGAGACCGAGACGCCGATGACCACCACGCCTCGGGCGACTCCTCAGGCGGCGCCACCGGCCGCACCGATGGGTCCGGCGGCTCCGCGCAGGGTGGCGGCGCCAGCGATTCCACCCATTCCGGGTGTCAACGAGCCCATTCCCGGGCTAGACAGGGTCAACCAGATCATTCAGGAGATCGAGGGCAACCTGGGCATCGGCGCATTGGGGCCGATGCCCGCACGCTGAAGCCAGAGGCGGGAATCCGGCTATGGCTCAGCCCTTTTCGCCCTTTTTACTCTTTTCGCCCTTGTTCTCCTCCTGGGCGGCTTCTTTCAGCTTCTCGTTGAGGGCCTTGTCTTTCTCGATCTGCTTCTGCAGAGCTTTTTCGTCGCGCTCGTCATCGCCCTTGTCCTGGGCATCCACACCTCGAGCATCCGAGCCCTCGGGCGTTTCGTGCTTAGGATTGCCGTCGTCGTCCAGCCAGTCGTTGACCGCGGTGCCGGACACGCTTCCCCCGGTGCCGGGCAACACGATCGTGGGCTTGTCCTTGTAGGCCTCCATCATCTTGGCGGCCTCTTCTTTGTCGCCCTCGTCCGGCTCAGGTTTCTCGGTCAGGCGCTGCTCATCATCCCCTTGACTGGTCTGATCAGCTTGTTCAGCTCGACTCGACTGCCTGTCGTTGTTAGTCGCCTTGTCGTCCTCAGTCCCCTTATCGTCCTGCACGCTCATGCGTTTACCCCCTTGCGGTCGCAGGTTGACGATTGCTAGGGATTACCCGCTGTGCCGCTGTGCCGAAACTCTCATCGCTGCGATGTGTCGCGCTTGACCAGCACGACCAGCGCCTGCGGAATCCGCATCGGCTCGGGCGCGCTTGACAGACGCTCGGCGAGCCCGGCCTGAAGTTGCTCGACGAATTTCGCTGCTCGCTCGTCGTGGATACCACCGTCGAGGGCGCCCACCAGAGACGGAAACATCGCGAAGCGAGCGAAGGCCGCCCACTGCGCGCCGAAAGCCTCTGCGTCGTGATCCAACTGGTAACGAGCCCAGAATCGATCCTCGGCGATGAACATCTCGAGGTGCTCGATCATCAGGCCTTCGAACCGGCCCTTCGGCGCGAACGGGGCGCGAAAATCCTTCTCGGCACGGGCGAACGTCGGAATGCTCATGCGCCGCACCTCATCTGAGTGCAGCAACCCGTCGCGCACCTGATCGTCCAGTTCCTCGACGATGGCATCGAGCAGCGGGGCGAAGCCTGCCGTGTCGTCATCATCGGCGCACAGCGTCAACACCACCAGCCGCCCCTCGGGAGCCAACTCGCGGCCGCGGAAGGCGACGAAGTTATGCCAGTCCAGCGCGGCCTGGTCGGCGTAGGCCGAGTGTGCCGCCTCGTCTGCGCTGCGCGAGACGTGCACGTGATCGCGAACCTCGCAGGGAGTGCGGCTCAGCCATTGGGTTGCCCACGACGTCCAGCCCAGGTTGACCGTTTTGGACGGCACGATCTGGTCATAAAACGAGCGGCCGACCGCGGAGGTGAACGTCGCGGTGTCGGAGTGCAGATAGCTTTCCGGGTCGTCGGCCACCGTCTCGAACAGCGCCGCGAAGTCGTTGCGAGGTACATCGGTGTGCGCCACCAGGATTGCGTGATCGCGGCGGGTGCGGCGGCGCAACACCGCGATGGCCGCCGAGAGCGGCTTCAGTGAATTATGCCCATGGGCGGCGCCGTAGTCGGCGATGACGATCGGCTGCGGAGCCTTGGGCAGCGTCACCTGTTCGGCGGCCCGCTCGAACGCCGCGATCGCCCGTGCCAAACCGGCGGCCCGAAGCCGCGTCGCCTCGGTGTAGTCGGGCTCGGGCCGCACCACAATGCTCGATTCGGGCATTTGGGGTTCAGGCGGCATGGATCAACGATAATCGTTGCGCTGATTGTCAGTTCGCCGTCGGGTAGCTCACGCCGGTAAGCTGCGCGGAAAGCTCCCACAGTCGCCGGCAGTCGTCTTCGTTGCGTGCGCGCTTGGGCACCTTCGCCAAAGCCACCCCGCCGCCGGCGGCCTCGAAGGGTCCGCGGGGCCCATAGAACGCGCCACCTTCGGCCTGCGGCGCGGCGGCCGCGTACAGCGCCGGCAGAATCCCCTCGTCGATCTCCTGCCACAGGAACGGCGTGAAACGCCAGGACGCCTTGTACAACCGCTCCATCAGCGCGGGCTTCTCGCGGCCGTGCGAAGGTCCGGTGATCTGCAGGTTGGTCTTGGTCAGGCCGGGGTGTGCGGCGTTGGACAGGATGCCCCACCCGGCCGCGCTGCTGCGCCGGTCCAACTCGAGGGCGAACATCAACACCGCCAGCTTCGATTGACCGTAGGCCGACATGGCGGCGTAGGACTTTTCGAATTGGAGGTCGTCGAAGTGGATCTTGCCGCTTTGGCGCGCCGCCAGGCTGCTCAGCGAAACCACTCGCGCGCCCTGGGCGGCTCGCAGCAGTGGCAGCAGGTGGGCGGTGAGCGCGAAGTGCCCGAGATGATTGCTGCCGAACTGCAATTCAAATCCGTCGGCGGTGCAGGCGCGTTCCGGCGGCGTCATGACACCGGCGTTGTTGATCAGGATGTCGATCGGACGGCCCTCGGTGTTGAGTTGTTCACCCAGCGCGGCGACGGCGGCGAGCGACGACAAGTCGAGGGGTTTGATGGTCAGCTTGGCCGCGGGAACCGTGCTGCGGATTTCGTCGATCGCCGCCTCGCCCTTGGCGCGGTTGCGGATGGCCATGACGACGTCGGCGCCGGCTGCCGAAAGTCGCCGAGCCAGCCCGAATCCCAGACCGCTGTTCGCCCCGGTGATGACTGCGAGTTTTCCAGACAGATCGGGCACGGTGGCGACAAGGTTGCTGGCCATGCGTATCACTCCTTACCGGTGCGGTCCGGGTCTCAGTCTGGTCGCCTAGTGTCCGCGGGCCACCCATTCCTCATAGTGCACGATCTCGTCACCGATGGTGGTGCTGTCGCCGTGGCCGGTGTGCACGACGGTCTCGCCGGGCAGCTTGCCGAGCCGCCCAGAAATCGATTCCAGAATCGTCGGGAAGTCGGAGTACGAACGCCCGGTCGCGCCGGGGCCGCCGGCGAACAAGGTGTCGCCGCTGAATACGACGCCCAGGTCGTGCACGTACCAACACACCGATCCCGGGGAGTGGCCCGGAGTGTGCAATGCTGTCAGCTCGGTGCCGTCGATCTTCAGTGTCTGCCCATCGGATATCGTACGGAAATCCTTGTCCGGGTGGGTCATTCGCCACAAGACCTCGTCGGCGGGATGCAGCAGCACAGGTGCGTCCAGCGTGCTGCCGAGTTCCGGCGCCACTGTGACGTGATCGTTGTGGCCGTGCGTGCACACCACCGCCACCACATGGCGACCCCCTACCGCCTCGACGATCGGCGCCGCGTCGTGCGCCGCGTCGAAAACCACGACATTCGAGTTGTCGCCGATCAGCCAGATGTTGTTGTCGACTTCCCAACTGCCGCCGTCGAGTTCAAAGGTGCCGTGCGTGACCACCCGATCGATCATCACCATCAGAGCATCACCACCGAACGTAATACCTTGCCATCGTGCATCCGCTTGAACGCCTCCTCGATGCCGTCTAGCCCGATTCGCTCCGAGACAAACTTGTCCAGCGGAAGACGGCCCTGCAGGTACAGGTCGATCAGCGTGGGGAAGTCACGTTCGGGCAGGCAGTCGCCATACCACGACGACTTCAACGAGCCGCCGTGGCTGAAGAAGTCCACCAGCGGCATGTCCAGGCGCATATCGGGGGTCGGAACACCAACCAGCACAACGGTTCCGGCGAGGTCGCGGGCGTAGAAGGCCTGCTTCCAGGTCTCGGGCCGGCCCACCGCGTCGATCACCACGTTCGCGCCGAACCCGTCGGTGAGGTCCTGAATCGTCTTGACCACGTCGAGTTCGCGGGCGTTGACGGTGTGCGTGGCGCCGAACTTGCGGGCCAGCTCCAGTTTCGTGTTGTCGGTGTCGACGGCGATGATCCGCCGCGCGCCCACCAGCGCCGCACCGGCGATGGCGGCGTCGCCCACGCCGCCGCAACCGATTACCGCGACCGTGTCATCCCGGGTGACCGCGCCGGTGTTGATCGCGGCACCCAGGCCGGCCATCACCCCGCAACCCAGCAGGCCCGCGACCGCGGGGTCGGCCTCGGGATTGACTTTGGTGCACTGGCCTGCGGCCACCAGCGTCTTGTCGGCGAACGCCCCGATGCCCAGGGCGGGCGTGAGCTCGGTGCCATCGGTCAGCGTCATTTTCTGCGTGGCATTGAAGGTGTCGAAGCACAGGTGCGGTCTGCCGCGCTTGCAGGCCCGGCACTGCCCGCACACCGCGCGCCAGTTCAAGACGACGAAGTCGCCCGGCGCCACGGCGGTCACGTCGGGCCCGACGGCCTCGACCCGGCCGGCGGCCTCATGGCCGAGCAGGAAGGGATACTCGTCGTTGATGCCGCCCTCGCGGTAGGTCAAGTCGGTGTGGCACACCCCGCAGGCGATGACGTCGACCAGAGCCTCCCCGGGCCCGGGGTCCGGCACAACGATGTCCACCAATTCGACGGGTTCGCCCTTCTTGCGTGAAATGACGCCGCGCACTGTCTGACTCATGGGCTCCAACCTAGGCGTTCGTCGCCATACATCTGGTGGCGGGTGTTCACCCTGCTACCGTTGGCAACCGGCTGGCCGATTACTCGGTGTAGCGTCCCTGGGCGTGACAGCTTGGGAAACCACCGAAGAATTCACCGAACGGATGACCTCTGCCATCGACGGCGCCAGTCTGACGCTGTTGCTCAGCATCGGGCATCAGACGGGACTGCTGGACACGATGGCCGGGCTGGCACCTTCCACCAGCGAGGAGATCGCCTCGGCGGCCGGACTGAACGAGCGCTACGTCCGAGAGTGGTTGGCGGGCATGACCACCGGGCGCGTCGTCGAGTACGACCCCGATACCGCAAGGTACTCGTTGCCCCCGCAGCGCGCCAAGGTGCTGACACGTGAGGCCGGACCGGACAACCTGGCCCTGGTGACCCTGCTCGTTCCGGTGCTCGCCGAGGTCGAACAAAAAATCATCGGGTGCTTCCGCGCCGGCGGCGGGCTGCCGTACAGCGAGTTTCCCCGTTTTCACGCGTTGATGGCCGAGCAGAGCGGCGTGGTGTACGACACCGCGTTGGTCGACGCGGTGCTGCCGTTGGTGGACGGCCTCGTGGAGCGCCTGCGGTCCGGAGCCGAGGTGGCGGATTTCGGCTGCGGCAGCGGACACGCCATCAATGTGATGGCACAAGCGTTTCCGGCCAGCCGCTTCACCGGAATCGACTTTTCCGAAGAGGCCATCGCCACCGGGATCCGGGAAGCCGCCGATCGTGGCCTGACCAATGCGGCCTTTGAAAGCCACAATCTGGCTGATTTGGAAAAGGCGGACGCTTACGACGTCGTCACCGTCTTCGACGCCATCCACGACCAAGCGCAGCCGGCGCGGGTTTTGGAGAACATCTACCGGGCACTGCGGCCCGGCGGCGTGCTGCTGATGGCCGACATCAAGGCGTCGAGCCGGCTCGAGGAGAACATCGGCGTTCCGATGAGCACCTACCTGTACACGACATCGCTGATGCACTGCATGACGGTCTCGCTGGCGTCCGACGGCGCCGGACTGGGCACCGCCTGGGGGACGCAGCTGGCCGTCTCGATGCTGGGGGATGCCGGCTTCGAGGACGTCAGCGTGGCCGAGATCGAGTCCGACCCGATCAACAACTACTACATCGCCAGGAAGTGATGGCGGCCCTCGACGCCCTGGAAGTCTGGCCGGTCGGGGCCGCCGCCGCCGCGGTGGTTGGGCCCGGCGGCGTGCTGGCCAGCCACGGTGACGTCGGGCGGGTGTTCGAGCTCGCCTCGGTGACCAAGCCACTGGCCGCGCGGGTGGTGCAGGTCGCCATCGAGGAAGGGGCGGTCGACCTCGACACGGCCGCCGGCCCGCCCGGGGCGACCGTCCGCCACCTGCTGGCCCACGCCTCGGGCTTGTCGATGCAGTCCGACCAGGTGCTGGCCGCGCCCGGCGCCCGCCGGATCTACTCCAACCATGGCTTTACGGTGCTCGCCCAGACCGTGGAGCAACACACCGGCATCGAGTTCGCGCGCTACCTGGCCGAGGCGGTGTGCGAACCGCTGGGCATGGCGGCGACCCACCTGGACGGCGGCGCGGTGGCCGCCGGATTCGGGGCGAGGTCGACGGTGGCGGACCTGGCGGCGTTCGCCGGGGACTTGTTGCGCCCGGCGACGGTCTCGGCGGGCCTGCACGCCGAGGCGACGACAGTGCAGTTTCCGGGTTTGGACGGCGTTCTGCCTGGTTACGGGGTGCAGCGGCCCAATGATTGGGGGCTGGGTTTTGAGCTTCGGGACTCGAAATCGCCGCATTGGACGGGCGCGCATAATTCCACGCGAACGTACGGCCATTTCGGCCAAGCAGGCGGTTTTATCTGGGCAGATCCCGAAAAAGACCTGGCGCTGGTGGTCCTCACGGACCGCGAATTCGGGGAGTGGGCACTGGCGCCTTGGCCGGCGGTTTCTGACGCCGTGATAGCCGATTACGGCTAGTGGGAAACGCACACTAGCGCAACAGGGGTATCACAAGGCACAATAGACACGCACGACACACAAAAAATCGAAGATTTCAGCAAGCTGCCCTGTTTGTCGGGTCCGCAGGTCGTTGGGGAAGACGTCCCTCGTGGAACCGAAGGAGCAGGAAATGCGAGCGTCGAATCAATTCGCCGACGTGACGACCGGCGTGGTGTATGTGCACGCGTCGCCCGCGGCGGTTTGCCCGCATGTCGAGTGGGCGTTGTCGTCGACCCTGGGTGCCAAGGCGAATCTGACCTGGACGCCGCAGCCGGCCATGCCCGGACAGTTGCGCGCGGTGACCAACTGGGTCGGACCGGTGGGGACCGGCGCCAAACTGGCCAACGCCTTACGGTCCTGGTCCGTGCTGCGGTTCGAGGTCACCGAGGACCCCAGCCCTGGAGTCGACGGCCACCGGTTCAGCCACACCCCGCAACTCGGCCTGTGGAGCGGGGCGATGAGCGCCAACGGCGACGTCATGGTCGGCGAGATGCGTCTGCGGGCGATGATGGCCCAGGGCGCCGACACCCTGGCCGCGGAATTGGACTCGGTGCTGGGCACCGCCTGGGATGAGGCGCTGGAGCCCTACCGCGATGGCGGCGACGTCGGCGAGGTGACCTGGCTCAGCCGGGGAGTCGGTTAGTGGATCGGCGGCTTATTCCGGCCGCCTCTCTGGAAGCAATAAGCGGCTCTCAAAACAGCTAGCGCGTTCGGACACGCGCTAATGGTTCGTGGAGACCGGGGGGACCTACCGCTTGGCCGGCCGCAGAATCTGTAGCGCGCCCGGGACCGCCGAGATGTCGGCCGGCAGCGCGCAGGCGAAGTCGCCGTCGGCGTAGACGTTGATGCCGGGACACTCGACGTGAATCGATCTGGCCCGCGCCGTGCTCACCTCGTCGAGGTTGACGTGGGTGCCCTTCATCACGGTGGGGAACAGCCGGACCAGCTTGGTGCGGGATGCCTCGTGCACCATGGTGATGTCGAGCAGACCGTCGGTGTAGTCCGCGCCGGGACAGATCTGCATCCCGCCGCCGTAGCTGCGGGTGTTGCCGAAGGCGGCAAGCGTGATATCCGCATCGACCTCTTTGGTGCCGTCGAACACCATGCGGAACGGCAGGAGCCGCAGCTGCGACAGCTCGGCGAGCATCGCGAGGTAATAGCGCAGCCTGCCGTGCGGCCAGGTCATCCGGTTGGCGCGATCGGTGACCAGCGAATCGAAGCCGGCGGCCGCCACCGTGCCGAACCATTTCTCCACTCCGTTGCTGTCCCGAATCAAGCCCAGGTCAATGGATTCCGTGCAGCCGTCGACGACGATGTCCGCGGCGGCCTCGACATCCCTGGTGGGAATGCCGAATTCGCGGGCGTGGTCGTTGCCGGTGCCGGCCGGGATCACGCCCAGCGGAATGTCGGTGCCCGCCATCACCTGCAGGGCGTTGGAGACGACGCCGTCGCCTCCGGTCACCATGACCGCGTCGGTGCCCTTCTCCAGGGCCGCGCCGAGCAGGTGCCGCGCGTCCTGGGCGTCGTCGCCGATGATTTCGACGACCTCCACGCCCCGACGGTGCAGCCGCGCGATCGCGCGCTGGGCGGCGTGGACCCCGGCGCCGTGGCCCGACACCGGGTTGGTCAGCGCGGTCACCCTGCCGATTTCCCGGCGGCGGGCTTCGGCTGTCACGGAATCAGCTTGCCGGGATTGAGAATTCCGGCCGGGTCCAGAGTCTGCTTGACGGCCCGTAGCACCTGCACTCCCAGCTCGCCTATCTCGTCGCGCATCCACGGCCGGTGGTCGGCACCGACCGCATGATGGTGGGTGATGGTCCCGCCGGTGGCCATGATGGCATCCGACGCCGCCTTTTTGGCGGCTTTCCATTGCTCGATCGGGTTGCCCCGTTGCCCCGCGACGACGGTGAAATACAACGAGGCGCCGGTGGGGTACACGTGGGAGATGTGACACATCACCAAGGCGGGGGTACCCGTTGCGGCTAGCGCATCGATAAGCGCTTGGGTGACAGCATTTTTCAGCGCGGAGACATTCGACCAATCGGTGGCCGTCTCCAGCGTTTCGCACAGCGCGCCCGCCGCGAGCAGCGAATCGCGCAGGTACGGTGCGCCGAAGCGGCCGCGCTCCCACGCCCGCGCCGGACCGTCGCCCAGCGAGGTTCCGCCCTGGGCCGCCAGGAGCGCGCTGGTCTCGGCGTGCCGGCTTTCGACGTGCTCCTCGGTGCCTTCGAACATGGTGATGGCCAGGCATCCGCCGGTGATCTGAGATTCGCCGATCGACTCGGTAGTGGCCAGGTTGACTCCGGTCTCGGCCTCGTCGGAGAGCCGAATGACGGTGGGGCCCGTGGCATTTTGGGTGACGGCGCGCAGGGCCGCCGCCCCGGTCTCGAAATCGGGGAACGACCACGCCTCGTAGCGGACCGCTTTTGGAACGCGGTGCACGCGCAGCCGCACCCGGGTGATGACGCCCAGGGTGCCCTCCGAGCCGATCAACAGCTGGCGCAGGTCGGGACCCGCGGCGGATTCCGGCGCGCGACCCAGATCCATGGTGCCCACCGGGGTGACCACGCGCAGCCCGCGCACCATGTCGTTGAACCGGCCGTAGCCCGCCGAATCCTGACCGGAGGAGCGGGTCGCGGCGAAGCCGCCGATAGTGGCGTACTCAAAGCTCTGCGGGAAATGACCGAGCGAAAAGCCTTGTGCGCCAAGCAGGCGTTCGGCGTCCGGCCCGGTGACCCCGGCCCCGAGAACGGCTTGGCCGGACACGTCGTCCAGCGAGATCAGTTGGTCGAACCGGCGTAGATCGAGCGAGACGACGGCGGCAAACTCCCCGCGGATGGGATCCAGGCCGCCGACCACACTGGTGCCCCCGCCGAAGGGTACGACGGCGATGCGATGGTCCGAGCAGTAGCGCAGGATCGCGGCAACGGCGTCGTCATCGGCGGGCAGCAACACGGCGTCGGGCGCGTCCTGGGTGCCGTGTTCCGCGCGGTTGAGCAGGTCGATGGTGGATTTGCCGCCCGCGCGCAGCAGCCGGTCGGGGTCCGCGGTGCGGCAGTACTCGGCGCCGACGATGGCGCCCAGGGCCTCCTGATCGGACTGCGACAACGCTGACGGGCGCAATTTGACCTGGTCGGATCGCAGTTCGGCCGTGTGGGACCCCTCGACCCCCACGGCCTGCTGCAGCAAGGACCGGATCCCCTCCGACAGGGGCTTGGCCGCGGCGGGATCTCCCCACGCGTTCCATTTCATCGGTGGCAAGAGCCCGTGAGGGTCGGTCATGCGTTACAGTATTACACATGCTGTCAACACGTAATGCGCCACTGGACACCGGCGAGCGGATTCTCGCCGCGGCGGCCAGCTGCGTGGTGGATTTCGGGGTGGAGCGGGTGACCCTGGCCGAGATAGCCCGACGTGCGGGCGTCAGCAGACCGACGGTGTACCGGCGGTGGCCGGACACACAATCGATCGTGGCGGCGCTTTTGACCCAACACATCACCGAAGTGATGCGCGACGCCCCTTTACTCGGCGAGGATCGTGAATCGCTTGTGCGGCAGATAGTTGCGGTGACCGATCTGCTGCGGGCGGACCGACTGGTGATGTCGGTGCTGCACTCGGATCTCGCGTCGACCTATATCACCGAACGCCTGGGGACGAGCCAGCGCATGTTGATTGACGCGCTCGCCGCCCGGCTGCGGGTGGCTCAGCGGCACGGAAGTGTTCGGCTCGGCGATCCGGTCCAGATGGCGACCATGGTGCTGCTGATCGCGCAATCCACCATCCAGTCGGCCGGGATCGTCGAGGCGATGCTCGACGCCCAAGCGCTGGACACCGAGCTCACCCACACGCTGAACGGATATCTGTCGTGATCCCCGACCCGACCGCCCTGAACGCCGAGCGCCGCACGGCCGACCTGACCGCACTCGCCGACGGTGAGCCTTCCGACGTGATCGTGATCGGCGGCGGCATCACCGGTGCCGGGATCGCGTTGGATGCCGCGGCGCGCGGGCTGCGGGTGGCGCTGGTGGAGAAACATGATCTGGCCTTCGGCACCAGCCGGTGGAGTTCCAAGCTCGTCCACGGCGGGCTGCGTTACCTGGCGACCGGAAACGCGGGCATTGCCCGGCGCAGCGCCATCGAGCGCGGAATCTTGATGACGCGCAACGCCCCTCATTTGGTTCATGCGATGCCCCAACTGGTGCCGCTGCTGCCATCGATGAGTGCGGGCAAGCGAGCGCTGGTGCGCGGCGGATTCCTGGCGGGTGACGCGTTGCGGTTCCTCGCCGGCACCCCGGCGTCGACCCTGCCCCGCTCGCGCCGGATTTCGGCGGAGCGCGTGGTGAAGATGGTGCCCACCGTGCGACGCGACGGCTTGGACGGCGGCTTCCTGGCTTACGACGGTCAACTCATCGACGACGCTCGGTTGGTCACCGCGGTCGCCCGCACCGCGGCGCAGCATGGCGCCCGGATCCTGACTTATGTGTCGGCGTCCCGGGCGACCGGCACGTCGGTGCGGCTGACCGACATGCGCGGCGGGGAATCGTTTGACGTGTCGGCGGGCGCGGTCATCAACGCGGCCGGGGTGTGGGCGGGCGAGATCGACGGCTCGTTACGGCTGCGGCCCAGCCGCGGCACGCACCTGGTGTTCGACGCCCAAGCCTTCGGCAATCCGACTGCGGCGCTTACCATTCCGATTCCCGGTGAGCTCAACCGCTTCGTCTTCGCCATGCCCGAACAGCTGGGCCGCGTCTATCTCGGTCTGACCGACGAGGCCGCGCCCGGTCCCGTTCCCGATGTGCCCGAACCGACGGTTGAAGAGATCACGTTCTTGCTCGACACGGTGAACACCGGGTTGGGGATCGGCCTTACCGCGACCGACGTCATCGGCGCCTATGCGGGGCTGCGGCCGCTGATCGACACCGGCGAAGGCCGCACCGCCGACGTTTCCCGCGAACACGCCGTCGTCGAATCGGCGTCCGGGGTGATCAGCGTGATCGGCGGCAAGCTTACCGAATACCGTTATATGGCACAGGATGTGCTGGACCGCGCGATCCGGGTGCGTCGGCTGCGGGCCGCGAAATGCCGGACCCGCAATCTGCCGCTGATCGGGGCGCCGGCCAACCCCGGGGTGGTGGCGGCGCCGGACTCCGCGCCGCCGGTGTCACTGGTGCAGCGCTACGGGGCCGAGGCGCCCAAGGTGATCGGCTCCGCCACCTGCGAGCGCCCCACGGAACCGGTCGTGGAGGGAATCGACGTCACCAGAGCGGAATTCGAATACGCGATCACGCATGAGGGCGCGCTGGATGTTTCCGACATCGTCGATCGGCGGACGCGGATCGGACTGGTGGGGCGCGATCGAGAGCGCGCTGTTCCAGTGGCAACCGAGTTCTTGGCGCGCGTCGCTAACCGCCGTGCGCGGGGTGAGCACCGAACCTAGTTCGAAGACCCATTGGAGTCCTTGCTGTCGTCCGATTCGTCGGATTCGTCGGAGTCGTCGGAGTCTTCGCTGTCGTCGGATTCGTCGGAGTCGTCGCTGTCGTCGCTGTCGTCCGATTCGTCGCTGTCATCGGAGTCATCGGAGTCTTTGGAGTCCTCGGAGTCGTTGGAGTCATCGGAGTCGTTGGAGTCCTCGGAATCTCCGCTGTCCTTGGAGCCCTCGGTCTTGCCGGAGCCCGCGGCCTCCTCGAGCTTGGTTGCGAATTTCGTCAACAGGCCGGCGAGGTCACGGGCCTCTTCAGGTGACAGCGAATCATCGAATAACCCTTCGTCGCTCTCAGAGATGCGCTCAAGGTGAACCGCGCTGTCCTGGATGCCGACGTCCCACCGGCCCCCCTCTTCACGAACCATCCGATGCCCCTTCCGGTTAGGACTGACTCAAACTGATCCCGCGCTAGGCGTTGTTTACCCACTCCCGGTCAAAGCGCAACGGCCTTTAGCAGGAATTGCCGGTGAGCCATTGGGAGACCTTGGCCAACAACGAACTCATTGATAATGTGACAGTAAATTGCTAATGATAGTTACTATCAAAAAAAGCCAGGCGGCTCTGGAGCTCGGAGGTGGTTGCTATGGCGACGCGTGTCCCGGTTTTGATCGTCGGAGCCGGTGTTGGCGGCCTCGCCACGTCGGCGCTGCTGGCCCAGCACGGGGTGCATTCGCTCCTGGTCGAGAAGCGACGGGAATTCTTCCTCTACCCAAAGGCCCGCAACCTGAGTTTTCGCAGCTCGGAAATCTTGCGCGGCCTGGGGGTTCGCGACGAGGTGCGGGCGGTCGCCGAACGGGTCTCGACGCTGGTGGTCAGGCCCACGCTCAACAGCGCCGTGCAACGGCCGGGCCTAGACGTCGACGCGATCTTCGCCGGACTGGACAAGCTCAGCCCGGAGCCGGCGGCGCAGTATTGCCCGCAGAGCCGGCTCGAGCCGATCCTGCGCGACGCGGCGCGACGAGGCGGCAGCGAGGTGCGCTACGGCACGGAGCTGTCCTCGATCGCGATGGATGAAACGGGAGTCACCGCGGTGGTGCGCGACGCGGAGTTGGGGGAGTCGCAGACCGTCCGGGCCGACTATCTCGTGGGCGCCGACGGCGTGCACAGTCCAATCCGTGACGGGCTGGGAATCACCACATCGGGGTACGGCGCGCTACCGATCTATGTGGTGTTCGTCTACTTCCGGGCGCGATGGCGACAATTCGTCCCGGAGTTACACGACGGCGACGGAGTGCAGGTGAAAAACGACGACGTGGACGGCATATTCCTGGTCGCCGAAGGCGATCTCGGCATGTTCATCACCACCTACTTTCCCGGCGCAGGTGAGACGGCCGATCACTTCACACCGCAGCGTTGCCGCGAGGTGCTCATCAAGGCCATCGGCGAGCGGATCGACATCGACATCATCGAGGTCGCTGCGTGGCAACCCTACGAACAGGTGGCCGACCAATTCCACTGCGGGCGAGCATTTCTCGTCGGCGATTCGGCACACACCATGCCGCCGTTCAAAGCCGGAGGAGCCAACACCGCCATCCAGAGCGCGCACAACCTGGCCTGGAAACTCGCCGCCGTTCTGCACGGCACCGCCGCACCGGAACTGCTGGCGACCTACCAGGCCGAGCGTCATCCGGTTGGCCGATTCGCCGCGCGTCAGTCGCTCACCGGCCCGTCCGTGGCGCTGCTGCGCGCGGGTGGCGACGCGCCGCAGTTGCCGGCCGACGAGGAGTGCTCGATGTTCGCCCTGCTCATCGGATACCGCTACCGCTCGACCGCGGTCGTGACAGGTGATGCGGGCGATGGCGGGTTGGTGGACGAATTGCGCGCACAACCCGGCACTCGGCTGCCGCACGTCTGGGTTCGCGAGGGAGTGTCGACACTTGACCTGCTGGGACCCCGTTTCACCGTGTTGTCCGGGGACGAGCGGTGGTGTGCGGCGGCGACTTCGGCGACGGTGACCGCACACCGCTGCTACAGCGACGAGTGGGCGGCGGTTACCGGGCTGCCGTCGGAGGGCGCGCTGCTGATCCGGCCGGACGATTTCGTCGGGTGGCGTACCGACGAACTTCCCGATGACCCCGAAGGGGAACTGCGGCAAGCGCTTTCGGCGATCTTAAGCCGCGGCGGGGGATGACGACAGACTTCTCGGATCCGATAGCATCAGCGCCAGCGGATTCGCGGATCACCTTGTGGCGACAACGGGCGTCGCCGGCCAGTTACAGCGGGATGTTCTTGTGGCGGCCGCGGCGCGCGGGCGCCTGGGCCAGAGCCTCGGTGAGCTTGCTGCGGGTGTGCGACGGGTCGATCTTCTCGTCGACGACGCCGATCTCGATGGCGCTGTCCACGCCGCCCGCGATCCGCTCGTGCTCGGCGGCGAGCTCGTCATGCAGCGCCTCGCGCTCGTGGTCCGCCGCGGCGGCCAGCTTCTTCTTGTGCAGGATGCCGACGGCGGCCTTGGCGCCCATCACCGCGACCTCGGCGTCCGGCCACGCGTACACCTTGGTCGCGTTCAGTGACCGGGAGTTCATTGCAATGTAGGCCCCGCCGTAGGTCTTTCGGGTGACCAATGTGACGCGCGGAACCGTGCACTCGCCGAACGCGTGCAGCAGCTTGGCGCCGCGGCGCACCACCCCGCCCCACTCCTGGTCGACACCGGGCAGATAGCCGGGCACGTCGACGATCACCACCAGCGGAATGCCGAATGCGTCGCAGAGTCGCACGAACCGCGCTGCCTTCTCGGCACTTTCAGAGTTCAGGCAACCGCCCAGGCGCAACGGGTTGTTGGCCAGCACGCCGACCGTGCGGCCGGACAGCCGGCCAAGGCCGATCACCATCGACGGCGCCCAGTTGGCCTGGAATTCGTCGAAAGGCGTCTCGTCGTCCAGGATCGCGGTCACGATCGGCCGCACGTCGTAGGCCCGGCGCGACGACTCGGGCAGCAGCGCATGGATGTCGGTGTCACCGGCCTCGGCCTTGTTCTTGTCGAAATGCCCTTGCTGGCAGAACAACCCGACCAGCCGGCGGCCGCGTTCGTACGCGTCGAGCTCGTCGTCGGCGACGATGTGGCAGACCCCGGACTTCTTGTGGTGGGTCTCCGGCCCGCCGAGCGAGCACATGTCCACGTCCTCGCCGGTGACGCTGCGCACCACGTCCGGCCCGGTGACGAACACCCGGCTTTCCGGCGCCATCACGATGACGTCGGTCAGGGCCGGCCCGTAGGCGGCGCCGCCGGCGGCGAAGCCGACGACCACCGAGATCTGCGGGATGTAACCGGACGCCCGAATCATCGCCTCGAAGACCAGGCCCACCGCGTGAAGTGCCTTCACACCCTCGGCCAGCCGGGCACCGCCGGAGTGCCAGATACCCACGATCGGGCTCTGCTCCTCGATGGCGGTGTCATAGGCGTTGACAATGTGCGTGCACCCCTCGATGCCCATCGCGCCGCCCATGACGGTTCCGTCGGTGCAAAACGCGATGGTGCGCACGCCATTCACGGTCCCCGCGGCGGCAAGGACGCCGGAACGGTCCCGCTCGTGCAGCAGCTCGACGCTGTCATCGTCGAAGAAATTGCTCAAGCGCAACAGCGGGTCGCGAGGGTCGAGCGACTCGCCAACCGTCTCGGGGGCCGTGATAGTCATCGCAGGTCTCCTGATATTCGGTGGTGCCCGGGTCTAGTAGCGCCCGAAGGCGATGGCCACGTTGTGTCCGCCGAACCCGAACGAGTTGTTGATCGCGTACTCGTAGTTGCCCGGCCGTGGTTTGCCTGCGACGACGTCGAGGTCGATTTCGGGGTCGAGGTTTTCCAGGTTGAGCGTGGGGGGGACCACCTGGTCGCGCAGGGCGAGCACGGTCAGGATGGATTCCACGGCACCCACGGCGCCCACCGAGTGGCCGAGTGCGGCTTTGGGGGCATAGACGGCGGGTTTGTTGCTGCCCAGCGCGTTGTTGATGGCCCTGGCCTCGGCGACGTCACCGACCGAGGTGCCGGTGGCGTGGGCGTTGACGTGGCCGATGTCGGACGGCATGAGCCCGGCGAGCTGGATGGCGCGGCTCATCGCGTGGCCGGCGCGTTCGCCGTTGGGGTCCGGGGCCACCATGTGATACCCGTCGGAAGTGATGCTGGCGCCCATGATGCGGGCCAAGATGTTGGCGCCGCGTGCTTTGGCGTGTTCCTCGGTTTCGATGACCATGAGCGCGCCGGCCTCGCCGAACACGAAGCCGGTCCGGTCGCGGTCGAACGGGCGACACGCCCCGGCCGGGTCGTCGTTTTTGGTCGACATCACGATGCGCATCTGGGCGAACGCCGCGATCGCGACCGCCTCGATCCTGACCTCGACGCCACCACAGATGGCGATGTCGGCCTCGCCGAACACGATGTTGCGCCACGCCTGCGCGACGCCCTCGGAACCCGACGCGCACGCCGACACCGGGGTGATCACGCCGGCTTTGGCATGCCGCTCGAGCCCCACCGCGACGGCCGCGCCGTCGGGCATGTACTTCGACACCGCGAGCGGTGAGACCCCCCTGATACCGCGAGCCCGCAAATCGTCATAACTGAACACGATCTGCTCGGCAGACCCCAGGCCGGTGCCGATGGACACCATCAGCCGGTTGCTGTCGACCTCGGGCGAGCCGGCGTTCTCCCAGACCCGCCGGCTCAACACTGTCGACATCCGCTGCAGATAACCCATCCGGTGGCGTTCGGCGCGCGTCAGTCCGGCGTCGAATTCCTCCTGCAGGTGCCCGCCGATGCGCACCGGCAGGTCGAACTCCTCGACGAACGAATCCTCGAGCTTGCGGATACCACTTTGGCTGTCCAGCAACAACTTCCAGGTGGTTTCGGCATCAGTAGCTAACGCGGTCGTCATGGCGACGCCAGTGACCACCACATTGGGCAACGTTTTCCCGGTAACCAACTCCGTCATGACTTGCAAAACCTTTCACACTCGAGAGCTGCCAACGCAGGACGTCGAGCCCACTCCCCACCGAACCATGAAAACACAATGTGCATTGTCCCCAACGCTGCAAACGTCGGACGGCCACCTTTCGTTTTGCGGCAATCGCGCGCTCACCTGGCCTTATTCGGCGCGGACCGCCTCCGCTCGCGCCATCAGCCCCCGGCCACCGGGCAACGCGCCCACCACTGTACGGGCCAGCCGGTCGCGGCCCCGCACGGCGTCGGTCCTGGCTTTGCCGGCGCGTAGGTGTCGCCAGCCCAGTATCGCCCACGACGCCGCGACGAGGGCGTCTGTCACCCCGCCGCGAGCGCGCTCCCGGTCGACCGCGGCCAGGCCGAGCGCTGTCGCCGAGTGCACGCTGTCGACCCAGACCCCAGCCGCCAGCACCTCCGGGCTGGGATTGATTCCCGACAGCAGCGCCTGGGTCAGGTGGCGCGCGCCCAGGATCCGGGTGACGACGAGCGCCTTGCGGTCGACCCGCACCCCGTGAATGTGGTGGAGCACCTCGGCCGGGGCGACCAGCAGCGCCGAGCCCCACAGCGCCCGGACCACTTCGATCACGCGAATCTTCATCAGAGACCTCCTAATTGACGCGCAAACGGTCCCACCCGTTCGATGAACCGATCGAAGAATGCCGCCGCGTCCACGTCAATCCCGATGAGCGCGTTGGGTTCTCGACGGTCCGACCAATCGGTCACCGTCATGGCGCGGGTGAGCGTTCCGGTCAGCTCGATGTCCACCGTCGCAGGGCGCGTCGTGACCAGTTCGGGATCCAGCGCGACGGCGGCGGCCAGCGGATCGTGCATGTGCGCCCGATACCCATGGCCGAGTTCGTGATAGGCCTCCAGGTAGAACCGCATCGCGTCCTCGATCACCCTGATCAGCGGGTTGGACGCCGCCGACCGGGTGCCAGGAGCGTCGTGTTCGCTCAGCCGTGTCGTCGTCGACTCCGCGGCCGCTGCCAGCCGCGCCAGATGATCGGGCGTCATCGCAACCTTACGGGTCAGATCCAGTCCGCACAGGATTGGAAGCCGCCCTCGCCCAACGGTTTCCGGACGCCATGCGGCCAACACCTCGGCCGCCGCCTCGGGGTCCACACTGATGTTCCACTCCGCCACCGCGGTGGTGTTACCCCGGTGATCGTAGGAACCACCCATGATCACCAGCCGTTTGAGCAGCGTCGGCAGCTCGGGCTCGGCGCGCAGCGCCAGCGCCAGGTTGGTCAGCGGCCCGGTCGCCACGCCGATGAGTTCACCGGGAGCCGCGCGTGCTGCGCGTATCCAGGCGCCGGCCGAGTCGTAGTCGGTGAGCCCGCGGGTGCCCGGCGGCAAGTCGGCGTAGCCCAATCCCCTGGGGCCGTGGACTTTTGACGGCAGCCGCATCGGCCCGGTCAGGGTCTGTCCGGAGCCCTTGGAAACCGGGACACCGGTGCGCTGGCACAGCTCCAGCAGGCCCAGATTGTTTTCGCAAACCTGGTCCACCCCAACGTTTCCCCCGGTCGAGGCGATGCCGACCACCTCGGCGTCGGGGCTGGCGAACAGGTACATCAGCGCCAGCGCATCGTCCACGCCGGTATCGACGTCGACGAAAACGGGCGCGCTCATTGTTTCCAAGATACCGGCGGTTAGGCTGGCACGATGCCAACGACGTCGGAGCCCCCCGAGGGAACTGATTTAACGCCGCACTTCGGCGATGTGCAGGCCCACTACGACTTGTCGGATGAATTCTTCCGGCTGTTTCTGGACCCGACCCAGACGTACAGCTGCGCCTACTTCGAGCGCGAGGACATGACGCTGGAAGAGGCGCAGATTGCCAAGATCGACCTCGCGCTCGGCAAACTCGGCCTACAGCCGGGCATGACGCTGCTCGACGTCGGCTGCGGTTGGGGCGCCACCATGATGCGTGCCCTGGAAAAGTACGACGTCAACGTCGTCGGCCTGACCCTGAGCCGCAACCAGGCCGAACATGTCGAACAGCTGATCGAGGAGTCCAACAGCCCGCGTTCGGCCCGGGTCCTGCTGGAGGGGTGGGAACAGTTCGACGAGCCGGTAGACCGGATCGTCAGCATCGGCGCCTTCGAGCACTTCGGGCACGAGCGTTACGACGCGTTCTTCACCCTGGCGCACGACCTGTTGCCCGACGACGGGATCATGCTGCTGCACACCATCACCGGGCTACACCCGACGGAGATGGCCGAGCGCGGCATGCCCATCTCGTTCACGTTCGCCAGATTCATCAAATTCATTGTCACCGAGATCTTTCCGGGTGGGCGGCTGCCGTCGATACCGATGGTGGAAGAGCGCGCCACTGCGAACGGCTTCACGGTGAGTCGCGTGCAGTCGCTGCAGCCGCATTACGCGAAGACGCTCGACCTTTGGGCCGCCGCACTGCAGGCCCACAAGGAAGAGGCCATCGCGGTGCAATCCGAGGAAGTCTACGAGCGGTACATGAAATACCTGACCGGTTGCGCCGACGCATTCCGGATCGGCTACATCGACGTCAACCAGTTCACACTGCAGAAATGACTACCAGTGCACACCGGGCACCAGGCGGACCAGCCGCCTGACCGGACGGGGTGCCCGGATGCCTCGGGCGGCGGCGCGCACGGGCCGGCTGGGCTTGCGCCGCGCAGTCCGCGTAGCCGGCGTCGGCGCAGGTTCGGCGGCGAGCCCGCGCGCCGCGGCCGAATCGGGATAGCCGAGATAGAGCTGGTGCAGAACGCGCCGCGACGTTTTCGGCGCGAAGTAATTGCCGGCCTCGGCGAGGGTGCCCAGCGGGGTGTCGATGCGGGCCGGCTTTTCCACCAGCCCGCGCACCACCATCGCCGCCGCGCGCTCGGGACTGATCGCCTTCATCGGGTTGAGCCGGTGGGATGGCACGATCATCGGGGTGCGCACCAGCGGCATATGGATGTTGGTGAAGGTGATGTGGTCCGACAGCACCTCCGAACCCACCACGTCGGAGAACGCGTCAAGCGCTGCCTTGGACGGCAGGTAGGAGCTGTACTTGGGATTGCGTGCCTGCACGCCGGCGCTCGACACGTTGACGACGTGACCGAATCGGCGCTCCCGCCAATGCGGTAGCAGCGCCAGCACCATCCGCACCGCGCCGAAGTAGTTGACCGCCATCACCCGTTCGTAATCGTGCAGCCGGTCGGTGGAGTTGATTACCGAGCGGCGGATCGACCGTCCGGCGTTGTTCACCAGGTAGTCGACGTGGTCGAAGCGCCCCAGGATGTCTTTGACCGTGTGTTCCACCGACGCGGAATCGGTGACATCACAGGTAAACGCATGGGCGGCACCACCATTGGCGCGGATCTCGTCGACCAGTGCATCCAGTGCCTCGCCGTTGCGGGCCAGCGCGAAAACGGTTGCGCCCCGCTCGGCGATCGCGATCGCAGCCGCCCGGCCAATGCCGCTGGATGCGCCGGTGATGATGACGTGCCGGCCCTGTAACGGCCCCTGTGGATCGTCGCGCCGGGCGCGGTCCGGATCGAGGTGCTCCGCCCAGTACCGCCACAGCTTGGGTGCGTAGCTGGAGAACTCCGGAACATCTATGCCGGTGCCCCGCAGGGCTTTTCGAGTCTTCTCACTGACAAAGGTGGGAGCCAGGTCCACGACGTCGAGCACCTCGGCCGGAATACCGAGCTGGGTGGCCGCCATGTTGCGCACCACTCTGGCGCGTCCGCGCACCTTGAGCACCGGGGCAGCCACCGAGCGGGGGAGTGAACCGCGCAGCGGCGGCAGCCCGGCCGCCTTGGCCACGCCGCGGTAGATGCCGCGCAGGCCAATCGTCTTCTCGGCGGTCAGGTGGAACGTCTGTCCGTCACGGCCGTCGGCATGCATCAGCGCGACCAGTGCGTCGACGACGTAGTCGACCGGGACGATGTTGGTGCGACCGGTGTCGGGCAACAGGATCGGGGTCAACGACGGGAGCACGGCCAACTTGGCCAGCACGCCGAAGAAGTAGTACGGCCCGTCCACCTTGTCCATCTCGCCGGTGCGTGAATCGCCCACCACCACCGCCGGGCGGTAGATGCGATAACGCAGCCCGGGCGCCGAGCGCACCTGCAGCTCGGCCTCGAACTTGGTCTGGTGATACGGCGTCGGCAGCTGCTGGCCGACGTCGAAATCGTCCTCGGTGTATGCACCGGCGAAATCGCCGGCCACCGCGATCGACGACACGTGGTGCAACGTCGCGTCCAGCCGCTGCGCCAGCGCGATCACCGCACGGGTGCCCTCGACGTTGCTGGCCCGTTGCTCGGGCTCACCTGCGGTGATGTCGTAGATCGCCGCGCAGTGGATCACGTGATCGATCTCGCCCAGCTCGGCGAAGACCTCGTCGCTCAGCTCCAGCTCCGGCAGCTCGGCGACCAGCGGCTTCACCCGCTCGCCCCAGTGTTCGGCGAGCCGCTCGAAGCGGCCCAGTGACCGCCGTCGTACCAGCACGAACAGCTGCGCATCGGGATGGGATTCCAGCAAGCGAGACACGACTCGGCGACCAATAAACCCGGTACCGCCGGTAACGACATACCGCATGAAGACATGGTGGCGGTGGCAGCCGCACACGTCAACTGTGATCTTCAGCGCGACCGGTCCCGATGGTGGCGACCCGCCGCGCCCGGCTACGCCGCCCTTGCGATCGCCACGCGTCCCGATGGTGGCGACCCGCCGCGCCCGGCTACGCCGCCCTTGCGATCGCCACTAATTGTGGAAGTCGCGGATCCCGTCCCAGTCGACGAGCGTCCAGCCGGTCATCGGGTTACCGCTGATCACCACGCGACCCGTGTTGGGGATCGGGTGGCTTTTCATCAGGCTGTTCTTGGCGTTCTGCGCGTTCATCAGCGTCCACACCATGATCGCGTTCATGTGCGAGAACACCACCGGGTTGTGGTGGCCGCTGTTGTAGATCTTGTTGATCGCCGCGGTGAACCGGTCGTTGAACTCCTTGCCGCTGACCGAGCCGGGGATGCTATTGGAGACGTCGCCGTTGATCCAGTCCACCGGCGCCAGCATGTACGTCGACTTCGCCATCGACTCGGGTTTGCCGTTGAACCAGCCGGCGTTGATCTCCTGGATGCCGGGCAGCACCTCCACCTGCTTGCCCAGCGCGGCGGCCACCGGCGCGGCGGTTTGCTGAGCACGCGTCATGGTTGAGGTGTAGATGCTGTCGTAGTCCTTGCGGCCCAGTTGGTGCGCAAGCTGTTCGGCCTGCCCCTTGCCCTCCGGGGTCAGCCCCGGCCCCGGCACCTCGGTGTCGATGGTGCCGCTGGCGTTGGCCTCGGACTGGGCGTGCCGGATGAATGTCACGGTGATGGACTTGGCCTGCGGTGAACCACCGCAGCCGCCGACGATCATGGTGGCGGTGAGCGCGGCGAGCGCTACCGCGGTTTTCCGGATCATGCTGCGCTTGGGCATGTCGATAGCCTGCCCTGCCGACGCCTCCGGTGGGAAGGGTTTGCGACGGTTTGTTACCGCGCGGCCTCGGCCAGCCCGGCTCGCGCGATGATCGACGCGGCGCCGGGCGGCAAGGAACGTCCGCCGTCGCCCGAGTCGCGGGCCTTTCGCGCCGCGATTCCGTCAGATGCCAGAGTGGACCGAGGATCCCTACCAACGATCAGGAGACTTCCATGGCGATTGATCCGAGTGCCGTCGGGGCGGTCACCGAGCCCATGCAGTTCGAATGGACCGACCGGGACACGCTGCTCTACGCGCTCGGTGTCGGAGCCGGGGTCGACGACCTGGCATTCACCACCGAGAACAGCCACGACATCGACCAGCAGGTGCTGCCCACCTATGCAGTCATCTGCTGCCCGGCCTTCGGAGCGGCCGGCCTGGTCGGAAAGTTCAACTGGGCCATGCTGTTACACGGATCGCAGAGCATCCGGCTGCACGCACCGCTGCCGCCCGCGGGCAGGCTCTCGGTGGTTTCCGAGGTCGCCGACATCCAGGACAAGGGCGAGGGCAAGAACGCGATCCTGGTGTTGCGCGGCAGGGGCACCGACCCGGAATCCGGGCAGCTGATCGCCGAGACGCTCACCACGCTCGTCATTCGGGGCGAGGGCGGCTTCGGGGGGATGCCGGGTCAGCGGCCGGTCGCACCGGAATTCCCGGACCGCGAGCCCGACGCGCGCGTCGCGCTGCCCACCCGCGAAGACCAGGCGCTGATCTACCGGCTCTCCGGGGACCGCAACCCGCTGCACAGCGACCCGTGGTTCGCCCGGGAACTGGCCGGCTTCCCCAAGCCGATCCTGCACGGGTTATGCACCTATGGGGTTTCGGGCCGCGCGCTGGTCGCCGAGCTGGGCCAGGGCGTCGCGGCCAACATCACGTCGATCGCCTCACGGTTCACCTCGCCAGTGTTCCCCGGCGAGACACTGACCACGCTGATCTGGCGTACCGAGGAAGGTAAGGCGGTGTTCCGCACCGAGGCGTCCGGTCCGGACGGGGCCGACACCCGGGTGGTGCTCGACGACGGCGCCGTGGAATACGCCCAGTCCTGATGGCGCCGGCCCGCTGCGCGCGGCTTCGCCGCGCTTGCGACCGTCGCTGGCGCTGATGGCGCCGGCCCGCTGCGTGCGGCTTCGCCGCGCTTGCGACCGTCGCTGGCGCTGATGGCGCCGGCCCGCTGCGCGCGGCTTCGCCGCGCTTGCGACCGTCGCTAGCGCGACAGCTGATCCGCCAGCCGGGCGGTGAATTCGCTTGCCCGAGCGGGACCGTCCAGCGCGTACAGCGCTGCGGTGGCGCGGTCTCCGTCGTCGCCGTGCCGCACCAGGATCGGCACGCCATCGGCTCGCACCGCGTCGAACGCGTCCTCGTCGGTGATGTCGTCGCCGAGGTACACCGGCGTCAGGGCAACCGACCCGGCGTCGTGCAGGTGATCAAGCACCCAGCGCAACGTTTTTCCCTTATCCCAGTCCAGGTCGGGGCGCAGCTCGATGACCTCGCGGCCGGTGGTGACGCGAAGCTCGTCGCGGCGACCCGCGGCGCGCACCGCCGCCAGCACCTCGCCGACGCGGTCGCGATCGGCATTGCGGTAATGCACGGCCACCCCGAATCGCTTGTGTTCCACCACAACACCGGCAATCGCGCCGAGCTGGTCGCGCAGCTGACCGGCCGCCTGCTCGAGCACCGGGATGGCGGTGGCCGCGTCGTCGTTCTGGTGGTGCGTTCCGTCGGGGGCGGTCAGCTCGAAACCGTGGCTACCCGCATACCAGAGACCGGGTACGCCAACACGATTCGTGACGTCGGCGAGGTCGCGCCCGGACAGCACCGCGACCGGACACCGCGCGGCCAGATTTACCAGCGCCTCGGTGGCCCCGGCGACTGGCCGCGCCGAGTCCGGGTCATCGACGATGTCGGAGAGCGTGCCGTCGAAGTCGAAGAACACTGCCGGTCGCCTGTCGGCCAGCCCGTCGGCCAAGGCCTGAAACGCATCGGGCAGCTGCGACATGCGGCGATCGCCGGTCCGCACGGTGACGTCGTCCAGATCGGCGACCACCGCGTCGGCCCCCGCCTCGCGTAACGCGTCGCCGTGCCCGGCCGGATCGACAGCGATCACCAGCGCGAAGCCGGCGGCGCGCGCGGCCTCGACGCCCTCGGCGTGCCCGGCGACCACGACGCAACGGCCGGGCCGTACCCCCAGGCGGTTGGCCGCCTGCACCGGACCGTCCGCCGAAATGACGGTGCTGCTCACCCCGGTTTCGCGCAGGTGTGCGGCCAGTGTGGAGCCCGGCGCGGTGTCGATGTCGAACAGCACCGCGTCGTGGCGGCGCGGGTCGATGATGACCGGCCCGGACTTGCCCATTGACCCACCTTCTCACGGTGGTCCGCCGTGCGGAGACTGGGTCAGTGACGCGCGCGACCCGGCGCCGAGGGATGGGTCGGCGGCACGGGGCGGACCACCGGGCGCGCGGAAGGCTTGCGCGCGAACAACAACACGGAATCGTCGCCTAGGGCCACCAGGCGCTCCATGCCCAACTCGATGCCTGCGGCCAGCTGCTTGACGTCGAACGCGTCGCCCTGTTCGACGGTGATTCCGAAGACCAGTTCGTCGCCGTAGCTCAACACCGCCACACCGGTGTGCAGCGCCGCGGCGGTCGGGGGGATCGGCAGCAGCCGCTCCAAGGTCTGGCCCATCACCCGCAGGTGACGGCGTGGCCCGGGCACGTTGGTGGCCAAGGTTACGATGGCGCGCTGCGGGAGGTGGGAGAGCAGTTGTAACACGTTGCTACGCAACGTGGTTGGCAAACAGCCGATCATCGATTCTACGATGCCGGCCGGTCGCGGCTGAGCTGTCTGCTTGGCCTGCCACCTGGTATGGACCGTCTGCAACCGCCGCACCGGATCGTCGTGTTCGACGGGCAGGTGTGAAAGCATCGCCGAGCGCACCGGCATCGGCGCCAGGATGCGCAGCGAGTCCGCCCGCGGTTCCTCGCCGCGCCCGAGCAGCGCCGTGCGAAATCCCTCGGTGACGGCGGCGAGCGCGACGTCGTTGACGCTGACCCCGAACTTGCGGCAGACGCTGTCGACGTCCGCGATCGGCACGCGTACCGTGCTGTAGCGCCGCAGGGCGGTGGCCGCCTCGGTCCGCATCCCCGGCCACATCGCGTCGACCAGGGCGCCGGTGATGTTGCCCGCGGTCGACGAAGCCCGCCACAGCGCGTCGACCCAGCCAGGCTTGCCTGCGACCGGTGACGAAACCTGTTTTGCCGCAGCACTGTTGGCGAAGACATCCGCGTCGGCGTCGTCACACAGCCTGCTGATCAGGCGGGCGGCCGAGTTGCCGTCGAGCAGTCCGTGATGGGTTTTCATCAGGATCGCCCACCGGTTGCCCTGCAGGCCCTCGATGACCCAGCACTCCCACGGTGGGCGGTTCAGATCGAGGGTGCGTTCCAGGGCGTAGGCGATGGCCCGGGACAGCTCGGCCTCGTCGCCGGGGTGGGGAATGGCTACCCGGCGCACGTGGTGGGCCAGGTCGAAGTCCGGGCAGTCGATCCATTCCTGGTGCAGCGGATGCGCACGCAGCAGCTGCGTGCAGCGAGTGATCGGCTGGATGCGTTCCGCCAGAAGGCGTTTGAGCCGCTCGTAATCGGGGGCGGTGCCGTCGACGATGGCGACCGCGCCGATCGCCAAGCTCGCATGCCGGTCCGGATCGTGGGCTTGAAGAAATGCCGTATCCAGTGTCTGTGCCATGCCGGCTCCCGCTAGTCCGCTTTGTTGAACTTGTGCCAGTATCTGTCGACCCAGTGATTTGCGGTAGTACGCGCACGTTAAGAGCTTGTTTAGGAGTTGAAGTTCGGCTTAACAACCGTTGTGCTGAGCCTCGGTTAAATCGAACACCAGTTCGATATACTCGGACTCGTGGGCTGGTTCAACGGGCCGCCGAGCTGGGCGGAAATGGAGCGGGTGCTCGACAGCAAGCCCCGCCACGCCGGGGAGTCGGCGGGCCCGGAATCCGACGGCCCGCTGTCGCGCAGGCGAGCGACGTATCAGCCGCCGGATGACGGCCGGGCGTCCCGCTCATCCGTCGCTTATGCCGAACTGCATGCGCACTCGGCGTTCAGCTTTCTGGACGGGGCGAGCACACCCGAGGAGCTGGTCGAGGAGGCGGCCCGGCTAGACCTGCGCGCCCTGGCGCTCACCGACCACGACGGACTGTATGGGGCGGTGCGGTTCGCCGAAGCGGCGGCCGAGCTCGACATGCGCACCGTGTTCGGCGCCGAACTGTCGCTTGGCCCGGGTGCCCGCACCGAGCAGCCGGATCCGCCCGGCCCGCACCTGCTGGTGCTGGCCCGGGGCGCGGAGGGTTACCGGCGGTTGTCGCGACAACTGGCCGCGGCCCATCTGGCCGGCGGCGAGAAAGGCAAGCCGCGCTACGATTTCGACGCGCTGACCGAGGCCGCCGGCGGGCACTGGCACATCCTGACGGGCTGCCGCAAAGGGCATGTCCGCCAGGCACTTTCCGAAGGCGGCCCATCGGCGGCGGAGCGGGCGCTGGCCAATCTGGTGGACCGGTTCGGGGCTCACCGGGTCAGCATCGAGCTGACCCATCACGGCCAACCGCTCGACGACGAACGCAACGGGGTGCTGGCCGCGCTGGCCCCACGCTTCGGTGTCGGTGTCGTCGCCACCACCGGCGCGCATTTCGCGGGGCCGTCGCGGCGCCGGCTGGCCATGGCGATGGGCGCCATCCGGGCGCGGGAGTCGCTGGATTCGGCCGCCGGATGGCTGGCCCCGCTGGGCGGCTCGCACCTGCGCTCGGGTGAGGAGATGGCCCGGTTGTTCGGGCAGCGGCCCGACGTGGTGACCGCGGCCGCCGAGCTGGGCGAGCAGTGCGCGTTCGGCCTGGCGCTCATCGCGCCGCAGTTGCCGCCCTTCGACGTGCCCGTCGGGCACACCGAGGACAGCTGGCTGCGGCAGTTGACCATGACCGGGGCGCGTGACCGTTACGGGTCGGCCGAGCACGCGCCGCGCGCGTATGCCCAAATCGAACGTGAACTGAAAGTCATTGCCCAGCTGGCGTTCCCGGGCTATTTTTTGGTTGTGCACGACATCGCCCGGTTCTGCCGGGACAACAACATCCTGTGCCAGGGCCGGGGATCGGCCGCCAACTCCGCGGTCTGTTACGCCCTTGGTGTCACCGCCGTCGACCCGGTGGCCAACGAGTTGCTGTTCGAGCGCTTTCTGTCACCGGCCCGCGACGGGCCGCCCGACATCGACATGGACATCGAATCCGATCAGCGCGAAAAGGTCATCCAGTACGTCTACGACAAATACGGCCGCGACTACGCCGCCCAGGTCGCCAACGTCATCACCTACCGGGGCAAGATCGCGGTGCGCGACATGGCCCGCGCCCTGGGCTTCTCGCAGGGGCAGCAGGACGCGTGGAGCAAGCAGATCAGCCACTGGAACGGGCTGGCCGACTCACCCGATGTGGAGGGCATCCCCGAACCGGTGGTCGACCTGGCCAACCAGATCCGGAACCTTCCGCGGCACATGGGAATTCATTCCGGTGGCATGGTGATCTGTGACCGCCCGATCGCCGACGTGTGCCCGGTGGAGTGGGCGCGCATGGAGAACCGCAGCGTCCTGCAGTGGGACAAAGACGACTGCGCGGCAATCGGTTTGGTGAAGTTCGACCTGCTGGGGCTGGGGATGCTCTCGGCGCTGCACTATGCCATCGACCTGGTGGCCGAGCACAAGGGGATCGAGGTGGACCTGGCCCGCCTCGACCTCTCCGAACCGGCGGTGTACGAGATGCTGGCCCGCGCCGATTCCGTCGGCGTGTTCCAGGTGGAGTCTCGCGCGCAGATGGCCACGCTGCCGCGGCTGAAGCCGCGGGTGTTCTACGACCTGGTGGTGGAGGTCGCGCTGATCCGTCCCGGCCCCATCCAGGGCGGGTCGGTGCATCCCTACATCCGGCGGCGCAACGGCCTGGATCCAGTGGTTTATGACCACCCGTCGATGGAGCCGGCATTGCGAAAGACGCTGGGGGTTCCGCTCTTTCAGGAACAACTGATGCAGCTCGCGGTCGACTGTGCCGGATTCTCGGCCGCCGAGGCCGATCAGCTGCGCCGCGCCATGGGGTCCAAGCGCTCGACCGAACGCATGCGACGGCTGCGCGGCCGGTTCTATGAGGGCATGCGCACGCTGCACGGCGCCCCGGACGAGGTGATAGACCGCACCTACGAAAAACTGGAAGCCTTCGCCAATTTCGGTTTTCCCGAAAGCCATGCGCTGAGCTTCGCGTCGCTGGTGTTCTACTCGTCGTGGTTCAAGCTGCACCATCCGGCGGCCTTCTGCGCCGCGCTGCTGCGCGCCCAGCCGATGGGGTTCTACTCGCCGCAGTCGCTGGTGGCCGATGCGCGCCGGCACGGCGTGACGGTGCACGGCCCGGACGTCAACGCCAGCCTGGCGCACGCCACCTTGGAAGCCAGAGGAACCGAGGTGCGTCTCGGTCTGGGGGCGGTCCGACATATCGGCGACGACCTGGCCGAACAACTCGTCAACGAGCGAAAAGCCAACGGCCCGTTCGCTTCTGTGCTGGACCTGACGACCCGGCTGCAGCTTTCGGTGCCGCAGACCGAGGCGCTGGCGACGGCGGGGGCTCTTGGCTGCTTCGGCATGTCCCGGCGCGAGGCGTTGTGGGCGGCCGGGGCCGCGGCCACCCAGCGGCCGGGCCGCCTGCCCGGGGTGGGATCGTCGTCGCATATCCCGGCGCTGCCCGGGATGAGCGAGCTGGAATTGGCCGCCGCCGACGTGTGGGCCACCGGGGTCTCCCCGGACAGCTATCCGACGCAGTTCCTGCGGGCCGATCTGGACGCGATGGGGGTGGTGCCCGCCGAGAAGCTGGGCTCGGTGCCCGACGGCGACCGCGTGCTGATCGCGGGCGCGGTCACCCATCGGCAGCGGCCCGGCACGGCCCAGGGGGTCACGTTCATCAACCTCGAGGACGAAACCGGGATGATCAACGTGCTCTGCGCGCCGGGGGTTTGGGCGCGGCACCGCAAGCTGGCGAACTCGGCCCCGGCGTTGCTGGTGCGCGGGCAGGTGCAAAACGCCAGCGGCGCGATCACTGTCGTCGCCGAACGGTTGGGCCGCATTTCGCTGTCCGTCGGCTCGAAGTCTCGTGACTTTCGCTGATTCCGGCGCCGAACGTGCACTCACGGCGAGAAATTCGCGAAAACTTCGCCGTGAGTGCACGTTCGGCGGCGCCCGGCCGCCTCGGTAGTGTCCACTGCATGACCCTCAATTTGTCCGTCGACGAAGTCCTCACCACCACCCGCTCGGTCCGCAAGCGTCTCGACTTCGACAAGCCGGTCGGCCGCGACGTGCTGATGGAATGTCTCGAACTGGCGCTGCAGGCGCCGACCGGTTCCAATTCACAAGGCTGGCAATGGGTGTTCGTCGAGGACGCGGACAAGAAGAAGGCGATCGCCGACGTGTACCTGAAGAACGCGCGGGCCTACCTCGCCTCGCCCACCCCGGAGTACGGCGAAGGGGACGCCCGCGGCGAGCGGATGGACAAGGTCCGCGACTCCGCGAGCTACCTCGCCGAGCACATGCACGAGGCGCCGGTGCTGATGATCCCCTGCCTCTTCGGCCGGGAGGAGAAGCAGCCGCTGGGCGGGGTCTCGTTCTGGGCTTCGCTGTTTCCGGCCGTGTGGAGCTTCTGCCTGGCGCTGCGCTCCCGGGGCTTGGGGTCCTGCTGGACGACGCTGCACTTGCTCGGTGACGGTGAACAGCAGGTCGCGGACGTGCTCGGCATCCCGCACGACACATACAGCCAGGGCGGACTGTTTCCCATCGCCTACACCAAGGGCACCGACTTCCACCGGGCCAAGCGGCTGCCCGCCGAGCAGCTCACTCACTGGAATGCCTGGTAATCAGGTCTGAAGAGGCCAAACCTCGACGATCCCGCGCGCGACCGCACACGGCGTCTGGCTCACCCGCTCGATTGCCGCTTCAATGTCAAGGCGGTATCCGGCCTTTTGCCGTAACCGATCGTGATGAAGATGGGCATATTGATGCTGACTCTTCTGTGATACACAACTCGTCGCTACACCGCGCCCGGGTAGCCGTGCTGCCGCCAGGCTTCGTAGACGGCGACCGCCGCGGCGTTGGAGAGATTAAGCGAGCGCCGGCCCGCCAGCATCGGGATTCGCACCTGGGCGGTGATGTGCGGGTCGGCCAGCGTCGCGGCGTCCAACCCGGTGGGTTCGGGACCGAACATCAGCACGTCGCCGTCGTGGTAGCGCACGTCGGCGAACGAGGTCGGCGCCTGCGAGGTGAAAGCGAACACCCGCCGCGGTGACAGCGCCGACCAGGCGGCCGCGAGCGACGCGTGCACGGTGACCGACGCGAGGTCGTGGTAGTCCAGGCCCGCCCGGCGCAGTTTGGGTTCGGACAGGTCGAATCCCATCGGCTCGACCAGATGCAATTCGCAACCCGTCGCCGCCACCGTCCGGATGGCGTTGCCGGTGTTGGGCGGGATCCGCGGCGCGTAGAACATCAGCTTGAACACAACGGGATAATGGTCCCATGGTCGAGCAGAGCATCTGGATGCAGAAGGTCACTGCCGATCCGGGGCATTCGCAGTGGTATATCGAGCGTTTCCGGGCCATGGCCCGCGCCGGCGACGACCTGGCCGGCGAGGCCCGCTTCGTGGACGCCATGGCGCCGCGCGGCGCGCGGATTCTCGACGCCGGCTGCGGGCCCGGTCGGTTGGGCGGGTATCTGGCCAAGGCCGGTCACGACGTGGTCGGTGTCGACGTCGATCCGGCGCTGATCGCGGCGGCTGAGCAGGACTATCCGGGCCCGCGCTGGCTGGTCGGCGACCTCGCCGAGCTGGACCTGCCCGCCCGCGGCATCGCCGAACCCTTCGACGTGATCGTGTCCGCCGGCAACGTCATGACGTTCCTTGCCCCGAGCACCCGGGTCCAGGTGCTGAGCCGGCTACGCGCCCACATTGCCGACGATGGCCGCGCGGCGATCGGCTTCGGCGCCTACCGCGAATACGAGTTCGCCGACTTTCTCAACGATGCGGCCGACGCGGGCTTCGCACCCGATCTGCTGCTGTCGACCTGGGATATGCGCCCGTTCACCGACGACTCCGATTTCCTCGTCGCGCTCCTTCGGCCGGCCTAGGCTCTCGCGCTCTAAGTGTTTGCCAGGCTTAACCGCGCGGGTGCGACGCCACCTTGGAGGGACCTGTCTGCTCAGTAACGATTCTGGTGGCATGCGCCGTGGGCTGTCATACTCGTCGGATTGCCACACCTACACGCACACGCGTATTTGGCGCGGGGCGGGGCCAAATAAAGCAGGAAGTTTCATGAGCCTCTCGTTTCTCTCAACGCTCGGTGTCAGCTCAGCGGCCGGTAGCACGGCCGCGATGACGTGACCATGTTCACCCGCCCGGCCAACCCGGCCGGGGCGGATGTCGTAGAGCCGGCACCCAACGGCGGTGCCGAGGCCGCGTCGGCCAAACGCCCGCCGACCTGGTCGCTGAGCAACTGGCCGGTGCGCTGGAAGGTACTGGCGATTGTGCTGGTCCCGCTGGTATTGGCGACGGTGTTCGGTACGCTGCGCATCCACGGCGCCATGGCAAACGCGGCCGGCCTGCGGCTGGCCGCCACCCGCGCCGACATGGTGCCGGTGATCACCAAGTACATGTCGGCACTGGACGTCGCGCTGCTGGCGAGCTCCACCGGACGCGACGCCGAGGGCGCCAAGAAGAACTATGAGGCGCGCAAGTACGAGCTGCAGAGCAGGCTGGACGACACCGACGTCAGCCCCGAGGTCAGCTCGGGAGTGAGCAACCTGCTCGATGGCGGTCAGATGCTGGTGAGCAAGGCGTCCGACCCGGGACTCGGTTTGCGGGAGCGGGTGACGCTCTACGCGCCGATCCTGTTGACGGCCGAAGACGTCATCAACGCCTCGGTCCGCGTCGATGACGAAAAGATCCGCGCCCAGGCGCAGGGCCTGAGCCGGGCGGTCGGGGCCCGCGGACAGATGACGATGCAGAAAATCCTGATCACCCGGGGGGCCGAGCTTCCCGAGCCGCAGCTGCGGACGTCGATGATCACCCTTGCCGGCACCGAACCGTCGACGCTGTTCGGCATGAGCGAAGTGCTCGGCGCCGGATCGCCCGAGGCCAAGACGCTGCAACAGCAGATGGTGAAGCGGATGGCGATCATGTCCGATCCGGCCAGCGTGCTCGTCGACAACGCCGATCTGCTGCGTTCGATCCAGACCACCGACGACATCGCCGATCAGGTCATCAAGGATTCCACCGCGTCGGTCACCAAGTCGGTGCACGCGCAGGCCGCCGAGCGCCGCTCGGCCGCGATCTTGGACGCCGTGCTGGTGCTGGCCGCCATCGTGGTCGCGCTCCTGGTGGTGCTGCTGGTGGCGCGCGCCCTGGTGCGGCCGCTGCGCATCCTGCGCGACGGCGCCCTCAAAGTCGCCCACACCGATCTCGAAGAGGAGATCGCGAGCGTGAAAGCCGGTGGGGCTGAACCGGTTCCGAGCCCATTGCCGGTGTACACCACCGAGGAGATCGGCCAGGTCGCCCACGCGGTCGACGAGCTGCACACCCAGGCGCTGCTGCTGGCCGGCGACGAGGCGCGGTTGCGGCTGCTGGTCAACGACATGTTCGAGACCATGTCGCGGCGCAACCGCACGCTGGTGGACCAGCAGCTGGCGCTCATCGACCGGCTGGAGCGCAACGAGGAGAACCCCGACCGGCTCGACAGCCTGTTCCGGCTCGACCACCTTGCGGCACGGCTGCGCCGAAACAGCGCCAACCTGCTGGTGCTGGCCGGTGCGCCGCTCGCCCGCGACCAGCGCGACCCGGTGCCGCTGGCCACCGTGATCAACGCCGCCGTGTCAGAAGTCGAGGACTACCGCCGGGTCGAACTCGCCGGGCTGCCCGACTGTGCGCTGATCGGCGCGGCCGCCGGCGGCGCCATCCACCTGTTCGCCGAGCTGATCGACAACGCGTTGCGCTACTCGCCGCCGGCGACCTCTGCCCGCGTCTCGGCGTCGCGCGGCGGCGACGGGGGCGTCGTGGTGCGGATCGCCGACGCCGGTTTGGGCATGAACGACGCCGACCGGCGCATGGCCAACATGCGGCTGCAGGCCGGCGGCGACGTCAGCCCCGACAACGCCCGGCACATGGGTCTTTTCGTGGTCGGCCGGATCGCGGCCAGGCACGCGCTCCGGGTAGGCCTGCGCGGCCCGGCGCCCAACGAAAAGGGCTCGGGTACCACCGCCGAGGTCTACCTGCCGCCGACGGTGCTCGCCGGCTCGGCCGTCGCCGAGTCGACGGCGCCCCGCCACATCCGCGCGGTCTCCTCGCCGAGCGTCAAGCTCGCGAACGCAAACGCCACCGCCGCGGAAGACGCCGGGCAAAACGGCGGCGCGCAGGAGCCGGCGGCGCGCACCGCAGCGGAGGCCTCCGGGCCGTCGGTCACCTTGCTGCCCCGCCGCAACCCGGGTTCCAGCGGCATCACCGAAGTTCCGGCCCCACCCGCCGAACAGCAACCCCGCCGCCAGCGCCGCGAGCTGGCCACCCCCTGGTGGGAGAACGCCCCCGAGCCTGCGTCCACGCCGGTTTCGGAGCCCGAATCGGCGCCCGAGCCGAAACCGGCGGAGGCGCAGCCGGCCCGGGCGGCGTCGGACACCTCGGCGTTCTTCTCCGCGCGCTCCCGGGAGGCGGACAGCCGCGCGGAGTCCCGGCACGAGCAGCCGGCGCAACCGACCCCGTTCTCGTCCGTCCCGGCGGCACCGAAGGCCCAAGCGGGCACTACTGACGACGACGTCATCTATCGACGGATGCTGTCGGAGATGCTGGGCGACCCACACGACCTGGTCAACAGCCCCGACCTGGATTGGCAGTCGGTCTGGGATCGCGGCTGGACGCTGGCGGCCGCGGCCGAGGAGAAGCCCGTCGAGGCGCACACCACCGACCACGGCCTGCCGGTGCGAACGCCCGGCGCCCGGCTGGTGCCCGGCGGAGCCAACGGCATCCAACAGGACGAGCCGGCCGAAGCAGACCAGGGCCTGAACGGCCGATCCCCGTCGCACCGGGAGCCGCAGCACGCGGCCACCGGACCTTTAGCGCGGGACCCCGAGGCGGTTCGCGCCTCGTTCAGTAGCCATTTCGGTGGCGTGCGCACCGGACGTTCGCACGCCCGTGAGACCGACCAAGGATCCGACCAATAATGACGTCATCGGACAACTCCCTGGACTGGCTGGTTACCAGGTTCGCCCGCGAGGTCCCCGGCGTCGCGCACGCGCTGCTGGTGTCCGTCGATGGGCTGCCCATCGCCGCCAGCGAGCATCTCCCGCGGGAACGCGCCGACCAGCTCGCGGCCGTGGCATCCGGGCTGTCCAGCCTGGCCGTGGGAGCGGCGCAGCTGTTCGAGGGCGGCCAGGTGCTGCAGTCGGTGGTCGAAATGCAGAATGGCTACCTGTTGCTGATGCGCGTCGGGGACGGCTCGCACCTGGCGACGCTCGCGGTGGCGTCGTGCGACATCGGTCAGATCGGCTACGAGATGGCCGTCCTGGTCGAGCGGGTGGGCGGCGTAGTCCAGTCGACCCGCCGGTCGGCCGTGCAGCAGCACTCGTGAGATCCGATGGACACTTCCGAGAACTGGCCGGCGCACCGTAAGGGAAATCTGGTCCGCCCGTACACACTGACGTCGGGGCGGACCGACACCAACGTCGACCTTCCCCTCGAAGCGCCGATTCAGACGCTGCAGCCGGGCCTGGCGCACCGATGGCCGCTCAACGATCCGCGAGGCAGAATCATCCAACTGTGCGTCGACAGCCCATCGGTCGCCGAAATCTCGGCCCGGCTGGATCTTCCGCTGGGCGTCGCGCGCGTCCTGGTCGGAGATCTGGTCCTGTCCGGCTACGTTCGAGTGCACAAGACATTATCCGAGCGTTCGACCAGGGATGAGCGCCACGAACTCATAGGAAGGACACTGCGTGGCCTACGCGCACTCTGAGGTACAGCGCGATTCCGGCGCTCATGCGTCGACGAAGATCGTGATCGCCGGCGGCTTCGGGGCCGGTAAAACCACGTTCGTCGGTGCGGTGTCAGAGATCATGCCGCTGCGCACCGAGGCGATGCTCACCGACGCCTCGACGGGTGTCGACGCGCTCGAGGCCACCCCGGACAAGCGGACCACCACGGTCGCAATGGATTTCGGCCGAATCACCCTGGCCGAAGACCTGGTGCTCTACCTGTTCGGCACGCCGGGTCAGCGCCGTTTCTGGTTCATGTGGGACGACCTGGTGCGCGGCGCGATCGGCGCGGTCGTGCTGGTCGACTGCCGTCGTCTGCAGGACAGCTTCGCCGCGGTCGACTTCTTCGAGCATCGCAACCTGCCGTTTCTCGTCGCGGTGAACGAGTTCGACGGGGCGCCGCGTTATCCGGTCGCCGAGGTGCGCGAGGCGCTGACCCTGCCGACGCACATCCCGGTGATCACCGTCGACGCCAGGGATCGGAGGTCGGCGACCGACGCCCTGATCGCGGTCAGCGAATACGCCCTGGCCAGCCTGTCGGCCAATTGACCACGCGGTGGGTCGACCAAGAATTCGAGGGCCGCGACTTGCCCGTCGACGTCGACCACGCGGTGGCGTTCGCGCTCGCCCACGGGCTGCGGCTGGACGGCTGACCCAGCAGCGCTCAGCGGGTGAGCCGGATGCGCCAGCGCACCAGCGCGGCGTAGGCGACGGTGAGCACCGCGAGCATGCCCATGTCGAACAGCCACGCCGCCGCCGTGTGCTCGAAGTGGCTGTCCCGCGGGCTTTGCGGGCCGGGCGACACCGTCCACAGGTCGACGGTCGACCCCTGCGCCGCGTAACCCCACCGCGACGGCACCAGCCAGGACAGCTGGTCGAGGAAGATCCGATCGGTGACCGGCACCATCCCGCCCGAGAGCACCATCTGCATCATCAGCGACACCACCAGCAGCGGCATGATCTGCTCGCTCGAGCGGGCCAGCGCCGAGAGCAGCAGACCCATCATCGCCGCCGCCACGCACGTCGCCGCGACCCCGACGAACAGCTCGAGGGTGGGGTTACCGAGGAGCACCGCCGGCCGCGTCGGCGGCCCCTTGCCCAGCACCACGATGGCCGTGGCGATGGCCGCCTGAATGATCGCGAACGTGGAGAACACCGCGACCTTGGCCAGCAGGTAGGCCGTGCTCGACAGGCCGACCGCCTGTTCTCGCCGGAAGATCGGCCGCTCACCGATCAGGTCGCGGATGGTCAGCGCCGTTCCCATGAACACGGCCGCCATGGTGAGCAGGGTCAGGATCATCCCCGCCTCGCCGGCCGACTCACTCACCGGATCCGCGTAACCGAAACCGACGTTGCCGGGAACGGTCAGCGAGAGCGCGCCCATGACGAACGGCAGTACCGCCAGGAACACGAAGTAGGCACGGTCCGACACCACCAGCCGGACCTGGCGGCGGGCGATCGTGGAGAACTGATGGCGCTTGCTGGTGCGCGGCTGGGCGCCCAGCTCGGCGGGCGCCTCGGTCCGCGTGGGTGGCGGGGGTCTGTTCTGGGCCAGAAAGCGGCGGTTGGCCTCGTCGGGGTCGGCGCCCACCTTGGCGAAAATGTGCGCCCAGTTGGTGGTTCCCATGGACGCGCCGATCTGGCCGGGCGGGCCGAGGTACGCGGTTTTGCCGCCCGGTGCCATCAGCAACACCTGGTCGCAGACGTCGAGGTAGGTCAGCGAATGGGTGACCACCAGCACCACGCGCCCGGCGTCGGCGAGTTGTCGCAGCATGGTCATGACCTGCAGGTCCAGCGCCGGGTCCAGGCCGGAGGTCGGTTCGTCGAGGATCAGCAGCGACGGACCGGTCAGCAGTTCCAGCGCCACCGAGGCGCGTTTGCGCTGGCCCCCCGAGAGCTTGTCGACGCGGGTGTTCGCGTGCTCGGTCAGGCCCAGCTCGTCGAGGACCTGGGCGACGACCTGCGCGCGATCGGCCTTGCTGGTGTCGGGTGGCAGGCGCAGCTCAGCGGCGTAGCCGAGCGCCTGGCTGACCGTGAGCTGACGGTGCACGACGTCGTCCTGGGGGACCATCCCGATCCGGGTGCGCAGCGAGGCGTACTCGGTGTGGATGTCGTGCCCCTCGAAGGTGACCGAGCCCGACGACGGCGTGGCATACCCGGCGATCAACCGCGACAACGTGGTCTTGCCCGCACCCGACCCGCCGATCAGCGCGGTCAGGGTGCCCGGCCGGGCGACCAGCGAGACGCGCTCGAGCAGGTTCTTCCCGTCGACGCCGAAGTTGACCTCGCGCACCTCCAGGCCGCCGGCGCGGGTCGCCGCCTCGTGGCGGCGAACCAACATGCCGTCGTGGAACACCAGGTCGACGTTGCCGATCGTCACCACGTCGCCGTCGGACAGCGCCGCCGATCCGACCCTGACGCCGTTGACGAAGGTGCCGTTGATGCTGTTCGCGTCGCGGATCTCGGCGCCGGTCGGGGTTGGGTTCAAGAAGGCGTGATGGCGTGAGGCCAGCACGTCGTGAACGACGATGTCGTTGTTGAGCGCGCGCCCGATCCAGGCGGCGCGGCCGGCGGCGGGCCGGCGTTCGGATTCACCTCCCGGGACGCTGACCCAGGTGGTCGGGAACTCCCCGGCGTCGCTGCTCCTGCCGGTGGGCGGGTTCAGCGCGCCGGACTGCGGTACCGCGCGCGTCGCGGCGGGCGGCGGGATGCTCGGGCCGGCCGACGTGCGCTGTGTGTCTCGCCATGGGAAGGGACGCGACGGCGGCGCGGCGGGCGGCCTTGGCGGACGCGCAGCCGGGCGTGGCGGGGCGGCGGCGGGTCCCGGGCCGGTGGGTTGCGCCCGCACGGGCGCCGAGGCGTCGGGCCGAGCGCTGATGATGGGGAAAGACGTCGTGGTCGGCGGGAGCAGGCCCACGTTGCCCGTATGCTGGCCCACCTCGAAGGTGATCCGCGGGCCATCGGGCTTGCCGATGTTGATCGTCTGGCCGTCGTGGATGTCGACGACCGGCACCCGTCGGCCGTCGAGGTAGACCCCGTTCAGCGAGTGGTTGTCGACCGCGAGCCACCGTCCCTGGTCGAAGCGCAGCAGCACGTGCGCGCGGGCGATCAGCGGGTGTGCCACGCGCAGGTCGGCCCGCAGGTCGCTGCCGACCACCACGTCGCGGCCGGCGGCGAAACTACCTTCGGAGCGGTCGGATCGAGCCGTCAGCACGGGCTGCGCAGGTCGAGTCATCACATCCAGGGCCAGAAGTCGCGGTGGGGGGTCGGCCTAGCGTTTCAGCCGGATATGCCAGCGGACGAAGCCGGTGTAGCCGATCGACAGCGCCGCGAGCATGAGCATGTCGAACACGAAAATGTGCTTGGAGTGCTGCCAGATCGGGTCGTTGGTCGGGATCTGCTTGACCTTCACCAGCGACGGGAAGTCGATCGAGGATGCCCCCGCCGCGTACCCCCAGCGGGCGGGCGTCAGCCACGCCATTTGTTCGAGACCGATGCGCTGATACACCGGGATCATGCCGCTGGAGAACACCAGCTGCGACATGATCGACACCACCAGCAGCGGCATGATCTGCTCGTTGGACTGCGCCAGGGCCGACAGCAGCAGGCCGAGCATGGCCGAGGCCACGCAGGTGCCTGCCACGGTGACGAACAGCGAGAACGTCGAGTTTCCGAAGAACTGGGGATGCGCCGTCGGCGCGCCCTTACCCAGTCGCACGATGATGGTCGCGATCGCCGCCTGGCCGGTTGCGAAGACGCAGAACACCGCGATCTTGGCCAGCAGATAGGCGGTGGTGGACAGGCCGACGGCCTGCTCCCGGCGGAAGATGGCGCGCTCGCCGATCAGGTCGCGAATGGTCAGCGCCGTGCCCATGAAGACGGCACCGATGTTCAACAGCACCATGATGTACTGCGGCTGCGTGGGAGCAGGGCCCATCGGGTCGGCCGGACCGAGGCCCGGGTGCGGGCCCTTCACCGTCAGCGACAGCGCGCCGATGAGGAACGGCAGAATCGCCAGGAAGATCGTGTAACCGCGGTCGGATACTACGAGGCGAACCTGGCGCCGGGCGATCGTGGACAGTTGCCGGAAAAGGTCGGTCTGCGGTGGTTCGCCCAGATCCGCCGGGCTCTCCGGCGTCGGTGGCCGCGACGACTGCTGGTTGCGCTCCTTGAACCTGCGGTTGGCCTCGTCCGGGTCGGCACCCACCTTGGCGAAGATGTCGGCCCAGTTGCGCGTCCCCATGGCGGACTCGACCTGGTCGGGCGGCCCGCAGAACGCGGTCTTGCCGCCGGGGGCGACCAGCAGGATCTGGTCGCACACGTCCAGATACGACACCGAGTGGGTCACCACCAAGACGGTGCGGCCCGCGTCGGCCAGCTGACGCAGCATCAGCATCACCTGACGGTCCAGCGCCGGGTCCAGGCCCGACGTCGGCTCGTCCAGCAGGAGCAGTGACGGCTGGGTGAGCAGCTCGAGGGCGACGGAGGCACGCTTGCGCTGACCGCCCGAGAGCTTGTCGACCCGGGTGTCCGCGTGCTGGGTCATGTCGAGTTCCTCGAGCACCTGCGCGACGACGCGGGCCCGTTCCTCTTTGCTGGTATCGGGCGGCAGCCGCAGTTCGGCCGCGTAGTTGAGCGCCTGGTTGACCGTGAGCTGGCGGTGCACCACGTCGTCCTGCGGGACCATGCCGATCCTGCTGCGCATGGACGCGTACTCGGTGTGGATGTTGTGGCCCTCGAATGTCACGCTGCCCGAAGTGGGGCTGGTGTAGCCGACGATCAGTCGCGACAAGGTGGTCTTGCCGGCGCCCGACCCACCGATGATGGCGGTGAGTGTCCCCGGTCGGGCGGTCAGCGAGATGTGGTCCAGCAGCTGCTTGCCGTGGTCGACGGTGTAGCAGACGGAGTTGACCTCCAGCCCGCCGCTGCGTGTCGCGGCCTCGGTGCGCCGGACCAAGCCGTCGCCGGTGAAGACCAGGTCGACGTTGCCGATGGTGACCACGTCGCCCTCGGTCAGTACCGCCGAACCGACCCGCACGCCGTTGACGAAGGTCCCGTTCACGCTGTGCGCGTCGCGGATCTCGGTGCCCAGCGGCGTCTGAATCAAGAAGGCGTGGTGGCGTGAGGCAAGCACGTCCTGGATGACGATGTCGTTGTCGGTGGCCCGGCCGATGGTTTGCGACCCGGCGGGCTGCTGGATCGCGCCGGACCGCGACGGCAGCAGCGCCTGGAACATCTTCGTCGCCAGGTTCGCCACCTCGGGCGGCTTGGCGGAGGCGGGGGCCATCTGGGTATGTGGGGTGCCCGAGCCCGCGGCCGGCATCTGCGCGATGGGCGGGGCGTTGCGCGGCGGCGGGGGTGGCGCGGCGGGTGGGCGTCCACCGCCGCCCCCGTACATGGTCTGACCCGGCGGCCCTGGCCGCTGCGCGGGCGCGGGTTGCGGTCGTCGCGGCGGTGCCGCCCAATTGGGCGTGCGCCCGGGCGGCGGAGGAGGTGGGGCGGCGGCGGGCGGTGCCGGCTGCGCCGACCACGCCGCGGCCTGCGGCGGTGCCGCCACCGGGATGTTCATCGATTCGGTTCGGGGCGGACGCCCGGCCATGCCCTGGTGGCGGCCGACGTCGAAAGTCAGCAGCGGTCCGTCCGGGTTTCCGATGTTCAAGTTCTGGCCGTCGTGGATCTCGACGACCGGCACGCGCCGGCCGTTGACGAAAGTTCCGTTGAGCGAACCGTTGTCGATGGCCAGCCATTTGCCCTGATCGAAGCGCAGCAGCAGGTGGGCGCGCGAAATCAACGGGTGGGTGATACGCATGTCCGCTCGCAGATCGCGCCCGACTACTACATCGTGGCCCGCTGCGAAGGTGCGTTCCGATCCTTCGTGATGGACGGTTAGCGCTGGCGGGGCTGGTGCTGACATCGCCACAACTGTAGCTTGCAGCCCTGTGCTTTACCGCTGAGCGTCGGGCGCGCCGGTGACCACGCAGTGTGTTCGGGTGTAGATGGTGGGCATGCACTGGTTGCAATGCGTGCACGCCGAATGCACGTGGTGCTGGGCGCCATCAGCCGCGATTCGGTTGATCAGATCCGGCTCGGCCAACAGCGCCCGGGCCATCGCGACGAACTCGAATCCCTCCGCCATCGCCAGATCCATCGTTTCCCGATTGGTGATTCCGCCGAGCAGAATCAGCGGCATCTTCAGTTCGTTGCGGAATAGCTTGGCATCGCGCAACAAATACGCCTCGCGGTAGGGGTATTCGCGCAGGAACTTCTTGCCCGTCATGCGCATGCCCCAACTCAGCGGCGGCTTGAACGCGCCGGCGAACTCCTTGAGCGGCGCGTCGCCGCGGAACAGGTACATCGGGTTGACCAGCGAGCTGCCCGCGGTGAGTTCGATCGCGTCCAGCCCGCCGTCTTCCTCCAGCCATTTGGCGGTGGTCAGCGATTCCTCCGTGCTGATGCCGCCGCGAACGCCGTCGGTCATGTTCAGCTTGGCGGTCACGGCGATGGGAGTGCCTTCCTTTTCCACCGCACGCCGAACGGCCATCACGATGCCGCGGGCGACCTTGGCCCGGTTCTGCAGCGATCCGCCGAACTCGTCGTCGCGACGGTTGATCAGCGGGGACAGGAACGAGCTCGCCAGATAGTTGTGGCCCAGGTGGATTTCGACGGCGTCGAAGCCGGCCTCGATGGCCAGCCGGGCGGCGTTGGCGTGCCCGGCGGTCACCTGGTCGATGTCCTCGCGGGTGGCTTTCTTGGCGAACCGCATCCCGATCGGGTTGAAGAACCGGACCGGCGCCAATGCCTTGGCCTGGTTCGACTTGGCGTTGGCCACCGGGCCGGCGTGGCCGATCTGCGCGCTGACCGCGGCGCCCTCGGCGTGCACCGCTTCGGCCAGCCGGCGGAACCCGGGCACGGCCTCGGGTCGCATCCAGATCCCGTTGCCCTCGGTGCGGCCGCCGGGGGAGACGGCGCAGTACGCGACGGTCGTCATGCCTACCCCACCGGCGGCCGGCAGCCGGTGGTATTCGATGAGGTCGTCGGTCACCAGCGCTTCGGGCGTGCGCGCCTCGAAGGTGGCGGACTTGATGGTGCGGTTGCGCAGGGTTATCGGACCGAGCTTCGCGGGACTGAAGACGTCCGGAGGACTAGACATACCGGGAGCGTGCCAGACTGTCAGCGTGGGAGCAATCACGCTGGACGGCAAGGCCACCCGTGACGAGATCTTCGTCGACCTCAAAGAGCGCGTGACCGCCTTGACCGCAGCGGGCCGCACCCCCGGCCTCGGCACCATCCTGGTGGGCGATGACCCGGGTTCCCAGGCATACGTCCGGGGCAAGCACGCCGACTGCGCGAAGGTGGGCATCACCTCGATCCGCCGTGACCTGCCCGCCGACATCAGCACCGCGACGCTCAACGAGACCATCGACGAACTCAACGCCAACCCGGAATGCACCGGGTACATCGTGCAGTTGCCGCTGCCCAGGCATCTCGACGAGAACGCGGCGTTAGAGCGGGTCGACCCGAACAAGGACGCCGACGGACTGCACCCGACCAACCTGGGCCGGCTGGTGCTCAACAACCCGGCCCCGCTGCCGTGCACACCGCGCGGCATCGTGCACCTGTTGCGCCGCTACGACGTTGAGATCGCCGGGGCGCACGCGGTCGTCATCGGCCGCGGTGTCACGGTCGGCCGCCCGCTGGGGCTGCTGCTGACCCGCCGCTCCGAGAACGCCACGGTGACGTTGTGCCACACGGGAACTCGTGACTTGCCCGCGCTGACCAGGCAGGCCGACATCATCGTCGCGGCCGTGGGAGTGCCGCGCATGCTGACCGCCGACATGGTGCGTCCCGGCGCCGCGGTGCTCGACGTCGGCGTCAGCCGCGTCGACGGCAAGCTCACCGGCGACGTGCACCCGGACGTGTGGGATGTGGCCGGCCATGTGTCGCCGAACCCGGGCGGCGTGGGACCGCTGACCCGCGCGTTCCTGCTGACCAATGTCGTCGAGCTCGCCGAGCGGCAATGACCGCGCGCGCCGTGCTGCGGGCCCAATGGCCAATTATGTTGGTGGGACTGGTATTTGCCACGGCGCTTGCCCTGGTCGGGGCCAATTTCTGGCGTCGCGGTTCGCTGTTGATAGGCATCGGTGTGGGCGTGGCGGCGGTGTTGCGGCTGGTGTTGTCCGAGGACCGGGCCGGCCTGCTGGTGGTGCGCGGCAAGGGAATCGACTTCATCACCACCGCGACGGTGGGGGCGGCGATGTTCTATATCGCGTGGACGATCGACCCGCTGGGCACTCGCTAGAACCTCGGCAGCGCCGGGGCCTGCCCGGGCATCGCGGGTAGTTGGCCTGCCATACCTGGGATTTGGCCCGGAATGCCAGGCAGTTGTCCGGGCATGCCCGGAATTTGCCCGGCCATTCCCGGCATTCCCGGCGGCAAGGCGCCGGACAGGTTGCCGCTGGCGATGTTTGCCATCTCCTCGGGGCAGTACGTCTGGATCGCGATCTGGGTGAACATGCGGGCCATCATCGGTGACATGCCCCGACCGGCGACGCTGGACGCGGCCGCCGCGAAGTTGCCGCCCGGCTGCGACAGCATCGGGCAGATCGATTCCCCGACGGACATCGCGTTTCCGGGCTCGCCGAAGTCGATGCCGGCGTGGTTGAGCGCGTCGATGAAGTCGTCACCGGTGCCCTCCGCCCCGGCCGGCGCAGCGAACGCAGAGGCCACGGTCAGCAGGCCGGCCGCCGCGGCCAGCAGGCGGATGGTGAAGGGCTGACGACGAAAAACCCAGATCCATTGATGAGTTCGTGTAAGTGCCTTCACGCCAGCCTCCCCGTCCGCCATGGAGTGCGTCACCGGCACTCGAATCACGTAAGGAACTCTGAGCCATGACTGTTACGTTTGTGACACGGTGGGATAAAGGTTCGCACAATAAGCGTTTCGTGAGGTCGCTGCGCCCGCGACATCGGTTATTAGGCGGCCCGGTTTCGCAAGGACGACCGTCAGATCGAGACCACACCGTGATCTGAACGCGGGCAAAAGCCCCGGATTCCCTCGCGCGACATGAACTTGACCCCGAGCACTAGGTACACGCCCTCATTAGCCTTCACAGGCGATGCCGTCGTTGTCCCGGTCCAGCTTGGGTCGGTAGTCGGGGTCACCCTTCGGGATGTTGTACCGGCCGTCCCGGTGGGCCTCGGTGCAGTTCCGATACGGCCCGCTGGCGCTTGCCGCGGGAGCGGTAAAGGTGGCCCCGGCGATAGCGCAGACCGCAGCGGCGGCGACCAGTAGAGCACGAATCACGTTGTCGTTCATCCCATCTAGTGGTGGAATCCATTAGTAAGTCGTCGGAAATGTAGCGTGCCATCATGGCGCTGGACGTGGTTGTGGTCGCTTTCCGCGGGTGATCTAGATCACCGACCGGCAAACGCATCCGCAGCGCTGGTTCAAAAGCCGGCAGGAGTAGTAGTCAGACTGCCAGGGTCGCCCGGGTGCACATGGTGACGTAGGGCAGCGCCAGGCCCGTCGAATTCGCCAGCGCCGGATGGGTGGCCAACAGTTGGCGCACCTGATCGAGCGTTTGGGTGCGGACCTCGGTCGGCGAGGTGATGCAATAGCTGCGCGACGCGACAAGGTCGATCAACGCCTGCGGCGTAAGGTAATTGGTCCACTCGACCCGATGATGCGCCAGTTCGGTGAAGGGCTCGGGCAGCGTGACCCGGGTGCGGCCGCCGTCGCCGTCGCTGCCAATGATCTGGCCCAGTTCGCGCACCCAGCCGAGCCTTTCGTCGCGGGTGTTCCACACCAGACCCAGCCGCCCGCCGGGCCGCAGCACCCGCGCCACTTCCGGGATCGCCCGCTCCGGATCCACCCAATGCCAGGCCTGCGCCACCAGTACCACATCAACGCTGTTGTCTTCCAACGGAATCTCTTCCGCGGTGCCCAGCAGCGCCCGGGTCTCCGGCAGCGAGGCACGCAACACTTCGAGCATGTCCGGTATCGGATCGACGGCCACCACGTCCAGGCCGCGTTCCACCAGGCGCGTCGTCAGCTTGCCGGTGCCGGCACCCAGGTCGAGTACCTGTCGTGCCCCGACCGGCAACAGCCAGTCGATAGCTTCCGGGGGATAGGAAGGGCGTCCCCGCTCGTAGGCTGCGGCCGCAGAACCGAAGGATAGGGAGCGGTCGTGCCGCGACGATGCCACCGTTAAGACGCGCCTTCCCCATTGTTCAAGTCCGCCAACACCAGTGTCTTCCGGATCAATTCGCTGACTACCTCGAATTCGACCAGGAAACCGTCGTGTCCGTACAGGGACTCGACGACGTCCAATTCAGTGCAGCCCGGCAGCAGCTCGGCGAGTTCCTCCTGCAGGCGCAGCGGGTAGAGCCGGTCGCTGGTAATGCCGCCGACCACGACTGGTACCCGGCACTCGCTCAACGCTTTTCGTACTCCACCACGGCCGCGGCCCACGTCGTGGTGGTTCATCGACGCGATCAAGGTCACGTAGCTGCCGGCGTCGAAGCGGTCTACCAATTTGGCGCCCTGGTACTGCAGATAGCTTTGTACCGCGTAGCGCCCGCCGTTGGCCGGATCCTCGCCACCCTGGCTGCCGTTACCGAACCGGTCGTCAAGTTCCAATTCGCCGCGGTAGGTCAGGTGGGCGAAGCGACGGGCGATGGACAGCCCGACATCCGGCCTGCGCCCGGTGTCGTAGTAGTCGCCGCCCTGCCAGTTCGGGTCACGCTGGATGGCCTCGATCTGGATGGTCATGTGACCGATCTGGTCGGCGGTGGCGCGGGCGCTGACCGCCAACAGTAGTCCGGCGCGGACCCTGTCGGGATGGCTGACTATCCATTCCAAAGCCCGTGCGCCGCCCATGGATCCGCCGATGACGGCGGCAACCTCCGTGATGCCCAGCGCCGCCAGCGCGGCGACGTCCGCCTCGACCTGGTCCCGCACTGATATGTGGGGAAACCTGGAGCCCCACGGCTTTCCATCCGGAGCGAGCGAGCTGGGCCCGGTCGAGCCATAACAACTGCCCAGCACATTGGTGGCCACCGCGCACCAGCGGTTGGTGTCGATGGGCGCACCCGGGCCGGCCACGCCGTCCCACCACCCGGGTGTGGCGTGCCCGGGTCCGGCGGGCCCGGTGATGTGCGAGTCGCCGGTCAGCGCGTGCTGCACGACCACCACGTTGTCGCGGTTGGGGGACAACTCCCCCCAGCGCTGGACGGCGATGCAGACATCGTCGATCACCGCGCCGCTTTCGGTGGTCAGTGAGCCGATGCGCACGACGCCGATTTCGCCTTCGGCCGGCAGCGGCTGGGTAGCAGCGTCGGATATCGTCACCGCCGGTGCCCTCAAAACGCCGCCACGGCTTGCGGATCGGTGCCCGAGGCCTGTGCCGCCGCACCGAATTTGCGTGCCGCGGCGAAGCCGAGCTCCAGGTCGGCGAGGATGTCGTCGACGCCCTCGATGCCCACGGCCAGGCGCACCAGCCCGGGGCTGACGCCGGTGCTCAGCTGTTCCTTCGGGCTCAGCTGGGCGTGTGTCGTGGACGCCGGGTGGATCACCAGCGAGCGCACGTCGCCGATGTTGGCGACATGGCTGTGCAGCCTTAGCGCGTTCACGAACGCTTTGCCGACCTCGACGCCGCCGTCCAGCTCGAAGGCCAGCACCGCGCCGGTTCCCTTGGGCGCCAACTTCTTTGCCCGATCATGCCAGGGTGAGCTGGGCAGGCCCGCATAGTTGACCGACACCACGCCCTGGTGGGCGGCCAGGTACTCGGCCACGCGCTGCGCGTTAAAGACGTGGCGCTCCATGCGCAGGCTCAGCGTCTCGATGCCCTGGGCGACCAGGAACGCGTTGAACGGCGAAGCGGCCGAACCCAGGTCGCGCAGCAGTTGCACGCGCGCCTTCAACGCGTAGGCGGGCGGACCGAGCTCGGCGAACACCACGCCGTGGTAGCTCGGATCGGGGGTGGTGAATCCCGGGAAGCGGCCCTGCGTCCAGTCGAAGGTGCCGCCGTCGACGATGACCCCGGCGATGGCCGAGCCGTGCCCGCCGAGGTACTTGGTGGCGGAGTGCACGACGATGTCGGCGCCGTGGGAGAACGGCTGGATCAGGTATGGCGTGGCGATGGTGTTGTCGACGATCAGCGGGACACCGTTGGCGTGTGCGACCCGCGCGACGCCGGGGATGTCCAGCACATCGATCTGCGGGTTGGAGATCGTTTCACCGAAGAAGGCTTTGGTGTTCGGCCGGACCGCGGCCTGCCACGAATCCAGGTCGTCGGGGTCCTCCACGAAGGTGACCTCGATGCCGAGCTTGGCCAGCGAGTAGTGGAACAGGTTGTACGTCCCGCCATAGAGCCGCGGGCTCGAGACGATGTGATCGCCGGCACAAGCCAGGTTCAATATGGCGTAGGTCTCAGCGGCCTGGCCTGAGCTCAGGAAGAGCGCGGCCACCCCGCCCTCGAGCGCGGCGACGCGCTGCTCGACGACGTCGGTGGTCGGGTTGCCGATGCGGGTGTAGATGTTGCCCGGCACTTCCAGCCCGAACAGGGCGGCGGCGTGCGTGGTGTCGTCGAAGGTGTACGACGTGGTCTGGTAGATCGGCAGGGCTCGGGCGCTGGTGGCGGTGTCCGGTTGCTGGCCGGCGTGCACCTGCTTGGTCTCGAACGACCAATTTGCGGTCGGGTCGGCGTCGTGATCGGCGTTGTCGGAGGTCACGGGTTTTGCTTTCTGCTGGTAGGGAATCTGCTGATCGACGGCCGGGACGCCGGGATGGGCGTCATCCGGCGCGGTGGGTTAGCAGCGACACACGAAGAGACGCGGAAAGCCCAGGAGAATGCACATCACGTTGCCCTGTCTACTCAGGGGCCCGTCATGGCGGACCCGCGCTTGCCGGATAGCCGGTTGTGTGGCTACTCAACCTGGTCATCACCCGGGGCACCCCACCGCGGTTGGAGGGTTGCCGGCCAGCAAGCCGGGGCTTGATGCTGGCGCTCATGACCAATACGAAGGTTATCTTACTGTGCCGAGTCGGTGCCAACTATCGCGGTGCACCTGCAGCTCGACACCTGTCCAAACACCCTTGATAACGTGGCAGTCAGAACGCTGAGCCCCCAAAATTTCAACCCCATCATTGCCGCCGGGAGAGGGATCGTGAGCGCCGAACAGCCGACCGTCATCTACACACTGACCGACGAAGCGCCGCTGCTGGCGACGTACGCGTTCCTGCCGATCGTGCGCGCCTTCGCCGAGCCGGCGGGCATCGAGATCAAGACCAGCGACATCTCCCTGGCCGCCCGGATTCTGGCGGAGTTCCCCGATCATCTGACCGAAGAGCAGCGGGTACCGGATAACTTGGGTGAACTCGGCCGGCTGACAGAGCTCGCCGACACCAACATCATCAAGCTGCCGAACATCAGCGCCTCGGTTCCCCAGCTGATCGCCGCCGTCAAGGAGCTGCAGGGCAAGGGATACAAAATCCCGGACTTTCCGCAAAGTCCAAAGACGGACGAGGACAAGGAGATCCGCGCACGCTACGCCAAATGCCTAGGCAGCGCTGTCAACCCGATACTGCGACAGGGCAATTCGGACCGACGTGCGCCCAAGGCCGTCAAGGAATATGCCCGCAAGCACCCGCACAGCATGGCGGATTGGTCACCGGCCTCGCGCACTCACGTCGCGACGATGCGTTACGGCGACTTCTATCACGGTGAGAAGTCGATGACCTTGGACCACGCGCGCAACGTGAAGATGGTGCTGGAGACCAAGGGCGGACAGACCCTCGAGCTCAAGGGAAAGGTCGAGCTGCGCGACGGCGACGTCATCGATTCCATGTTCATGAGCAAGAAGGCCCTGGTCGAGTTCTACGAGGAACAGATGCAGGACGCCTACGAGACGGGTGTGATGTTCTCGCTGCACGTCAAGGCGACGATGATGAAGGTGTCGCACCCCATCGTGTTCGGCCACGCCGTCAAGATCTTCTATAAGGACGCCTTCGCCAAGCACCAGGAGCTCTTCGACGAACTCGGCGTCGACGTCAACAACGGGTTGGTCGATCTCTACAACAAGATCGAGTCACTGCCCGCGTCGCTGCACGAGGAGATCATCCGGGACCTGCACGCCTGCCACGAACATCGCCCCGAGCTGGCCATGGTCGATTCCGCCAAGGGCATCACCAACTTCCATTCGCCCAGCGACGTGATCGTGGACGCGTCGATGCCGGCGATGATCCGCGCGGGCGGCAAGATGTGGGGCGCCGACGGGCGGCAGAAGGACACCAAGGCCGTCAACCCCGAGTCCACCTTCTCCCGTATCTACCAAGAGATCATCAACTTCTGTAAAACCCACGGACAGTTCGACCCGACGACCATGGGCACCGTGCCCAACGTCGGCCTGATGGCGCAGCAGGCCGAGGAGTACGGCTCGCACGACAAGACGTTCGAGATACCGGAGGACGGCGTCGCCAACATCGTCGACCTCGACAGCGGGGAGGTGCTGCTGACCCAGAACGTCGAGGAGGGTGACATCTGGCGCATGCCCATCGTCACGGATGCGGCGATCCGCGACTGGGTCAAGCTCGCGGTCACCCGGGCGCGCAACTCCGGCATGACGGTGGTGTTCTGGCTGGACACCGAGCGGCCGCACGAGGTCGAGCTGCGCAAGAAGGTCAAGGCCTACCTGAAGGAACACGACACCGAGGGCCTGGAGATCCAGATCATGCCGCAGGTGTGGGCCATGAGGTACACGATCGAGCGCGCGATGCGCGGCCAGGACACCATCGCAGCGACCGGCAACATCCTGCGCGATTACCTCACCGACCTGTTCCCGATCCTGGAGCTGGGCACCAGCGCCAAGATGCTGTCCATCGTGCCGCTGATGGCCGGCGGTGGAATGTATGAAACCGGCGCCGGCGGTTCGGCGCCCAAACACGTCCACCAGCTCGTCGAGGAGAACCATTTGCGCTGGGACTCCCTGGGTGAATACCTTGCTCTCGGAGCATGTTTCGAAGACATCGGGATCAAGACCGACAACGAGCGCGCGAAGCTTCTGGGCAAGACGCTGGATGCCGCCATCGGCAAGCTGCTGGAGAACAACAAGAGCCCGTCGCGCAAGACCGGTGAACTCGACAACCGTGGTAGCCAGTTCTACCTGGCGCTGTACTGGGCGCAGGCGCTTGCGGAATCCGACGACGACGAGTTGCGCAAGCACTTCGGCGCGCTGGCCGAATCGTTGAGCAGAAACGAGGACACCATCGTGGCCGAGCTCGCCGAAGCCCAGGGACAGGCGGTCGACATCGGCGGCTACTACTACCCGGACACAGAGAAGACGACGGCGATCATGCGCCCGAGCAAGACCTTCAATGAGGCGCTAGCGGCTTCGACAGGCTAGACCCCCGAGCAGGAAGCTGGGCTTGACATGGCAGGCGAAGCGAAGGTCAAGGTCAAAGGCCGCGTCGTGGAGCTCGACGGTGATGAGATGACGCGCGTCATCTGGAAGATGATCAAGGACATGCTGATCCTGCCGTACCTCGACATCGATCTGGACTATTACGACCTGGGTATCGAGCAGCGCGATCGCACCGACGACCAGGTGACCATCGACGCGGCCAACGCCATCAAGAAGCACGGCGTCGGTGTCAAGTGCGCGACCATCACCCCCGACGAGGCCCGCGTCCAGGAGTTCAATCTCAAGCAGATGTGGCCCTCGCCCAACGGGACAATCCGGAATATTCTGGGCGGCACCATCTTTCGCGAGCCCATCATGATTTCGAACGTGCCGCGGTTGGTACCCGGGTGGACCAAGCCGATCGTCATCGGCCGACATGCTTTTGGCGACCAATATCGGTCGACCAACTTCGAGGTCGACCAACCCGGGACCGTGACAATCACTTTCACCCCCGCCGACGGCGGTGAGCCGATGGTGCACGAGGTGGTGTCCATCCCTGAGGACGGCGGCGTCGTGATGGGGATGTACAACTTCAAGGACTCCATCCGGGACTTCGCACGCGCCTCGTTGCAGTACGGGCTGAACGCCAAGTGGCCGGTGTACCTGTCCACCAAGAACACCATCCTCAAGGCCTACGACGGCATGTTCAAAGACGAGTTCCAGCGCGTCTACGACGAGGAGTTCAAAGACCAGTTCGAGGCCGAGGGATTGACCTACGAGCACCGGTTGATCGACGACATGGTTGCGGCCTGCCTGAAATGGGAGGGCGGGTATGTATGGGCCTGCAAGAACTACGACGGCGACGTGCAGTCGGACCTCGTCGCGCAAGGCTACGGCTCACTCGGGCTGATGACGTCGGTGCTGATGACCGCCGACGGCAAGACGGTCGAGGCCGAGGCCGCGCACGGCACCGTCACCCGGCACTTCCGCCAGTACCAGGCGGGCAAGCCGACCTCGACCAACCCGATCGCCTCGATCTTCGCCTGGACGCGCGGACTGGCGCACCGCGGCAAGCTGGACAACACCCCCGAGGTGACGGGGTTCGCGCAGACGCTGGAGAACGTCGTGGTGTCCACCGTGGAGAGCGGGAAGATGACCAAGGATCTCGCCATCCTCATCGGCCCCGACCAGAAATGGCAGCACAGCGAGGAGTTTCTCAACTCGATCGCCGAGAACCTGGAAAAGAAACTGGCTAACTAGCCGATGGGTTGGCGCCCCGGCTCGCCGAGTTGCACTCATCGAGGAAGTTGATGATCAGTTCGGTGACGCGCTCGGGCGCCTCGAACATGGGGATGTGTCCGACGCCGTCGAGCTTGGTCACCTGGTGGTCGTCGGGCAAGTGAGTGGTGAAATGCCGACTGAACCTGGGTGCGGGCACAATCCGGTCCTTCTCGCAGATCACCAGGTGTGCCGGGACTTCGTTTTCGGCCAGTTCTTGCAGGCCGTGCAACAGCAGCGACTTGACCAGCAGCTGGAAGTAGGCGGGGCAGTGGGCGACGTCGTCGATGCAGCCGAGCAGTTGTGAGTCGCTGACTCCGTCCGGGGAGGCACTGATCGCGTACGTGGCCAGCCGGCGGCTGAACGGAAGGCGCATCACCTTCGGGCCGAACAGCGCGGCCAACACCAGCAGCGGAATGCCGAGGATGAACTTGGCGATTACCTCGAACTTGGCGGGGCTCCACCGGGTCCATCCGCCGGCCGGGGCGATGCCCATGACGCTGCGGGCCCGACCGCGCCGCTCCAATTCGAACGCGACCCAACCGCCCAGCGAGTTGCCGACGATGTGCGCGGTCTTCCAGCCCAGTTCGTCCATTTGGCGTTCCACGTGGTCGGCCAGCACCGCGGACGACAGGAACCAGGTACCGGCCGGCGGCCCGCCGTTGTGGCCGGCCATCGTCGGGGCGAACACCTCGTACCGCCCGGTGTCGGCCAACAGCCGGGCGACGTCGTCCCATACCGCCTGGGACAGCAGGAACGGGTGCAGCAACAGGACCGGCTCACCCGAACCGAGGTGAATCGCGGGCCGCGTGCCCAAGGTGCTCCCCTTGCTACTCCCCATACCGCCGACATTAAATGCGGTACCGCCGGTACCGCAAGCGAGCGGTGTCCGGGCGCACCCGTCTGTGCAGGCCCAGCGGCTTCCCGTGAAAAGATCGGTGCATCATGAGCACCGCTACTGGATCCCGCCGGATTTTCTCCGGCGTGCAGCCCACCTCCGATTCGCTTCACCTGGGAAACGCTTTGGGTGCCATCACCCAGTGGGTCGCGCTGCAGGACGATCACGAGCCCTTCTTTTGCGTGGTCGACCTGCACGCCATCACCGTCCCTCAGGATCCCGAGGCGCTGCGTCGCCGGACCCTGGTCACAGCCGCCCAGTACCTGGCGCTGGGTATCGACCCCGCCCGCAGCACCATCTTCGTGCAGAGCCATGTGCCCGCCCACTCCCAGCTGGCCTGGGTGCTCGGCTGCTTCACCGGCTTCGGGCAGGCGTCGCGGATGACGCAGTTCAAGGACAAGTCGCTGCGCCAAGGCACCGACTCCACCACCGTGGGGTTGTTCACCTACCCCGTTCTGCAGGCCGCCGACGTACTGGCCTACGACGCCGAGCTGGTGCCGGTGGGGGAAGATCAGCGTCAGCATCTCGAGCTGGCGCGCGACGTGGCGCAGCGGTTCAACAGCCGGTTCCCCGACACCTTCGTGGTTCCCGACCTGCTGATACCCAAGGTCACCGCCAAAATCTATGACCTGCAAGACCCGACGACGAAGATGAGCAAGTCCGCTGCCAGCGATGCGGGGCTGATCAACCTGCTCGACGATCCCGCAGCGTCCGCGAAGAAGATTCGCTCCGCGGTCACCGACAGCGAGCGTGAGATCCGCTTCGACACCGACGCCAAGCCGGGTGTGTCCAATCTGCTGAGCATCCAGTCGGCGGTCACGGGCGTTGGCGTCGACAAACTCGTCGCGGGTTACGCCGGACGGGGTTACGGCGACCTGAAGAAGGAAACCGCCGAGGCGGTCGTCGAGTTCGTCAGTCCGATCAAGGCCCGCGTCGACGAATTGCTCGCCGACCCAGCCGAATTGGAGGGGGTGCTCGCGGCCGGCGCGCAGCGCGCTGAGGATGTGGCCGGAAAAACCGTTCGGCGGGTCTACGATCGACTAGGGTTCCTTGCGCAACGAGGATGACTTGCTTCCAATTGGAGCCGTACGATGAGCGAGCCGGCCAAGGCGGGCGTATTCGATCGGTTGCGGGCCCGACACGAGTGGATCGATCACGTGATTCGCGCCTACCAACGGTTCGATGAGCGCAACGGTGGGTTCTTCGCGGCCGGCCTCACCTATTACACGATTTTCGCGTTGTTTCCTTTGCTCATGGTCGGTTTCGCGATCTTCGGGTTCGTGTTGGCGCGCCGTCCGCAGCTGCTGAGCACCATCGACGACCACATCCGTTCCCAGGTGACCGGCACGCTGGGCAATCAGCTGCACGAGTTGATGAACTCGGCCATCGACGCCCGCACGTCGGTCGGTGTGATCGGTTTGGCCACCGCCGTGTGGGCTGGACTGGGCTGGATATCGCACCTGCGCCAGGCGTTGACGGAGATGTGGTGGGACGAACAGATCGAGTCACCGGGCTTCGTGCACAACAAGTTTTCCGATCTGCTGGCGATGCTGGGGACGTTCGCGATCATCGTGGCCACCGTCGCGCTGACGACCGTCGGCCATGCCGCACCCATGGCTGCGCTGCTGAGATGGCTTGGGATACCACAGTTTGTCGTGTTCGACTGGCTCTTCTCGCTATTCTCGATCCTGATCGCGACGCTGGTGTCGTGGCTGCTGTTCACCTGGATGATCGCCCGCCTGCCCCGCGAAAAGGTCAGCCTCGTCGATTCGATGCGGGCCGGGCTGATCGCGGCGATCGGGTTCGAGGTCTTCAAACAGGTCGCCTCCATCTATCTGCGGACGGTGCTGCGCAGCCCGGCGGGCGCGGCATTCGGCCCGGTGCTGGGGCTGATGGTGTTCGCTTACATCACGGCGTATCTCGTCCTGTTCTGCACCGCGTGGGCGGCGACTGCCTCCAAGGATCCGCGCCGCCGACCCGTCGCGCCTCCGGCCCCGGCGATCATCGCGCCACGCGTGCAGATGGACGAGGGCCTCAATACCCGCCAGACGCTGACCGCCATGGCGCTGGGAGCCGTTGGTGCGCTGACAGTTTCCCGCATCGCCCGCTTGACCCGCCGCGATCGCTAGTCGACCAGCTTCAGGCCTGCGAGGCAGGCGATGATCCCTCCGATCAACACCAGCTTGATCAACGACGCCGGTTCGTCGCCGATCAGCATCGCGTAGCCGACCGTGAGCACCGCCCCGACGCCGACCCAGACCGCATAACTGGTTCCGACCGGCAGGGTGCGCATGGCGATCGCCAGTCCGGTCATCGAAAAAGCCAGGGCGACAAGGAATACCAGCGACGGCCCGAGCCGGGAGAAGCCGCCGGACTTGTTCAGGGCGCTCGCCCACACGGCCTCTAAGATCCCCGACGCAATCAAGACGAGCCAGGCCATCACTCACCTCCACGGCGCCGTCTTGTCGCTGGCCGGGTACGGGGCCCCTCGTCCGGTGCTGACGGGCTAGATGTTAACAAGCCTCCAACGGTTGGCCGCGCCAGGCGCCGCGCACCATGACGTCCGATACGCCCAGACGTTGATCCAGCACAACAAGATCGGCGTCGTAGCCGGTGCGCAGAACGCCCACCCGCTGCAGCCCGAGTGCCCGCGCCGGCGTCGCGGCGGTCGTCTGCACCGCGGTGGCCAGGCCGGCATCGGCATGCACCGTGCGGAACAGCCGATCCATGGTGGCGGTGCTGCCCGCGATCGTCGATGTTCCGTGCACCCGTGCGACACCGGCGACGACATCGATGGGCACCGCGCCGAGCCGAAACGCGCCGTCGGTGCGACCGGCGGCGGCGATCGCGTCGGTGATCGTGGCGACGCGGTCCGCACCCGCTGACTCGATCACCGCCGCCACCACGTCAGGGTGTAGGTGCACGCCGTCGGCGATCACCTCGACGGTCACTCGCGGGTCGCGCAGCAAGGCCAGCGCGGGGCCGGGCTCGCGATGGTGCAGCGGCGGCATCGCGTTGAACAGGTGCGTGCCCACCGTGGCGCCCAGCGCGATGGCATCCGTGGTCTGTTCGTAGCTGGCATCGGTATGTCCCACCGCGACAACGACTCCCGCGTCCACGAAACGCCGGATCGCGGCGTCGGCGCCGGGTAGCTCGGGTGCCAGCGTCACCATCCGGATCGTGCCGTCGCCCGCGGCCAGCACCGCGTCGATCTCCGCCGCGTCCGGATCACGCATCTGGGTGGCGTCGTGTGCTCCGCAGTGCGCCCGGCTCAGCCACGGCCCCTCCAGGTGGACGCCCGCGACGGCGCCCCGCCCGGTGGCTTCGGCGAGCGCGCGCACCCCGCCCAGCAGGTCGGGCGGCGAGGCGGTGACCAGGCTGGCCAGCGTGGTGGTGGTGCCATGACGCAGGTGAAACGCGGCGGCGTCGTCGATGCCGTCGGCGTCGGTGTAGGACGCACCCCCACCACCGTGCACATGCATGTCGATGAAACCCGGTACCACGGTGCAATCGGGGAAGTCGAAGTCGGCCGCGCGGGTTGGCGGGCCCGACGCGCACGCCGCGATCCGTCCGCCGGAGGTCTGGAGCCACCCTGGACTGCACACCTGACCGTCGAGCACCATGGTGCCCGCCGCGATCACGGCCATCTGCCGCCGTTCTCCCAGAAGTGGCGGATGTCCTCGAGCTGGCGGCCTTTGGTTTCCGGCGCGTACCGGTACACGAAGACGAACGCGACCGCCGCGAGCACCGCGAACAGCGCGAAAGTACCTGCGCCGCCCAGTGAATGGAGCAGGCTCAGGAAGACGGCGGCGATGATGGCGTTAGCCACCAGATTGGAGGTCAACATGGTGCTCGACCCGATCGAGCGTAACCGGGACGGGAAACTTTCGCTGGCGTACACCCAGCCCAGGGAGCCGAAACCCATGGTGAAGCCGAAGATGAACAGCAAGATCCCGGCGAACCCCACGATCGTGCCGCCCAGACCTCGCCCGAACACCGCCATCAGCACGACGTCGGCGACGATCATCATGGCGGTGCCGCACAACAGGATTGGCCGCCGGCCCACCCGATCGACCAACAGCAGCGCAGCGCCGACGGCCGCCAACCCGGCGACCTGAAGCAGCGCCGGCAGCCCCAACAGCGCGAAATTGCCGGTGAAGCCCATGGCCTGAAAGATGCGGGGGCTGTAATAGATGATCGCGTTGATGCCGGTGATCTGGATCAAGAAGCCGAGGACGACCACGAAGGCGGTGGCCCGCAGGTATGGGGGCCGCAGCATTTCGGAGAAACCGCCCCCGGCCCCGGGCGAGGCCTCGCTCAACGCGCGGCCGATCTCGGCGAGCTCGTCGTCCACCTGCGCGGTGGGCTCGACTCGCAACAGTGCCCGCCGGGCGTCGTCCGTCCGGCCCTTCAGCACGTACCATCGGGCGGTGTCGGGCATCCGAATCACCAACGGCAGCAACAATACTGCGGGCAGGCAGGCCAGCCCCAGCATCCAGCGCCAGCTGTGGGTGCCCGCCAGCAGGTAGCCGGTCAGATAGCCCAGGATCAGGCCACTGACGATCGCCAGCTGATAGGCCGTCAGCAGCGAACCGCGCACCGCCGTCGGTGCCGATTCCGCCACGTAGACCGGGACGACCACCACCGTCACGCCGATGGTCAGCCCCAGCAGCAACCGCGCCGTCAGCAACATCGGCATACAGATCGAGAACGCGGCCAGCAGAGCGAAAGCGGCGTAACCGACCAGTATCAGCACCACCGACCTTTTTCGCCCGATCACGTTGGCCAGCACGCCGGCACCCAGCGCCCCGGCGATCTGACCGATCACCACCATCGTCGTCAGCAGTTCCTGCTGGCGGGTGGACAGCCCGAAGTCCTCGGTGACGAACAACTGCGCCCCGGCGATGATGGACAGGTCGTAGCCGTAGATGACGCCCACGCTGGCCGCGGTCAGCCCGACCTGCAGTCCGCGCAGCGATCCGCTTGCCACGGCGCTCAGCGATGTTGCGGTCGGCGGTTCAGCGAGCGGGCCATCATGATCAGCGTGAACACCACGATGGTGCCGATCACCGCCACGCCCACCCGGATCGGCATGGCGTCCGCGGATGCGATGATCCCGCCGGCCGCGGCGTTATTGGCGAGCGGGTCCGCGGCGTCGTGCTTGGCCGGCGCCAGGGATGGGTCGGGAGCGATCAGCGAGCCGACCTGTGTGCCCTGCGGGGTGGAGAAGCCGTAGTCCAGCAGGTGTGCAGCCTGTTCCCATGGGGCGATCGGCACCCGCGTCCCGTGTAGCAGCACCGCCATCAGGCGTCGCCCGTCGTGATTGGCCGCGCCCACGAACGTCTGGCCCGCGTCGTCGGTGTAGCCGGTCTTGCCGCCCAAAGCACCGGGATATTTGTAGAGCAGCTGGTTGTCGTTCTCCAGCTCATAGCCCGGGTGGTCGCCGTGGCCGGGGAAGTTGAACGTCCGCGTCGCGACGATGTCGGCAAATGTCGGGTTCTGCCAGGCGTAGCGGTAGAACAGCCCCATGTCGTAGGCGGAGGTGCTCATGCCGGGCGCGTCCAGCCCCGACGGCGTCGCGGCCCGGGTGTCCTGGCCCCCGAGCTTGGCGGCCAGCAGGTTGATCTTCTCCAGCGCCTGCTGCATGCCGCCCAGCTGCATGGCCAGCGCGTGGGCGGCGTCGTTGCCGGAGTGCATCAGCAGCCCGTGCAGCAGTTGGTTGACGGTGAAGACGCCACCCTCCTCGACGCCGACCTTGGTGCCCTCGGCGGCGGCGTCGTCGGCGGTTCCGGGGACCGACTTGTTCAGGTTGAGGGCGTTGAGGGAGGCCATCGCGACCAGCACCTTGATGATGCTGGCCGGGCGGTGCCGTCCGTGCGGGTCCTTGGCCGCGATGACCGCGCCGCTGTCCAGGTCCGCCACCAGCCAGGCGTCGGCAGAGACGTCGTTGGGCAGCGGCGGCGTGTTCGGTGCGACGACGATGCCGCAGCTGCCCAGTGCGTCACCGCCGACGGGCCTGGCGGGCACCGCCAGCGGGATCGGCGGGTCACCGGCGGTAGGAGCCTCCGACGAGTCCACCGCGGGCGGGGTGTTCACCTTGAACGGGCAGTTAGCCGGCGCGGCGCCGGGTTCGGCGCCGGGTTCGGCCTTTGCGAGCGGCATGTTCGCCGGTGCTGCCAACGTGACCGGGGCGGCCGTTAGGAAAAGTGCCGCTGCCAGGCATGATGCGGAACGTAACAGGGTCATCGTCTGTGCACAGTAAGCGATCGGCGGCCCGAATCCGAGGAGCCGCGCTGTGACTGGTGAGGCGGAAGTTACTGGGCGGTGTCGGCAAAGCGGCGATAGGCTGGGCGCGCGGTCATTTCGAAGCCACCGACCGCACCTGATTTCCAGGAGTTTTGCCATTTCACGCGATCGGTTTTGGTCCGCCTGGCGGCGGAATAGTGGCGGCGCTGCGCCCGGTGTTCGCGCGCTGACCGATCTGCTCAAGCAGGTCGAGAAGGCAACGCAGGTACGGCGTTCCGGGTTCGACCAGGTGTTGGCGGAGCTGACGCTGCACCGCGACGCCGCCACCGACCCGGAGCTGCGGTCGGCGCTGGCATGGTTGTGCAACGCCGTGTCGCGATTCGGGCACAACCCGACCGCCACGCACGCCCGCGAGGTGGTGATGGCCGCCGACGCGGTCAGGCGGGTGCCCGGCGGCTAGCGAGGCTTACAGCGCGGTGGCCGCCAGGTCCACGTGGGCCAGCGCCGAGAAGCTGATCGTGCTCATCCACAGCTTGCCGTCCGCCTCGACCAGGCCGGTGACGGAGCCGAACTCCGGATGCCGGGTGCGCAGGCCGGCGACGGCCGCACCGGTGTCCGGATCGAACGCGACCGCCCAGACCTCTGGCTTGATCTGCGGTTGCAGCCGCGCGGGCAGTCGCCACACCAGCTTGCGGATGATCGGGGCGCGCGGCAGCATCCATTCCAGCGACGAATTCGCTTCGCTCACCATCGCGGTCCAGATGCGCCCATCGGCGCCGGTGGACAGGTTGTCGGGCATGCCGGGCAGGTGCACCGCCAACGGCGTCACCGATCCGGCCTGCGGCCCGCTCAGCCAGTACTTGGACAGCCGGCGCGCCTGGGTTTCGGCGAAGACCAGCGCCGACCCGTCGGCCGTGGGCGTCAGGCCATTGGCGAAGTACAGCCCGTCGGCCAGCGTGCTGACGGTGCCGTCCGTGCCGAGCCGGAACAAGCCCCCGGTTGCGCGTGCCTCCACGATGGGGGCGGTGAAGTGCTCGAAATGAAAGTCGCTCGTCGACTCGGTGAAATAGATTGTCCCGTCGGGTGTTTCGGTGACGTTGGAGCAGAATTTGAGCCGTCTGCCGGCGACCGATTCGACAAGCACGTCCAGCGTGCCGTGGTCCGGGTCCAGCGCGAGCAACCCGCGATGGCTATCGCAGATCAGGACCCGTCCGTCGCGGGCGACGTGCAGGCCGAGTGGCCGTCCGCCGGTGTCGGCGACGACGGCGGGTTTGTCCCCGGGCGCAATCCGCACGATGCGCCCGTCCTCGAGGCCGGTCCACAATTGGCCGGCCGCGTCGACGACGACGTCCTCGGGACCGTTGCCGGGCAGCGGGACGACGGTGACGCGCGGCGCCGGCATGCCGGGCAATTCCTCGACCGGCGGTGGCTGCCACCGCACCGGGTTTATACGGGGTTTTTGGGCCATGCCCAGGACTTTAGATGCGCTTGGACTCGTCGGCGAGCACGATGCGCAGGATGGCTTCGATGGTATCGAATTCGGCCTGGCCGCTGATGAGCGGCGGCGCCAGCTGGATGACCGAATCGCCCCGGTCGTCGGTGCGGCAGTACAACCCGGCCTCGAACAACGCCGCACCGACTCGGGTGAGCAGCGGCCCGCGTTCGTCGTCGGTGAACGTCTGCTTGGTCGCCTTGTCCTTGACGAGTTCGATGCCGTAAAAGAAACCCTCGCCGCGCACGTCGCCGACGATGGGCAGGTCGTAGAGCTTATCCAGGGTGGCGCGCAACGCGGGCGCGTTGGTTCGGACGTGGTGGTTGAGGCTCTCACGCTCGAAGATGTCGAGGTTCGCCAGCCCGACGGCCGCCGAAACCGGGTGGCCGCCAAAGGTATACCCGTGTGGGAACGTGGTGGCGCCGTCATTGAACGGTTCGAACAATCTCTCGCTGGCGATCATGGCGCCGATCGGCGAGTAACCCGACGTCATACCCTTGGCGCAGGTGATCATGTCGGGCACGTAGCCGAAGTCGTCGCAGGCGAACATCGACCCGATCCGGCCGAACGCGCAGATCACCTCGTCGGAGACCAGCAGCACGTCGTAGGAGTCGCAGATCTGGCGCACCCGCTCGAAATAGCCTGGGGGAGGCGGGATGCTGCCACCCGCGTTCTGCACCGGCTCCAGAAACACCGCGGCAACGGTGTCGGGGCCCTCGAACTCGATTGCCTCGGCGATCCGGTCCGCGGCCCACTGCCCGAAGGCCTTCGGGTCGGTGCCGAAGGGCTCGGGCGCACGGTAGAAGTTGGTGTTGGGCACTCGGAATCCGCCGGGCGTCACCGGCTCGAACGGCGCCTTGAAACGGGGCAGCCCGGTGATCGCCAGGGCGCCCTGGGTGGTGCCGTGGTAGGCGATCGCGCGCGAAATCACCTTGTGCTTACCGGGTTTGCCGGTGAGCTTGAAATATTGCTTAGCCAGTTTCCACGCGGTTTCGACGGCCTCGGTGCCGCCGGTGGTGAAGAAGACCCGGTTCAGATCGCCGGGCGCGTAGCCGGCGAGGCGTTCGGCGAGCTCGATCGCGGGGGGAGTCGCGTAGCCCCAGAGCGGAAAGAACGCCAGCGTGCCTGCCTGCCGGGCGGCGACATCGGCGAGTTCGGTGCGGCCGTGCCCGACCTGCACGGTGAAAAGTCCGGACAGGCCGTCGAGGTAGCTGTTGCCGCGGTCGTCGAAGATGGTGACACCCTCGCCGCGGGTGATGATCGGCGGCGTGATGTTCGGGCCGTGCCGGGCGAAGTGCAGCCAGAGGTGATCTGTCATCTCGTGTGGAGCCTAGCGCTCGGTTCGATGGCG